>NZ_AXWW01000055.1 GCF_000482865.1 Actinokineospora inagensis DSM 44258 | reverse complement strand
ACACCCTGCGCCTTCCCGCGTTGGAGGTTCGGCAGGGGCGGCGGCGGATTTACTGCTTCGCCGTGGATGGGAAGAAGTTGCCGGGGTTCGCGGCGGTGTCGCGGGTGCGGCGTGATGAGGGTGAGGAGTTGCAGGGGTATCAGCGGCCGGAGGTGCTTAGTCACATTCGGGCGATTCGCCGGTATCTGGAGTCGGATGGGGCGATGTTGCCGAACGCGATCGTGGTGGCGTTCGACAAGCGGGTGGAGTTCGTGCCCGCGGTGATGCAGGGCGAGTCGGTGGACTACTCGGTGATGGGTGAGTTGGTGATCCCGGTCGACGAGGGTCAGGCGGAGGAGCGCAAGCCGGCGTGGTTGGTGGACGGGCAGCAGCGGAGTGCGGCGATCCGGGACGCGAACATCCGGAAGTTCCCGGTGGCGGTGGTGGGGTTCATCGCGGACACCGAGGACGAGCAGCGATCACAGTTCATCCTGGTCAACTCGACGAAAGCCCTGCCGAAGGGTCTGATCCACGAGCTGTTGCCGGACACGACCGGTCACCTGCCGCCCGCGTACGTGAAGCGGAAGTTGCCCGCGCAGGTGATGACCCGGTTGAACGGGGAGAAGCGCAGCCCGTTCTTCCGGATCATCGCGACGCCGACCGCGCCGGACGGCTACATCAAGGACAACAGCATCCTGAAGATGGTGGAGAACAGCCTGACCGACGGCGCGCTCTACCAGTACCGGGACCCGTCCGACGGGTCCGCTGACGTCCGGCGGATGCTGGACCACCTGATCGAGTTCTGGTCCGTGGTCCGCGACACCTTCCCCGAGGAGTGGGCCAAGCCGCCGCGGCAGTCCCGGCTCACCCACGGCGTCGGGATCCAGTCGTTGGGCTACGTCATGGACAGCCTCACCGACGAGGTCCCCGCCGACCAGGTGCGCTCGGACAACCTGGTCGACGCGATCGAGGGACTTCGGCCGCACGTGGCCTGGACCTCCGGCGCCTGGCGGTTCACCGACGACGAGCGGCGGTGGAACAACCTGCAGAACACACCCAACGACGTGCGGCAACTTACCGAGCACCTGTTGCGCGTGCTGGGGGTGTGAGCCGCTGGGTCAGCCTGCTGGGTCGAGGTCGGGTTTGTTGGGGCCGTCGGTGTTCTCGATCAGCCAGCGCAGGCTCTTCTCCATGCGTTTGCCGTTGAGGTCGATGGTGTCGAGCCGCTTCTCGAGTTTGTTCACGCGGGCGATGAACAACTCGAAGACGGTCGTGCTGTCGTCCATGCTGACCACCGGGTCGTCGACGCCGAGTGGGGGCTCGCCCTTGGAGATGGCCCAGAGGTATTGGGGGTGCAGTTCGAGTGCCACCGACACCGCTTCCAGAGTGCGCGGGCTGCGCTTGCGGACGACGTCACCCTCGCGCAGTTCCCGGATCACCAACTTGGACACCTGGGATTTCTTCACCAGTTGCGCCAGGTTGATGTCCAACTCGGTCATTCGCGTGCTTATCGCCTTGGCAACGGCCTTCCAGGGTTTCTCCACGTATTCCCTCCGGTGTACCAGCCGAGTGGCTGGAAGTGGTTTCGAAGCCCGGGTCTACAAAGCATCTTACGGCGATCCTAAATTTCCCGCAATTAGATATAATTTGACCTATATAGTGGGTCAACTTATACCAGTTGTCCACATAAGCGCTGCTCAGGACCGGTAGCGCATCATGGCGGGGTGGATTCGAGTCGTTCGACGAGGTCGAAGACGTGATGGTGCGGGCGAGGAAGCGCGTGAGTGGCACGACGCGCGCCGGGCCTCGGGTGCGGACCTGGCTGTACCGGATCGCGACCAATGTCTGTCGACGGCTCTGGCGAGCAGGACGCGTCGACACGGCGAGACGATGCAGTCCCTTCGCCCTCGGCGGCGGTGCTCGTGTCGCGGGAGAATTCCCAGTTCAGCGCGGCGAAAGTAGCCGAACAATTGGGGATGACGGTCGCGCCCGCGAACAGCGGCTTGTCGCAAGCCAACCCGGCAATAGCGACGCCATGCCGAAGAAGTAACGTGCCGTGCTAAAGGTGCCGCCGGTCCCGCTGTAGTACCCGGACAACCGCGACTACGCCCAGTCCACACACCGCCGCGCGGGAAGTCCGCGCGCACCAAGGAGAGCCCCGCCAACGGCCAACCCGCGTCCGCCGCCCACGCGCAAGCTCACCGAGCGACAGAACGCCCGATCAGTACGCCATGAACAGGATCTCGTCCCGCGAGTACTCGTGCCCCGGGTGCTTCTCCCGCAGGTGCTCCTGCGTCTTGGCCACCAAGTCGTCCTCGTCGGTCCCGGTGATGTGCTCCCCACACGGGCACGTGATGTTCCGCTTCATCGGTCCTCCCTCGCCGGATCCCCACCACCGACCTTACCGACCGCCCGCGTACCGCCGCACCGCCGACGGTGGATCACTGTGCTCGGGCGCTGTCATCCCCTGCGCCACCAGAGGGACGCCGCAAAGAAGGTCGGCCTCTCGGTTCTGCCCGAGACCCCGAAAGGCCCGCGCATTCCGCAGGCACGATTCGCCTAGAGCGAGTGCCCCCGGCAGGACCCGCAAAACATGGGCAACATCATCACCGGATCCTGGTTGCGGGGGACTTGCACCTCGGAATGGGTGTTTGCGCTGGTCAGGGCGAGGTGGTGGCTGCCTGTTGCAGGGCTGGGAGCATTTCGCTGCGTAGGTGGCGCGGATGGGTGTAGGGACATGGGTCGGGGACCGCCCTGGGGTGCTGTCGCCCTCGGGTGGTCCGTGGGGCGATCACGTGGGCGGTCGCTGACCGCGGCTCCAGGTTCTTCTGGGGGGGGTGCTGTGGGTTCGGGTCGACTTGTGGTGCGGTCCGTGTTGCTCACCGTGGGTGGTGTCCGGGCGCGGGTCACCACGATGTCGCTGAGTCCGACCTGGTGTCCCTCGGCTCGGCGACGGTCCGGGTCCACCGCTCGTCGGTCGCCCTCGCTGCCCAACGGCGTCGGCAACATCGGCGCGCGCCCCGCGCCGCCACGCGAGGAGGAACCTCTACAACGGCACCCCGTCCCGCCTGGTCCAGATCAAGGACACGGTGTCCAACGCCAGCACCAGCTCTTCTACAACCGACCCGGCGAGGACTGCTACGGCGGCGCCACCCCACCGTCGGGTGCGGACACGCTGCCGCCCGCGCAGATGCTGTGCCGCATCGCCTACTGGGACGGCACCACCTCCGGCTCTGGTACAAGCAGGACAGCTGTTCCGGATCGAGGACCCGGGCAGCGAGATCACCGACCACACCTACACCAACGGCATCCTCACCGGCGTCCGCGACCCACTGGCAGCCGACTGGGTCGCCGTCAACCCGGGCGTCCGCGACACCGCCGACACCCACACCGCGATCGGATACGACAACACCGCGGCGGCCAAACCGGTCGCCACCTCGGTCACCAACCCCGCGCCTTCCTCAGGCGCGTCGCGGCCGCAGCATTTCTACCGCTACGACCGCCCCAACCGCATCGCCTACACCGACATCGCAGGCATCACTCCCGCGATCGGGTTCTCCACCAAGGTGACTTGCGACGATGCCGGCGGCCTTCTGGCCACAACCGACGCGACCGGCAAGGTCTCGTCGCAGACGTGGAACGTCAAGGACAAGAAGCTGACCGCCACCGATCCGGCGTCCACGCGGACCGGATAGCCGACGCCCTGCGAACTTGTCGACCTCCGCGTCCGGTTCGGACAAGACCGAAACCCGGTACGTCTGAACCCTGCTAGGCCACCCCACCACAAACCACATGCACCAACACCCGGTGGACACGGCAGGCGAGGTCCACTTCCGCTTCCGCCACCTGACCCCGGCCTCATCTACGGCGCCCGCTGGGAAACCGACGACTGGACCCCACGACGTGAGGGTCCTTGTGCCACCGGTCGGTTGTCACGAGCGGGATCCGCCCGCGGGCAGTTGGTCAGCCGAACGAGACGCCTTGGGCGAGGGGGAGGTCGGATGAGTAGTTCACGGTGCTGGTGGCGCGTCGCATGTAGCCCTTCCAGGCGTCCGAACCGGATTCCCGGCCGCCGCCGGTCTCCTTCTCGCCGCCGAAGGCACCGCCTATCTCCGCACCCGACGGGCCGGTGTTGACGTTGACGATGCCGCAGTCGGAGCCGGTGGCCGACACGAACAGCTCCGCCTCGCGCACGTCCCGGGTGAAGATCGCCGATGACAGGCCCTGGGGCACCGCGTTGTTGAGCTCGATCGCGTCGGCCAGGTCGGTGTAGGTGAGCAGGTAGAGCAGCGGGGAGAAGGTCTCCCGCCGCACCACCGCGGTCTGTTCGGGCATGTCGATCAGCGTGGGCTGGACGTACCAGGCATCGGCCGCGTCGTCGGCGAGCACCCGGTCGCCGCCGTGCAGCAGCCGCCCGCCTTCGGCGACGGCCTGCTCGACGGCGGCCCGGTGCCGTTCGTGTGCCACCGCGTTGATGACCGGCCCGACCAGGGTGCCCTCGTCGAGCGGGGACCCGATGGGCAGGCTCCGGTACGCGGCCACGAGCCGTTCGGCCAGTTCGTCCGCGACGGAAGCGTGGGCGATGACCCGGCGCAGGGTGGTGCACCGCTGGCCCGCGGTGCCCGCTGCGGCGAACACGATGCTGCGCACGGTCAGGTCCAGGTCCGCCGACGGGCACACCACCGCGGCGTTGTTCCCGCCCAGCTCCAGCAGGCAGCGGCCGAACCGGTTCGCTACCCGCCCGGCCACGGCCCGCCCGGTCTCGGTCGACCCGGTGGCGGACACCAATGCCACCCTCGGGTCGTCCACCACGGCCGCGCCGACCTCGGCCGCGCCGAGGGCGAGCACGCCGAGGTCGTCCGGTGCCCCCGCGCGCACGGCGGCCTCCGCGAGCAGCCGGTCGCAGGCGAGCGCGGTGAGCACGGCGTGCTCGGACGGCTTCCACACCACGGTGTTCCCGCAGACGAGCGCGATCGCGGTGTTCCACGACCACACCGCGACCGGGAAGTTGAACGCGCTCAGCACGCCGACGACGCCCAGCGGGTGCCACTGCTCCATCAGCCGGTGCCCCGGCCGCTCCGAGGCGATGATCCGGCCGAAGAGCTGCCGGGACTGGCCGACGGCGAGCTCGCAGATGTCGATCATCTCCTGCACCTCGCCCAAGCCCTCGGCGAGGATCTTTCCGGCCTCGATGCTGACGAGCAGGCCGAGATCGCGCTTGTGCTCGCGCAGCAGTTGCCCCAGTTCCCGCACGACCTGGCCGCGCGCCGGGGCGGGCACCCGGCGCCACTGCTGGAAGGCGTGGTCCGCGCGGCCGACCAGCGCGTCGACGTCCTGGGGCCGGTGCCCGCGCACCCGCCCCAGGATGCCGCCGGTGACCGGGGTCCGGCAGGCGAGGTCGCCACCGGGGTCGAACGGGTCGGGCACGCCGAGGCGCGCCAGCACCCCGGTGGCCAGCGCGGCGACCTCGGGGTGCGTGGGCAGTGCGGTCAACGGGGGCTCCTGTTCGGGTGCTGGGCCGGTCGTCGGTCGGCGGGTCGGGGCCGGTGGTCCGGGGTTCAGCCCAGGGCGCGCTCGGCGTCGCGCACCCACGCCAGGCCCAGCTCGGACATCCGGCCGAACTCGGTGTCGGCCAGCGACCGGTGGATGTGGGCGGCGTCGTCGGCGATGGACTTGCCGGGCAGCTCGATGTCGTCGAGCGCCTTGGTGAACCGCAGGGTGGCCTCCATGCCCTCCAGCTCCACCGCCAAGTCGCGCACCAGCTTGTGCGGGCTGCGCTGCTGCCAGACGTAGGGCTTGCCGTAGTGCACGGCCCAGTCGTGCTCGCGCATCACCCGCTCGGCCAGGTACGAGCACCAGATGTCGTCGAAGCGGCCGTAGGGGGTGAGCATGAGCATCGCGGGCAGCAGCTCCCGCGCGAAGGCGGTGTTCTGCGAGTTGAACGGGCTGTAGCAGGACGGGTTGAGCACGAAGCCCGCGTCCGCGACCGGCGAGGCGGTCAGCGCGGTCGGCTGCTCCACGATCCGGGTCACCGCGTCGATGTCCGGGTCGCCCAGCCACAGGCCTGCGGCGACGCCGACGCGGACACCGGTCGCCGAGCCGATGGCGGGCGGCTCGAACGGGTGCCACAGCTGGTGCGGGAAGCCGCGGTGGTGCACCGAGGGCTGCAGGAAGTAGGCCGCGTCCACCCACCCGTTGGACGCCGAGGCCTGCAGCCCGTCGAAGTTGGACCCGACCAGCCGCTCGAAGTGGGCGAAGTAATCCCGGTCCAGGGCGACGTTGTCGTCGTCGGCGGTCACCACGATGTCCGCGCCCGCTCGCACCGCCTCCAGGAAGCCGATCGACCGGCGGCCGGGGTGGCGCCAGCTGATCAGGTCGCAGGACTCGTAGCCGAGCGCGCGCTGGTCCGCGGCAGAGTAGTACTTGGCGTTGCCGATGGAGTCCAACACCGCGCGGATCTCGTCGTCGGGGGTGTGTTCGTCACCGATCACGAAGAACTGCATGTCGGGCACGATCTCGCGGTACCAGGTCAGCACATTCGGGGGATAGATCGTGGGCATCACGAGTGCGATCAACGAGATCGACCTCCGAATTCAGGGATGGGAGGAAATATGGTCGCGAATTATTCCCAGCGGTTCGAATGTAGTTTCCACCGCCGGTTCCGCACACCGCCATCAGTGTGATCGGGACCTGGTCGCCGAGAGTATCTGAGGTGGTGATCACGTGGTCATGAAGGGTTATCCCGACGTTGGCCGAGTTGTCGGGAAGAATCTCAGGCCGGCCGTGTGGACAAGCATTGTTTGGGGGTCGGGTCGCCGATACGGGAATTTCACCCACCCGGCCCGGTTCGGCGCGATCGAGCTTTTCGGCGCACCGCGGCACGCCTTTCGGTGGCCTCGCGCAGCCCGGAATCGTCGACCGCGGCGGAATCGCGCAGGTAGCTCGCCAGGCCGTGCACGGTTCGGACCGTGTACACGACGTGGGCCGGTACGGCCCGGCCCAGGTCCTGCCTGATGCGTTCGGTGACGGCCAGGACCGTCATGGAGTCGGCGCCGCACGCGAACACGTCGTCGTCGAGTCCGATGGCGGGCAGGCCGAGCAGCTCCGACCAGATCCGGCCCACCTTGTGTTCCAGCTCCGGGCGTTCCCCCGGGGGCTCGGCGCTCGGTTCGGGGAGCAGCGCGGCTCTGTCCAGCTTGCCGTTGGCTGTCATGGGGAACGCCTCGACTACGGCGATCTGGCTGGGGACCGCGTAGTCCGGCAGCAGGCTCGCCAGCCACGAACGGAGTTCCCGGCCGCTCACGCCCCCGGCTTCCACCGCGGCGTGCAGTGTGTTCGCGCCCGCGACGTCCTTGCCGTAGGCGGTGGCGCGGCGCACGGCCGGGTGCCGTTCCAACGCGGCCTCGACCTCGCCAGGTTCGACCCGGAACCCCCGGACCTTGACCTGGCGGTCCATACGGCCGAGGTATTCCAGCGTGCCGTCGGGCAGGAGCCTGCCCAGATCCCCGGTCCGATAGGCGGCTCGGTCGCGGAAGCGAACGAATCGCCCCCGGGTGAGTTCGGCGTCGTTCAGGTAGCCGACCGCGAGTCCCGCGCCGGTCACGAGAATCTCACCGGCGACACCTATCGGCAATGGCCGGCGGCGGGCGTCCACGATGACGGCGCCGGACCCGGTGATGGGTGCGCCGATCGGGACGGACCGCAGCGCGGGCGCGTTCTCGGTCTGCCGGTGGCAGCAGGAGAACGTCGTGTTCTCCGTTGGGCCGTAGCCGTTCAGCAGGGAGGTCCGCGGGATGTGCCTGGCTGCCTCGGCGATGAGCGCCGGTGGCACGGCCTCACCGCCGACCAGGAGGTGCCGCATCCCCGCCAGCCGGGACGGCTCGGCCGCCACGAGCCGCTGGAACAGGGTGACGGTGAAGAAGCCCGCGGTGATCCCGTGCCGCTCGATCGCGCGGCACAGCAGAGTGGGTTCGCGCAGTTCTTCCACCGTGGGCACGACAACGCGACCGCCGTTCGCGAGGGCGCCCCAGATCTCGAACGTCGCCGCGTCGAACGACGAGTTGGACACCAGCATGGTGCGGTCGTCGTGGTCCAGCGGGAAGGTGCTGCTGCGGTGCACGAGGCGAGCCACCGCGCGGTGCGGTACGCCGACCAGCTTGGGTTCGCCGGTGGACCCTGAGGTCGGCATGACGTAGGCGAGTTGCCCGGCGGTCAACCGCGGTGCCTCCGGTGCCGGTCGGTCACCGGGCTGGTCGACGAGCACGGTCGACGTGCCGTGGGGCACGCGGGCCAAGTCCGAGGAGGTGACGCACGCCGTCGCACCGGACCGCCGGATCAGGTCGGCCAGACGCGTCGGCGCGTGTTCGGGAGCGAGGGGAAGATAGGCGGACCCGGCTCGCAGCACGGCGAGCATCGCCACGGGCAGGTCCGCCGACTTGGCCAGCACGATCGCGACCACGGGTCCGGCGGGCAGCCTCGCCCGGATCTCCTCGGCTCGCCGGTCGAGCTCGGCATAGCTGACCAGGCGGTCGCCGTCCTGCACGGCCACCGCGTCGGGGCGGGTTCGGACCTGGTGCGCCACGAGGTCGACGACGGTGCTGTGGTCGACCTCCCGCCCGTCCGCCGTGGTCGAGATCAACGCCGCTTCGGCCGCGGCGAGCACGGGTGCGTCCGCCAGTGGTCGGTCGGGTCGCGCCACGACCGCGGCGAGGAACGCTTCGAACGCCTCGGCGGTCCACTCCGCCGTCCCGGGCAGTGTTCTCGCGGTGTCCCAGACCCAGGTCAGCACGCCATTATCGGCGAGGAACACGGCCAGGTCGTGGAGCGAGTTGAGCGGGATCCGCGGCCAGGACCGCGGTCCGCGCGCGGCCTCCTGGGCCAGCACGACGCGGGCGGGCGCGACGCCGTCGCCCGCCGGGCGCGGCAGCATCGCGACGATGTCCTCGAACGGGAGGTCGCCGTGCGCGAGGGACTCCCGCGTCAGATCCACCACGCCTGCCAGGTACCGCACGAACGACAGCCCGTCGTCTGGCTCGACGTCCCGCACCGGTACGAGGTTGACGAAGTGCCCGATCGCGTCCGGGCACCCGGCGGACTGCCGTTGGGACACCGCGATCGACACCACGTTGTCCGCCGCGTCGCACCGCGCCCGCAGGAACGCTTTCAACGCCGCGAGTACCACCACGAACGGCGTGGTGCGCTCCGCTCGAGCCAGTGCCGCCACGAGTGCCCGGGTGGTGTCCGGGAGCGTCCGCGCCAGGCGCCGACGCCCCTCGGCGGGAGTCCGTTCCAGTGGTTCCGGCAGCGGCCGGACGTCGGCTAGTCCACTGAGGACCTGCGCCCAGTACGCGCGCGCCACCGCCGCGCGTTCCAGGGTCGGCCGCGTGATTACCGACGCCGCTCCCGCCACGGCGGCCCCCGGCCCGTCCGCCAGGAGGTCCCGTTCCAGGACCGCTGCGGACTCGCCGTCGAACACCAGGTGGTCCGCGGCGAACACCAGCGCGGTGAAGTCCGGCCCCACCAGCAGTTCCGCCGTCCACGCCCGGACCGCCACGTCGAACCGGTGTCCGAGCAGGTCCCGCAACCGCCGGTCCACGTCGCTCCGTTCGGTCACCGGGGCCACGGGCAGGTCGAGCGGCCGCGGCGGGGCGACGAGCTGTTCGACACCCGCACCGGTCCCGTGGAACGTGGTCCGCAACGCCTCGTGCCGCGCGACCACGGCCGTCAGCGCTCGGCGGACTCGTTCCGGATCCACCTCGCCCAGGTCGATCGCGTGCACCACCGTGGACGAGGCGTCGTCAGGTCGCAACCGCCGCCACGCCCACAGACCCTCCTGCGCGCGGGACGCGGGGTAGCGCCCGGGCTCCGCAGGAGTGGACACCCGCAGGAGCAACGGTTCGAGGGCGCAGAACCCACGCACCGTCCGCGCTTGGAGCACGGCGGTCGCGGGCACGAGCGAGCTGTCATCGGTGAGCCGCGCCGCGATCCGAACCGCGTCCAGGGAGGTGCCGCCGAGCATGTGGAAGTCGTCGTCCAGCCCGACCTCCGCGACGCCGAGCACCGCCGCCCACGCCTCCGCGACGCGGCGCTGGTCGTCGGTCGCCGCGGGCACGAACCCCGAAGCGTCCGCCTGCCGCCGCCGGTCGGCAGCCAGCAACGCCATCGTGTCGACTTTTCCGTTGGCGGTCAGCGGAAAGGATGAGACAGCGATCACCCGTGACGGCGCGAGGTACGCGGGCAGTCGCGCCGCGAGGTGCTCGTGGACGGTGGAACCCGACGTGCCGAGGACCTCGACCGCCGCGATCAGGCGGAGCGCACCCGGATCACCGGTGACGAGCACCAGGCCACGCCGCACGCCCGGCACCGCGACGAGCGCGGCCTCCACGTCGCCGATCTCCACCCGGAACCCGTTGATCTTCACCTGGCCGTCCCGGCGCCCGGCGAACTCGAGCGCGCCGTCCGGCCGCAGCCGCGCATAGTCACCCGTGCGGTAGGCGCGCCTGCCCCGCACGTCCTGGAACCCGCCGCCTGCCGCGCCGAGGTAACCGCGGGCCAGGCAGGCGCCGAAGACGACGATCTCGCCCAGTTCCCCGGGTGGGACGGGTTCCAGCCGGTCGTCCAGCAGTTCGACCTCCGAACCGAGCACCGGCCCGCCGATCGGCGTGCGCCGATTGGGCTCCGTGACCGCGTCGAGCAGGTGCAGCGTCGCGGTGATGGTCGCCTCGGTCGGGCCGTAGCCGTTGACCACGCGCAGGCCGGGGACCGCGTTGCGGAACCGGTCCAAGAGCCCCTGCGGGATGGGCTCCACACCGACGAGCACGCGGTCCAGCACCACGCGCCCGGTCCGGTCCCGTTCCGCCGCGGCTACCACGGACCCCAGCAGGCCGGGCGGCACATAGGCGCTCGTCACGCTCGACGCTACGACGAACCGCCACAGCGCCTCCCCGTCGCGCAGCGCCTCGGCGCCGGGGACGTGCAGTTCGCCACCCCGGGTGAGCACCGAGAAGATCTCCCACACCGACACGTCGAACCCGCACGGCGCGACCAGGGAACCGGCCAGCCGGTCGCCCGGGGGTGCGAGGATGTCGTACGACCGCAGCATGTTCAACACGCTGCCGTGCTCGACCATCACCCCTTTGGGCGTGCCGGTCGAACCGGAAGTGAAGATGACGTACGCCAGGTCGTCGGGGCGGCCGGGGAACGGCGCTGTGGGCACGCCGTCCGGGGTTCGCGCCACGACGAGCACCCGGTCCGGCGCGAGGGCGTCGAGGACCACCTCGCGCCGCGCCGCCGGCAGGTCCGGGTCCAGGACGCAGTAGGCGGCACCCACATGGAGCGCGGCGAGAAGCGCGATGACGGTGTCCGCGGTCCGTTCGCCGACCACGGCCACACGACCGCCCGGTCCCACACCGCCGCGTGCGAGGTCCGCCGCGACGGCCGAAACCCGGGCACGCAGCTGACCGTACGTCCAGCGGCGTCCCGCACCGTCGGCCAGCGCCGCGCGGTCGTCCGCGTGGGACAGGACGGCGTCGATCAAGGTGCCCATGGGGTGTCCTCCGCCGCACCTGCCCGGTTCCACCGGCGAGCGAACCGCTCCGCGGCGGCCGGGGCGTCTGGAGCGTCGAGCGCCGCCTCCACCCCGACCTTGGCCAGGGTGCGCAGGAAGTCCTCGACGTACGCCACCCAACGCTCCACTGTGGACTTCCGGTAGCGGTCGGCCGCGTAGAGCACGTGCAGCAGCAGGCCGTCCGCGCGGGGCAGTAACTCGATCGCGAACGGGAACTTCGACGTCGTCGGGAGCGGCACGTCGATCGCGGGCAGGCCGTCCGCGTCCTCGGTGGCGAACATGGTCGCGATGACCGAGAAGAGCGCGCCGCGTCCCGCCGCTCGAGCCACGTCCAGGTGGGGCACCTCCGCGTGGCCCAGCGCTTCGGCGAACCTCGCCCGCACGCCCGCGAGCGCGTCGCCGAGCGTCGTGGCGGCCGTGCCGTCGGGTCGTTCGGTCGGCCGCAGCCGCAGCACGACCGGGTCCACGAACATGCCTACGACGTCCTCGAACTCGACCCGTGCCCGGTTGGCGAGATTCGTGCCGACGACGACGTCCCGCTCACCGGACCACCGCGCCAGCGCCAGCGCCAGCCCGGTCAACCCCGCCGTGTACAGCGTGACGCCCTCCGCCCGCAGCACCTCGCGCAGCCGGTCGGTCACATCACCCGGTACCAACCGGTGCAGCAGGCCCACCGTGCCCGGCGCGGCGGTCACGCCCTCGTCGGCAGGCGGTTCGGTCGGCCGAGCACCTGCCAACCCCGTGCGCCAGAACTCCAGGTGTCGTGGATAGTCCGCGGCCGAACGGACCTCGTGCTCCCAGCGCACGAACTCGTGGTAGCCCCCACTCGGCGGCTCCAGCGCGCCCGCCAGCGCGCGCCGGAGGTCGTCGCGGATGATCCGCGCCGACCAGGCGTCCATCGAGATGTGGTGGAACACGAACAGCACGCGGACACCGCCGCCGCCGACGTGCCCCAACAGGACCCGCCCCGCCGCCCGTTCCAGGTCGAACACCCGGTCCACGCACGCGCGCGCCGCGGTCTGGAACGCCTCGTCCGGGGCGCCGGTCAGCTCGACCCGGTCGACCTCGACCTCGTCGGCGTTGAGGACGATCCGCCGCGGCGTGCCGTCGGCCGTGCTCCGGTAGGTGGACCGCAGGAGTTCGTGCTTCGCGAGCACGGCACGCACGGCGCGTTCGGCGTCGTCGACCGTTCCCGGCAGCCGCCAGCCGAACGGCACGTTGTAGGTCGGGAGGTCGGGTTCCAACTGCGCGAGGTACCACAGGCGCTGCTGGACGCTGGACAGTTCGCCGGGCTCCACCGCGGGCACGTCCGGACCGCCGCGCACCGCGTCGTCCGCGCGGTCGCGGTCGGCGAGTCCGATGATGTCGGACAGGGACCGCGCGGCGAGGATCGCACCTAGGGACACCTCCGGCCCGAGCACCGGCCGCAGGCGCGCCGCGATCTGCATCATCTGCAGCGAGTCGATGCCCAGCCCGGCGAGCCTGCGCGTCGAGTCCGTGATCCGGTGCCCCGTCACGCGCTCGATCGTGTCCAGGACGGCGTTCCGCGTCGGCGACGCCCCGTCCGGCGCCACCGCGGTGCGTGCGGCGTCGGCCACCGCGGCGAGATCGGCCAGCACGGCCGCCCGGCGCCGCTCGACGTCCCCCGCGACGGCGAACACCACGGGCTCGTCGCAGCGCAGCACCTGGCGTAGCAGACCGGCGCCGTCGGAGGAGCCCAGGGCGTCCTCGGTCGTGGCACCGGAAGCCGTCCAGCTGTCCCACACGACGGACAGCCACGGTCGGATCCCGGTCGACATCCGAGACGCGAGCGCGTCCAGGTAGGC
This sequence comes from Actinokineospora inagensis DSM 44258, assembly GCF_000482865.1. GTDB lineage: Bacteria > Actinomycetota > Actinomycetes > Mycobacteriales > Pseudonocardiaceae > Actinokineospora > Actinokineospora inagensis. Next base: position 40,018 of record NZ_AXWW01000055.1, on the reverse strand, counting down.
GTTCGCGCTCACGTAAGGTCCGAACCGCAGCGCCCCGATCAGCGTGGAGATGGACGAGAACAACACGACAAAGTCGTGGTCCCGGTCGCGGAGCGCGGTGGCGAGGTTCGCCGCGGTGCGCACCTTGGCGTCGACGACCACCGACGCGCCGGGAGGATCGACGTCGGCCAGCAGCGGGAACTGGTCGACCGCGGTGTGCGCGGCCAGGTGGAAGACGCCGTCCACCCGACCGTGCCGGTGGGTCAGCTCGTCCAGCAGCGCGGTCAGCGCCGCCGGGTCGCTCGAGTCGAGGCGGCGTTCGACGACCGCGAGACCTCGGCCACGGGCCTGGTCGAGCAGAGCCCGTTCGGCCTCCGGGCGCGGTCGATCGGGACTCCGCCCGGTGAGCACCACCTCGGCGCGGACCTCGGCCGCGATCGCGGCCGCCACCACCGGTCCGAGTCTGCCGGTGCCGCCGAGCACCAGGTAGACGCCGCCATCGCGCAGTCGCGTGGGCGCGGTCGAGTGGATCGGCTCGTGGTACCGGCGGTACCGCACGCCGTCGCGGTAGGCGACGTCACGGTCCTCGTCGGCGCCCAGCTCGGTGACCAGCGCGCTCACGTCGTCCGTTTGGAGGTCGACCAGCGCGGTGGTGAGGCGGGGCCACTCGTGCGGCGCGCACCGCACGAGGCCGACGACGGCGGCGAGCCGCGGATCGGCCTGTTCACCGGGCAGTACCGGGAACAGGCCGCGGGTCACCGCGATGAACCGGGACGGGGCGAGCAGGCGGACCGCGTCGAGCGGACCGAACAGGCCTGCGTCCAGCCAGGAAGTCGGCTCGTCGGGTCCCCCGTCCACCAGGGTCAGATCCATCAGCACGGCCCCGGCCTCCGGCGTGGGCGCGTCCGGGCGCAGCCGGTCTACCCGCACGTCGTGCCGGATCAGCTCGGCTTCGAGCGCCGGTGCCAGGCCGCCGTCGCCACCGCGCAGCACGACGTGCCGTGGGAGTCCGCCCGCGGTGGGCTGAGCGGGCCGCCACGAGGGCCGGGCCAGGGTCCTGCCCGCGGGCAGGCCCTCCAGCGAGGGAACGGTCGGCAGGGCGTGGTTCCAGAAGCGGCGGCGGCGAAACGGGTACGGGGCGAGGCTCGCGAACTCGACGCCCGCCGTGCCGTTGGCCTCGTCCCAGCGTACCGGCGTGCCTTGGCTCCACAGCGCCCCGAGCCCGCCCAGGAACGCGACCAGTGCCTCGTCTCCCGGCAGACCACCCAGGGTCACCGCCTGCCCGGTGGCCGCCACGGCCCGCGCGGCGAGCTTGGTCAGGGCCGCGCCCGGTGACGCCTCGACCATCCGGTGGTAGCCGGACCGCGCGAGCGCCTCGAACGCCTGCCGCATGAGGAACGGGCGGCACAGGTGGCGCACCCAGTGTTCCGAACCGGCGAGCTGGTCCGGCGTGACCCAGTCACCAGTGAGGGACGACACGATGGGCAGTCCCGTCGACCGGTTCAGGCTCGTCGAGGCCAGCACCTCGCGCAGTCCGTCGGCGGCCGAGCTCATCATCGAGCCGTGCGGGGCGATGCGGCCGGGCAGCACGCGCGTCTCCACACCCCGCGCGGCCAGCACCTCGACCTGCCGCTCGATCGCGTCCGGGGTGCCGCTGACGAGGACGCGGTCGATGGCGTTGTCCCCGGCCAACTCGATCCCGGGCGCCAAAAGCCCGGTGATCTGCTCGGCGCCGCAGTACACGGCCATCATGCGGCCCTCTGGCGTGGCGCGCATCAACCGGTCCCGCGCACCGAGCACGGACATCAGCTCCGCGCGGCCGAACACGCCCGTGAGGTACGCCGCCGCGTACTCGCCGATGCTGCTCCCGCAATACGCCGAGGGGGTCGCGCCCAGGTGCTCGGCGAGCCGCGCGAGAGCGACCTGCACGGCCACCAGCGACGGCTGGTACGCCAGCCCCCGGTACTTCTCCGGACCGCCGCTCACCCCGTCGAGCAGGTCGTCCACCGACATCCGGTGGGCGTCCGCGAAGGCCTCGATCTCCCGCCGGAAGACCGCGTACCGGTCCAGCAGTTCGCGGGGGTCGTACCGGACTGCGACCCCCTGGCCGGCGAACAGGAACGCCAGCGACCCCGATCCCGGGCTCTGGGTCAACAGGGGTTCCCGCAGCTGGCGGGCCGCTTCCTCGCCGTCCCGGGCCACGACGACGGCCCGCGTCCCAAGATCGCGGCGCCCCGCGCCCAGCGTGCGCGCAACACCCGCGAACGCCGCTTGAACACGGTCCGCGAGGCCGGTGGCGAGCTCGGCCACCGCGGTGGCGTCGTGTGCCGACAGGGGCAACGCGAACGGTCCCACGGCGTTCACGCGAGTCCGCGTCTCCCGGTACTCCTCGACCACGACGTGCGCGTTGGTCCCGCCGACACCGAACGCGCTGACGCCAGCGCGCCGCGGGCCGTCCGACGGCCACGCGGTGTCCGCGACGCCGGGTATGCGGAACGGTGATCCCGCGAGCGCCACCTGCGGGTTCGGCGTCCGGAACCCGAGCAGCGGCGGCACGACCCCGTCCCGCACCACGTGCACGGCCTTCACCAGCGCCGCGATGCCCGCGGCCCGGTCCAGGTGACCGAAGTTGGCCTTGAGCGACCCGAGCGCGCAGAACGCCTCCCGGTCGGTGAACGCCCGGAAGGCGCGGGACGCCGCGGCGAACTCGATCGGGTCGCCCAACCGCGTCCCGGTCCCGTGCGCCTCCAGGTACCCGATGGTCCCGGCGTCGACGCCCGCGTCGGCCAGCGCCGACGCGATCGCTTCGGTCTGCCCGCGTGGGGCGGGCGCCATGAAGCTGGACTTGTCCCGGCCGTCGTTGTTGACCGCCGTGCCCCGGATGACCCCGTGCACCCGCCGCCCACCCGCCAGCGCGTCACCGAGCCGTTGGAGCACGACGACCGCCGCTCCGTTGCCGGGTACGGCCCCCCGCGCCGCGGCGTCGAACGGCAGCAGCACGCCGTCCGGAGAGCTGATCATGCCTTCCTGGTGGACGTACCCGAGGTGCTGGTCGGGATCGATCGACACACCACCGGCGAGGGCCGCGTCGCTGGTGCCCGCGCGCAAGCTCTGCACGGCGAGGTGGACGGCGACCAGTGACGACGAACACGCCGTCTGGACGTTGACCGCCTCACCGCGCAGGTCCAGCAGGTAGCTCACCCTGGTCGCCAGGTAGTCCGGCGCGTTGGCGATCATCTGCTGGTACCGCGCGTTCAGGTCGTCGCGCGCGCCGGGCACAGGTGCGTACCGGCTCGGTGCGGCGGCGGCGTAGACCGACACCAGGTCGTCGCGGATCGCCGCGTCGTCCAGCGCCAGCCAGCACACCTCGAGGAACACCCGGTGCTGCGGGTCGAGCAGTTCCGCCTCGGCCGGGGTGACGCCGAAAGCGTTGGCGTCGAACAGGTCCGGATCCGACAGCAGGCCGCCCGCGAGCACCTGCCCGGCACCGCGCCTCGGTCCGTCCCAAGTGGACACCTTCGAGGTGCCCGCCACGCACGCCCGCCAGAACCCGGTGACGTCACTGGCCCCCGGGAAGCGACCCGCCATGCCGACCACCGCGATGTCGAGGTCGGGGTCGTAGCCGCGGTCAGTCACGCGAATCACTCCACTTCCTGCTGGTGACCGGCACGCGGGCGAGCAGCCGGTTCAGCAGCGCCGCGAGGTGCGGCGCGTTCTTCCCCGACATGAGGTCGTAGTGGGTGCCCGGCGTCCAGTGGGTGTCCACCGGGCCGCCGAGCACCGCCGACCAGCCGAGGTCGGTGGGGGCGTCGTGCCAGCCGGGTTCGTCGCGCGCCCGGACCAGCACCACGGGGGTGCGCACGGCAGGCACCCGCCAAGGCCGCCTGCCTGCCGCGACGTGCCACTCGAAGACCTCGACGAAGGGCCGCAGGTCCGCGACCTCGATGCTGTCGTTGGCGTGCGTCGCGCGCAGCAGGTGCGCCACCAGCTCGAGAGCTTGTTCGCGGTCGAGGTCGTCGCCGTCGAGGTCACTTCCGCCGATCGAGTCCGGGTCGAGTTCGAACAGCCCCGCGAGCCGCCGGACCGATGTCTCCGCCCGCGGTGCGAGCAGGTCCGGCCTGCCGGAGTCGATCAACACCACGTGTGCCACCTCGGCGCCGTCGGCCTCGGCCGCCTCGGCCATCCGCAACGCCACCGGCCCGCCGAACGACCAGCCCGCGAGCACAAGCGGCCCCGGCGCGCACGCCCGCAGCTGGTTCCAGTACTCGGTGCCGAGCGCGGCGATCGAGCACAGGTCCGCCGGACCTGGTTCCAGGTTCTCGAAGGCGTACACCGGGCCCGGTCCGGTCAGGTGTTGGACCAGCCTGCGGAACCCGGTGGCCAAGCCGCTGGACGGGTGGGCGAACGCGACGGTCGGCCCGCCGCCGCCGCGCAGCGGCACGAGGTTGTCGTGCATGAAGTCCCCCCATGGTGATCGGTCACCGGCCCGGCACGGCCTCCGGCGCACCCCAGCGGACGTCCCGGTACCGGTCGTCTTTGGCCCACCACTTCGACGCGATGACGCGCTTGTGCCCGTCCGCGTCCACGAACGCCGTGCGCCCGTGCACGCACTGGTGGTTGTCCAGTAAGAAACCGCGGCCTGCCTGGTCGAGTCGGGTGTAGGTCGACCCCGGGGAATCCGGTTGGGTGTGCTCGATCAGGAACTCCACCGCGCGGGCGAGATCCGGGTCCGCCGAACCGGGCAGGACGTCGAACTCGTCGTTCGGGGCGCGGAAGAACGCCCGCGGCCCGCCGCCGCTCACCCCGAGCACCGGGAAGGTCCACCGCTTGCCGTCCGACGTCCGCACGATCGCCACGGCGTCGGGGTCGGCCAGCCGGGCGAACGCGCGCTCGTCCCGGCGCCACAGGTCGAGGGCGAGGCGGACGACGTTCTGGATGTAGGTCGCGGCGGCCATCAACGGCGCGCTGTCGGCGCACAGCCCGGTGACCGCGAGCACGCCCGACAGCGACACCCACCCGTCCTGGTGCGCGGCGAGCGCCTGGTTGGACAGGGCGCGCGGCGCGCCGTCGCGCGGGCCCGCGTCGAAGATCTTCGTCGTGCCGTCGGACACGTCCTCCCAGTTGGCGACCGGCCACCGGCAGGGCACGCGGTCGCGCAGCCCCGACCCGATGTGGATCAGCGGGTGGACCGCGGGCCGCACGTCGTAGGCGCGGCACTCGAAGGCGACGACGCCGAACCGGCTGTGGAAGCCCGCGGCCAGGGCATCCACCTCGTCGGCGGTGAGGTTCCCCGGGTCCTCGACGAGGACGCGGGGGGCCTCGACAGCGGGTTCCTCGGTCGCCATCGGCAACCTGCGCGGGTCGACCCCCAGGTGCGCCGAGGCCGCGGCCAGGAAGTCGTCGGCGGTCACCGGGCGCTGTGTGTCTTGCGACATCTCGGATCCCTGTCAGTCTGAACCGGACCGCGACGGGGTTCGCATCGCGGCGGCGATCGAGGCGACGGTCGGCCTGCGCACTACCTTGCGGAGCGAGAGCTGCTCGTAGCCGCGGGAGCGCAGCACGTTGACCACGCGAGCCAGCAGGAGCGAGTGGCCGCCGACGCCGAAGAAGTCGTCGTCGGCCCGGGGCCAGCCGTGGCGCACCACGTCGCGCCACACGGTGGCGACCTCCAGCTCCACCGTGTCGTACTCCGGCGGCGCGCCCTCGTCGGTCGCCGCGACGCGGCGCAGCAGCGCGTGCCGGTCCACCTTGCCGCTCGGGGTAGTGTCCAACCGGTCGAGCACCGTGACCGACGAGGGGATCATCGGCGCGGGCAGCGTGGTCCGCAGCGATTCCTCGACCGCTGACCCGTTGCCGGTCACGAACAGCCGCAGCCTCGGTTCGCCCGCGCGGTCGTCCAGCGCCACCGCGGCCCCGGTCACCCCGGCGGCGCGCAGCGCCGCGGCCTCCACCTCGCCGAGCTCGATCCGCCAGCCGTTGACCTTGACCTGGTCGTCGGCGCGACCGACCACGGCCACGGTGCCCGAAGTGGACACCACGCCGATGTCGCCCGTGCGGTAGGCCGGGACCTGGTGCTCGCCGACGGCGAGGCGGACGAACGGGGACCCGTCCCCGGAGACGTACCCGGTGGCCAGCCCGGGGCCGGTGATGGCGAGTTCGCCCCGCACGCCGCGGGGGAGCACGCCGCGGAACGCGTCGAGGGCGAGCACACCGGCTCCGGCGACCGGCCTGCCGACGGTGATGTCGTCGGGGTCGACGACCACCCCCGCCGTCGCGGTGGCCGTGGCCTCGGTGGGGCCGTAGAGGTTCCACACCTCCGCGTCCGGCCACTGGGTGCGCAGCCGCGTCACCACGGTGGGTTTGAGCACCTCGCCGCCGCACAGAAACCGCCGTACCGGCAGCCGGTCCGGTGCCGAGTCGAGCAGCACCGCCAGGTAGCTCGGCACGCAGTTCAGCACCAGCGGAACGCCCGCCGCGGCGAGTTCGGCGTGCACGGCGGCGGTGTCGAGGCGATCGGACGCTGGCATCCACACGCACCTGCTCGCATATAGCACGCCGAGCGTCTGCTTGAGCGAGGCGTCGAAGACGGGGCTGGACAGCACCGGCATCTCGGCGTCGTCGGCGAGCCACGCCGTCGCCGCCCAGCGGAGGTAGTTGTCCACACTGGACCAGCGGATGCCGACCAGCTTCGGCACCCCGGTCGACCCGGAGGTGCGCAGCAGGTACGCGTGCCGCCCGGGGTCCGCGGGCGCGGCAGTGGTACCGCCCGGGGTCCCGGCCCGCACCTCCGACAGCACGATGGCCCGGCCGTTCGCCGGGATCCGCGCCCGCGTGCCGACCAGCACCACACGGGCACCTGAGCGCTCGACCGCGTCCCGCAGCCGGGCTTCGGGTTCGTCGGGGGAGAGCGGCAGGAAAGTGCCACCTCGCAAGGCTGTGGCGAGCAACGCCGCGAGCGCGACGGGCTCGTGGTCCGCGATCACCGCGACGACCGCGCCGGGATCCAGTTCACCGAGCGCGGTGGCGATGCCGTCGACACGCCCGGCGAGCTCGGCGTAGGTCCAGGTCGTGTCACCGTGGCGGACGGCAGGCGCGTCGGGGATGGCCGCGACGTGGTCGTTGAACCGCTCCACCAGCGATGGCGCGAGGGAGACCTCGGCGGTGAGTTCGCGCGCGAGCTCGTCCGCTTGCCCGGGCGGTACCAAGGCGAGATCGCGCAGAGCTGTCTCCGGACGCCTTAGCAGGTCTGCCAGTAGCGCACCCCACATGGACAGCAGCACACCGGCGTCGGCGGATTCGGCTGACAGGACCAGTGCCTCCCCGCGCCGGTGCGCGCCGAGCGTGGTCCGGCCGTCGACCGGACATGACCAGGACACCAGCTCCCAACCCGGTGGCACCGCGGGACCGCTGGTGTTGAGCACGATGGTAGGCGGTTCATCGTCGAGTGCCGGACCGCCCGCCATGGACGTCGTCCGGGCCCGCTCCTGCGCTTGCGCGCGCAGCGCGGTGACCGCGTCGTCAGTCACGTCCAGCCGCCACGGCGCGGGCACGACCTGGGTGAGGGGGCCGATCACGTCCGGCAGCCCCATCACCTCGCGCGCGTCGACGGTGATGCCGAGCGCCTGTGCGGGCAGATCGATCCTGCGCAGGACGACGGCCAGCGCGAGGTGCGCCAGGTCCGCGACGCCCGCGCCCGCCCGGTCGGCCACGACCCGCGCCGCTTCCCAGTCGAGTTCGACCGGAACCAGGTCTGCCGCACCGGCGGGACCGGTTACCTCGGCGAGGGTGAGCGCTCCGGGTGGGACGCGCAGCGCGGGATCCGCCCAGAAGGCGGTCTCCTCGGCGAGTTCCCCGGACCGCACCATCGCGTTGTGCCCTGCCGCGACGTCGAAGAAGTCCACGTCGCCGAGGGCTTGGCCCACGACGGCCGAGAACAGCAGTCCGATCGACGTGGCGTCCGCGAACGCGGGGTCGCATTCGACGACCAGCCGAGTGCCCGCCGCCGTCGGGGTGACCTCGATCGTCAGCGTGCCCGCGGTCAGCCGCGATCGGCCGCCGGTGTCCGTCCACCTCGGACTCGTCGGCTCCTGTCGCGGCACCAGGAGGCCGTCGACGGTGACTGGCCGAGCCGTCAGCACCCCGGCGCGCGCCACGACCGCCGCGATGACCGCGCGCAGCTCCGCGGGTGTGGATTTGGGGATGTCGACAACAGCTCGGAGGTGCCGGGGCCGCGCGTGGAATGTCGAACGCTGGAAGGGACTCGGGTCGTAGGCGATCGGCTGGTCGGTGTTCACCTGTTCTCCGCGGCGATTTCGGCGTACGACTCCGCCATCTTCAACAGGATGCGCCGCGGTCCGGTGTAGGGGCGTCGGCCGTGGGCGCACAACATGTTGTCCACGATGAGCGTATCGCCTTCCTGCCAATCGAATTGCGTCGTGCAGGACGCCACGATGTCGTTGACCACGTTGATGATCTCCGGATCGATCTCGCCGCCGTCGGCCCAGAAGACGTTGTTGGGCCACAGCTGCTCGTCGGTGTCCTCCGGCGACGTCGAGAGCACATCGCGGATTCCGTCGTCCATCCGGGAGATGTGGAACCCGTGCGCGTAGTTGAACCACACCTCTTCACCGGTGACCGGGTGGCGCGCGGTTGCGGGTCGGGTCTCGTAGGTGCGGAGCTGGTCGTCGCCGACCCACTCCGCCCGCCTGCCCTCCGCCGCGCAGAGCGCCTCGACCTCCTGGCGGCTGTCGGTCTCGTACGACCGCTGCCACGTCCGGTTGTAACCGTAGCCGCGGACATAGAGGAGCCCGCGGCGGATGAACTCCGCCCGGATCTCGGCCGGGATCTCCCTCAGGACCTTGCGGTTGTCCGTGAGCGGGGTCTGCCCGCGATCACCGGGTGCGGTCGCGCAGTGGAAGAAAAGCAGCATCGGCCAGTCGTGGGAGTAGCAGAACTCGCTGTGCTGCCTGATCTCCAGCTCATTCGGGTACTCGCTCGCGGTGTAGGTGGTGTCGTTCGTGCGACTCCGGATCGCCGCGCCGCCGCGGTAGTCGACGAGCGCCTCGGTGAAGGCGTCGACGACCGCTTCGAAGCTCGGTCTGCCCGGCGACCGCAGGAGCACCGCGCCCCTGTCGTGCAGCCCGGCGCGCAGCGCGTCCCGGTGGCCCGCCACCCACGACGGCAAATCGACGTCCCGGTCAGCCTCGAATGCGAGTGGAATTTCTTCGGAATTATAGTGTGTACGCGTCACCAACTCGGCCAGCTGGCTTCTATCGCCACCGCTGCCGAGCTTTGCAAACTTTTCGTTTGCCACGCGAACCATATTCCTTTCAGTTCACTCGTCCCAGCCCCAGTCCCCACAACGGGAGGCTATCCCTATACTTTCGTAGCAGTGCCCCCGCAGGCAGGCAAGGAGAGCCCTGTCGCTTCACCTGAACGGCGCAGCAACCGCTTCGTGGACGGTGTCGATCACCGTCTAGTGGGCACATTGACAGGTGATGTTCGCCGTGGTTGCCTGAGGAGACCGAACAATGCGATGGGGGGCATCGTGGGCTTCGCGGTATTCAATGGGTCCGTGCGTGGAAGTCTCGCCCGCCGCCCGTCCACCGTCCCATGTGGACCGCTTCCCGATGGGCGCCGTCGGGTGATCGGTCGGTCGAGATGACCGAGGACCGCTCCCCGGCCGCCGTCGTGGCCCACGGGGGCGACCCGGTGCCCGCGGGTCAGACCGACGCCGCGCCCGCGGGCCGCGCCAAGCGCCGACGGTTCACCGCGGGCCTGCTCGGGCAGCGGGACTACGGACTCTTCTGGTTGGGCGAAACGATCAACCGGATCGGCACGGCGGTCGTCGGCGTGGTCCTGCCCCTGTTCGCCCTCAGTTCGCTGCACGCCGGACCGGTGACCGTGGGCGTGCTCATGGCCGCGACCTGGGCCCCCTGGCTGCTGATCGGTCTGCCCGCGGGTGTGCTGGTGGACCGCGTGCCGCCGAAACCCCTGCTCATGACCGCGGCCGCTGTGTCGGCTGCGGTGCTCGTGGGGCTCACCACCGCCGCGTGGACAGGGGTGGTCACCGTCCCGCTGCTGATTTTCGCGGCGCTGCTGGTGGGCGCCGCCGGGGTGTTCTCCAGCACCGCGAGCGTCGTGTACTGGCCCGCGCTGGTCACCCGGGACGAGCTCATCGAGGGCAACGCGAAGCTGCAAGCCAGCGAGTCCGCCGCGCTCATCCTCGGACCCAGCCTGGGCGGCGCGGTGGCCCAGACCGCCGGACCCGCGACCGGCTTGTTCGTGGCGGCGGTCGGGTTCGGTTGTTCCGTCGCGTGTCTCCTCGGCATCCGCCGCGGCCGGGCACCGGTGGAACGGGTGCGGAGGCGGGGGTTCCTCCACGACGTCCGGGAAGGCGTCCGGATCGTCGCGCACGACGCGTTCCTGCGCGTGATGACGGTCAACGCGGCGCTTGCCAACTTCGCCGGGAGCGCGGCCGAGGTCCTGGTGGTCGTGTTCCTGGTGCGCACGGTGGGCCTGAACCCCGGGACGACCGGGACCCTGCTCGCGCTGTGGGGGGTGGGCGCGCTAATCGGTGCGCTGATCGCCCGCCGCGTCGCGTCGTTCCTGGGCACCGCTCGCACACTGGTGGCGTCGGCGGTCGTCACCGCGCCCTTCGCGCTGCTGCAGCCGCTGACCACACCGGGGCCCGGGTTGGCCCTGTTCGCGGTCGGCGCGATCGTGCCGGTCCTGGGCGTCACGGTGTACAACACGGTCGCCGGGGCGTTCCGGCAGGACTACTGCCTGCCGGAGACCCTCGGCCGAGTGACCGCCACGATGCGGCTCGTGCTGTTCGGCGCCGTCCCCCTCGGCGCTCTGCTCGGTGGTGTGCTCGGCCAACAGCTCGGCACCAGGGGTGCCCTGTGGGTGTGCGTGGCCATGGGCCTGCTGCCCTCCGTGCTCTTGCTCCTCTCGCCCATCGCCCGGATGCGTGACCTCCCGGTCCGCGAGGCACGCGATCCCGACACCGGAAGGTGATCCATGACGATCGAACGAGTCGCGTCGGAAGCGGAGCTCGACAGCGTCGAGAAGCCCGTGCGGGAGGCGTTCACCGCCTTCCTCGCCGACGTCGGGCTGCTCGACACGGACACGACCGTGCTCGGGCTCACCTTCCGGACGGGTGGTTTGCACTTCGCGGCGAAAGCCCTGGAGTTCGTGCCGCAGGAGCAGCAGGTACTGGTCGTCGGCACGAACCTGAGCGGTGCGGAGATCGATTTCCTGGCCCGTACCGGACGTCCGGTGTTCAACCACGAACAGCGGTTCGACAACGAGCTCGTCTACGAGATGTTGATGGACGGCACCTCCGGCGCGTTCGGCTGGGTGGATGCCGACTGCTTCGTGCTCAAGACGGCCGTCTGGGACGAGCTGCTCGCCCCGCACGCGGCCGACGTGGGCTCGCACACGGCCTTCACCTATGACCCCGGGGGATTCGCCATGAGTCCGCTCGTGGTGTGGAACAAGGACGTCCGGGAGGTGCTGCGAGCGGAGAACACGACGCTGAACAGCTACGCGCTGGAGCCGACGAACGTCGGCCGAGCCGCCCCGTACTCGATCTCCCGGATCTTCAAGGACAACCACCACCGCCACCTCCAGCAGGTGCTCGGCGTGGACGGCGACAGGGAACTCAACCCGCACGACGGGTTGCTCGACGTCTTCGACAACGGCCGGACGGTGAACACCCGCCGCCGCCACCTCGTCGGGAACTGGTTCGGTCCCGAGGTGCGCCGGACCGGGTGGCTCGTCGACACACCGATGATGGCGGAGGTCGTGCTGCGGGCCAACGGTTTCACGACCAAGCGCGTCATCCCGGACAACGTCCAGATCAATGACGACATCGTCCACGTGGGCGCTAGCAGCTACCGCGATCGAATGCGCACGGAGGGCGCGAACGCCACCTACCTCGCGCGCTTCCGGCTGACCGACCTGTTCGAGGTGCTGCTCGCGGACGAACTGGTCGCGCAAGGCGTGACCGGTCAGTACCAGGAGCTGAGCGCGGCGCAGAAGGAGCGCCTGCGGACCGAGGCGGGCATCGACAAGTCCGAGATCAAGCCGATGGCGCGGTCAATCCTGGCCGAAGAGGGCTTGGACGTCGACGCGCTGCGCCAAGACCGGCGCCTGGCCTTCCTGTTCTGAGAGGTGACCGTGGACCGGTGGCACGAACTCCCGATCGCGGCCGGGTTCGGTGACGAGCAGGCGGGCCGCGCGGCCCGCCTGCTCGTCGACGAGCTCGCCGGACTGCCCTTCGCCGCGGCAGGCGCGCTGGTGCCGGTCCGCCCGGTGGTGCTGGCCGATTCCGTTCGAGCAGCGGTGGACTCCGCCGCCCTCCGGCTGGCGGACCTGGTGCGCCGGGTGTGCTGGGCGCTGACCGGCGATCCGGCGGAGTTGGCGCGCCGCACTGGACTGTCCCTGGCGGACCTGCCGCTGCTGAACGCGGGCGGCACGGCACACGAGATCGAGTACTCCGGGTGCAACGTTCGGTCCGACGTCCTGCTGAGCGGTGGCACACCAGTTTTCCTGGAGTGCAACTTCGGGGCGGCGAACGCCGACCCGGTGTCGACCCACCACCTGCGCGTGGCCTACCGCAGGCTGTACGGGCTCGAGCCGGGGGACGGTGATCCGGAGCCGTTCCGAAGCAGGCTGGAGTTCTACCGGCGGATCTGCGCGGCGCGAGACCTGCCGGAGTCGGTGGCCATCGTCGGGTCGATGCGCGAGTCCGACATCGCCGACGCGCGCTACTTCGAGGCCGAGGCCCGATACCTGCGAGCACATGGGTTCGACAGCGCCTTCGTCGAACCGGAGTTCTTCGACGAACCCGACCGGCGGTACTCGATCGCGTTGAAGCACTTCCTCTCGGGGCCGTGGCAGGATGCCGGTATCCCGCTCGCCGGTATCGCGCGCGCCCACGCCGACACGGTCTTCCTGGCCTCCGACTCGTGCCTGGCGCTGTCCAGCAAGCTGGTCTTCGCCTGGTTGAGCGAGGAATCGGTGCCCCTGTCCGAAGCGGACCGCGACTTCGTCCGCGCCCACATACCGTGGACCAGGCGCGTCGAACACGGCGCGGTGTCCTTCGCCGATCGCGAACATGACCTGCTCGACCTGGCCGTCGGGCAGCGGGAGGCGTTCGTCCTCAAGCCGATCGACTCGTGCGCGGGGCAGGGTGTCCTCATCGGACGCAACACCGATCCGGCCGAGTGGGCCGAGCGGCTCAGGACTGCCGCGGCCGATCGCGACTCGGTCCTCCAGCAGATCGTCGACGCCGACCCGCTGGACATGGACTTCTACGACCCGGCGGCGGGACGCGTGAAGCGGCTGCCGGTGACGTACGTGCTGGGCCCCTACGTGGTGGACGGGGTCAACTCGGGGATCTTCCTCCGACACACCCCAGGTGGTAACCCGATGGTCGTGAACCACGCACAGGGGGCGTCGACCAACGTCGTGCTGTGAGGCGCCGCGGTGGTGGCGACCCACGGCGTGGGAGCCGGTGCCGGGCTGGCCCCTGCGGTGGCGCTCATCGGCACCACCGACGGGGGAGGGTGCCGGGGCCAGCAGGACGGCTCCGCCCGCTCACGCGGACATGACGCAGCCGAGCGAGACATCGCGGTCACGGGTAAGGAGATCCACCTCGCTACCCTTGATCGGCTGCTGGACGTGACACCCGCCATCCGCTCCGTTGACATCGAACTGGCCGAGCAGAACCGGGGATTCGACGCGCACGAGCGACTCCGACTCGATGTGCCAGTACATGCAGGACCAGGTGTCGGGCTCCACGAGTTCCTGCACGACGTGGTCGCCTGCGCGGACCCCGTCGGCCAGCGCCTCGCGCCACTCGGCGTCGGACGTCAGCGCACCGACCACGACGCCGCGTGAGCCGAACTGGTTCCCCGGTTTGAGAACGGCCGTTGACCGGTGCCCCGCCGCCCAAGCGATCGGATCGATCCGCATGCCCTCCTTCCGGGCGTACCGCTCGACGAGCCGCGCGGTCCAGGGCAGGTACGACAGCAGTCGCCGCTGCTTGGCCGTGTTCCGGTCGTTCTGGTAGAGGTCGGCCAGTAGCGTCTTGCTGGCGAACAGTTGGGAGACGTACGACCCGTACAGGGTCGTCCGCGTGGCGTGTTCGAGCGCGTGGAAGAAGTCGCGGTGCTCGGCGACCCGCGCCGACGCCATGAAGTAGCGGATGGCGGCGTCGTAGCGCTTGTTCCGCCAGCAGAGGGTGTCGTCCACGATCTCCGCCTCGTCCACCGGGACGAACTGGCACCAGATCCCGACCGCGGCGAACCGCTCCGCCTGCTCGTCGGCCCAGCGCAGCGACGCCTCCGAGGCGTCGTCGCGGAAACCGAGGAGGGCCACGTTGACCGGTCCACCCGACCGGTCACGCCGAACCCACCGGATCAGCTCGGCCAGATAGGACGATCCCTCGACGGGGTGGTCCTGGCCGATCTGCGAGCCGACCGGGGTGCTCGGGAAGACCTCGCCGAGCACGGACGACGAGATGTTCCCGTTCAGGCACGTTCCGATGTTGATCTCCAGGAACCGCGGTCGACCCCCGGCGACGAAGACATCGGACCGACTGGCGCCGAGGGCGTCCGCGAGCGGTCGCTTCGCGCCGAGGAACCAGCTCTCCGCTGGGCTCCAGCCGACGGCGTCGGCCAGCCGGCGCGCGTCGCCCTGCGCGACGTCCGACGCGTACCCGACCTGCAGCTGTTTGAGTCCTGAGTGGACTCTCTGCAGGTGCCTCCGCGCCGCGGTGCTCACCAGGAACGGCTGGAGCGGGATGTACCCGCCCCGCTCCCAGACGCCGAGCTCACTCGCCGACTTCTCGACGTACTGGGCGTGCTGCGCCAGTTCGTCGCGGTTCAGGTCGACGAGTCGTCGAGACCATTCTCCATGTGCGGAGGACGGCTCGACCCGCGTGTCCACGCCGACGTCGTTGACCATGAGCACGGAATTCTCCTTTTCGACGGAATGGCTGGGAATCGTCAAGCCGAGGTGGTTGCCAGAGCCTGGGTGAACGACCGCGAGGCGGTGCGCAGCTCGCCGCGCACCGCGCGCGCGAATATCCGCTGGGTGGTCTCGGACGGGTTCAGGTCGAGATCGCCCAGCAGGCGCCGGACGCAGAGCCGGTGCCACTCGCGCACCTGACCGAGTTCGCCTCGCCTGCCGTGGATGAGGATCAGCGTCTGGTACGCCTCCTCATTGCAGGGATCGATGCCGAGGATGCGCCCGCACAGGCGGATGACCTCGGCGTCCGCGTGTCGGCGCAGCGCGTCGTCGCGGAGCCAGGCCAGGGCGTGCAGGGCGGCGGAGCGGTGGAACTGGCGCCGCTCGGTGATCCAGTCGGCCCGCTGCGCGGCCAGGAAGTCGCCGGTGTGCAGGTCGCCGACCCGGCGGTACGCGGCGCGGGCCAGGTCGCTCTCGCCACGTCCCTCGGCGTCGTGGCCCGCCGCCATGCTCGCGTCGAGTTCGTCGACGTCCAGCCGGACGCCGTCGGCGTGCAGCGCGTAGCCGTGGTCCTGGCTGGTGATGTGAGCCGGTCGTGCCCGACCCGCACCGGGGGCGTCGTCGAGGATCCGCCGGACGGAATGCGCGGCCACCTTGAGCGAACTCGTGGTCGGTGACCACGTGCGGCCTGGCCACAGTACCTCGAAGAGGTGCTCGCGGTGTACTACCTGACCGCGGTTAAGCAGGAGGTACTGGAACAGTTCCCGGGCCTTGCCCGCCTGCCAGCGGTTCACCTCGCGGCCGCCGACGAGCAGCGTGAAATCACCGAAGAACCGTGCGAAGACGGTTCCGGAATCGTGACCCGCCACCAACTCGAACACCGGATGATCAGCCCCAGTCGTCATCGATTTTAGTACCGCCCCACTCACCTGACCGACTTTAAGTCGAGCGATTCAGGGGGCGAGAGATCGCGCCCCGGAACGGTGGAGGGACTCGGGTCGATGGTGGTGCTCTCGATGTCACGAAGGTCGTAGTGGCGATTGCACGTCTGAGCGAGGTGGGTACGGGGTATGCAGATCACCATTGAGCACATCACTGGAGAAGGATCATTCGATGGTCACTTGGGGGAACCATGGTCGTGCTGGTCCGGTCACGTGAACTGGCCATCCCACGCTGGTGGATCTGGTCGGTGCGACTCGCCTGGCGCGAGGCGCGGCCCGTGGTCCAAGTCGTCTTCCTGCTCCGGCTGCTCGCCGGGGTGTGCCTGGCGGGGACGGCGGCCGACGAGGTCCCGGCTGCCCGCGTCGCCACCGGGGCGCTGGCCTGGCTGGCGACCACTTGGGCGATCTACCTGCTCAACGGGGTGGCGGACGTGGTGGAGGACCGCGCGAACGGGTTAGCCCGGCCGATCGCGCGCGGCGACCTCGATCCGGACACCGCGACCCGGGTTGTGTGGCTGCTCGCGGCGGCCGGACTCGTGCTCGGCGCGGCGGTCTCGGTGACGATGCTGGTCATCGTGGCGCTGATGCTGGCCGTCGGCTGGGCCTACTCCATGGGACCGCGTCCCCTCAAGCGGACCATGGCAGGCTTCGCGATCGCGGTGATCGCCCTCGGCCTGCTGACCTACCTCGCCGGGTGGGCCGTCGCCGGTGTATCCGTGCTGCCGGGACCGGTCCTGCTGTTCGGCGCCATGATGTCGCTGTGGATGGGTTTCGCCGGTTCCACCAAAGACTTGGCGGACGCCGTCGGCGATCGCCTCGCGGGCAGGCGAACCCTGCCGGTGCTGCTGGGGGAACAGCCCGCCCGGGTCGTCATGGCGGTGGCGGCCAGCCTGGTGGGGTGGGCGTTCGTCGCCTGCGCCTCGGCGTCCGGGTACCTGCTGCCGGTCGCCATCGTCGTGGCCGTCGGTTCGGTCGCGCTCGCGCTCGTCGCGCTCGGCTCCGCCGGTACCGGCGGCCGGTCGACCAAACGGCGGCCATATCAGGTGTTCATGACCACGCAGTACGCCGCGCACCTCACGCTGTTCACCTGTTTGCAGTTTGCCTGAACGGTCGGGCCGCAATCGCTGTGGGCCAAGGCACACCGGCATCGAATGGGATAAGATCTCCCCAACTGGGGGGTGATTGTCCTGTCATACGTGGCGAACGACGACGATCCGATTTTCTCCGCCGCGGTCCGGCACGATGTCCTCGAGTCGTTTCGGCAGCGCTTGGTGGCGGTGCGCAGCCCCCTCGCCGCCAATGGCGAGCGGGCCGCGCAACTCTGGCGGCAGGCCGACTCGGTGCTGGACGACGTCGCGGCGGACATCGCGGGTGTCGACTTCGCGCCGAGCGGGCACCAGGCCGCGCTGACGCTCAGCACCGAGATCGGTGTCAGCAGGGCGGATCACGGCGTGCGCCCCGTCGAGTCCTTGAAGGTCGCCGCCATCATGTTCGACGTGCTGCTGCCGGTCGTCTACCGCGAGTCCCGGGCACGGAGTACCGACGAGCGGGCGGCGACACTGCGGGCGGCGACGAGCCTGCACGCGTCGATCCTGCACCGGTTCGGCCTGGGTGCCGTGTCGTACGCCAGCTTCCTGCTCAAGAAGGTCAGCGGTTCCCACCGGGACGAGCGGCACCGCATCGCCCGGGAGTTGCACGACCAGGCCGCGCACGCGGTCGGCGTGGCCCTTCAGCAACTGGAACTGCACGAGGCCTACCAGCACAGCGATCCGCCGATGGCCACGAAGCGGCTCGAGTCGGCCCAAGCCGCGATGCGCGAAGCCCTTGACGTGGTTCGGAATCTCGCCAGGGAACTCCGCGAATCGGCCGTCGAGACCGGCGGGCTGGAGCGTGCCCTGTCCGCCTACCTCAGCTGGCAGGTGCCGGCAGACATCCGCGCGGGGCTCTCGGTGACCGGTGACCTCACCGTGCCGGGCGAGGTGAGCCAGGAGTTGTACTTCGTGCTCCGGGAGGCCATCCGCAACACCGTCCTGCACGCGGGCGCGCGGAACTTGGAGGTCGTCGTCGCCGCCGACGCCCACGGGATCCGCGCGATGGTGCACGACGACGGTCGCGGGTTCGACGTCACCGCGGCCATGTCCCAGGCGACCGGGGTCGGGCTGTGGTCCATGCGAGAACGCCTGGAACTGCTGGACGGAACGCTCGACATCGACAGCGCGCCCGGGAAAGGAACGGTCATCTCGATCCACATCGCGCACTTCGGACCTACCTCGTGACCGGCGCCGGCGGTCACCAGGTCACCATCGCGCTGAGCGACGACCACACCCTGTTCCGCCAAGGGCTCCGGGAACTGCTGTCCACGGACCCGGGCTTCGAGATCATCGGCGAGGCGCGCACCGGCCACGAGGCGGTGGATCTGGTCCGGCAGCACCGCCCCGACGTCCTGCTGCTGGACGTGGAGATGCCGGGGCCCGGTGCCAAGGCGGTGATCTCCCAGGTCGCCACCAGCTCGCCGGAGACCGCGGTCATCATCCTCACCATGCACAACGAGCCCGCGATCGTGCGTGGTCTGCTGGAGAGCGGGGCCGCCGCCTACCTCATGAAGAACATCGGCCGCGAGGAGCTCATCTCGGCGGTCCGGTCAGTGAGCCGCAGTCGGGACAACGTCCTGCTGTCGGTCCCCAGGGGCACCCTCGAGTCACTCGAACGCCAGGACCGGCAGCGGACGCTCCTGTCGGCCCGGGAACTCCAAGTGCTCGAGCTGGTCGCCGCGGCGATGAGCAATGCCCAGGTCGCCGCCCGCCTGTGCATCAGCGAGGGCACGGTCAAACGGCACCTCACCAACATCTACGGGAAATTGGGTGCGGTGTCGCGCGTCGACGCGATCAAGAAGGCGGTGCGGGCGAAACTGATCCGGAACATCGACTGACGACGTGGCCGCGCCGCCGCTGGCCGAACGCGTGTGGTGGTGGCGCATCGACCGCCCTGTAGGCTTCGACCGCACGTAACCGTGGTTGAACCAAGTCGCGCTAGGCTTCGGTCGTCCGTTTTCGAAGAACTATTCTCCTGCCCGGGAAAGCGCATGCGGTTGGCCGATTATCGCGAATACTTCCACGTCATCGTCAACGACATGAAGTGCTACAGCATGTGGCCGATCGACCTGGTCCCACCCCCCGGATGGACGTTGACGGGGTTCGTCGGACCGCTCGACGCGGCGCTCAACCAAATCGCCGAACTGTGGCGGACCGCCCTCGCTCGAGCCGAACGGAACGATCACGAGGACCGCACCCGATCCGGTAGATGACGGCTGGCTATTCACTACACATGTCGGATCGACAATCGGAGGTTCTCGTATGCGCGGCGCGACGATGTTCGGCCCGCGGGCGGTCGAGGTCACCAACTGGGACATCCCCGGTGTCGCCGCGGACGAGATCCTGGTCAAGGTGGCGCAAGTGGCGCTGTGCGCCTCCGAGGTCGATCGCTACACCGGCAGGGCCGCCCTGACGAAGCCGATGCGCTTCGGCCACGAGGTCTACGGCCAAGTGGTCGAGGTCGGCGCGGACGTGACTGCTGTCCAGGTCGGCACCTGGGGCGTGCCCTACGACGAACCCATCCACGGTTGCGCCGAGTACGTGGCGGTGCCCGCGCGCCAATTCGTCCCGACGCGACCGGGATTGGCGGGCGGGATCCTCACGGAGCTGACCGCCTGTGCTATCGGAGCCGTCCACGAGGTCGGCGTCGACACCACCGACACGGTGGTCATCAGTGGCGGAACCGGGACACTCGGCACGCTCATCCGCCGCTGTCTCGCCGCGCGGTACCCGGACCTGCCCGCCGTGTACGTCCTGGGCCGCGACGCGGAGTCCTTGGCACGCGCGGAAAAGCAGCCGCGGACCATCGCCGTCGACGTGTCGAACGGCACCGACGACGCCCGGCGACGCGTCTTGGCGGACACCGGCGGCGCGGGCGCGGCGGTCGTCCTGGAAGCCTCCGGGGCCGAGGCCATGATGGCGGCGGCGCCGACCTTCGCGCGGGTCGGCGGCACGGTCGGCATCGCGGGCTACCCGCCCGGCGGGGTGGTCATGGACTGGCACGCGATCTGTGGTCGCGCCATCCAGCTCCGAACGCTGCACTGGCGCGACCTGGACCTGAAGCTGCGGTACATGAGAACCGCCGCCGACCTGATCGGCGGCGGCCTCGACGTGGCCGACCTCGTCGGCGAGTCGTTCGACCTGGCCGAGGTGGGCGAGGCGTTCGAAGCGGCGGCGTCCGGCGCGATCAGGAAGCCGGTGGTGACGCTGTGAGTCCCCGCGAGTGCACCCGGGTCTTGCTCGCCGGCTTCGGCAAGCAGGGACGGGAACACCACCTCCCCGCCCTCGCCTCCCTGGCGTCCGAGGGCGTGACCCTGGTCGGCCTCGTCGAACTCGCGCGAGAACAAGCCCGAGACTGGCTCGACGTCGTCGACCCGAACGTGCTGCACACCGAGTGGCGCGAGCGCGGCTACCTGGTCGAAGCAGACGGCGCGCGGTTCGTCCCGCAGCTGCCCGTCTATCCCACGCAGACCGCCGCACGGGAAGCACTTGACGTGGACGCGGTCATCATCGCCACGCCCCCGCGGTCGCACGAAGCCATGGCCTTGCAAGCAATCGAGGCCGGACTCCCCGTCCTCCTGGAGAAACCCGCCGCCCCGACCCCCGAAGCGGTCGCCCGCATCGACGCCGCGGCCCGCCGCGCACGCGTGCCGGTCGCTATCGCGTCGCCGTTCGTGCACGCGCTCGGTGCCGACGACCTGCGCGGACAGTGGGACGACGAACCGACCCGGCTGCACGTGACCTGGCGCCGTCGCGACGGCATCCCGCACGCGTCGCACTTCTGGGACACGTCGGACGCGGGAGTCGTGCCGGATCTGTACCCGCACATGTCACGGATCGCGCAGGCGCTCGTGCCGCACACACCGCACCTCCTGTACCACTCAGGATCAGGTGACCGGGGCAGGCAGCGCTTCGGCGCGGACCGGTTCGCCGGCGACGACACCGGGACGACGACCGTGCGGACGCGCGAAGGGCTGGTGGTCCGGTACCACGCCGCGTGGGCGGACGACCAGCCAGGCGAGGAGGAGTTGACGGCCAGCCTGCTCTGGGACGACGGCCGCCGGGTCGACCTGCCGGTGATAGCGGACAGTGACCCGGTGTCCACAAGCTACCGAGGCGGCAGGCCGCCGCTCACCTACGCGCAGGCGATGGTCGCGCAGGAGCGCGACTTCGTCGAAGCGGTGCGCGATGATCGGACCCCGGCTGTGTCCATTGCCGACGCCGTGGCCGACGCGCGCCTGGTCCGGCGCGCGCTGTCCACCCGGGAGACCTGGGTTGACTACGAGCAGCCGGGGGTGCTGGGGTGACCGGAGCCGGCTCCCCTGGCCGCCGGTCGGGTCGGCAGCCAAGTACTATGTGTGACACCGCGCGACCAAGCGCGCGGACACGAAGCCGTCGGGACGTGTAACCGGATGTCTTTCGTGCCGGGGTACACACAGCCTAAGGGGCAGAACGATGAAGGCCGCTGAGGTTCGCAATCGATTCGTGAACCACTTCGTGAAGTACGGTCACGACGTCGTACCGGGCGTCCCGCTTCCGTTCGACGATCCGAACCTGCTGGTGGTCAACTCCGGCATGGTGCAGTTCGTCCCCTATTACAGCGGTGACATCGATCCGCCGTGGGTGCGCGCGACCAGTGTGCAGAAGTGCGTCCGGACCATCGACATCGAAGAGGTCGGCAAGACCACCCGGCACGGCACGTTCTTCCAGATGGCCGGGAACTTCTGCTTCGGCGACTACTTCCGCGAGGAAGCGATCGCGATGGCCTGGGAGCTGTCGACATCGCCGGTCGAGGAAGGTGGGTTCGGCCTCGACCCGGAGCGGATCTGGCCGACCGTGTTCGAGACCGACGACGAGGCGTACGACCTGTGGCACCACAAGATCGGGGTGCCGAAGGAGCGGATCCAGCGCCGGGGCATGGAGGACAATCTCTGGTCCATGGGCATTCCCGGTCCGTGCGGGCCGTCGAGCGAGTTGTTCTACGACCGGGGTCCTGCGTTCGGCGCCGAGGGCGGCCCTGAGGTCGATGAGGACCGCTACATGGAGTTCTGGAACCTCGTCTTCATGACCAGCATCCGCGGGCCCGGCCAGACCAAGTCGGATTACCAGCTCGTCGGCAAGCTCCCGCACAACAACATCGATACCGGCCTGGGCGTCGAGCGGATGGCGACGCTGCTGCAGGGCGTCGACAACCTGTACGAGATCGACGAGACCTACCCGGTGCTCCGCCGGGCGACCGAGCTGAGCGACCGCGTGTACAGCGGGTCCGGCACGTCGGACCACTCCGCCCAGGCGCAGACCGATGTGCAGTTCCGGGTCATCGCCGACCACGTGCGGACCGCGCTCATGCTGATCGGTGACGGGATCAGCCCCGGCAACGAGGGCCGTGGCTACGTGCTGCGCCGGATCATGCGGCGGGCCATCCGCGCCGCGCGCCTCGTTGGCATTACCGGCCCGGTGTTCCCCGAGCTGCTGCCGATCTCGCGCGACGCCATGTCTCCGTCCTACCCCGAGCTCGACACGGACTACGACCGCATCGCGATGATCGCCTACGGCGAGGAGGACGCGTTCCTGCGCACGCTGAGCTCCGGGACCACGATCCTGGACCTCGCGGTCCGCCAGACCAAGGAGCGCGGCGGCAGCCTGCCCGGTAAGGAAGCCTTCACGCTGCACGACACCTACGGGTTCCCGATCGACCTCACCGTGGAGATCGCCGCCGAACACGGCCTCACCGTGGATGAGAGCGAGTTCCGCAGGCTGATGACCGAGCAGCGCCAGCGGGCCAAGGACGACGCACGCGCGCGCAAGTCGGGTGGCGCCGACATGTCGGTCTACCGCGACTTCGGTCCGACGCAGTTCGTCGGGTACGAGTCGTTGGAAGCCGATGCCAAGGTGCTCGGCGTGATCAAGGACGGTGAGCTGGTCCGGGTGGCCACCCCGGGCGAGATCGTCGAGGTCGTCCTAGACCGCACCTCGTTCTACGCCGAGTCCG
This sequence comes from Actinokineospora inagensis DSM 44258, assembly GCF_000482865.1. Taxonomy (GTDB): domain Bacteria; phylum Actinomycetota; class Actinomycetes; order Mycobacteriales; family Pseudonocardiaceae; genus Actinokineospora; species Actinokineospora inagensis. The sequence continues at coordinate 17,036 of NZ_AXWW01000055.1, read as the reverse complement.
GTGGCCAGGTCGCCGACGAGGGCGTCATCGAGTTGGGCGACGCGCGGTTGCGCGTCCTCGACGCTCAGAAGGCGCTGAAAGAGCTCGTCGTGCACCGGGTCCAGGTCGAGTCCGGGGAGCTGACGGCGGGCTTGGCGGCGCGGACGCTGGTCGATCCCGAGTGGCGGCTCGCCGCGCGGCAGGCGCACTCCGGCACCCACGTCGTGCACGCCGCGCTGCGGGAGGTGCTCGGCCCGACCGCGCTGCAGAGCGGTTCCTACAACAAGCCCGGTTACCTTCGGCTCGACTTCGCGTGGTCCCGGGCCCTGGACGGGCTCGACCTCCGCGGAGTCGAGGAGTCGGCCAACGCCGCCCTGCGGCGGGACCTGCCCGTCACGGTCGAGTACATGACGCTCGGGCGGGCCCGTGAGCTGGGCGCGCTGGCGCTGTTCGGCGAGACCTACGATTCCACCTCCGTCCGCGTCGTCGAGATGGGTGGCGCGTGGTCTCGGGAACTGTGCGGTGGCACTCACGTGGAGCACACGTCGCAGATCGGGATCGTGACCCTGACCGGTGACTCCTCGGTCGGTGCGGGCGTGCGTCGCCTCGAGGGGCACGTCGGAATCGACGCGGTGCGCTTCCTCGCCAACGAGCGCAGCCTCGTCAGCAACCTCTCGTCGCTGCTCAAGGTGTCGTCAGGGGAGTTGGTCGACCGCGTCTCGGGTCTGGTCCAGCGCCTGCGGGCGGTCGAGAAGGAACTCGTCCAGATTCGGTCCGCCCGGCTGGCCGCCGAGGCGAGCGCACTCGTCGACTGCGCGGAGACCGTGCACGGCGCCCGGGTGCTGACCACTGCCCTCCCGAGCGACCAGCAGGCGGGCGATGTCCGCACGGTGACGGTCAAGACCGCGAACGGGATCACCGACGCGCCTGCCGTCGTCCTGTTCACCTCGTTGTCGGACGGCCAGATCACCTGCGTGTGCGCGGTCAACAAGCCCGGTGTCAAGGCGGGGCTGTCCGCGGCCTCGTTGCTCGAGAGGTTCGCCGCGGCCACCGGCGGCCGCGGCGGCGGCTCGGCGGCCGTCGCCCAGGGCGGCGGCGGCGACCCGCGATCGATCGAGGCCGGTTTCCGCGCCGTGGCGGCGCTGGTCTCTGAGACCATGCCGCACTGATCTGCCGAACGCACACCGCGAGTGGTCGACAGCCCTCGCGGTGTGCGTTTTCTCTTTTTGGAGGTCAATCTGTTGGCTGTTGGTGTACAACTACATAACCCGATCAGCGTCATGTTCTTCATTGATGAGAACTATGCGCGACCGTTGAGCGTTTGCATTCGATCGCTGCTCGATAACGCGGATCCGGACGATGTCATCGCGGCCACGGTAATCACCATCGGAATCGGCGAAGAGGTCAAATCCGCGCTCGCCGCCTCGTGGGATCTGCGCCACCACTCGGTAGAGTTCATCGACATGCCGATCGACTCGCTGCTGGGACTCCCGCCGCATTCGTGCTACGGCCCCACGATCGGCGGCCACCTCAATCGCACCGTATACGCGTGCCTGCTCGCGCCGCTGCTCGTCGACGACGAGATTTGTCGCGCGGTGCTGCTCGACGCGGACACGCTCGTTCTAGGCTCATTGCGCGCACTCCGCGACCACGACCTGGGCGGCCACCCGATCGGCGCGGTCGTGGACCCCCACATCCCGACCATCGGCGACCACTACGGCGTGCAGATGTGGCGTGAACTGGGCCTTGACGGCGACGCCCCGTACGTCAACAGCGGCGTCATCCTCGCGGACTTCACCCGCTGGCGCGAGTTATCGGTGACTGAGCGCGCACTGCACTATCTCAACACCTACTTCGACCGCGTCGCCTGTTTCGAGCAGGAAGCTCTCAACGCGGTACTCGCCGGCGACATTCAGTTCCTCGATGGCCGCTGGAACACATTCAACTTCTGGGGACTGCCCGAAGGGAATGGCGCCGTCGGCGACAGACTCCTCGCCAATCCGGTCATCCGGCACTTCGAGGCGAAGATGAAGCCGTGGTTCCAACCGGACGTGGACTTCCCCCACTTTGAGGCCTACGCGAAGGTCGACTATCTCTGTGTCCAATCAAGAAACCACCACGGCGCCCCACCATTACCCTGGCCGAAACGCCCGCAAACCCCTTAGGGCTCGTAACAGAATGATCTTGGATTCGGTTTGATCTCGCTGCATTGCTGATCTTCTGGAAGGTGGCTTTGGGTGGCGCAGCGGCGGCCGTGGGAGGTCGATGACAGGCTATGGAAGCAGATTGAGCCGCTGTTGCCGGCGGGTGGAGCGCCGGTTTCGGTGTCCGGGGCGCAAGCGTTTGGACGACCTTAAGGCGTTGTGCGGGATCTTGTTGGTGCTCTACACCGGGATTCGGTGGGAGTTCCCGCAGGAGATGGGCTACGGGTCGGGCATGACGTGCTGGCGTCGGTTGAGGACTGGCACGAAGCCGACGTGTGGCAGCGGCTGCACGAGGTGCTGCTGGCCGAGTTGAACGCCGCCGGTCTGCTGGATTTCACGCGCGGCGGTCGATGGTTCTCATGTTCGGGCGCTAAGGTGGGCTCAAGACCGGTCCCAGCCCGGTAGACTGGGCACGGACCGGCTCCAAGCACCATGTGATCACCGACGGCACCGGCAGCCCACTTGCTGGCCATCCTGACCGGCGGCAACCGCAATGACGCCACCCAACTGATGCCGCTGATCGACGCAGTGCACCCGTGCGGGGCAGGCGCGGGCGGCCGCGGCAGCGCCGGAGCGCATCTACGCCGACCGCGCCTACGACCACGACAAGTACCGCGATCTGGTCCGCGCTAAAGGGATCGAGCCGGTCATCGCCCGCCGCGGCGTCGAACACGGCTCCGGCCCCGCGTGTACCGCTGGGTCGTCGAAGGCGCGTTCACCCTGCTGCACCGGTTTTGACGACTCCGCATCCGCCAGGAAGTCCGCGCAGACATCCATGAAGCATTCCTGACCATCGGCTGCAGCATCATCGCCTGGCGCCGCCTCAAGACCCACTCATAGTGCTACGAGCCCTTAGTACGACAACGACAGGTTGTGATGTCGTGTGCCGACATGGTAGTTGATCTTGATGTTGGTTGAGGGTGTGCGGTCGTGGTCGGCTGGTTCGAGGCGTTCGTGGGCGGGTTTGCGTCCAGGTTTCCCCGGGTGGAGTCTCGGCGTCAGATGCGGTGGTATATCAGGGGTTTGCTGTCTGAGGCGGAGCGGAGGAATGGGTGGACTCTGGCTGAGGTGGTGGGTGAGGCGGGTCCGGAGCGGATGTAGCGGTTGCTGAATTCCTATGCCTGGGACACCGACGGTGTGCGGGATGATCTGCGGTCGGCGGTGGTGGAGGTGCTGGCCGATCCGGTTGATGGGGTGTTGGTTGTCGAGGAGACGGGATTTGTGAAGAAGGGGACGAAGTCGGCGGGGTCGAACGGCGGTATTCGGAGACGGCGGGCCGGATCGAGAATTCGCGGATCGGTGTGTTTCTGGTGTATGCGTCTGCGCGTGGTCGGGCGTTGATCGACCGGGAGTTGTATGTGCCGAGGGATTGGACTGATGATCGGGCGCGGTGATGGAGTGGCCGACGATCCGGTTGAAGTAGGCGTCCTTGATCGCGCAGAGATACAGCTTTCCTTCGGTGGTGTGGTGTTCGGTGATGTCGGCCAGCCACAGCCGGTTCGCCGCGGTAGCGGTGAAGTCGCGCCGGACCAGGTCGCCGTGGACCGGCGGACCGGTCTTCTTTCCGTTGCGGCCGCGCCTCTTGCCGAAGGCACTCCACCAGCCCATCGACGAGCAGATCCGCCACGCGGTCTGATCCGCCATCGACCGGCGTCGCGGGCCCCGTCGGCGAGGAACCGGTAGCCGAACTCCGGGTCGTCGCGGTGAGCGTCGAACAACGCGTTTGCCCGATGGGCCTGCTCGAGTTCTGTCTCGGTGACCGGCCGGGCACGCCATCGGTGGTACGGCTGTCGAGCGATGTCGAGTACCCGGCACGTCACCGCGACGGAAATCCCGTCCGCAGCCGGCTCCGTCACGAGCGGGTAGAGCCTTTTCCGCAGGTTCGCCTGAGACAGATGCACCGTCGCGCGGCGCAGGACTTCGTTCTCCTGCTCCAGCAGCTTGATCCGCTTGCGGGCCTCGCGAAGCTTAGCCGAGTCGTTGCTGGTCACACCCGGTCTGATGCCCTCGTCAGTGTCGGCTTGGCGCAGCCACTTGAACAGCGTCATCGGGTGGACCCAGAAGTGCTTCGCGATCTGCTCGACCGTCACACCGGGCTCTCGGTCACGAGCGACCCGCACGACATCGTCGCGGAACTCCTAGGGGCAGGGCTTGGCACAACGACACCCTCCCAGCTCACCATCACGGCAAGCCAACTCAGATGTCACCTAACGGTGCAGCAGACCCCGGCGCGCGTCGGCGAGTATCGCGTCCCAGTCGCCGGTCGCGTCGGCGACCTCGACACGTAGCCGGTGGCCGAGTTGCTGCGCGTCCCCTTCATCGGAGTATCACGCGGAGCTGCTCACGACGAACGCGAGCGGGCTCTCAGAGACGTATCGCGGCTTCACCTACTGCCAGGTTTGACCGCGGCCGTCTGTGCCATCAAACAGCAGGCGTGCGACCTCGCCGGGAACGTCGCAAGCGACGGCGCGCTCCGAGCCGAACGAAAGCGGAACGCGACGGCCGACGTCGAGAGTCGGGGGCAGCGACCGCCGCTAGATGAGGGAGGTCTGGTCATCAGACGTCGGCCTGGCGACCAGACCGATTCCGAACTGAAGGCGAAGTGCGGCCCAACTGGGCGGTCGGTCCGCTTCACGTCTGTAGGAGCGATGAACGCGATGCAGGTCGACCAACGACAGCGACCGTCTGGCACTCACACCTGATAGATGTCTTCGAGCACCAGACGGTCACTTGTCGATCTTGCCCGTGTTGTGTGTGCCCCTGGCAGGGCTCGAACCTGCACCTCGGCGATCATGGCTGCGACCTGCGCATCGGGGAGTATGAAGTGGTGCAGGTTCGTGGTGGGCGATTCGAACCGGCACCGCCTGGATGGCAGCGCACGAGCTGCGGGTACAGGTTGTGCATCGGGTCGGCTGGTTCGAGGCCCAGGCACACGGCCACATCGAGGATGTGCGAGCTCGCGGTGAGTTCGCTACCAGCCGGGCCATCGCTCGGGGCGGGTTGCCAGGAAGCGTGCCGGTTCGAGCAAGGGGGTCTGTGGGCCGCTGTGGATGAGGGCTGCCCAGCGCTCTGGGTGTTGAGGGTCGGTGTCGCGGAGTTCGCGGGTGAGGTGGTGCAGATGGTGGCCGCGTCGGTGGCGGTGGGGCTGTCCGGGAGTTGGTCGTAGAAGGCGCGGGCGGTTGTGGAGCCGGTCGTGTCGTGGAGGGGCCAGAGGGGTGGCGAAGACGTGGCGAAAGCCCGCCAGGTGGAAGGCGGGTGCGAGGTGGGGCAGACCCCTTCGTCGGCGTGGCGGTGCCGTGGTTGGCGTGGAGCAGCCGGACAGGAGGCGAGTTCGGCGTCCGGTAGGTGCAGTCCGCCGATTCCGGTAGGAGCACGTTGTGGTCGTGCAGGACCAGTCCGCCCGCTGCGGGCTAGGCCGGGTCGGTGATGGCGTGGCAGGCGAAGTGGGCCCAGGTCGCCTTGCTCATAGCTGCCACGACCTCGTCCCTGGTGGCGGCGGCGTCCACCAGTAGGCTCTCCTGCAGCGACTGGGCTTCGGCAACGGCGGTGGCCAAGTCGTGCAGCCTGGCGACCGCGATTACACAAACCGGCGGATTTCCGCCCAATCCTATACGTTCAACGCCTCACGATGCTCGTGGGTGGGTCAAAGTGTACCCGGAAACAGGAGGTCAGTCTCCAGCCGGAACCGACGCCTTGGCTATTCCACGGTGGAATCGGAGGCCTGATGGAACGCACTCGACTTCACGTCGCCACGGCTCGGGCCGTGGCCGAGAACCGCGACTTGGCTCTCCGCATGGTCCGCCAGCTCGCCGACCTGTCGGCGGCCCTGCACTCGACGGAGCCGTGCGGTGGACTGACTGCCGACGATGCGGTCGTCGCGGCCGCCCTCGGACCTTCTGCGGAAAGTCGCCCACCCGCCGTTCATCTCGGACCTGGCCGAGGCGGTCCGCGGTCGAGAGGGGGCTGTGCTGACCAGGTTGTACGACATGCTCGCCACGGCGTTCGTCACGATCGGGTCGGCATCGAGACAGGCATACGACGAGGACGACTTCGTCTGACCTCGACACCTGCCGACTGGACACAAAGGTGTCAACTTTCGCGCCGGGTAACAGTTCATGATCCGGGCCGATGTTCCTGGCAAGTGCCAGGGGTGCTCTGGGGCGATCAGCCCGGGTGACCATCAGTGAGAGAGGTGAATGTCGGTGACCGGACCGGCCACCACCGTTCCATTATCCGTCGAGTTGGCCGACATCGGCGGGTTGGGCGATCAGCTCGGTCGCGGCGGCGAGGCCACTGTCCACGACGCACCTGGGGTGCGGCTGGCTGATGCACCGGGACCGTTGGTGTACAAGAAGTACAGGGCCCCGCAAGATCGGTCAGATGACCTCCGGCGGCTCGTGGCGCTGCGCGCCAGGTTGGCCGAGGCGGATCGGGACTTTCTCGACGAGCGGACCACGTGGCCGCTGCGGGTGGTTGAGAGCGGTGGCGTTCCGGTCGGTGTGCTGATGCGACGGATCCCGGTCCAGTTTGGTGATCGGGTGACGTCGCATGTGTCCAAGGCGATGGAATGGTCGATCCGCGAGGTGGGATTTCTTTTCATCGATCCCGCACGGTTGGGCGGCCGGGTTGTCGGGCGACAGGTTCCCACCTGGGAACAGCGTTTGGGCGTGTGCCGCGATTTCGCTCATTTGTTGGACTTCTACCACCGGAAGTTGCGGGTCATCTTCGGTGACATCAACGCGCGCAACGAACTCTATCGACTCGACGGCCGCCCCTCGGTGCTGTTCATCGACTGCGACGGCGTGCGGCCCAGCGGCGCGGTGCTGAGCGCGCAGCTCAACGCGCCCGATTGGGATCCGCCCGGCGGCGGGCCGCTGGGGTTGTACACCGATCGGTACAAGTTGGGGTTGTACGTGCTGCGGTCGCTGGCACCCGGCGCCCAGTCCTCGGTCCGGCGCGACCCCGCGGGGGCCGCCGGGGTGCTGGACGCCGAGGGGATGGGGCTGCTGACCAAGGCGATCGACTCCAGCCGCGCTCATCAGGAGCAGCCGACCGCCGAGGAGTGGTGGCGGTACTTCAGCAAGCTGCTAGGTGAGCCAGTCGACCCGCCGGTGCTGACCGAGGTGCGGCTCGACCGAGGGTTCGTCGTACGGGGCCAGCCGGTCCTGCTGCACTGGGGCGCGGATGACGCGCGGACGCTCGACGTGGTGGTCGATGGGCGGACGACGTCCATCGATGCGCGGGCCGGGGGTGGTGTCGAGGAACTGTGGTTGGATCGCAGCGTCGCGCGGATCGACGTGGTCGCCGCCAACGGGCTCGGTGAGGCGTCGGCGCAGGTCGGGCCGGTGGCGGTCATCCCGCCGCCGCGGATCGAGCCGGTGCCGGTGGCGTTGCCCATGCTGCCCGTGGTGCAGGGGGCACCCGTTGCGCTCCCGGAATACACCGGCCCGCGGATGCCGGAGCTGGTGTTGCCCGCCATGCCCTCAGCCGCGCCAACCGGGGCGCCGCGGCCGTTCGCCTGGCCCGACCTCGCCAGCACTTCGTTCCCCTTCGACCTGACCGACCTGCTCCTCGGCGGTCCCGCGCTTGGCGCCGGACTGTTCACCGAACCAGAGGGAAAGGCATGAGCCTGCGCCGCCCGCTCGCCGTCTTGGCGGGCGCCCGACCCGAGATCCTGGCGAAGGCTCCAGGTGACCTCACCAAGCACGCTGTCATGGGTGGTGTCCTGCTCAGCACGGCTGGCCTCGCCGGGGTGGCCGCGTTCTTCGCGCTGGCGTCCACGCTCGACCTTCCGTGGTGGATCGCGTTGATCAGCGGGCTGATCTGGTTCGTGATCATCCTGAACCTGGACCGGATGCTGGTGGTCACCCTCAACAACACCACCGGCTGGCGGGCGGTCGGGGTGGCGGTGCCCAGGATCCTGATGGCGGCGGTCATCGGCACCGTGGTCGCCACTCCGCTGACGCTGCAGATCTTCCAGCCCGAGATCAACGCCGAACTGCAGACCATGCGCGCAGAGGCCGTCACGCAGGTGCAGGTCAAGCTCAATGAGGCATACAAGCAGATTGATGCCCTGCAGGCGCAGGAGAAACAGCTGCAGGATGCGATCGCGGGCCGGGGCACGGGTGCCGTCTCCGCCGACCAGGACGTGGTGGCCGCGCAGGCCGTGTACGACAAGGCACAGGCCACATACCTCGACGCGGAGCGCGCGGCCCAGTGTGAGCTGAACGGCGGCTGTGGCACCGGCCGCCCCGGAATTGGCGAGGCCTACCTGACCGCCCGCGCCGCCGCCGACCAGGCCATCGCCGTGCGCGACGACGCGAAGCGCAAGCTGGACAACGCCACGCAGGTGGCGACGTCGCGGATCCAGCAGAGCGCCTCCGCTGCGGCCACCGACGCCGAGAAGAAGCTCGGTGCTGTCCAGTCCGACCTCGCTGCGGCCGAGGAGCGCAAGCGCCAGGCGACTGGCCAGGCGCTCGACGCCGAGGGCGGCAACACGGGCCTGCTCGCCCGGTTGGAGGCGTTGGACCGGATAACCGACGGCCACGCCACCGCTTCGGCCGCCAAGTGGGCGCTGTCGCTGCTGTTCTTCCTGATCGAGGTGCTCCCGGTGGTCGGCAAGCTGCTGACCATGATCGGCAAGCGGACAGTCTATGACCTCGTGCTCGCCCGCCACGACGAAGAAATCGACAACAAAGACCAGCTGGACTCCGCGGCTAGGCGCCAGATCGATAAGGACGACGCCGACGCGGTCGTGCTGTTGGCCAAGCAGCAGACCGACGCGAAGGTGAAGGCGAGCCAGGACGCCATGGACGAGCTGGTGACCCGCCAGGGCCAGATCTCCATGGACGCCATCCGCACCTGGGCCGAGGTCGCCAAGCTGCGCGCCGATGAACAACTCGACGAGTGGTACCGCAGGCACGTCGGCCCGCTCGCCGTGCGGCCCGGGACCACCGGGGCCCAGCCCGGCGCCGTCGTCGGCGCCCAGCACGTCGGCTTGGGCGGCGCGTGCCAGCACGCGAACACCAGACCAGGGGGCACCCCAGGACAGACCCAGTCAGGAGGACGGCCGGGAGCGGTCACCCTGCCGCTGACCCGCCTGCTCGCCTTCCCGAACGCCGCAGAGTCGACCGTGCCGATCCCCGTGCTCCACAGCAACGACAGCGTCCCGCGCAACGGCTCCGGTCCGGCCCACTCCTCACCTTCTGATCGACCTGAGCCAACTGACTGAAAGGCAGTGCCATGGACACCAGCGAGCAGGGCAAGCTGCTGCCGTTCTACGTGGTGATCGACGTGTCGTACTCCATGTCCGGGGTCAAGCTCGACACCGCGAATCAGATCATGCCCGCCGTGCTGGACGCGGTGGCGAAGGCGCCGATCCTCGCCGACAAGGTGCGCTTCAGCGTCATCGACTTCTCCGACGACGCCCGGGTGCGGCTGCCGCTCTGCGACATCCTCGACGACGGCGTGCAGTTGCCGTCGCTCACGCTGCGCGGAGGGACCTCGTTCGTCTCGGCTTTTCGGTTGCTGCGCACCGAGATCGAGTCGAATGTCAAGCAGCTCAAGGCCGACGGCTTCCTGGTGCACCGGCCCGCTGTGTTCTTCATCAGTGACGGCGTGCCCACCGACCAGGACAGCGCGTGGCAGTCCGCGTTCGCCGACCTCACCACCTTCGACAAGGTGAGCAGGACCGGGTTCTCCATGTACCCGAACTTTGTGCCGTTCGGGGTCGACGACGCCGACCCGAGGACGCTGCAGCAGCTGATTCACCCGACCGGGGGCGGCAAGCCCATGCGGATGTTCCTGCAGAGCAAGGACAGCGACGCCGCGGCCGCGATCGCGGGCATGGCCGAGGTGCTGATCAGCAGCGTGCTGGCCTCCGGCGAGAGCATGACCAGGGGCGACTCCGGCATCATCTTGCCCTCGGGCGACGACCTGCCGCCCGGCCTGTCCTCGTACACCGCCGACGACGACTTCGTGTGATGAGCGAGCCGGGCGGAACCTCCCCGCACCCCGACCAGCGCGATCCGCACCGTAACCCGCAGACCTGGCCGCACGACTTTGGGCCCGGCCTGCAGGCCACCTGGCGGCTGGCGCAGCCGGACACCCGCGCCGCGCAGGGCCTGCCGGGCCTGGAGCTGCATGGGCCCGGCGCGCCCGGGACGGACCGGCGGGCACCGGAGACCGGGCAACCGAGGCACGTCGGGCCCGACGATCGGACGCGCCCGCTCGACCGGCTTGCGTACGTCGACGCGAGTGCGCCGAGGCACGCGGCGGTCGCCCCGGTGTACGACGACCACGAGCCCGTGGTAAGCCGTGGCACGATGGTCAACGACTCGCCGCTGGCCGACCCCCCGAAGACCACCGAGCGCGCTGCACCGATCGAGGGCAATGCTCCCACGGAGCCCGCCGCACCCATCGAGTTCACCGAGCGCGCCGCACCGACGGAGACTGGTGGGCCCATGCTGCCCCCTGCGGTTTCGGTCACGCCATCGGAGGCCATGGGTGCCTTCACCGCGTATTCCGTCGGTGACCCCGGCCGGGCGGCGAGCGGGGTGGTTCCGCTGCCCGACCGGGAGAACTGGCACCGGCGCGACTCGGTGTTCGACGGATTCACGCTCGTCGGCCCGGACACCGCGCCGTTGGCGGTCCTGCGGGCGGCCAGCGTGCGCGGTCTGTCGCACCGTAGCTTCGGCAGGACGAGGCAGGACGAGTACGGCTACCAGGTCACCCCCGACGGCCGCTACCTCGTGCTGTGCGTGGCCGATGGCATCTCGGCTGGTTCCCGGTCGCACCAGGCCGCCGAGGTGGCGGCCCGTACCGGGGTGACGCTGCTGGTGAACGAACTGACCCACCGCGCGCCCGTCGACCTCGACTGGGACCACACGCTCCGGGAGGTAGCAGGCCACATCGTCGCCTTCGCGCGCAAGCGGTTGCCCAGTGGCGAGGGGATGCCTGCCGAGGAAGTGGTCGGCTGGATGGGGACCACCGCCACCTACGCAGTGGTTGACTTGGCCGACGAGGTACTCGACGTGTATGTGGTCATGGTCGGCGACAGTTCGGCGTGGGTACTTGCCGAGGACGGATGGCACCCGATGTCCGCAGTGAAGAACGCGGACGCGGACATCGCCACCTCGGCCGTGGAGGCGCTGCCGAAGCTCGCGCAGCGCCCCCGCGTCCCGCTGCGCGCCCGCGTGCGCCCGGGACAGGCGTTAGTGCTGATGACCGACGGCGTCGGGGATCCGCTGCACGCGGGCACCGGCGCGGTAGGGCAGTTTCTCGCCGAGGCCTGGCGCGAACCGCCACACGATGTCGCGTTTGTCGGCCAGGTCGGTTTCCACAGGCGGACGTTCGACGACGACCGCACCGTCGTCGCGGTCTGGCCGACGGCCCGGTCGTGACCGAGATGGCGGTGCCGAGGGTCGCGCTGGGCACCCTGGGGCCGTTGCTCGGCTCGGGCGGGCAGGCCAAGGTCTACGCGGTCCCCTCGGTGCGACTGCCGGACGTGGCCGGGCCGCTGGTGTTCAAGCACTACCGACCGGGCCAGGAGCCGCCTGCCGGGTTGCACGCCCTGGTCCTGCGGCGGTTGCGGATGGACCTGCCCACCCGCGACCGCCTCGACGTCCGCACCGCGTGGCCGGTGCGGACGGTGCAGGACGGCGGCGCGGTGTGCGGGGTGCTGATGCCGCTCATCCCGGACGACTACTTCCACACCCGGTACCTGCCCAGCGGCGCAGCGGACCGCTCGCTGTGCGAGTTCCAGCACCTGTTTGTCGACCCGGAGCGCGCCCGCAGGCTGGGCATGCCGGTGCCAGGTCGGAAGGCGCGCCTGGCTCTGTGCCGCGACTTCGCTGGCGTCATGCATCTGTTGCACACCAATAACTTCGTCATCGGCGACATCAACGCCAAGAACGCCGTGTTTCGGCTCAACGCGGGCCCGTCGGTGCGGCTGGTGGACTGCGACGCTATCCGGATTAGGGGGGACGCGGCGGTCCTCGCCCAGCTCAACGCCCCGGACTGGGATCCGCCGGAGCGGACCCTGAGCCAGTCGACCGACCTCTACAAGTTCGGTCTGCTTGTGCTGCGCACCCTGTGCCCTGGCAACGGCGCGTCGCTCTACCGCGACCCGGACCACGTCCGTGGCGTGCTAGACGGGCGCGGCTACCGGCTGCTGGCGGACGCCATAGGCGCGTCGCCGCGTCGCCGCCCCACCGCCCGTGACTGGGGTCTGTACTTCACAGAACTGCTCGGCGCTGGCGCCCCCACCACGCGGGCGGCGAGGATCTCGGCCCCAGTGGTGACTACGTCCGGATGGGTGCGCGACCCAACGACCAGGCAGTGGGTGCAGGCTGGGTCCGATGGCCAGACCTGAGTGCGCGTGGTGCGGCAGGCTGCCCCTCGGTCCCTACGAGGTCTCGATGCAGGACGAGCGCACCTGCGTCGCGCACGGGGCGGCGAGCCGGTGCTCCTTGTGCGGCCGCCCACGCCCGCCGGGACCCGGTTGGTACGAACCGTTCCGCAGGCGGCCGCGCTGCCCGACCTGCTCGGTCGGCGCCGTCGACACTCAGGAGCAGGCCAGGCGGCACATCCCGGGGGTGCGGGCCGACATGGCTGCGTTGGGTGTCAGCCTCGACCGCCGCGTGCGGGTTACGCTGGTCGACACCATGCCGACCATCGATGGTGCGTCCCCGACCGGTTTGACGCACAGCTTCAAGGAAACCGGCGAGGTCATCGGCATCGAGGTGCTCAGCGGGCTGACCGCCGTCCACTTCGGTCAGACGGTCGCGCACGAGATCGGCCACGCCTGGCTGATCGAGCGCGGCGCTGCGGTCACACACCCGGTCCTGGTGGAGGGCCTGTGCGAGGTGTTCGCCTCGGCGTGGCTGAAGAAGCAGCCGGGTGCCCTGCCCCCGCGGCTGCGCGAGGCCATGGCGACCAATCCGGACAAGACTTACGGCGCGGGATACCGGGTCGTGCGCGAGGCGGTAGTCCGCAATGGGATCCGTAAGGTCCTGCACGCCCTCTGCGTCACCGGCAGGCTGCCGTGAGCCGGACAAACTTGTCGCCTTCTTGTCCTGCCCCCGGCAGGGACGTTTCTGATCTGATTGCAGCGGACGAACCAATGATTGAGAGGTGGATGCGGCATGTGCAAGGTCTTCGTCAACTACCGGGTCGACGACAGCATCCATGCGACTATAGCGATCACAACCCGACTGGCTCAGCACTTCGGTGGGGAGAACGTCTTCCGCGACGGCGACTCGCTGCCTCCCGGCTCGGTCTACCCACCGCGGATCCGGCGCGCGCTGGAACGGGCGGATACCGTGCTGGCCGTGCTCGGTCCGGAATGGCTGAACGTCAGGGACTCTGCTGGGCGGCGCCGCCTCGCGGACCCGCATGATTGGGTCCGGGCTGAATTGCGCATGGCGTTCGAGCGTGGGATACCCGTCGTCCCAGTCCTCCTCGACGACGCCAAGTTCCCGGAACCCGAGGAGCTGCCCTCCGACATTGGCCAGCTGCACTGGACCTCCTACTGGCCGATCCGGCGCCAGACGTTTACCTCCGACCTCGAGGGCTTGATTGGACACATCGACCCGACGACGCCACCCCGAGGCGCGCGGGCGGCCCAGACCGGGATCGCGTCGTCCATCTCGCAGAGCAACGTGGTGAACGGCGATGGCAGGATCTTCGCCAACCAGGGCCATGGAGACCAGACCATCCAGATCACAGAGGCGGGACCCACACCGTCCCGGCGTCGCTAGCGGAGGCCGAGAACCATGCACCACCCACCCAACCAGTCGCACCAGCACAACAAGGCGCAGACCGGCGGCACCGTGTACGCCAACCAGGGCCCTGGCAAGCTCTCTGTCCGCCACAACTACGGTGGAAATCGCTCTTGGGCGGGCTGGGCGACCTTGGTTGTTCTCGCCGCGGATGTGGCCTTTTTCCTCTACGGCGAGGGTGCGTATTCTGCCCAGGAGGGCGATACGGGCGACCTGTGGCGGGCGGTGATCTTCTTTCTTCTACTGGGCTTGACGGGCAGCCTGTTTCGCCGCTGGTTGCGTCGCCGCTTGTGACAACCCTCTTCAGACGGGTCCCAGGGCGACACTGGGTGGGTGGACGACAATGCGACAGTTCACGACTCCGTTGAGCGAGCCAGTCGGTACCGGGGTGAAGGCCTGGATCAATGAGCCTTTTCATCCTGGTCTGGATGTGTTGGCGGGTGAGGGTTTGGGGTGGTGCGGGTGTTGATCGTCAGCGTGTCGGTGCCGGGAACGAGGCGAAGCCCTCGGTAGGACCTCAATCGACCAAGACCCACGTCCATCCCAAGGGCTTCATATGTTGTTCTACCGTGCCACGTTGCCGTTGTCACATAGGACCCTGACCTTCGTGTCCGGTGTGATCCGTGCCCACCGGAAGGAGTTGGGGTCGGTGTGGCGCAAGCTCGATCCTGGCCGCCAGGCTTTGCTGGTGCTGGTCCACCTGCGCAAAGGTGAGTCGTTCGCCGAGGTCGGCGCTGGGTTCGGCGTGTCGACCACGACCTGTTGGCGCTACGTCAACGAGACCGTCGAGCTGCTCGCCCGGCGGGCGCCGAAGCTGCGCGCGGCGTTACGGGCGGCCAAGCGCCGAGGCCACGCCTACGTGACTGTCGACGGCACGCCGATCCCGATCGACCGGATCGCCGCAGACCGGCCCCTCTACTCCGGCAAACATAAGATCCACGGGATGAATCTGCATGTCGTCGCCTCACCCGACGGTGACATCCTGTGGGTGTCGGGCGATTTACCCGGCAGCACCCACGACACCGCCACGGCCCGCGTCTGGACCATCCTCGCCGCCCTGCGCCAAGCCGGACTCATCGCCCGACAAGGGCTACCACGGCTACGACCCCACCGGCCGGCACGTGATCACCCCCTACAAGGGCCGGAACAAGCCCGAGTCCCAGAAGGACGCCAACCGCGCCCACGCACGCCTGCGCGGACCGGGCGAACGCGCCCACGCCCAACTCAAAACCTGGCGCATCCTGCGCAAACTCCGCTGCTGCCCACGCCGGGTCGGGCGAATCGCCAAAGCTATCCACGTCCTCCAGAATTACGAGATCACAACAGGGTGAAAAAGGCTGGGGTGCCTCGAAGTTTCCGGAAAGCGGCTAAACAACGGTCGAGACCGCTGACTTTCGAGCGTGGTATGCGTGGCGCACTTCCCGTGGCGTGCGGTATCCGAGTGCGGAGTGTCGCCGCCGTGAATTGTAGCGGAGTTCGATATAGCGGGCAATGTCTCGTCGGGCGTGTTCGCGGGTCGGGTATCGGGTGCGGTGAACGAGCTCGTTTTTGAGAGTGGCGAAGAACGATTCCGCGAGGGCGTTGTCGTAACAGACACCGGTACGCCCGACGGAGTGTCGGATTCGTAGGGAACTCAGAGTGGCGGCGAACGTGGCAGAGGTGTAGTTGCTGCCGCGATCGGAGTGGAATATGGCGTTGTCGGCGAGATGGCCGTTCCGGGCGGCGCGATGGATGGCCGTCTCGATCAACGGTGTCTTGTAGTTGTCGCCCATCGCCCAACCGGTGACTGCCCTGGTGTGACAGTCGATGACCGTCGCGAGATAAAGCCACCCCTCATCGGTCGGAATATAGGTGATGTCACCCACCGCTTTCCGGCCGGGTTCGACGGCGGTGAAATCTCGTCCGACCAGGTCGGGGATGTCGTGGGCCTGGTCGTCGCCCGCGGTGAGGGTGAACCGCCACGGCCGAGGCTGACACGGACGAAGCCCCAGCTCCCGCATGATCTGACGCACCAACTCCGGCCCACACTCCACGCCTTCGGCGACGAGATCGGCATGGATCCGCCGATAGCCATAGGTGCCATCGGACGCCTCGAAAAAACCGACAACCAAACGCGAGAGTTCCCCACGGCGCGCTGCGGTGGCCGACACCGGACGAGCTCTCCACTCGTAGAACCCCGACCGGGAGACATCGAGAATCCGGCACATCCGTGTCACCGGCAACGATCCCGAGACGTCCGCGCCCATACCGGTACCAGCGTGCTGTGCGTCGATGAACTCGAACCGGTCGCTCACCGATGATCCTTGGCAAAGTACGCGGCAGCTTTTTTCAGGAACTCGTTCTCCAACCGCAGATCACGCGCTTCCCGCTCCAACTCCCGCAACCTCGCCCGCTCCGACACATCCAACGGCGATTCCTCGCCGTCATGAGCCGCGCGATAGTCCTTGACCCACTTCCCCAGACTGACCTCGCCGACACCCAATTCTTTCGCCACCTGCGCGATCGGACGCCCGGTCTCGATCACCAACTTCGCCGCCTCCTCCCGATACTCCCGAGAGAAACTCCTCCTTGATCGCGCCACCATCTTCCCCTTCCAGAGAACCCAATTCTACTTGGTCCCCTGTCCGGAAACTTCGAAGCACCTCACTGTGTTGCGCTGCGTCGAGGGCGGCTCGATCAATGAGGGGCCGCCAGGGGTATCGGCGGCTAGACGAGTAATGCGTAAGTCCGGGTGGTGACCAAAGACGGGCGAAGGGTGCTTGACCTCAAGGGGTCGATGCGCCGGGTGTGGGATGATCTTCGTGGTCGAGTGATCGGAGATCGTTTCTGTGGCGTGTCGTGTGGTGTTGGGGTTTGACGAGCGGGAGACGATCTCGCGGGAGTTGCGAGCCGGGCGGTCTTTTCGGTTTATCGGGAGGGTGTTGGGTAGGCATCATTCGGTGGTCGCTCGCGAGGTGGCCCGTAATGGTGGTCGTATCGCTTATCGGGCGTGGGTGGCGCGCAAACGCGCGAGGGTGATGCGGGCCCGGCCGAAACCGCGGAAGCTGGAACAAGCCGGTCGTCTGCGGGGCTA
>NZ_AXWW01000054.1 GCF_000482865.1 Actinokineospora inagensis DSM 44258 | reverse complement strand
ACACCCTGCGCCTTCCCGCGTTGGAGGTTCGGCAGGGGCGGCGGCGGATTTACTGCTTCGCCGTGGATGGGAAGAAGTTGCCGGGGTTCGCGGCGGTGTCGCGGGTGCGGCGTGATGAGGGTGAGGAGTTGCAGGGGTATCAGCGGCCGGAGGTGCTTAGTCACATTCGGGCGATTCGCCGGTATCTGGAGTCGGATGGGGCGATGTTGCCGAACGCGATCGTGGTGGCGTTCGACAAGCGGGTGGAGTTCGTGCCCGCGGTGATGCAGGGCGAGTCGGTGGACTACTCGGTGATGGGTGAGTTGGTGATCCCGGTCGACGAGGGTCAGGCGGAGGAGCGCAAGCCGGCGTGGTTGGTGGACGGGCAGCAGCGGAGTGCGGCGATCCGGGACGCGAACATCCGGAAGTTCCCGGTGGCGGTGGTGGGGTTCATCGCGGACACCGAGGACGAGCAGCGATCACAGTTCATCCTGGTCAACTCGACGAAAGCCCTGCCGAAGGGCCTGATCCACGAACTGCTGCCCGGCGCCACCGGGCACCTGCCCCCGGTCTACGCCCGCAAACAACTGCCCGCCGCGATCATGGCCCGCCTCAACGACGACCCGACCGGCCCGTTCCACGGCGCCATCGCCACACCGACCACACCCGGCGGGTACATCAAGGACAACAGCGTCCTGAAGATGATCGAGAACAGCATCACCAACGGCGCCCTCCACCAATACCGCGACCCGACCACCGGGGCCGGCGACCTCGACCGCATCACCACCCACCTCACCACCTGGTGGACCGCCGTACGCGACACCTGGCCCGCCGAATGGGCGCTCCCGCCGCGGCTGTCCCGGCTCACCCACGGCGTCGGCATCGTGGCCCTGGGCTACGCCATGGACCTGCTCACCGACGACCACCACGTCGACACCCTCGACCCCACCGTACTTCGTGGCCGACTCGCCGAACTGGTCCCACACACCGCCTGGACACGCGGCGAGTGGCAGTTCCGCGACGGTGCCCGCCGCTGGAACAGCATCCAGAACACGACTCACGACATCAGCGCACTCACCGCCTTCCTCACCGGACTCCTGACCCCGGACAGGCGCTGATCACCGCCCACACCCGCACGCCCCTCAACGCCCACACCGGCGCCCACCCGCGCCGACCACACCGAGCACGTCGGCCCGGCCGTCCCGCCCAGGGGTGGCCGGGCCGCCCTTCCCACCTGACCTCCCGCAGATTTCCGGATGGGGTGACTCAATGTCCACAGCAGATGTCGCGGACGCGGCCGTGGCGGCGTCGTGGTTGGCGACCCGGCTGGGGTGGCGCGTCCTGCCACTCAACCCCGGCAGCAAAACCCCACTCGGCGGCTGCACGGCGTGCCGGGCGACCCGCCAGCGGCCGGTCGCCCACACCGCCGCCGACTGCGCTTGCCTGGCACGCGGGAACGGCGCCCTGTGCCACGCGGTGTGGGCGGCCAGCGCCGACCCCGACGTCATCGCCTGGTGGGCGCGGCGGTGCCGCACCACGGTGTGGGCGGTCAACCTCGGCGCGTCCGGGCTGCTGGCGGTGGACCTCGACACCCACGGCGGCACCGCCCCCCGCGAACCCCTCCACAACGTGCCCTGGCCCACACCGGCCACGCTGCCGGCCTCCGGGATCGACACGTTCACCGTCCTCGCCGGACTGCACGGCGCCGGACTCGACACCGACACCACACTGTGCACCCGAACTCCCTCTGGTGGGCTGCACCTGATCTACACCGCCGAGGTGGCCCGCTGGAAGTCCAGCTCGGCCCGCGTCCACGACAACGGCACCGTGGGGACCGGGCTGGGCTGGCAGATCGACATCAAGGCCCACGGCGGGTACGTGGTGCTCCCCGGCAGCCTCACCACGGCAGGCCACTACCGACGCGCCTCCACCGCGACCCGACCCCTCCCACTACCCGCCTGGCTGAGCACCGCCCTGACCCACACCGGCCACGACCGCCACACCACCCCGACCACCCCCCACACACCACCGGCGCCGCGACGGGCGGTCACCGGCGGCCGCGGCGAACGGTACGCCGCCGCGGCACTGCACACCGCCTGCGCCGAGCTGGCCGCGATGACCCCCGGCGGCCGCAACCGCAAACTGTTCCGGTCGTCCTCCAGCCTGGCCGCGATGGTCGCCGCCGGATGGATCGACCGCGCCACCGTGGAAACCGACCTCGCCGCCGCCGCCACCGCCGCACGACTGCCCGCCTCCGAGATCGGCTACGCGATCGCATCCGGGTTCCGCCGACCCCGGAGGACACCATGACCACCCCCGCCACCGGGTCCGACCCGAAACCCTCGATCTACGTCGGCTCCGACGCCGAAGCCATCCGCGCCCTGACCACAGCCCTGGACACCGGGGCACTGCCCGACGTCTACGTCACCGGCGGCGGCCTGGTCCACCTGGCCCGCGAGTCCGGCCACACCACCGACACCGGCGGACACCCACTGCCCACCACGGCGGCCCCACTCACCCCGGCCGGCCTCGCCTGGCTGCTGGCCCACCACACCTACTGCCACACCATCCGCGACGACAAGAAAACCGAGACCAGCCCCAAAGCAACCACCCTGTCAGCGGTGCTGTCCCACCGCCACTGGTCCGGCGTGCCCCCACTGCTCGGTGTCATCGGCTCACCCGTGCTCCGCCCCGACGGCACCCTCGTCCAGGAACCCGGCTACGACCAGGCCACCGGCCTCTACTACGCACCCGCCACGACCATCCCGCCCATCCCGACCCGACCCACCCCGGCCGACGTCGACGACGCCGCGTCGTTCGTGCTCGACCGGCTGGTGTGCGACTTCCCGTTCGTCGCCGACGCCGACCGCGCCAACGGGCTCGGGTTGCTGCTGGCACCCATCCTGCGGCCCTACCTGCGCGCGCTCACCCCGTTCGGGCTGATCTCCGCCACCACCCAATCCAGCGGCAAAACCCTGCTCGCCGAAATCCTCGGCCACCTCTACGGCTCCAAAAACCTCGTCTGGCGCCGAGGAGACGACGCCGAACTCGAAAAATCCATCACCTCCGCCCTACACAGTCCCGCACCCGTCCTGCTCTGGGACAACCTCGCCGAAGGCTCCATCATCTCCTCCGCCGTACTCGCACAACTGCTCACCTCACCGGAGTGGTCCGCGCGGATGCTCGGGTCCTCCGGCGACGGATTCACCACCACCAACAACCGGGTCTGGCTCGCCACCGGCAACAACATCCGCCTCGGCGGCGACATGGCCACCCGCACCGTCCTCATCAGACTCGACCCCAACGACCCACACCCCGACCAACGCGACCAAACGCGTTTCGGCATCCCACACCTCGACACCTGGCTCAAAGAACCCACCCACCGCACCCAGGTGCTCCGGCACCTACTCGTACTCGTCATGGACTGGATCAACAACAACGCACCCCGCAGCACGCACTCCATGCGCCAATTCACCACCTGGGCCCAGGCCACCGGCGGCCTACTCGCCCACCACGGAATCTCGGGCTTCCTCGACAACCTCGGCGACCTCCGCGAAACCGACGACGACAACCAAGAATGGGCGAGCTTCCTCGCCTGCTGGCACACCATCAACGACGACCGACCCGTCTCCGCCCGCAAACTGCGGATGCAGGCCGAGATCGACATGGTCAACGGCAGGCCGGTCGATCGATGGGAAGGAACCTTCCTCACCGACGACCTCGGCCGCGCACCCTCCGCGAAATCACTCGGCCGCACCCTCACCGGCCACATCGGCCGATGGCACGGCAACCACGTCCTGCGCTCAGGCATGGACCCACGTGCCAACGCCCGAGTCTTCTGGGTCGAACGCCGCAACGGCACCTGACCCATCCGGCCGTCTGCGGGTTTGCCGCGGGTTTGCGCGGGTTTGCCCCACAGCCAAACCCGCGCCTGTTTCCCCTGATCACACCCCCTGTACGGGGTGTATCGCGGGTTTGCGGGTTTGAATCCGGCACCCCTCGGGCTGCCGCGCACACACGACGAGTCGAGCACGACGCGGCGCGTGCGCCGCCCGACTAAGGAGCCCAGGGGATGACCGAACACGCGACCCACAGCAGCTCGACCGCCGTGGATGCAGTCACCGACAAACCCGCCACCCGGCCGCTTCTGCTACGGGTCGAAGATGCCGCCGCGCTGCTGAGCATCGGGCGAACGCGAGTCTACGACCTTTTGCGCACTGGCCAGTTGACGTCGGTCAAGATCTTTGGTGCCCGACGAATCCCCCTGGCAGAAGTCGAAGAGTACATAAAAGTCCTCGTTCAACAGGCGCGGGCACTTCAACAAGCAGAGGTGGCCTGATGGCCGGACGAGCACCCAACGGGCTTGGCACAATCATTAAACGAAAGGACGGCCGCTACCAGGCTGCCGTCCACGTACTGACAGCGGACGGCAGCACCAAGCGCAAGTATGTCTACGGCAAGACCTGGGACGAGGCCAATGACAAGCGTGTTGAGATGCTGGAAAACAACCGGAAGGGGACGCCGTCCATCTCGTCGGGCATGAAGCTCGGCGACTACCTGGACCACTGGCTCACGGACATAGTCAAGGCGGAACGCGGACCATCCACGTACTCGGGCTACGAGATCGTGGTACGGCGGTACATCAAGAAGCACCTCGGCACCAAGAGACTGAACAGCCTGACCACTTCGCACATGCGCACCTTCATTCGCGAGTTGCGAAAAGAGAAGACCGTCCTCGGAAAGAGTCTGTCGGATCGATACGTGCAGAACATCTTCGAGACGCTACGAAGCGCACTGACCTACGCCATCCAAGAGGACCTCATCGGCAGGAATGTGGCCAAGATGGTGCAGGCACCATCCAGGGGTGAGTTTGAAGTCGAGCCATTGGACGAAGACGGTGCTCGTCGATTCACCAGTCACGTACTCAATCACTGGCTTCGAGCCTACTGGCTGATCCTCATCATGGCCGGACTACGAAAGGGGGAAGCTCTGGGATTGGCCTGGTCGGACGTCAACCTCGCAACGGGCGCCGTGACCATACGGCGCACAGTCCAGCGAGTACGCGGACAACTGGTCTTCGGGCCGCCGAAGACCCCGCGGTCAAGGCGCAAGCTCTACGTCGGACGAGTCATCATCGCCGCCCTGCTAGTACACCGAACGGAGACCGCAGACCGGCTGGTAGCGCCACCGCTAAACCTGGCACCAGGACAACCAGAGGATCTGATCTTCATCACCAAGACCGGACGCGTGGTCGAGCCGCGCAACATCAACACCATGCTCGCTCGACTGCTCAAGCGCGCCCGCATCCCACTGACGCGGGTTCATGATCTCCGGCACACGTGCGCCACCCTGCTGCTCATGGATGGCGCGACGCTGCAGGAGGTCATGGAGTTGCTCGGGCACAGCACGATCGGGGTCACGTCGAACGTGTACGGGCACGTCCTTGACGCGACCAAGAAGAGGATTGCGCACCAGATGGACCAGATCATCGCCCCAACTGATGTCGGCCAGTGATGTCAACGGGGCCTTCGGAGGCTACCGAGGGCCCCGTTCTGGCTGGTGGGCGCAGCAGGATTCGAACCTGCGACCGCTCGGGTGTAAACCGAGTGCTCTCCCGCTGAGCTATGCGCCCTGGTCCCGCGACTCCGGAGGGGAGCGCGGGAGGGTCACCGAGGTTACAGCTCGGCGATGGCCTTCTTCCAGGCTTCCTGGTCGCGGGGCTCGCCGGGGGCGTTGATCTCGGCGTAGCGGACCGTGCCGGTGGTGTCGATGAGGAAGGTGCCCCGGTTGGCCAGGCCCGCCGCCTCGTTGAAGACGCCGTACTGCTTGGCGACGTCGCCGTGCGGCCAGAAGTCGGAGAGCAGGGGGAACTGGTAGCCCTGCTGCTCCGCCCAGGCCTTGAGGCTGAACGGGGTGTCCACGGAGACGCCGATGACCTGGACGTTTCCGTTCTCGTAGGTGGCCAGTTCGTCGCGGACCTGGCACAGCTCGCCCTGGCAGATGCCGCTGAAGGCGAATGGGTAGAACACGAGCAGGACGTTCTTGGCGGCGGTGTGCTCGGAGAGCGTCACCGGCTGCCTGTTGTAGTCGTTGAGCGTGAAGTCCGGGGCCTTCGAACCGACCTCGACTGCCATACCCGGCATCCTCCGTGACTGGGGGCGCCTACCAGCGCCTGAGACTGTGCGCGGCCCAGCCTAGGCCACCCGGGCGGGGGAACGCCCGGGTGACCGGCGACTGGGAGTCAGCGTTTGGACTTGGCCGACTTGGGCGACACCAGCCGAGTGGCCACCCAGTCGGGGCCAGCGCTCACGCTCGAGGTTTGGGCCAGGCCCGCTGTCGGCGCCGCCTCGGCGATGTCACTGGGCTCGACGTGGCCATCGCGGCCGGTCTTGGGGGTCAGCACCCAGATCACGCCGTTGTCGGCGAGCGGTCCGATCGCGTCCATCAGCGTGTCGACCAGGTCGCCGTCGTCCTCGCGCCACCACAGCAGCACGACGTCGACGACCTCGTCCGCGTCCTCGTCGAGCAGGTCGGAGCCGATCCGCTCCTCGACGGCGCCCCGCAGTGCGTCATCGACGTCCTCGTCCCAGCCGAGTTCCTGGACGACGGCGCCAGTCTCGATCCCCAGCTTGTCGGCGACGTCGGCGTTCCCGGCGTCTCCCGCGGCCACCACGGTGTCACTCCTCCAGTTGTGCTCGCGCGACCCGTCGGCCCTGATGGTCAGGGCCGTCGGCCGCGTTCTGCCTGTTCGGTTAGGCGATAGCGAACACTGACAGTGGCCACCTGCGCAACCGTCCGCTGTTCGACACGCCGCCGTCGGATTGCCCGGCAGCGTATGCGAGCAACCCCACTTCCGCTGTACCGACGGGTAACGGTGAAGTCGACCCCCAGGTCGGCGGAACATGGCAGAGTAGCCTCCGCGCGCGCGATATCGCGCGCGCGATATCCGACCTCGACCCCAGGCTGGAGCTCCAAGTTGGCCACCCAGAACAACCAGCCCACCCCCGAGCGCGTTCGCGTCATCCGCGACGGCCTCGCCGCGCACCTGCCGGACATCGACCCGGAGGAGACCGCGGAATGGCTGGAGTCCTTCGACGCCGCGGTGCAGGGCGGCGGGCAGCAGCGCGCCCGCTACCTGATGCTGCGGCTGCTGGAGCGGGCCAGGGAGAGCCACGTCGCCGTCCCGGCGCTGACCAGCACCGACTACGTCAACACCATCCCCACCGAGCTGGAGCCGTGGTTCCCCGGTGACGAGGAGGTGGAGCGCCGCTACCGGGCGTGGGTCCGCTGGAACGCGGCGATGACGGTGCACCGGGCGCAGCGGCCCGGGGTCGGTGTCGGTGGCCACATCTCGACCTACGCCTCGTCGGCGACGCTGTACGAGGTGGGTTTCAACTGGTTCTTCCGCGGCAAGGACCACCCGGGCGGCGGCGACCAGATCTACGTGCAGGGGCACGCGTCGCCCGGCATCTACGCCCGCGCGTTCCTCGAGGGCAGGCTCTCCACGTCGCAGCTCGACGGGTTCCGCCAGGAGCTCTCGCACGCGGGCCCCGGCGGCGGCCTGCCGTCGTACCCGCACCCGCGGCTGATGCCGGACTTCTGGGAGTTCCCGACCGTCTCGATGGGCCTGGGCCCGATGAACGCCATCTACCAGGCCCGGTTCAACCGGTACCTGCGTGACCGCGGCATCAAGGACACGTCCGACCAGCGAGTATGGGCGTTCCTGGGTGACGGCGAGATGGACGAGGCCGAGTCGCGCGGTCTGGTGCACGTCGCGGCCAACGAGGGCCTGGACAACCTCACCTTCGTGGTCAACTGCAACCTGCAGCGGCTGGACGGCCCGGTCCGCGGCAACGGCAAGATCATCCAGGAGCTGGAGTCGTTCTTCCGCGGCGCGGGCTGGAACGTCATCAAGGTCATCTGGGGCCGGGAGTGGGACACCCTGCTGCACGGCGACCGGGACGGCGCCCTGATCAACCTGATGAACACCACCCCGGACGGCGACTACCAGACGTACAAGGCCAACGACGGCGCGTTCGTCCGGGAGCACTTCTTCGGCCGCGACCCGCGGACCAAGGAACTGGTCACCCCGATGACCGATCAGGAGATCTGGAACCTCAAGCGCGGCGGCCACGACTACCGCAAGGTGTACGCGGCCTACCAGGCGGCCACCGAGCACGTCGGCCAGCCCACGGTGATCCTGGCCAAGACGATCAAGGGCTACAACCTCGGCCCGCACTTCGAGGCCCGCAACGCCACGCACCAGATGAAGAAGATGACCCTGGACGACCTCAAGGCGTTCCGGGACACCCTGCGCATCCCGATCGAGGACGCCGACCTCGAGCGCGACCCGTACCTGCCGCCGTACTTCCACCCGGGACCGGACGCCCCGGAGATCCAGTACCTGCAGGAGCGCCGCCGCCAGCTCGGCGGGTACCTGCCGGAGCGCCGCCACAAGTCGAAGGCGCTGGTGCTGCCCGGCGACAAGGTCTACGACGTGCTCAAGCGCGGGTCCGGCAAGCAGGAGGTCGCCACCACGATGGCGTTCGTCCGGCTGGTGCGCGACCTGGCCAAGGACAAGGAACTCGGGCCGCGGCTGGTGCCGATCATCCCGGACGAGGCGCGCACGTTCGGCATGGACTCGATGTTCCCCACGCAGAAGATCTACAACCCGAACGGCCAGCTCTACACCTCGGTCGACGCGTCGCTGATGCTGTCGTACAAGGAGAGCGAGCAGGGCCAGATCCTGCACGAGGGCATCAACGAGGCCGGGTCGACCGCGTCGTTCACCGCCGCGGGCACCTCGTACGCCACGCACGGCGAGCCGATGGTGCCGATCTACATCTTCTACTCGATGTTCGGCTTCCAACGCACCGGCGACGGCCTGTGGGCCGCCGCCGACCAGATGGCCCGCGGCTTCGTCCTCGGCGCCACCGCGGGCCGCACCACGCTCACCGGTGAGGGCCTGCAGCACAACGACGGGCACTCGCTGCTGCTGGCCGCCACCAACCCGGCCGTGGTGTCCTACGACGCGGCGTGGTCGTTCGAGATCGCGCACATCGTCCGCGACGGCCTGCGCCGCATGTACGGCGAGCAGGCCGAGGACATCTACTACTACCTGACCGTCTACAACGAGCCCTACCGGCAGCCCGCCGAACCGGACGACCTCGACGTCGAGGGCCTGCTGCGCGGCCTCTACCGGTACGCGACGGCCCCGACGACCGACGGCCCGCGCGCCCGGATCCTGGTCTCCGGCGTCACCATGCCGTCCGCCCTCAGGGCCCAGCGGCTGCTGGCCGACGAGTGGGGCGTCGGCGCCGAGGTGTGGTCGGCCACGTCGTGGTCGGAGCTGCGCCGCGACGCCGTCGAGGTCGAGCGGCACAACCTGCTGCACCCGCAGGCCGAGGCCAGGGTGCCGTACGTGACGTCGGTGCTGTCCGAGGGCGTCGGCCCGGTCGTGGCCGTGTCCGACTGGATGAGCGCGGTACCGGACCTGATCCGCCCGTGGGTCCCCACCGACATGCTCACCCTGGGCACCGACGGGTTCGGGTTCTCCGACACCCGCCCGGCCGCCCGCCGCCACTTCCTGGTGGACGCCGAGTCGATCACCGTCGGCGTGCTCACCGCGCTGGCCCGCCGCGGCGAGATCGCCCGCGACCAGGTCGTCGAGGCCGCCACCCGCTACCGCATCGACGACGTCTCCGCCGCCGGTCCGCAGACCTCGGACCCCGGCTCAGCCTGACGTGCTGGTTGGAAGGCCCCGCCCTCGGTTGGGTGGGGCCTTCCGTCACGCCTGGACCGGAACCTGCCGCCGCGCCGACCGGTACCAACTCACCCAGCCGTGGATCACCAGCACCGCGAAAACCGTGTACACCCCCGCGCTGAACCACAAGCCAGAACCGAGCTGGACCGGCACCCCCACCGCGTCCACCACCAGCCACACCAACCAGAACTCCACCAACCCCCACGCCTGCAACGCGAACGCCAACACGGTCCCCACGAAAATCGCCGCGTCCGGCCACGGCGCCCACGAAGCGCCCCACGCGTCCAACACCAGCGCGAACCCCACGGTCCCCGCCGCGAACACCCCCGCCGTCACCGCCAACTCAGCCGACGACGCCCGCCGCACCGCCACCCCGAACACCGGGTCCCGCCGCCGCGCCCACGCCCACCACCCGTAGAGCGCGATCACCCCCACCACGACCTGCCGCACCGCCAACCCACCCAGGTGCGCCGACACGTACACGCTGAACAACAACACCACGGACACCAACTGCACCGGCCACGTCCACAAAGTCCGCCGCCGCGCCAGGAAAACCACCGCCAACGCGAAGAACTGCCCGAACAGCTCCGCCAACCCCAACCGCTGCCCGAACACCGACACCGAAGCCTGCGCCAACCAACCCACCCGGTCCCCCTCTCGGTCCACTCCCCGGAACACCACACCCCGCACCGATGTTCCCCACCGGCGATGTGCCACGAAAGAGGGAACCTCCCCGCCTCGCCTGGCACCGCCCCGGGAAACCCTCCATAGTGGAACTACCGGTGGGGACCGGGGAGATGGGCCGCCCGACATCGAGCGCACCGACATGTCGGGCGGCCCGCCCGATCGGCGAGTCGTGTTCGCGGGGAGCGCTCACCTGGATCGGGCGGCGTTGAATCTGGGGGGCGACCCCCCAGACCCCCACGGTGCGGTGGGTGGCGGAACCAGCGTTGCTCGTTTGGGCCTGTCGGCCCTCATGTCGAGTAGGTGACCGATGGGCTGGCGCCCATGGTGCGGTGGGAGCCGGGATCAGCGTGGTGGCTTGACCTTCGGTCGACCCTCGGTCATCGCGTCGAAGTATGTAGCCAAACGGGGCGACACTGAATCGAACCCATTGTTCTGTATCCCGTGCGCCACTCCTATGATCTTGCCTGCTGTCTTGCGGCCGGGAGTGCGGCTCAATCGCTGCATGCGCCTCCGGAGTCAGGTATTCGGGGTGCCCAACCAGGTCTGTCGCGCCGCCTTCACCGGCTCCGCCGCCGTTCCGCTGGCTGCCTGTGGTCCCACCTCATCCCACACTTTCCTCGGAGTCTGTCCTCACTCCCGACTTCCAACTTGCCCCCGTTGTGTGACCTCCGCAGATGACTACCGGCGGGTGAACGAGAAGGGGCGATCGCAGCGATCGACAACGCCAGCTACTACTTCCAGGACTGCGGGACACTGGTGAACGACTTCGGTGTCACGCCGCCCACGCTCACCGACGCCAGGGTCAGACTCCGTGCCGGGATTACCGAACGGGGTCCGGCGACGAGGTTGAGGTTGATGTTGTGGTGTTGACCGAGGAGTTGCGGGCCAAGCTGGCGCGGCTGGACCAGGGCACGGTGGACGTGCGGTCCTGGCTGAACCATCCGGGGCACTGACCACCCGACCCGGGAAACGCCCTGGCGGGGTGCGAGAGTGGGGGGATGAGGTCGGCGTCGGAGGGGTTGTCGGGGGGGACGCTCGCGGCTGTGGAGCGGGCTTCGGGGAAGCTGGCGGCGGCGGCGGTGGCGGCGATGGACCGGGAGTTCGCGTGGTTCGGGCGGATGCCCGCGGACCAGCGGGCGTCGGTGTTGTTGGTCGCGCAGAACGGGGTGGCGGGGTTCACCGCGTGGCTCAAGGACACCCGGGAGGCGCTGCGGCTGACGACGGACACGTTCCGGGGGGCGCCGCGGGACCTGTCGCGGTGGATAAGTCTGCGGCAGACCGTGGAGATGGTGCGGGTGTCGCTGCAGGTGTTCGAGGAGCTGGTGCCGGACCTGGCGGCCGACGACGCGGAGCGGGCCGTGTTGTCCGAGGCGGTGCTGCGGTACGGGCGTGAGGTGGCGTTCGCGTCGGCGATGTCGTACGCGTCGGCGGCGGAGGCCAGGGGCGCGTGGGACGCGCGGCTGGAGGCGCTGGTCGTCGACGGGATCGTTCGCGGTGACGCGGAGGAGTCGCTGCTGTCGCGGGCCACGGCGTTGGGGTGGGACCCGGCGGCCGAGGCGACGGTGCTGGTCGGCAACCCGCCCTCCGACGACCCCCCGACCGTCGTCTACGAGGTCCGCAGCCGCGCCGCGCGAGTCGGCAGGCCGGTGCTGTTGAGCGTGCAGGGCTCCCGGCTGGTCGTGGTGTTGGCGGGGCCCACCGAGGACGCCGTCGACCAGGAGGTGCTGGTGAAGATGGCCGCGGCGTTCGGGGCGGGGGCGGTGGTGGCCGGGCCGACCGTGTCGAGCATCGCCGAGGCGCACCGGAGTTCGGCGGACGCGTTGTCCGGGCTGCGGGCCGTGGTGGCGTGGCCGGAGGCGCCGCGGCCGGTGCGGTCGACGGACCTGCTGCCGGAGCGGGCACTGGCGGGCGACCCGGAGGCCGAGTGGCAGTTGATCGACCGGGTCGCCCGGCCGCTGGAGGACGCGGGCGGGGCGCTGCAGGAAACCGTGGAGGCCTACCTGGCGACCGGCGGCGTGCTGGAGACGTGCGCGCGGCAACTGTTCGTGCACCCGAACACCGTCCGGTACCGGCTGCGCAAGGTCGCCGAGCTGACCGGCCGCAACGCGGGCGACCCCCGGGACTCCCTGGTCCTGCGGGTCGCGCTGGCCGTCGGGCGGCTCTCCCGGGCCCGCGGCCTCTGGTGATCCACCACACCATCGAGGAGTCAGCGGCGAACAGTCGGGCTCCGGCGAATGGGTAACGGACGGCAACGGGATGGTGTCCTGGCCGACAACTGACAACGAATCCCGGCCGCACGTGGTAATAGCCCGGTCACTTTTGGAGACTTCCTACAAAGAGAGTGCCCCGACTTGGTGAGCGACGGCATGCAGGTGAACGGCCCGCTCAGTGTTGGCTGAACGGGTGATCGCACTCCTCGCGCCCGGCCAGGGCTCCCAGGCACCAGGCATGCTCACCCCGTGGTTAGGCCTGCCCGGGGCGACCGAGCGGCTCACCGCCTGGTCGGAGCTGGTCGGCCTGGACCTGGTCCGGCTCGGCGGCACCGCCGAGGCCGACGAGATCAAGGACACCGCGATCACCCAGCCGCTGATCGTCGCGGCGACGCTGCTGGCCTACGAGGAGCTGGCCCGGCGCACCGAGATCCCGGCGGACGCGATCATCGCCGGGCACTCGATCGGCGAGTTCGCCGCCGCGGCCATCGCGGGCGTGCTGACCGCCGAGGACGCGGTGGCGCTGGCCGCCGTGCGCGGCCGGGAGATGGCGGCGGCCTGCGAGCTGGAGCCGACCGGGATGGCGGCGCTGGTGCGCGGCACCGAGGAGGGCATCCTGGCCCGGCTCGACGAGCTGGGTCTGGTCGCGGCGAACCGCAACGGCGCCGGTCAGATCGTGGCGGCGGGCGCCAAGGACGCGCTGGAGAAGCTGGCCGCCGAGCCGCCGGAGGGCGCCAAGGCGATCACGCTGAAGGTCGCGGGCGCCTTCCACACCCACTACATGGCCCCGGCCCAGGAGGCGCTGCGCGCGCACGCGGCGACCCTGTCCCCGGCCGACCCGAACCGCACGCTGCTGTCCAACGCCGACGGCGCGGTGGTGACCGACGGCGCCGAGGTGCTGGCCCGGCTGGTCGCGCAGGTCACCAACCCGGTGCGGTGGGACCTGTGCCTGGCGACCATGGCCGAGCGCGGCGTCGACGCGATCGTCGAGTTCCCGCCCGCCGGTGCCCTGGTCGGCCTGGCGAAGCGCGAGTTGAAGGGGGTGCCGACCGTGGCGCTCAAGACCCCGGCCGAGCTGGACACCGTCCTCGGCCACCTCGGCACCGAGCACACCGGCGGTGCCGAGTGACCGGCCTGCGGCTGGCCCCGGCGGTCCAGGCCACCCGGATCCTCGGCGTCGGCTCGTTCCAGCCGGAGCGGGTGGTCACCAACGACGACCTGTCCAAGATCATGGACACCACCGACGAGTGGATCAGGGACCGGGTCGGCATCGTCGAGCGCCGGTTCGCCGACGCGGACCTGAAGCTGGTCGACATGGCCGTGTTCGCCGGGTCGAAGGCGCTGGCCAACGCCGGGCTGTCCCCGTCGGACGTGGACACGGTAATCCTGGCCAACTGCACCATGCCCACCCCCATCCCGAACGGCGCGGCGCAGGTCGCGGACCGGATCGGGGTGAAGGGCGCAGGCGCGTTCGACCTCAACGCCGCCTGCGCCGGGTTCTGCTACGCCCTGGGCACCGCCTCCGACCTGGTCCGGGCCGGGTCGGCGCGGCGGGTGCTGGTGATCGGCGCGGAGAAGCTGACCGACTGGGTCGAGCCGACCGACCGGGCCAACGCGATCATCTTCGCCGACGGCGCGGGCGCCGCGGTGGTCGGTCCGGCCGACGAGCCCGGCATCGGCCCGGTCGTCTGGGGCAGCGCGGGCGACCTGGTCGACCTGATCAGCCTGCGCGACGACCGGTGGATCTTCCAGGAGGGCCAGTCGGTGTTCCGCTGGGCCACCACCCAGATCGCCCCGATCGCGCAGCGCGCCCTGGACGCGGCCGGGATCGCGCCCGCCGAGCTCGACGTGCTGATCCCGCACCAGGCGAACCTGCGCATCGTCGAGGCGATCGCGAAGAAGCTGCGCGCCAACGGGGCCAGGGCGGACATGGTCGTCGCCGACGACATCGTCCACTCCGGCAACACCTCCTCGGCGTCCATCCCGATGGCCATGGACCACATGCGCGCCGCGGGCCGGATCAAACCCGGCGACGTCGCGCTGCTGATCGGCTTCGGCGCGGGCCTGTCCTACGCCGGTCAGGTCGTCATCTGCCCGTAGCCGGGCGGCCACACCACGAACTCCCGCCGGACGCGTTCGCGCCTGCGGGTCGGCAAAACGAAGGAAGGACACCAGAGCATGTCGGAGAAGCCCAGCGAGGCCGAGATCCTCGAGGGACTCGGCGAGATCGTCGAAGAGGTCGCGGGTGTCGCGCCGGACGACGTGACCGCCGACAAGTCCTTCGTGGACGACCTGGACATCGACTCGCTGTCCATGGTGGAGATCGCGGTGCAGGCCGAGGACCGGTTCGGCGTGAAGATCCCGGACGACGAGCTGGCCAACCTCAAGACCGTCGGCGACGCCGTCAACTACGTGGCCAAGCACGTCTGAGACCGGTTTGGCGGAACCCGGCTCCACCCTCCCCTCCCGCCCGCGGCCGCACCGGTCCGGGCCGCTTACCCACCACCCGCTCGCTCGCGAAGGAAACCCGATGAGCAACGTCGATGTCGTCGTCACCGGGCTGGGCGCGACCACGCCGCTCGGCGGTGACGTGTCGTCCACCTGGGACGCCCTGGTCGCAGGCCGCAACGGCGTCCGGACCCTCGAGATGGACTGGCTCGAGCGCTTCGACATGCCGTCGCGCATCGGTGCCCCGCTGGCCGTCGAACCCACCGACGTGCTGCCCAGGGTGCAGGCGCGCAGGCTGGACCGCTGCGAGCAGATCGCGGTGATCGCCGCCAGGGAGGCTTGGGCGGACGCCGGGTTCGCCATCCCCACCGACGACGACGAGCCGGTCGACCCGGACCGGCTCGGGGTCAGCATCGGCACCGGCATCGGCGGCCCGCTGACCATGCTCGGCATGGACGACATCCTGGAGCGCGACGGCCTGCGCAAGGTGTCGCCGCTGACCGTGCCGATGCTGATGCCCAACGGGCCCGCCGCGCACGTCGGCATCGAGCTGCGCGCCCGCGCCGGGGTGCACACGACCGCGTCGGCCTGCGCGTCCGGCGCGGAGGCGATCGCCAACGCGTACCAGATGATCCAGAACGGCCGGGCCGACATCGTGGTCGCCGGTGGCGCCGAGGCGTGCATCGCGCCGATCACCGTCGCGGGCTTCTGCCAGTCGCGGACGCTGAGCACCCGCAACGACGAGCCGGACCGCGCGTCCCGCCCGTTCGACGTCGACCGGGACGGCTTCGTCCTCGGCGAGGGCGCGGGCATCCTGGTGCTCGAGCGCGCCGACCACGCCGCCGCCCGGGGCGCCCGGGTGTACGCCCGGCTCTCCGGCTACGGCATCACCTCCGACGCCCACCACATCACCGGCAACCACCCGGAGGGCATCGGCCAGATCAAGGCCATGCGCAACGCGGTGGCGCTGGCGGGTCTGACCGCCACCGACATCGGCCACGTCAACGCGCACGCGACGTCCACGGTCGTCGGCGACATCGGCGAGGCCGCCGCGATCCGCAAGGCCATCGGCGACCACGTGGTGGTGACGGCCCCCAAGGCCTCCATCGGCCACCTGGTCGGCGGGGCGGGCGCGGTGGAGAGCATCGCGACGCTGCTCGCGATCTACTACGGCACCATCCCGGTCACCAGGAACCTGGAGAACCTGGACCCGAAGGTGGGCCTGGACGTGGTGACCGGCGAGCCGCGCAAGGTGGACCTGTCGGCGGCGATCAACAACTCGTTCGGCTTCGGCGGGCACAACGTCGCGGTCCTGTTCACCGCGGCCTGAGACTGAGACGACTCACCTGACGACTCACTGGCAGCGGTCGTGCTGGGGGGAGGCGCCGGTGGCGCCCGCGTCGATGCGCCACTCGCCGTCGACGTCGGTGATCGGGAAGATCACGTTCCACCGGATGCAGCCCGCCGGGAGCTCCAGCGGCGCGTCCGCCGGGTCCTGCTTGCTGACGAAGGTGAGCAGGACCCTGGCGCTGCCGACCGGGCCGGTCTCGATCCGGTAGACGATGATGCTGCCGTCCTGGGTGGTGCGGTAGGCCGCGCGCCAGGTGTCCTCCGGCATGTCCTTGACCCGGTCGTCGGTGACCGTGGTCTTCCAGCGAGCGTAGTTCTTGCCGTTGATGGCGTCGAAGTAGGTCTGCAGGAGCTGGCGGACCGTCTCGTACAGCGGGTGGCCGGTCGCGTCCTGGGTGGCCCGGACGTCGCGCGGGCCGGGCTGCGCCGCGACCGGGAGGGCGCTGGTGCTGGGCAGGATGGGCGCGGCGGACTGCCGGTCGGTGGCGGCGGTGGCGTAGAGCTCCCGGGCGACCATGGTGGCCGCGGCGGCGACGACCACGGCGATGAGGATCACCGGGAGCAGCCAGCGTTGGCGTTCCTGCACGTGGTCAGGGTGCCACAGCCACCGGCAGGTCGAGGGCGTGGACGGCGATGTCGCGCAGGTCGGCCTCGGTCAGGTCCGCGCCGGGCTGGTCGAGCCGGACGACCTGGGCGAGTTTGACGCTGTTGCCCTCCCGCCCGGCGGCGCGGACGGCCCCGGTGAACTTCGGGGCGGCGCCGCCCGGCCACGGGGTCCGCTCCAGGTCGAGCACCGTGCCCGCGCCCGGTCGGGCGAGGACGGTGCCCAGTTCGGTGGCCGACGAGCTGGCCTCGAAGCGCAGGACGCTGAGCAGGACGGCGGCGTGGTGGCCGGACTTGGCGGCCTCGAAGCGGCCGCGGACCAGGCGGGCGCAGCCGTTGCGCTGGAGCCACCCCTGGACCTCGCCGGTGGCGTGGGCGGCGCAGTCGGGAGCCGCGGTGGTGCCCTTGTCCGCGAACTCGATGCCGTCCGGTGGCGGCGGGGGCGCCGCGCCGCGCTGCGGACTGGAGTCGGCGGAGCTGACCGCGACGGCGATGCCGACGACCAGCAGCAGCGCGACCGCCACGACCGTGACCACGGGAATCCACCGGGGACGGCGGCGGCGCGGGGGATCGGGCGGGGCCGGTCGGCCCGGGATCAACGGGAGGATCGTGGTGCGCTCGGCGGCGGACTCGGCGGACAGACCGTCCGGGAAGCCCTCGGCGAGCAGGTCGGCGTCGGTCAGGCCTGCGCGGGTCGGATCACTGGCGGTCGGGTCGGTCGCGGTGATGTGGGTGGCGGGGTGCAAAGCGGTGAGGACGCGGCGGAGTTCGTCGACCGGGCAGGGGCGGCTGTGCGCGGCCAGGTCCTTGGCGACGGCGAGCAGCGTCATCGGCTCGGGGTGCAGGATGCGGACGCCGCGCGCCAGGTCCTCGGCGGGCTGGTCCACCTGCGACACGTACGGCCCGACGGCGATCACGGTGCCGACCGGCAGCGGGCGGGGCTGCTGGGCCCGGACGACGGCCGCGACGGCGGCGGTGGCGCCCAGGGCGTTGGCGGCGGGGTTGACCGGGCCGTCCGGGCGGGAAATGGGCCAGCCGTCCACCCGCCAGCGGTCGCCGAGCGGTGCCTCCAGGCGCAACGCCGGGTCGGGCAGGTCGACGCCGAGCACGACCAGGACGCCGCGGGGTAAGAGCACCACGGCCTCGACGGCGGAGCCGTAGCCGGGGATTCGCGCGCCGAGCAGGGCGATCCCGCCAGCGACCTTGTCGCCGCGGCCCCACGAGGTCAGCGCGGCCCGCACGTGCCTGCCCACCTCGGACGTCGTCTCACCGACGCGGACCAAGCGCACGGTCGTCACCTCCGGCAGCGTTTGGTGGGATTCCCACCATCGCCTGACACGCTAGCGCCCGGCCGCCCCGACCGGGCGTCGAGATGGCCGAACGTGACGATCCAACGTCGTCCCAACGCCATCGCTCACCCGGTGGGAGTCACCCGGTCCGGAAAAGGATCACGAACGAGGCAACGCGCGGGCGGCTCGAACGTCTTCCGGGGGGATCGGGAGCGCGTACACGGCGACACTCCCGTCGCCCGTGTGCCACTTTTCACCCGCAATTGCTGGGGCACTGGTTGTTTTCGGGGTTCGTGTGGCCAAAGTGTCCGGTAGCAGGGCACAATGAGCGCCGGGAATACCTCGTGTGGTCACCGACACCCGTTGTACGCGCAGGACGTAGGGGAAGACGATCCTCGTCGAGCAGCGGAGGTCAGCAGTGAGCACCCGTGGAAACACCCAAGGTGTGGTGTACGTCCACTCGTCGCCGGCTGCGGTATGTCCGCACGTCGAGTGGGCCATTTCGGGCACCCTCGGGGTGCGCGCCGAGCTGCGCTGGACCGCGCAGCCCGCCGCTCCGGGGCAACTGCGCGCGGAATGCGCGTGGACCGGTGAGCAGGGCACCGGGTCGAAGCTGGCCGCCGCGCTGCGCGCGTGGCCGATGACCCGGTTCGAGGTCACCGAGGAGCCCAGCAGCGGCGTCGACGGCGAGCGGTACTGCTACGCGCCCGCGCTCGGCCTCTGGCACGCCCGGACCAGCGCCAGCGGCGACATCGTGGTCGACGAGAACCAGTTGCGCGCGGTCGCGGCGGCGGCCAGGGGCGGCGAGTCGTTCGCGCACAAGGTCGACGAGCTGCTCGGGTCGTCGTGGGACGAGGCGCTGGAGCCGTACCGCCGGGCGGGTGACGGTGCACCGGTCACCTGGCTGCACCGCGTCGGCTGAGCAATTCCTGCCGTTTAGTCTGCCTGGTCCCTTATCGCCTCGGTGAGTTCCGGCTCATAGGCGAAGAGGCCAGGATGGCCCCCTGTGTGCAGGAACACGACGGTCTCGTCCGGGTCAATCTCGCCGGATAGCGCTGCCGAGCGGAGGTACGCGGCAGCTTTACCGGTGTAGACGGGGTCGAGCGTGATGCCTTCGGTGCGGGCGAAGAGGGTCAATGCGGCCCACACATCAGGGGTTGGGATGCCGTAACCGGGACCGACAGCGCGGTCGTCGACGCGTAGGTTCGCCAGAGTCGGCGCCGGTAGTCCCATCAGGTCAGTTGTCTCGATAGCCAAATCACTGATTTTCACCAGAGAATCCGCAGCGGCGCGGGAGACGCAGGCCGCGTCCAAGCGGATATCACTCCCTTCGAGCGCGACAGCGATACCCGCCGCGGTACCCGCGCTGCCGACCGGGGTGACGATCCGGTCGGGTTTGACCTGGTCGAGCAGTTCCCGGGCCGCCGAGACGTAACCGAGGGCACCGAGCGCGTTCGAGCCGCCGACCGGGATGGTGCACACGGTCCGACCCGCGTCAGCGGCCTCGGCGAGCAGCCGACGACAGGTCTCGGCAACCTCGTGTTCATTCTCGGATATGTGCGTGTTCGCTCCGAAGACGCCGTGCAGCGCCATGTTCCCGGACCGCTCATAAGCGGCGCCGGAACGCGGCACATCGCGGGTGAGCACCAGGTCGCAGCGCAGTCCGAGCCGGGCGCAGGCGGCCGCGGTGAGCCTCCCGTGATTGGTCTGCAGCGCGCCGAAAGTGATCACTTGGGTCGCCCCGTCGGCCATCGCGCGGCCGAGAAGAAACTCCAGTTTTCGCAGCTTGTTGCCACCGAGCCCCAATCCACTGACGTCGTCGCGCTTGATCAGCAGCCGGTGCAGACCGAGCGCCGCGGCCAGTCGCGGGGCCGGGTCCAGCGGGGTCGGCCAATGCCCAAGCTGGACACGGGGGAACTCGGCGAGGTCGATGGTCACCGTCGAACTGTAACGTCCGCGCGCCCGGGAACGAGAAGGGCCGGATTCACCTACCGCGGGCGGCGCGGAAATGCCTGACCCACCCCCATGTTGCCTGGTAGGCAATTACCACGAACGGGTGGCCGATAACGCAGCGCGATTCCACTTACTACACTGACCTGCGCAAACATCGGTAGTCGGCCGCCCACCGGCGGTCATGTCGGACGAAACGGGCAGGTCGCTTTCTCGCTGGTGGACCTACCGGGGCGGATACGGTACTAATAACGTGGACCGCCAACAGGGGTGTTGGCTGGATCGCGGACCTGGTTACCGATAAGCTTCCACCCATCGGTTCAGCTAACCCGGACTGGGGGCCGGAGCGGGCCTGGATAAAGCGGTCCGCCCCGGCCAGGAAACGAACTCTCATCACGCGGAGGAAACCGTGGCGCAGAAGACAGTTGTGGAACTCGTCGACGACCTGGACGGCGGCCTGGCCGACGAGACGGTCGCCTTCGCCATCGACGGGGTCGAGTTCCTCATCGACCTGTCGAGAGAGAACGCCGCCCGCTTGCGAGATTCCCTCGCCCAGTACGTCGGCCACGCCCGCCGCACCGACGGCCGGAAAAGCAAGAACGGCACCGTCGCCCGCCGCTTCACCGGCGGCGGCACCCGCCTGGACAACCAGGCCATCCGCGAGTGGGCGCGCTCCCAGGGCGAGAACATCGCCGAACGCGGCCGCATCCCGCAGGCCCTGGTGACCAAGTTCCAGGAAGCCCACGGCGGCTGAGTCCGGACCGCCCAGGGGGCGGACCCACACCGCTCCCCGGGGGCCTCCTCATCTCTCCCCCCACGCCGCGACCGCCCGCCCCGGACCCGGCGACGCACGCGGCGATTCTCGGCCCGCCCCACCACTGGCAGGCGACCACTCGCTCGCCGTCATCGCCACCCCGATGGCCGCCGCCAATCGCGACCCGCGCGAATCCGCATCCCGCGGAGCCACGCGTGGTCAAGGCGTCCACATCCCCTGGCGCTGTCCACAGGCGGGCCGCTCGCCCCTTGACAGACCGCGTTTCGCGATACCGTCAGGAATGGGCCCCCCGGCCCCCGGGTGGGTGGGCCCCGCCTGCACCGGGGGCGGCGAAACGTCAAGCTTGACCTGCCCCTGGTTCGGGTGATCTCCGCAGTTCTGGACTGGGTGATGGACGCGCCTCGGCATCGGATGGCCCGCCTGCCGCACAGCAAGGTGTCCACATCCCGCGGAGCTGTCCACAGGCAGGTCCCTCGACCCCTTGACAGACCGCAGTTCGCGATACCGTCAGGAATGGGCCCCCGGCCCCCGGGTGGGTGGGGCCCTGTCTGGACCAGCGGCGGCGAAACGTCAAGCTTTGGCGTGCCGCTAGGTCGGGTGATCTCCGCAGCCCGGGATTAGGTGATCTCCGCAGTTCTGGACTGGGTGGTGGATGCGTCCTCGGAGTGGTGATCGACGCAGCCCTGGGGTGATCGACGCACCTCGGGTTGGGGTGATCGACGCAACTCGGCACCGGATGGCCTACCTTCCGCCGTGCCGCGTCGGTGGGGTCGGGGTCAGGCGGGGAGGCGGGCCGCCGAGGGGGTGGCCTGCGGGCCGAGGCGGCGGATGGCGGCGGCGGTCGCGGGTTCCGGGGCGCCTGCCGCGCGGATGATGGGCCGCAGGTGGGGCGCGGCGGAGCGGAGGGCGCGGGCCATGGCGGTCGCCACGTGGCGTGGATAGGGTCTACGGCCGTAGACGCGGTGGGCCCAGCCGGGCAGCAGTGAGTAGCTGAGATGGCCGATGGCGGGCTCGTAGAGCGGCAGTCCGACGGCGAGCGCGCCCCGGATCGGCGGTCGGTGCAGGAAGGCGTAGATCTCGTCCGCGTCCGGGGTGTGCCGCAGGTGCGGGCGGATCCGGCGGAAGTACGTGGTCATGGCCGCGGTGTCGGTGGGGACGTCGGCCGGGTCGATGCCGACGAGTTCGGCGCTGGTGCGTTGTTCGGCGAGGTACCGGTCCGCGTGGGCCTTCGTGAGCGGGTAGCCGGCGCGGCGGGTGACGGACAGGAACGACGAGACCTCGGCGCAGTGGACCCACAGCAGCAGGTCGGGGTCGTCGAGGGGGTAGCTCTCGCCCGTGTCGGGGTCGGTGGCGCGGAGGGCGCGGTGGATGGCGCGGACCCGGGCGGCCGCGGCGTGGGCCTGCTCAGCGGTGCCGTAGGTGGTGGTGCCGATGAAGTCCGCGGTGCGTTTCAACCGGCCGAGCGGGTTGGTGCGGAAGTCGGAGTTCTGCAAGACCCCGGCGACGGCGCGGGGGTGCAGGGCCTGCAGGAAGAGGCTGCGGATGCCACCGAGCACCATGGCGGGGTCGGCGTGCACCTGCCAGGTGACCGAGTCCGGTCCGAACAGGCCAACCTCGCTCATGGGATCGAGTGTAGGCGGGCACCACCCCGACCGAGACGGTGTGCGTGCCGCGGGTCACCCGGCCCTGGTCGGTCCACTTCGGACGGTCCCTGACCGGCGTGCGCCGGTGTCACCTGGCGCAGGAACTCCTCGACCTGCCCCTCCCGGCCGAACCCCGGCCGGTAGTGGGCGCGGTCGAGCGGGATGACCTTGCCCGCGACGGTGATCGCCGGGTACCGGTAGGTGGCCCGCCCCAGCGGCGCACGGGCGTCCCGCCGCTCGACCCCGGTGACGTCGTCCAGCGCGACCGTGCGCAGGCCGAGCACGGTGCGCACGCCGATCTTGCCGTCCCGGATGAAGCAGTACGGCAGCAGCGCCTGGTACCCGGTCGCCACCGCGACCAGCACGGCCACGGCCAAGACCGGCAGTTTGTCCACCGGGCGCTCCGGTGACCACGGCGAGGCCGCGAGCACCGCGCCGAGCGCGCCCGCCGACGCCGTCCACAACAGACCGACCCGCTCCAGGGGGTGCCGGTACAGGGCCGTGGGTCTCACCCGGCGAGACCGGTCAACTCCCATGGCGGGCGCCTCCCCCACTCGACCGAACGGGGGCAAGCATGGCACAAGGCACTAGAGCGCCTTCAGTTCCTCCGTCACCTCGGCCACCGACGCCTTCGCGTCGCCGAAGAGCATGCTGGTCCGGGGGTCGAAGTACAGGGCGTTGTCCACGCCCGCGAAGCCAGGGGCCATGCCGCGCTTGAGCACGATCACCGAGCGGCTCTCGTCGACGTTGAGGATCGGCATGCCGTAGATCGGCGAGTCCTGGTCGGTGCGGGCGGCCGGGTTGGTGACGTCGTTCGCGCCGATGACCACGG
This sequence comes from Actinokineospora inagensis DSM 44258, assembly GCF_000482865.1. GTDB lineage: Bacteria > Actinomycetota > Actinomycetes > Mycobacteriales > Pseudonocardiaceae > Actinokineospora > Actinokineospora inagensis. The sequence goes on along the minus strand of NZ_AXWW01000054.1, from coordinate 30,178 downwards.
CCACGTCGGTGCGGGCGAACTCGCGGTTGATCTCGTCCATCTCCTTGAGCCGCTCGTAGGGCACGTCGGCCTCGGCGAGCAGCACGTTCATGTGGCCGGGCATCCGGCCCGCGACCGGGTGGATGGCGTAGTACACCGACACCCCGCGCGACTCCAGCAGGTCCGCCAGCTCCCGAACGGCGTGCTGGGCCTGGGCCACCGCCATGCCGTAGCCGGGCACGATGATCACCTGGTTGGCGAAGGCCATCTGGATCGCCGCGTCCGATGCGCTGGTCTGCCGGACCGACCGGTCGCCGTCCGCCTGGACCGCGCCGCCGCCCCCGCCACCGAAGCCACCGGCGACGATGGCCGGGATGGACCGGTTCATCGCCTTGGCCATCAGGTTGGTCAGGATGGTGCCGGACGCGCCGACGATCATGCCCGCGACGATCAGCGCGGTGTTGTCCAGCGCCAGCCCCATCGCGGCCGCGCTGAGCCCGGTCAGCGCGTTGAGCAGGGAGATCACCACCGGCATGTCCGCGCCGCCGATCGGCAGCACCACCAGCACGCCGAGCGCGGCCGCGGCGAGCAGCACGCCGATGATCAGCAACTGCGAGTGGCCGCCGCCGATGACGACCCCGGCGCAGGCGAGGGCGACCAGCAGCAGGAGCAGGTTGAGCGGCTGCTGCAGCTTCCCGATGCCCACCGGCCTGCCGGTGATCAACTCCTGCAGCTTGCCGTAGGCGATCAGCGAACCCCAGAACGACACCGACCCGACGAGCGCGGAGAACAGGCTGGCCACCGCGACGTGCCCGGGTTCACCGGCGAACCCGGCGCTCTCCCGGAACTCCACCCACGCGATCAACGCGACCGCGCCGCCGCCGACCCCGTTGAACAGGGCCACCATCTGCGGCATCGCGGTCATCTTGACCTGCCTGGCGGACGGGACGCCGACCGCGGTGCCGATGCCGACGCCGAGCAGGATCAGCCACCAGTTGCTCATCCCTGGTGTCAGCAGGGTCGCGACCACGGCCACCCCCATGCCCGCGGCGGCGATCCAGTTGCCGCGGACGGCGGTGCGCGGCCCGGTCAGCCCCATCAGGCCGTAGATGAACAGCGCGAAGGCGACGATGTAGAGCAGTTGGATCAGGGTCTCCCGACTCATCGCCGCTCCCGCTTGCCCTTGAACATGCCGAGCATCCGGTCGGTCACCAGGAACCCGCCGACCACGTTGATGGTGCCGAACGCGATGGCCACCACCAGGAGGATCTTGTCCAACACGCCCTGCGCGCCGAGACCGGCCACGATCAGGCCGCCGAGCAGCACGATGCCGTGGATGGCGTTCGTGCCCGACATCAGCGGCGTGTGCAACGTGTTGGGCACCTTGGAGATCACCGCGAAGCCGACGAACCCCGCCAGCACCAGCACCGCCAGGTTCTGCACCAGCATCTAGCCCTCCTGACCGGTGACGCAGGCACCCGCGACCACCTCGTCGGTGAAGTCGAGCGAGACCGCCCCCTCCTTGTCCACGAGCAACTCCAGCAGCGCCTGGACGTTGCGCGCGTACAGCTCGCTCGCGTGCTCGGGCATGGTCGACGGCAGGTTCAGCGGGGACGCGATCGTCACCGCGTGTTCGACCACGACCTCGCCCGCCCTGGTCAGCTCGCAGTTGCCGCCCGACTCGCCCGCCAGGTCGACGACGACGCTGCCCGCGCGCATGCCCTTGACCGCGTCCGCCGTGACCAGGGTCGGCGCGGTGCGGCCGGGGACCTGGGCGGTGGTGATCACGGCGTCGAACCCGGTGATGGCCCGCGCCAGCCGCCGCTGCTGCTCGTCGCGCTCGGCGTCGGTGAGCGAGCGCGCGTAGCCGCCGCTGCCCGCCGCCTCGATGCCGAGGTCCAGCCACTGCGCGCCGACCGAGCGGACCTGGTCGGCCACCTCGGGGCGCACGTCGTACCCGGTCGTGTGCGCGCCGAGCCTGCGCGCGGTCGCCAGCGCCTGCAGGCCCGCGACACCGACGCCGAGCACCAGGACCTTCGCCGGGGGAACGGTTCCGGCCGCGGTGGTCAGCATGGGGAAGAACCGGGTCAGGTGTTCGGCGGCGAGCAGGGCGGCGCGGTAGCCTGCGACGTTCGCCTGGGAGGACAAGGCATCCATCGACTGGGCGCGGGAGATGCGCGGGATCGACTCCATGGCGAAGCCGTGCACACCGCCGCGGCGCAACGCGTCGGCCTTGCCCGGGTCGGTCAGCGGGGCGAGGAAACCGAGGAAAACCGCGCCACTGCGGAGTTTCGCGATCTCGGCGTCGGTCGGTGGGGCGACCTTGACCACCACGTCGGCCTGCCACGGATCGCCCAGCGTCGCTCCAGAATGGACATATGCGTCGTCCGGGATGAGGGCCGCGGCGCCCGCGCCCGGCTCGACGACGACGGCGAGGTTCCTGGCGCGCAGCCGCTCGACCACCTTCGGCACGAGCGCGACCCGCCGCTCGCCCTCGGCGGTCTCCCGCGGGACACCCACCACTGTGTTGGCGGTCACAGTACAGTTGTACCATTTGCGGCCGCGGTCCGCCGGGCATCCCGGTTGCCAGTCGCTTGACAGTTCGCCTGGACCGGCAAATGTCACGGATAGTTGTCCGGAAACCACGGTTGTCGAACTAGGCCCGGGAATGCGAACCGGGGTTGTCGCCGTCATGGCCATCCGGCACCGCGTACCGCCGAAAAGACGCGCAAATAAGCGTTTGCTGGTCGCTCGACCACGGTCGGGACCGCTGGATACTCCACCCGTGGTACATCAGGTGTGAACCAGATCACACGTGGTTGTCCATCGTCTGGCACACCGATAGCTTTCATGGCGTAATGGGGGCTTACCGTCGCGAATGACCGCAGCGCGCCGCGCAGCGGAACTGGGGAAGCGAGCGGCTGGTCAAGGGCACGCCGTCCGAGTCGTCGGACTCGTGCCGCACGCGCGCGCGGACGATCTGGGGTGACACGTCGCCCGCGCCGTGGCTTGGTCGCTCGATCACAACGCCACCGCGTGTGGCCGACCTTGTGAGGTTTTGACGACCATGCAGAGCACTGCGCGAACAGCGGAATCAGCGAGACCGGAACGGCACGCGGGCGAGCTGGGCGAGTTCCTGCTGGCGACCCGGCTGCGCCGGGGCATGACCCAGTCCCGGCTGGCGGTGCGCTCCGGGGTGAGCGAGCGGACCATCCGCGACCTGGAACTGGGCAAGGTCGAGCGGCCGCGCAAGCAGACCCTGCTGCTGCTGGCCAGGGCGCTGCACATGAGCCCGTCGGACCACCTCCGGCTGCAGTCCGGCGGCGCCGTCCCGGTCACCGCGTCGCAGTTGCCGCCGGGCGCGGGGACCCCGCTGGTCGGCCGCGACCGGGTGGTCACCGCCCTGGTCGACCTGCTCGGCACCGGCGGCCAGCGCTGGGTGTCGCTGGTGGGCATCGCCGGTGTCGGCAAGAGCCGGGTCGCCGCCGAGGTCGCCCGCGCCGTGCACGACGCCCTGCCCGACCCGGTGTGGTGGGTCGACCCGGGCGGCTCACCCGCCCCGCTGCCCGGCACCGTCGCCGACCTGCTGCTCGGCTCCCCGGCCCCGCGCTGGGACGAGCTGGCGGCCCTGATCGGGGACACGCCTGCGGTGCTGGTGGTGGACGACCGGGTCCCGGCCCGGCTGCCCGAGCCCGGCCTGGTCGACCTGCTCACCCGGTGCCCCCGGCTGCGGCTGCTGACCACGGCGCGCGTCCCGAGCACCCACCCGGAAGCGCACACCGTGCCGCTGCGCCCACTGGCCGCCCGCGGTGACGGCCCCGACGCCCCAGCCCCCCGGCTGTTGCTGGGCAGGCTGCGCGCGCACGGCCAAGACCGCCCGTTCCCCTTGGCCGAATTGCGCGAACTGTGCGACGCGCTCGACGGGGTACCCGCCGCGCTGATCGCCGCCGCCACCTGGTTCCCGCTCTACCCGCTGCCCCGGCTGATCGAGGCGGCCCGCCGGGACCCGTTCCAGCTCACCACCCCGGCGGGCCCCACGGCGCGTCGCCTGGTCGGCGACCTCCGGGCCGCCGTCACCGGCACCGTCGAGGCCCTGCGCGGCCCCGAGGCGTCGGCCTTGGCCGCCCTCGCGGGCGCGGGCAAGTCGGTCCGCGACCTGGCCCGCGAACGGTCCCTGCCGGAGCCGGTCGCGGCGGCCGCCGTGCACCGGCTGCTGCAGGCCGGATTGGTCCGACCAACCGGGGTGCCCGGCGAGTTCCGCGCGCTGAACATGGTGCGGTCCCTGCTCGCGCCGCGCGGACCGGTTCCCCGCCGGTGATCCCGACCGCCTACAACTGTTGACCACCTGCCACCCCGACCCCGCTGTCGGGGTGGCAGGCCGTCTCGATCAGGTGATCACTCTACTGTGGACTCGCCGGGCGCGTCCGGTTCTGCCAGGCTGCTAGCCGCTTGGAACTCGTCCATGCCGACTAGGAGCAGAATCCCGCATGCGCACAACAGTTCTACGGATCGGCGCCGCCCTCGGGCTGGCCACCTTCGGCTTCGGCCTCGCCTCGGCGGGCACCGCGAGCGCGGAGACCCTCGCGGGCACCGGCGCCACCGACTCGCTGGTACCGGACCTGACCATCAACGTGATCAACGCCCAGTCGGTCAACGTCGCCAGCCCGCTGATCGACCTCACCGGGACCAACCCCTGATCGTCCCCCGCTGCCAGCCGGGCCGGAGCCACCGCTCCGGCCCGGCTTTTTTGTTCATCACGCCACCCACGATCGAGCGTCCGCCATCAGTGGGCAGGGCGCGTTCTGGACAACGCTCACCGCAGTCGATCTCGCTCCCTCGAATGGGTTGACCATGCAGGACAAGGGCCATCCGAGCGAATTCGACGGTCTCGAACGTGACCACTCTACTGTGGACTCGTCACGGGGTGATCGCTCTGGAAGGCTGATCACTGTCCAATTCGGCCAGTCAGCTAGGAGCTTTCCCCCATGCGCAAAGCCGCACTGCGTCTCGGTTTCATGGCGGTCACCACGGCGATCGCCTTCGGCCTCGCCGCTCCCAACGCCTCCGCCGAGACGACGGACGTGCCCATCGGTGTGGTCACCCACCTGCTGGTCTCTGGCGACATCGACGCCTCGCTGCTCGACGACAACACGATCCAGGACCTGGCCGGCTCGTCGCTGGCCGACGTCCAGGCGCTGATCAGCCTGGCGCACAGCATCGCGGGCTCCGAGACCGGTGGTCTCACCCCGACCCAGGCCCTGGCCCTGCTGGTCAACGACAACGACAGCAGCCTGATCAACATCCACCTGAACCTGCACCACCTGCTGCACAACCTGCTGGGCCACAACGGCCTGCTCAACATCGACCTCGGCAACGGCAGCCTCCTCGGCGGCAACGGCGGCCTGCTCAACATCGGCGGTAACGACGGTCTCCTCGGCGGTCTCCTGGGCGGCAACGACGGTCTCCTCGGCGACCTCCTCGGCGGCAACGGCGGCCTGAGCGACACCGAGATCAGCCTCCTCGCCAACCTCAACCTCGGCGGCCGCGACACCTCCACCACCACCTCGCCCAGCACCTCGTCGTCGACCACCACCCCGGCCACCTCGACGAACACCTCCGCCACCACCACCCCGGCCACCACCGTCACCAACACCGTCACCGACGCCGTCAACAACGTCGCCAGCGACCTCACCAACACCGCGGCCACCGCGACCGACAACCTGACCAGCGTCACCCAGCCCTCCGCCACCACCACGAACGCAAGCACCCACTAGCTCCACATACACATCCGCTCCACCCCGTAGGGCCCGCCACCACCTCCTGGTGTTCGGCGGGCCCTACGCCATTTCCCACCCCCACCCAACCAACCACCTGTTCCCCCAACCAACAGCAAGCCACACGTGTCAGACCGCCATCTGCATGGGTGCAGGTCTCTGAGGCACACAGCACAAGAAGACGCTTTGTCGATGGGTGAGCGAAGGCGGGCTTGAGGCACGAACGCGAGTTCGCGGCATTTTTCAATACGGGTCGGATTCGTGGGTACGATACAGGAGTAGAAGCCCTACCAAGTAATCACAAAGCCCCACACCCACACCGCGCCCCAAAGAACCCCACCCCATATCGACGTAGCACCACGACCAACCTGCCCCGCGCGCCTCGAAAGCCGCCGATCCCAACCGCCCGTTGTGGTGGAGTTGTTTTGTTTGGGGAGCGGTGGCCTAAGCCGGCAGGCGGGTAAGGCCACGCTTTCCAGTGGCCCCGCCTTTTAGCCTTACCCCAGGCTGCCGCTAGGGGCCCCAAACAAAACAACTTCACCACAACGGGCACCCCAGCTTTATCTGGCGCCCGAGGCCGGCGTCGCCGAAGGCGACCAGGCCGAACCCCGAGGCGCAGCCGAGGCCCAGTGCCCCCTCACACCAAGATCAACCGAGCGCAGAGCCCCCGAATACACACCCTAGCCGCAACCACCGACAAGATCAGCTACCCGCCCCACGAGCATGATCAACCCGCTCCAGAGCCCCCAAATACATAGCCTAACCAAGCCCACCGACAAGATCGCCCAGCCAACCAAGAACCATGATCAACCTGAACATGAGCCCCTAATACACAGCCTAGACCGACCCACCGACAAAACCACCCCCAAGAGCACCTCACATAAACGCAGGCACCGCCGCGTCAATCAGATGCGGCCCCTCCTCCCCCACTGCCCGCTCAAACTGCTCCGCCAACTCCTCCACCGTCCCCGCCCGCGACGCCGAAACCCCCATCCCTTCAGCAATCCGCACAAAGTCGATCTCCGGCGACCCCAGATCCAACAATGCCCGAGCCCGGTCCCCACCCGACGCCCCCACCCGCGTCAGCTCCAACCGCAGAATCGCATATGCCCGATTGTTCAAAATCACCGTCGTCACGTTCAGGTTCTCCCGTGCCATCGTCCACAGCGCCGAGATCGTGTACATCGCACTACCATCCGACTGCAAGCAGATCACCGGTCGCGATGGGCAAGCCAACGCCGCCCCCACCGCCACCGGCAACCCCTGCCCGATCGCCCCGCCCGTCAGCGTCAACACATCGTGCCGAGGCGCCCCAGCCGTCGCGGCGGGCAACAGCACCCCAGACGTGTTCGCCTCATCCGAGATGATCGCCCCTTCAGGCAACAGTGCCCCAACAACCGAGACCCAGTTCTGCACCGTCAACTCCCCCGACGGCATCTCCGGACGCTCAGCAGGCGCGACCACCGGCGAAACCCCGGCAGCCACCATGTCCGCCAACCGCTCCAAAGCGTCCTCCGGCAAGGACACCGTCGAACACCCCGCGGGCGTCAACTCGCTCGCCTTACCGGGATAGGCGAAGAACGACACCGGCGGCCGCGCCCCCACCAGCACCAGGTTCTCCACCCCGGTCAACTGCCATTCCACCTGCTCCGCCAAATACCCGAGCCGTTCGACGTTCGGCAGCCCCGCCCCCCGCTCCAACCGCGCCGGAAACGTCTCGACGAACAGCCGGACCCCCGTCGCGGCGGCGATCCGGCTCGCCGCCAACAGTCCACGGGAACGAGTCGCCGCTCCCCCCAGCAACAACACCGTGCCCGGACGCAAGATCCCAGCGACCTCGACCAACCGTTCCTCGGCAACGGAAACCCGGGGCGAGACCGGAACCGGACCCGCCGCAACTCCCCCGTCGCCCCACGAGACATCCGCGGGCAACACCAGATTCGCGATCCGCCCGGAGCGCGCCGCCGCCACCGCCGCGGCCGCGTCCACCCCGACCTGGTCCGACGACAGGCAAGAACGGCTCCACCCCCCGGTCCACCCCGTCAACGCGTCGATGTCCGACTCGAGCGGAGCGTCCAAAGCCTTGTGCGGCAAGGCGTGGTCGCCGATCACGTTGACCACGGGGGTGTGCGCCCGGCGCGCGTTGTGCAGGTTCGCCAACCCGTTCGCCAAGCCGGGCCCGAGGTGCAGCAACGTCGCGGCGGGCTTGTCGGCCATGCGCGCGTAGCCGTCGGCCGCGCCGGTGACCACGCCCTCCGCCAACGCCAGCACACCGCGCATCTCCGGGACGTCGTCCAGGGCGGCGACGAAGTGCATCTCCGAGGTGCCGGGGTTGGCGAAGCACACGTCGACGCCGGAGTCGACGAGGGTGCGGATGAGTGCCTGCGCGCCGTTCATGCGTGCCCTTCCGTGAGCCCTAATCCAGGAGTACGCCGGGGTTGAGCACACCGGCGGGGTCGAACGCCTGCTTGATCCGCCGCATGAGGGCGATCTTGCCCGGGTCTTCCAGGTCGAGGAAGTACTTCTTCTTCGTGCGGCCGAGCCCGTGCTCGCCGGAGATCGCACCGCCCAGGTCCATCGCGGCGGCGAACAGGTCCCGCAGCGTCGCCGCCAGCTTGTCAGCGTCCTTTTGGAACAATGCCAAGTGGACGTTCCCGTCACCGGCGTGGCCGCAGCCGACAATGACGGTGTCGTGCGCCGGGCCGATCTCGGTCACCCGGGTCATGAACGCGGGCAGCGCGGCGCGCGGGACGACCGTGTCGATCACGTCGTCCGCGCCGACCGAGCGCGCCGTGTTGAACGCGTTCTCCCTGGCCTCGACCAGTTTCCGCGCCGCACCGCCGGGAAGCACGTAGACGTCCATGGCACCGAGGTCGGACAGCAGCTCCCCCGCCGTGGCCACGTCCGCGTCAAGCCGGTCGGCGTCGCGGTTCTCCAGCATGACCACCAGGTAGGCCAACGCCTTCTCGCGGACGCTGTCCGGCACGCCCAACGGCAGGTCCGCGGTGTGGGTGATGGCCGCCATGGTCAGGAAGTCGATGTACTCCAGGACAAGCGGTGCCAGCCCGGAGGACACGAGTTTCGGCACGGCGTCGGTGACGCCCGCGAGGTCGCGGAACGGGGCGAGCAGGGTCGCGTTGTGCCGGACGCGTGGCTGCAGCTTGAGGGTCGCCTCGGTGACCAGCGCGAGCGTGCCCTCGGAGCCGACGATCAACTGGGTCAGGTCGTACCCCGTGCTGGACTTGACGTACCGGCCACCGGTGCGCAGGACCTCGCCGGTCGGCAGCACGGCCTCCAGGCCCAGCACGTGGTGGCGGGTCACGCCGTACTTGACCGCGCGCATGCCGCCCGCGTTGGTGGCGACGTTGCCGCCCAGGCTCGCGCCCATGTTGCCCGGGTACACCGGGTAGACCAGCCCGGCCCCGGCGGTCCGCTCGTCCAACTCGGTCAGCGTCACCCCGGGCTGCACGACGGCGACGTGGTTGTCCGGGTCGATCTCCAGCACCGAGTTCATCCGCTCGAACGAGACCACGATCCCGTCCGCGCTGGGGATGGCGGCGCCGGACAAGCCGCTGCCCGAGCCGCGCGCGGTCACCGGTACGCGCCCTTCGGTGGCCAGCCGCAGCACTCCGGCGACCTCGTCGGTGGTGCGCGGCCGGACGACGTAGGCGGGTCGCACCAGCACGGCACCCAGCGCCTCGTCGTGCCCGTAGTCGTCGGCGGCCTCGGCGCCGGTTCGCACGTCCTCGACGACCTCGGCGAGCCTGACCCCGATGTCCATTGGCACTCCTTCCGGTGCGCCCACGATAGTGCGGATCGGGCGCGGCGGTCAGCGCAGGCGGGCGGGCGACACGGACGCCGGGTCGATCCCGGCGGGTTCACCGGAGATGATCCTCGCGGCGGCGACGGCCAAGGCGGGGCCCATCTGGATGCCGTACCCGCCCTGACCGGCGACGAACGCGAAGCCGGGGTGGTCGGGGAGCGCGCCCAGCACGGGTTCCCGGTCGACGGCGAAGGTGCGCAGACCGGCCCAGGCGGTGCGGACCGACCGGAGTTCCAGCGTGGTGACGTGGTTGACCCGTTCGACGGCCAACGCCACGTCCACCTCATCCGGCTTGGCGTCGCCCGGTTCGGCGGGGGTCTCGTCGGCGGGGGACACCAGCACGCCGGGGCCTTCCGGGCGGAAGTAGAACGTGTCGGCGACGTCTGACACCAACGGCCACCCCGGGTCGACGGGCTTACCGACGGCGATGGCGATAGTGCGCCGCAATGGGCGTAAACCAAGCGCGGGTACGCCTGCCAACTCGGCGACCTTGTCCGCCCACGGTCCAGCGGCGTTCACCACGGTGCCTACCGCGATCTCTTCGTTCCCCAGGTTCACTCGCCAGGCGGCGCCATCACGGCTGATGGCGGTAACCGGGGCACCTTGGCGGATTTCGCCACCGCGTGCTCTTAGCTCGCGGACATAGCGCTGATGCAGACCCATGACGTCGATGTCCATCGTCCCGTTGTCGACGGCGGCGGCTTCGATCCGGTCTGCTCGTAGTGCCGAACACATGCCGACAGCGTCATCAATCGACACCGGTTCAGTGGAGTCCATGTGCGCGACCTCGGTAGCGCTACCGACCCACAGCATCGGACGCGGACTGAGGATGCCATCGCCGAACAAGGGATAGCTCGCGGCGGTAAGAGCACGCACGACGGGACTGCCGTAGCTGGGGATGTAGACGGCGGCGGACCGCCCCGTCGTGTGCTTGGCCAAGACCGGTTCGGCCTCCACCAGCAAGACGGCGCGGTCCCGCGCGAGTTCGGCCGCAACGGACACCCCGGCGATACCGCCGCCCACCACCAGCACGTCCCACGTCATGCCCGCCACATTACGGCCGCCACCCCGGGTCCCGGCCCGAAACGGCCAGCGCCTGGTCGAACGCGGACACGTCCGACCCGACCTGGACCTCCGGCCCGAACACCTTGTACTCACGGGCCTGCTCGGCGTAACCGGCGGACGCGTCGCGCACGCGGACGGCCACGTCCTCGTCGACCGGGAGGTCCTGACCGGTGGCCTTCGCCAGGTCCCAGCCGTGCAGGACGAGCTCGCCGAGCAGCATGTCGTGGAAGTACCTCGCGGGCCGCGGATCGCCCATCATGACCAACTCGCCGTCCAGGGCGTCCGGCTCGTCCCAGCCCCGGGCGGCGCGGGTCGCGGTGTCGACGAACAGGGCGGGCCACTGGTCGGAGCGGTCGGCCGCCTGGTCCTCCGAGCCGTCCTCCGGCGGCGGCAGCCTGCGGGTGACCCGCTCGGCGACCACGCCGCTCCACAGCGTGAGGTGGTTGACCAGGTCCCGCACCGTCCACTCCGGACAGGGGGTCGGCAGGTCGAACTGGTCCGGGGTGACCGTGCGGGCGATCGCGACCACGTGCTCGGTGGCCCGCGTCATCAGGCTCTTGTCCATGTGGTGCAGCTTGGCAGCCGACCGGTTCGGCGTCTTGAACAAACGCGACTGTCGGTGCCCGGGGTTACCGTGGTGGCGTGGCGCGCGGAGTGCTGGACGAGCGGACCGGCCGGACCAAGTTCCGGCTGCGCACCGTCGCGCCCTCGGCCGCGCTGGGCCCGTTCGTCGAGTACCACTGGATCGTGTCCTGGGACCTCGCCGAGCCGTTCTCCCAGCAGGTCGTGCCGCACCCCAACGTGCACCTGGTGTTCGAGCCGGGCGGCGCCAAGGTGTACGGGGTGCTGCGCGGCCGGTTCACCCGCACGCTGGCCGGGCGCGGGCACGTGCTGGGCGTGCGGTTCCACCCGGGCGGGTTCCGGCCGTGGCTGGGCGGCCGGGTCGCCGACCTCACCGACCGCACCCTGGCGGTCACCGACTGGCTGGGGGTCGAGGGCACCGAGAAGCCGATCGCCGACGCCACCGACGACGCCACCATGGTCGCCGAGGCGGAGGCGGTGCTCTTACCCCGCCTGCCCGCGCCGGACCCGGTGGTCGACCAGGTCCGCGAGCTCGTCGGGCAGATCACCGCGGACCTGGCGCTCACCAGGGTCGACCACCTCGCCCGGGTCTCCGGCATCACCGTGCGCGGCCTGCAGCGGCTGTTCAACGAGTACGTCGGCGTCGGCCCGAAGTGGGTGATCCGGCGGCACCGGATGCACGAGGCCGCCGCCCGCGCGGACGCCGGTGGCCCGGTCGACTGGGCCGGGCTCGCCGCCGAACTCGGCTACAGCGACCAGGCCCACTTCACCCGCGAGTTCACCGCCGCCATCGGCACCTCACCGGGCCGCTACCGGGCGGGCTAGTGGCTCGCTAGTTTGCGCGCATGAGCGAGTACGAACTGGACGACGACCCCACCCGTATCGATGTCGACGCTGTCTGGTCGTACCTGTCCACTGAGGCGTATTGGGGTCGCTGGCGGACTCGCGCGGACGTCGAGACCCAGCTCGCGTCGGCGTGGCGGGTGGTGGGCGCGTACCACCGGTCGACCGGTGCCCAGGTCGGCTTCGCCCGCGCGGTGTCGGACGGGATCAGCCAGGCATACCTGGCGGACGTGTACGTGCTGACGTCCGCGCGCGGCAACGGCCTGGGCAAGGCCCTGGTCCGCACCATGGTCGACGACGGTCCCGGCGCCCGGTTCCGGTGGATGCTGCACACCAGTGACGCCCATGGGCTCTACGCGTCCTTCGGTTTCGCCCGCCCCGACGAGACCTACCTGGAACGCCGCCCGCGGCTGTGACGGAAGGAACGAAAGGCGGCGGCCGGGTTGGGCGTTGTAGCCGGTATGGACGTGGTGGTGATCGGCGCGGGGCAGGCGGGCCTGTCCGCTGCTTACTTCCTGCGCCGCAGTGGCCTGGAGTTCGTGGTGCTCGACGCCAACCCAGCCCCCGGCGGCGCATGGCAGCACCGTTGGCCGACCCTACGGCTGGGGAAGGTGCACGGCATCCACGACCTCCCTGGCATGTCCCTCCCCCACGTCAACCCAGACCTACCAGCGTCCGAGGTCGTCGGCGACTACTTCGGCTCTTACGAGCACGAGTTCGACCTGCCGGTACTGCGCCCCGTCACCGTTAAAGCCGTCCGCGAGGCCGCCGGCGACCTGCTTGTCGAGTCGGGCGCCGGTAGTTGGGTGACCCGCGCCGTCATCAACGCCACCGGCACCTGGGACAAGCCGTTCTGGCCCTACTACCCCGGCACCTTCACCGGCCGCCAACTCCACACCGCCGACTACCGCGGCCCCGCCGAGTTCACCGGCAAACGCGTCATCGTCGTCGGCGGCGGAGCTTCCGGTGTGCAGGCCCTCCTGGAGATCGCCGAGGTCGCCGCCACCACCACCTGGGTCACCCGCCGCCCCCCGATCTGGCGCGACGGCCCCTTCACCCCCGAACACGGCCGCGCCGTCGTCGCCAAGGTCGCCGCCACCGTCGAAGCCGGCCACGTCCCGGACAGCGTCGTGAGTGTCACCGGCCTCAGCCTCACCCCCGAGGTCATCGCCGCGCCACCGGCGTCCTGACCCGCCACCCCGCGTTCACCCGCCTCACCCCCACCGGCGCCCAATGGCCCGACGGCCACACCGTCGAAGCCGACGTGATCCTCTGGGCCACCGGCTTCCGCCACGCCCTGGACCACCTCGCCCCCCTCCACCTCCGCACCCCCGGCGGCGGCATCCCGATGACCGGCACCCAGGTCACCACCGACCCCCGCGTCCACCTGATCGGCTACGGCCCCTCAGCCAGCACCATCGGCGCCACCCGCGCAGGCCGCGCCGCCGTCGCCACCCTCCGCACGCACCTCGCCACCCCCGGCAACCCACCCCGCCGCCACATCGCCCAACTCACCGGTTGACCCCGCTCCATCCCCGGCTCCACACGGCCCCACGCAGCCTGCCGCCGCCGACCCGCCCACCCCCGGCCAATCCCACCCGGCCCCCACGTCACCCCGACCCAGCGAGACCCCGCTGGACCCGCACCTGATCGAGGACCCATCCGCGATTGACCCCAACTCCGCCCGGATCCAGGCAGAGCTCGCGGCGCAGTACTCACCCGACCCAGCGGTCGATCCCGGCTCCACCCAGGAGCTCGCCCACCCGAGCCCGAGGCCACCGCACTCACCCAATCCAGCGTTGACCTCAGCTCCACCCGGGTCCAGGCAGGGGCCCACCCACCCGGGGCCCGGGGCCCCATTCCTGACCGTAACCCGAATCCCAACCTGTCAAGAGGCCAACAGCCCCACCTGTGGACACCCGAGTCGCATGTGGACAACCCCACCCACCCGGCCGCAGACTCCCACCGCCTGCGGTCCGCCAAGCCCCACCCCACCCCGCAATTGACCACAGCCCCCACCCAGAGCTCGGGTGCAGTACTCACCCGACCCAGCGATTGACGCCAACTCCACCCGGGTCCACGCAGGAGCCCGCCCACCCGGGGGCCGGGGGCCCATTCCTGAGAATAGCGAGGAAAGCGGCTTGTCAAGGGCCGCGGTGGAAAGCTGTGGACGGCACTGCCGCATGTGGACAACTCAAGGGTGCACGGCCCAGGGGTGGGCTGCTCCAGGGAGAACGGCTCAAAGGGTGCACGGCCCAGGGGTGGGCTGCTCCAGGGAGAACGGCTCAAAGGGTGGACAGCCCAAAGGCGAACGCCTCAGGGGGCACAGCTCAAGGGGATGCACGGCTCAAAGCGAACGCCTCAAAGGGTGAACGGCTCAGGGAGCGCACGGCCCAAGGGGTGCAAGCTCACAGGCGAACATGTCAGGGGGGAACGCGCAAAGGGTGAACGGGTCAGGGGGTGAACGGCTCCAAGTGTGGCCGCTTGGGTACCCGTCCGTCCCCGGAGGACCGCCCGGTGAGGCGCCGTCCGATCCACGGGCCCGCGTGGGTTCGGGCCCACTGCAGGTCCGCGGCGGCTCGGTCGCGCCAGTGGGCGGGGTCGGCGGGCAGCGGTGTGTCCCAGTCGAAGGCCGGGGTGAACCCGAGCGCGCGGAGGGTCGCCTCGGCCACGCGCCGGTGGCCTTCCGCGTTGAGGTGGATGCGGTCGTCGGCCCACAGCGCGGGTGAGTCGAACACGCGGGACGAGAAGAGGTCGACGACCACGGCGTCGTGTTCGGCCGCCAAGTCGTCGACCAGTCGGAGCAGTCGGTTGATCCGGGGCAGGAGGCGGGAGCTGCCCCGCATCCGCCGGGTCGGGTCGATGACGCGGAACAGCACGAGCCTGCCGGACGCGGCGGCCAGGGTTCGCGCGGCGTACGAGACGCGGGCGGTCAGCGCGGCCATGTCGCAGCCGGGACGCAGCACGTCGTTCATGCCGCCCGCGAAGGTCACCAGGTCGGGGCGCATGGCGGCGGCCGGGTCGACCTGTTCGTCGACGATCTGGCGGACCAGTTTGCCGCGGATGGCGAGGTTGGCGTAGCGGAAGCCGGGGGTGTCGGCGGCGAGGCGGGCGGCGACGAGGTCGGCCCAGCCGCGCGGGTCGCCGTTCGGCGCGAAGTCGGACATGCCTTCGGTGAAGGAGTCGCCCACGGCGACCATGCTGGTGTAGGCGTTCATCGTGCGCCATGCTAACCAGCAACTTTCGTTGCGGCGCCGCCCACCCGAATGGTGCCGATCCGCCCCCCCTGCCGAGCCGGGTCGGTACCGTTCCCCCGTGCGGGAGCCGTTGTGGCGTACGAGGCGTGAGGCGTTCTTCTACCTGCTGCCGGTCGCGGTGACGTTGGCGCTGCAGGTCGGGGGCATGGTGTTCGACAGCACCCCGGCCACCTTCGCGGGCTGCGTCGACGGGGTCGTCACGTTCGGCATGGCCGGGCTGCTGGTGGTGCGCAAGTGGTATCCGGTGCTGCTGGTGGTGGCCACGATCGGGCTGTGCTCCGCGTACCTGCTGCTGGAGTGGCTCGGCCGCGGCGACTGGAACCCGGACTTCAAGGCGACCGACCCGTGGATGCCGGTGTCGACCCCGGTCTACGTCTACAACGCCATGGTCTACGCGGGCGCCGTGCTCGGCCCGGTGCTGGTGGCGCTGCTGATCGGCCTGGTCGTGCGGCCGTGGAACACGTCGGCGGAGTTGCTGCTCGGGTCGGTGCTGCTGCTCGTGCTGCCCGCGCTGATCGGGTTGTACGCGCGCGCCCACCGCCGCCTCGTCCAGGCGTTGACCGACCGGGCCGAACGCGCCGAGCGGGAACAGCACCTGCTCGCCGAACAGGCCCGCGCCGACGAGCGGGTGCGGCTGGCGGAGGAGATGCACGACGTCGTCACCCACCGGGTCAGCCTGATGGTGCTGCACGCGGGCGCCCTCGCCGTCACCGGTCCGGACGACCGCACCCGCACCGCGGCGGAGGGGCTGCGCTCGGCGGGCTGCGAAGCGCTGAACGAGCTGCGGGAATTGGTCGGCGTGCTGCGCAACGAGACCAGCGACGACCGGCAGCCGCGCGAAGCCACCGACGAGCCGACGGCGGTACCGGACCTGTCGACGCTGGTGGCCGAGTCGGAGTCGGTCGGCGTGCCGGTGGACCTGGTGCTCGACGGCAACCCGGCGCTGACGTCGCCGACCGTGGGCCGCACCGCGTACCGGGTGGTGCAGGAGTCGCTGACCAACATCCGCAAGCACGCGCCGGGCGCCCCGACCCGGGTGCACGTCCGCTACAGCGGCGACCGGGTGCGGCTGACCGTCCGCAACGACCCGGCCACCCGGTCCGTCGACAGTGGACTCTCCCGCACCGGCTCCGGCGCCGGTCTGGCAGGCTTGCGGCAGCGGGTCGAACTGGTCGGCGGCACCCTCACCGCGGGTCCCCGACCGGGCGGCGGTTTCGAGGTGGACGCCGTGCTGCCCGCGTACGTCCCGGCGGGTGGGGAAGCGGGTAGATGAGGTTGATCCGGGTCGTCGTGGTGGACGACGAGCCGATGGTGTGCGCGCACCTGCGCACCATCCTCGGCTCGGCCCCGGACATCGACGTGGTCGACACCGCCCAGGACGGCGCCGCCGCCGTCGAGGCCGTCGTCCGGCACGAGCCGCACGTGGTCCTGATGGACCTCCGCATGCCCGGCGTCGACGGCCTGACCGCCATCGAACGCCTCTCCCGCCTGCCCAACCCACCCGCCGTCGTGGCCCTCACCACCTTCGACGCCGACCAGTACGTGATCCGCGCACTCCGCGCGGGAGCGGCCGGGTTCCTGGTCAAGACGACCCCACCGGAAGACCTGATCAGCCTGGTCCGAGTCGCCGCCGACGGGCACACGGTGCTGTCCCCCGCCGCCACCCGTCGCCTGGTGGCCGCCCAGGTCGGCGAACAAGCCGCCCGCGACCGCGCCCTGCACCGGGTGCGCGACCTGACCGAACGGGAGACGGAGGTCCTGACCGCCCTGGGCGAGGGCATGTCCAACGCCCAAATCGCCACCCGCCTGACCCTCAGCGAGGCCACGGTCAAGAGCTATGTGTCCCGCATGCTGGTGAAACTCAACTGCGCCAACCGCACCCAGGCAGGCCTCCTCGCCTACCACGCAGGCCTCGTCACCCGCTGACAGTCCCTTCTCCGCCCGCTGGCTCGCGGCTCCATTCACACCCCGCCAAGCCCGCTCGCTGCCTCTTCGCGGGTCCGGCCGTTGTGTTCGCACAACCACCGCCGCCTGCTCACGCCCACCGCCTCTTTATGAACCCGGCCGCTGTTCACACAGCTACCGTCACCCTGCTCCGCCGCGCCCACTCGACCCGGTTATCCACAACGCACAGACCCGTCCACAGTCCAACCGTTGTCCCTCTTGACAAGTCGCCGAACGCGCTATCGTCAGGAATGGGCGACCAGCCCCCGGGTGGGTGGGGTCTCGCGTAGCGGCCGGGGTGAGCGGTGTCAATGGCCGGGGCGGGTGAGAGCCAGGGCGTCGGGCGGGGCGGATGTGGCTGGTCAAGGCCGGGGAATGGGCAACGTGGCGTGCTTGGCCGGAGCGGGGGCGGTCAGGCAGGTCGCGCGTGGCTAAGTTTGCCTGTCAGGAAGGGGAGCCAGGGGCTGAAGCCAGCGGCGGGCAAACCTCCGATGTGCGGCTGTTCGGACCTGTTCGACCAGGTCCGGCTGGTCTACGGTCCCGGCATGAAGCGACCTTTCATCCTCAGCGCGCTCGTCGTGGTGGCGGTGGGCTGTTTGGCGTTGCCCGCGTCCGCCGCCCACGGTCATGACCTGACCTGGCGGCTCTCCTCCACCGGGTCGGACGCGCGGTTGCGCGGTTTGTCCGTTGTCAGCGACAAGGTGGTGTGGGCGAGCGGCAGTGGCGGCGCGGTGCTGCGCTCCATCGACGGTGGCCGCACCTGGTCCCGCTCGTCCCCGCCGGACACGGCCGCGTTGGAGTTGCGGGACGTCGAGGCGTTCGATGCGCGGACGGCGGTCGCGATGTCGATCGGGCCGGGTGACCAGTCCCGGTTGTTCCGGACGAACGATGGCGGCGCGCACTGGGTTGAGGCGTACCGCAACGCCGAGCCGACGGCGTTCTTCGACTGCATGGCGTTCTTCGACCGGCAGCACGGGCTGGTGCTGAGCGACCCGGTCGACGGCAAGTTCCGGGTTCTGTCCACTGAAGACGGTGGCCGGTCGTGGGCCGTGTTGCCGACCGACCGGATGCCCGCGGCGCTCGACGGGGAGTTCGCGTTCGCGGCGAGCGGGCAGTGCGTCAGCGTGTCGGGTTCGCGGGACGCGTGGATCGCGACGGGCGGTGGGGCGCGGGCACGGGTGCTCCATTCATCCGATCGGGGCCGTAGTTGGACGGTCGGTGACACCGTGTTGGCCAGCAACGCGAGCGCGGGCGTGTTCGCCACTGCCTTCCGCGACCGGGACCACGGCATCGCGGTCGGTGGTGACTACGCGAAGCCGGATGGCGCGGTCGACGCGCTGGGCACGACCCGTGACGGCGGACGCACTTGGCGCAAGCCCGCGTCGGCGCCGCAGGGGTACCGGTCCGGGGTGACCTGGTACCCGTTCCTGCCGACGGTGGCGGTCGCGGTCGGGCCGACCGGCAGCGACCTGACCGTGGACGACGGGCGGACGTGGCGGTCGTTCGACAAGGGCAGCTTCGACACGGTCGACTGCGCGTCCGACGGTTCGTGCTGGGCCGCGGGCGAGCACGGTCGGGTCGCCCGGTTGGGGTTCTGACGTGCCGTCCAGCGTCGTGAACATCGCGTTCGACGCGACCGACAGCCACGCGTTGGCCCAGTGGTGGTCGGGGGTCGTGGGCCACCCGGTGGACCCGGAGTGCGCGCCGGGTGACGAAGAGGTGTGGATCGCGCAGCCTGGCGGGCCGACGCTGTACTTCAACCGGGTGCCCGAGGCGAAGACGGTGAAGAACCGGGTGCACCTGTGCCTGCGGCCGGACGGCCCGCGCGACGAGGAGGTCGACCGGCTGCTGGCGGCCGGGGCGAGCATGGTCGCCGACCTGCGCAGGCCGGACGGTCGGGGTTGGGCGGTTCTGGGCGATCCCGAGGGCAACGAGTTCTGCGTGTTGCGCGGCGCCTGATCGCGGCCGCGGTGCCCCGGTGACGGCGGGTCGTCACCGGGGCATCGTCGTATTCGCACACGTGCACATCCGGAAAACGGACGCCTCGCGGTTCACGGGCGCTAACCACAATGTGGTCTGGACCACTATTTCCGGCGGGTCCGAGCGGGCGTCCACAGCGGCCCGCTGGGAGCTGAAGTTGTGGTCACCACACAAGATCAGCGGTCAATTCATGTGGTCTGGACCACTTTTCCCGGTCGGGAGTCGTGGCCAACCCGTGCGATCCGCGGGATTTTCCGACCCTGGGCATCACAAAACCGCGGCCAGGCCGGATGATGGTGGCTGTGACCGTTTCCTCGCCACAGCGCGGTTTGCTGGAGATCATCGCCCTGACCGTCGCCGACGCGGTCGCCGCCCAACAGGGCGGCGCCGACCGGATCGAAGTCGTCGCCCAGATGGACCGGGACGGGCTGACCCCCGACCCGCGGCTCGTCGCCGAGATGCGGGCCGCGGTCGACATCCCGCTGCGGGTGATGGTGCGCACCACCGACGGCTTCACCGCCGACGCCGACCAGTTGGCCGACCTGATCACCACCGTCGGCGAACTGCGCGACGCGGGCGCCCAGGAGTTCGTCCTCGGCTTCCTCACCCCCACCGGCGAGGTCGACCTCGCCGCCACCCGCGCCGTCGTCGAGGCCATCGACGGCTCCCCCTGGACCTTCCACCGCGCCGTCGACCACGCCGCCGACGCCGAACAGGCCTGGGCCGCCTTACGCGGCCTCCCCGGCCTCGACACCGTCCTCACCGCGGGCTCCGCCCAGGGCCTCGACACCGGCCTCCCCCGCCTCGCCGCCCGCGACGACTGGCGCGACGCGGGCATCCGCCTCCTCGCGGGCGGCGGCCTCAAGCACGCGCACGTCCCGGGCCTGCGCTCCATCGGCGTCAACGCCATCCACGCGGGCGGCCTGGTGCGCGACAGTTGGCAAACCCCGGTGGCGGCCGACCAGGTCCGCACCCTCCGCGAACTCCTCGACGCCTGATCTTCTTCTCGGGCAAAACCGCAGGTCAACACACCCCGACGACCTCAGCCCGCCACCACGACCTTCACCCGTCCCAGCGACAGAAGTTATCCACAGGAGAACCTCTCCGGCCACCTTCTCAAGATCCACTGTCACCCCCCACCGGTAGACTGGCATCGAGGGCTGCCCCCGGAGAGGGTGGGGGCCGCCTGGGGGTGGTGGGGGTGGCTGGGAGCGGTGGGGTGGCCGGGGTCGGGCACTCGCGGTGGTGGCTCGATCTGGCGGACTTGATGTCCCGTCGCTCGTGGTGGGAAGCGACCACTTCGGCGCCGGTGGGGGCACGGTGATCAGCCGGTGCGATTCGTCGTGTCCGTCACGGTTGGTGGTGGCGTGCTGGTGACGCGGAACGCGGCCGGGTCGACATCGCTCCGCTGAGCGAGCGCGTGCGGGCGTGCTCGTGAGTTGCGGTGTTCGGGCCGGATAACCAGGTTCGAGCCGTCGGGCGGCAGGTGATCAACGGACGGCGGGTGCGCTCTGGTCCCGGTGGTGGTGACCAGGTCAGCGGCATGGGCGCCCGGGAGGCCCGGGGATGGGCGGGGCGCGGGTTCACCGGATTGTTTGGCGGGGGGCGGCTCTGGTGTTCCGGGGGTTGGATGCGGTGGGATCCGGGGCGACTGTGATCGGGGTTGAGTGAGGGGTGAGGGCGTGGGGACGATTCGGGCGGAGCGGACCGGGGAGCATGTGTTCACGGCGGTGAACGGGCGTGGGGCCGCGGTGGAGGTCGGGCGGGCGGGGATGGAGGGGGTGTTCAGCCCGGTCGAGTTGTTGTTGGCCGCGGTCGCCGGGTGTGTGGGGATTACGGCGGAGGAGCTGGTGATGCGGCGGACGGGGGCCGCGCCAAGGGTGGCCGCGTCGGATGTGCGGCCTGAGGGGGCGCACGAGTTGGACGGGGTGCGGGTTGACGTCGGCGTCGACGTGGCCGGGTTGGATCAGGCCGCGAGGGACGAGTTGGTGGCGGTGGTGAACCGGGCGGTTGACGCGTTGTGCACAGTGACGCGGACGTTGAAACGGTCGGCCGGTGTCGAGATGGAGATCAACCGGTGAGGAACTCGTACTGCTCTTACTGCGGCAGCCAGTACCCGCAGGATCTCCCCTGGCCTCGACAGTGCCAACAGTGCGGGCAGACCTCTTACCTCAATCCGACCCCCGTAGCCGTGTTGCTGCTCCCTGTCGACGATGCCCTTCTCGTCGTCCAGCGCGACATCGAGCCGAAGGCGTTGGCCTTGCCTGGTGGGTTCGTCGACTACGGGGAGTCGTGGCGGGAGGCGGCGGCGCGGGAGCTTCGGGAAGAAGCCAACATCGACACAGACCCTCAAGGCATCTCCCTGTTCGACACGGTAAGCGCGCCGGACAGCACATTGTTGGTGTTCGGTGTGGCGGCTAAGACCACCAGGACTGCGCTACCCGCGTCGATCGCCACCAACGAGACACGAGGCTGGGAGCTGATCCACGGGCCCGTCCAGTTGGCGTTCCCGCTGCACACGGACGCCGTGGCGAGGTACTTCGGCGGGCGGTAAGAGCCACGGTTACCCTCTCCGGCGTGGATATCCCGGTTCTGGTGGTCGCCGGCTTCCTCGGCGCGGGCAAGACCACCTTGCTCAACCACCTGCTGCACACGTCGGACCTGCGGGTCGGGGTGGTCGTCAACGACTTCGGGAAGGTCAACATCGACGCGTTGACCGTGGCGGCCCAGGTCGACTCGATGGTGTCGTTGGGCAACGGTTGCCTGTGTTGCGCGGTCGACCCCGGCGAGTTGGACGCGATGCTGGACCGGTTGGCGCAGCCGGACGGGCCGGTCGACGTGATCGTCATCGAGGCCAGCGGGTTGGCCGAGCCGCCCGCGATGGTGAAGCTGGTGCTCGCCAGCGCGAACCCGAACATCCGCTACGGCGGGTTGGTCGAGGTCGTCGACGCGGCCGAGTTCACCGCGACCCGGAAGGACCACCCCCGGCTGGACCTGCACCTGCGCCAGGCGGATCTGGTGCTGCTCAACAAGGTCGACCGGGCCGAGCCGGGGGTGCTGGAGCTGGTGCGCGAACTCGCGGGCGAAACCCCAGTCGTACCAACGGAGTTCGGCCGGGTCGACCCGGATCTCCTGTTCGACCCCGTCGACCGGCCGGACCCGGTCGAGCGGCAACTGTCCTTTGAGGACCTTGTCGAGCACGGGGAGCACCTGCACGCCGGGTACACCAGCGTCGAGTTCGACACCGGAATCCCGTTGCACCCCAGGAGGTTCGCCCGGTTCCTGGCCGAGCGGCCGCCCGGACTGTACCGGATGAAGGGGTTCGCGTGGTTCGCCCGCCGGGATGAGCCGCTGGGGTTGCAGACGGTCGGGGCGGCCGTGTGGGCGACCGAGGCGGCGGACCGACCGGCGAGGACCACCCTCGTGCTCATCGGCGCGAACCTCGACGCGGAAGCGATCCGGGCCGCGTTGGAATCGACCGAGACCACCGCGGGCGAGGACGTCGACCCGCTGGACCTGTTGTCCATCACCAGGTACCTACCCCGGTAAGCGCGGGAACGGCGGGCACCCCGCACTGGGGTGCCCGCCGCGTTTCACAATCCGCAGGTCTTACTTGGTGGCGAGCTTGGCGACCTTGGCGGTGCCCTGGGTCACCGTGAAGTCGTCGGCGAAGACCGTGCCCAGGCCGTACCAGCCGTGGACGTAGATCGTCACCGCGCCGTTGGCGCCCGTGGTGAACGGCAGCGACACCTGCTGCCAGTCCGACGGCGAGGCCCAGATGCTGGCGGTCGCGCCGCCGCGGACACCGATGAACGCGTAGGTGCCCTTGAGCCAGGCCTTCAGGGTGTAGGCGGTGTTCGGCTGCAGGGTGATGGCCTGCGCGGCCTCACCGGTGCTGGAGTTGGTCGCCGCGACCGAGAGGGCGTAGGTGCCGCCGTGCGCGCCGGAGTTGACGACGGCGGTCCCGGTGGCCGCGGTCCACGGGGACAGCGAGCCGGACTCGAAGTCACCGTTGGTCACCGAGCCACCCGGCGGGGTGCTGGTGTTGACCTTGACCGTGAGCGTGGCCGACTTCTTGCCGGACGGGGCCGAGGCGCCGATGGCGAAGTCGTAGCTGCCCGCGGTGGCGTTCGCGGCCGCGGTAGCGGTAACAGTGGCGGTGCCACCGGCGGTGACCGTGGTCGGGTTGACCGACAGGGTCACGCCACCCTGCGTCTTCGGCACGCTCAGGGTGATGGTCTGCGCGCTGCCGTTGGTGACGGCGGTGGTGACGGTGCTGGTGGTGGTCTTGCCCGGGTCGACGCTCACCGAGGCCGGGTTAAGGGTCACGGAGTAGTCGTTGCCCGGCTGGGTGCCGTTGACCTTGACGGACACGGTCGCGGTGTGGCTGCCGGAGGCGGCCGCGCCGGTGACGGTGAAGGTGTAGGTGCCCGGGGTCGCGCCGGCCGAGGCGGTGAAGGTGACGGTCGCCGTGCCGCCCGCGGTGACGCTACCGGGGGAAACAGCGGCGGTGACGCCGCCCTGCGCCGCGCCTGCGGACAGGGTCACGGTCTGCGCGTTGCCGGAGGTGACGGCGGTGCTGATGGTCGAGGTGGCGGTGTTGCCCGGGTCGACGCTCACCGAGGTCGGGTTGGCCGAGAGCGAGAAGTCGTCCGACGGGTTGGTGGTGCCACCGGTGAACTGCTGGAACTGCTTGCTGAAGTAGTACAGGTCCTGCTGGATGCCGGAGCAGTTGTCGGCGGCCTGGCCACCGGCGCAGCTCCCGTTGTCGCGCTGCAGGGCCCAGAAGGACAGCGTGTTGATGCCCTTCTGCTGCGCCCAGGCGAGCACGGTCGGGGCGTCTGCGGTGGTGAAGGTCTCCGCCGGGCCGAAGTCGTCGACGCCGATCATCTCGGTGATGCCGACCATGCCCCACAGTTGGGCCTGGGTCTTGCTCGGGTACAGCGAGGCGAGGTAGTTGACCAGGCCCTGGGCCGCGGTCTTGGTGTCCTCGGCCATCTTGTGCGTGCCCGCGTTGTCGTAGTAGTCGAACGTCATGAGGTTGACGACGTCGATCTCGGCGTTGTTGGTCACCGCGTTGCGCAGCAGGGCCTTGCCGTTGTCCGCCAGGCTGGTGGTGGTCGTGGGCAGGGTGTAGGAGAACTGGACGGTGCGACCGTTGGCCTTGGCCCAGTCCTTCACGATCTTGATGGCCTTGTTGCGGCGGTCGACACCGGCGGTGTTGTCCAGCGAGTCGGCCTCGATGTCGAGGTCGATCCGGCTGATGTCGTAGGTGGTGACCAGCCGCTCGTACTCGGCCGCGATCTTGTTGACGTCGGTGCAGCTGTCGGCCAGCTCGGTGTTGGTCGTGTCGGCGGTGTAGCCGCCGAACGACGGGATGACGTCACCGCCCGCGGCCCGGATCTTGGCGATGTCGGCGGCGAAGGTCGAGCCGATCGGCATCGACGTGTCGCCGTTCCACAGGGCGGTGCAGGAGCCCTTGCTGGCGGTCTGGATGAACGCCATGGTCAGGTACTTCGCGCCGGACGCCGCGGACAGGGTGGCCGGGTTCTCCCCGGTCCACGCCTCGAAGTAGGGGGCGAACACCCGGGCGGGCAGCGGCTTGGCCGCCGCAGGCGCCGCCTGGGCCGAGTTGGTCGCCAGGGTGATCCCGACGACGGACGCCGCCGCGGCCACGGTGGCCAGCAGTGCGGAGAGTGGTCTGGACAGCCGCATTGTCGCGCTCCAGTGCAGGGTGGGGGTGCGCGGCCGGGCGGACAACCCCGACCGCGGTGGTGCCCCACAAAATTGGACTAGACCAAACTCGATGTCAAGAGTGCTGCGGCAGACGGTGGCCACCCCCGCGCATCTGTGCCAATTCACGCCAAGCGGGCATTTCCGCAGGCCAACACTGGGAATTCACAGTCTCAAGTGGACCAGCCGATATCTCGACCGGTACCCGCAAACTCGCGCCGGCAGGTCAATTGGTCCACTGTGGATAGACCATCGCGTCGTAAAGTGGGCAGGTGAGACACCACAGGTTCGAGCGCCTGAACAACTTCCGCGACCTTGGCGGCTACCGCACCGCCGACGGCACGACGCTGAGCTGGAACGTCTACTACCGCTCCGACTCCCTGGGCAAGCTGGCCGGACCCGACCTGGAGCGGTTCCGGGACCTCGGCGTGCGCACCGTCATCGACCTGCGGCACCAGCACGAGATCGACAAGCGCGGCCGGGTCCCCGACCTGCCCGATCTGGCCTACCACCACCTGCCCGTCGAACGCAGGCCGTGGGACCTGGCGGCGCTCGACGAGGACCGGCCCGTCGGCCGCTTCCTGGCCGACCGCTACCGGGAGGTCGCCGAGGACGGCCGGGTCGAACTGCGCACCGCCCTCGAGGTGCTCGCGGACAGCCCGGGGCCTGCGGTCTTCCACTGCGCGGCGGGCAAGGACCGCACCGGCCTGCTCGCCGCGCTGGTGCTGCTCGCGGTCGGCGTGGCCGAGGCGGACGTGGTCGCCGACTACGCGCTCACCGCCCTGGTCAGGACGCGGCTGATGGCCGAGTACCGGGCCGAGGGCAACGAGTCGACCTGGCCCGGTTTCGGCCACGCCCCCGCCGAGGCGATGGAACTGGCCCTCGTCGACCTGGTCTCCGACTACGGCTCCCCCACGGCCTACCTCCGGGACTATTTGGGCGTGTCGGACACGACCGTGCGCGGGCTGCGCGAGAAGTTGACGCACGCGTGGACGCACCGAGCCTGATCTGCGAGGATCCGGGCGACCGTTAGTCCGAACGGAGGACCGCGATGACCTCTCGGCTCAACCCCTACCTGACCTTCCCCGGCACCGCCCGCGAGGCGCTGGAGTTCTACCAGTCCGCGCTCGGCGGGACCCTGGTGGTCAACACCTTCGGCGAGTTCGGCGCGCCGGACCCGTCGCTGGCCGACAAGGTGATGCACGGCCAGTTGGAAACCGGGTCCGGGCTCGTGCTGATGGGCGCGGACCTCGCGCCCGGCATGGAGCACCGGCCCGGCACCAACATCACCGTCAGCCTCAGCGGCGACGAGTCCGACCTGCTGCGCGGCTACTGGGACAAGCTCACCGACGGCGCGACCATCGAGACCCCGCTGGCCAGGCAGATGTGGGGCGACGAGTACGGCTCGTTCACCGACCGCTTCGGCGTGCCGTGGCTGGTGAACATCGCCGGTCCGCGCGACTGAGGTCCCACCCCCGCACAACACCGTGTCCGCCATCCGGGCACGGTGTTGTCGCTTTTCGGGTTGCTTGTCCCTTTATCGCGGTTGCGCTCCCACTGGATGTGCCGACAACCGGTCCACTGTGTCCCGTCCGTGCCACACCCGACGACTGTTATGGCGGCTTGCCATATAGCGGCGCGCTTCATACGGTCGCGGGCGTGCCCCCGTTGCGCCGCGCCGACCGCGATCTCGTCGGGTTGACCGTGCTCGCCCTGCTCCTCCACGGCGAGCGGCACACCTACGACATGCACCGGCAGATCATCGACACGCGCAAGGACTTCGTCGTCGGGTTGCCGCGCAGCATGTACCACGCGGTGGAACGCCTCAGCCGGGACAACCTGGTCATCGCCGTCGAGACCACCCGCGCGGGCAACCGCCCGGAACGCACCCGCTACCGCCTGACCGACGCGGGCCGCGACGAACTGCGGTCCAGAGTGCGCCGACTGCTCGCCACACCCGACCGGGACCCGACCCCGTTCGTCGCCGCCTTGTCCTACGTGGGCTGCGTTTCCGTTGGCGAGGCCCAGGAGGCGCTGGCCGAACGGGCCGCCGCGCTGACCGAGGCGGCGACCGCGCTGCGCGCCGACTTCGACCAACTCGGCCCGCGACTCCCCCGCGTCCTGCTGGTGGAACTGGAGTACGAGCTCGCCAGGGTGACCGGGGAACTCGACTGGGTGCGCGCCCTGCAGGCCGACCTGGACAGCGGCTCGCTGGCCTGGCCAACCCCGAGCCAAGTCATTCCTTGACAAGAATATTCTGCGTGGTGAATACTTGCCTCGTGGACGAGATCGCAGCAGCACTCGGCGACGGCGCGCGGTGGCGCATCGTGGAGCTCCTGGCCGAACGCCCCAGGTCGGTCGGTGAACTGGCCGACCTGGCCGGGCTGCGCCAACCGCAGACCACCAAACACCTGCAAACCCTGGCCAGGACGGGCATCGTGTCCGTCCACCCGCTGGGCCAACGCCGCGTCTACGCCATCGAGACGGCACCGTTACGGACCCTGGAAGACCGCTTGCGCGCCCTGATCGCGACCGCGGTCGCCCACTCGGGTGAACGGGACGTCCTCGACCGGTACCGCGCGGCCATCGAGTCGGAGGCCACCGTCGCCCAGGACCGCTGGGCGGACGGCCGCGCGTTCACCTTCGAACGGTCCCTGGCCGCCCCCGTCGACGTGGTCTGGCGGCAGTGGGTCGACCCGGACCTGCTCGCGGCCTGGTGCGCCCCACCGTCGATGACGATCACCACCTGCGCCATCGCCCCCGACCCCGGCGGCGACGCGGTCCTCGAATACCAGGACGCCGATGGCCGCCGGTACCTGTCGTCCGGCCGCGTGCACACCGCCGACGCCCCGTCACACCTGGTCTTCGACCTCTCGGTGCTCGACGCGGCCGGGGCGGTCTTCTTCACCGGCCACTACGACCTGACCCTGTCCCCCGCCACCGCATCCCCCGCCTCGGCCGGAACCGCGCTGCGGCTCGACCTGCACATCACCGAAACCACCGCCAAGGCGGTCCCCTTCATCGCCGGCATCTCCGCGGGCTGGGGCCAAGTCCTGGACAACCTCGTCACCACCATCGAAAGGCCCCGGTCATGACCCGCCTCGTCACCGCCAACATCGCCCTCACCCTCGACGGCCGCTACCACGGCGCGGGCGGCCCGATGGACCTCACCGCCATCGTCCCCTACGCCACCACCGACGTCGCCCGCGACCAGATGACCCGCATGCTCGCCAACGCCACCACGGCCGTCCTCGGCAGGGGCAGCGCCCAGGGCTTCCTCGGTTTCTGGCCCACCGTCCTGGACAACCCCGACACGGACCCCCGCGACCGCGCCTACGCCCAGTGGCTCGTCGACACCGAGAAGGTCGTCTTCTCCGGCACCCTCGCCGAATCCCCCTGGCCGCGCACCCGCCTCGCCAACGACCCGGTCCCCCAGGTGATCGCCGACCTCAAGTCCACCGGCACCGGCGACATCCTGGTCAACACGAGCCCCAGCATCATCAAGCCGTTACTGGCCGCCGACCTGCTGGACCGCCTCTACCTGATCGTCACCCCCGAACTCGCGGGCGGCGGCGACCGCCTCTTCGAGAACTTCCCGGCGTCCAAGTGGACCCTCACCCACCAGGAAACCGGCTCCCTGGGCGAAATGGCGTTGGTCTACGACCGAACTCGGTAACGAGGGGCAGCGGCGCCGGAGAGTGGGGCGGGTGGGGCTCGAACCCACGGCCAAGGGATTATGAGTCCCCTGCTCTGACCAACTGAGCTACCGCCCCCAGCCCGTTGGATCTTACCCAGGGTGTTCGTGGAGCGGACACCTGCCGCCTACCTTGATCAACTCTGGTCGGGAAGCCGCCAAACGCGGGCGCGCGCTCCAGACTGCGGACTATGCCCGAGCCCTGCTCGCGTCGAGCCCCTTCAACGATCGAGCCGATGTCGAGCCGCTGGTTGCCGCCCCGGGGCCGATCGACAGACCCGCCTCACCGCACCGGACGCGCCCGGACTGTGGGTCACCATGTCCGAAGCAGCGATCCGGAGGGCCCCGACGATCTAGGCGCGGTTCGAGACAGCAAGAACCCCAGAGGGGCATCGCTGCATGTCGACGTCGGCAACCTTGTCACCGCGATCCGGACCGGTCGGCTGTGATAGCCGCGGCCCCCGGCATACCGCAGGGGGCCGCCTCGTAACACCAACGGATCATCAGCCGATCATGCGAGGCGTGACCATCGCCCCACGTCCCGCAGCCAAGATCTTCGGCGCACTCCTGCTGCTCGTAGGTATCCTGCTGCTCGCCACCCCCACGTCAACCTCCGTCGCCGGTACGGACGTTCAGTGCGGTGACGCGATGAAGGGTGTGGCCCACAACATCAACGAGCTGCTGACCGAGGACTGCGAATCGGCCATTGGTACCCGCCGCAGCATTGGGTGGCCGCTTGCCGGCGCCGGTGCCCTGATACTGGTGGGCGCCGCAGTTGTACGGACGCCGCCACGAGAAGCCCCAGCCTGACGGCGTTCGACGGCGCCGAGTCGGGCGAGGGCATCCCGTAGCAGCGGAGCGTCGCGTCGGGTGCGTGTTGCTCCGGCTGCACCGATCCGCAGACGAACAGTCCGACTTGAACGGTCCGTGGTGAGGGTGCCACCGCAGGTGGGGCAACGACGGCAGGTTGGATCGTCGTGGTGAAAGCCTCGGCTCGAAGTGTTACCGAGCACTGAGGTAGCCGCCGCAGAACGAAGAAGACCCGTTCTCCCGGGTGTTGACCTGGGAGAACGGGTCTCTTGCTCCTCCAGATGGACTCGAACCATCAACCCTTCGATTAACAGTCGAATGCTCTGCCAATTGAGCTATGGAGGATTGTCGTCCGGCCCCCTGGGGGCCGACGGGTGGTAACTCTAGCGCATGTCGACCAAGGACACGCAGGGGGTACCCCGGTGGCGGGACGGCATGGGTGGGGCTGGTGGGGGAGGATGGAACGAGATGGACCGGATCGGGGTGTGGAGGCGCGGTGGTGAGGTTCCTGGTGGGTGCGGGGATCGGGTACGTCCTGGGCGCCAAGGCGGGGCGGGGGCGGTACGAGCAGATCCTGCGGGCGTACCGGCGGATCACGGATCACCCTGCCGTGCAGGGCGCGGCGGGGATCGCGCGGGCGAAGGTGGAGGAACTGCGCCGGTAGATCACCCGGTTGTGTGCGGTGGTCCCCCCC
>NZ_AXWW01000053.1 GCF_000482865.1 Actinokineospora inagensis DSM 44258 | reverse complement strand
GTGCCCGTTGTGGTGAAGTTGTTTTGTTTGGGGCCCCTAGCGGCAGCCTGGGTAAGGCAAAAAGGCGGGGCCACTGGAAAGACGTGGCCTTACCCGCCATCCGGCTTAGGCCACCGCTCCCCCCAAACAAAACAACTTCACCACAACGGGCGGTTGGGATCGGCGGGTTTCGAGGCGCGCGGTGCAGGTTGGGGGGCTTCGTCGATATGGGGGTGGGTTTCGAGGCGCGCGGTGCGGGGGTGGCGCTTCGTCGATTTCGGGCGGGTTTTGGGGCGCGTGGGGTGGGTTGGCAGGGTGGGTTTTGTTAGTTGGCTAGCTAGGTAGTCGGACCAAAGTGGCGGGAGTCGTTCGTGCGTCGCCGGGTGGGGATTCGGGGGAGTGGAGGGCGAAGCCCTGGGCGATGGGTTCTAGCCAGCCTTCGGCGGCGGCGATCTGGTCTACGCGGGAGGCGGTGACGCGGAGGATTTGTGAGGTGGATTCGCTGACCTGGGCGCCGATCCAGAGGGTGTCGCCGTCTACGCGGATTCTTGGGGCCTCGGTGGGGGTGGTGGCGGAGAGGTTTCCGAGGAGGCCGGGGAAAGAACCGAGGGAGCGGGGGGATCGGTCGTCGTAGAGGTGCAGGGTCAAGCCTCGGTTGGGGACGAGGGAGTCTTGGACGATTCCGTACATCCGGTTTGAGGTGGCGACCCAGCGGGCTGCGCCGGAGCGGGGGCGTTCGATGAAGAGTTTTCGGTCCGTTCCTACGTAGGCTTCGAGGCCGATGTTGGTGGCGAGGTACCAGTTGTCGCGGCGGAGGACTTGGTGGACCCAGAGGGCGGTGGTGTCCTGTTGTTCGGCGACGACCGTCATGGTGCCGGTTGCGTCGATGGTGGCGACCGTTTGGCTGGGGACGATGACCGTATTTCGGAGGCCGGTGCGGCGTTTGGTGGTTTTGCCGAGGATGACTGCGGCTGACCGGCCGTCGCCGAGGGGGGTTGGGGTGACTGAGGTGGGCATGGCCGGGTCGAGCAGGCGTCGGCGGGTGCTGTCCTCGTTGATGTACCAGGTCGCTGCTGGGCCCAGTGGTTGCGGGGTTGTGTTGATGGGGGCGAACGAGGTCGCCGGGCGGATCATGACTACCTGGAGGTCGCCGGTTTCGCCCCACGGCAGGCCAACCGAGTTGTCGACGGGGTGGGCGGTGCGGAGGAAGATCCAGCCGTGGCCTGCCTGGGTGACGAGGGTGGGGTCGGTGGGGGTCACCAGGTCGGTGGTGGACCGGATGATCAGTTCGGGGCTCAGGGCGTGTACCCGGACCACCTGGTCGCGGCGTTCGGCGACCAGGACCAGGTCGTCGGCGATGGACCAGCCGGTGACGTGGGTCATCGGGAGTTCGCGCTCCACCCGGCCGGTGCGGTCGAGTTTGCGGATGTGGTGGCCGTCGGGGGTGGCGTTCCAGGTGTAGAGGGCGCCGTTGGTGGCTTGGGCGTCGAGGACGTCGGTGGCCAAGACCGGGAAACCGGAGCGGCGGGGGGCGGTGGTGGGGCGGGTGGCGAGGGTGCGCTGCGACCAGCGGGCCGCGCCGAGGGCGACGACCGTCTTCGGGTCCTGCCAGGTGCGGACCAGGCCGTTGTACTGCGCGCGGAGCGTGTCCTGGACCAGCGGGATCCGGCTGGCGCCGCCGGTGAGGAAGATGCCACGCAGGTCTTCCGGGCTGCGGCCGCTGCCCTCGATGCTCTGCGCCAGCAGGCGGGTGGTGCGCCGGACGTCCTCGCCGACGAGGGCGTCGAACTCGGCGCGGGTGATCCGGACGTCGGTGTCGGCGCCCGCCACGTACTGGCTGGCGTCGGCGTAGTCGGACAGCGACTCCTTGGCCAGCCGGGCCTCGGTGAGCAGTTCGGCGGCGGCGGCCAGCCAGCGGCGGTCCGGGTTCGTGTTGACCTGCTCCCACCAGTCCGGCGCCAACCTGCTCAGTTGCGCCCCGAAGTGGTGGTAGACCCGCTCGTCGAAGGTCTCGCCGCCGATCTCCGGGTCGCCGCCGGGGGTGCCGACCACGCTGAAGCCGGAGCCGTCCACGGCCAGCACGGCCGTGTCGAAGGTGCCGCCGCCCAGGTCGTAGACGGCGACGCTGTCCCGGCCGCCGATGCCGTCGGCGGCGTGCGTGTGGCTGTAGTGCACGGCGGCGGCGACCGGCTCCTCGACCAGTTCGACCGGGCGGCCGGGGAGCACTGCCTCGGCGACCTCCAGCAGCACCTGCCGCTGCGCCTGGCTCCAGGCCACCGGGTGGGTCAGCACCAGCGACGTGGGCGCGGCCCCGTCGAACCGGCGGCGGGCCTCCACCAGGAACAGCTCCAGCAGCGCCGCCAGCGCCCGCTGGACGGTGACCGGCTCGCCGCCGAGCAGCATCGGGCGGCGGCCGACGTACCGCTTCGGGTTGCGCTCGGCCCGGTCCGGGGACCGGCCCACCATGCGCTGCGCCAGGGTGCCCGCGACCAGCCTGCCGGACTCGTCGAGCAGCACGGTGGACGGGATCCGGCGCTCACCGGAGACCTCGATGGACTCCACCCGGTCCGCGGTGGCGATGGCCGCCGCGGAGAAGCTCGTGCCCAGGTCGACGCCCAAACTCCACCGTGTCACGTCGCTCCCGCCCGCCTCACCCGTCCAGGGTTAGCCCATTCGTGTCCGTGTACAGGATCGCTCGCCGTCCTACCGCGTTTCGCCAGGGGGTACCCCGGCCTCCGTAGACTCCCGCCATGGCGAAGTACTTCGACGTGCACCCGGACAACCCCCAGCAGCGCACAGTCGCCCAGGTCGTGGCCCTGTTGCGGGACGGCGGGCTGATCGCCTACCCCACCGATTCCTGCTACGCGCTGGGCTGCGCGCTCGGCAACCGGGACGGCATCGACCGCATCCGGCAGATCCGCAAGCTCGACGACCGGCACCACTTCACCCTGATGTGCCAGGACTTCGCCCAGCTCGGACAATTCGTGCACCTGGACAACGCGGTGTTCCGGGCGGTCAAGGCGTCCACCCCGGGTAGCTACACGTTCATCCTCCCGGCGTCGAAGGAGGTGCCCCGGCGGCTGCTGCACCCGAAGAAGCGCACCGTCGGTGTCCGCATCCCGGACAACGCCGTCGCGCAGGCGCTGCTGGCCGAGCTCGGCGAGCCGCTGCTGTCGTCGACCCTGCTGCTGCCCGGCCAGGCCGAGCCGATGGTGTCCGGCTGGGAGATCAACGAGGAACTCGACCACGTGGTGGACGCGGTGCTCGACTCGGGGGAGTGCGGCACGGTCCCGACCACCGTGGTCGACTTCTCCGACGGCGAACCGGAGATTGTCCGGCGCGGCGCGGGCGACACTGCCAGGTTCGAATAGCCGAATCCGGTTGCACGGTGTGTCGATACCCACCTTCGTTGTATAACGGGGGTATTACGCTACTGTCTGCGGCGTGTCGGACCACCCACTTTCACCCGATCAGCCGGAGCGCGCGCTGCCCAAGTTCCCGCCGCGCCCAGCGGCGCCCGTCGCCGCGCCCGCCGTGATCGTGAGCACCCTGCCGGACGAGCTGCCCTGGGCGACGAAGACCCAGGTCACGGCCTTGCCCATGCCGTCGGTGACCGCTGAGCCCGCCACGGTGACCATGCCCGTGGCCCCGGCCGAGCCGTCCCCACCCCGCCGCCGCCCGCGTTGGTTGCCGCTCGCGGCGGTCACCGCCGCGCTCGCCGTCGTCGTCGGGGTCATTCTTTGGGCGACCACCGGAAACGACGACCCGCCGCCGGTCAGGCCGCCCGCGCCCGCCACCGAGTTCCTGTTCCAACGCATGGGCGAGACGGTTGAGCCAATGCGCGACAGCGACTGCTCGGAACACGCTTATGGGAAGGTCAAGGAGTTCTTCGTGACCGCCCCGTGCCGCCAGTTGAGCCGGGCCGTGTTCGTCACCTCGCTCGACAGCGGGCAGACGGTCTACACGTCGGTGTCGGTGGTCCGCATGCCCGACCGCGACAGCGCCGAGAAGCTCGAGATGCTCATCCGCCAAGACGACACCGGTAGCGTCAACGACCTGCTCCGCGAGAAGAAGGTCACCGTGCCCGGTTTGTCCCGCCTCAGCCAAGGCGGCTTCTCGGCCACCACGAACGACCGCGACGTCGTCATCGCCGAGGCCGACAGCCCCGACCGGGGCGACGACCCCACCGCGCACAAGGCCGACATGAAGCGCGTCAGCGTCGACGCCCTGCGGCTCGGCAAGGAACTCGACTAGCCCCCTCACAACCGAGCCACAACCGGGGTGCGCTACCAAGCCCCGGGGCGGCCGTACTTGAGAGGGGTAATCGATGAGGGCAGTGTTGCTCGTCGCGGCGGTCGTTGCCGTGGCCCTGCCGATAGCACCGGCACAGGCAGCACCCACGGGTTGCGCACCGGCGACGGTGTCCGTGGGCGACTACCGCCAGTACGAGGGCACCGGACCCGGCACGACCGCGTTCACCTTCGCCGTCACCGTCGCCGCGGCCCCCGGCTGCACGGCGACCGGGTCGGTCGACTACGTCACCGAACACGTGACCACGTCCCCGGCCGACCTCGTCGCCGCCTCCGGCACCCTCACCTGGACCAACTCCACCGCCGCCACCACGGTCACGGTCGGCGTCGTCCGCGACTCGCTCGGCGAGCCGGAGGAGGCGTTCACCCTCCGCCTGCTCAACCCGACCAACCTCACCATCGCCCGCGACAAGGGCCGCGGCCAGATCATCGACGACGACCAACCCCCCGTCGACACCTCCCTCGACGGCGGCAAGATCTGCTGGCGCTCCACCGGCACCGCCGACGTCGGCGTCCACCTCTCCACCCCCGCCCGAGCCCCCATCACCGTCCACTACCGCACCATCCCCCTGGGCGACAACCGCCCCGGCTACTACCCGGTCAAGGACGGCCTCATCACCTTCCCCACCGGCGCCACCACCGCCACCGCCCCCGTCCGCCTGATCACCGACCAGTCCCTACCGGACGAGCAGTTCCTGGTCGAGATCTTCTCCCCCTCCGCGGGCACCCTCGGCCTCACCAAGGCCCCGGTCACCGTCAAATCCCAGAAGTAGCACCCCCGCCGCGGATCGGGTCGCCGTGAGGACGACCCGATCCGCCCCCCGGTGGCCCGCCCGCCCCGCAGACCTGATCTGCCTGACTCACCCCCCCCAGCGCCTGATCCCCTCGGCCAGGCCCACCGACATCTCCGACTTCAACCTCCGACGGCCGCGTGTCGGTGCTTGACTTCACCCCCCACCCGGGTCCACACAGAGCCCCGCCCACCCGGGGCGCCGGGGCCCATTCCTGACGATAACGCGAAACCCGACCTGTCAAGGGTGCGGCGAGGGTGGCTGTGGACAGTCCTGCTCACTGTGGACAATTCCGCCCCGACCCGGGTTGCTCACGGGCTTGTTCGCCCAGATCACTGCGCTCGGGGAGTGCCTGGGGTCGAGGGAGCCGTGCCCGCTGACGGACAGCTCTGCTTCGGCCAGGCGTTCTGTGCTGTGGACTGCTCGCGCCCAGCCCAACCACATATGCCCAGCCCAACCACATATGGCGCGCCACCACCACAAGAACCCCGGCCCAGCCCCCACCCAGTCCCGGGGGGCGTCCCTGGTCCAGTCTACCGGCACCACCCAATGGGGCAGCGGAGCCTGCTGAAGCTGTGGACGACTGTGGAGGATGTGGACAACTCGTCAACACAGTGCGATCCACGACGCCCGGCCCCGGTGTCAACCGGTCGGTAACATCGTCTGTCGTGGATGAGGCACCGTTCGGGTCGCGGTTGTTGGGGCGGGTGGACCAGTCTCGGGCCGCGTTGCGGGTGCGCGTGCAGGGCTTGCTCACCGTGACCCTCGTGTCGGCCAACCTCATCGGTGCCGTTGTGGCGGTCGTGTTGTCGACGCTGGTGGTGCCAGGCCCCACCACGGCCAACCCGACCTGGTTGGTGATCGCCGTCCCCTCTTACGTCGTGGCGGCGCTGATAGGCGGCAGTGTCTGGGGTACGCGGCGGGTCTTGAAGGCGTTGCGGTGGGCCATCGAGGATCGTGAACCCACTGACAAGGACCGCAGGGCGACGCTCAGGGTGCCGTTGAGGCTTACCCAGATGCAAGCCTTCCTCTGGGGCCTGGCGACAGTCCTGTTCACAGGTATAACCGCGTTCGTTCAACCCGAACTCTCTTACACCGTCGCGTTCACCACGAGCTTCGCGGGAATCGTCGTATGCGCCAACGCTTACCTGCTCAGTGAGTTCTCGCTGAGGCCGGTGTCCGCGCGCGCACTCGGCGACGAACCGCTCGGCGGTACCGGTGTGCAGCTCAGGATGCTGTTGTTCTGGTGCCTTGGCACCGGCGTCCCCGTCGCGGGCCTGCTCGTGGTGGCGGTCTTCGCGATGGTGCGGGACAACGTGACCCGGCTCGCGGTCGCGGTGATCGTGCTGACCGTGATCGCACTGGTGGTCGGCCTGCTCGTCACCGTGTTCACCGCCCGCGCTGTGGTGGCGCCGATCAGGTCGGTGCGGCGCGGGATGGCCCGGATAAGAGGCGGCGAGCTTCACACGAGGATTCCGGTTTTCGACGGTACCGAGCTTGGTCTTCTCCAGGCCGGGTTCAACCGCATGGCCGACGGGCTCGCCGAGCGCGACCGCATCCGGGACCTCTTCGGCAGGCACGTGGGCCGTGAGGTGGCCGAGGCCGCTTTGAAAGCCGAGATCGATCACGAGGTCCGTCACGTCACAGTCGTCTTCGTCGACCTGGTCGGTTCCACCGCCTTGGCCGCGACCAGGCCGCCCACCGAGGTCGTCGACTTGCTCAACCGCTTCTTCGCGATCGTCGTCGACGAGATAGACGCGCACGGTGGGCTCGTCAACAAGTTCGTCGGTGACGCCGCCCTGGCCATCTTCGGCGCACCGCTACCGCTCGACGACAGCGCAGGCCGGGCTCTCGCCGCCGCCCGTGCTATCGCGACCAGGCTGCCCCTAGAACTTCCCCATTGCCAAGCCGGGATCGGTGTCGCGTCCGGACAGGTCGTTGCGGGCAACATCGGTGACGAGCGCAGGTTCGAGTACACGGTCATCGGTGACCCGGTCAACGAGGCCGCCCGACTGACCGAGCTTGCGAAGTCCGCCCCACGAGGACTCCTCGCCTCGGCCACGACGATCGACGAGGCCACACACACCGAAGCCGTCCACTGGCGTACGACCGATCGGATAACCCTGCGCGGTAGGACTGTCGAGACACTCCTAGCCGAGCCCATAGAGACAGGCGAGTGGCCCGACCACCCGCGCCGGTGATCGGGCCACTCCCTCCCCTGCCCCTAGTTACTCAGTCGACACCTGGAACTCCGTGCCGCCGAGGTCCTCGCCCTTCTCGTCGGTCTGGTTCACCCAGACGACCGCCTTGCCCTGGGCGTTCGCGGTGAACTCGAGTTGGGTCTCGAACCGCTCCTTCGGGTCGATCTGCAGGCCGGTGAACCTGGCCTGCTTGGGGTCGGCGATCTCGAACCTGGTCTCACCGACCTGCTTGACGCCCTCGGCCTTGCCACCCGCCTGCTTCCACCGCGCGGTCAGCGTCTGGCCGAGGTCGACGACGATCTTGCCGTTGAACGGTCCCTGCGGCGCGGTGACGACCAGGTTGGTCAGTGCCCGCGGGTTCGGGTTGCCGAGGGTGAACGGGCTGGTGGTCGGCTTGCCCGGCACGACCCGCACGGTGTCGACGTTGCGCCACGCGATGTTGTTGTTGTTCCGCGTGTTGGTGAGCGTGTTCGCACCTTCGGCGAACGTCATCGGGTCGGTCGCGGACACCCACCGTGCCAAGAGGCAGAAGTGGCCCGGACCGGGGACCCCGTTCCACGGCACCACCACATTGGTCGTACCGGCCGGGACGACGACGTTCACCGCGGTGTTGATGAGGTGCCAGTCGGTCGGCCAGATCGCCGCCCCGCCCTGCGCGGTGTAGTACAGGATCAGGTTGCCGGTAGCCGTACCTGACGCGTTAGGACCGGGGTTGTTGAGACGAACGTGAATGTAGCTGGTCGAACCAACAACCGGGTTCGTGCCCGCGCAAGGCGTAGTAGTAGGACACACCGCGATGTCCGGGCTGGTCCAGATCGGGTTCAGCCCGTGCGGCTCAACGCCGGTGTCGGCGGT
Source organism: Actinokineospora inagensis DSM 44258 (assembly GCF_000482865.1). GTDB lineage: Bacteria > Actinomycetota > Actinomycetes > Mycobacteriales > Pseudonocardiaceae > Actinokineospora > Actinokineospora inagensis. The sequence goes on along the minus strand of NZ_AXWW01000053.1, from coordinate 49,544 downwards.
GTGGTCGCGGATGAACACGTCCGTCCGCTTGCAGTTGCGCAGGCTCTGCTGGATCGTCGTCGCGGTGTTGGACCCGTCGGTGGCCGTTTGCGTGTACACGCCACCGGTGGTGTTGGCGTAGTCCTGCATGATCGACACGACCGGCGCGGACACGCCGCCGGTCGGCACGTAGACGCTGTTGATCTTGATGCGGTTCTGCGCGTCCAGCGCCCGCTGGTGCGCGTTAGCCACGTCGACCGCGGTGTGCGTGTCGTCGAACCCGCCCGGCAGCGCGTCGGTGACCAGCACGACGAACTTCGTCGCGTTCGACCGCCAAGTGCCCAGGAAGTCCCCGGTCTGCGGGCGCCCGGCCGCGGGCAGGTTGTTGACCACGGTGTTGAGCGCCTCGTCCGAGGCCTCCGGTGTGTTGCCGCCGCCGGTCGCGACCAGGCCGTTCACCGCCGTGGTCACCGCGGCCTGGTTGCCCGCGGCCAGGTCGTCGAACACCCGGATGTTGTCCTTGAAGCTGACCAGACCCAGCTTGTAGTCCCCACCGGACAGGCTCGCCACATCGGAGATGATCGAGTTGATGCCGGTCTTGATGTTGGCGATGGCGCCGCCCATGCTGCCCGTGTCGTCGATGACGAACGTGACGTCCAGCGGCCCGCAGGGGCTCGCGGCGGGCGGGGCGACGGGGTTGGCGACCGGGTTGGCGATCGGCGCCGCGCCTGCGGGCAGGGCGGGCGCGACCGCCGCGACCAGGGCTACCGTGGCGGTCAACAGAATCCGGCGGTGGCCGGGTGGACTCGTGCGGGACATGCGGTTCACTCCTCGCGGACGACCGTGGAACAGGGTGAACGGAAGCTTCACCGCGGCCGGTTGTGGCGCGGTTGTCGCCTAACGCAACCGGTGTCCCGCCCGGCTCAACCGGTTTGGGTGTTTGCCCAGCGCAGTCGGGTCGTTACGCTCCACTTACCCGGGCGGCGCGGAAGGAGCGGGGGGTGATCGGACCCGGCGAACTGCGCGTGCTCGGACCGGTCGAGGCCCTTGGCCCCACCGGTCGCGCTTTGGTGCACGGCACCCGCCAACGCGCCGTGCTCGGCGTTCTCGCCCTGCACGCGGGCACAGTGCTGCCCGCGTCCCGGTTGGTCGACGTGCTGTGGGGCGACGATCCGCCGCGCACCGCGGTGAAAACCCTGCACAGCCACGTCGCCCGCGTGCGGCAGGCGCTGACCGCGTGCGGTTTCCCATTGGTCTTGCGCACCAAGGAACCCGGTTATGTGCTCGCCGTGGACGCAGAGTCGGTTGACGCGCTGCGGTTCGAGCGGTTGGTGCGCGACGCCCGCGGGCACCTGGGGCGGGCCGAGGCCGATCGGGCGGCCGGGCTGCTGCGCGACGCGCTGGCCCTGTGGCGGGGCGACGCGTTCGCCGACGCGGCGCTGGCGAGTTGGGGGTGCGGCGAGGTCACCACGTTGCACGAGCTGCGGTTGGCCGCGCTGGAGGACCTGTGGGACGCCGAGTTGCGTTCGGGGCGCAACGCCGACGCGGCCCGCGAGCTGCCCCGGTTGGTCGCCGCGCACCCGACCCGGGAACGGCTGGCCGCGCTGTGCATGCTCGCCCTGCACCGCCGCGGCAGGCACACCGACGCCCTCGCCGTCTACCGGGAGCTGCGTACCCGGCTGGCCGACGAGTTCGGCGTGGACCCCGGCCCCGAGCTGGTCGAGCTGCACACCGCGATCCTGCGCCGCGACCCCGGCCTGGACGCGCGGCCGACCCCGCGCGGCCCGGCCCAGTTGCCCGCCAGGGTCGGGCACTTCACCGGCCGCGCCGCCGAACTGTGCACATTGGACTCGCTGCTGGCCGATCCCGGCGACGAGCGGCCGGTGGTGGTGATCTCGGCGGCCGCGGGCATGGGCAAGACCGCGCTGGCCGTGCAGTGGGCGCACAGCGTCGCCGCCCGTTTCCCCGATGGGCAACTGTTCTTAGACCTCGGTGGGCAAGACTCCGGTAGAGCGTTGTCCGCCGCGGACGCGCTCGCGCACCTCTTACGCGCGTTGGACGTCCCGGATGAACGCATGCCCGCCGAGCTCACCGAGCGTGCCGCGCTCTACCGGTCGTTGTTGCACGGTCGACGCTGTCTGGTCTTGGTGGACAACGCGGGCGATGTCGACCAGGTTTTGCCGTTGGTGCCTGGGACCGGGCAGTCGTTGTTGGTGGTCACCAGCCGACAGGCCCTGGCAGCACTGGGAACCCGGCACGCGGCACATCACGTAGCTCTAGACAGTCTCGGACACACCGAATCGCTGGAGTTGCTGACAAGGGTCATCGGCGCGGACAGGGTCAACCGTGAACCCGGCGCGTCGGCCAGGCTGGGCCGGTTGTGTGGCGGGATGCCGTTGGCGCTAAGACTTGCGGCGGCGCGATTGGTCGCCGTTCCAGGTAGGTCTGTCGCGGAGTCAGCCGCGGAACTGGTTTCCGGCAGGTTGGACACGTTGGCCGTAGAGGGTGACACGCGGACCGTGCGGGCGGTGTTCGCGAGTGCCTACGAGCCGCTGGAGCCCGGTAGGGCGCGGATGTTCCGGTTGCTGGGCATCGCACCGGGCACCACGGTGAGCGCGCATCTTGGGGCAACGCTGTGTGGCGTACCTGTTGATCGCGCGCGGGAGTCCTTGGCGGCGTTGTCCGCTGCGCACCTGATCACGGAGGTCGACCGTGACAGGTACCGCTTCCACGACCTGATAAGGGAATTCGCCGCCGGTAGGGCCGACAGGGACGAACGCGCGTTGGCCCTGTCGCGGTTGGTGGACTGGTATCTGGTGGTTGCCGAGGAGGCTAACCGGGTCATCGACCCCAACCGTGACCTGGTGGTCCCCACGCTCCGGCACCCTCGCCCCCGCGTGCCTTTCACCGACCGCCACGAGGCGTTGGCGTTCCTCGACGCCGAGCGGCCCAACCTGCGCGCGGTGGCGCAGTGCGCGCGTGAAGCGGGCCGCCTCGACTCCGCGTGGCAGTTCACGTACCTGCTCACCAGCTTCTTCGACGCCACCGGCCACTGGCACGACCGCGTCGAGCTGTGTCGTCAGGGTGCGGCGGCGGCAACCGCGTTGGGCGACCCGGTCGCCGAAGCCGAGATGCTGCGCGCGCTCGGTGTCGCCTACTTCATGACCCGCCGCCTCCGGGAGGCCCTGGAGACCAACCAACGCGCGCTGCGCACCGTCCGCGCGGCGGGTGATCTCGCGGGTGAGGGCCACGTGCACAACAACATCGCCAACGCCTACGCCGAGCTGCGCCGCTTCGACGAGGCCATCGCCGCCCACCGCCTCGCCGTCGCCCGCTGTGCCGAGGCCGGGAGCGACCTCGGCCGCGCGCTGTCCCAGCGCAACCTCGGCCACACCTTCATCCGGATGGGCCGCGCCGAGGAGAGCCTGGTCCCGCTCACCGACGCCCTCGCCACCTTCCGCGGCCTGGGCAACGCCCGGCTGGAGGCCGCCACCCTCGACACCCTCGGCGAAGCCTGGCTGCAACGTGGCGACCACGGCACCGCGCTGCGCCACCTCGGTGAGGCCGTCGCCGTCAGCCGCGCCATCGGCGACCGCTGGCTGGAGTGGGAGTCCCTGCTCGACACCGGCCGCGCCCACCTGGACAACGGCGACATCCCCCAGGCCCTCACCCACTTCCGCGCCGCCCTCGACCTCAGCCGCGACGTCGGTGACCGGCACGGCGAGGCCTCCGCCCTCAACCACCTCGGCCGCGCCCACCTCACCGCGGGCGACCTGGCCGCCGCCCGCGACCACCTGGAACGCAGCCTCGCCATCCGCACCGCCGTCCCCGACGACTACGAACTCGCCCACCTGCACCGCGACCTCGGCGACCTGGAGTCCCGCACCGGCGACCCCACCACCGCCACCCGCCACTGGTCCCGCGCCCACACCCTCTACCGGCAGGCCAACGCCACCACCGAGGCCGCCGACCTCGCCGCCCGCCTGCCCTGACCGCGCCGAACCGTCCGGTGTGGACGGTCAGACCTGGGGGAACTCCCAGCGGTCCAGGAACTCGGGCAGGGTCATGCCGAGGAGGATGGCGTCGTAGTGGCGGCCGCCGAAGAACTCGTGGGCGCGCAGGCGGCCTTCGACGGTGAAGCCGAGGGAGCGGTGCAGGGCCAGGGAGGGCTCGTTGAACTCGTAGACCTTGACCTCGCACTTGTGGAAACGCTGTTCGCCGAACATGTAGCGCAGTAGGAGACCGACGGCGTCGGAGGCGTAGCCGCGGCGCTGGTGGGGGTGGCCGATGCCGATGCCGTAGCTGAACCGGCCCGCTCGCCGGTCGACGCCCGCGGTGGACAGCGAGCCGACGAGGTGGCCGGTCTCGCGGGACTCGATGGCCAAGTCCAGGTCTTCACCCGGCGCGGTGGCCCGGCCGGTGGTCGTTTCCCGGTACCAGCGAGTGGACCGCGGCGGGTAGACCCGGTCGACGGCGCGCATGTCGCCGGTGTGGTCGGCGAACGCCTGGAACGTCTGCCAGTCCTCGGGTTCCACGCCGCGCAGGCGCACGCGGGCACCGGTCCATAGCGAACTCACCCGCGGAGTCAACCAAGCTCCAACCGGTCTGGGCCAGCGATTATCGGTCACCTATCTCATACATCGGCACCGCGAACCACAAGAGCCCGATCAGCGCGCCACACACACCGGCGATCACGAACGACAGCCACCCGCCGATGACAATCTCGGTCAGCAAGAGAATTGATGCCGTCACCGACAACGACAAGCACACCAGCCCGAAGGTGGCCATCCGCGACCCCAGCCGCGTGATCTCGGGTCGTTTACCCCGCCGGAACAGCACCCGGTGCCAAGCGGCGGGCGCGGTCAGCAACGCGGTCGCGGCAACAGCGAAGAACACCGCGATCAGATGGGTAGTGCGCTCCAGCACGGTCGTGTCGTGCCGGTAGGCGTCGGTGAACGCTATCGACAGCAGGAAGCCGAAGAGGATCTGCACGCCCGCCTGCGCTACCCGCAACTCTTGGAGCAATTCGCTCACGTTGCGGGTCAGCCGTTGGTCCGGGCTCTCCTCACTCGCCATGGTGTGCTCTTACCCGCCTGGAGCGGTTGGGGTTCAGGCCCCGCCCCAGCCGTAGGTGTGCTCGATCGGCAGGTGGATCAGCAGCCGCCGGTCCGCCACCATCGCGGCCCGGTACTCGTCCCAGTCCGGGTGCTCGCCGATGATCTCCCGGTACACCTCGACGAGTTCGTCGACCGTCGCGTCGTGCGGGTCGGCGGCGATCGGCGTCAGCGTGACCGTGCCCTCGACAACGGTGTACGCGCCCAGGTCCTCGGTCGTCACGTGCAGGCTCGCCCGCGGGTCGCGCCGCAGGTTCCTGGTCTTGGCCCGCGACTCGGTCACCGAGATCCGCACCAGGTCGCGGTCCGCGTCGTAGTGGTACGCGACGTTGGACAGTTGCGGCCTGCCGTCCCGTTTGATCGTCGTCAGCACACCCCGCCGGTGCCCGGCCAACAGCGCGTTCGCAGCCATGATCGGAACGTAGGATCGCGGTCGCACCGCTGTCAACCGGCAGGAGACCGACATGCCCCTTGAGGTGACCGACGCCGCTGACCGGCACCGGTTCGAGGCCCACCTCGACGGTTCCCCCGCGGGCTTCGCCGAGTACATCCGCGGCCAGGACCTGGTCGTCTACCCGCACACCGAGGTCTCCCCGGAGTTCGAGGGGAAGGGGGTCGGCGGCGCGCTGGCCAGGGCCGCCCTCGACGACGCCCGCGCCCGCGGGCTCGCCGTCCTGGCCACCTGCCCGTTCATCGCCGCCTGGATGCGGCGGCACCCGGACTACCTGGACCTGGCCTACCAGAACCGCTCCCAGGCGACCGACTGAGGGACCGGGTCAGCGCCGGTGCTCGGACAGCGCCCGCCGCAGGTACTCGTCCAGCGGGACCACCCGGTCGTCGACCTCGACGGCGACCGGGGCCGGGTAGGCCTCCCACCCGGCGATCACCGACCGCACCACGGTCCCGTCGGCGCGCAACGCGGCGCTCTCGCCCCGGGCGACGGGCGCGAACACCGGCCGCACCGCCGTCCGCGCCATGCTGATCAGCACGCCCCGACCGAGGTGCCACCCGCGCACGTCCGAGGGTTCGAGCACGACCCGGTGACGCAGCCGAGCACCCTCCGTGGTCTCCCGGTGCTCACTGCGCGGCAGCTTGTCCTGCCGCTCGACCGGCAGCGGCTCCGGCAGCATGCCCGCGGCGAACGCGGCCGCCGGGAAGTCCCGGACCGCCTGCTCGACCTGGGCGATGACCTCGGGTTCCGCCGCCTGGCGGTACTCGTCGGCACGGGCCAGCCAGCGGGACCAGCCCGGCTGGTCCGGGAGCGCGCTCAGGTCGATCACGGCCTGATCGTACGGCCGAGTACCGCCCCTGATCCCCTCGGGCGCCCCGCCCGACTACGCCGACCGAGTGAACGGGTCGACCCACTACCGTGACTGGTGTGGTGACGTGCGGACCGGTCAGTGGTGGCTGCGCCGACGCGCCGCCGAGGCCGTGATCCACCACACCGACGCCGCGCTCGCCGTTGACGTGCCGTTCCAGGTCGACACCGACGTGGCCGCCTGCCCGATCTCCGTATGGCTCTCGCTGCTCGCCGACAACCCGATCCTCGACGAGGGGCACCCGCCTGCCCTTTGTCCATACTCGGCTCGGGTGTGCACAGGTTGTCCACACCCGGCACGGTTGTGCACAGGTCAACGCGCTGATCGTTCCGGCGCCGGTCCAGCCGGTAAACTGGCCTCGGGGACGCCCCCCGGGAAGGGTGGGGGCCGCCTGGTGGGGTTGGGTTGCCTGGTGCACTTGCACGCCGTCGGCGGGGGCGGGGCGGGGTGGGGGAGTGGCTGTTGCGCCCTGGGCGGTCTGTGCGCACGCGCACGCCAAGGTGACGACGGGACTGCGCGGCCTGGTGGCTGGTCATGCTGCGCCGCAAGCCGGTGACGGCGGTCGAGGTCCTTGGGGACCTGACCGTCGCCACCGGCCGGCTGGAAAGACTCGGTTCTAGCCGTTTGCGTCTTCTGGGCGGGCCCAGCGGGGGAGGAGGAAGCCGAGGGCGGCGACCGCGACGCAGAGGGCGACGGTGACCCACAGCACCGAGTGCAGTGCGCCTGCCCGGTCACCGGCCTCGAAGTTCTGGAAGAACACGGTGCCGAGTACCGCGACCCCGGCGGCGCCACCGAGTTGCTGTACCGCGTTGAGCACCCCGGAGGCCGAGCCGACCATCGGCAGGGTCACCCCGGCGAGCACGATGTCGAAGAACGGCGCGATCAGCAGGCCCATGCCCAGGCCGCAGACCAGCAGTCCGGGGGCGAGTTGCCAGCGGGTGATGATGCCGTCCGCGCCGGAGGTGAAGATCACGATCGCCACTCCGGCCGCCATCACCAGGGCGCCGATCTGCAGCACTGGGCGGCCGAACTTGCGGCCGAGCAGCGCGCCGGACAGGCCGGCGCCGATGGCGGCGCCGAGCGCCCAGGGGGCGACCGCGATGCCCGCGTCCAGTGCGGACATGCCGAGGCCGAGTTGCAGGTACAGGCCGAACACCAGGATCAGGCCGGACATCGCGGCGAAGAAGATCACGCCGACCACCAGGCCGCCGGTGAACGCCCGGGAGGCGAACAGCGCGGGCTCGACCAGCGGCGCCCGGCCGGTGCGCTGCCTGCGCAACTGGTGCACGGCGAACGCGAGCAGCACCGGCACCGACGCTCCGAGCAGGACGAACATCCAGCCCGGCCAGCCCTGTTCGCGGCCCTGCACCAGCGGGTAGATCAGCAGCAGCAGGCCGGTGGTGACCAGCAGCATGCCGACCGGGTCGGGGCGCGGCGCGTCGTCGGCCTTGGACTCCGGCAGCACCTTCCAGGCCAGCACCAGGGTGAGCAGGCCGATCGGCAGGTTGATCAGGAAGACGGTGCGCCAGCCCGCGTCGTCGAGGTTCCAGCCGATCAGGGCGCCCGCCAGGATGGGGCCGCCGACGCTGGCCAGGCCCATCGCCGGGCCGAACGCGCCGAACGCCTTGCCCAGTTCCTCCGCCGGGAAGATGGACCGGATCAGGCCGAAGCCCTGCGGGATGAGCGCGGCGCCGAACAGGCCCTGCACCACCCGGCTGGTGATCAGCATCGCCGGGTCCTGGGCGAGCCCGCACAGCACCGACGACGCGATGAAGCCGATCAGCCCGATCAGGAACATCCGGCGTCGCCCGAACAGGTCACCGAGCCTGCCGCCGGTGATCAGGCCGACCGCGAAGGCCAGCGTGTACCCGGCGGCGACCCACTGGATCATGGTGCTGCCGCCGCCGAGGTGCTGCTGGATGGACGGCGCGGCGATGCCGACCACGGTCGCGTCCAGCAGGTCCATGATCTCGGCCGCCAACACGGCGACCAGGGCTAACCAGCGCCACCGGTAGGCCTGGCCGGGCGGTGCGGCGGCGTGGTCGATGGTTGTGGTCATAGCTCCCCCACTCCACAAAGGTGGTCGAACAGTGTTCGTTGACGAACGCTGTTCTACTAGCGAACGGCGTTCGTGTCAACTAGGCTGGCTCCCATGACCGCCGCCGACCAGCCGATCGAGCCGCCCTGGTGGACCCCCCGGAAGAACGCGGGCCCCAGACGCGCGCTCAACCGCGAGGTGATCCTCACCGCCGCCCGCAAGATCCTGCGCGCGGAGGGCATCGACGGCCTGAGCATGCGGCGGCTGGCCACTGAACTGGGCACCGGCCCCGCGTCGCTCTACGCGCACGTCGCGAACAAGGAAGAACTGCTCGACCTGCTGTTCGACCAGGTCACCGGCGAGGTGCCGCTGCCGGAGCCCGACCCGACCCGCTGGCGCGAGCAACTCACCACCCTGTGGACCACCGCGCACGCCATCCTCATCGAGAACGGCGACATCGCCCGGGTCGCCCTCGGTCGCGTCCCGCTGGGCCCCAACGCGCTCAACGTGACCGAGCTCACCAGCGCCCTCTTGTGCAGCGCGGGCATCCCGCCGCAGGCGGTGGCCTGGGCGCTGGACGCGATGGCCCTCTACGTCGCCTCCAGCGCCCTCGAGTCCGCCATCAACGCCGCCATGGAACGCGAGGGCACCCCGCCCGAGGAGTACTACGCCCGCGTCGGCGACTACATGCGCGGCCTGCCCCGCGCCCGCTACCCGGCGATGGCCGAGATCGTCGAAGAACTCTCCAACGGCGACCGCCAGGAACGTTTCGCCTTCGGCCTCGAACTCCTCATCCGCGGCCTGGAAACCCACATCGAGAAGTAACCCGGTCGGCTCACAACTGCGGCGCCACCGCTTCCGCGATCAGGTCCACCTGGTCCAGATCGGCGATGTCGAGCACCTGCAGGTAAAGCCGCCCGATCTCGGTTCGCTCCCGCCACTGCCCGATCCGGTCGACCACCTCGTCGGGTGTCCCGGCCAGACCGTTCTCGCGCAGTTCTCCCACCGCGCGGCCGATCCGGTCGGCCCGCCGCGCGATCTCCGCGTCGTCGCGCCCCACGCACACGACCAGTGCCACCGAGCGGATCACCGACTCCGGGTCGCGGCCGATCTCCGCGCACGCCGCGCTCACCCGGTCGAACTGGGTGACCGCGAAGTCCAGCGACACGAACGGCAGGTTGAACTCGTCGGCGAACCGGGCGGCCAGCGCGGGCGTCCGCTTGGGGCCGCCGCCCCCGATCAGCACCGGCGGACCGGGGCGCTGGACGGGTTTCGGCAGGGCCGGGGAGTCGGTCAGCCGGTAGTGCTGACCGGCGAAGGAGAACTTCTCCCCGTCCGGGGTCGCCCACAGGCCGGTGACGATCTCCAGTTGCTCGGCCAGCCGGTCGAACCGCTCGCGCAGCGGCGGGAACGGGATGCCGTAGGCGGTGTGTTCCTCCTCATACCACCCGGTGCCCAGCCCGAACTCGACCCGACCGCCGGACATCCGGTCGACCTGGGCGACCGAGATCGCCAGCGGGCCGGGGTGGCGGAAGGTGGCCGCGGTCATCAGCGTGCCCAGCCGCACCCGCGTGGTCTCCCTGGCCAACCCGGCCAGCGTGACCCAGGCGTCGGTCGGTCCGGGCAGCCCCGACGCCGACCCCATGCTCAGGTAGTGGTCCGAGCGGAAGAACGCGTCGAAACCGGCGTCCTCGGTGTGCCGGGCGATGGCCAACAGGTCGTCGTAACTCGCGCCCTGCTGCGGCTCGGTGAAGATCCGCAGGGCGAGTGCGTCGGTGCTCACCCTGGCAGGTTAGGACCCCCGGCGGGACTCCACCAGCGCCTGCACCCCGTCGAGGATGCGGGCGAGGCCGAACTCGAACACGTGCTTCGGGTCGTCGGCCGCCGTGCCCACCGCGGACACCACCGACGCCGCCAGCGGGTAGCGCTCCTGGTCGAGCAGGGTGGTCAACACCGGACCGTGCGCGGCCAACCACTGCGCGTCGCTGACCCCGACGCTGTCGGTCTCGCCGCCGGTGGCCTCGACCGCCCGCCGCGCCGAGGTTTCCGCGTGCCCGATCACCAGGTTGAGCACCGTGTCCATCTCGATCTCGCTGAGCCCGATGCCCGCGACCGTCCCGAGTTCGTAGTCGTACTTGGCCATCACGTTCGGACCGAGCGGCGGCCGGCTCACCCCGACCCCCAGCATCCACGGGTGCCGGTGGTAGAGGTCCCAACTGTCCCGGGCGACCTGTTCGAGCCGATCGCGCCAACAGTCCCGGTTCGACTCCGGCACCGGCGTGCGCGGCCGGTCCAGCTCCGCGTACACCGTGTCCAGCATCAGGTCGATCAGCTCGGCCTTGCCGGGGACGTAGGTGTAGAGCGACATCGTGCCCACGTTGAGCTTGTCGGCGACCCGGCGCATCGACAACGCGATCAGCCCGTCCGTGTCGGCCACCTCGACGGCCGCGGCCACGATGCGGTCGACGCTGAGATCGCGCCTGCCGTTGCGGACCGGGGCCTGGGTCTGCTTGCGCCACAGCAACGCGAGGCTGCGCGCTGGATCGCCGCCGCCCCCGGTGTGGTCCTTCGTCGCGTCCTTTGCCATGGTGGCCCGATCCTAACTGGTCCGATGCCGCACGGTCGGCGGCTCGCAGGACCGGGCCAATCCGGCCACCCGCGGCTCACCCACCGTGATCGGTTCCGACGTTCGCGTGTGGACGATCGACGCGTCACCCGGCCCGCCCCGGCTCGACTCGACCATCGCCCTTCCTCCCGTGCACAGGAATACCAGCGCCGTGCCCGGCCATGTCCGAGAACCGCGCGTTCCGCGCCCGACGCGCGTCCTCGGTCGCCGAACGGGCGCGCGGTCGGCGCGTGGTCGGGCGGGTTCCAGGGTACCGGAGTTCGTACGGTATACGCCCACATGCGCGGCGGGGCTTGGACCGATCAGCCGGCCCAAGCCCCACCCCGCGCGCCCCGGTCGGACCGGGACGCCATCACCTCATGCCGAGCGCGTCTGCTCGATGCTGCTCAGCTCCGCCTCGCGCACCGACACCCCGCGCGCGTGCGTCACCCGCCACAGCGTGGTGATGCTCTGCAGCGGGTGCAGGAACCAGCCCCACGCGCCGATCACCGGCAACGACCGGGCCACCCGGCCGCGGGCGCGCCGCTCGCTGCGCGAGTGCCAGCCGATGTGCAGTTCGAACAGCAGGATGCCGACGGCGGCGGGCGCGGCGAACATGATCGACGCCTCGATGCCGTAGCCCTTGCCCGCGGCGTGCTCCCAGTTCAGGTAGACGCTGCCCGCCAGCAGCGCCAGCAACGCGAACCGCGGCCCGGCCCCCGAGTACGGCGACAGCGCGTACCGGTGCGCCAAGCCCGCGACGATCAGCGCGGACGCGTCGAACACCAGCGACACCACGGCCGCCAGCGGCGTCGGGATGCTGAACCCGCGCGCGTACTCGAACAGCGACCACCAGGAGATGCCCATCGCGGCGACCAAGACCACGATCCAGGCCATGTTCGCCGACCAGGACAGCACGGTGGGCACCCGCGCGGTCAACGGCGCCGGCGGCTCCAGCAGCGGGTTGGCCCGCGCGGTGACGTAGGCGTCGATCGGCTGGGTCTGCGGCTGCTCGGCGACCACCACGGCGTTGCCCACCGCGGGCTGCTCTGCGGTCTCGACCTCGACGGCCGTGGCGACCGCGGTCGAGGTGTTCGGCGCGGTCGGCTCGATCGGGTCGACGGTCAGGTCGGTGGCCGGTTCGGCGGTGTCCACGGTCGCCGTGACCGTGGCGGTGGTGGAGTCTCTGTCGGTGTCCACGGTGTCCGAGTCGGGGAGTGGGGATGGGGTGGGAGGCAGGACCGCGGTGACCTCGGCGGTGACCGGGGTCAGGTCCACGGCGGTCGGCGTGTCGTCCGCCGGGTGGTCGGCGGACTGCCTGGTCGCGGCTTGTTCGGTCGCTGCCTGTTCGGTCGCGGTCGTGTGCGACCGGAGTGCGTCCAGTTCGGCGAGCAGCTCGGGGCTCATCGCCACCAGGTCGCCTGTGTCGCCGATCCGGTTCTCGCCGCGCCAGGTGCTGATGATCCCGGTCGCATAGGCCCGGGTGATGCCGTGGATCCCGTAGGCGGCGAGCCACTGCTGCACCGCGTGCGTGGTCGGCGGGTCGACCTGCGCACAGGCATAGCGGATCTTGTCGGCGATGCTCGTCAGGCCCCCGAGGGCCTCGGCGTGCTCCGGTTCTATGTCGATCTGCGGACTCACCTGCGCGCTCCTGTCGAGTCGATGGCTGCGGATGACGCGGGACCCGGTGTCGAGTCGATGGGTGAGTGCACTCTTCCGGACGGCCGCGACGCACGTCCACCCGGGGGTCCCCGAGTGTGATCTCGGATCAACGATCTTGACCGGGCCGTGGCCGAGTCGTGATCTTCGGCGCGCCGTTTGTCCATTGTGGACCGATTTTGGCCCGGGTGGCCCGGCGCCGGGACAGGGTGCCACAGGCCGACCGGTGGCGGGTTTCGGCCCACCCCGGCGGCGCGGCGAGCCGGTCGGCGCGCGTGGGCCGGGTTGTCCTAAAGAGACCGGACGCGCGACCGGGGGGCCAGCAGCCCCAACGGATCGATCCGGCCGGCCGCGTGCAGGTCGAGGAACAGGTCGGCGATCTCCGGTTCGAAGTGGCTGCCGCGGTCGGCGCGGACCCGGTCGCGGGCCTGCTCCTCGGACAGCGCCCGCTGGTAGGGGCGGTTGGCCAGCATCGCGGCCCAGGCGTCGCAGATGGCGAGCAGCCGGGCCTCCGGCCGGATCTCCGCGCCGCGCAGGCCGTCCGGGTACCCGGTGCCGTCCCAGCGCTCGTGGTGCTGGCGGATGATCACCGCCACCGCCGCCTGGCCGGGCACCACCGAGGCCATCCGGTACCCGTGGTCGGGGTGGCCGCGCACCAGCTCCCACTCGGCCGCGGTCAGCGGGCCCGGCTTGGTGAGCACCGACCGGGGCAGCACGATCTTGCCGATGTCGTGCAGCCGCCCGGCCAGCGCGGCGCCCCGGGCGGTGTCCTCGTCCATCCCGGATTCCACCGCCAGCACCTGGACCCAGCGGGCGATCGCCCGGCTGTGCTCGTGGTCGGAGAGCCTGGCGTCGACCTCGTCGGCGACCAGGTGCAGGTAGTCCAGGCCCTCCAGGGTCTTCTCGGTGCGCACCGGGGAACGCTCGTCGCCGATGACGACCCGGTCGCGGCCCGCGGCCTTGGCGGCGTAGAGGGCGCGGTCGGCCACCGACACGAGGTTGTCCGGGTCGCCGCCGTGCGTGGGGTAGACGGCGGTGCCGACCGAGACGGTGACCTCGGTCCAGCACTCGCCGGGCAGCCGGATCTGCTGGCCGGACACGGTCTGGCGCAGGCGTTCGGCGATCGTCGGCAGTGTCTCGGTGGTGGCGCTGGGCAGGATGATGGCGAACTCCTCGCCGCCGTAGCGGGCCAGCACCTCACCGGCGCGCACGGTGCGGCGCAGCCGGGTGGCGATCTCGATCAGCACCTGGTCACCCGCCGGGTGGCCGTACCGGTCGTTGATCATCTTGAAGTGGTCGACATCGGCGATCAGCACCGCCACCGAGCCGCCGGAGCGGCGGGCGCGGGCGATCTCCAGCGGGAGCTGCGCCTCGAAGAACCGGCGGGTGTGCAGGCCGGTGAGCGCGTCGGTGATGGCCAGCCTGCGCTGGTCGGACACCAGGGCGGCCAGCCGGGCGATGGTCAGCGCGAACAGCAGCGCGCACGTCCCGGCCACCACCGGCACGTCCCGGATGGCGTCCTGCGCCCACTGCGCGAACAGGACCGCGGGCGCGATCAGCGCGGACGCGGACAGCCCGGCGATGCGCAGCGGGCTCAGCGGCGCGTCCGGCACCGGGGCGGGCTCGGCGAGGCCGCGCATCGTCGGGTGCAGCGCGCTCGCGCCCAGCGCCAGGTTGCCTGCCAGCCAGATCGCGTCCAGGAAGTTACCGGTCTGGAAGGTGCCGTTGAGCTGCTGCACCACGTAGATCGTGTCCGCCGTCATGATCGCCGCGGTCCAGCCGATGAACAGGAAGAACGCGGGCGGGCGGGACCCGGGGCCGAGCACCAGGCCCAGCGCGACGGTCAGCAGCGCCAGGTCCATCACCGGGTAGCCGACCGACACGGCCTCCACCATGAACGGGGCGCCCAGCCGGGTCTGCGGGCCGATCACGTACAACCAGGACAGCATCGCGGCCACCACGGCCAGCGTGCCCGCGTCGAGCAGGCCCGCGACGCCCCGGCCCGGGGTCCGGTTGCGCAGCAGCAGCACGATCCCGGCGACCGCGAGCGGGTAGTGCGCCAGGTAGAACAGGTCCGCCAGGGACGGGTAGTCGGTGTTCAGCAGGACGTAGTGCGAGAAGTAGAAGATGGTGTCGGCGAGGGCGTAGACCAGTTGGCAGGCGCCGATGAGCAGCCACGGCAGCACCGGTTTGGGCCGGTGCCGGATGAGTCCGAACCAGACGGCGACCGCGGCCGACACGCTGATCAGGCAGTAGAGCACCACCCGCAGCGGGAAGCCGCGCGCGTCGACCGGCGCGAGGTAGTACAGGACGACCAGGGACACGCCCACCACGAGGTAGACCTGCCACAGCCAGCGTCCCGGCGTCACCGCCGCGATCCCCTGGGATCGACCGCGCTGCGCCGGGATCGGGTGGATGCGGGCGTTTCGACCACTCGGACAGAGTGGCATAGCGGGATTCAGCCCCGCGACACGACTCGACGGGGCCACCCGACGTTAGGCCGAACGTGTGGCGGGAACCCGGTTCCGGCGGTCCCGGCCACACGTTCGGCGACGACACGTCAGCAGGTCAGGTTGGACCCTGGGGTGACGCCGAGCAGTTGGGTGAACTTCTGGTAGGAGTTCACCCGGCTCTGCACCTGCGCCGGGTTACCGCCGTTGCACTCCAGCGAGCCGTTGATGCTGCGGATCGTCTCGCCGAAGCCGCGGCTGTTGACCATCGCGTCGTGCGGGGTCATCGTGCCGGGGCCGTTCTGGGTCATCCAGTACCAGAGCGCGGTCTTCCACGCCACGGCCGCGTCCTGCTCGACCAGGTACGGGTTGTGCAGCAGGTCGATGCCCAGCGCGTCGCCCGCGGCCTTGTAGTTGAAGTTCCAGCTCAGTTGGATCGGACCGCGGCCGTAGTAGGCGGCCTGGCCCGCCGGGCAGCCGTAGGGCTGCGAGGCGTCGCAGTAGTGCGGGTAGTTCGCGGTGTTGGTCTCCTTCACGTAGACCAACCCGCCGGTCTCGTGGTTGACGTTGGCCAGGAAGGCCGCCGCCTCCTGCCGCTTGATGGTGTCGCCGCCGGTGTTGGCGAACGACGGGTACGCGGTGATGGCGTCGGTCAGGCCCTTGTACGTGTAGAACGAGTTCCGGCTCGGGAACATCTGGTTGAACTGGGCCTCGGACACCACGAACCCGGTGGACTGCGGCGGGGTGCTGGTCGTGGTGCTGGTCGGCGGCTTGGTGGTGCTGGTCGGCGGGGTGGTGGTGGTCGGCGGCGTGGTTCCGCCGCAGGTGCCCTGGTCGGTCCAGACGTCGGCGCGGCCTGGTGTCTCGCCCTGGGTCCACCACTTGGCCAGCCAGTTGTGCCCGGTGTAGGACGCGGTCTTGCCACCGGTGTAGACGGTGCCGCTGCTCCACGGCGCGGCGCAGGTGGCGGCCTCGGCGGTGCCGGTGGGCAGCAGCAGCGCCACCCCACCCACCGTCGCCGCCGCGGCCAGGGCCGCGATCAGGCGGTTCTTCGACACGTGATCACTCCTTCGGCGCCCGCCGGGGACAGGCGGGCATGCAGGGAAGCGGCCCGGGTACCCGGGCGAGCCGGGTGGTTGGGCCGAAATTCACCTAAGCCGATTCCACCGATCGGCGTCAAGGTCTAGACCAGTGACCGGGGTCGACCACGGAGCGCGACCTTGACGGCCCGGTGCTGGCGAATCCGGAAAGGACGGTGTGGTTCCCGCCCGCGCGAACGGGTTGCGCCGACTATCGGTCCGCCTTGTGTCCACTGTGTACTCAAGAGCGGTGGAACCGTGCTGGGGCGGCTGGTCGCGGACTGCGGACGGGTTGCTAGATGATCTAGGGTATTGGCGTCCGCAGGCGCCCAGGGAGGTACCGATGAGCGAGTCCGGCAAGGAGTTGTTGGAGCGGGTTCAGCGGGAGTTGATGCCGGGGGAGCACGACAACCGGCTCATCCCGCTGGTGGCCAGTGGCGAGGCGCCGCTGTCGGTGCTCGGTGCGCTGGCCGCGGAGCAGCACCGGATCATCAGCAGTGACTGGCGCAGCTTCCTGACCCTGGCCGCGCAGGCCGTCGACCCGGCCGGGCGCGAGGTGTTCAGCACCCTGGCGGGCGGCGAGGGCATCGCGCTGGCCAAGCTGGGTGACTTCGCCGCCGCGTGCGGCCTCGACGACGACGCCATCCGCGCGTACCGGCCGCGGCCGGGCTGCCAGGCGTACCCGGCCTACCTGGCGTGGCTCGCGCTCAACGGCAGCCCCCGGGACGCGCTGCTGGCGATCCTGGCCAACTTCGCCGCCTGGGGCGGCTACTGCGCCACCATCTCGGCTGGCCTGCGCGAGCACTACGGCTTCGACGAGAAGGGCACCGGCTTCTTCGACTTCTTCGCCACCCCGGACGCCGACCTGGAGGCGCTCTACCCGGTCGCCGTCCAGCAGGCCCTCGACGGCGGCTGGACCCCGGACACCGCCATCGGGTTCGGCCGCCTGCTGCAGGGCTACGAGCTGATGTTCTGGAACACCCTGGCCGACCTCGCGGGCTGAGGTCGTCACACCCCGCACCAGTGCCCCGGCGCCCACCAGCGCCGGGGCACTGGTGTGTCCGGGGGCGCCCGGGGATGTGTTGTGTCCTGGGGTTTGCCGAATCGTGACCAGCCCGGTCGGGCGTTTGCGGCATATCGCGACCGGCCGCTGCCAAATCCGACTCCTTCGATGACGGGTGTATGCGAATTCACACCGGTTCGGTCACCGTTCGTGCCCTCCCGGCGTGGCGGGACGCGGCCGTCGGGTGGCCGGATAAGCCCACTGCCGGTTTCGCCACGCCCGGGACCCGCGTCCCCGATTTCGCGTTCGCCGACATTCACGCCATGCGAGGGATTGGCCGGACGGGGGTCCGGCTATTCGGTGAAGAACCGACAACTGGATCTGCTTCCCTTGCGCCGCAACGATTCCGCGCTTTCGCCGCTAACCGGCCGTCGGGTCGTCGCGGTCGGCGGCCGGTCCACTCTGGAGTGCCCGCTGTGGACACGCCGACGGGTCGCTCCGCGCGCGGTGCTTCGGGCTGCTAACTTCCACCTCAACCAAGCGACCAGTTCTTTTCCGATGAGGTGCCCAGCAATGGCTCAGAAGACCATCGTCCAGCTCTACGACGACCTCGACGGCTCCGCAGGCGAGGACATCCGCTCGGTCGAGTTCGGCCTCGACGGCGTCAACTACGAGATCGACCTCTCCGAGGCCAACGCCGAGCGGCTGCGCGCCGACCTGGCCGAGTACATCGCGGCCTCCCGCCGCACCGGTGGCCGCATCCGCCGCGCCGCCGCCGCGGGCAAGCCCGCCGGCGAGGGCCGCAGCAAGGAGCAGACCAAGGCGATCCGCGACTGGGCCCGCCGCAACGGCCACGACATCTCCGAGCGCGGCCGCATCCCGTCCGCGGTCGTCGAGGCCTTCGAGCTCGCCCACGCGGAGCCGGAGCCCGAGCCCGCCCCGACCAAGTCCCGCAGCCGGTCGAAGGCGCGCAAGGCCGCGTTCTCCGGCTGAGCGGTCGAGCCCGACGGGGGCACCCGCTCCGAGTGGAGTGGGTGCCCCGTCGCGTTTCCTCGCGGGAATGCGCCGCGCCCGCCCGAAGCCGCCATTCGGGTGGCCCGCCCTGTGCTGCGATAACACCGTCGCCGTGAACGAGCGATGACGCACAGGAACGCCGTGGCCGCGGGGCCGCGGTACCCGGATTGGGGGCGCGGACGTGTCATCGCGGTCGGCGGTCATCCGCTATTTCCGTCGGACCGAGGGCAAGCTGAACCTGGTCATGGCTGTGGCCATCGCCGCCGCCCTGCTCGCCGGGATGATCGGGGTGCTCAGCGTCCGTGCGCGTGCGGACCTGCTCGCCGACATGGCCGACCGGCAGAGTGTCATCAACAACGCCGAGGGCGAGATCTACCGCTCGCTGGCCGACGCGGACGCCACCGCCTTCGCCGTCGTCCTGGTCAGCGGCGAGCAGGTCGCCGTGGAGCAGCAGACGTTCCGCGCGGACATCGCGGTTGTCTCGTCCGCGTTGGTCTACGTCGCCAGGGTCATCCCGGACGTGCCCACGGTGTCCACCATTGACGGGTTGATCGCGCCCGAGAACCGGGCGGGTCTCGGGCAACGGCAGCTGACCGCCCCGGAGCGGCTCTACGTCGTGGCCGCCCTGCTGCCGACCTACGCCAGCCTGGTCGAGGCCGGGTGGAGCAACAGCACCCGCGACGGGCCCCTTGGCACCTCGTACCTCAACGACGCCTCTCAGTTGGTCGGCACCCTGATGGCGATCGCCGGGGGTATGCGCGAAGCCGGGTCACCCGCCAGTGTCGACTCGTTCCCCTGGTTCGCCGTGGCGGTGGGGTTGGCCGTGGTGCTGTTGTTGGTGGCCCTGCAGGCCTGGTTGTCCGGTCGCACCCGCAGGCGGTTCAACATCGGCATGGTCGCCGCCACTGTCCTCACCGCCGGTGCGTTCGCCTGGCTCGCCGTGGCGTCGCTGATGGCGGCCGGGGATGCCGCGGCCGCCGCGGAATCGGGGGCGCGGTTGGCCCAGTTGACCGAGGTCCGGGCCAACGCGGGCACGCTGGGCGGGGCCAGGGCGCGGGCGCTGATCTTCCCCCTGACCGATGACCGGAACAACCTCAAAGGCAAGGTCGACACGATCCGGTCGGAGCTGGACGATGTGCGGGAAACCTGGCCGGACTCAGGTAGCCGGGCCGCGCTGGACGTGGTCGACCAGGTGGTCGCGAGGTGGCAGTGCGACATCAAGACCGTATCGACGTACCGCGACACGGCCAACAGCATCACCGCCAAGACGGACCTCGTGCCGAACCTCGACTCGGTGATCGCGACCACCTCCACCGAGGTCGAGGACTCAACTCGGCGAGCCCGTGACGCCTTGGTGGGCGTGGACATCGGGATGGCCATGGTGATGGCGCTCGCGGGTGCGGCCGTTGTCGTCGGTCTGCGCCCCCGGATCGCGGAGTACCGGTGAACCGCCGACCGCGAGCCGCGCTCGCGGCCGTGTCCGCTGTTGTCCTCGCCGGGTGTTCGGTGGGCACCCCACCCGAGGTGCCCAGGCCGACCGCGCCCGTCGCGGTCGGTCGGGGCGACTCGGCCACCACGGGCTGTCCGGATCAGGCACAGGCGCCGCGGGACACGCCGGTCATCGGCGAGATCCGCGGCCGCAAGCTGCGGATCGGGGTCAGCCAGACCGTGCCGAAGCTCAGCAAGCGTGGTCTGCGCGGCGGCGAGTTCGCGGGTCTCGAGATCGATCTCGCCGAGAAGATCGCCGAGGCCGTTTTCCCCGACGTCCCGCCGAACCTGGTGGTGCCCCAGCACGTCGAGTTCGTGGCGATGCCGACCCGGGACCGGTTCCTGGCCTTGGCGACCGACCAGAACGAGGGCCAGAACAAGGCGCAGGCCGACCGGGTGGCCAAGGTCGACCTGGTCATAGCGGACGCCAGCATCAGCCACTGCCGGGTCACCGAGTACGGCGCCCTGTTCTCCGTGCCGTACCTGACCACCGTGCAGCAGGTGATGACCTACGCCGACAGCCCGTGGGACCCGGCGCGGGACGGCTTCACCGGCCACAGCGTGTGTTCGGGCTCGGCCACGGTCAACCTGACCCGTCTCGCCAATCAGGACGTGGTCGAGTCCGCGGACACCCCCGACTGCCTGGTGCGGTTGCAGCGCCACCAGGTGGACGCGATCTCCACCGACGACGTGATCCTGGAGGGCCTGCACGACCAGGATCCCAACACCCGGATCTTCGACGTCCCCGGTCTCGGCTCGGACTACACCGCGGTCGCGATGTCCAACCGCCATTCCGATCTGCTGCGGGTGGTCAACTCGGTGTTGGAGCGGATGCGGCCTGTGGAGATGCCTGCTCTGTACAAGGAGTGGTTCGCCGAGCGGCCGATGGTCATGCCACCCGCCACCGCCGGGGGTGGGTGAACCCGTGTCGCTGCAGTCGCCGCCCGATCCGAGGTGTTCGCGCGCCGTTCTCGTGGCGGTCGGCGCGTCGACCGCGGCGGTGCACGGTTTGCGGTCGGTGTTGACCTCTCCGGACGGGCTGGGTCTGGCCGGGTGCGTGTTGCTGGCCGACCCGGGCTCGGCTGCCGATGTCGTTCGGGCGTTGGACCGCGCCGCCGAAGAGGCCGAGGACCTGTTCCTGGTCCATTGTTCCGGTCGGGTTCTGCTGGGGGACGACGGCGCACCGCACATCCGGATGGTCGGGACCGACGAGCGCTACCCGGCCACGACCGCCCTGCCGCTCGCCGAAGTGGGACGGGTTGTCCGCCGCAGTCGGGCGGCGCGGCGAGTGGTCTTGCTCGACTGCGCCCCCGGGCACCTGGTCGACGACTTCCCGGACGTGGACGGGGTGTTCGTCCTCTCCGCGCCGGGACGCACACCGAGGCTCGTGTCCGCGTTGCGTGACGGGATCGCGGGAGAGGGGCCGTTCCTCACGTTGGACGCGCTCGCCACCGCATGTGGCGGCCGGGTGCACGACGGGGGTCTCGGTGCCGCGGTGATCGCGCGCAACGGCGTCGAGCGGGTGCGCGTGTTGCAGGACCGGCTCGCCGACACCGAGCACTTGTTGGTGTTGTTGGAGGGGGAGTACGCCAAGACCGCCGAGGTGGTCGACGCTGTGCGCGTGAAGATCTCCTCGGCGGCCGGGCTCACCGTCGCCGATGTGCTCGGTGGGCCGAAGGCGGCCTTGGCCGAGTTGGCGGTCGCCGCGGCGGCCGGGCACTGGTCGCGGGTGGCGGACGGGATCGACGCGGTCGAAGCGCGGATCAACACCGGGTCCGGTGAGCTCAGTGCCCTGCACGCGCAGGCTGACGAGCTGCTGGGACAGCGGGAGGAGTTGCGCGGACGACTCACGGTGTACCTGGCGATGGCGGTGCGGCTGGGACTGGCCGAGGACGGGGAGATCGCGGCGCTCCACCGGGCGGCGTACCAGATGTTGTGGACGGCGCCCTGTGACCTCGACCGTGCCACGGTTGCGGTCGGGGCCTATCAGAATGCGGTGATCGGGAGGCGCGGATGACAATTTCGATGTCCCGATGTACGCGGCCGGGCTGTCCGGGCTACTACGTGGACGACGGCTCGTGTGACGAGTGTGGCTTCCTGGCCCCGGCGGCCCTGATGGTCAAGCCGGCGCAGCCCCCTGTCGTCGTACCAGCAGAGGTGGCCATCACTCGTGGATCCCCCGCCAGTGGGCGAAAAGCCAACCGGCCGGGCGGCACGATCGCTGAAGAGGTGACGTTGCCGCCATTCGCTGTGCTCGACCCGGCCGACGCGGTCTTGAACGATCTGCGAGTGCCCTACCGCGACCGGGTTTGTCTCACTTGCAACCAGCTCGTCGGCCAGCCGCTAGACGACCAGCCTGGGCTGGACGTGGGCTATTGCCCGCGAGACGGCACCCACTACTCGTTCGTGCCCGCCCTGACCAGGGGCAGTCGGGTCGAGCAGCGGTACGAGGTGCTCGGCTGCCTCGCTTACGGTGGCTTCGGATGGATCTACCTGGCCCGCGACACCCACTTGGCGGACCGGAACACCGAGCACTGGGTAGTCCTCAAAGGACTGATCAACTCGCATGACCAGGCCGCAGTGGAGGCCGCCGCCTGGGAGAAGCGCTACTTGGTTGAGGTCGACCATCCGAATGTCGTCAAGATCAGCGACTTCGCCAAGCACCTCGACCCGCGCACCGGCCTAGTGGCGGGTTACATCGTCATGGAGTACCTGCCTGGCCGCACCCTCTACGACGTCCTGCAGCGCAACCGCAACGATGATGGTGATCCGGCCCCGCTACCGGTGCCGATCGTCCTGCGCTACGCGGACGACCTGCTCGCCGCCCTCAGTTACCTGCACCAGCACAACCTCGTCTACTGTGACCTCAAGCCGGACAACGCCATGCAGGTCGGTCAACAGGTGAAGCTCATCGATCTTGGCGGGGTGATGCGGGTCGGCAGTGACACCGCCTCTTTCCACTCGGACGGCTTCACGGCGGCGGAGGTGCGCGACGGTCAACGCCCGGACGTGCGCTCCGACCTCTACACCCTCGGCCGCACCATGGCCGTTTTGAGCTTCCCGTTCGCTACTTTCGCTGGTGCCAACATCTACGACCTGCCCGAGGAACTGCCTTTCGACGGCCCGTATGAGTCGTTCGGCCGGTTGCTACGCCGCGCCGCCCACCCCGATCCTGCGCTCCGGTTCGCCGCAGCCACTGACATGCACCACCAGGTCCTCGGAGTCCTCGCCGAGGTGCTCGCGCACGAACAGAAAGAACCCCGGACGACCACTTCGACGCTGTTCACCCGTGAGCGCAAGGTGTTCGGCACCGGCGCGGGTGCTGTCCTGGTGAGCACAGTGCCGTCGATCGACTGGAGTGAGGTGCCGGGCGGTCTGCCCAGCCCGTTGGGCGACCCGGGCGACCCGGCCGCCGGCTTCCTCGCGACGCTCGGCGCGGTCGCCCCGGACCGGTTGGTCGGCGCCTTGCTGGGCGCGGGGGAGCGCAGCCCGGAGTTGCTGCTGCGGTTGGCGGACGCGTACCTCGCGGCGCGTCAGATCGACGAGGCGCGGAACTCGATCGCCGAGTTCACTGCCGCGCGACCGGGTGACTGGCGTACCGACTGGTACCTCGGCCTCATCGCCCTCGCGCGGAACGTGGACGAAGACGCCATCCAGTCCTTCGAAGCCGTCCATTCCGCACTGCCCGGCGAGCTTGCCCCGAAGTTGGCGCTTGCGGCCGCTCTTGAACTGGACCACGACGACATCGACCGGGCTCGCGATCTCTACGAGCGGGTCTGGAATACCGACCGGTCCTACGTCAGCGCAGCCTTTGGCGTGGCCCGCACCCTCCGCATCGGTGGGTACCACGACCTGGCTGTAGAAGTGCTCGACGAGGTCCCGGAAAGCTCCGCTCACCACACCGCCGCCCAGGTCGCCGCGCTGCGCGCCGAGGTGGCTGACCCGCGGACCCTCCCTAAGGCGATCGAGCGGCTGGGCTGGCTCCCACTGGACGCCGAGCGCGGCACGCGGTTGGACATCGAGGTCCACACCGCCGCCTTGGCGGCGGTGCGAGACGGCGCCGAGGAGACCCGCTTACGGGTGCGGCTAGAGAAGTCGTACCGGGCGTTGGCAACGCTCACTGGCGACCGCAGCTTGCGGTCCCGGCTGGTCGACCAGGCCAATCAGGTCCGACCGCGGACGTTGGTGTGAAATGGACTTGAGGCCGTGTTGCCCGCAGTGCGGGGCGGATCTGCAGCCGGGCTGGCGGTTCTGCGAGGTGTGCGGTTGTGACCAGCTCGCCCGGTCCGGAACCACGCCCCGGTTGTTGTTCTCCGGTGAGTCCGATGTCCTCGAACTTGATCGGGTCGCTGGGGTCACCGATCGCGGCAAGCGCCGTGACCTCAACGAAGACTCGCTCGCGGTGGGGCAACTTAACGACGCCGTGGCGGTGGTGGTGTGTGACGGGGTGGCGTCCTCGCCCGGTTCGGCCGTCGCCGCCAACCACGCGGCCCAAGCGGGCCTGCGCGAATTGCTCGTGGCGGTCACCCGGGGAGACGAGCCGTCCGCGGCGACCACGTCCGCCGCGCTGGCCGCCGCGCACGCTGCCGCACTCGCCGGCAGCCCCACCGACGACAACCCGCCCTGCTGCACCTATGTGTCCGTGCTGATCATCGACGACTGCGTGACTGTCGGCTGGATCGGCGACAGCCCCGCGTACTGGGCTGGCCCCGAGGGGCTGCGCAGGCTCACCGTCGACGACTCGGCGGCGGGCAGGCTCATCGCGGGCGGCGCGGCTTTCGACGACCCGCGCCTGGCTGAACCCGGTGCGCACGCGCTGCAGCGCTGGTTGGGTGCCGACGCCCCGGACCCGCACCCGCAGGTGCGCCGGTTCACCCCGTCCGCCCCGGGCGTCGTGATCGTGTGCAGCGACGGCCTGTCCCGGTATGTCGACGCGGGCCTGATCGCCCCGCCGGACCACCTGGCGGACCCCGTCGCGGTCGTGGGCACCCTGCTCGGTCGTGCTCTGGCGGCAGGCGGTCACGACAACATCACCATCGCCGCGATCACCGTGGCTGGAGGAGGACAGTCCGGATGACCTTCGACTTCGGCATCCAGGTCGACCAGAACGAGTACCTGCCCATGGGCGGCGGGTCCATGGACGCGATCATTACGGTGACCCTCACCGGCGACACGCTCGGTGCCCCGGGCGTCGACCGGCGGATGGCCTTGGTGATCCTGCTGGACACCTCGGGTTCGATGTCCGGCAGCAAGATCGTCCAGGCCAGGCGTGCCGTCAACGCCGTGATCGATGACTTGCCCGACGGCGTGGAGTTCGCCGTTGTCGCGGGCACCCAAACGGCCACGATGGTCTACCCCAACACCGTTGGCCTCGCCGAGTCCTCCCGCGCGACACGCAAACAGGCCCGCTATGCCGTGGGTGGCCTCATGGCCGACGGGGGTACCGCGATCGGTAGCTGGTTGCGCTTGGCGGCGGATCTCTTCGCAACCACCCAGGCCCCGATCCGGCACGCGGTGCTGCTGACCGACGGCCGCAACGAGCACGAGCCCGTCGAGCGCTTCAACGACACGGTCCTGTCCTGCGAGGGCAAGTTCACCTGCGACGCCCGCGCGGTGGGCGAAGACGAGTGGCAGGCGCAAACGCTCGAACACATCGCCAACACCCTGCACGGGTCGGTGCGCGGCCTTCCGGACCCCGAACACCTGGTCGCCGACTTCACCGAGATCACCGAACGGCTGATGGGCACCGCCGCGGTCGACGTGACCATGCGGCTGTGGACCCCCGCGCACGCCACCGTCCGGTTCCTCAAGCAGGTCTTCCCCCGGATCGTGGACATTACCGACCGGGGCCGGGCCCACCAGCCCCGGCTCACCGACTACCCGACCGGGCGCTGGACCGCCGAGGCCCGCCACTTCCACCTGCGCGTCGAGTTCGCTCCGGGCGAGGTCGGCGAGGGCATGATAGCCGCCAAGGTCCGCATGGTCTCCGGCGAGCAGGAGTCTGCGGAGCGCCGAGTCCGGGCGTTCTGGACCGAGGACCTCAAGCTGTCCACCCAGGTCAGCGCGCAGGTCACGCATTTCACCATCCAGGAGCATGTCGTCGACCTGGTGAACGACGGGGTGGCCGCACACGACGCCGGGGACGCGGACGCGGCCGACGACAAGTTCGACCGCGCGATCACTCTGACCCGGGAACGCGGCAATGCGGAGGCTGCTGCGCACTTGGACCGGCTCGTCGAAGCGCGCACTGACCCCGCCAGGGTCCGTGACCAAGCGTCGGTACTCAAACAGTTGGCCATGATTGCGTCCAAACGCACCGTCCGCCTCCGGCCTGAGGAGAAGTCATTGATGCCCACCTGTCCGAGAGGTCACGAATCGACAAACCCTGACGAGTGCGACAAGTGCGGCTGGCCGATCGGCAGCTAACTTGCCCGGGTTACGGAGCCCGAGGCGCCCGCCCTGTGGGACTGCCCCAACGGCCACCCCGGGCAGGTGGGCCGCTTCTGCGAGGTCGACGGGTACGACTCGCTGCTACCGCCGTCCGGACAGGCCATCCAGCGCCCCTCCGTCCGAACCTGGTCGGTGACCGTGGCCGCCGACCGCGCCTACTACGACGCGACGAAGGCCAGTACGAGCGACCTGCGCCTGGAGTTCCCGCGCTTCCTGCCCCCGCGCCGGTTCGACCTCATCGGCGTCAGCCTGCTCGTTGGCCGCTCCGACCCGACCCGGGGCGTGCGCCCGGACATCGACCTCGGCAGCCCACCCGAGGACACCGCCGTCGGCCGCGGCCACGCCATGTTCGTCCCCCACGAGCACGGCTGGGCCGTCGTGGACCTGGAGTCGGTGAACCACACGTTCGTCAACAACATCCACACGCCCATCCCACCCCAGCAACCATTCCCCCTCACCAACGGCGACCGCGTCTACCTGGGCGCGTGGACAGTGCTGACGCTCCACAGGTTGTAGGTGAGCAACCCGGTGCACCGTCCATGGATGTGAGCCGCAGGCGGCGATGCGGGCCGGTCGCCACCTTCGGGCCAGACGGACCCTCACGACCGCCGCCCGACCCGCCCTGGTCACGGTGGCGATCGGCCCACCGGTTCGCGGCGGAGACAGACACCTGGAACCGTTCCACGGCCCGCCGCAACGGCCAACCAGGCAGATTGTGGTGATCCACACCAACCCCGCGGTCTTCCCTTGTTTCAAGATCATCCACCGACGTGCCCCACGTTCGCGACCTCCCCGGGCAGCACACCTAGCCCGCCCTGACTGGTTGGGCCGGTGATGGTCGTGGTGTGCTGTGCGGGTGACAGGTCCGCGCCAGGGGCGCTTTCCCGTGCGGTTCGGCACCGCCGAGATCGTGCGGGATCTTGACCGCGCCAACGGGTGGCTGCTCTCCGTTGACGGGGTCGCGCAGTCCTACGTGGACCTGGACGACCCCCGGCACCTGGAGTTCGACTACGTCTGCCGGATCGCCGACGTGCTGGATTCCTGGGGGGACTCGTCGGCGCCGGTGGACGCCCTGCACGTGGGGGGTGGCGCCTGCACGCTGCCGCGCTACCTGGCCGCCGCCCGGCCGGGGTCCCAGCAGGTCGTCGTCGACGCCGACCCGGCGTTGGTGGCGTTGGTGCGCGACCAGTTCGCCGTCGACACGATCCCGGACCTCGACATCGTCGTCGGTGACGGTCGCACGGTCGTCTCGGGGGTGGCGGATCTCGCGGTGGACCTGGTCCTGGTGGACGCCTTCGAGCGCGGCCAGGTGTCGGCGGGCATGTACAGCGTCGAGGCCACCCGTGACCTCTCCCGGGTCCTGCGCGCCACCGGCGTCTACCTGGCGAACCTCTCCGACGGTCCCGGGCTGCCGTTCGCCGGTCGGGTCGTCGCCACCTTGTCGGCGGTGTTCGGGAACGTGTTGCTGCTGGCCGAGCCCGGTGTCCTGCGGGGCCGCCGGTACGGCAACATCGTGCTGGCCGCCTCGGCCGGTGACCTGCCCACCGAGGAGATCGCGGCGCGGGCGGCCGCGGCGGCGTTCCCGGCGCGCTGCGTCTGGGGCGCCGAGTTGCGCGCGCTGGTCGGCCCGGCTCGGCTGTTGACCGACGCCGAGCCGGTCACGCCACCGACGTTGCCCACCGACCCGTTCGTACAGTCCACAGAGGACTGACCGGAACGGCTCAGGCGAACAGCTTCTCGCCCCAGTACGAACCCACCGCGGGTCCGGGTGGGCAGGCGAAGTGCCCGGAGCCGTTGTGCTCCAGGTACTCCATCATCCGGTCCTTCCCCGACAGCGCCTGCTGCATCGGGATGAACTGGCTGCGCGTGTCCCGGTTGAAGCAGATGAAGAACAACCCCGCGTCCAGGTGGCCGTACCCGTCCGACCCGTCGGTGAAGTTGTAGCCCCGCCGCAGGATCTTCGCCCCGTTCAGGTTCTCCGAGGCCAACCGGATGTGCGAGTCGTCCGGCACCAACGGCACCCCACCGGCGCCCCGGACGTGCGGGTCGACCGCGTCGAACTCGTTCTGCTGCCCGAGCGGGGCGCCGCTGCCCTTGGCCCGCCCCACGATGCTTTCCTGCTCGGCCAGCGAGGTCCGGTCCCAGATCTCGATGTGCATCCGGATCCGCCGCGCGACCAGGTACGACCCGCCGACCATCCAGTCCGGCCCGTCGGTGACCCACACCTGGGCGGGCAGGCCCGGGTCCTCCGACTTCAGGTTGTTCGTGCCGTCCTTGAAGCCGAACAGGTTGCGCGGGGTGGCCTGGGCCTTCGAGGTGGACGACGTGCGGCCGAAACCCAGTTGGGACCAGCGGACGGCGACCTTGCCGAAGCCGATCCGGGCCAGGTTGCGGATGGCGTGCACGGCGACCTGCGGGTCGTTCGCGCACGCCTGCACGCAGATGTCGCCCCCCGAGCGGGTGGCTTCGAGGTTGTCCCCGCGGAAGTGCGGGAGGTCGACGAGGGCCTCGGGGCGCTTGCCCGCGAGCCCGAACCGGTCGTCGAACAGCGACGGCCCGAACCCGATCGTCAACGTCAACGCCGACGCGGGCAGGTCCAGCGCCTCACCGGTGTCCGCCGGTGCCGCCTCCGGAATACCGCCGACGGCGCCGCCCTCGGCCGCTTCCTTGCCCGCGGTCATCCGCTCCGCGGCGGCTGTCCAGTCCTTCAACAACCGGACCAGCTCGCCGCGGGACTTGGTCGTCACGTCGAACGCGACGAAGTGCATCCGGTCCTGGGCCGGGGTGGTGATCCCGGCCTGGTGGTCACCGCGGAACGGCACCGGGGCGGACGTGTCGACCGACGGTCCCGCGGGCTTCTCCGCGCCCGACGCCAGCACTCCGGCCGCCGCGCCCAGCCCGGCGACCGCGACTCCCGCGCCCGCCAGGCCGAACAACCCCCGCCGCGATACCCCGGTCATTTCTGCGCCACCACCTCGGCCACCTTGCTGATCGGCTCACCCAGCGCGTCGACGGCCTCGGCGAACGCCTTGATCTCCGCCTGCGTCAGCTTGTCGTAGAGCTTGTAGCCGTCGCCGTCGCGCTGCTTGTCCAGCAGGCCGGTGACGGCGGCGAACTTCTCGTCGATGGTCTTCGCCAGGGCGGCGTCGCGCTCCTGCACGAGCGGGCGCAGCGCCGCGATGGCCGCCTGCGAGCCCTCCACGTTGGCCTGGAAGTCCCACAGGTCGGTGTGCGAGAAGGTGTCCTCCTCGCCGGTGATCTTGCCGGTGGCCACCTCGTCGAGCAGGCTCTTGGCGCCGTTGGCCAGTTGCAGCGGGGTGAACGCCACGGTCTTGGCCCTGGTGGCGATCTCGGTGACGTCGGCGAGCAGTTGGTCGGCGACCTTGCCGCTGTCCGGCTGCAGGCCGCTGACCCACAGGTCCTTCTCCAGCCGGTGGAACCCGGTGAACGCCTGCCCCGGTTCCAGGTCTGCCTCGCGGGAGTCGGTGCGCGGGTCGAGGTCGCCGAAGCTCTCCGCGACCGGCTCGATCCGCTCCCAGTAGGTGCGCGCGACCGGGTAGACGGCCTTCGCGGCGTCGACCTTGCCCGCCTTGACCGCGGTGACGAACTCGCCCGTCTTGTCCAGCAGCGGCTGGACCTGGGCGTTGACGTACCGCTGGTAGCCCTGGGTCGCCTCGGCCAGCTTCGCGTTGTCGTCGGTGTTGCGGCTCGCCGAGCCCTTGACGGTGAAGTCGGCGCGGATGCCGTCGCCGGTCATGCCGGGGCGGCACGAGGTCTGGTACCTGCCGCCGTCGGGCACCTCGACGATCAGCCGCCGGGTCAGGCCGGGGGCGATGTTCTCCACCTCGCCCATGATCCGGTCGCCCTCGGCGTAGAGGTAGAACTCGGTGATCCGGGAGCCCTTGTTGCTGACCTCGAAGGTGATCGTGCCCGCCTGCGCCTCGGCGCGCTGCACGCCGCAGCCGTCGTCCTTGGCCTCGACCGTGATCGGGCCACCGGCCCCGGCGGCCGCCGCCTTGTCGTCCCCGCCACCGCAGGCGGCGAGGGTGCTGATGGCGGCCAGTCCGGTCAGGCAGACGCCCAGGTGCTGCAGGCGCGATCTCACGTGGTCTCTCCTTGGGCGGGGACGGGGCGCTGCGCGCTCGCCGCGGGGGCGGCGGTCTTGGTGCGCGCGGGCCAGAGGAAAACGGTGAGGGTCACCAGGACGTAGGCGACCCAGGCGACGGCCTGCACGACGGTCGTGCGCGCCGAGTAGTTGAAGATGCCCTTGGCCAGCGCCCCGTACCAGGAGTCCTCCGGCATCGGGCCGGACAGGTCGAAGGCCAGCGCGTTGAGCCCCGGCAGCACGCCCGCCTCCTGCAGGTCGTGCAGGCCGTAACCGAGCACCCCGGCGGCGACGAAGATCAGCAGCACGCCGGTGACGGTGAAGAACCGGCTCAGGTTGATCTTCAGCGCGCCCCGGTAGAGCGCCCAGCCGAGCGCGACGGCCAGCGCGATGCCGATCACGAACCCGACCAGCGGGCCGCTGTTCTCGCCCGCGGACTGGGTGGTCGCGTAGAAGAAGACCGCCGTCTCCAGGCCCTCCCGGCCGACCGAGAGGAACGCGACCAGCGCGATGGCCACCGGGCCGATGTTCAGCGCGTCCGACAGCTTCCCGCGCAGCTCACCGCTGATCTTGCGGGCCGCGCCGCGCATCCAGAACACCATGCCGGTGACGAACGCGACCGCCACCAGCGACATGCTCCCGCCGAAGGTCTCCTGCGCCTCGAACGGCAGGTGCGCGCTGGTGAAGGTGATCAGCGCGCCGACCCCGACCGCGAGCAGCACGGCCACCGTGACACCGAGCCACACCCAGCGCAGCGCGCCCCGGCGATCGGCCTTGACCAGGTACGCGAGCAGGATGCTGACCACCAGGGTCGCTTCCAGGCCCTCACGCAGACCGATCAGCGCGCTGCTGAAGATGTACTCCACGGTCACCTCCCACTGGGTTCGGCAAGCCTTACCTCTGAAAACCTAGGTAAGGCTTGCTTGGCTTGTCCAGTGCGACAAAGGTGACATCCTCCGGCAACCGACCGGAAACGCCCGGTTTGTCCTGATGCCGGGCGCTTCGCGGGTCGGCTGGACGATAACGAATCGGTAGCCTGCTGGTGAGGGGGTGACCTGATGCGGGACCTGGTGGTCGGCGATCCGCGCACGGTCGGTGACTACGCGGTGCTCGGCCGCCTCGGCCGGGGCGCGATGGGCACGGTCTACCTGGGCCGTTCCCCGGGCGGCAGGCTCGTCGCGGTCAAGGTCGCCCGCGCGGGCCTCGCCGAGGACCCCGACTTCCGCGCCCGCTTCCGCAACGAGATCGCCATGGCCCGCGCCGTCGGCGGCTTCTGGACCGCCGCCGTCGTCGCCGCCGACCCGGACGCCGACCGACCGTGGCTGGCCACCGAGTACGTCGCGGGCCCAACCCTGACCGAGGTCGTCCGCGCCAGTGGCCCCCTCCCCGAACCCGTCCTGCGCGCACTGCTCGCAGGCCTGGCCGAAGCCCTCACCGCCATCCACACCGCTGGCCTGGTCCACCGCGACCTGAAACCGTCCAACGTCCTCCTCGCCGCCGACGGCCCCCGCGTGATCGACTTCGGCATCGCCAAAGCACTGCACGGCACCGCCATGACCGCGACCGGAGTCCTGTTCGGCACCCCCGGCTACCTCTCCCCAGAACAAATCTCCGGCCACGAAGTAGGCCCTCCCAGCGACGTCTTCGCCCTCGGCGCCGTCATCGTCTACGCCGCCGCCGGTCAAGGCCCCTTCGGCGAAGCCGAGCCACACGCCCTGCTGTACCGAGCCGTGCACACCGGCCCAAACCTCACCGGAGTCCCCTCCGCCCTGCGCCCCGTGCTGTCCCGATGCCTCAACACCCGACCAGAACTCCGCCCCACCACAGCCGAGTTGATCGAGGAATCGGGCTGTACCTGGCTCCCGGGCACCGCGTCCAGCGTTGTCCCGTCCCGGACGCGTGCCGTGCCCGAGGGGTGGCCGGTCGGACCGGACCCCGGTCAGGAGCCGAGTACCCCTGCTCAGTCTGGGGGTCGGTCCGCCAGGGCGGCCGCTGATGCGCCTCCGACCCGCGCCTGGCCGGGGGATTGGCTCGCCGGAGTGGATCCGGCCCCGTCGCCCGCGGCCTCGGACGGTGTTTCGCCCCGGACCCGCGTGTGGTCTGGTGGGCAGTCTGCCGACGTGGACTCCGGTCGGGATCGTTCATCCGCCGTGCCGGGCACCAGTGCTCAGTCCGTCGGCGCGGGCTCTGATGTGCCTCCGACCCGCGCGTGGCCTGAGGGTGGGCCTGCCAGCGTGGATCCGGCCCCATCGCCCGTGGTGTCAGATGGTGTTTCGCCGCGGACTCGTGTGTGGTTTGGTGAGCAGTCTGCCGACGTGGGTTCCGGTCAGGATCATTCATCTGCGGTGCCAGGCACCCGTGCTCAGTCTGAGGGTCGGTCCGCCAGGGCGGCCGCTGATGCGCCTCCGACCCGCGCCTGGCCGGGGGATTGGCTCGCCGGAGTGGATCCGGCCCCGTCGCCTGCGGCCTCGGACGGTGTGCCGCCCCGGACCCGCGTGTGGTCTGGTGAGCAGTCTGCCGACGTGGACTCCGGTCGGGATCGTTCATCCGCGGCATCAGGTACCCGTGCTCAGCCTGGCGCTGGTGTGCCTCCGACCCGCGCGTGGCCTGAGGGTGGGCAGAGCGGAGCGGGTCCGGCCCCGTCGCCTGTGGTGTCGGGCGGTGTTTCGCCCCGGACTCGCGTGTGGTCCGGTGAGCGGCCTGCCGACGTCGACTCCGGTCGGGCCCGGCGATCAACCGTCGCTGTCGAATCTGGGGTCGCTCTTGCTCGGCTGGAGTTGCGGACCGGGCGGGCGGTGCCGTTGTTGTGGGCGTCGGCGGCGGTCGTCGCGATGGTTGTCCCGTTCCTGGTCGCCACCGCCTCCAGCGACTCCACCGTCGTCGCGGGGTGTGTGGCGGTTGTCGTGCTGCTCGGTTTGCAGGCTGTTCGGGGGGTGCTGCGTGCTCTCCGTACCCGCAGGCAGGCTGTCGCGGTGACCGGTGTCGGGCTGTGGGTCTCGTCGGGCGCGGGGGAGCGGCAGTTGCGCTGGTCCGAGATCACCCGGGTCCGCGTGGTCGGTGACGCCAAGCCGTGGCTGGTCCTGTGGCTGCGTGACCCCCACACCGGCAAAGACCTCGGCAAGCGCTTCTCCCGACGTCACGGCGGCGTCCGGGTCTACCCCGTCTCGCACCACCTCAGCCCCCGGCGCAGGCACCGCGACACAGACGACCTGCGGGCCGCGCTGCACCGACACGCCCCCGACGCCTACGACCCGGCGCCATAGGTTGGCATGTGCTAACTTCCGTTGTCATGTCCGCGACCCCCTCGGGCGACGAGTTGGTCCGCATGCTGGCGACCTTGGCCAACCCGCACCGCCTGCGCGTCATCGCCACCCTTGTCGGCGAGCGCACCTACGTCAGCAGGCTCGCCCGCGAACTGGGCATCAGCCGCGCCCTGCTCCAGGTCCACCTCCGCAAGCTCGAAGCGGCCGGCCTGGTCTCGGCGCATTTGGAACTCTCCGCCGACGGCAAGGCCATGAAGTTCTACGAGGTCACCCCGTTCGCCCTGACCCTCACCCCCACCACCATCGCCGCCGCCGCCCGCACCCTCACCACGCAGCCGTAACCCCCATCGGTATTCCCTGGCGAGAGAGGGGATCCCCCCATGAGACGGCTGTACTCGCCGAACACCCTCCGACTCACCGCCGCCATACTGCTGGCCGCCGCCACGATCGCCCTCAACGCATCCACCCAGACCCCCACCGCCGACACCTCAACGCCCCCGACGGGTCCAGGCGGCCCCCACCCCATCCCGGGGGGCGGCCCCGGTTCCAGTCTACCGGCTGGCGAGCGTGGTGGAAGGATCGTCTGGATGCTGGGGATGGGTCGACCCGATGTGGACAACTCGACCGCCCCGACGGGTCCGGGCGGCCCCCACCTCGTCCCGCAGGGCTCCGTCACAGTCGGTGGTCCGCATGGGAGAACGGTCTCTGGTTGATCATGAGTGCCCCGGGTCCCATGATCATGTGAGACTGCCTGTTCCCCGATCGCGCTCGTGGTGGACCGTGCGGGTCGGGAACACCTTCAACACGGTGTTGTGTGGCGGGATCTCCGCATGGGGTGCGTCACTCGCAGGCCACGGTGTTGACCATGGCGCCGGTGGCCGCCGGTCCTGTCCCCTCACGGCGATGATCTAGAGAGTGGGTCGCGGACGCGCCGCGCTGGGAACGCGGCGGGATCCTCATCGCGGCCGGTATGTCGCGCCCAGCGAGCACCGGGTCCGCGACCCCACCTACCGCGAAGACCACTCCCGAGCCCGCACCGCCACCACACCCCGCGCCACAGCCACCCCGCGCACCCTCGCCCTCAGCGCCCCACGCCTGACCGGAACCACCACCATCGCCCAAGCCCACCGCCCCATGGCCCGCGACACCACCCGACCACCACACCTACTCGGAATCCCCACCCCACCAGCACAAAACCGACTCCGACGGAACCCTGCACCCTCCGGGCGGCCCCCACCCTCCCGGGGGGCAGCCCCGGTCCCAGTTTACCGGCTAACGGGCATGGCGGAAGGATCGTGTGGATGCTGGGGATGGGTCGAGCCGATGTGGACAACTTGACGGCCCGGACGGGTCCAGGCGGCCCCCACCCCATCCCGGGGGGCGGCCCCGGTCCCAGTCTACCGGCTAACGGGCATGGCGGAAGGAACGTGCGGAAGCTGGGGATACGTCGACCCAATGTGGACAACTCGACAGCCCCAACAGCGCGGCGCCCACGGCCGTCGCCGGCCCACCCGCCGTCAGCACCCCCGGCTCAGCGTCCGGTTCTGATCACGATCACGGCCGAAACAGATGCGACAGCCCCGTGATGGCGAGCATCCGGGCCAGGTTCGGGTCGATCGCCGGCACGGACAGCCTCCCCCCGACCCCAGTCACCCGCTTGTACGCGGTGAGCAGCGCCGACAACCCGCTGGAGTCGCAGAACGCCAACTCCCCGAGGTCAAGGGTCAGGATGGCTCCCCGCGGCAACGGCAGCGCCGCCACCATCGCGGTCAGTTCCGGCGCGGTGGCGTAGTCGAGTTCCCCGCTGAGCGCCAGCCCGCCGTCGCGTAGGTGGGCGATGTCGAGGGTGTGGGGATCGGTCTTCACCGCGGTTGGGCTCCTCAGCTTGGCTGTAGCGGCGAGGTACCCGCTTCGGGCGAGGGCCACACGTGACACCCACGTGTGACGGATGTCCGAAGTGGACTCGAAGTGCGGGGGTTTCACACCTCGCGCAGACCGAGTCGGCGGAGTTCCAGGCCCGCCAGCACGCGGACCGCCGCCGGGTCGGCCGAGCGCCAGCCGTCGCCCACCGGGCCGACTCCGGCCAGCCGGGTGAACGGCTGGGTCGACAACGCGCGCAGCGCCAGCAGGTCGTGACCGTGCTCGCCCAGCGCGCGCAGCCGCACGGCCCCGGTGGCCTGACGGGTGTAGTGCACGCGCAGTGGCAGCCAGGTCAGCACCAGGAACAGCACCGGTACCACGATCAGCACGACCGTCAGCCAGAACGCCAGGTCCTCCACCGCGCTGATCTGCTGCCAGCCCGCGTCGGAGATCCGGATTCCGGCGTCCGACCCGGTGTGCAGCGCGTCGGCCAGTGAGCCGCCCACCAACGGGACGTGACTGGCCTTGTCGGCCGCCGTGTCGAAGGTGCCCCGTAAGGCGGTCCCAGCGTCGACCAGGCGGTCGCCGGGGGCGCGCAGGGCGAGCACGGTGTCGCGGACGGTCAGCGCCAGCCACACGGCCAGCCCGGCCACCGCGATGGCGGCGAGGTCGGCGAGCAGTTGGCGGAGCAGGCGGTTCGGGCGTTCGGCGTAGACCTTCATGTGTCCCTCCGGCCGGGCGGGTCAGCCGGCGAGGGCTTGCCCGCCGGCGAGGCCCGCCCAGAATGCCGCTACCCCGGCGGTCACCGACAGCACCACGTTGAGCACGGCCCGGCGCGGCGCCCGCGCCTCGAAGAGGACCGTGGTCTCGTAGGAGAAGGTGGAGTACGTGGTCAGCGCCCCGCAGAAGCCGGTTCCCAGCAGCAGTTGCAGGTGCGCGACCCCGGTGACCACGCCCAGCACGGTGCTGCCGACCACGTTGACCACCAGCGTGCCGCGCGGGAACCCGGTGGGCCGGGGGATGGCCCGGTCGACCAGGTAGCGCAGCGGGGCGCCGACGGCCGCGCCCAGCGCGACCTGCGCGACCGGGTTCACCGCAGCCCCGCCAGCCGCCGGGTGGTGAACATTCCCAGTGACACCCCGGCGAGTGCCGCTGTAAGCGTGGCGATCAGGTAACTGAATGCTTCCAGCGGCGCCGTCGGGACCAGTCGGCAGAAATCCGCGCAGAATGTCGAGAAAGTGGTGAATCCACCCAGGACGCCCGTTCCGAGAAACAGTCTGACCAGGGGGTGCGGAATGCGGACCTCGGTCACCAAGACCATCAATACACCCATCGTCAGACATCCGACAGCGTTGATTCCCAGCGTTGTCCACGGGCCGGGCCACAGCGTGCCCGCGCCGTACCTGGCCAGTGCCCCGATCACCCCGCCCACCGCTACCGTGATCACCGCCGCGCTGGTCTGCCGCACCGCCACCGCCCTGTCGTGTGGATCGCCGGGATACCTGTTGTGCCCGGACGGCCGCGCTGTAGAGGATGCCCCCATGCTGTTGTTGCGGCCCGACGACCTCCCCGCCGTCGTCGACGACCTCGCCGAGTTGCTGGTCGACGCGGTGGCGGCGGGCGCCTCGGTGGGGTTCCTGCACCCGCTGCGCCCCGAGGCCGCCCGGACCTGGTGGTTAGGACTGGAGTCCGCTTTGGCCTCGGGTCGGCTGCTGCTCTGGGTTGTCCGCGCTGGTGAACGGGTGGTCGGGACTGTCCAACTCAGACTCGCCGACTACGACAACGGCAGGCACCGGGCCGAGTTGGCCAAGCTCATCGTGCACCGGGACGCGCGCGGTCGCGGGCTGGGGCGGGCACTTTTGGCGGCGGCGGAAGAGGGTGCGCTGGCCCGCGGGGTGACGCTGTTGTTGTTGGACACCGAGTCGGACAGCCCGGCGGACGCGCTCTACCGGTCCTGCGGGTGGATCGAGGTCGGTGTTGTCCCTGGTCACTCGCGCGATCCCGAAGGGGTCCTCCGGGCGACCACCTTCTTCCGCAGGCACCTGGGCGGCGCTGTGGTGCACGACACGCAACCGCGTCACTTTGGTCCTCGGGGCGACCGGAGTCAAGAGGCGGATTCGAACTGATTTCACACCGTTGCCGCCGAGAAAATAGCAAGATCGAGTTCGACATCGGTGCTGGCCAAGCCCATATTCACCGAGTATGGTCTAGACCAAATCACCCATCTGTCCGATTGCCCGGCCACCGGGTCCGCCCCGAGCATTGGGCGGCGCCCCGCGAACCGGTCGCGTGACGGTCGAAGGAGTTTCTACATGTCCGGTGCGCTTCCGCAGAACCCCAGTCGTCGGTCTGTGCTCAAGGGGCTGGGGATGGCCGCGCTCGCGGCGGGTCCGCTCTCCGCGTGCGCCTTCGGCTCCGATGACAGCAACAACACCGGTTCCGGCCCCACCGGGACCAAGTCCGCCGACAACCCGTTCGGTGTCGCGGCCAACGCGGGCCTCGAGGTCGTGATCTTCAAGGGTGGCTTGGGCGACGCCTACGCCACCGACGTGCACGAGCCGATGTACAAGAAGGAATTCCCGCAGGCCAACATCAAGCACGTGCCCACGCAGCAGATCGCGCAGACGCTGCAGCCGCGCTTCGCCAGCGGCGACGTGCCCGACGTCATCTCCAACGCGGGCAGCGACATGATGGACAACGGCGCGCTGCAGGGCGAGGGCCAGTTGCTCGACCTGACCGAGCTGTTCGACGCCCCCGCGCTCGGCGGCAGCGGCAAGGTCCGCGACTCGCTGATGCCCGGCAGCGTCGAGGCCGGTCTGGTCGCGGGCAAGCCGTTCCTGATGAAGTACATCTACACCGTGTACGGCCTCTGGTACGACTCGGCGCTGTTCCAGAAGAACAACTGGGCCCCCGCCACCACCTTCGAGGAGTTCGACGCCCTCCTCGGCAAGATCAAGGCCGCGGGCCTCAAGCCCTACGCCTACGCGGGCAAGAACGCGTCCTACTACCAGTACTGGATGATCGCCATCACCGCGGGCAAGATCGCGGGCAACCAGGTGCTCATCGACATGGACAACCTCAAGGACGGCGTCTGGACCTCCGACCCGGTCCGCCAGGCGGCCGAGGCCTG
Organism: Actinokineospora inagensis DSM 44258; assembly: GCF_000482865.1. Taxonomy (GTDB): domain Bacteria; phylum Actinomycetota; class Actinomycetes; order Mycobacteriales; family Pseudonocardiaceae; genus Actinokineospora; species Actinokineospora inagensis. The sequence continues at coordinate 10,988 of NZ_AXWW01000053.1, read as the reverse complement.
GGCGATGATCGGCAAGAAGTACCTCGACCCGTCGTTCGAGGGCCTGATCCACACCGAGGTGCAGACCGCGCAGAACCAGGGCCAGGTCGGCATGTACCCGAGCGGGTCGTGGCTGGAGAACGAGCAGAAGGACCAGACCCCGGCCACCTTCCAGTACGCGGTCGCCCCGACGCCGAGCGTGAGCGCGTCCGACAAGCTGCCCTACGGCGCCGTCCGCGCCGCCGCGGGCGAGAGCTACATCATCCCGTCCAAGGCCAAGAACCGCGCCGGCGCGCTGGAGTACATGCGCATCATGCTCTCCAAGGAGGGCGCGCGCGGCTTCACCCAGAAGACCGGCAACATCACCGTGGTCAAGGGTGCCGCCGACGGCCTGTCGCTGTCCCCGGGCAACAAGAGCTCCAACGAGGCGCTCAACAAGGCAGGCGACAACATCATCACCTACAACCTGTTCGAGGACTGGTACAAGGAGTTCGAGACCGCGCTGCGCTCGAAGACCAACGAGCTGATGTTCGGCCGGATCTCCGCTGAGGAGTTCTGCAAGCAGGTGCAGGCGAAGGCCGACGCGGTCAAGGCCGACTCCTCCACCCCGAAGCAGAACCGCACCTCATGAGGCTTCCCCGCGGCGGCGCCAGGTTCGTCTTCGGCTTCCTGGCGCTGCCGGTCCTCCTCTACCTGGTCTTCATGATCGGGCCGTACCTGCAGGCGTTCTACCTGGCGTTCACCGACTGGCGCGGTGTGTCGGCCAGCCCGCACTTCAACGGCATCGACAACTTCGTCAAGCTGTTCAAGGACGAGGTGTTCTGGAAGGCCGTCACCCACCACCTGGTGCTGCTCGTCGCGCTCCCGCTGATCACCCTGGTCATCGGGTTGTTCTTCGCGTTCCTGCTCAACATGGGCGGCGGCACGAAGGGCGTGCGGGGTTCGAAGTTCTACCAGGCCGTGTTCTTCTTCCCGCAGGTGCTGGCGGTCGCCGTCATCGGCGTGCTGTTCCAGGCGATGTACCGGCCGGACAAGGCGGGCGTGCTCAACGGCCTGCTCGACGCGCTCGGCCTGCCCTCGGTCGGCTGGCTGACCAACCCGAACCTGGCGCTGTGGTCGCTGATCGCGGTGCTGGTGTGGCAGTCGGTCGGCTTCTACGTGGTCCTCTTCGCCGCGGGCATGGCCAGCATCCCGCAGGAGGTCATCGAGGCGGCGGAGCTCGACGGGTGCAGCAAGGCCCGGATGTTCTTCCAGGTCACCCTGCCGCTGCTGTGGGACACCGTGCAGGTCGCCTGGGTGTACCTGGGCATCGCGGCGTTCGACGGGTTCGCCCTGGTCGCCACCCTCTCGGTGGACCGCGGCGGCCCGGACGGCGCGACCACCGTGCTGCCGCTGGAGATCTGGCGCAACGCGTTCACCTTCTCCAAGTACGGCTACGCGTCGTCGATGGGTGTGGCGCTGTTCATCCTCAGCCTCACCTTCGCCGTGCTCACCCTGCGGGTGACCCGGCGGGAACGGATCGAGTACTGACATGAGCGTCACCTTGGACCCACCGGTCGAGCGCCCGACCCCGGCACCGGCTCGGCGCCGGGTCAACCGCGGCGGCAACCCGGTCCTCAGTGGACTTTCCCACCTCGCCCTGGTGATCTGGGCGGGCACCGTGATCCTGCCGATCCTGTGGACGTTCCTGGCCTCGTTCAAGACGAACACCCAGATCTTCACCCAGCCGCTCGGGCTGCCCAGCTCGATCCACTGGGACTCCTGGGGCCGGGCGTGGGACAAGGCCAACATCGGCCGGTACCTGTTCAACAGCGTGCTGGTGGTCGGCCTGTCCACCGCCGGGACGATGCTGCTCGGCGCGATGGCGGCCTACGTGCTGGCCCGGTTCTCCTTCCGGGGCAGCCGGTTCCTCTACGTCATGTTCGTCTCGGGCATGGTGTTCCCGGTGTTCCTCGCCCTGGTGCCGCTGTTCTTCGTGGTGCGCAACCTGGGCCTGCTCGACACGTACACCGGCCTGATCCTGGTCTACATCGCGTACTCGCTGCCGTTCACGGTGTTCTTCCTGACCGCGTTCTTCCGCACCTTGCCCTCGCAGATCGCGGAAGCGGCGATCATCGACGGCGCCTCGCACACCAGGACGTTCTTCCAGATCATGGTGCCGATGGCCAAGCCGGGCCTGATCAGCATCACCATCTTCAACGTGATCGGCCAGTGGAACCAGTACCTCTTGCCGATCGTGCTGCTCTCCGGCAACGTGCAGGACAAGTGGGTGCTCACCCAGGGCATCGCGAACATCTCCACCAACGCGGGCTACCAGGCCGACTGGCCCGGCCTGTTCGCCGCGCTGAGCATGACGATCATCCCGGCGCTGGTGATCTACCTGATCTTCCAGCGGCAGATCCAGGCAGGCCTCACCTCGGGAGCCATCAAGTGAAACTCGCTGTCGTCGGCGGCGGCTCGACCTACACCCCGGAGCTCGTGGACGGCATCGCCCGGCTGCGCTCGGAGTTACCGGTCACCGAGCTGGTGCTGATCGACCCGGACGCCCGGCGGCTGGAACTGGTCGGGGGTGTGTCCGCGCGGATCCTCGCCCGCGCGGGCCACCCGGCCAAGATCACCACGAGCAGCGAGTTGGAACTGGGCGTGGCGGGCGCCGACGCGGTGCTGCTGCAGTTGCGCGTCGGCGGTCAGGCCATGCGCCACCAGGACGAGACGGTGCCGCTGGAGTGCGGCTGCGTCGGCCAGGAGACCACCGGCGCGGGCGGTCTGGCCATGGCGCTGCGCACGGTGCCGGTGGTGCTCGACGCGGCCGAGCGGATCGCCTCGGTCGCGCCGCGCGCCTGGATCGTGGACTTCACCAACCCGGTCGGCATCGTCACCCGGGCCCTGCTCGACGCCGGGCACCGGGCCATCGGCCTGTGCAACGTGGCGATCGGCTTCCAGCGCCGGTTCGCCGCGCTGCTCGACGTCGAACCCGACCGGGTGGCCCTCGACCACGTCGGCCTCAACCACCTCACCTGGGTCCGCTCGGTCTACGTGCGCGGCGAGGACGTCCTGCCGCGGCTGCTCGACCAGCACGGCGAGGTGATCGCCAAGCAGATCGGGCTGCCGGAGAGCGTCCTGCACCGGCTGGGCGTGGTCCCGTCGTACTACCTGCGGTACTTCTACGAGCACGACGCCGTCGTCGAGGAGCAGCGGGTCTCGCCGACCCGGGCCAGCGCGGTCGCCGAGGTCGAGGACAAACTGCTCGCGCTCTACGCCGACCCGTCCGTCGACACCAAGCCGGACCTGCTGGCCAGCCGCGGCGGCGCATTCTACTCCGAGGCCGCGGTGGCCCTGCTCGCGTCGCTGTTCGGTGAGGGCGGGGACGTGCACGTGGTCAACGTCCGCAACAACGGCACGCTGCCGTTCCTGCCGGACAACGCCGTCATCGAGGTCCCGGCGACGGTGACCGGCGCGGGCGCCCAGACCTGGCCGATCGCCCCGGTCGCGCCGTTGCAGGCGGGCCTGATCTCGCACGTGTCGGCGTACGAGTCGATCGCCGTGCGCGCCGCCATCACCGGTGGCATCGACCTGGTCACCGAGGCGCTGCTCGCGCACCCGTTGATCGGTCAGGTGTCGGTGGCGGAGAAGCTGGCCGCCCGGCTCGTCGAGGTCAACCGCCCGTACCTGCCCTGGGTGTCATGAAGACGCTCCTCGCGGTCGACGGCGGCAACAGCAAGACCGACATCGCCCTGCTCCGCGCCGACGGCACCCTGTTGGCGCGGGGCCGGGGCCCCGGTTTCGAACCCCAGACCGTCGGCGTCGAGGCCGCCGTCGACGTCGTCTACCGCACCGCCGCGTCGGTGCTGGGCACCAACCCCCCGTACGCCGACCACGTCGCCGCGTACTTGGCCGGGGCCGACCTCCCCGAGGAGGAAACCGCCCTGCGCGACGAGTTCCTGCGGCGCTCCATCGGCTCGACGGTCGAGATCGGCAACGACACCTTCGCCCTGCTGCGCGCCGGAACCACCCGCTGGGGCGTCGCGGTTGTTTGCGGCGCCGGCGTGAACGCCGCGGGCATCGGCCCTGACGGGCGGGTCGCCCGTTTCCCCGCCCTCGGCCGCCTGACCGGCGACTGGGGCGGCGGCCAACACCTCGGCGAGGAAGTCCTCTGGCACGCCGTCCGCGCCGAGGACGGCCGCGGCCCCGCCACCTCGCTGGTGTCCCTGGTCAGTTCGCATTTCGAGGCGGACACCGCCACCGACGTGGCCATCGCCATCCACCGCGGCGAAATCCCCCGCGCCCGCCTGGGTGAACTGACCCCACCCCTGCTGACCTTCCCCGACCCGGTCGCCGAGTCCCTGGTCGCCCGCCTGGTCGACGAGGTCTGCGCCCTGGGCTGCTCCATCCTGTCCCGTTTGGACCTGCTGACCACCCCGGTCGACGTAGTCCTTGGCGGCGGAGTGTTGACCGGCGGCGCCCCAAGCCTGATGACCGCCCTGGAATTCGGCTACGCCGAACGCGCCCCCCTGGCCCACCTGGTGATCGCCGAAAACCCCCCGGTCGTCGGCGCCGCCCGCCTCGGCCTCGACCAACTCGGCGCCTCCACCGACGCCCAGGACCGCTTGACGGAGATGTTCGCTTAGCCCGTGCCCAACGCGGTGGCGGGAATCGGCGGTGCACCGCCGATCTCGCCGCACCGAAACTCGGCAGCAGCCCCACCCCGCGCACCCGGACACCAGCACCTACACGCTCGCGGCGAGCACATCCTCATCGGCCATGTTCTGTTGCCACCACCCTGCGGGTGCACCCTCCAAGGACGGCAACAACGACCGCGCCGGCCACAAACCTGACGGGCGATCCGCGATCAACGCCCCTCAACCACGATCACCACAACGACCCGCCACCACAATGGACACAGTCTTAGCGGCTCGACCCGGAACGTGGGCAGGTCGAGACCCGGCCAATGTTCCAGGCGGGCCCCTAACCCATCGGGTGGATCTTCCGGTTGGTGACATCGGTCAGCTTGTCCGGGTTGGCCACGTTGTGGATGGCGGCTACCTGACCGGTTTCGTCCAGGTCGAGGGTCAGGGTCGCGATCACCCGGCCACCGCCGCTGAACACGATTCCCGCCCCGCCGTTGAGTTCCACGACCTCCGCGGTCATGTCGGCGGGCATGATCCCCTGGTACGGCCGGTCCGCGATCCCGGCGAACCACGCCGCGACCCGGTCCGCCCCGAAGACCGGTCGCATCGCCTGCCGCACCTTGCCACCACCGTCGGTCCACAGTGCCACGTCCGGGGCCAGCAACCCCATCAGCGAGTTGATGTCCCCACCGGCCGCCGCCGCGATGAACTGCTCGGTCGCGCGCCGCTGCCTGGCTTTGTCCTGGTGGAACCGAGGCCGTCGCGCCTGCACGTGGTTCTTGGCGCGCAAAGCCGCCTGCCGCACGGTGTCCTCGGACCGGTCGACCGCCTCCGCGATCTCCCGGTGCGAGAACCCGAACGCCTCCTTCAGCACGAACACCGCCCGCTCCAACGGACTCAACGACTCCAACACCACCAGCAACGCCTGCGACACGGAGTCGCCGAAATCCGAAGTGGACTCAGTGAGGATCGGTTCCGGCAACCACGGCCCCACATACGTTTCCCGACGCCGCTGCACCGACCGCAGCCGGTCCATGGCCACATTGGACACAATCCGCACCAGGTACGCCTTGACATCCCGAACCTGCTCGTGGTCCGTACCCGCCCACCGCACCCACGCGTCCTGCACCGCGTCCTCCGCGTCCGCCGCCGACCCCAACAGCCGGTACGCCACCGAGAACAGCAGGCTCCGGTGCTCGTCGAACACACTCATCGCGTGTACCGCCCACCCCGCCGCCACGCGACCGTCCCCGACGCGGGCACCTTCACCATCCGCCGGAACGACGGCCACGGCGCCGAACTCACCGTCTCCTTGTACCAAACCGCCACCCGCCCCGACAACCACGCCCGCTTGGCCGTCCCGTCCGGCCGGGTGAACTGCACGACCGCGTGCCTGCGTCCCAGGCTCACCGGGGCGTGCAGGTATCCGAACCGGAACCGCTTTGGCGCCTTGCCGCGCAGTTCCCGCACGATCGACGTCGCCGCGTGCACTCCCGTCGGCATCCCGCTCTGGCAGGTCCCGTGCAGCACCCCGAACTCCTGCCGGACCGCCGCCGCGTCCCCGACCGCGTACACCTCCGGGTGTGACACCGACCTGAGCGCCGCGTCGGTGACCACCCGGTCGAGCTCGTCCACCTCAAGCCCCGCCGCCCTGGCCAGTTCCGACCCGCGCACCCCACCGGCCCAGATCACCTGACCGGTGCTGATCGTCTCGCCGCTGTCCAGGACCACCTCGTCCCGCAGCACCTTGACGACCTCACCGCGCCGCACCTCGACGCCCAGTTCGCCGAGCACCCGCTGCAGGTACGCCCTGGCCTTGGCGTTCAACTCCGCCCCCGGCTCAGCCCGGCCCACCAGCACGACCCGGTGTCCCGCCTCAGCCAGCTCGGCCGCCGTCTCCACCCCGGTCAGCCCGGTCCCGCACACCACCGTGTCGGTGACCTGAACCGCCTCCGCCTGATCCAGCGTGAACGCGTACTCCTCGACCCCGGGCACCCCGGCCGTGTCCGGCACCCCGCCGAGCGCGTAGACCAGCCGGTCGTACCCGATGACCCGCTCACCCACCCGCACCGTCCGGGCCGCCAGGTCGATCCCGCCAACCCAGCCGTCGACGAACTCGACCCCCGTACCGTCCAGCAGCTCGGGGATGCTCAGCTTCGGCAACTGTTGCCCCGCCGCCACCTGGTGCAACCGGAGCCGTTCGGTGAACCGCGCCCCGTTGTTGACCAGCGTGACCCGCTGCCCTCGCCCCGCGATCCCCACGGCGGCCGTCATACCCGCGTATCCCGCACCCAGCACCACGATGTTGTCCATGCTCCCAAGACGAGTCCTGCCCGAGCCCATGTGAACTCACGTGACCCAGGTCACTCCCAACCCTTGTCGGATCGAGTCGGGGACGTTCGTAGCAGGGGTGGAACCACCGAGACAGAGGAACGATGAAGCTCACCACCAACACCCAGATCACCCTCGACGGAGTCGTCCAGGGCAACGGCGGCGCCTCGGCCGAGGACCGCCGAAACGGGTTCGACCGTGGCGGCTGGGCTCGGGGCGTGGGCGACCAGGACACCACGGCGTTCATCAACGAGTACTACCAGCGTGCGGACGCGTTCTTGTTCGGCAGGCGCACCTTCGACCTGTTCGCGGGCTCGTGGGGCACCATGACGGTCGAGGACGCCCCCGGCTGGGAGCCCGTCCTGAAGTCGCTCAACACCCGCCCCAAGTACGTCGCGTCGACCACCCTCACCGACCCGGCCTGGTCGGGCACCACCGTCCTGCCCGACGCCGCCGCCATCGCCGACCTGAAGGCCGAGCCCGGCGGTGAGCTGCAGGTCCACGGCAGTGGCACGGTGGTCCGGTGGCTGCTGGCGAACAACCTGGTCGACGAGCTGACCCTGATCGTGGTCCCGGTGGTCCTCGGCCAGGGCACCCGCCTGTTCCCGGCGAACGGCCCGGACCTCGCGCTCGACCTGGTCGAGTCTCGGGTCGACTCGAACGGCGTCGCGATCCAGACTTACCGGCCCGCCGGGCGCCCCCGGTACGCGGCCTGACCGAACCCACCACCACCGGAGAGGATCTTCAGATGCAGTACCTGGTTTCCGTCATCGACGACAAGAGCGACCCCGGCAGCACCGACCGCCAGCCCGCCATCAGCGAGTTCAACGAGCGACTGATCGCCGACGGCTACTGGGTCTTCGCGGGTGGGCTCGCCGACACCGACGCGGCCACGGTCGTCGACAACCGGGGTGACCAGCCGGTGCTCACCGACGGACCCTTCATCGAGTCGAAGGAGTACCTGGCGGGCGTGTGGATCTGGGAGGCCCCCGACCTGGACGTCGCGCTCAAGCTCGCCGCCGAGGCCTCGAAGGCCTGCGACCGGAAGATCGAAGTACGGCCGTTCCAATGAGCGACGCGGAGCTGGCGGTCACCCGGGCCCACCGCGACGAGTGGGCCCGGGTGGTCGCCGCCCTGACCAGGCGCTTCGGCGACCTGGACATCGCCGAGGAAGCGGCGGCGGAAGCGTTCGCCACCGCTGTCGAACACTGGCGGGCCGACGGTGTGCCGCCCAACCCCGGTGCCTGGCTGACCACCACGGCGAACCGCAAAGCCATCGACCGCATCCGACGCGAGAACAAGCGCGACGACAAGCAGAAGGAGGCCCAGCTCATGCACGACGACTCACCCGACGCGCCAGGCGTCATCGACGACAACCGGCTCCGGCTGGTCTTCACCTGTTGTCACCCTGCTTTGGCGGTGGAGGCCCGCTTGGCGTTGACCCTGCGTATGGTCGGCGGCCTGACCGTCCCCGAGATCGCCCGCGCGTTCCTGGTGGCGGAGACGGCGATGGGCCAGCGCATCACCCGAGCCAAAGCCAAGATCAAAGCCGCCCGCATTCCGTACCGGGTGCCCGCCGCCGAAGACCTCCCCGCTCGCGTCGCCAGCGTGCTCACGGTGTTGTTCCTGGTTTTCAACGAGGGCTACCTGGCCTCCGGCCCCGACACCGACCCGCTGCGCCACGACCTGACGACGGAAGCGATCCGCCTCACCCGCCTGATCCGCACTCTTCTGCCGGAGGACGGCGAGGTCGCGGGCCTGCTGGCCCTCATGCTCCTCACCGAGGCCCGCCGCCCCGCTCGTGTGTCCCCGGACGGCGAACTGATCGCCCTCGGTGACCAGGACCGGGGGTCCTGGGATGCGGCGTTGATCGCCGAGGGCCACCAGTTGGTGCGCGAACGCCTGGCGGCCGGGGTCGCCCCCGGCCGCTACCAGATCCTCGCCGCGATCAACGCCGTGCACACGTCAGCTCGGGACGCCCGCGACACCGACTGGTCCCAGGTCCTGGCCCTGTACGACCAGTTGGTACGGATCGATGGGTCGCCGATCATCGTCCTGAACCGGGCTATCGCGGTCGCTGAGCTTGATGGACCGGAGGTCGCCCTGGCCTTGATCGACCGCCTGGAGTTGGGCGGTTACCACGCCTATCACGCCACCCGCGCCGACCTGCTGCGCAGAGTAGGCCGCAGCGAGGAATCACGGGCGGCGTACGGCAAGGCCATCGCCTTGGCGGGCAATACGGCCGAGATTGCGTATCTGACCCGCCGCCGCGACCAACTCGGGTAGATCAGGAAGCCACGCGCGAGACGAAGGCAGGCCAGGCCGTGTGGGGGATGGTGAGGCTGCCCGCGTCGGGGTTCTTGGTGTCACGGATCAACATGGCGTGCGGGGTCGGGCCGACCTCGACGCAGTCGCCCGTGGCGGTGCTGAAGCTCGACTTGCGCCAGGCAACTTCGACGCAACTGCCGGTGGCGGTGCTGAAGCTGGACTTGCGCCAGGCGACCTCGACGCAGCTACCGGTGGCGCTGCTGAAGCTGGACTTGCGCCAAGCGGATGTTGGGGAGGCAGGGATCATCACAGGTCCTTGATCACGTCGCGGATGAGGTCGAGCGACTCTCGTGGGGGTAGGGCCTGGCCTTGCACCGAACCGAATGCGTGGAGGTAACTGCGGACCACGCCGGTGTTCTCGTGCACGGTCCACGAGGTCATGCCATCAACATAGACGGCATCTTGCGGATCAGTCTCGTCAGGCCACTGGATGATCCCGAACGAGTCACCCAGTGCCGCATGGGCATCTGCGGTGAACGGCACCACCTGAACCGTGACGTCCTGTTCGCTCACGACCTGGCAGATGTGGCGCAACTGCTCGCGCAGCACCTCACCGCCGCCGATCTGCTGGCGGATCGCGCCTTCTCCCAGAACGGCGGTCAGCCGCATCCCGTCGTTGAGGCGCTTCTGGCGTCGCATCCGCAGATCCAGGTAGCGGTCAATATCCGCCACGCGCATGTGCGGCGATCCGGCTGTGATCACCCGTTCCGCGTACTCGCGAGTCTGCAGAAGGCCGTGAACGAGCGTCCCGTCGTAGACCCGTATCCACGACGCGTCTGCCTCCAACTCCATGAGCATCTGTACTGCTTCGGACAGGATGTCCCCGTAGTTCTGCCACCACCCAGGCTCATCAGCCTTCCGCCGCAACAACTCAAGCTGCCCCGCAGCATCCCCCGCTATCCCCAACACCTCCACCGCCCGCACCAACACCGCAGGTGACAGTTTCGTCTTCCCCGACTCGATCTTCGACCACGTCGCCTGGTGAATCCCGATCCGAGCCGCCACCTCGGTCCCCGACAGCCCCGCGTACACCCGGTGCCCCGCCAACCGCGCCCCGAGCCGCCTGCTGCGCACAGTCGGTCGCACTCGCACCCTCACTTCCGCAGACTCACCCGATCGGACCACCCGGGGCTGGCCATAATGCCCAGCATTATGCCCTACTATCTCCCTGACCCCCCGCGCAAAACGCTACCGCGCGCCCCACCACCGGATGAAAACACCCCAATCCCCGGCCCGATTACCACCCATTGAGGACCCCGCATGCCGAACGCCAACATTCCGCGACGAATCACCACCCAGCCCGAGTTCCTCTCCCTCCTCGACCGCATGGTCGCCGACACGGCCCCCCGCCTCTTCGCCATCGCCCAGCAATACGGCACCACCTTCGACGGCGAGATCATCGCCTGGGGCCTCAAATTCCGCGGCCGCCGCCCCCGCTGCGAGATCGTCTCCCCCCACTACCCCCTCCGCATGAGCCTCGAAAAGCCCGAAACCGCCCTCCACCTCCTCTCCCTCAACCCCGACTTCACCCCCCACCTCATCTGGCACACCCCCCACCGCCGCTAACCCCCCCCCCCACCCACACCGCCCGCCCTACCCGCCCCAAGCGATATCCGCCGTGCCCACTCAGCCCGGCCCCGCATACGCGAGGACGACTGACTCTCAATCCACGACCGCCACCTCATCGGGGGACCAGCTCCGCCTGCGCGGGGACGACGACAC
>NZ_AXWW01000052.1 GCF_000482865.1 Actinokineospora inagensis DSM 44258 | reverse complement strand
CATCGCCCACCTGAAGACCTGGCGCGTCCTCCACACCGACTACCGGAGACCACCCAACACGTTCCCGGCCACCATCACGGCAGTCATCGGACTCTACTTCTACGCACGCTCTGAATAACCCTCTGTGGACAACCCGACGGCCTGTGCACAACCCCACGTCCAACCTCAACCAATCGAGGCCCGCCGCGCACTTGACGGAAACGCCGCCGTGGTCCAGACAGGAGCCCGCCCACCCGGGGCACCGGGGCCCATTCCTGAGAATAGCGCGAAACGCGGCTTGTCAAGAGGGGACCAAGTTGGGGTGTGGACAGCTACGGCATTGTGGATAACCGCTGTCCACCGGGACGCACCCAGGCCGCCCGCGGTGGCGGCCTGGGACCGCGACTACTCGGGCAGGACGGCCGCGTCGACCGGGCGGGTTTTGGTGGCCGTCCAGGTGGGGATCACCGTGGCGGCCATGGCGAGGACGGCCATCACGCCGATGATGGACAGGTAGATCCAGAGGGGTCCGTGTGGCATCAGGCTGCTGTCGGCGATCAGGGTGTACGGGGCGAGGGTGAGCACGGCGATCAGGGTGCCCAGGACCAGGCCGATGATCGACACCACCGTTCCCTCCATGGCCATCATGCGCAGGACCTGCCCCCGGCTGGACCCGGTGAGGCGTTGCAGGCCGAACTCGCGGCGGCGGTTGGCGGTGGCCATGACCAGGGTGTTGACCACCGAGATCACCGTGTACGCCATGATCAGGCCGACCAGCAGGTAGTTGACCCATTCGCCCACGTCCTGGCCCTTGTCGAAGGCGGCGGTCAGGTCGCTGCGAGTGCCGACCATGGCGCCGGGAACCGTGGCCACAGCAGCGGCGACAGCGGCGGGGTCGCCCCGGGTCAGGATTTGGTGCGGCAGCCCAAGAGTCGTGTGCGGAATCACCAGAGACGCGGGCAGCAGAACAGTTTCGAACCCCTGCACGCCGGTAAAGGTCGCGACCACTCGAATGGTGACAGGAGTCCCGTCGCCCAGGCGGATGCCGAGTTGGTCGCCGACGTGGTAGCCGAGTGATTCCGGGACGGCGGCGGTGGTTCCGGAAAGCGAATCCAGCGAGCCGCTGGTCATTCGCACCGCGGTGGTTTCGGCGATGTCGCCGGACACTCCCTGGACGGGGATTCCGTTGTCGTCCTGGCCGGACAAATACGGCGAGACGATGAACATGTGCGTGCTGACGAGCGAGGACGCGGCGCTCACGCCGGGGGTGGCGCGCAGGCGGTCGGCCAGGTCGACCGGCAGTCCGACCGGTGAGGTCACGATCGCGTCCGCGCGGAGGGTACTGGCGTAGGCCTCGCTGTTGAGGGCGCTCATGGTCGTGTTCAGGTAGATGTTCGAGGTGGCGATGCCGGTCGCCAGCATGATCGGGACGACGGCGGAGGCCAGCCGAACGGTGCGGGCACGCGCGTTGAGCAGGCCCAGTTCCCCCGGGACCCCGCTGACCAACCGCAGCGGCAGGCGGATGGCGCCGAGGACGAATCGGGTGACGCCGGGGGCGATCAACGCCAGGGCGAGGGCCCACAACATCACCGACGGACCCGCGGTGGCCGCGGCGGCGGGCCCTTCCATCACGGTGATGGTCACGATGACCAGCGCGATTCCGCCGCCCAGGGCGAGGAAGGCGAGAATGGCGCGCGGAAGGGTCAACCACCGCTTTTGCAAAGACGACTCGGCCAGCGCCTCGGTCGGGCGGGTTCGGGCCGCGTGGCGGGCGGCGATGAGCGCGGCGCCCAGGGCGGTCAGCAATCCGGCGCCAATGGCGACGATCATCGGAATCCACCCGGAGTGGAACACGACCCCGGAGTCGACAACCCCCTTTTCCTGCAGCCGGTCGAACAGGAATCCACCGACCCACTGGCCCGGGACGCAGCCGAGCACCGTGGCGACCAGGGCGACCAGCATCGACTCGGCGAGCACCATTCGGCGCAACTGGCCCGGTGTCGTGCCGATGGCGCGCATCAGGGCGAGTTCGCGGGCGCGTTGCCGCACCGACAGGCCCAGGGTCGAGGCGACGACGAAGATCGCGACGGTGATCGCGAAGCCGCCGATCACGCCGGACATCGCGATCAGCCCCTCCCCCTTGGCCTCGGCCGCCGGGTGTTCGACGAGACCGCGCTCGTCGCCGCTGAGGACCTGGCCCAGCGGGGCGAGGCGATCGGCGAGCGCGGTCAGGTCGGTACCGGGTTCGGCCACCACCGCCACGCTGTCCACTTGGGACCGTCCGGCCAGCTCGGCGACGTCGGCGTCGGCGAACACCGGCTCCGGCGCGGACCCGACCACGGAGAACTCGTGGGACTTCCCCCGGTAGACGACCGTGACCTGCCCGCTTCCCCCACCTGGCACCAAAATCTGCCCCGCCGCCACCGTCGACCCGGACGACGAAGACCCGTGCGCCGACGCGGGCACCCCGTTGACGATCACCGGGAACGAGTAGTCCGGCGCCGCCGAGCGCACGCCGGGAACGGCCCGCACCTTGTCCACAATGGATGCTTCGAGCCGGACCTGCTCGGGCAGCAACGCGGATTCGGTCTTCGGGTGTTCCTCGTCCGGCGCGTTGTGCGCCAGCTCGAAGGTGTGCGGGGCGACGACCTGGAGGTCCGCGCCCGCCATCCGCTGCGGCGGGACGGCGGTGCGGATGCCGGTCTCCATCAGGCCCGCGCAGGCCAGGATGAGCGTGGCACCGAACAGCACGGCGATGAAGGTGCCGAGGAAGCCGCCCTTGCGGAAGCGCAGGGTGCGCAGCGCGATGCCCAACATCAGACGACCGCCCAGGCGCCGAGGTGGGTCATCCGCTCGGCGACCGCGTCCGGGGTCGGCTGGTACAGCTCGCCGACCAGGGCGCCGTCGGCGAGGAAGACGACGCGGTCGGCGAACGAGGCGGCGACCGGGTCGTGCGTGACCATGACGATGGTCTGGCCGCCCGCGGTGACGGAGTCCCGCAGCAGGCCGAGCACCTCGCGGGCGGTGCGGGTGTCCAGCGCGCCGGTCGGCTCGTCGGCGAAGATCACCGCGGGGCGGGTGACCAGCGCCCGCGCGATCGCGACCCGCTGCTGCTGCCCGCCGGACAACTGCGCCGGGCGGTGGCCGAGCCGGTCGTGCAGGCCGACCCGCCGCACCACCTCGGCCATCGCGGCACGGTCGGGCTTGCGGCCCGCGAGCTTGAGCGGCAGCGCGATGTTCTGCGCCACGGTCAGCGCGGGCAGCAGGTTGAACGCCTGGAAGACGAAGCCGATCTTCTCGCGGCGCAGCCGGGTGAGCTGCTTCTCGCCGAGCCCGGTCAGCTCCACCCCGGCCAGCTCGACCGAGCCCGTGGTGGGCCGGTCCAGCCCGGCGGCGCAGTGCAGGAAGGTGCTCTTGCCGGAGCCGGACGGGCCCATCACCGCGGTGAAGGTCCCGCGCGGGAATCCGATGCTCACGCCGTCGAGCGCGGTGACGGCGCCGCCGCCCTTGCCGTAGGTCTTGCGCACCTGGGTCAGGCGCACCGCGTCAGTCACGTCGATCTCCCCGGGTCAAGTGTGGACTCGGGAATGACGTTATGGCGCGGTGCCGCCGCGACCCATGGCGCTGGCAGGCGGGTCCCGGGTGGGGCTGCCCCTACCCCTCGGCGCGCGCGACGACGTAGGTCATCGGCAGGTCGAGCCGGTCGCCGTTGGGCAGGAAGTCGGTGCCCTCCAGGGTGACCGCGCCGCTGTCCAGGATGACCAGCCCGGCGCCGGTGAGCACCTGCCGCAGCTTGCCGTCGACCCAGGCGGCCGGGGTGAGGTTGTGCTTGAACACCTGGCGCATCTTCGGCACCGAGTCGGGGCCCTGGTCGATCGCGTCCTTGATCGTCTCGCCCGCGGCGGGGGCGAGCTCGACGGCGAACAGGTGGCCGCTCGCCCCGAGCAGTGTCCGCAGGGACAGGGCCGCGTCCGCCCTGCGCTCGTCCGGCATCTGGTGCAGCACGCCGCGCATGTAGACGTTGGTGTCGCCGAGCTCGGTGTGCAGCCGCTCGGCGGCCGCGGTGTCGGCGAGGTCGAAGGTGCGGAACTCGACGCCGGACCCGGCCTGGATGCTGGTCGCGTGCTCGATGGCGGCGGGCGCGAAGTCGAGGCCGATGACCCGCGCGTAGTGCCCGCGCAGCGCGGCCGACTGGGTGCCGTTGCCGCAGCCGACGTCCAGCACCGGCAGGTCGACGGCGAAGTGCTGCTCGAACAGCGGGAGCTGCGCGGTCGCGGTCACCGCGGGTGAGCTGTCCCACACCGCGAGGCCCTGCTCGTGCGGCAGGTCCGTCCAGAAACCCTGCCAGTTCGCGTTGACCGGCTCACCCATCATGCCTCCACCCACTTATCCCACTGATGGATGATGGTTTACGTCGCAATCGCTACTCGCACAAGACGTTGATCCACAATTTGGGCTGAACAGGTGAAATTGGGTAACGAAATAACCCCACCATCGCGTGACTTGTCTTACATGATGTGACGGTCGGCCACGAAGTGTCGCAGCTCGACCTCCACTGTGGACGGCCGATGTGTGGCGAGTGGCCGGTCGCCACCCCGGTCGACCTGCGAATATCTTTCACACGACCCGGGGGCGAATGCCTGGCGCGACTGGGCCATAATTGGTGGTTTCCGCATTGGCGGCACCCAATTCCGGCTATTCACCCGCGCGCAACGCATTCGTCGGACTTGTCAGGCAAGTACTCACTTGCCTATCGTGGCCGGGTGGCGGACGAGCTGTTCAGGGCACTGGCCGACCCGACCCGCAGGCGCATCCTGGACGAGCTGGCGGAGCGGGACGGCCAGACCCTGTTCGAGATCTGCGCCCGGCTGGTCGGCAGGCACGGCCTCGGCCTGACCCGCCAGGCCGTCAGCCAGCACCTGGCCGTGCTGGAGGCCGCCGACCTGGTCCGCACCCGGCGGCAGGGCCGCTACAAGTTCCACGACCTCAACACCGACCCGCTTGAGCAGATCGCCACCCGCTGGCTCAGGCCCCACCCCCCGGAGCACCCCCCATGCGAATCCACCTGACCAGCGTCTTCGTCGACGACCAGGCGCGCGCCGAGCGGTTCTACACCGAGGTCCTCGGCTTCCGGACCAAGACCGACATCCCGCTCGGCGAGCACCGCTGGCTCACCGTCGTCTCCCCCGAGGCCCCGGACGGCACGCAACTGCTGCTGGAGCCGTCCGAACACCCCGCGGTGCGGCCGTACAAGGAAGCCCTGGTGGCCGACGGCATCCCGGCGGCGTCGTTCGCGGTGGACGACGTGCGGGCCGAGTTCGCCCGGCTGCGCGACCTGGGGGTCGTGTTCACCCAGGAGCCGCTGGAGATGGGCCCGGTGACCACGGCCGTGCTGGACGACACGTGCGGCAACCTGCTCCAGATCGCCCAGTACACCACGGCCTGAGACAGGCGAAAGCCCGCCGGTCGTGGTGACCGGCGGGCTTTCGACTACCAGCGCTTACTCGTTCCCGCGGCGCTTGCGGCGGGTCACGAACACGGTGACGCAGCCGACGAGCAGGAGGATGAGGCCGCCGAAGAACGGCCACTTCACGTCGGCGCCCGTGTTGACCAGCGTCGTGCCGGACGTGTCCGATGTGGTCGGGACGGTGACGGCGACCTGGGCGACGGCGTTGTCGTTGGCCGAGTTGTCGTCAGGGCTGCCGTCGGCGAGGGCGACCGCGGCGGTGGCCGTGGTGTCCGTGACCGTCGTGAGGGCCGTCGTGTTCACCGTGACCGCGCCGAGTTCCTGACCGGGGACGATGGTGGCGTCCGTCGTGCAGGTGGCCGTCTGCCCGGAGATCGTGCAGGTCCACGGTGTCGCGGCCGCCGCGGCGGCGTCACCCTCGACGGCGAAGTCGCTCTGACTGGCCGCGGCGACGGCGGTGCCGCCCGCCGAGGTGATCTTCAGTCCGTTCGGGACGGTGATCGTCGTCTTGGCGCCGACGACCGGCACGGTACCGACGTTCTTGACCGTGGCGGTGAAGATGACCGTGTTGCCCACGTTCGCGCTCGGCGTGGGGGTGACCACGCCGACCGAGAGGTCGGTGAGCTTGTTGACCAGACCCGCGTCGACGTTGGTCAGTTGCGGGATCTTCCCGTCGATCCCCGGCACGATGGCCAGCGCGGCGGTCTTGCCGGTGACCCAGTTGATGTCGGAGTTCTTGTCGTCACCGGTCACGTACGGCTTGGTGAACACCTTGCCGGTGGGCAGGGTCACGCCGACGGAGTACGTCCCGGACATCAGGTTCAGGAAGTGGTAGTTGCCGTCGCCGTTGGTCGTGGTGGTGGTGACCACCCCGCCGGACTCGTTGTAGAGGGTGACGGTCAGGCCGGAGACGCCGGGTTCGCCGGAGTCCTGGACGCCGTTGCCGTTGGTGTCGCTCCACACGAAGTCACCGATCTGGCCGAGCTGCTCGCCGAAGTTGACCACCTTGCCGGAGATCGTCGTCGGGTTGAGCTGCACCAGCGTGATCGGCACCGAGTTCGGCGTCGACGAGCCGTACCCGTCGGGCTGGTGCTCGACCACGATGTAGCTGCCCAGCGGCAGGTCCTCGAACGCGTAGTGACCGCTGTTGTCGGTCGTGGTCGTGGTGATCACGGTCCCGCCGCTGTTCTCCAGGTCGACGGTCACGTTCGGCAGGAAGGTGGTCTCGGTCTGGCCGATCAGCCCGTCGCCGTCCACGTCGAGCCACACGGTGCCGCTGACCCGATCCGGCAGTTCGGCGAAGGTGTAGCCGGTGGCCGGTTCACCCGTCGGCAGCACGATGCCGATGATCGTGTCGTCGCCGCTGGTCGTACCGCCCGCGGTACCCGGGGTGTCGATGCCGTCGTTGTACGTGTCCGGCTGGTCCTCGTCGAGCACGTAGTTGCCCGCGACCAGGTCGGGGAACAGGTAGGTGCCGTTCGCCTTGGTGGTCGCCGTGACGTTGACGGTGTTGCTGTTGACGTCGGTACCGGTCAGGTGCAGCACCACGTCCGGGATGCCCGGCTCGCCGACCTGCTTGATCCCGTCCTTGCTGTTGTCCTGGAAGACGACACCGGACAGCGAGTTCAGGTTGTCGGTGAAGTCGTAGCCCACGGACGTCTTGTTCGGGTCGAGGCCGATCCCGGTGATGACGTTGGGTGTGACGGGGGTGCCGCCCTCGTCACCCGGTGTCGCGGACCCGTCGGCGTACCCGGTCGGCTGCGTCTCGACGAGCGAGTACTCGCCCGGACGCAGGTTGGTGAACGAGTAGGTGCCGTCGTTGGCGGTGGTCGTGGTCAGGTTGACCGGGTTGGTCAGGTCGTCGGTGCCGGTCAGCGTGATGGTGATGTTCTTCAGCGGACCCGGCGTGACGGAGTTGTTGGTCACCGTGCCCGCCAGTGACGACGGGACGAGTTCGCCGAACGTGTAACCGGTCGCGGCGAAACCACCGGCCAGGACGATGCCGGAGATCGTGTCCGTCGATGAGTGCGTACCGCTGGAGTTGCCGACCGTGTCCTTGCCGTCCAACCGCGTTACCGGCGTGGTCTCGACGATCTGGTAGGTACCGCCGAGCAGGTTCGTGAAGCTGTACGCGCCGGTGCTGGCGTTGGAGGTGACGTTCTGGGTGACCGCACCACCGCCGGTGGCCGTACCGGTCAACGCCAGCGCGGCCGCGATACCGGGCTCACCGGCGTCCTTGATGCCGTTGTTGTTGTAGTCGTCGAACACGAAGCCGGAGACGGAACCCCGCGTCTCCGCGAACTTGTAGCCGGTACCGGGTACGCCGGACAGCAGGTTGATCCCGCTGATGACGTCGTTGACGGAGATGTTGCCCGCGGGACTGCCGGAGGACTCGGGTCCGTCGCCGTAAGCGGGCGGTTGGGTCTCGGTCAGCGTGTACGTGCCCGGCGCAAGGTTCGGGAACGAGAACACACCGGAGGCGTTCGTTGTCGTCGTGCCGCTCGACTGACCCGACAGTGCGATCGAGACACCTTGGATCGGGTTGTTGCCGTCGTCGACCACGGTGCCGGAAATCCCGGTCGCCAGGTAGTTGCCGAACAGGTAGCCGCTACCGGTCGTCCGCGCGGCGAGGGTGATGGTCGAGATCGCGTAGGGCGGCGACAAGGTGCCGGTGGCGTTGCCGACCGTCTCCTTGCCGTCGAGGTAGCCCGACGGCTGCGTCTTGGTCAGCGTGTAGGTACCCGGTCGCAGCGCCGGGACGGTGAACTTGCCGGACCCGTCCGTGTAAGCCGCGACGTTGTAGGTGTGGCTGTCGGAGTCGGTGCCGGTCAGCGTCACCTGCTCCTCGACCAGGCCGTTCTCGCCGATGTCCTTGACGCCGTTGTTGTTGGTGTCGACGTAGATGTAGCCGACCAGCGACGACGTGGCCCGCTCGGCGAAGTTGTTGCCCGTGCTGCTCTGGCCTGCCGTGAGCGTGACGTTGATGATGTCGTCCGGGCCGTTGGTGGCGTTGACGCCCGCTGTGTCGATGCCGTCGTCGTAGGCGGACGGGGTGGTCTCCGTCACCTGGTAGGTGCCCGCCTCGACCGCCGTGAAGGAGTACGTGCCGTCCGAGGCCGTGGTGGTCGGGATGTTGACCGTGGCGCCGCCGTTGGTCTTCGTACCGGTCAGGACAACGGACACGCCGCTGATACCGGTGTCGTTGGTGCCAACGTCGAAGTTGCCGTTGTTGTTGCGGTCGGAGAACACGCGACCGGAGATGGTGCCCACGGTCGGCGCGGACGTGGTGACGGACTTGGTCACCGTCGCGTTGGTCTGGTCGGTACCGGTAACGGTCGCGGTGTTGCTGTCGCCCACGATCGGCGCGGTGGCCGTGCACGTGTAGTTGTTCGACCCGCCGGTGCCGAGCGCGCCGATGTTCTTGTTGCAGGCGGGCAGGCTCGGGTCGGACACCGAGACGGCGGTCAGCGGGCTGTCACCGTCGTTGTGGACGGTGATGGTGAAGGTGATGGTCTCGCCGGTCGCGTAGTTCGCCTTGTCCGGCGTCTTGGTGATCGCGAGCGACGGGTGGATGACCGTCACGTCCACCGAACCGTCCGAGGAGATCTCATCGCTGTACGCGCTCAGCCCTGATGCCGTTGCTGTGTTGGTGAAGCTGTTGGCTTGGGCTGTGCCGGTACACGTGTATGTGTTCGGGTTACCGCTCAGCAGCGAACCGATCGTCTTACTGCAGTTGGTCGCGTTCGGGTCGGAGACCGAAACGGCGGTGGCATCGCCGCCGGTAGCCGTAACAGAGATGCTGTACCCGACGGTGTCACCGGACTTGAAGGGGCCCGCGGAGGTCAGCGTCTTGCTGATGTAGAGGTCCGGTACCGGGATCGACACGACGATGTTCTGTGCCAGGTAGGTGTCGCTCGTTGTGGCGAACGAGAGACTTGCCGTGGTCGTGCCCGCCGGGATAAGAGTCGTGGTGAACGTTTTGGCGTCCACGCTCATGTTGTTGGCTACGGACGGGCTCACGGCGCTGTCGGCGTTGGACACGAAGAAGTTCGAGGTCGTGCCGCCGCTGTACGGCTCTGTCACCGCTGTGGAGTTCACCGAGAAGGTGTCACCGGTGAGGTTGAAGTCGCCCTCGTAGGTCGTGACGCCGACGCGCGCGGAGCTGCTGGCCGCGCGGAACCCGGAGAGGTTGACGGTGGTGGCGGAGTCCGAGGAGGACTGCCGGACGTGGCCGTCGTAGATGGACACCTGGTGCGCGGTGGTCGCGCTCGGATTCGGGCCGTCGAAGTACCACACGACCACCAGCGACCAGCCGGAGAAGCAGCCGAAGCCCTCCGGGGTCCACACGTTGCCGATGCTGATCGTGTTCGACCCGCCGCTCAGGTTGCCCTGCATGAACGAGGTGACGTCGGCGTAGGCGGTGTAGTACTGGGCCTGCGCGTCACCCACGTTCGCCAGCGCGTCGCGGCTGATGGTCTGCGGGGGGACGGTGATCGAGCTGCTGCCCGCGGTCACCCACACCTGGGTGGACTCGGGGGTGCCGGAGGGGGTGTTCGCGTTGCCCGCGTCGGCCAGGTACTGCCGGGTGCTGCACCCCGGGTCCTCGTTGATGGTGCCGTCGGTGCCGCGCACGGTGCCGGTGTTGCCCGCCCAGTTCAACCGGGCGAAGTCGATCTTGGCGCCCACCGGGATGGAGACGCTGCCGGAGCTGGAGTTCCAGGTCGGGATGAGGCTGTCGGTGTCAGCCCAGCGCATGTAGTAGTCGTCGTTGATGCCGGTCGCGGCGGTGTAGGTACGGGCCTGCGCGCCCGCGCAGTTGCTCCGGGCCTCGCCGAACGGGTCGACCGGGTCGGTCGGGTCGGGGCAGCGCATGGAGCCGTTGCCCGTCTGCACGAAGTCGCCGTACACCTTCTCGTCGTAGTTCTTGGTGAACGGGCGCACCACGGTGGCGTCCACCGGCGCGGCCGCGACCACGACTACCCCGGCCGCGGCTGTCACCGTCGCCAGTGCCGCGGCCACGAGACGGCGAACACCTCTCGTTGTGGACATCCTCGACTCCCATGCAGGCAGACAGTTTCCGACGAATCGGAATCTGCCGTGCGTGTTCGCCGGGCGCGAGCCGGTGGTCACATGTTCACCGGGATGGGTAGATGTCGGTAACGATGCAGGTCAGGACTGTTTGAAGTGGACCTTCGACCACCGGGCCTACCGCGTCTCGGCGAGCTCCGCGGGCAGCGCCTTGGGGTCGGCCGGGTTCTTGGGCTGCTCGCGCACCAGGATGCCCTGCAGGATCATCCGCTGCCGGTTGGAGAACTTCGGGTGGCAGGTGGTCAACGTGATCATCTTCTGCCGCTGGTCGACCGGGACGGTGGCAGCCGGGTTACCCGGAACGGGTGCCACGACCTCCCCCTGGTTCGGGGTGACGATCTGGCGGCCGACCGCCCGGGAGTAGGCACCGGTCTGCGGCGCGACCCCCTTGCACGCCGGGTCGGCGGCCTTCGCGCCCCAGTTCTTCGCGTCGTCCGTGGTCGGCAACAACCGGTACACGAACCACGACGCCTGGGTCTCCACGACGATCGCGTCACACGACTGGATGAGATCCAGGTCGTTGAACGGCGCCCCCTTGCCGACCCGGTGCCCCGCGACGGCGAAGTTGCCGGGCTGACCGGGAAGGGCGGACTTGACGTAGTGCCCCGGCCCGATCGCCAAGTCGTCCTCAGTGGTGCCTTCGACGATGGTGAAGTGGTAGTCCTCGCCGAGCGCGGGCACGTACAGCTTCGCGACCCCCTGCCCATCGGCGAACTGGAACTGCGTCTGCCGCCGCGGGTCGACCGGCTGGTTCCACTGGTCGTCCATCGCAGTGGTGGCCTCAGCCTGCTTCTCCGCCGACATGATGTCGGTGACCCACACCTCGTAGACCACGAACAGCAGGACCACCAGACCGAGGGTCACCATCACCTCCCCGATCGAGCGAACGGCGACATAGCCCGCGCCCAACTTCTTCCGGGCGGGCTTGGCCTCAGCAGGTTCGGGGTCGGTTTCCGGGTCGATGCGGACAGTCTCGGGGTCCTGGTAGCCGGCCGCGAGACTGCCGCGATGAGCCCGGATGAACTCGGTCGGCTCGTCATCGGGGCGGATGGCGGGGATGAACTCGGTCCGCGCCTCAGCCGGGTGCGGCCGGCGCACCGGACGGCCGTTCACCGGTCGCCTGCCGTTGACGGGGGCCTGACCGTTGCTTCGGGGCCTGCCGTTCACCGGCGGGTGGGTGTTGGCGGGGACGGGTGGGTCGGTGAGGCTGCCGGACATCGGGGTGTCGTAGTCGGGCGGGCGGACCCGCCGCCGGTCGTCCTGCACTTGACTCACCCCCTGCTCCACTCGGCCCTACCAAGGTACGGCACGGGAGCGTGGGTGGACTGTGAATCGGACACCCGGCGGCGGGCGCTGGGTCACACCGCGGCGGATTTGAGCAGGTCGCGGCCGCGGGTGGCCGCGGCGATGAGCTGGTCGAGGCCCGCGGGGCTGAACAGCATCTCGAAGTTGTCGAGCTGGCCGCGGAACTGGACGGACAGGTCACCGCCCTCCACGGCCACCGAGATGTCGCAGGTGTCGCTGACCTTCGCCCAGGTGTTGATCTCCAGATCGGACCGCATGAGTAGCACCTTCCCTTGGTTGATTGATGTTCCGCCAAGCTAGTGTCGAGCAACTTGCTCCCACAACGCCCCAATCGAGTACACGTGCCTCACTCGGACAGTCGCTACGCTCCGTCCATGGCGGCAACACCGACCCGACGCAAGAAGCGACTAGGCCGATACCTGCGCGACCTCCGCGAAGCAGCAGGCCTGCGCGCGGCCGACGCCGCGAACGAGCTCAAGACCGAAGAGAGCACCATCAGCCGGTACGAGAACGGCATCTACAAACCCGGCTGGCCCGCCGTGAAACTCCTCCTCGGCTACTACGGCGCCGACCCCACCGCCTACACCCACGCCAGCACCCTCTACGACGCCGCGTCCGTCACCATGCCCAAAATCCGCCTCCCCGCCGACTCCCCCAAAGCCTTCCGCGAACTCGTCAACACCGAACGCGAGGCCGAGCAGTTGTTCATCCTTGAGACCTCACTGGTCCCTGGGCTGCTCCAGACGGCGGAGTACGCCATGGCTGTCTTCGACTCCGCCAAGCGCACTCGCGATGTCTCGTCCGATGTGGATGAACTGGTCAACATCCGGATGGAACGCCAGCGATACCTCGAAGACCCCGATGCCATGCAGGTATGCATCTGCCTCGACACGGCCGTGCTCTACCGCGAAGTCGGTGGGCGCAAGGTGCTTCACGACCAGTTGAAGCATCTACTCGACCTCATCGAGCAACCAAACGTGACCGTGCATGTCATCCCGTTCGAGACGGGTGCCTACGGCAACATGTCCGGCGGTTGCTGGATCATGACCTTCGGCGACGAAGGTGACTCGGATGTGGTGTATCTGGAGCACCCCGCAGGTGGCGTGTGGGTGGAGAATGAACACGACGTCCGGCATTTCCAAGCCATGTTCGATGACGTTCGGGCCCAGGCCCTGAACCCCGAGGAGAGCGCGGAGGTGATCCGCGCCAGAGTGAGGAGTTTGAGCAAGTGAACGACCTTCAGTGGCGCCGCAGCAGCCGCAGCGGAGCCGGCGGCGGCAACAACGCCTGCGTCGAGGTGGCCCGCCCCACCACCGAGTCCACTGTGCACCTGCGCGACAGCAAGCACACCACCCCCACGCTCCACTTCACGCAGGAGAACTTCACAACATTCCTCACCGGGATCACCCGATGACCTGGCACCGCAGCACCTTCTCCGGCGCCGCAGGCGGCAACAACAACTGCGTCGAGATCGCCCGCCCCACCCCCACCGCCGTCCACCTGCGGGACAGCAAACACACCACCGCCACCCTCCGCTTCCCCACCCCCTCCTTCACCACATTCCTCACCACGGTCCGCTGACCCACCGGTGGCCCCCGACCAACTTCGGGGGCCACCACACCCAGGCCCCCCGCTGTCACGAATCCGTCATGTGACGTCGCCAAGACACGCTCCGCGCACAATCCAGCGGTCTTAGCGCCGGTTCCCGCACGTGCCCCGGGACACCACTCCTGATCCGGGGCGTCCGGTCGTCATATCGCGATCTCCAGCCCGCCGCTCGACAATTCGACACCACTGCGCGCCCGGCGCCCGCCAGGGTGATTGAGTCCACCTCACCCCGGCGATACCGTGTACGGGACTTCGTCATCGGCCTGAGGGAACATCATGAACCGAATCGGGGAAGCGGACCCGTCGGCCGGCTTCGCTTGTCGTCTTGGCAAACCAGCGGCCTTGTTGGACGAACCCAGGAGTGGCGTACGCGACGGTTGTCCGGAGATCTGGGCGATGGACAACGGTGATGTCGCGGTCATCGGACGCGATCTGACCGATGCCGATGCTTGACCTCGATCGGGCTGCCCTCACCTTGACACCGGGGACGGGCGAGCGGCTGGCTTTGGCGCAGTACAGAGCGGATTTCGCGGAACGGCAGCGCGCGATCCGAGGCAGGGACTCGTGGAAGTTCGAGCGGAGCCAGTATTTCGAGGAACACCACCTCGGCAGCGACGAGTTCCACCGGGGCGATCGGAGCGCGGCCCGGCGAGCCATCGATGAAGGCCGGGCCGAGTTCGCGAACTGGGTCGCTCAAGACAACGCGAACGGCACAACCTTCTACCGGGTTCGCATAGTGGAGGAGCCACTGACACCCTATCTCCACTGGGAGATGCTACTGCTGCGAGCGCAGGCCGAATGCGGGAACAAGATTCGCGTCGTCCACGCCGAGGCGATCAGGCACCTGGAGGTCGATGGCGTTCTTCCTGAAGTCGTCACCCTCGGCGGCCAGACTCTCTACGAAGTCATCTACACCGCATCGGGCGCCCTGGACGGTGGGGTGCGCCATGTCGACCAGCACAAGATCGAGCACTGGCAGACCTTCACCGCACGGCTGTACGAATCCGGTGAAGACGTCGTCGACTACACAACTCGAACGCTGAAGGATGTGTAGAAAACAGGGTGGGTGGACGTGAGGACGGACTTCCGGAAACCCAGTCGGAGATCACTGGGGATTCACGGGACGTGGTACAAGCCGGGGCGGTGAGCGGTGGGATCCACCTCCATCACACCACGGAGAAGGTCGAGCGCCCTGTCGCGCGGCGCCCGCGGCAACTGCCCGCGGACATCCCGACGTTCATCAACCGCACGAAGGAGATGCGGTTGATGGACAAGCTGGCTGCCGAACAGGTGGGCCGCCCGAACGCGGGCGCCGTGCACATCATCACCGGGATGGCGGGCGTGGGCAAAACCGCGCTCGCCATTCGGCAGGCCCACAGGTTGGCGCCCCGGTTCCCGGATGGGCAGTTGTACATCAACCTGCGTGGCTACGACCCTGGCGCGCCGATCAACGCCCTGATGGCGCTGAGCAGGTTCCTGGTCGAACTGGGTGTTCCCGCCGCAGCGGTGCCCGGGGACACCGACACCGCGGCGGCGACCTACCGATCACTGGTCGCGGACCGGGCAATTCTCATTGTCCTCGACAACGCCGCGTCGGCAGGCCAAGTGCGTCCTCTGATACCGGGTGGCGCGAACTGCGTCACGCTGATCACCAGCCGCAACCAACTGTCCAGCCTCACCATTCACGAAGGCGCCCGACGTGTCACCATCGGAACGCTGACCGAGCGGGACAGCGTCACGCTGCTGCGCAAGACCATCGCCGGTTACCGCACCGAGGACGCGCCGCACAAGGTGGCCGAGCTCGCCCGGCTCTGCGCCCGACTCCCGCTCGCCCTCCGCATCGCCGCGGAACGGGCGGTGAGCCACCCGCACACCTCCATCGACGAACTCATCGAGGGACTGCGCGGCGAGTCGTCGCTGTGGGACATGCTCAGCGTCGGTGGCGAAGGTGAGGAGGAATCGGTCCAACCGGTGTTCTCCTGGTCCTACCGCGCGCTCTCGCCCGATTCCGCCCGGCTGTTCCGGCTGCTCGGTCTGCACCCCGGATACGACTTCGGAATCAACTCGATAGCCGCGTTGTCGGCGACCCCGGTCCGCCGCACCAGACAACTGCTGGACAGCCTGGTCGCCGCGCACATGATCGAACAAATCGTCCCGGGCCGCTACGAGTTCCACGACCTCCTCCGCGCATACGCCCTCGACAAGGCCAACATCGACGAGACGCCGGAAAGCCGCGAAAAGGCGCTGGTGCGCGTCCTCGACTGGTACCTGCACACAGCAGGCGCGGCCCGTGAACGCCTCACGCCCGCGTATGGGCACGTACCATTGAAGGATCACGACAGCGAGGTCACCCCGCAACCGTTCGCCGACTACGACAGCGCCGCCGACTGGGCCGAATCGGAAGACACCAACTTTCCGGCGCTGGTGGCCGCGGCCGTCAAGGCCGGACTGGACAGCCACGCCTGGCGCCTCGCGTTGTTGGCCGCGAACGCGCGAGCACCGTCGGCGCCCGCCACGACTTGGCCCGCCGTCGGTCTCGCGGGAGTGGGGGCAGCGCACCGGACCGGCGACCGAACGGGCGAAGCCGACCTGCGCCGAGCCCTCGGGTACGCCCACGTCGAGCTCAACCAATTGCGCGAGAGCCTGGCCAATCACGCGCAATCAGTGGAGCTGTACCGGACGTTGAACGATTCGGCGGGCCTGGCCGAGTCCCTGAACGCGCTGGGCGTCGCGAACATGCGATGGCGTCGACTGGTCGCCGCAGAAGCGTGCTTTCGGGAAGCGAAGGAAATCTTCGATCGCGGCGAATCACTCGACTGGCAAAACCTGCTCGTCGTGAACATCGCGAGCGTGCACCTCGAAGCAGGCAGGCTCGACGAGGCCCGCACGGGCATGGAGCAGTCGCTGCGCTTCAACCAGGAGGTCGGCAACAAACGGGACGTCGGTCACGCACTGCGGCAACTCAGCGCCATCCGCCTCGACCAAGGCGACGCCACCACCGCGTTGCGCCTGGCGAAGACAGCCGTCGACCTGGCCCTCGACCTGCGCAACCACCTGGTCGAGGGCTATTGGCTGCTGGCTGTCGCCGACGCGCACACCGCCCTCGGGCAATTCAACGAAGCGCTCACCGCCTACCAGCGTTCGGCTGCCCTGCACCGCCGCATCGGCGACCGCGAACGTGAAGCACTCGCCTGGCACGGCACCGGTGTCGTCTACCAGCGCCTGGGCCGCGCCGACGAGGCTGCCGACTTCCACCGCGCCGCAGCCAAGACCCAGCACGAACTCGGTCACACCTGGCACGAGGCCATCGCCCGCGACGGACTCGCCGCCGCTCTCACTGATCTTCCCCAACAGCTAAACCAGTGGCGGTTGGCGCACGAACTTCTTGCGCCGTTTGACGATCCTCGCGCGGTGGCGCTCCGTGGGGAGATCGAGGCGAAGCTCAAGTAGTGCTCACGTCAGGAAGCCGCGTAGCAGGGCGGCTGTGCCTGCGAGGTGTTCGGACATGGCGGAGCGGGCGGTGGGGGCGTCGCCGTCGAGGATGGCGTCGATGATGGTTTTGTGTTGGTCGTCTGAGTGGTCGATGTTGGTGGGGATGATGGGGATGGCGGCGAGGAGGGCGTTGAGGCGGGTGCGGGCGTCGGCGACGGTGGCGGTGAGGGAGGGGGCGGCGGTGGCTTCGGCGATGGCCAGGTGCAGGCGGGAGTCGGTGCGGCGGTAGTCGGCGGTGGGGGCGTTGGCGCAGTCGGCGAGGCAGGTGCGCAGGTGGCGGCGGACCTGGGGGGTCAGCGACCGCGACGCGGCGACTTCGGCGGCGCCGGTTTCCAGGGTGTAGCGGAGGGTGAGGATGTCCTCGACGTCACCCGGTGGGGGCATGGGGAGCGGGTCCGACGCGGGGAGGCGGACGAAGGTGCCGCCATAGCGGCCGCGGCGGGACTCGACGTGGCCGGACTCCTGCAGCGCCCGCAGCGCTTCACGCAGCGTCACCCGGCTGACCCCCAGGCGGGCGGACAACTCCCGTTCGGGGGGTAGTCGGCCGCCGGGGGGTACGACGCCGAGGCGGATGGCCTGCAGCATCCGCTCCATGGTTTCCTCG
The DNA here is from genome assembly GCF_000482865.1 of Actinokineospora inagensis DSM 44258. Taxonomy (GTDB): domain Bacteria; phylum Actinomycetota; class Actinomycetes; order Mycobacteriales; family Pseudonocardiaceae; genus Actinokineospora; species Actinokineospora inagensis. The sequence goes on along the minus strand of NZ_AXWW01000052.1, from coordinate 40,721 downwards.
AAGGCGTTGCCCGCGCGTACCGGCCGGAACAGGGCGTCGGCGAGCACGGGGTCCATCGGCTCAGAGGGGAGTGACATAGGCCCCGGAGATCCCGCCGTCCACCAGGAACTGGGACGCGGTGATGAACGACGAGTCGTCACTGGCGAGGAAGGCGACCGCGCCCGCGATCTCCTCGGGTTCGGCGAACCGGCCGAGCGGGATGTGCACGAGTCGACGGGCGGCGCGCTCCGGGTCCTTGGCGAACAACTCGCGCAGTAGCGGGGTGTTCACCGGACCGGGGCACAGCGCGTTCACCCGGATTCCCTCGCGGGCGAACTGGACGCCCAGTTCCCGGCTCATCGCCAGCACGCCGCCCTTGGACGCGGTGTACGAGATCTGCGAGGTGGCCGCGCCCATCACCGCCACGAACGAGGCCGTGTTGATCACCGAGCCCTTGCCCGCGCGGCGCATGTGCTCGATGGCGTACTTGGAGCACAGGTAGACCGAGGTCAGGTTGACCTCCTGCACGCGGCGCCAGGCGTCCAGGCCGGTGGTGAGGATCGAGTCGTCGTCGGGCGGGGAGATGCCCGCGTTGTTGAACGCGATGTCGACCGAGCCGTAGGTGTCCTGGGCGGCCTGGAACAGCGCCTGGACCTCGGCCTCGCTGGTGACGTCGACCTTGACGAACAGGCCGCCCACCTCATCGGCCGCTTTCTGCCCGTTCTCGGGGTCGATGTCGGCCACGACCAGCTTCGCGCCCTCGGCCGCCAGCCGTCGCACGGACGCCAGGCCGATCCCGCTGGCGCCGCCGGTGACCACCGCTACCCGGCCCTCAAGCCGCATGCCTCACTCCTGGGTGTCGATGAAGACGTTCTTGACCTCGGTGAACGCGGCGAGCGCGTCCGGCCCCAACTCGCGGCCGAGCCCGGACTGCTTGAACCCGCCGAACGGCGTCCAGTACCGCACCGACGAGTGCGAGTTGACCGAGAGGTTCCCGGCGTCGACGGCGCGCGCGACCCGCAGCGCCCGACCGACGTCGCGGGTCCAGATCGAGCCGGACAGGCCGTAGTCGGAGTCGTTGGCGATCTTGACCGCGTCGGCCTCGTCGTCGAACGGCTGGACGGAGACGACCGGGCCGAAGACCTCCTCGGTGAGCGCGCGGTAGTCGCCCGGTCCGAGCACCGTTGGCGGGAACCAGAAGCCGGGACCGTCCGGTGCCTGGCCCCGGAAGGCAACCGGCGCATCGTCCACATAGGACTGGACGCGCTCCCGGTGCGCCTGGGAGACCAGCGGACCCATCTCGGTGGACTCGTCCGCCGGTGCGCCGACCCTGACCTTCTTGACTGCCTGCTCGAACTCGGCCATGAACTCGTCGTAGACCGAGCGCTGGACCAAGATCCGCGAGCGCGCGCAGCAGTCCTGACCCGCGTTGTCGAACACCGCGGACGGTGCCGTGGCGGCGGCTTTGGCCAGGTCGGCGTCGGCGAAGATGATGTTGGCGGACTTGCCGCCGAGTTCGAGGGTCACCCGTTTCACCTGCTCGGCGCAGCCCGCCATGATCTGCTTGCCGACCCTGGTGGACCCGGTGAACACGACCTTGCGCACGCTCGGGTGGGTCACGAACCGCTGCCCGACGACGTCGCCGCGCCCCGGTACGACCTGGAAGACACCCTCGGGAATCCCCGCCTCCAGCGCCAGTTCGGCCAACCTGAGCGCGGTCAACGGCGTCCACTCGGCGGGCTTGAGCACCACCGTGTTCCCCGCCGCCAGCGCGGGCGCGAACCCCCACCCCGCGATGGGCATCGGGAAGTTCCACGGCACGATCACCCCGACCACACCCAGCGGCTCGGCGAACGTCACGTTCACCCCACCGGGCACCGGAATCTGCCGCCCGAACAACCGCTCCGGCGCCGCCGAGTAGTAGTGCAGCACGTCACGGACGTTGCCGGCCTCCCAACGGGCGTTCCCGATCGTGTGACCGGCGTTGGTGACCTCCAACCGCGCCAGGTTCTCCAGATCCGCGTCCACCCGCTCCGCGAACCGCCGCAACACCCGCGCCCGATCCCCCGGCGAGACCGCTTTCCACCCCGGCAACGCCCCCACCGCCCGCTGAATCGCCGCGTCGGCCTGCTCCAGACCCGCCAACTCGACCGAGGCGACAACCTCCTCGGTCGCCGGGTTGATCACGTCGAACGCGGTCACCGCGCACCCCTCTCCACAACCCGGACCGCCGGACCACCGCGCGCCACCCAGCCGACATCCGAGGACCGACAGGCGGATCGCGACGTCACCGCCACAACCCAACCCAACCCACCACGCGCCGACCAATCACCACTCGCGCCGGGCCACCCGTTCACCGACCGCGCGACCGCCGAGTACCGCCAAGCCGCCAGGCCGTTCACCCGCCCGTTGGCCGGCCTGGATCGCCCGCCACCGGCACCGGACCAGCCAAAACCACGTCGCCCACTCACCGGCCACCGATCGGAGCGCCCCGTCACCGGTCACCTCTCCGCTCGGCCGCCGCCCGGACCAGGGCGGCGAACAGCCGCACGTCGTCGGCGTTCTGTTCGGGGTGGGACTGCATCGCCACGAAGAAGCGGCGGGACGGCAACTCCAGTGCCTCGACCGTGCCGTCCTGGGCGTGTGCGACAACCTGCAACCCGTCAGCCAACCGGTCTACCGATTGGTGGTGGTGGCACAGCGCGGACACCGACTCGCCCAAGATCCCGCCCAGCAGGGAACTCGGCGAGACCGACAGCTCCGTCTTGCCGAACGAGGCCACGTGCGGGAGGTGGTCGTTGGTACCCACGACCTCCGGTGTGTGCTGGTGCAGGGTGCCGCCGAGGGCCACGTTCATCACGTGCAACCCGCGACACACCGCCAACAGGGGAAGGTCCATCTCGTAGGCGGCGGCGAACAGGGCGAACTCGGCGGCGTCGCGCAGGGGCTGCGGGGTGCCCGTCGTCGGGTGCGGGGGTTGGCCGTAGCGGCACGGGTCGACGTCGGCGCCGCCCGCGAGGACCAAGCCGTCGAGCCAGTCCAGGGTCGCCACCCGCCAGTCGCCGACCGGGGACAGCAGCACCGGGTTGCCGCCCGCCGCCCGAACCGAGTCCAGGTAGTCGCGGTGCAGCACCGCCGCCTCGGTCTCCCAGATGCCGAAGGTGGCCTGCTCCAGGTACGTCGTGATCCCGATGACCGGTGGTCGGTCAGAGCCGTTCGAAGCCACGCACCCGCTCCCAGTCGGTGACGGCCGCGTCGAAGGCCCGCAGCTCGACCTCGGCCGCGTTGCGGTAGTGGTCGACCACGTCGGCGCCGAACTCGACCACCGCGACCTCGCTGGTGGCCAGCAGCTCCGCCGCCGCGCGCAACGTGCCCGGGACGCGGGGCCGCGCCAGGGTGTAGGCGTTGCCGGTGACAGCGTCCTCCAGCGGCAGCTCCTCGTCCACTCCGCGCAGACCGGCGACCAGCATCGCGGACACCGCCAGGTACGGGTTGACATCGCCGCCCGGGATCCGGTTCTCCACCCGCAGCGACGCGCCGTGCCCGACGACCCGCAGCGCGCACGTCCGGTTGTCCACACCCCACGCCAGCACGGTCGGCGCGAACGAGCCGTCCGCGAAACGCTTGTAGGAGTTGACGTTCGGCGCGCAGAGGCAGGTCAGCTCCCGCAGGTACGCGAGCTGGCCGGCGATGAAGTGCCGCATCAGCGGGGAGAAGCCGTGCTCGCCGTCGCCAGCCATCACCGGGGTGCCGTCGGCGTCGCGCAGGCTCAGGTGGATGTGGCAGGAGTTGCCCTCGCGCTGGTCGTACTTGGCCATGAAGGTCAGGCTGTGCCCGTGCGCGGCCGCGATCTCCTTGGCGCCGGTCTTGTAGACGCTGTGGTTGTCGCAGGTCGCGAGCGCCTCGTCGTAGCGGAAGGCGATCTCGTGCTGACCGGGGTTGCACTCGCCCTTGGCCGACTCGACGTACATCCCGGCGCCGTCCATGCCGAGCCGGATGGCGCGCAGCACCGGCTCGACCCGGCCGGTACCGAGCAGCGAATAGTCCACATTGTACTGGTTGGCCGGGGTCAGCCCGCGGTAGCCCGCGCGCCACGCCTGCTCGTAGGTGTCCTCGAACAGCAGGAATTCCAGCTCGGTGCCGACGTACGCGGTCAGGCCGCGCTCGGCGAGCCGGTCGAGTTGGCGGCGCAGGACCTGGCGCGGCGAGACGGTGACCGGTTCACCGGTGGTCGACTCGACGTCGGCGAGGACCAACGCGGTGCCCTCGTACCACGGGAGCAGCCGCAGCGTGCGCAGGTCCGGGCGCAGCACGATGTCGCCGTAGCCGCGTTCCCAGGAGGAATTCCGGTACCCGGCAACGGTGTTCATCTCCACGTCGACGGCGAGCAGGTAGTCGCACGCCTCGGTGGCGTGGTCGACGACCTCGTCCAGGAAGAACCGGGCGGTGACGCGCTTGCCCTGCAGCCTGCCCTGCATGTCGACCATGGCGACCAGGACGGTGTCCACCCGACCCGCCTCGACCAGCTCACGCAGCCGCGCGAGCGGCAGGGCGGTGTCGCGCACGCGACCTCCTGAAAAGGATCAGACGTGGACCATTGGCGCCGTGTCCACAGCATGCTGACAGCGCGGGCCGCCCGGCGCAACCGCCCATTTGGTCACCGGATGTTGCCCGAATTCGACAGTTCCGGCCGCGCGGAGCCGGACCTTGACCGGCCGGCATGACCGGGATCACACTTGTGGGTCCGTCAATGGAGCGGGTTAACACCATTGGAGGTCGCATGTCCGATGGCGGGTCCACGGCCGACGAGGCTCGGCTGCACGCACTCGGGTACGCCCAGGAACTGCGCCGGTCGCTGTCCGGGTTCAGCAACTTCGCCGTGTCGTTCACCATCATCTCGATCCTGTCCGGCTGCCTGACCCTCTACGGGTTCGGCATGAAGACCGGCGGACCGGCCACCATGATCTGGGGCTGGCCGGTCGTCGGGTTGTTCGTCGTCGTGGTCGGCCTCGGCATGGCCGAGGTCTGCTCCAGCTACCCGACCGCGGGTGGCCTGTACTACTGGGCGGCGAAACTGGCCCGCCGCAACGCGCCCGCGTGGGCCTGGTTCACCGGGTGGTTCAACCTGGTCGGCCAGGTGGCGGTCACCGCGGGCATCGACTTCGGCGCGGCGCAGTTCCTCAACGCCTTCCTCGACCTGCAGTTCGGGTTCGCCGCCACCCCACCGCACACGGTCCTGCTGCTCGCGATCATCCTTGTGGTGCACGGGTTGTTGAACACCTTCGGCGTGCGGCTGGTCGCCATCCTCAACAACATCAGCGTGTGGTGGCACCTGTTCGGGGTGCTGATAATCGTTGGCGTGTTGGCGATTGTGCCGGACCACCACCAGAGCGCGTCGTTCGTGTTCGGCGAGTTCGTCGACCGGACGGGCTGGCAGACCCCGGTCTACGTGTTCCTCTTGGGACTGCTGCTGGCCCAGTACACGCTGACCGGGTACGACGCCTCGGCGCACATGACCGAGGAGACGCGCGGGGCGGCGACCGCCGGTCCGCGAGGGATTGTCACCTCGATCCTGGTGTCGCTGGCGGCGGGCTGGGTCCTGCTGATCGGCGTCACTTTCGCGATCCAGGACTACGGCGGCGAACTGGACTCGTCAACCGGGGTGCCACCCGCACAGGTGTTCATCGACGCGGTGGGGGTCGGCACCGGCAAGTTGCTGTTGCTGATTTGCGTTGGTGCCCAACTGTTCTGTGGGATGGCGGCGGTCACCGGCAACTCCCGGATGATCTACGCGTTCGCCCGCGACGGTGCCATCCCCGGGTCGCGCTGGTGGCACCGGATCAACAAGCGCACCCGCACACCGACGAACTCCGTGTGGCTGGCGGTGGTGGGAGCGTTCCTGCTCGCGGTGCCCTACCTGTGGAGCTACACCGCGTACGCCGCTGTGACATCGATCGCCGTCGTCGGCCTGTACACGGCCTACGTGATCCCGATCTACTTGCGCGTCCGCGCGGGCGACGCCTTCGAACGCGGCCCGTGGCACCTCGGCCGCTGGGGCCGTCCACTTGGGATGATCGCGGTGGTCTGGGTCGGGTTCATCTTCGTGCTTTTCATGCTGCCGCAGGTGTACCCGGTCACCTGGGAGTCGGTGAACTACACACCGGTCGCGTTCCTGGTCGTCCTCGGCGGGGCCGCGCTGTGGTGGGTGCTGTCCGCCCGCAAGTGGTTCACCGGCCCCAAAGTGCAGGGCACCGAGGCCGAGCTCGCCGCCGTCGAACGGGATCTGCGGTGAGATCTGGGAAACGGGAACCCCACCCACCGTCTTGCCGCGTTCACGCCGGTTAACAAATACTGACAACGTTCCACGCGGCAAGGAGAACCCCGCTCAACCATCCGGCGAACTCCAACGAGGGCTGGACAACCCGGAGACCCTGCACCGAGCGCCTCCCCCGCCCCAGGGGAACACCCGGCGACGGCGGTGGCCCACCCCCACCGCCGCGCCCTCCCCCAGCCAGCCCTCCTGGAGCCTGTCCCAATCACGGGGCTCCCATTGGCGTGGGGGCCACGGCCCACCGCACGGGTCCGTGGCCCCCACTGCCACCTCTCCTGGAGCCGGTCCGGTTGAGAAGCGAACCGAGCAGCCTGGTGGCGCCGAGTTGGCCTGTGGTCGGAACCGGTTCGGGCATGTCGCGGTCTGGATCCAGTCGGTTCGGGCAGCCTCCAGCCTGCCCGCGGTCAGGTCGAGCCAGGCCAGACAGTCCAGTTCAGGCCAAGCCGGTCCGTTGGGTCGAGCTGTCCTGGGTCGAGCTGTCCTGGTTCGAGCTGTCCTGGTTCGAGCTGTCCTGGTTCGAGCTGTCCTGGTTCGAGCTGTCCTGGTTCGACCGAGCGGGTTCCGCGGCGGATTCCTGGTCGTGTCGCCAAGGCCAAACAGGCCTCCCGAGTGGGCACCGCCCGCGTCGACGACTCCTGTGATCGAAGCCGAGCGGAGTCGCCACCCGACCTCAGCTCACGCCCAACCGCCAGGTAGCCACCTGCCACACATCCCCAGGTCACCACCACATCCCCCTCTCCGAGTTCACCCGTCCCAGCGACAGAAGTTATCCACAGGAGGCCCCCTCCGCTCCATCGTCCAAGATCTTTTGACAGACCCCGCCAGTAGACTGGCATCGAGGGCTGCCCCCGGGAGGGTGGGGGCCGCCCGTAGGGGGGTGGGGGTGGCTTGGCAAGTGGGTGGGGGTGGGTTCACCGGGACGTGTGGGGTGGACGGGGGCGGCGGTGGGTGGGGTGGGGGTGAGGGTGGGCGGTAAAGGGGGTGCGTGGGGCTGGGATAGTGGGGGGTGACGGTGAGGAGGTGCCAGGGTGGCGCACGGGGATGTCGGGCTGGAGCTGGGGACGCGGGTGGCCGGGGCGTTGCGGCGCGGGCTGGGCCTTGAGGTAGCTCCGGTGGACGCCGTCATTCGTCCGTCTGCGCGTGAAGGTGTTGACTACCAGTGCAACGCCGCCATGAGCCTGGCGAAGCGGGTGGGGAAGGCGCCGCGGGAGGTGGCCCAGGTGATTGTGGATCACTTGGACTCGGCGGACATGGTTGAGGCGCCGGAGGTGGCCGGGCCGGGGTTCATCAACCTGCGGTTGCGGGACGAGTGGTTGGCCGCGCGGGTCGGCGGGCTGTTGGGGGACGCGCGGCTCGGGGTGCCGGTCGTCGCGGAGCCGAGGCGGTTCGCGTTGGACTACTCGAGTCCGAACGTGGCCAAGGAGATGCACATCGGGCACGTGCGGTCGACGATCATCGGGGACGCGGTGCTGCGGCTGCTGCGGTTCAGCGGGCACGAGGTGACGCCGCACAACCACCTGGGGGACTGGGGTACGCCGTTCGGGATGTTGATCGAGCACCTGCTCGACGAGGGGCACGCGGTCGACGCGGAGATCAGTGACCTGAACCGGTTCTACCAGGAGGCGCGGCGCAAGTTCGACGCCGATCCGGGGTTCGTGGACCGGGCGCGGGCGCGGGTGGTGGCGCTGCAGGGCGGCGACGAGCAGACCCTCACGTTGTGGCGGGCGCTGGTGGACGAGTCGACCCGGCACTTCCAGCAGGTGTACGCGGTGTTGGGGATCGAACTGGCCCCGGCGGACGTCTACGGCGAGAGCTTCTACAACCCGTACCTGGACACGGTGATCGACGAGCTCACCGAGAAGGGTCTCACCGAGATCAGCGACGGCGCGGTGTGCGTGTTCCCGCCCGGGTTCACCAACCGGGAGGGCGAGCCGCTGCCGCTGATCGTGCGCAAGAGCGACGGCGGCTACGGGTACGCGGCGACCGACATGGCGACCACCCGGTACTGGGCCATCGAGCGCGGCATGACCGACCTGCTCTACGCGGTCGGCACCCCGCAGGCCCAGCACTTCCAGATGGTCTTCGCGGCGTCCCGGCAGGCCGGGTACCTCACCGACGAGCAGACGGCCGTCCACATCGGATTCGGCACCATCCTCGGCGAGGACGGCAAGACCATCCGGACCAGGGCGGGCGGGTCGGTGAAACTGGCCGAGCTGTTGGCCGAAGCCGTTGAGCAGGCCGCGAAAACCGTCGCCGAGCGGTCCTCTTTGGACGCCGATCGGCAGGCGGAGGTGGCGCGCGCGGTGGGCATCGGCGCGGTCAAGTACGCCGACCTGTCCAACGACCGCGAGAAGGACTACGTGTTCACCTGGTCGCGGATGCTGGCCAAGGAGGGCAACACGTCGGTCTACCTGCAGTACGCCAACGCCCGGTGCCAGTCGGTGCTGCGCAAGGCCGAGACCGCCCCCGGTGGCGACGTGCTGGTGACGGCCCCCGCCGAGCGGGCGCTGATGTTGCGGCTGCTGCAACTGCCCGCCGCGATCGCCACCGCCGTCGAGGGCTACGCGCCGCACAAGGTCACCGGGTACCTCTACGACCTGGCGTCCACCTTCACCACGTTCTACGACAACTGCCCGATCCTGCGGGCCGACGTCGCCCCCGAGGTCCGCGCGTCGCGGCTGGTGCTCACCAAGGTCACCTCAGACGCGCTCACCCTCGGGCTCGGCCTGCTCGGCATCGAGGCACCGCACGAACTGTGACCGGGTTGCCCTGTCCGGTTGGACCGGGCGCCGCGACCGGGTTGCGTCGCGCGGACGGGTTGCCCCGGCCGGAGGGCGGCGGCATGGTGGCCGGGTGACAATCGGCGAACAGGTCGTCCTCCTCGACGACGCGGGCAACCAGGTCGGCACGGCGGACAAGTACGCGGTCCACCACGACAGCACTCCGCTGCACCTGGCGTTCTCCAGCTACGTGTTCGACGGCGCTGGTCGGTTCCTGCTGACCCGCCGCGCCCTGACCAAGAAGACCTGGCCGGGTGTGTGGACGAACTCGTGCTGCGGGCACCCGCTGCCCGGCGAACCCGTCGCCGACGCGGTCGGCCGCCGGTTGACCGACGAACTCGGCCTGCCCGGACCGCACAAACTCGACTTGGTCCTGCCCGCGTTCCGCTACCGCGCGACCATGCCGGACGGAATCGTGGAGAACGAGATGTGCCCGGTGTACCGGGTGGTCGTCGACACCGAACCGGACCCCAATCCGGACGAGGTGGACAGTATTCGGTGGGTGGCGTGGACCACGCTGCTCGACGAGATCAGCTCGGGCGCGCTGGACCTGTCGCCGTGGTCGGTCCTGCAGCTCACCGACCTGATCCCGCTGGGCGACCCGGTGGACTGGCCGGTGGGTGACCCGGCTCACCTGCCGCCCGTTGCCCACTGATCTCGGCGGTTGTCCAGCCCCGGCGCACGAATTGCCTCTTTTTCGGCTGATCTCTCACCGATATGCCGCAATGCACGCGAATCACATCCCACGGCGGGCCGAAATTGCCTACCGTGGAATTGTGAAGATCCTCTTCAACAGCCTGCCCGCGCACGGGCACACCTACCCGCTGCTGCCGCTGGCCATCGCCGCCAAGCAGGCGGGCCACGAGATCAGCTACGCCACCTGGGACAACTTCCAGCCCACGCTGGAGAAACTGGGGTTCGAGTTCATCCGCGCGGGCGGCGACATGCGCGCCGCGTTCGCCACCGCCGCGGGCACCGAGGTCCGCTCGGCCAGCCAGTTCGACAAGGAGGAGTCGTCGGCCATCGCGCGCCGCGTGTTCGGTGAGGTCATGCCGCGGCAGACGATCGCCGACCTGCGGCCGGTCGTCGCCGCCCGGCGGTTCGACCTGGTCGTGTACGAGTCGGCCGCGTTCGGCGGCGGGATCACCGCGCGACTGGAGGGCGTGCCCGCCGTCAGCCACGGCATCACCAAGGGGACCGCGCTGGTCGAGGCGCTGGGCGAGTTCCTGCCGCCGCTGCTCGCCGAGCAAGAGGTCGACTTCGGCTTCACCGACCCGTACCTGGACATCTACCCGGCGTCACTGGTCGAGCCCGTCGCGGGCGGACCGCTCCTGGACCGGGTCCCGCTGCGGCCGGTGCCGTTCGCCGAGGGCGGCGCGCTGCCGGACTGGGTGGCCGACCACCCGGACAAGCTGATCTACCTGACCCTCGGCACCGCGTTCGGCAACCCGCGGGTGCTGACCGCCGCCATCCAGGGCCTCGCCGCCACCGGCCACCGCGTCCTCGTCGCGGCCGGACCGACGGTGTCCCTGGCCGACCTGGGCGACCCGCCGTCGAACGTCACCGTGCAGCCGTGGGTCCCGCAGGCCGAACTGCTGCCACACGTGGACCTCGTCGTGCACCACGGCGGCTCCGGCACCACGCTGGGTTCCGCCGCCGCGGGCGTCCCGCAACTGTTCCTGCCCCAGGGCGCCGACCAGTTCGACAACGCCGAGACGTTCACCGGCGCGGGCGCCGCCCGACAGCTCCTCGGCGACGACGTCAACCCGGACGCCATCACCGAGACCGCGAGCGCCCTGCTCACCGACGAGGCCATCGCCAAGGCCGTCGCGACCCTGGCGGACGAGATCGCGGACATGCCGAGCCCCGCGGACATCGCCGCGCGCCTACCCGAATGGGCTTAGCCCGATGGTGGTTGACCGCTCGCTCCGAGTGGTCAACCACCCCGGGTCAGTCCGTGCGGTTGCGCCATTGCAGGCCGTAGCTGAGGCCCTGTTGCAGGTCGTGGAACTCCAGGGCGATGTCGCCGACCCGGTCGATGGTGAGCTGGTCGTCGCCGGGTTCGAAGTCCTCGTAGGCCTTGGCGGGCAGCCCGTTCACCCGCCACACGGAGTCCGGTGGCGTCGCCGGGTCGAACCGGACCCGGACGGTGAACTCCTCGCAGCGGCGCAGCGGGGTGAAAACGTAGTAGGGGCGCATCCAGGAACGCGGATAAGCCGTGAACTTGATGCTGTAATCGTGGCGTTGGCCCAGGCTCAACGGGCTCGGCAATCGCACGATGAACCGGGTGTGGCTGGACGAAACCCGCTGTTCCTCGACGATCTCGCCGCCATACGCGATTTCCGCACGGATTTCCGGGCCGTCCGGTGGCATCGCCTGGTCGCGCGGCGCGCTGAAGGACAGGACCAGTTCGTCCAACTCGTCCACAGCGGCCACGATCTGGCGTTGCTCGGTCAGCGTCGGGACATCCAGGTCCAATCGCAGCGCGGCGCGCAGGGATTCGACATACCACCCGTCCGGGGAATACGAGCCGGAGCGCTGGTCGCGCATTCCGGCGTCGTAGAGCAGTTCGGCCAGCAGTTGGAACGCGCTGTCCACCCGGCGGCGGGCGGTGCGCGGGTCGCGGTCGAACCGGGTGGCCAGCCAGTCGATCCGCTGGTCGAGGAAGCCGCCGTCGGCCTCCTTGTGCAGGCCGAGGGCGGCGTCGGCGGCCAGGTTCAGATCCGACGGCAGCCGGGCGCCCAGGTGCGTCAACTTCAGCACCAGCTTGCGCCGGACCAGGGCCGGGTCGTCCAAACCGGTTATCCCGCAGGCCATCCGCAGCGCCGGGCCGACCCGGCTGTGCAGGTCGTCGGAGCGGACGCCCCGGCCCCGCCGGATCTCCTTCAACTCGGCGACGACATCGGCGATCTCGACTCCCACCCGGCCACCAGCCTTCCGCGCGCGCACGGTTGTTCCTCCATCCCAGGATCGCAGGGTGCCGCACCCCGTTACCAGTGACAAATCCAGCCCGACCCGGCGTCACCGGACAAATACCGGACACCATGGCAGGCCGGAAAAAGGGCGCCCGGCCCGGGGCTATTCACCCCGGACCGGACACCACCCCCTTGTCCCCCCGCTCAGTGGGCGCTCGCCGGGTTCCCCGGCAGCCCGGCGAGCGCCGCTCACACCAGCAACAACGCGTGCAGCCAACCGACCAAGTGGCTCTCCATGGCGCGACACACCTCCTCCGGATTTCGGGCAGCCTCCAGCCCGAGTCGAACAGCGGATTTACCCTCGTGCGGACCGGGTCAGAGCCCGAGCACCAGCAACATGCCGGAACCGAGCCCGGCAAGGAAAAGCCAGAAACCGATCCGCGCGACCGAGCCGACCGTCATCAACATCCTCATCCCGATCCCCTCCCAGGATCTCCCGCTCGCAGGATCAAGGATGCCCCTGGGACAACGGCGCCGCGATGACGTTTGGCGCGCTCAGTCCATGCCATTTGGCATGTCGCGGACGAAGGCGCGCAGCACGTCCGGTCGGGCGATCACGGTCTGCCTGCGGGTGTTGATGACGATGCCGCGGTCGCGCAGCACGGCGAACGCCCTGGCCACCGCCCGCAGCGAGGCGCCCACCCGGTTGGCGACATCCTGCTGGGTGAACGGGACACGCAGCGCGACGCCGGTGTCGGTCCGCACGCCGTAGGTGCGGGAGAGCCACAGCAGGTAGGTCGCGACCCGCTCGGTGACGTGCATGGTGGCGAAGTCGGCGCGGGCGTTCTCCGCCTCGCGCAACCGGGACGCCAACTGTTTGATCATCGCGAGGGCGACCGACGGGCGCTGGTCGAGCAGCGCGCCGAACTCCTGCGCGCGCAACTGCACCGCGGTCACCTCGTCCAGGCTCTCCACGTCGGCCGTGCGAACCCACCCGTGCAGGGCGGCGAGATCACCGAGGACGTCGCCGGGACCGCGGAAGGCGATCAACACGGTCTGGCCGTCCGCGCGGCGGGACAGCACCCGGGTCCAGCCGTGCAGCAGGACCAACACGTGGTCGGTCGGGTCGCCCTGGCGCAGCAGCGTCTCACCGGCGCCGAAGACCCGGTGCGGGCCCAGGCCGACCACGTGCGCGCGGTCTTCCTCGGTCAGGTAGGCCATCAGGGACTCGGCCACCAGGTCACTGGGAAGTCGCATGGGCCACCCTTCACCGCCGCCCGACCCCTGTGATCATGGCGGCCGGGCGCACGGTGCGCCACCGAGGCTGGACGATCACCGCGGTGACGAGCCGGGTAGTTCGGTCTCCATGGTGGATCTCCTCTCTGCTCGCCCGGGTTGGCCACCACCGACGGTAATCCGCCGCTGGGCGGACCGGCTCACCGCTCGGGCAGGTTGACCAGGTTCTGTCCACGGACCCGGTCATCCACAGTCATGTGAGCCATCCACAGGTCAGGCCGCCGCCCCCTTGACAAGACGCTTGTCGCGGTAGTTTCAGGAATGGGCCCCCGGCCCCCGGGTGGGCGGGCCCCTGCGTGCACCCGGGTGAAGCCAAAGTCAACCCCCCGGCGCGAGGTCCCCGATCGTGGGTCGCCTGCCACCGCAGGTCACGATCTACCGTTCCGACCAGCGGCTCTGCCCACTTGTCCACAAATGCGCCGGCTATGCACAAGCAGCCACCCGCCTCCCTTGACAGCTCGCGATTCGCGCTATGTTCAGGAATGGGCCCCCGGCCCCCGGGTGGGTGGGCCCCTGCCTGGACCCGGGTGAAGCCAAAGTCAACCCTGTGCCGGGTCACGATCCACCAACAGACTCGCGACCAGGAAGCCGCGAAGCAGTCACGTCCTGAGCACAGAAACCACCGCCAGAAGCCGCAGGGCAATCCCGTGCCAACGGCGACTCTGGCCAGTTGTCCACAAGCGGTACCGCTATACACAGGCAGCCAATCACCTCCCTTGACAGCCCGTGATTCGCGCTATGTTCAGGAATGGGCCCCCGGCCCCCGGGTGGGGGGGCCCCTGCCTGGACCCGGGTGAAGCCAAAGTCAACCCTGTGCCGGGTCACGATCCACCGGCAGTCCTCGCGACCGGAGACCTGCGAGGCGATCAGGTTCGGAGCACAGAACTCACCGCCAGAAGCCGCAGGGCAATCTCGTTTCAAGCGGCGACTTCGCCTAGTTGTCCACATGTGCTGCGGCTGTGCACAAGTAGCCATCCACCACCCTTGACAACCCGCGATTCGCGCTATGTTCAGGAATGGGCCCCCGGCCCCCGGGTGGGCGGGCCCCTGCCTGGACCCGGGTAGAACCGAAGTCAACCTGTGGCGGGTCACAATCCACTGACAGACTCGCGACCAGGGAGCTGCGAAGCGACTACGGCCTGAGCACAGAACTCACGACCGGAAGCAGAGCAATCCCGTGCCAAACGGCGACTCCGGCCAGTTGTCCACAAGCGGTACCGCTATACACAGGCAGCCGATCACCTCCCTTGACAACCTGCGATTCGCGCTACCTTCAGGAATGGGCCCCCGGCCCCCGGGTGGGTGGGCTCCGGGCCTAGCGTGGTGATCTTCGGTGTGGGGGGAGCGACACGCGGGTTGGGCTGGTGGTGGTTGTGGGGAACCTGTGGGGTGCGCGTTGACGTGGCGGTGCGGCGTGCTCAGATCGAGGGAATTCCGCGGCGGGGAGCGGCGTCGCCGGTCGGTTGGGCGGTATGTGGGTGGTGTGCAGAACTTCCGCGCCCTGGTTGGCGCCGCGGTGTGGTCGTCGGTGTTGGCCGTCGGGGTGCCGCGGGAGTTTGCGCGGGCGGGGGTGTTGCTGCGCGAGGGCGAGCCGGGAGGTCATGTGTTCGCCGTCGTGCGGGGGCGGGTTCTCATCACGGCCGACGGCGGGTTGGTGCTCTCCGTGCGGGGTTCTGGCGATGTGGTCGGGGAACTCGCGCCGAGTGTGTCGATTCCGCGTACGGCCACGGTTGTCGCGTTGGAACGGTGCACGGCGTATCGGCTGGCGACCACTGCTCTCGACGGCGTGCTCGGGAGGTACCGGGCGTGCGGGGCTGTGCGCGATTACCTGCGGGCGAAGTTGGTCGACGCCGCCGATCAGCAGGTGCGGTCGGCGCGGTTGAGCAGTTCCGCTCGGGTCGCCCGGCTGCTGTTGGAGGTGGTGGCGGTGGCCGATGGGGTCGACCCGCGGGTGCCGCTGTCGCAGGAGGCGGTGGGGCGGGCGCTGGGGATGGCGCGCAGCACGGTCGCCGAGCAGGTCGCCGCGTTGCGCCGCAGTGGTGCGCTCGCGGCCGGGCCGCGGTTGGTCGTGGGCGATCCGGGCGCGCTCGCGTCGGCCGCCGGGTTGCCCGCACGCTAATCGTCCGCCGCCGGACGGTCGACTCCGCGCGGGGTGCGCATCCTGTGGTGGCGTCCCGTTCGGAAGGAGCCAGCCGTGACAAGCCACACCGAACTGCCGCCCTACCGCGCGATTGTGGTGGTCGACGTCAAGGACTTCGCCGGTCGACACGGCCGCGACCACGCCGCGCTCACCCGTGCCGTCCCGGTTTTGTTGCGGCGTGCCATGGACAATTGCGGACTTGGTCGAGAGTGGACTCGCGCCGCCGTGAGCACGAGCACCGGCGACGGCTGGGTTCTCGCCGTCCGCTCCGGTCTCCTCCCCCGGCTGCTCAACCCGCTTCTGCCCGCGCTGCAAGACGTCCTCGCCGCGCACTCCGGTGATCCCGTTCGCCTGCGTGCGACCGTCCATGTTGGACCATTGACCGGTGGGACGTCGATCGCCGCCGGGAGTGGCGCCGCTCGTGTCCAAGCGCACCGCCTGGTGGACGCGGAACCCGTCCGCGCCCTGCTGGCGCGCTCCGGCCCGGCCACCCGCCTCGCCGCCGTCGTGTCCGAACGCGCCTACACCGACGCCGTCCTCTCCGGCTACTCCGGCGACGCCCCCGAGCTGTACGTGCCGGTGCCGGTCCAGGTGAAATCCTTCACCGAGACCGCGTACCTGCGAGTCCCGGTGCCCTCCGGCATGTTGCTCACCCACGGTTTCCTGCCGTGCTGCCGGTAAACGGCTCTCGCCCGGGACGCGGTGAGCGACCCGGGCGAGAGAAGTGGGGCTACGCGGTCAGGTCGTACACGGTGGAGTTGCCAACCGTGGTGGACTTGAAGTTCGCGGCGACCCAGGTGGCGATCTCGGACGACGATGACCCGGAGCGACCACCCATGCCGCCCATACCGCCACCGGCGACGAAGTAGTGGATCTCGCCCGCCGCGACCTCCGCCTTGAACTGGTCGAGGGTGGGGGCGTCGTCGGTGCCGCTCCAGCCGCCGATGGCGATGACCGACTTGCCGGACTCGAGTTCCAGCGTGGACGCGGTCTGGGCGCCGGAGATGGCGGCGGCCCACTTCGTGGTGGTGGCGGACAGCAGCGCGGTCAACCCCGAATCGGCCGAGCCCTCCATGCCGCCGCCACCGAACGAACGACCGGAGCCGCCGCCCATCGCACTGGCGGTGGGCCCGGAGGTCGGGATGGACCCGGTGTGCGCTTGACCGGCGGTGGACACGGCCCAAGCGGCGCCGCCCAGTCCCAGCGCCAGCACCAGCGCGGCGACGAACACGGCCAGGGCCCTGCGCAGCGTGGGCAACCCGACCACCAGGAAGGTCGACACGAGCACGCCGACGACCAGGACCACGAACCGCAGCCAGGGCAGGAAGTCCGAGGAGCGGGAGAGCAACACGAAGTCCCACACCGCGGTCGCCATCACCATGGCGGCGAGGAAGGCGCGCGGGCCGAACGCCGACCGGCCGCGCCACAGCTCACGACCACCGATGGCGACCAGGGCGGCCAGCGCGGGCGCCATCGCGATCGAGTAGTACGGGTGCGTGGTGCCGCCCATGTAGCTGAACACCAGGCCGGTCACCAGGAGCCAGCCGCCCCACATCAGCAGCGCGGCGCGGGTCCGGTCGGTGCGCGGCGCGCGGCGGGTGAACCACAGACCGGCGACGAGCGCGATGAGCGCGGCGGGCAGCAACCAGGAGATCTCGCCGCCGAACGACGAGTTGAACATGCGGGTGATGCCGGTCGAGCCGCCGAAACCGACGTTGCCGCTCATCCCGCCGCCACCACCACCACCGCCACCGCCGCCGTTGCCCTCGCCGCCGAGGACGCGGCCAAGACCGTTGTAGCCGAGGGCGAGTTCGAGCAGGCTGTTGTCGGTCGAACCGCCGATGTACGGGCGGGCGCTCGCGGGCCACAGCTCGACCAGCAGGACGAACCACCCTGCCGAGACGACCATCGTCACGACCGCGCCCAGCAGGTGCAGCGACCGGCGCAACAGGTTGTACGGCGCGGCGACGAAGTACATCAGCGCGAAACCGGGCAGCACGAGGAACGCCTGCATCATCTTGGTCAGGAACGCGAACCCGACGAGCGCGCCCGCCCACAGCAGCCACTTGGGCTTCTCCAGCGCCCGCACCACGCAGTACGCGGCGGCGACCAGCAGCAGCACCAGCAGCGCGTCCGGGTTGTTGAACCGGAACATCAGCACCGCGACCGGCGTCAGCGCGAGCACGGCGCCCGCGAACAACCCGGCGACCGGACCGTTGGTGCGCTTGACGGTCAGGTACAGCAACCCCACCGCGGCGACCCCCATCAGGGCCTGCGGGGCGAGGACGGTGAAGCTGGAGAAGCCGAACAGCCGGGTGAAAGCCGTTGTCACCCACAGCGCGGCGGGCGGCTTGTCGACAGTGATCGTGTTGCCCGCGTCGAGCGAACCGAAGATCCAGGCCTTCCAGTTCTGCGTGCCCGCTTGGACGGCGGCGGCGTAGAACCCGTTGCCATAACCGGAAGCGGTCAGGTTCCAGAAGTAGAGCAGCGCGGTGGCGAACAGGAGTCCCCACGCGGACGGGCGGATGAAAGCGGGTTGGGTAAGAGGTCCACGCGCGAAGCGGGCGAGTCGACTGGGTTCCGCGGTCGCCGAGGTGGGCGTGGGCGCCGGGGGCGAAAGCAGGGCGGTCATCGGGTTCTCCAAAACTCAGACGTGCACGGGAACGCGGGGGACGGCGGTGGCCTTGATGGTCTTGCCCGCCTTGCGGGACCGGGACCGCCACATCCGGGCGACGCCCTTGAGGTCGGTGATGGCCGTGGCGACGATGTCGACCGAGGAGTCCGGGTCGTCGATCCAGTCGACCGGGACCTCGTAGGTGCGCAGGCCGCCGCGCTGGGCCAGGATCAGCAACTCGGTGTCGAAGAACCAGCCGGTGTCCTCGACCAGCGGCAGCACCGCGCGGGCCGCGTCCGAGCGAATCGCCTTGAACCCGCACTGGGCGTCGGAGAACCGGGCACCGAGCACGGTGCGCAGGATCAGGTTGTAGCTCCGCGAGATGAACTCGCGCTTGGCGCCGCGCACCACCCGGGCGCCGCGGGCCAACCGCGACCCGATCGCCACGTCCGAGTGGCCGGACAGCAGCGGCGCGACCAGGGCGGCCAGCGCGGCGAGGTCGGTGGACAGGTCGACGTCCATGTAGGCCAGCACGGCGGCGTCGGACGCCAGCCACACCTGCTTGAGCGCGCGGCCGCGGCCCTTCTGCTCCAGCCGCACCACCTCGACCTCGGCGATCTCGGCGGCCAGCCGCCGGGCCACCTCCGGGGTCGCGTCGGTGCTGGCGTTGTCGGCGATGGTGATCCGGAACCGGTAGGGCACCGACACCGCCAGGTAGGCCCGCAGCGTGCGCACGCACGGCTCCAGGTCGTCCTCTTCGTTGTAGACCGGGATGACCACGTCGAGCACGACCTGGTCGTCGTCGTTGAGTCGTCCGCCCGCCGGGGCCGTCTGGAGCAGGTTCGCCGTCATGTCCACAACGATCGGCGGCGCCGCTTTGGCCCCGTTGTGGCCGACCTATGCGAAGCCTGTGCACCCGGCGGGCGTGACGCGGCTCACCGCAGCAGCATCGGCAGTCCGAAGTGGTCGAACAGGGCGTACCCGAACGTGGTGATCTCGGCGATCCGCTCGCCCTCGACCCGCAGCACGTCCAGTTTGAACGCGCGGAACTCGCTGTCCCCCGGCCTGCGCAGGTAGCTCGCGGCGGCGGGCATCCGGTTGGCCGCCGTGGGCACCAACCGCCAGTCGCCGTCGCGGTCGGGTCCGAACCCGCGGTCGAGCAGCGTCGCGAGCCTGCCGCGCCCGTCGAACACCAGCGGGTTGGGCGGCATGGTGACCCGGATGTCCTCTGCCGCGATGGCCATGGCGGCCGCCGCGTCGCACCGCTCGTGCGCGTCGATGAACCTGGCCAGCAAATCCCGCTCGGCCGCGCTCGGCTGCCTGGCCGCCCAGTCGTCGCGGTGCGACGGCAGGTGCTCGCGCAACGTCGCCCGAGCCCGCTGCACCGCCGAGTTCGCCGCCGCGACACTGATGTCCAGGAGCCTGGCGGCATCGGCGGCGGGCATGCCGAGTACCTCCCTGGCCAACAACACCGCCCGTTGCCGGGGCGGCAACACCTGGAGCGCCACCAGGAAGGCCAACTCCACGGTCTCCCTGGCGACCGCCGCGACCAGCGGATCCTCGTCGAGCTCGCGGTCCGGGAACGGGGTCAACCAGGCGACCTCGGTCCGGGCCCTGGCGGACCTGGCCTGGTCGACGCAGACGTTCGTGGCGATCTTGTACAGCCACGCGCGGGTGTTGCCGCCGTCGAAGGTGTCCCTGTTGCGCCACGCGCGCAGGAAGGTCTCCTGGACGGCGTCCTCGGCTTGCTCGTAAGAGGCGAGCATGCGGTAGCAGTGGACGTGCAACTCGCGTCGGTACTGCTCGTAGGTCACTTGGACGAGTACTGCACAGCCCACGCGTTGCCGTCGGGGTCCTCGAAGAAGACGAACGAGTTGAAGTCGGCCCCATCCGGGTCCGGACCCGGCGTCATCACACCGTCCACGAAGTGCTGAACCCCCGAATGAGCGACCCCCGCCTCGGTGAGCTGCCGCGCCGCCACGTCAATGTCCTTCACCACGAACTGGCACCCCTTCACCGACCCGGGCTCACCACCACCGACCCCCTGCCCAAAGACGATCGAACACGCGGAGCCAGGAGGCGTCACCTGCACCACCCGGAAGTGGTCCCCCGCCCGGTGGTCGACATCGAGGGTGAACCCCAGCTTGTCGGCGTAGAACTCCTTCGCCCGATCAACATCGGCGACGGGGACGATGACGACCTGCAACTTCCAGTCCACGGTGAACTCCTCTACTCGGGGCCTCGCGGCCATCTTGGTACCCGTACAACGCAACCGCCCCCACAAACTCATCGGTGTCACGATGAGTTCCCGCTGACCAGCGGAAACCCTGCGCCAGAGCTGCTCGGTGGCCGAACCACCGCCCCTGCCAACCAGCGAAGCCGCCAACGCCCCAGCGAGCACCGCCACCGGCGACGGCGACCCACGGCTCAGCCCCGAGCGAGCCGGCCCCGATCCCAACGCCCCTCCACTCGACCGACACTTTCCTGCCGAGTTATCCACAACGCCCCCAACCATCCCCTGACCTCACCAGCTCCCCCCGCCGCCCGCCCAGCACCGGTAGACTGGCACCGGGGACGCCCCCCGGAGAGGGTGGGGGCCGGGCTGCGCCCGGGGGATGCACTAAGAGGCTGGGCGTGGGTAGAGGCTACGGGCGGGTCTTATGTGGGAAGTCTCGCGAGGCAGGTAAGGGCCGCGAAGGCGCGGGTGGCGGCGGGCGTGGCGTTCCCAACGACGGCGAGTCGGTGGTAGCCGTTGGCGAGCCAGGCCACAGCGGTGTCTCCCGACTTGGTCGGATGTCGGCGCGATGACGTTGCGGACGATGCGATCAGCCATCGGCGGGGTTCACGCACGTCGTAGGCATTGTCGGCGCGGAATCGTCGCTCGGTGGCGTGGCACCGCCTGGACGAATGAACGTAGGGCGTGGTGGGAGTTGCGGTTGGCCGCCGTGGCGCCGATCAGCAGCGGCAATCCAACTCGGTCCAGACGTGGATCTTGGAGCAGGGTTCGGCCCGATCAACGATCCCCTTTCGTCGCCCGCACCGAAGCGGCGTCGACCACCGCCCAGTCGACGAGGCCCTGTTCACCGGCACGATCCAGGACCGCCCGGTGAATGCGACCGCCGAGGCCAACCTTGGTCCAGTCGGTGAACCGCCGATGTGCCGTGCCCCCGAACGAACGCGGCAACATCCGCCACGCATACCCACTGGTCACCACGAACACGATCACGATGAACACCGCCCGATCACCCAACAGCGCCGTCCCACCACCCCGCGGACGAGCCGCGAACCCCGGAATCCACGGCTCCACAACTCATCCGGCACCAGCCGCGACGACAAACCCCTCCGCACCGATGATCATCCAGCGTCAAGATCAACCACGCGAAGCAGGAACTCAGAGGTGCCCACAACCTTCGATCCGACCCACCCCTACCGCCGAGTTATCCACAACACCCCCACACATCCACCACACTCGCCAGCTTCCCCCGCCGCCGCCCAGCACCGGTAGACTGGCACCGGGGACGCCCCCCGGAGAGGGTGGGGGCCGGGCTGCGCCCGGGGGGGTGCGCTAAGAGGTGCGGGGGCAAGAGGACGAGGTTGGGAAGAGGGTGGGGGTTGAGGCGCGGGCGTAAGAAGTGGGGCGACGGCAAGAGGGGGTGGGGTAGGGGTGGGTGGGGGTAAGAGGTGGGGCGACGGCAAGAGGGTAGGTGGAGGTAAGAGGGCGGGTGGGGCGGGCGCATCAGGGGGCAGGGGTCAGGCGATGGACCAGAGGTCGTTCGGGAAGGTGAGGGGTCCGGCTGTGTTGGTGGCGGCGAGGTCTTGGCGGGTTTGGGTCAGGACGGGGTCGGTGGCGGGGAGGGACGCGGCGCGGGTGGTGGTGAGTTCTTCGAGGATGCTGATGGCTTCCTGGAGGTTGGTGCCGCTTTCGTCCACCGTCATGGCGAGGCAGCGGGCCAGGACGTGGTGGGCGCGGGAGGTTTCGGGGGTGGCGTACCCGAAGGCGTGGCGGAAGGCGGGGGTGGCGATGCGGAGGACGTCGACGGCGTCTTCGAGTTGTTCCGGGTCGCCGAGGGCGGCGGCGCAGGTGGCCATGTAGTAGTAGGTGATCAGCAGGTCTGGGTGTTTGTCGTCGTGCAGGATGCGTTGTTGGTCGTCGCAGACTTCGGTGAGGTGGTCGCCCGCGGGGTCGATGGGGCCGCGGGCGGCGTGGGCGAAGTGCAGGTGGGCGCGGGTGCGGAGGAGCTCGGGGTCGTCGGCGGCCAGGAGGCGGGACTGGCGGGTGTGGATGTCGTCGAGGTCGTCGGCGACGGTGCGCCAGCCGAGGGTGCGGGCCTTGACCAACACGGCCGCCAGGCGGTCGCGCAGGGTGTCGGGCGACTCGGCGCGGGCGCGGTTGGGGGCGATGGGGTAGCGGTCGGCGGTGCGGGTGCCGCGCTTCTGCGGGCGGGGCAGGCCCGCGCTGGTCATCGCGGCCAGCAGGTGGGTGTAGACCTCGTCGATGGTGAGGTGGTCGCCCGCGTCGGGGATGCCGGTGTCGAGGACCCGCAGGAGTCGGCCGGTGAAAGCGGTGTGCGGCTCGCCGGGGAGGACCAGCGAGACCCGGTTGCTCTCGGTTGACGTGAGCAGGTAGGTGCCGTCGATGGCGAGCTGGCCGACGACGGCACCCGCCGGGTCGGCCAGCGGCTCGCCGAGGGCGCGGCCGGAGAAGCAGCAGTCCAGGATGACGATCTTGGTGGCGGCGGGGCTGTCCAGCACCCGGTCGCGCAGCGCGTCGTAGGGCAGCGAGCCGAACGAGGGGTGCTCGTAGTCGGTGCCGGGCATACCGAGGTACAGCTCGTGCTTGCGGCCGACGATGCCGTGGCCCACGTAGTACACGAGCAGCACGTCATCGACCCCGTGCATCGCCGCGGTCAGGCCCGTGCTGAGAGCGGAGAGGTCCGGCTGGTCGAGCAGGACCGTCGGGGCGAGGTCGGCGAAGGCGCGGGCCAGGTCGGTCAGGCAGCGCGGGACGACCGGGATGTCGGGCAGCCGGGCATCGCGGTAGGACGATGTGCCGATGAGGACGGCGCGGGACGACATGTTCCCCCTCCGGAGCGGGGGGTGCCGGTCCCCCGCGTCACGCCTGCTTGTGCTGGCTGATCCGGAGCAGGTTGCCCGACGGGTCCCGGAACGCGCAATCGCGCACGCCGTAGTGCTGGTCCATCGGTTCCTGGACGACCTCGGCGCCGGTGGCCGCGACCGCGGTGAAGGTGGCGTCGCAGTCGTCGGTGGCGAAGATGGCGCCGCGCAGCAGGCCCTTGGTCATCAGGTCGTGCAGCGCCTTGGCGTCCTCCGGCGAGGTGTTCGGGTCGGCGGCCGGGGGCTCCAGGACGATCTCGATCTCGGGCTGGGCCTCCGGGTAGAGCGTCACCCACCGCATCCCCTCGAACGAGACGTCGTTGCGGACCTTGAGGCCGAGCGCGTCCCGGTAGAACGCCAGGGCGGCGTCGTGGTCGTGGACGGCGATGAACGTGTGCGACAGAGTCAGTGCCATGTGGACCACGCTACGAGGCGCCGCCGCCGTTCGCTTCTCCGTTCCTGACCGATGAGCGGACCGGCCGGGTCAGCCGCTTCGCGTAGCAGGCCGGGATGACCTCGGCGACGGAGTGCTCGCGGGCCCGGTACGCGCTGGGCGTCTCCCCCACGAGTTCGGTGAACCGCGAACTGAACGAGCCCAGCGACGAACAGCCGACCGCGAAGCAGACCTCGGTGACGCTCAGGTCGCCGCGGCGCAGCAGGGCCTTCGCGCGCTCGACGCGGCGGGTCATCAGGTACGAGTGCGGGGTCTCGCCGAACGCGGCGCGGAAGCTGCGGGCGAAGTGCCCGGCCGACATGTGCGCGCCACGGGCCAGCGCGGCCACGTCGAGCGGCTGCGCGTAGTCACGGTCCATCCGGTCGCGGGCCTGCCGCAACCGGACCAGGTCTTCGGTCGGCACCGGCACAGCATCCCATCCCGCGGTGGCACCCGACTGAGCGCAATGGCCCACGTCACCACTCGACAAGCCCGGATTCCGGATTCCCAGTTAGTAGGAGCCCTCTTTCGGCTGTATGTCGGCGGCTAATAACCCACTACCTTCGGCGGCGCCCACGAGGGAGGGAAACATGCGCAGAACTGTCCGCGGCGCTACCGGCACCGCACTCGCCTGCGTCACATCTCTGCTGATCACCGGGGTTGCCGCAGCGGCACCTGCCCCCGGTTCGGCCGGGATCGGCGACCCCTACTACCCGAATGCCGGAAACGGCGGGTATGACGTTTCGCACTACGACATCCGGCTCACCTACCAGCCCGCGACAGATGTCCTGGCGGGCACGACGACCATCACCGCGACCACCACGCAGGAATTGTCCCGATTCGACCTCGACTTCGGGTTGAAGGTCACCTCGGTGCTGGTGAACAACGTCCCGGCCACGTTCTCGGCGAACGCGGCAGGCGACGGCGAACTGATCGTCACCCCGGCCAAGTCGTTAGCCAAGGGGCAGTCGATCACCGTGGTCGTCGCCTACTCCGACCGCCCGTCCACCGTCCAGATCGACGGCGAGAACGGCTGGACCAAGCTCCCCGACGGCGCCCTGGGCGTCAACGAACCGCAGAGCGCCGCCTGGTGGTACCCGTCCAACGACCACCCCACCGACAAGGCCACCTTCGACGTCTCGGTCGAGGTCCCCGACGGCGTCGCCGCGCTGTCCAACGGGACCCTGTTGCGCACCAGCAAGACCCGCGCCGGGTGGACCCGCTGGTCGTGGCGCAGCACCAAGCCCCAGGCGACGTACCTGACGTCGCTGGAGGTCGGCAAGTTCGAGGTCAACCAGCAGGTCAGCCCGGACGGCAAGCCGTTCGTCACCGCCTACAGCGCCAACCTGGGTGACACCTACGGCGCCGCGAAGGCCAGCATCGAGCGCACCCCGGAGATCCTGGACTTCCTGTCCAGCCAGTTCGGTCCCTACCCCTTCGAGGCCGAAGGCGGCGTGGCGACGACCGGCATCGGCTTCGCGCTGGAGAACCAGACGCGACCGGTGTACGGGTCGCGCATCTTCGCCTTCGGCTCCAACGCGTCGGTGGTCGCGCACGAGAACGCGCACCAGTGGTTCGGCGACAACGTGTCGGTCGGCCGGTGGAGCGACATCTGGCTCAACGAGGGCTTCGCGACCTACGCCCAGTACCTGTGGTCCGACCACGTCGGCGAGGGCACCCCGGCCGAGCTCGCCCAGTACGTCTACGACCTGCACCCGGCCGACGACCCGTTCTGGCAGGTCCTCCCCGGCGACCCCAGCCCCGCCAAGCAGTTCGACGGCGCCGTCTACGACCGCGGCGCGGCCGCCATCCAGGCCCTGCGCACCCTCGTCGGCGACGACGCGTTCTTCACGATCCTGCGCACCTGGCAGCAGACCCGCGGCTACAGCACCGGCCGGATCAGCGACTTCACCGCGCTGGCGGAGAAGATCTCCGGGAAGCCGGTGTACTCGCTGCTGCAGACCTGGCTGTACACGGCGGGCAAGCCCGCCGTCGGCCCGAACGGCGCGACCGCCCGACTGGCGGCCGCCAAGGAACCCAAGTCCTACAAGGAGATCCGCACTGCCCTCGACTTCATCTCGGGCAAGCTGAAGTAGCTCGGGGCGGTCCACGCACGACAGCGGGCGGGCACCCGGTCAGGGTGCCCGCCCGACTGTCCTCAAGGGACGATCAGCCCAGGTTGAGGGCCAGGTCGTCGATGACGAACGAGGTTTGCAGGTTGGTGTCCTCGGAGCCCGCGAACTTGAGGGTCACGGTCTGCCCGGCCAACGACGAGACGTCGTAGGTCTTCTGGACGTAGCCGGTGGCCTTGTTCGTGTTGGAGAACTGGGCCACCGTGGACGAACCGAGGCTGACGGTGAGCTTGTCGTACGCCAGGTTCTCGGTTTCCGCCGAATCGACGTGCAGCCAGAAGCTCAGCGTGGCCTTGCAGCCGGACGGGATGCTGATCGACTGGGTGACCGTGTCGGTGTGCGCCGAGCCCCAACCGCCGAGCCAGGACGAGTACGAGCCGCTGCGGGCGGGCTCGCGGTAGCCGGTCCAGTTGCCGATGGTGGAGTTCGGGTCGGTCCAGTTCGCCTTGCCCGACTCGAAGCCGGGGTTCAGGATCTTCTGACCCGAGCAGCCGCCCGGCTGGGTGGTGGTGGTCGGCGAGGTCGGCGGGGTGGTGCTGCTGGTCGGCTTGGTGGTCGAGCTGGTCGGCGGCGTCGTGGTGGTGCCGCCGGTGCAGGTCGGGTCACCGGACTGGGCAGGCACGCTCACCGCGTCCCACGCGGCCTTGACCGCGTTGAACTCGGCGCAGCTTCCCTGGTACAGGTTCTTCGCCGCGGTCAGCGTCCAGGTGCGGTACTTCAGGTACGAACTGCTCGAGGTCTTGAGCTGGATCGCGCCGTGGATGATGTTGATGGCCTTCTGGATGCTGATGCCCTGCAGCGAGGTGTTGTTGCAGGTCGGGCTGGTCGGCTGGCCGTTGCTCGGGTTGGAGCCCTCAGCCAGCAGGTAGAACCAGTGGTTGCCGACACCGGCCGCCGCGTGCACCTCCATGTTGGGGACGCTGGAGGAGTAGCAGTTCGGGTCGCTGCCGTGCTTCGACGGGTCGTACATGTAGCGGATCGGGCCGCTGCCGACCAGGTCGACCTCCTCGCCGACGATGTAGTCCGGCGCGTCGTACTGCGACGGCTCGTTGGCGTACCACTCGGAGGCGGCGCCGAACACGTCACCGATGAACTCCTGGGTGCCGCCGCCGGAGAAGCCGCCGGACCCGGAGTGGTCGTCGATGCCGTGCCCCATCTCGTGACCGAGGACGTCCAATGAGGACACCCACTGGCCGCTGGGGTTGTGGCCGATGTTCACGTACGCCGGGCGCGAGTTGTAGTAGTACGCGTTCTGCTCGTCCAGGCCGACGTTGATCTTCCACGCGCCGCCCTGGCCGTCGAAGCTGTTGCGGCCGGTCCAGGCGGAGAGCATCTTGTTCTCGGTCTGCGTCACGAACAGGGCGTCGACGCAGTCGGTCTCCTTGTTCGTGGCCTGGCCGTTGCCCCACGTGTCGTCGGAGCCGGTGAGCACCGAACCGGAGCTGTAGTCGCGGCAGTCCAGGCCCGCGATGTTCGGGTCGGACATGCTGTAGGTGCTGCCGGACTTGCTGGTGTTGATGGTCAGCGGGCTCGGGCCGTTCCAGTACCCGGTGCCGCTGCCCTCGGCGAGGTGCTCGACGGTGCGCAGCACGGCGCCCGTGTTCGCGTCGACGTACACGCTCAGCGCGCTGGCGTCGCCGTGCTCGTCCTTGCCGATGACGTTGCTCTCGTAGGCCAGCTTGCCGGAGCCGTCGGCCACGACGACCTTGCGGCCCGCGCCGTTGGACTTGGCGTTCTTCAACTGCTTGAGCGCGATGGCGTCGGCCTGGGCCTGGGTCAGCTTGGCCGAGGTCGTGTCGACCTCACCCAGGGTGTTGTCCTGGGCGACCGAGGTCGCCTTGATCGTGCCCTGGTTGTCGGTCGCGACGACGAAGTCGCCACCGATGACCGGCAGGTCCTGGTAGGTGCGGTTGTAGGCGACGTAGTTGAGCCCGTTCGCCGAGCGGACGGCGGACTGGGTGAACTTGTCCTTGCCGCTGGCGTGCAGGGCGGCGGGCGGGTTGGCGACCATGGCCGAGACGGCGTTGGTCGCGTTGGCCTGCGCCTGCGCCGCCGTCATCGTGGTGGCTTGCTGGGCCGGGGTGTTGGGCACGGCGATGGCGGTTCCGACGACCACCATTCCCGCGGCAACCGCGCCGCCGATGGCGAGCAGGCGATGTGCCGGCTTCATAGTGCTCCTTTCCCAGGTTTTCGCGGCGGGATAACCACGACAGGGAAACCTGGAAAACGCAGGGACGAACAATGGCGTCGAACGTTAACCCCGGGCGAGTGACCGGAACAGGCCTTTCACGGCGGGAGTTCTTCACACCGGCATCACTGTCAAACCGAGCGAAACCCCAGGTCAAATCGGACAAAACAGTCGGGACTGGTGACGATAACCGGCCACCGAACACCAGGACAAGGCCGAATTGATATTCCCGTTTGCCGGGAACGACAATTCACCGAATGCCGCTCAGAACAACGAACTCCCCACCAGTTCGGCGGCCGCCCGAGCACCACCGAGCATCGCGACCGCGACAACGGTCACCACCGTGCACAACCGCGCGAACACCATCGGCGCGCTCCTCTCCAGCAGTGAAGTGCGCAGACGCTAGCCCTGGTTTTGTCCGTTTTCAAGCCCCCGCCGCCTGGGAAAATTCGCAGGCCACGCGGCTGCCTCCCCCGCCACGGCCACCTGCCACACCGGGCGGGCTCGGCCAGCCGACAGCGACACCCCCGCGGCCGCACTTCACATCAGAACCGACAACCTGCTGAAGGACACACCTCACCTGGCAACGTGACTGCCGAGGGTCCACCTGCGGCCCCTGGTTGACCGACGCGGAGTTGGTCAACCGGGCGGTGGTCTAGGCACTGAGGCTTATTCAGCGGTGTAGAAGTAGAGGCCGATGACGGCCGAGATGGTGGTGGTGAAGGTCGTGATGGGTCTCCGGTAGTCGGTGTGCAGGATCCGCCAGGTCTTCAGGTGTGCGATGGCGCGTTCGACGACGACGCGGATGCTGTTGTGGTGGCGGTTGTAGTCTTTCTCCCCAGTCGAGGTACTCGCGGTTGCGGGGTGTGCGGATCGGGGTGAGGATGCCGGACCCGACATGGCCTTTGTCGCCGAGCCAGTCATGGGGGTCGCGGCCGTCGAGGATGCGGGGACTGCCGGAGGTTGGCGATGTCGTGCCGTGCCCCGGCATCGGGTCCGACACCCACCGCAGGCGGCCGTCGAGGGTGCACACGACGTGGACGTTGAGCCCTGTGGTGCGGTGTTTGCCGGAGAACGGTTCGGGGTGCGACGCCCAGGACCAGCACGGGAGCAGGGTCCCGTCCACGACGTAGGCGCGGCGGTCGTCGAGGTCGTCCGCCGTGGGAACGCCCCGCTTGAGGACCTCGGCCAGGACCGGTGTCACCGCCGAGACCGCCCGGCTGATCGTCGACTGCGACACCCCGTACGCCTCGGCCAACTCCGCCTGCACCCGGTTCCGCCGCAGATACGCCAAGGTCACCACCACCGACCGGAACAACCCCAGGACCGGCGGCCACCCACCACCCCCGGCCCGGTGGATCAGAACACACAATTCCTCGACACGGTCTCGGGTGAGACCGGTGGCCTGATACATGTCAGGCGGTCCGAGTGGTGAATGTTGGCGTGGTAACCACATTCTCTCAAACGGACCGCCTCCCTCGTTGGGCGGGTCAACACCTAATCCCCATCAACCCACCTGAATAAGCCTCACTGTTCAAGTCCACCTCCGATGCCCGATTCCTGCGCCATACACACGCCCGCCTGGGACACCTGTTCCGCTACCTGCCCGGGGCAGTCCGGATACACAGAGCGGCCTCGTCTCGCCGCCAACCTGCTCAAGGCCATGACGCGGGTACCGGCGGGGACCGACACGGGAGCAGACGCGGGAACCGCCCCGGGCTTCCCCACTGGCAGGAACCCCAGCCGCCACGCCCGAAGGTGAACCCCAACATCGCCGGGCCACCGCCACCGTCACGAACCCCGCGTCGGTCAGCCTCGATGTACACCCACCCTCACCCATTCCCAGGCACCACCCCCACCCAGGACTTACTCACCTGGTGGCTCGACTCAGCTACTAGGATTCGCCGCTGTGGCGCGGATGGTTGACCTGTTTGCGGGGCCGGGTGGCCTCGATGTCGCCGCGCGCTGGTTGGGTGTTGACGCGGTGGGTGTGGAGTGGGATCGCAACGCTTGTGCGACCAGGGCTGCCGCGGGGCTGGCTACCGTCGCCGACGATGTTCGAGGCTACGGTCCCGACGACTTCCCCGACACGGATGTCTTGGTGGGTGGGCCGCCGTGTCAGACGTACACCGTGGCGGGGGGTGGGGCGGGGCGGCGAGCGCTCGACCAGGTCTTGGCCCTCGTCAAGCGGATGGCGGCGGGTGAAGATGTCACGTCCGACCTGACGCACCTGTCCGACGAACGCACCGCCCTCGTCCTCGAACCCCTCCGGTGGGCACTGGCGGCCGACCGGCTCGGCAGGCCGTACGAGGCGATCGTGTTGGAACAGGTCCAGGCCGTGTTGCCGGTGTGGGAGGCCGTCGCCGAGGCTCTCGCGACCATCGGCTACCGCAGCGCCTACGGCATCCTCAACACCGAGGAGTACGGGGTCCCGCAGACCCGCCGCCGCGCCATTCTCATCGCCCGCCGCGACCGGCAACCGGTGCTGCCCGCCCCGACGCACCGCCGCTACCGCAAGGGTCTCCCCGCCGCCGCGGGCGACCCCCGCCTCCTCCCCTGGGTGTCGATGGCCGAGGCCCTCGCCCGCCCCACCCCGTTCACCGTCATCTCCAACTACGGCACCGGCGGTGACCCGAGGGCCCGCGGTCGCCGCACCTCCGCCGAACCGGCCGCCACCGTCACCGGCAAGATCACCCGCAACCGCCTCACCAGCCCGTCCGGCGAGCCGCTCGGCCGCTTCACCCTCGCCGAGGCGGGCAGCCTGCAGACCTTCCCCGCGGACTACCCCTGGTCCGGCAGCGACATCGCGCAGCAGATCGGCAACGCCATCCCGCCCAGGCTGGCCGCCCACGTCCTCGCCGCCGCGCTCGGTCTCGGCGTCCACTTCGGACACTGAGGTGCCGCGCGGCGCCACTCGCCGGATCAACCACTCCGCCACGACAACGTTGACCACCCACCCGGCCAGCAACACCACCGCGCGCACGTTCCCCACGGGCTGGCCGACCGCGGCCACCCACAGCAGGTTCGTGATCACCTGTGTTCCCGCGCCCATGCCGATCGCGTATCCCCGCAGCACCCAGGCCCCGTGTGCCCGGAACTCGCGCCGCCGGGCAGTGACGTACGCGAGCACGAGGGCGACCACCATCGCCGACCCGAAGACCAACCGGAAAACCCGCAGCAGGAGCCCGTCACCATGCGCGTCCGGATAGGCGATGGCCATCCACACCCCGGACGCCCCCGCCACGACCCCGCACGGCAACAAGATCCGCCCTAAGACCCGGTGACCGCGCCGATGGCGGAACTGGAACGCCCCGATCACGCAGAACAACGTCGCACCGACGATGTGCGACACGAGCGGTACCGGATCGGCCACGAACCGGGCATTCGAGGGATCGGGCACACTCAACCCGACCACCCGCACGAGCCCGGCGACGACCGGGACCACCGACAACAACACCAAGGGCCACCACCGCAACTGAACCATGCGTCCATCGTCGCGAGCGGCGGACTGGGAATCATCGCTCAACAGGCCACACTGGAGCCGTACTTAAGGCCGAGCGCGCCCTGTCTCATAGGCCCACATGGCGATCTCGACCCGGTTCCGCACCCCGAGTTTCGCCATCAGGCTCGCGATGTGCGTCTTCACCGTGCTCACCGAGATGTGCAGGTCAGCCGCGATCTCGGTGTTCGTCCGGCCGGACGCGACCGTGCGCACGACCTCTTCCTCGCGTTCGGTCAACGGGTCCACCGGTTGGACCGGGCGCCCACGGTCCGCGAACGCGCCGAGCAGGCGAACGGTCACGGTCGGCGCGATCAACGCGTCCCCGGCGGCGGCGGCTCGAATCGCCTGGCCCAACAGTTCGGTTCCGGAGTTCTTGAGCAGGAACCCCTTCGCCCCGGCGCGCAGAGCGGCGTGGACGTGCTCGTCGAGGTCGAAGGTCGTGATCACCACAACGGGGACCGGGTCGACCAGGCGGGTCGCCTCGATACCGTCGACCCCCGGCATGCGGATGTCGAACAGGCACACGTCAGGCCGCAGTCGCCGGGTCAGTTCGACGGCTTCCGCGCCGTCTGCGGCCATGCCGACCACCGAGATGTCCGGCTGCGCGTCGAGGATCATGCCCAGACCGGTTCGGATGATCTCCTGGTCGTCGGCGAGCACCACCCGGATCATCGGGGCAACACCGCGCGCACGACCCAGCCGTCGCCGGAGTGGCCAGCCTCGCAGGTCCCACCCAGGAGTCGCGCCCGTTCGGCCATTCCGACGAGCCCGTGGCCAGCCCCACGGCGGGTGGGCACCGCACCGTCATCGGTCACCGTCAACGACACAGCATCGTCAACCACTACGCGCACAACGACTCTTGTCACGTCGACCGCGTGACGACGAGCGTTCGTCACGGCCTCTTGCGCTATCCGGAACACCGTGGTGGCCACTGCGGGTGGCACCGCGGACACGTCACCGACAACCTCGACGACAGGCGGTCCCGATCCGGCCAAGGACAACAGGTCGACCGGCTCGCGCAACGCGTGTACCACGGCGCGCATCTCGTCCAACGCGCGTCCCGCCTCAGCCTCGATGACCTTCAACGCCTCGACCGGAGCATCGGCACTGAGGTCGGCAACGGCGATCCCGGCCTGTGCTCGTACCGCCATAGCTGACACGTGGTGTGCCACAGTGTCGTGGAGGTCGCGCGCCAGTCGTTCGCGCTCGACCAAGACCACGCGTTCCATCTCGCGGGCGCGATCCGCCACTCGATAGCGCACAGCGCCGCCGATAGCGGCTACCGCCAACAGCACCAGGACGCCAGCGAGGTTATCGCCCCCATAGAGGACAGAAATCGCTGACTTGACCGCGATAACGGCGACGCCCGCCACTACCTCCCGACCTGAGCCCCATCTGAACAGGGCGTACAGCAGCACTAAGAAGAACGCGGTCGTATAGAGGATGGGCGGGCCGAACGCGAGAATGACCGCCATCGCGCCGCCGAAGCCGATGGCGGTCATCGCGAAGGGGTGGGTTCGACGCCACAAGAGCGTGGGCATCAAGAGGGCTGGCCAGGGCCACGAGTGCCGTAGCACGCCCTCGACAACCGCGAGCACGATGAGGACGCCGACCAGCACCCAGTCACGCCAGGCCCGAGGCGCGGCGCCGGGCGGGCGGGGCTCGTCCCACAACTCGTGCACCGTTCGATGCTACAAGGGTCGGGTAGCCCACGGGTCAGCCTAAAGTACGAGGTCAGCGGGCTGGGCCGCCCGGACAGCGGCCCAGCCCGAGTCCGGCGGTCAGATCCCCCAGCCGGGCAGGCCGGGGACGGGGCCGACCGGCAGCGGCCGGGTCGGCGCGACGGCCGCCGTCCGCTTCTGCGCCGTCGACGGCGAGGGCTCCACCGCCGGGCAGTGCGTGCCGTCACGCGGCGTGCGCAGCGTGGTCAGGTACGCGTCGGTCGTGCTCATCACGCACGACGACTTGTTGTACGCGCCGTGGCCCCAACCGTCGTAGGTGAGCAGGGTCGTCGTGTTCCGGGTCTGCCGGTGCACGTTGACGGCCCAGTCGTACGAGGTGGCCGGGTCGTGCAGCGAATTGAGCATCAGGATCTGCGGCGCGGCGCGGATGTCGAGCTTTCGTTGTGGGTTGTTGGCCGGGTCGGGCACGCCGGCGCAGCCGAGCACACCCAGGGTGGCCAGGGCCGATCCGCGCATGTGCGGGGCGACCTGGTTGGCCGCGCGGTCCAGGCCGACGTAGTCGCGGTAGGTCAGCGGCCGGAACGACCAGTCCTGGCAGAAGACGGCGGCGAACGGGGTCGGCACCGAGTCGCCCGCCGCGTACGCGACCGGCCGGGGCGTGGTCCGCAGCGACACCAGCCAGTCCGCCAGCTCGGTCCACTGCGGACCGTAGAAGGCGCTGAACGCAGTGCTGGTGATCTCGTCCACGCTCAGGTGGTGGTTCGGGTCGACCGAGTCGATGACCTGACCGCGGTCGGCGCGGGCGAGCAGTTTGTCCCACTCCTTGAGCACGTTCTTGCCGTGCAGCGCGCAACTGGCCGCGCGGTCACACCACTTGGCGAACTCGCGGAGCGAGTCCTCGGCGGTGGCGGCGCTGACGGTGGTGAACCGCTCGGCGTCGCTGGTGTGGTCCATGTTGGAGTCGATCACCATGGCGCGCAGGTTGCGGCCGTAGCGCTCGGCGTATTGTTGGCCAAGAAGAGTACCGTAGGACACCCCGTAGTAGCTGATCTTCTTCTCGCCCAGCGCGACCCGCAGGGCGTCGACGTCGTCGACCACGGCCAGCGTGTCGGCGTGGTCGTAGACCGGCCCGGAGCGCTGCCTGCAGTCGGCGTTGAGCGTCCGCGTGTAGGCCAGGTACTGGTTGAAATCGCGCTGCGACGCGAGGTGCGACGACGGCCTGCTCTGCAACAGGTCAGCCGAGCACACCGCGGGCAGGCTGGCACCGACCCCGCGCGGGTCGAACCCGACGATGTCGAACCGGGCCAGCACCTCCGGGCTGAAGTACTCCGGGGCGAACTCGGCGAACTCCACCCCCGACCCGCCCGGCCCACCCGGGTTGACCACCAGCACCCCGATCCGGTGCGCCTGGTCGGTCGCCGTGCGGCGGGCCACGGCCATGCCGAACTTGCCCCCGCCCGGCTTGGCCCAGTCCACCGGTAACCGCAGCGACCCGCACTCGACGTCCGGTACGCCCGCGCACGGCGCCCACCCGATCGACCCCGGCGTCCGTTCCGCCACCAGTTGCGCGTCGGCGAACGCGGCTGTCCCCACTACGAGCGCGACGGCGGTGGCCACCCCACCGACGGCTCGGATCATCGGCCGCACAGAATCCCCTCTCGTTGTCACCTGTCCAGGTGGCAGCAGGCTGACATTCCGGGCTTCGGTGCGACATCGGGCTGTGGGCGGACCCGAACATCACCCTGTGGAATGACACCCAGGGGACTGGTATCAGGGTCCCGCGGTGTGACCGGGTCGCACGGCACCCACACGACCCGCACGGGGGTCCGTCACGTTTCCCCGGGGCGCGGTCACGAGCCGCACCCGTGACCGCGCCGAGGGAAATCGGGCTGGTGATCAGATCAACACGCGGATCCGTCGTTGACGTGTTTGCCAAGCCCCGCGGTCTCCACCCATACGTCGTTGTAGGGCGGCGCATAAGGGCTGTGGTCGGTGTTCACCTGCCCCCAGGCGAAACCGCGGGCCCAGCCGGAGTCGCGGTATTCGTAGACGCTGAAGGTCTGTTTCGGATAGAGCTGGGTCCACGCCTGACCCGCCGGGTAGTTGCGCACCAGCAACACCGACCAGTCCACGCAACGACGGTCACCACTGACCGCCGACGCGGGCGTGACCAGCACGAACGCGGACACCACCGCGACCAGAACCGCACCAATCCGCTTCACATCGCCTCCTCAGGCCCGGCAGAGTTGACTGGCGAGGACATACCCGGAAATACCGTTGTAGTTGCGCACCCCGAACCGCCATCCACCGTCATCGTGGTACACCTGAAAATGCGCCCCGCGAGGCAACGAATCACGCGAGGCCGAGCCGGTGTCCTCATAGGTGTAGATGTAGGCCGTGTCGGTGTGACAAACGACGGTGTCGTACCCGTGTTGATCGGCCAACGCAACCCCCGGCACCCCCAGCAAGGCCACCGCGAGCGCGACCGGAATAGCGAAACGACGCATGGAACCACTCCCCGAACGTATTCCATTGACGTCATCCGAACCTGCCACATCCGATCGCCCGGGTCAGCCGCCACCCGGGTCACTTGCCCAAGAACTCCTTGGTGGTGGTTCGCCACCCCCGTCTGCTGCTAACATTTGTTGGCAGGTGCCATCGGAGCATAGCCACGGAAGGGGTCAGCGGGGGAATGAGCGGCAGGGAATGGCAGGAAGCGCTCGGTGTGGTCGGCGTGTTCGTCCTGCTCACCACGGTCATCACGGTCGCCATCTGGCAGTTGGCGGCCAGTTGGCGCGCCCGCGCCGCGCTGAGCCGGGAGTACGCCTACCGGGCGCCGGCCGAGTCGGTGGCCGCGACACAGGTCGCCAACGAGCAGGCGTTGGGCAGGCTGAACGCACAACTCGACGACGTTCAGGCGCGGCTGGCGAAGATCGAGCGCGTGCTCGTGGACGTCGACTAGAAACGAAATGGGGGTCGCCGAGCGGCAACTCGGCGACCCGCTGAAGCAGCAACCACCCTCGCCCGCGTGGGCGAGTTCGCACGGCGGTACCCCTTCGTGGGAAAGGACATCACTTCATGGTGCCGACTCGCAAGTCGGTTGACTTGGCGCGCCCGGACAACCCCGGATTCGTCGAACGGGTCGCGAGCTGGTCGGTTCGCCACCGCGGCCGGGCCATCGGCGGCTGGTTGGCGTTGGTGGCGATCGCGTCCACGGCGAGCATGATCGTCGGCGGACCGGACGCGCGGACCACCGACCCGGGGGATTCCGGTCGCGCGCAAGCAGTTCTCGGCCAGCAGCGCGAGTTCGACCCGGTCCGGGAGAACGTCCTGGTCCAGGGCCCGGGTGACGTGCGGGGCGCGGTCGACGACCTGGTCAAGACCCTGGACAACGCGGGCGGGGCGGCCGTCGAGGTCAGGGCACCCCTGGCGGACGAGCGGTCCACGCTGGTCACGTTCCAGGTCGCGGGCCCGGTCGAACGGATCAAGGCGAACTTCCAGACCACTGTGGACGCCGTGGCGGCCACCGCCCGCCGCCATCCCGACGTGCGGCTGGCGCAGGCCGGGGACCGCAGCCTGACCACGGCCGTCGACGAGACGATCAAGAGCGACCTGGCCCGCTCGCACCTGCTGTCCCTGCCGGTGGTGCTGATCATCCTCCTGGTCGTGTTCGGTTCCGTGGTGGCCGCGGGGATTCCGGTGCTGCTGACGGTGACCGGTCTGCTCACGTCGTTGTCGTTGCTGGCGGTCATCGGCAAGGTCGTCCCGATCAACAGCGCGGTGTCGTCGCTGGTCCTGCTGATCGGTGTGGCCGTCGGGGTCGACTACTCGCTGTTCTACCTGCGCCGATACCGAGAGGAGCGGCACGCGGGCCGGTCGGTGCACGCCGCTCTGCCTGCCACGGCACGCACGTCCGGGCATGTG
The DNA here is from genome assembly GCF_000482865.1 of Actinokineospora inagensis DSM 44258. Lineage (GTDB taxonomy): Bacteria > Actinomycetota > Actinomycetes > Mycobacteriales > Pseudonocardiaceae > Actinokineospora > Actinokineospora inagensis. Next base: position 3,690 of record NZ_AXWW01000052.1, on the reverse strand, counting down.
GTCGTGCTGTCCGGGGTGACCGTGGTGCTGTGCCTGACCGGGTTGCTGTGCACCGGCGTCGACGCGTTCCGCGGTCTCGCCGTCGGCACAACCCTGGTCGTCGGCCTGGCCATGATCGCGTCGGTGACGGTGCTGCCCGCGACGATCGCGCTGCTCGGTGACCGCGTCGACGCCTGGCGGGTGCCGTTCCTCGGTCGACGCCGGGTCGCCGCGGGCGAGTCCCGGGTGTGGTCGGCGGTCGTGCGACGGGTGGTGCGTCGGCCGCTGCTGTGGAGCGGGGCGGCGGTCGTCGCACTGGTCGTGATGGCGTTGCCCGCGCTGGGAATCCACCTGCAGGACGCGTCGGTCCTCAACAGCCTGCCGCGATCCGTCGCGGGAGTGGACAACGCGGTGCGCATGCAGGAAGCGTTCCCCGGCACACCGACACCCGCGCGGGTGGTGGTGTGGAACAAGGACGGCTCACCCGCCAACACACCGCAGGTCATGGCGGCCGTGGAGCGGCTGCGGTCGCGCGCCTCGGCCGACGGGCCCATCCACAACCCGATCGCCGTGGCCAAGGTCGACAAGGTGGTGGTGATCCGGGTGCCGCTGTCCGGCTCCGGAACCGACGACGTGACCAACCGGGCGGTGGAGGCGCTGCGCACCGAGATACTGCCCAGCACGATCGGCACGGTGTCCGGTGTGGACTACGCGACAAGCGGGAAATCCGCTCAAGTCAGGGACTACACCCAGCGCATCGCCGAGCGGACACCGCTGGTGCTCGGGCTCGTGTTGCTGATCGCGTTCGTGCTGCTGCTCGTCACGTTCCGGTCGGTGGCGATCCCGCTGGTGTCGATCGTGCTCAACCTGCTCGCCATCGGGGCGGCCTGCGGGGTGGTCACCTGGGTCTTCCAGGACGGCCACCTCGCGTCGGTGCTCGGTTTCACCCCGTACGGCGGGGTGATGGACTGGCTGCCGCTGTTCACCTTCGTCGTCCTCTTCGGACTGAGCATGGACTACCACATCTTCATCCTCAGCCGGATCCGCGAACGCCGGTCCGTCGTGGCGGGTATCGGGGCGTCGGCGGGTGTGGTCACCAGCGCGGCGACGATCATGACCGCCGTGTTCGCGGTCTTCGTCACGCTGACCTCGATCGAGAACAAACAACTCGGGATCGCCATGGCGACCGCGGTCGTCCTCGACGCGACCCTGATCCGGGGCGTGCTGCTGCCCGCGGCGCTGACCCTGCTCGACCGCCGCTCCCGGTCAGCCCCAGGTCAGACCGGGTAGCGGGCTCGCACCGTCGGTCCACCGGGCAAGGCGCTTGGCCTTGCCCGTCTCGGTGCGCGGGATGCTGCCCGCGGCGAAGACCCGCACGTCACAGCCGATGCCCAGGCGCTCGCGCAAGGCGTGGACGAGAGCGGCGGCGAGCTGGGCCTCGTCGGTGGGGGTGCGCGGCTCGACGGCGACCCGCAACTCGGCGCGCTTGGCGACCCGCCGGTCCTCGACGACCAGGTAGTGCGGGCTGACCCGGGGATCGGCGAGCAACACGGCCTCGACCTCGGTCGGGAACACGTTCACCCCCCGGATCACCAGCATGTCGTCGGTGCGCCCGAGCAGCTTCGACATCCGCCGCAACGTCCGCGGCGAGTTCGGCGTCGGCGGGGCGAGCGTCGCGACGTCACCCGTGCGGTACCTCAGCAGCGGCATCCCGGTCTTGGTGAGCGTGCTGAACACCAACTCCCCCGGCGTCCCATCCGGCACCGGCTCGCCGTCACCGTCCACACACTCCGGGTAGAAGTGGTCCTCGGCGATGTTGAGCATGCCTTCGGAATCCAACGACTCGCAGGCCACCCCCGGTCCGATGATCTCCGAGAGCCCGTAGATGTCCAGCGCGCGAATCCCCAGCAGCCGCTCGATCGCACCGCGCATCTCGTCGGTCCACGGCTCCGCCCCGTGCAAACCCACCCGCAGGCTGTTACCGCCCGTCATCGCCTCACCCAGGTGAATGGCATACGACGGAGTGCACGCCAACACATCCGGTCGCAGATCCCGGATCAACCGCACCTGCCGCTCCGTCATCCCCCCGGACATCGGCACCACGGTCGCGCCCAACCGCATCGCCCCGTGGTGCAGCCCCAAACCCCCCGTGAACAGCCCATATCCATACGCGTTGTGCACCACGCTCCGGCTGGTGGCCCCCGCCCCGACCAGCGCCCGCGCCACCACCTCACCCCAGATCTCCACATCCCGGGCGGTGTACGGCACCAACGTCGGCCGCCCACCCGTCCCCGAAGACCCGTGAACACACACAACGTCATCGGCATCCACCGCCCGCAACCCATACGGATAGTGATCCCACAGATCCCGCTTACCCACAGTCGGTAGCCGGCCCAACTCCGCCAACCCGACATCCCGCCCGTCCCCCACCCCACAATCCCGCAACCGCCGCCCCTGCACCCCACCCGCCGCCAACAGCCGATCCACCAACCCCCGCAGCAACCCCTCCTGCCCAACCCGCCGCGCAGCCGGATCCACCCCCTCCGGACCCACCATCCCCACACCAACATCCCGCAACGACGCCATCCCCACGGTCTAACACCCCCGAGCCCCCAACGGAACCCCGAACCAACCCCCCGATTTCACCCCACCCCAAGACGTGCTGTAGCGTATGCCCAGCACGCCGGGGACAAACCCTCGAGCGACGCGGGGCTGTAGCGCAGTTGGTAGCGCATCACACTGGCAGTGTGAGGGTCAGGGGTTCGAATCCCCTCAGCTCCACAGACCCAGGCGATCTGTGCCCATGGAAAGCATGGGCCAGGTCGTCTGTTGTTTGTTGTGGGGGTCGAACCCCCACACCCCCACGGGGCGGTGGGCGGCAGATCCAGCGTGGTTTGCTCGGCCTTTGGTCGTCGCGTGAAGGTGTGTGACCCGGTACCTCACCTTCGCCGGGTCGAGGGTGGTCGCATTTGGCAGCACCAAGATCCCCCTCCATGCGCCACGTGTCCCCAGCGACCCCCTATCGGCGACACCAACCGCTCAGCCACGGCACGAGCCGACTTCACCAAGTGGCTCGCGTCACCGTCGTACAGCAGCGGGGATTCGCTCATGTACCCACAGTAGACGGCTGCCGACTGTGCCTCTGTGGAATCAAGGCGCGTCGCGGGTTGGTCTGTCACGTCGGGCTGGTGGTCCGCCGGGGCAGGAGGCAAACGGGAGGGAGAGTGTTGTTTGGAGGGTGTCCGAGGGGGACGGTTCGTTGGGGGGCATGTGCTGTTCGGCGATCTGCCTGCGCCCAAGCCTGGGGTACCGGTGGCTCCTGCTCCTGCGCCTGTTGTGGTGAAGCCGAGTGCGCCTGCCGAGTGGGCGGATCGACCACTGGCGCAGCGGCTGTTTGCTGCGTTGATTCCGCTTGCCTGGTTGGGGGGAATCGCGTTGTTGGTCACCGGCATGGTCGGGTGGCCGATCATTTTCCTGCCGATCGCGCTTACGGGAGTGGGGGGCGCGCTCTTTGGGGAGGATTGGAAGCATGATCAGCGGGGGCGTGGGCATGGGCATCACGGGCGGCCGCCGCGACCGCCGCGGATGGGGCGGCGGGATTATGGGCGTGGGTGGCACTGAGCCTCGGCTCTCATGGCCCGAGACTGTCGGTGGGCTCGTCTAGGCTGTGTATTCAGGGGCTCATGGTCAGGTTGATCATGGTGGCCGGGG
>NZ_AXWW01000051.1 GCF_000482865.1 Actinokineospora inagensis DSM 44258 | reverse complement strand
TCTCGGGGGCATGAGGGCCTACGCGGGGACTCTGGGCCTCGGCTTCGCCTCGAGACTCGGCCTTGTCGCCTTCGGCGACGCCGGCCATTGGCGCCAGATTAAAGCTGGGGTGCCCGTTGTGGTGAAGTTGTTTTGTTTGGGGCCCCTAGCGGCAGCCTGGGTAAGGCTAAAAGGCGGGGCCACTGGAAAGCGTGGCCTTCCCCGCCGGCCGGCTTAGGCCCCCGCTCCCCCCAAACAAAACAACTCCACCACAACGGGCGGTTGGCATCGGCGGGTCCCGAGGCGCGCGGCGCCGGTGTGGCGCTTCGTCGATCAGGGCTGGGTTTTTGGGCGCGCGGCGCAGGTTGGTGGGCTTCGTCGATATGGGCGTTGGCTTCGAGGGGTGCGGTGCGGGGGTGGCGCTTCCTCGATGAGGTGTGGGTTTTTGGGCGTGCGGTGCAAGAGTGGGGCTTCGTCGATGCGGGGCGGGGGTTTGGGGTGCGGGGGGGAGGCTGGTCGTGGTGGGTTCTCGGGGGGTGGTTTGGTTGGGGGTGCCGTGGTTGGGGTGGGAAAGGGGTGCCCAGGCACAACGGTGTGCCTGGGCGGGGTGGGGGGCGCCGTGTGGGTGGGGGTGTTAGTCGGGTTGGATCCAGGCGAGGTGCATGAGGGCTTGGCCTACTTTGCGGCTGACCAGGGTGCCTCGGCCGGGGGGTTGGGTGGAGGGTTTTACCGTGCCGAGGAGGGCGCCTTCGTCTTTGTTGCCGCTCATGACGATGCCGGGGCTGGCGATTTCGCGGAGTTTGCCGAGGACGGGGTCGAACATGGCTCGGCTGGCGCCGCCGGTGCGGCGGGCGGTGATGACGTGCAGGCCGACGTCTTTGGCTTGGGGGAGGAACTCGGCGATGGGTTGGAGGGGGTTGTTGCCCTGGGTGGCGACGAGGTCGTAGTCGTCGACGATGACGAAGAGGTCGGGGCCTTTCCACCAGGAGCGGTTCTTCAACTGTTCCTGGGTGACGTCGGGGCCCGGTAGCCGCTTCAGCATGGAGCCGCGGACGTCCTTGATCATGTCGCCGAGTTGGTTGGACGACACGGCGTAGCCGAGGAGGTGGTCGCTGTTGATGAAGCCGAGCATGGTGCGGCGGTAGTCGACCAGGATGATGACGGCTTCTTTGGGGGTGTAGCGGTCCATGATGCCGCGGACGATGACGCGGAGCAGGTTGGTCTTGCCGGACTCGCCGTCGGCGAAGGCGACGAAGTGGGGTTCGGCGTCGAGGTCGAGGTAGACCGGGGCGAGGTCGTTCTCGTCGACGCCGATGGGGACGAGCCTGCTGTCGCGGCGCTGGTCGATGGCGAGCAGGTCGTCGTAGGGCATGAGCTCGGGCAGCAGGCGGACCTTGGGCGCGGTGCGGCCCCGCCAGGCTGACTTGATCTTGGCGACGGCGTCCTGCACGCCACCGGCGACGTCCTCCGGGTTGGGGGACCCGTCGACCCGGGGGAGGCCGGTGAGGAAGTGCAGCTTGTCCCGGGACAGGCCGCGACCTGGCCGACCGGCGGGCACGTTGACCGCCACCCGACGGTCCACATCGGACTCGCTCGGGTCGCCGAGGCGGAGTTCGAAGCGGGTGCCGAGCAGGTCCTTGAGCGCGGGGCGGATCTCGGCCCAGCGGTTGGCGGCGACGATCACGTGGATGCCGTAGGACAGGCCCTGGGCGGCCAGGTTGACCACCAGCATCTCCAGCGCCTCGAACTCCTGGCGGAAGTTGAGCCAGCCGTCGACGATGAGGAACACGTCGCCGAACGGGTCTTCCTTGAGCTCGCCGCGGCGCTTGCGGTTGCGGAAGTCGGTCATCGAGTCGATGCCGAGGTCGCGGAAGCGCTGTTCGCGTTCGGTGACCAGGCCGGTGACCTCGGCGACCATCCGGCGCGCCTTGTCCGGGTCGATGCGGCCCGCCACCCCACCGACGTGCGGGAGACCCTCCAGGGTGCCGAGGGTGCCGCCGCCGAGGTCGAGGCAGTAGAACTGGACTTCCTCTGCGGTGTGCGTCAACGCCATGGACATGACCAGGGTGCGCAGCATCATCGACTTGCCGGACTGGGGGCCACCGGCGATGGCGGCGTGCCCGGCCGCGCCGGAGAAGTCGGCCCACAGCAGGTCGCGGCGCTGCTCGAACGGCTTGTCGATGATGCCGAGCGGGACCTGGAGCCTGCCGTTGCCGTAGAAGCCGACCGGGGACAGGCCGCGGTCCTCGGTGGGCTGCAGCGGCGGGAACAGCGTGTCCAGCGAGTTGGGTTCGTGCAGCGGCGGCAGCCACACCTCGTGCGCGGGTGGGCCCTGCCCGACCAGCCTGCCGACGATCACGTCGAGCTCGCTGGCCTCGGTGCCGCCCTCGGGTTTCTTCTCCTCCCGGACCGGCTCCAGCGGCGTCTCCGGTTCCTTCGGGATCTCCACGTAGTCCGGCACGAACAGCTTGGCCCGGCGGTCCCCGCTGACCGCGATGGCCGGACCGGCGGCCTGCATCCCGGCGGGGCGGTACGGACCGGACACGTACGCGGCCTTGAACCGCACCATGGTGCTCGTGTCGAACTTCAGGTAGCCGGAGCCGGGGATCGACGGCAGTTCGAACGCGTCCGGCACGCCGATGGCGGCGCGGGACTCGGCCGCGGAGAACGTCTTCAGGCCGATCCGGTAGGACAGGTGCGAGTCGAGGCCGCGCAGCTTGCCCTCCTCCAACCGCTGCGACGCGAGCAACATGTGCATCTGCAGCGACCGGCCGAGCCGACCGATGGCGACGAACAGGTCGATGAAGTCCGGCTTGGCCGAGAGCAGTTCGGAGAACTCGTCGACCACGATGAACAGCGCGGGCAGCGGGTCGAGGTCGGCGCCGTTCTCGCGCGCTTTCTCGTACTCCCAGACGTTCTTGAAGTTGCCGCCGTTCTTCAGCGCCTCCTGGCGGCGGTTCATCTCGCCCGCCAGCGCGTCCTTCATCCGGTCGACCAGGGTGAGGTCGCCCTGCAGGTTGGTGATGACCGCGGCGACGTGCGGGGCGCTGTCCAGACCGAGGAAGGTCGCGCCGCCCTTGAAGTCGACCAGCACGAAGTTCAACGTGGACGACGAGTGCGTGGACAGCATGCCCAGCACCAGGGTGCGCAGGAACTCGGACTTGCCGGACCCGGTGGCGCCGATGCACAGGCCGTGCGGGCCCATGCCCTCCATGGCGGCCTCTTTGATGTCCAGCTCGACGGCCTGGCCGAACTCGCCGACGCCGAACGGGACCCGGTAGCGGTCGCGCACCGGCCGGGGCCGCCACGCCTGCTGCACGTCGAAGGTCATCGGGTCGCCCGGGATGCCGAGCAGTTCGAGCAGCGTCGGGTTGGACAGCAGCGGTTCCTCGTCGCCGGAGTCGGCGGCGGTGGCGCTGAGCCGGTACGGGGACAGCTTGCGCGCCAACGCCTCCGCCTCGGCGACGGTGAGCGTGTCCGGCGCGGCGAACCACTCCACTCCGGAGGCGCTGCGGGCGCCGAGCCGGTCGGCCTCGACCACCAGGCGCAGGCCGCGCCGGGCGGTGAGGTTGCCGAGGCACTCGGACAGGTCGAGCAGGGTGACCCCGACCAGGCCCTCCTCCAGGATGATCTGTTCCTCGCGGGTGACCTCGCCGTCGTCGATGACGATGACCACGTGCGGCTGGTCGGGCTGCGGCGGGGCGTTGCGGGTGAACCGCTGCCGGTCGCGCAGCTCCTCGTCCAGCCAGGACTCGATCTGGGCCAGCGAACCGGCCATCATCCGCAACTGGCCGATGCCGTCGACCAGGGTGGGGTGCTGGACGTGCGGCAGCCACTTCGCCCATTCCCACTCGGCCTTGGCCTTGCCCGAGGTGACCACGGCGATGAGCACGTCGTCCGGGGTGTGGAAGGTGACCAACTGGGCCAGCAGGGCACGGGTGAGGCCGCGGGTGAGCGCCTTGTCGCCCGCGAGGCCGACGGCGGCGAACCCGCGCACGGCGACCTGGATGGGCAGGTCCGGCACGATCGAGTGGGCGCGGACGAACCGGCGCAGCGCCAGCGTGGCGATCGGCTCCAGCTCGTCGACCGGGCCGGTCTGCGGCGGGACGAGCCGGGTGGCCAGCCGCTGCGAGCCGCGGCCGACGCGCAGGTGGCAGAAGTCCGAGTCGGCCTGGCGGCGCTCCCACATCCGCCTGCTGGTGGCGATCGACCACAGCGCCTGCGGGTCCGGGTGCGTCCACTCCAGGGAGGCGCGCTGGTCGAGCGCGGCCTCGCGGGCCCGGTCGCGCATCTGGCCGAGGTAGCGCAGGTAGTCCTTGCGGTCCTCGTTCATCTCGGCCTTCTTCTGGCCGCCGCCGCGCCCGCCCATGCCGCCCGCCATCATGCCGACGGTCGACATCAGGAACATGCCGCCGAACAGGAGCGAGGTGGGGTTCTTGCCGCCCACCATGAACATGAACACCATCATGCCGACCGAGGCGACGATCATGACGCCGGGCAGCAGCTTCATCACGATGTTGCCGGGGATGACCCTGGGCACCTCGGGCGGTGGTTCGAGGTGGACCTCGCCGCCGGGCTGGCGCGGCGCGGCGAGTCGGGGCGACCGCTTGAACTGCAGCGTGCTCACCGGGTGGACACCTCTCCGAGTAGTTCTGACGTTCGACGCGGATTGACCCGCACGGCAAGCTACCGGACCGCTCGCCGGTTCCCGGCCGGTTGACCGGGGCGCGCACCGGATAACGAGATCCCGGCGATGGCGGCGACCGCGAACACCGCGCCCAGCACGACGGCGAGCGCGCCCGCGCCGGTGATCGCCTGCAGGTAGGTCAACCCCACCGCGACGGCCACCACGAGCACGCCCCCGGCGAACCGGCCCGGCCCACTCGCCCGGCCGCTGACCAGGAACACCACGGCCTGCACCAGGTACAGGCCACCGAGGACGACCCGGCGGGTGGACCCGGTTCCGGCGGCGAACGGCGCGGCGGTGATCGCGAGCGCCAGCACGACCAGCGCGCCGGGCAACAGCCCGGCGAGCACCGCGCGGACGTCCTTCTCGACCACGGCCGACCCCCTTCGTCACCGAGTTCCACGGAACCGGCGCGTCCCGTGATATCGGTGCGGCCATACTAGGACCGATCCCGGGTCGACCGGGGTCGGTCCGTGCAGGCCTGTGGACAACTCACGAGGGGGCTGGCAAGTGGCAGCCGGGACGACCGTCTTCAGCCGGGTGACCGTGGTGGCGCCGAGGACCCGCATCGATGTGGCCCTGCCAGCCGACGTCTCGGTGGCCGACCTGCTGCCGATGCTGCTGGAGATGGCCAACGAGACCACCCCGGACGGTGGCGCGCGGCACGGCGGGTGGTGCCTGGCCAAGCTGGGCGACAGCCCGCTGGACCCGAGCCGGACGCTCGGGTCGCTCGGTGTCGTCGACGGCGACATGCTGCAGTTGCGCAAGCGCGCGGAGAACCCGCCGCCACCGCTGTACGACGACGTGGTCGACGCCATCGCCGAGTCCACGCCGGACAGCTACCGGCCGTGGACGAAGGAGACGGCGAACCGGATCGGGCACATCGCGGGCGCGCTCGCGTTGCTGGCCGGGGCGTTCGCGGTGCTGATGGCCGGTCCACTGTGGGGCGGGTCGAACCTGGGTCCGGCGATCGCGGCGGGCGCGGGCGCGGTGATCGCGGTGGCGCTGGGCGCGGTGCTCGCCCGCGGCTACCAGGCCCGCACGACCGGGGTGCTGGTGGCGGCGGCGGGCGGGTTGCCGCTGGCGTTCGTCAGCGGGTTCTCCATCGTGCCGGGCGAGCCGGGTCGGCCGAGCCTGCTGCTGGCCTCGGCGCTGGTGCTGATCGTGGCGTCGGCGTCGATCATGTTGATCGGGGCCGGGGTGACCACGTTCGTCGCGGCCGGGTCGGCGGCGGCGCTGGGGGTGATCGCGTTCGCGGTGGCGACGCTGATCGACCACCCGGCGGCGGGGATCGCGGCGGGCGCGGTGGCGGTGGCGCTGGGCGCGCTGTCGGTGCTGCCCCGGTTGACCATCCAGTTGGCCCGGTTGCCGCTGCCGAACGTGCCGGGCAGCGCGGAGGACCTCAAGGAGGACACCGGGTTCCCGGACTACCGGTCGATCGAGCGGCGCGCGGGTCTCGCGCACGAGTACATGACCGGCATGATCATCGGCTGTGGCGCGGTGACCGCGATCGGCGCGATCGTGTCCGCGGCGGCGCCCGGCGCGTGGGGCGTCGTGCTGGGCGCGGTGGCGGTGCTGGTGCTGCTGCTGCGCGCCCGTACGTACGCCAACGGCAGTCAGGCGATCGCGCTGCTGGCGACCGGGATGCTTGGCACGGCGGGGATCGTGCTCGGCTGGCTGTTCACCGCGGACACGTTCTCCCGGCTGCTGTGGGTGTTCGGCGCGCTGGTCCTGCTGGCCGCGGGCGCGTTGGTGCTCGGCGTGGTGTTCCCGGAGCAACGGTTCTCACCGCCGTTGCGGCGCACGGTGGAGATCTTCGAGGCGGCGTGCATCACCGCGGTGTTGCCGTTGGCGCTCGCGGTGATGGACCTGTACTCCGTGCTGCGACACGTGACGTTCCACTCATGAGGGCACCGGTACGGCTCGCCGCCGCCGTGGGGGCGGCCGCGTTAGCCGTCGCGCTGCCCGGCCCGGCGTCCGCACAGCAACCGTCCACACCATCGACGCCAGACCCGGTGGCGTCGATGGCGAAACCGCCGCCGCTGCCCGCGACCGTGGCCGTCCCGACCGGCAACGACCCGGACACGACCTACACGTTGGTCAACAACTGCATCGGCTCGCTGAACCAGGGCGTCGACCTGAAGAACAAGCCGTGGGGCCAGTTGCAGTTGCGCTTCGACGACCTGCACCAGTTCGCCACCGGCAAGGGCGTCACCGTCGGCGTGATCGACACCGGGGTCAAGCAGCACCCGTACCTCGGCGGCCGGGTCCAGCCGGGCGGCGACTTCGTCATCAAGGACAAGCAGGGCCTGGAGGACTGCGACGGGCACGGCACCGAGGTGGCGGGCATCATCGCGGCGAACCCGCCGGCGGGCGGCGACATCGGCTTCCGCGGCATCGCGCCGGACGCGACGATCCTGTCCATCCGCCAGTCCAGCGGGAACTACAAGGGCAAGCGCGGCCAGGACGGCAAAGAGGACACGGCAGGCACCCTGGAGACACTGGCGAAGGCGGTCGTGCTGGCCGCCAACGAGGGCGCCCGTGTGATCAACATGTCGGTGGACAACTGCCGACCGGTGTCCCAGGGGTCGATCACGCCCGCCGAGCAGCAACTACAAGCCGCGCTGCGGTACGCGTTCGAGCAGAAGGACGTCGTACTCGTGGCCTCCGCCGGTAACACCGGCGAGCACGGCTGTCCGGACCAACGAAACGGCGTAGACCCGAACAAGCCCACGTACATCGTGACGCCGCCGTGGTTCTCCGACTACGTGATCTCCGTGGCCGCCATGTCCCGCACCGGCGACCCGGCGGACTTCTCCGTGCAAGGCCCCTGGGTGACCGTCGCCGCGCCCGGCACGGACATCATCTCGCTCGACCCCGCCACCAACGGCCTGGCGAACATGCAGGTGCTGCAGGACGGCAAGCAGGTGTCCATCCAGGGCACCAGCTTCGCCGCGCCCTACGTCTCCGGCCTGGCCGCGCTGATCCGCGAACGGTTCCCGAACCTGACCGCGAAGCAGGTGATGGACCGGATCAAGCTGTCCGCGTCGCACCCCGCCGCCCCCGGCGGCCGGGACAACGCCGTCGGCTTCGGAATGATCAACCCCATCGGCGCGCTCACCACACTCATCCCGAGCGAACAGGGCGTCCAGCCGGACACCGCGCTCGACGTGAAAGCCACCCTGCCCGCACCGGAGGCCAAGAACTGGGTCCCGATGCAGGTCGCCCTCATCGGCGCGGGCGGCGGCGTGCTCCTCCTGCTCATCACCCTGTTCGTCATGCACACGATCCGCCGCAACCGCCCCGGCGCCAAAACCGACATCCGCGGCATGGCTTGAACACCAACGGGATGACTCAATCCTCGCCGATGACTGGGGGTGAGGATTTGGTGGGTTTGCCGAAGATCTCCTGGGGGTCGCCGGTGACGCGGGTGCGGCGTTTGTGTTCGGAACCGCCGGACTGGCCCATGCCGCCCATGCCCATCGGCATGCCGCCCATCATGCCGCCGCCGGGGCCGCCGGAGGAGGAAGCGGCGGCAGGCGCGGCAGCGGGCGGCATGCCCGCCGGTTTGCTGGGGGCCGCCTCGCCGACGGAGACGTAGGCGCCCTCGCCGGGTTGTTGGGATGTGCCCGCGGCGCCCGCACTGCCCGCCGAGGCGCCACCGATGCCTGCGCCCGAGTAGCCGCTGGAGAAGTCGGCGCCGCCGGAGGGCGAGCCGCCGAGGTCCGCGGTCGAGGGGATGGCGGAGGACGGGATGGAGGCGCCGGGTGGGGCGGTGACCGCGGGGACGTCCGGGATCGCGGCGGTCCAGTTGTCGGTGGGGAAGGTGTGCGCCATCGTGATCGGCTCGAAGACCTTGCTGCCGTCGATGCCGTCGCAGAGCTTGACCAGGGCGTCCATGATCTGCCGGACCGACTCGAACAGGTCGCGGGTGGGGCCGGTCATGGTGCCCAGGTACTGGCGGGTGCGGTCCTCGCCGCGGCCCGGCTGGGCCATCGCCTGCGAGGTGTTGTGCGCGACCTCGGCGAGCAGCCCGGCCATCTCGGTGACGATCTCGCGCAGGCCGTCCGCTGTCGTGTCGAGCACCTCGCCCATGCCGATCATCGCGTCGGACATGTCGTTGCCCGCCAGGCCGACCCGGCTCATGTAGTCGATGAACGAGTCGGCGTCGGCGCCCTTCCAGGCGGCGTCGAGGCCGCCGAGCGGCTTGGTCAGCTCACCCACCATGACCTCGGTGACGGCGCCGACCGAACGCCAGCGGCCCGCCTCGGCGTGCAGTTCGCTCCACCGGCCGACCACCGGCGCGAAGTACTCCTCGACCGGGTCGGGCACGCCCAACTGGCGGCACAGCTTGCTCAGGTAGTCCAGGTAGGTGGCCACGTTCGACTGGATGTCCGTGCCGTCCAGGCCGCCGTGCGGGGACAACGCGGGCGCCGCCTGGGCCAGTTCCGGCTGACCCCACCCGGCGCCGTCGCCGTCCGGGGCGGCGGTGGCGGCCGCGTCGCCGGACGCGGTGGCCAGCGCGGGCTCCCGCGGTGTCGGCTGCCAGTCGTCGGTGGTGGTGACGACCGGGTTCCAATCCCAGTCCTCATCGGTCGGCATGGCTCACCCCTGCCCGCTGCGCGTGATGGACTGGGCCCCGTCGTCGTCGGAGACCCGGTGCTTGTCGGCGATCTGGGTCAACGCGGCGGACGCCGCGTGCAGCGCCTCGACACCCCGGGCGAGCTGGCCGCGCAACAGCTCCGACGCGCGCGTGTACGACTCGGTGACCCGGGTGGTGCGGCCGAGCGAGCCGAACGCCTCCGGGGTCAGCGGGGCCGTGCGCAGGACGTCGGCGCCGTTGCCCAACTCCTCGGCCGCGGTGGCGACGGTGGTGGCGTACCCGCCGATCCAGGCGGGATCTACCTCGATGGCAGCCATGCCGACCTCCCGGTCGTCGCTTCCGGTGCGGGGTGGACGCGGGCCTTGGACGCGGGCCGGGGCCGACCGGTTCCGACTCAGCCGCCGCCGTTGGGCGCGGGCTGCGGAGTCGTCGACGGGAACTGGCCGGGCGCGGCGGGCACCACGTCGTAAGTCTGCAGCACGTCGCGGGTGTTCAGCGATGCCCCGTTCGGCAGCAGTCGCACGATCGCGTCCGGGGCGGGTAATTGGTTGTCCAGACCGAGCGCGACCGCGGTGCGCTTGTCCGGGACGCCGAACTTCACGCCCCGGTCGGAGATCAGGTAGATCGGGCCGGTCGAGAAGTCCTGCGCGGAGGTCGCGCCGCGGACCACGGCGGCCCGGCCCGGCGGCATGTAGAAGAAGTCCAGCCGCTGGCCGTCCGCGCTGGGGGTGCTGATCGGGATGGACGCCGCCTTGCCCGCGGCGTCGTGCGGCAGCGGCAGGTCCTTGCCGACGTGCACCTCGGTGTGCTGGTCGGCGTTGGAGCCCGCGCCGACCACGTCCCAGCCGAGGCAGGCGACCGGGTAGTTGGCCGGGCTGAGCACCTCGGGCACCACCTGCGGGAAGGTGCGGTCGTCGACCGGGGTCTTGGAGATCGCGGTCGGGATCTGGTCCGGGCGGACCTTGGTGATCTCCGCGCCGCCCTCGGTGGTGGTGAACCGGATCAGGTCGGCGGTGGTCTTCTTGATCTGCTGGACGCCGTCGGCGAGCAGCACGTAGTAGTCGGTCTCGCCCGCGCGCTCCACCTGGACCACCGAGCCGACCGGCAGGGCGTTCATGCTGTCCGCCTGGCTGCGGCCGCCGCGGCCGGGGATGTCCGGCGGGGCCAGCTTCGGCGCCTCGGGGATGGCGTTGAGCAGGCCGGTGGTGATGTGCCGGACCGAGTTCTCGGCCAGGTTCAGCGCGGAGCGGATGTTGCCCTTGCTCATGTCGACCTCGGCGCGCACCGTGTTGGCGTTCTTGATGTTCGCCGACGCCGGGGTGCGGTACACCAGGTAGACCTTCTTCGTGTCCGACTGGACCAGCAGCGCCTCGTTCTCGGCCAGCTCCGGACCCAGGTCCTTGACCCCGGCCGCCACGGTGGTCTGGATCTTGTTCTGGCCCGCCGGGTCGTTCAGGCTCTGGTCGAGCTGGTACTGGTCGCACACGGCCCAGTCGCCCGCGACCCGCTGGCCCGCGGCGGGCAGCAGTTGCGGGCCGTCCTGGATGCCGGTGAGCCGGTCGCGCGGGATGTCGACCAGCTTGTCGTCCGGGACGATCTCGGCGTCGGCGGGCCCGGTGGCCGCGCCGCCCCCGTCGGTCTGGCCGCCCTGCTGCTGGTTCTGGCTCTGCTGACCGCCGGAGCGGGCGAGCAGCAGCAGCCGCGCGGACGCCAGGTTGAACGTCGGCACCAGCACCCGGCCGCGCTCGGTGTTGGCGAGCAGCACGTAGACGGCGCCGGACGGCTGGCCGATGACGATGCCGGAGTCCTTCGGCAACGACGGCGCCGGGCTGAGCAGCCCGTACACCAGGAAGCCGACCATGCCGACGGCCGCGACGCAGACGCCGACGATGGTGGCCCTCGAGTGCGTGCGCATCGGGTCGTGCAGCATGACGGCGTCCTTGCGGACCAGCGCCGACTGCATCCGCCTGAGCACGAAGCGGTACGCCTGGACCTGGGACTTGGTGGTCGGTGTTGATGGCATTCTCGGCCTGCTGCTCTCCCCGTCGCGGTACGGTTCCGCAGGATAGCCGTACGGTGTCGGCCGGACGCGGGTCTCCACCAAACCTGTGGACAACTCCCGCGGCCGAACCGATGACGAGGGGAAGAGAACGAGCGGATGTCGGTGACCACACCCCCACGGCAGGGCCGCACGCCTCCTCCCGGCCAGCCACCGCGGCCGGGCCCGGGTGGGCCCGGCGGACCTGGCGGCCCCAGTGGGCCCGGCGGACCTGGCGGACCCGGTGGACCTGGCGGCGCGGGTCGACCGCCGGGACCGCCCGCGGGCCCCGGTGGTCCCGGACCCGCCGGTCAGGCCGGTCCGCCGCCGCGGCCGACCACCCGGGTGGCCGCGCGCAGGCGCAACCGGGGCGCGAGCCTGGGCGCGCTGCCGGTGGCGAACCTGGTGGTGCTGGAGGTCGGCGTCGCGATCGGCCTGGTGCTGCTCGCGGTCGACCTGGACCTGCTGTACGTGGCGATCGGCGTCGTCGTCGTGGCGCTGGTGGGAGCGTTCCTGCGCTGGCGCGGCCGCTGGTTCACCCAGTGGATCGGGCTCACCGTGCGCTACACGTTCCGCTCACACGCGCGGATCAGCAAGCCCGCCAATCCGGTGTCGATCGAGAACCTGGCGGCCGCCGACGGGTCGACGGTGACCGGGCCGGACGACCCGCGGGTCAGCCTGCTCCGGCTGGCCGTGCCGGACCTGGTGGTCGCGCACGGCGTGGACCACGAGCGCAGGCCGCTGGGCATGGCCTGGCACGAGGGCACCTGGACCGCGGTGCTGCTGGTCGACCCGGCGCCCGCGCTGGTCAGCCAGGTCGGGTCGACGCCGAGCCTGCCGTTGGGCGCGCTGGCGCCGTGCCTGGAAGACCGCGGTGTGGTGCTCGACGCGATCCAGGTGATCTGGCACTGCTATCCCGGTAGTGCCGCCTTACCGCCGAACTCCCCTGCTCTGGCCTCTTACCTCGAAGTGCTCGGCCCGCTTTCCGCCGCTGCCCGCCGTACGACGTGGGTCGCGGTGCGGTTGGATCCCCGGCGTTGTCCCGCTGCGGTACGCGAACGCGGCGGCGGTGTCGTCGGCTCGCACCGGGCTCTTATCGGTGCCTTGTCCCGGGTGCGCAACGCACTGGAGTCGCGCGGTGTGCCCACCCGGCCGCTGGACCCCGACGAACTGCTCAAGGCGGGGATCTCGTCCGCCGAGCTGACCGGGGTGGCCGGGTCGACCGAGCCGGTGAGCCTGCGCGAGCGCTGGACCGGCGTGACCGCGGCGGGCATCGGCCACGCGAGCTACGCGATCACCGGATGGCCCCAGGGCAAGCCCGCCACCAGCATCAACGCCCTCACCGGCGTGCGCGCCCTGTCGGCGACGGTCGCCATGTCGATCTCGCCGGGCAGCGACGACGGCCAGGTCGGTCTGCGCGGCCTGGTGCGGGTCAGCGCCCGCACGCCGGAGGAGCTCAACCACGCCGACGAGCGGCTGGGCGCCATCTCCGACCGGCTCGGCGTCACGCTGACCCCGCTGCGCGGCCTGCAGATCGCCGGTCTGGCCGCGACGCTGCCGCTGGGCGGGCAGGCATGAGATCCAGGCAGCTCAGGCAAGGAGTACGGGCATGAGTTCGTCGAGCAGGCTGCTGGACACCAAGGGCGGCACCGCGGGCATCGCGCCGGAGTTCCTGGTCTCGCCGGACATGCTGGACGCGGTGAGCCCGTCCGGCGACCGCGGCGGCATGGTGCTCGGCTCCGGGCTGCAGGGCGAGCCGCTGACGATCTCCGCGCTGCGGCCTGCGCCGACCAGGATCGTGCTGGTCGGCGGGCTGTACCTGGCCCGGCAGGTGGCGCTGCGGGCGATGGCGGTCGGCGCGTGGGTCGTCGTGGCCACCGGCCGACCGGCGGCGTGGCAGGTGCTGCAGAAGGCCGCCGGGACCAGCCCGGACGGGCGTCCGGCGCCGCTGGTGCAGATCCGCAGGCTCAGCCCGGTGGAGCTGCCACGACCGTCGGAGGACGGTCCCCTGTTGGTGGTGCACGACGGTGGCCCGACTCCGCAGGAGCTGTTCCCGCCGCGCTCGCCGTGGCAGACCACGGTCTACGTGCTGCCGTACATGCACCCGCAGGCCGGGGCGACCGCGAACGCCGCCGACCTGGTGCTGCTGCAGCGGCTGCCGGTCGGTCAGGCCCAGCTCGCGGCCAGGGTCTGGCGGCTGCCGCCGCCGATGGTGCAGCAGTTGACCACGCTGGCCGATGACCAGGTGGTGGCGCTCGGCCGGAACCTGTGGCGGCCGTTGCGGCTGGTCACCACCCAGAAGGAACAGCAGATCCTCGGCCCGGTCCGCCGGGGAGATTAGCGTCACACCACCCGTTCGCGGTGGGTGACCGCGAACGATCGGCCCGCCGTGCCGGGCCCGCCCCTTTTTGGCTGGTTGAAGCCACAACCATCCCGCACCTGGCGCGCACCGGAAGCGAAAACGAGCACCCGGTGTGATTGTCGAGCGCGGTGACCGCCGGGTCACCGCGACCAACCCGCTCACGAGCCCTCAAGAAAACACCCGATCGGCCGAACTGACAGACCCAAGCGGGTCACGCCGGACTCTTCGCCCGGTGCGCTCCGTGACTGTTCACGTTTCAGCCACACAACCGGGTGTCGTCGCTCGAGTCGGGCACGGCGACCGCTGGGGTAGGGAAGACGTCGTTTCCGCGCGCCTTCCCCCTCGCGGTGGCCACCGTCCGAACCGGCCGACCAGACCCGTGTGTGTCCCCTGGTGAAGGAGACCAACACAATGGGTATGTCTCGTGCCGCCTACCTCCGGCGCGCGGGTGGAGTGGGCCTCGGCCTGGCCGCGGTGGTAGCCACCGCCGCCGTCGGGTTCAGCCTGTCCAACTCGGCCACCGCCGCTGAAGGCCCCATCCTGGGCGCCAACACCCCCAACGCGATCCCCAGCAGCTACATCGTGGTGCTCAAGGACAACGTCACGGCCGCCGCGGCGACCACGACGTCCGACGGCATCACCCACAAGTTCGGCGGCATCATCAAGCAGCGCTTCGCCCAGACGGTGAAGGGCTACTCGGCCAAGATGTCCGAGCAGCAGGCCAAGTGGACCGCCGCCGACCCGTCCGTCGCCTACGTCGAGGCCGACCAGAAGGTCAACGTCACGACCGACCAGGTCAACCCGCCGTCGTGGGGCCTGGACCGGATCGACCAGGCCGCGCTGCCGCTCAACACCAAGTACACCTACACGGCGACCGGGTCGAACGTGAACGTGTACGTCATCGACACCGGCATCAACCTGACCCACAGCGAGTTCGGCGGCCGCGCGGTCAGCGGCATCGACACCGTCGACAACGACAAGGACGCCACCGACTGCAACGGCCACGGCACCCACGTGTCCGGCACCATCGGCGGCAGCACCTACGGTGTCGCCAAGGGCGTCAAGCTCATCGGTGTCCGCGTGCTCGACTGCAACGGCTCCGGCACCACCTCCGGCGTCATCGCCGGTGTCGACTGGGTCACCGCGAACCGCGTGAAGCCCGCCGTCGCCAACATGAGCCTCGGTGGCGCCTCGTCCACCGCGCTCGACCAGGCCGTGCAGCGCTCCATCGCCGCGGGCGTGACCTACGCGATCGCCGCCGGTAACTCCAACGCCAACGCGTGCAGCTACTCCCCGGCCCGCGTGCCGGAGGCCATCACCGTCGGCGCCACCACGAAGACCGACGCGCGCGCCAGCTACTCGAACTACGGCTCGTGCACCGACATCTTCGCCCCCGGCGACGGCATCACCTCCGCGTGGATCGGCGGCACCACCGCGAAGAACACCATCAGCGGCACCTCGATGGCCAGCCCGCACGTGGCCGGTGTCGCGGCCCTGTACCTGTCGGCCAACCCGAACGCCACCCCGGCGCAGGTGTCCACCGCCCTGGTGAACGCCGCCACGACCGGCAAGGTCACCACCCCCGGTGACGGCTCGCCGAACAAGCTGCTGCAGTTGGTCCCGGCCACGACCGGCACCCCGACGCCGACCCCGACGCCCACCCCCACGCCGACCCCGACCCCGGTGCCCGCCGGGTGCGCCGCCGTCACCAACGCGGCCAAGGTCAACGTCCCGGACATGGGCGCCGCCGTCACCAGCAACATCACCATCAACTGCACCGGCAAGGCGGACGCCTCGTCGAAGGTGATCGTCGACATCATCCACACCTACCGCGGCGACCTGAGCGTCGACCTCATCGCCCCGGACGGCACCACCTACAGCCTGAAGAAGATGTCCACCACCGACTCGGCCGACAACGTCAAGGAGACCTACACCTTGAACCTGTCCACCAAGTCCGCCGCAGGCATCTGGAAGCTCTCCGTCCGCGACGGCTACAAAGCCGACGTCGGCTACATCAACAGCTGGACCCTGGACGTCTGACAGCCAGATCACCACTGACAAGTGAACAGTCGAGCCCCCGGGAGACACGGATGTCTCCCGGGGGCACTCGACCTTTGTCCACATGGGATGGAGTTGTCCACTCCCCTCACCACCCCACGCGCCTCGAAAAGCCCACCCATATCGACGAAGCTCCACACTCGCACCGCGCGCCTCGAAAGCCGCCGATACCAACCGCCCGCTGGGGTGAAGTTGTTGTGTTTGGGGGGACGGCAACCGCAAAGCTGACAGGCGGGTAAGGCCACGCTTTCCAGTGGCCCCGCCTTTTAGCCTTGCCCCGCGGTTGCCGTAGGGGCCCCGAACACAACAACTTCACCCCAGCGGGCACAGCCCGCAAAATCTGGCGCCCCAGGCCGGCGTCGCCGCCAGGCGACCAGGCCGAACCCCGAAGCACAGCGAGGCCCAGAGACCCCTCACACCAAGATCAACCCAAACTTGAGCCCCTGAATACAAAGCCTAGCCCGAAGCACCGACAAGATCTCCCACGCCGAGATCACATGCGGTTATCGACAGGACCGACAAGCCCGCCGGAAGTGTCAACGGGTGCGGATGCGGCGGGTTTGGGTTGCGCGGGCGGCCAAGTCGGCGGTGGCGGGGTAGTCGACCTGGGTGAGGGTGAGGCCGTGGGCCGGGGCGACTGTGATGGCGCTGGGGCGTTCGGCGGCGGAGAGCATGGAGGACGGCCAGGTGACTGGTTTGCGGCCTTCGCCGACGGCGAGGAGGGCACCGACGAGGCTGCGGACCATGGAGTGGCAGAAGGCGTCGGCGGCTACCCGTGCTGTGAGGATGTCGCCCTCGCGGGTCCACGCCAACTGCTGGAGTTCCCGGATGGTTGTGGCGCCTTCACGGCGTTTGCAGAAGGCGACGAAGTCGTGTTCGCCGAGCAGCAACTCCGAGGCGGCGTTGAGGGAGGGGACGTCCAGGGGGCGGGGCCAGGTGACGACGTGGCCCCGGTTGAGGGGGTTCGCGCGCCATTGGGTGTCGCAGACGCGGTAGGCGTAGTGGCGGCGTAGGGCGGTGAAGCGGGCGTCGAAGTCGGGGGATGCCTCGGTGAGCGCGGTGACGCGGACGTCGGCGGGTAGGGCGCGGGAGAGGCGGTGCAGCAACGTGTTCAGGTCCACGGACGGGGGGATGTCCATGTGGGCGACCTGACCGGTGGCGTGGACCCCTGCGTCGGTGCGGCCCGCGACGGTCAGGCGGACGCGGCGGCGGAGGATCTGGAAGAGGAACTCCTCGATGATCCCGCACACGGTGCGACGATTGGGCTGCACGGCCCAGCCGGAGAAGTCGGTGCCGTCGTAGGCGATGTCGAGCCGGACGCGGACGAGCCCGCCGTCCTCTGCGGGGGCGGCGGGCTCGTCCGGGTGGTGCTGAGCTGTCAGGACTTGTCCTCAGTGGACGCCGAAGCGGTGTCCTCAGTGGACTCGGTGGGCTCGACGACCTCGGCCGCGGGCTCCTCGGTCGTGTCCTCGACCTTGGGGTCCTCGGTCTTGGGCGCCTCGACCTTGGCGTCCTTGGCGAACTTGGTCTTGCGCGCGGCCTCGGCCTCGGCGGTGACCGTCTTCTCCTGGATCAGCTCGATCACGGCCATCGGGGCGTTGTCGCCCTTGCGCGGCAGCGTCTTGGTGATCCGGGTGTAACCGCCGGTGCGGTCGGAGAAGAACGGGCCGATCTCGGTGCACAGGCGCTGCACGACGTCCTTGTCGCGGATCACCTTCATGATCTCGCGGCGGTTGTGCAGGTCGCCGACCTTGGCCTTGGTGATCAGCTTCTCGGCGTACGGCCGCAACCGCTTCGCCTTGGCCTCGGTCGTGTGGATGCGGCCGTGCTCGAACAGCGCGGTGGCCAGGTTGGCCAGCAGCAGCCGCTCGTGGGCCGGACCGCCGCCGAGTCGGGCGCCCTTGGTTGGGGTGGGCATGTCTTGCTCCTTGGGGAAAGCTCAGGAGTCCTTACACGGACTAGAGCTGCTCGGTCTCTGCGTAGTCCTGGCCGTCGTCGGTGCCGGGGTCCGGGCTGTCGCTCCACGTGTCGGCGGCGAAGTCGGTCGCGGCGGCGGTCGGGTCGAACCCGGGCGGGCTGTCCTTGAGCGCCAGGCCGAGGCCGACCAGCTTCATCTTGACCTCGTCGATCGACTTGGCGCCGAAGTTGCGGATGTCGAGCAGGTCCGCCTCGCTGCGCGACACCAGTTCGCCCACCGTGTGGATGCCCTCGCGCTTGAGGCAGTTGTACGACCGCACGGTGAGGTCGAGGTCTTCGATCGGCATCGCGTAGGCGGCGATGGTGTCCGCCTCCTGCGGCGAGGGGCCGATCTCGATGCCCTCGGCGTCCACGTTGAGCTCGCGCGCCAGACCGAACAGCTCGACCAGCGTCTTGCCCGCCGACGCGACCGCGTCCCGCGGCGTGATCGACGGCTTGGTCTCGACGTCGAGGATGAGCTTGTCGAAGTCGGTGCGCTGCTCGACGCGGGTCGCCTCGACCTTGTAGGTGACCTTGAGCACCGGCGAGTAGATCGAGTCGACCGGGATGCGGCCGATCTCGGCGCCCGCCTGCTTGTTCTGCACGGCCGGGACGTAGCCGCGACCGCGCTCGACGACGAGCTCGATCTCCAGCTTCCCCTTGCCGTTCAGGGTGGCGATGTGCAGGTCCGGGTTGTGCACCGTGACACCCGCGGGCGGCACGATGTCACCGGCGGTCACCTCACCGGGGCCCTGCTTGCGCAGGTACATCGTCACCGGCTCGTCCTCCTCGGAGGAGACGACCAGCTCCTTGAGGTTGAGGATGATGTCGGTGACGTCCTCCTTGACCCCGGGCACGGTGGTGAACTCGTGCAGCACGCCGTCGATGCGGATGCTGGTCACGGAGGCGCCGGGGATCGAGGACAGCAGGGTCCGCCGCAGCGAGTTGCCCAGGGTGTAGCCGAAACCGGGCTCGAGCGGCTCGATGACGAAGCGGGAGCGGGTCTCGTTGACCGGCTCCTCGGCGAGGCCGGGACGCTGTGAGATGAGCACTTCTTGGTTCTTCCTTCCCGATGGCGCCCGCTATTTGACGCCGGTGGTGATTGGGACGACCGCCCACTGCGGCGCGGTGGGCGGTCGGGGCGGCGGCAGTCGGCACCGCCGCCCCCGAAACGACTACTTCGAGTAGAACTCGACGATCAACTGCTCCTGGACCGGGACGTCGATCTGCGCGCGCTCGGGCAACTGGTGCACGAGGATGCGCAGGGTCGACGGGACCACCTGCAGCCAGCCCGGGATCGGGCGGTCGCCGTAGGACTCCTTGGCGGCGACGAACGGCAGCGTCGGCAACGACTTCGGCTTCACATCGATGATGTCGAACCGCGACACCTGGAAGCTGGGGATGTTGACCTTGTGGCCGTTCACGATGAAGTGGCCGTGGCTGACCAACTGCCGCGCCTGGCGGCGGGTGCGGGCCAGGCCCGCGCGGTAGACCACATTGTCCAGCCGGGACTCGAGGAGCTGGAGCAGGACCTCACCGGTCTTGCCCTTGCGGCGCACGGCGGTCTCGTAGTAGCGGCGGAACTGCCGCTCGAGGATGCCGTAGGTGTAGCGCGCCTTCTGCTTCTCCTGCAACTGCTGCAGGTACTCGGTGTCCTTGCTGCGGCCGCGGCCGTGCTGGCCGGGCGGGTACGGACGGCGCTCGAAAGCCTGGTCGCCGCCGACGAGGTCGACCTTGAGCCGACGGGAGATCCGGGTGGCCGGACCGGTGTAGCGTGCCATGTCTGGTTAGTCCTCCCCGTTCCTCAGACCCGGCGCCGCTTGGGCGGGCGGCAACCGTTGTGCGGCTGCGGGGTCACGTCCTGGATGGTGCCGACCTCGAGGCCCGCCGCCTGCAGCGAGCGGATCGCGGTCTCCCGGCCGGAGCCGGGGCCCTTGACGAACACGTCGACCTTCTTCATGCCGTGCTCGGCGGCCTTGCGGGCCGCGTTCTCCGCCGCCATCTGCGCGGCGAACGGGGTGGACTTGCGGGAGCCCTTGAAGCCGACGTGGCCGGAGGACGCCCAGGCGATCACCGCGCCGGTCGGGTCGGTGATCGAGACGATCGTGTTGTTGAACGTGCTCTTGATGTGGGCGTGCCCGTGCGAGATGTTCTTCTTTTCCTTGCGCCGGACTTTCTTGACCCCGG
The DNA here is from genome assembly GCF_000482865.1 of Actinokineospora inagensis DSM 44258. Taxonomy (GTDB): domain Bacteria; phylum Actinomycetota; class Actinomycetes; order Mycobacteriales; family Pseudonocardiaceae; genus Actinokineospora; species Actinokineospora inagensis. The sequence goes on along the minus strand of NZ_AXWW01000051.1, from coordinate 46,496 downwards.
CGCCGGTACGGCTCTTGGGTGGCATGTCTGCGGGTTTCTCCTACTTGGTGCGCGAGGTGGTGAACTCGGGAGCTGCGTTGCGGATGATTGATCCAGCGTCCGTGTAGAGCTCGCGCAGGGCGGCCGGGCGGGCACACCTCGGCGCGACGGTGAGGGCCATGAAGGCCCGGTTCCGGCGTCGTTGCGGGACGACGGCGACCACGGTCTCGCAGCTCTTGCTCACTTCTTGCCGGCCTTCTTCTTGCCGGCGACGGTCTTCTTCGGGCCCTTGCGGGTGCGGGCGTTGGTCTTGGTCCGCTGACCGCGGACGGGCAGACCGCGGCGCCACCGCAGGCCCTCGTAGCAGCCGATCTCGATCTTGCGTCGAATGTCGGCCTGCACCTCGCGGCGGAGGTCACCCTCGACCTTGTAGTTGTTCTCGATGTGGTCGCGCAGACGAACCACGTCGTCGTCGGTCAGGTCCTTTGCCCGCAGGTCCGGGCTGATCCCGGTGGCGGCCAGCAGCTCCTTGGAGCGGGTCCGGCCGATACCGAAGATGTAGGTCAGCGCGATCTCCATCCGCTTTTCGCGGGGGAGGTCGACGCCTGCGACACGTGCCATTGCGGCGGTATCTCCTCTTTGCTCTCCCCAGGTCTGCTCCCGCACCGCCCCGGAGATGTGCTCCGGGCCCCGGCCTGGGTCCGGGGGTGAGTCGGGTCCGAATGACCCGACAGGTGGCGGGAGGTCCTCTTACCTTGCTGTCGCGTAGCTCGGCGAACTGCTAGGCGGTGGGACTGCTCAGCCCTGGCGCTGCTTGTGGCGCAGGTTCTCGCAGATCACCATGACCCGGCCGTGGCGGCGGATCACCTTGCACTTGTCGCAGATCTTCTTGACGCTCGGGTTGACCTTCACGTCTGTCTTCTCCTGCTTCGGCCGCGTGCTCCCCGAGCGGGAGCACCAAGTAGTGGCTGTCCGGCTCGCGCCGGACCCGTCACTTGTAGCGGTAGACGATGCGACCGCGGGACAGGTCGTAGGGCGACAGCTCTACGACGACCCGGTCCTCGGGCAGGATGCGGATGTAGTGCTGCCGCATCTTGCCGCTGATGTGTGCCAGCACCTTGTGGCCGTTCTCCAACTCGACGCGGAACATCGCGTTGGGGAGTGGCTCGACCACGCGGCCTTCGACCTCGATGGCCCCGTCCTTCTTGCCCATGTCCTCCGCGTTTCGTGACGGTGGGTGTTGCTTCGGCTTGCCCGCCGGACGCACGGGCGCGGCACAGTGAACCCACTGAACCCCACCGGGTGACACGCACGACGGAATCGGCGCTATACAGCACCAGCGGTCAAGTGTACGCGCGTGCGGTGAAGCCCCCAAATCGGGGGGTACCGACCGGGTGGTGGCCGGTCGGTCCGGGTCGGCTACTCCGGGGCGGTCAGCACCCAGGGGCCGTCGTCGGTCACCGCGACGGTGTGCTCCCAGTGGGCGGCCCGGGACCCGTCGGCCGTGACGACGGTCCAGCCGTCCGCCAGTTCCACGGTCTCCTCGGTGCCCAGGGTCAGCATCGGCTCGATGGCGATGGCCATGCCGGTGCGCAGCCGGGGGCCCTTGCCGGGCTTGCCGTAGTTCGGCAGGAACGGGTCCATGTGCATGGCGCTGCCGATGCCGTGGCCGCCGTACTCGCGGACGATGCCGTAGGTGCGACCGTGGCTTCGCTCGGACGAGTGCACCGAGCTCTCGATCGCGTGAGAGATGTCGGTGAGCCGGGCACCCGGGGCGACGGCGGCGATGCCCGCCTCCATCGACGCCTTGGTGGCCGCGGACAACGCCTGCTGCTCGTCGGTGATCGACCCGACGAACAGCGTCACCGCCGAGTCGCCGTGCCAGTCGTCCAGGATGGCGCCGCAGTCGACCGAGATGAGGTCGCCGTCGGCCAGCACCTGCTCCCGGGAGGGGATGCCGTGCACGATCTGCTCGTTCACCGACGCGCAGATGCTCGCCGGGAACCCGTGGTAGCCCTTGAACGACGGGACGGCACCCGCGTCGCGGATGGTCTGCTCGGCCAACTCGTCGAGCTCCGCGGTGGACACCCCGGCTTTCGCCGCGGCGGCCACGGTGGCCAGCGCCCGCGCCACCACCAGCCCGGCCGCGCGCATGGCGTCCAACTGGGCCGGGGTCTTGATCTCGATCATCCGCGACCGCCAGGAAGCCAGCGCCAGCCGGAACCCGCCGAACAGACCACCGGTCACGTCCGGTCGCGCAGCGCCGAGAGCACGCGCTGGGTGATCTCGTCGACGTCGCCGACCGCGTCCACGGTGATGACCGCGGTGCCGTAGTAGTCCAGCAGCGGCTCGGTCTCCGAGCGGTAGATCTGCTGGCGGCGGCGGATGACTTCCTCGTTGTCGTCGTCGCGGCCGCGGGCGAGCAGCCGCTCGACCACCACGTCCTCGTCGATCTTGAACTCGACCACCGCGTCGACCGAGGTGCCCGCGTCGCCGAGGATCTTGCCGAGCACCTCGGCCTGGCCGACGTTGCGCGGGAACCCGTCGAGCAGGAACCCGCCGCGCGCGTCCGGCTCGTCCAGCCGCTCGCGCACCATCTCGTTGGTCACCTCGTCCGGCACCAACTGCCCGGAGTCGAGGTAGCGCTTGACGTCCTGCCCCAGCTCGGTGTTGTTCGCGATGTGCGCCCGGAAGAGGTCGCCGGTCGAGATGTGCGGGACCCCGAACTCCCGGCTCAACGCCGTGGCCTGGGTACCCTTCCCCGCGCCGGGCGGACCAACGAGAACAACACGCGTCACCTGAGGAACCCTTCGTAGTTGCGCTGCATCAACTGGCTCTCGATCTGCTTCACGGTGTCGAGGCCGACACCGACCATGATCAGTACCGCGGTGCCACCGAACGGGAAGTTCTGGTTGGCGCCCTGACCACCGGTGAGGTCGAGGAAGAAGTTCGGCAGCACCGCGATGATGCCGAGGTAGATGGAGCCGGGCAGGGTGATCCGGCCCAACACGAAGTTCAGGTACTCCGAGGTGGGGCGACCGGGGCGGATGCCGGGGATGAAGCCACCGAACTTCCGCATCTCCTCGGCGCGCTCGTTCACGTTGAACGTGATGGTGATGTAGAAGTACGTGAAGAAGATGATCAGCGCGAAGTAGACCGCGATGTGCACCCAGTCGGACTGCTTGACGATGTGGTTCGCGATGAACCGCTGCCAGGCCGAGTTGTCCTGGCCGACCAGCCGGGAGATCAGGTCCGGCAGGTACAGCAGCGACGAGGCGAAGATGACCGGGATGACACCGGCCTGGTTGACCTTCAGCGGCAGGTAGGTCGAGGTACCGCCGTACATCCGGCGGCCGATCATGCGCTTGGCGTACTGCACCGGGATCCGGCGCTGGCCCTGCTCGACGAACACGACGCTGGCGATGATCAGCAGGCCGAACGCGCAGACCACGGTGAAGACCAGGCCACCGCCCTGGCGCAGGATGTTGCCGCCCTCGGCCGGGATGCGGGCCGCGATGTTGACGAACATCAGCAGCGACATGCCGTTGCCGATGCCGCGCTCGGTGATCAGCTCGCCGAACCACATGATCAGCGCGGTGCCCGCGGTCATCGTGATGACCACGACGGCCAGGGTGAACACGTTGCTGTTCGGGATGATGTCGTCCGGGCAGTTGCCGAACAACTGCTTGCGGTCGGCCATCGCCACGATGCCGGTCGCCTGCAGCACCGCCAGCGCGACGGTCAGGTACCGGGTGTACTGGGTGAGCTTGTTCTGCCCCGCCTGGCCTTCCTTCTTCAACTGCTCGAAGCGCGGGATGACCACGGTCAACAACTGGATGATGATGCTCGCGGTGATGTACGGCATGATGCCGAGCGCGAACACGGAGAGCTGCAGCAGGGCACCGCCGCTGAACAGGTTCAGCAGGCCGTAGACACCGTTGGCGTCGACCGAGTTCAGACACTTCTGCACGTTCGGGTACGACACACCCGGAGACGGCAGCAGCGCGCCGACCCGGTAGACGACGATGATCCCGATCGTGAAAAGGATCTTGCGGCGCAAGTCCGGCGTCGCGAGAGCCGAGCGGAAGGCGCTGAACACGCAAGAACCTCCTCGGCGTCACCGGCAGCTCATTACCGGTGAACGGCTGACCGGCTGTCGCCGGCGGGTACAGGGCCCGGCCGCCAGGTGTTGGCAAACCAGGAGCGCCCCAGGGCAAGCAACCCCAGAGCGTGCTCACGACTCTAACAGCACGCGGGGTTGCTCCAGCACCCCGAGGTCCGGACAACCTGCCCGCTACCGGTGACAGCGGGGGTGATGTGGCTAACACCGGTCCGGCTCGTGCTCGATCTTGAAGCCGGTGACCTGCGACAACGCTCGATTGGATCTTGCTGATCGGCCGGTGTGGCCGACACCTCGACCCGGCCGAACCTGCCTGCGCCCGCGGTGGGCCAGCGGGTGACCGGGCGGTTAATACGGGAAATCACCAGTGTTGGAACGGGATTCCCGACGGTTGTCCACAATGACCTGAGCTGTCCACAGGACGGCGCCACACCCCCTTGACAAGGCGGCGGTCGCGCTACCGTCAGGAATGGGCCCCCGGCCCCCGGGTGGGAGGGGTCCGGCCTGGACCCGGCGGCGGCGAACGTCAAGGCGCACGACCGGATGAACCGCACAGCCGCATAAACGGCACGGCCGCCGGACGCGGGAGGCGGCAGTGGGATGAGCGGCACCGCGGCTGGATGAGCGGGATGGCAGCCAGGTGGGCGTGGCGGCAGCCGAATGAGTGGGCGGCACCGGCCGTTACTGTGCGGCAACCCGCGCGGCCACCGGGTCCGCGACCCGACCCGACGCAGCCAACCCAGCCATGACGGCGATTGCCGGGCCGGTCGCCGGTGCCTGCTGCTCAGCCGGGGCAGCGTGCTCATGACAGCGCAGGTCGGCACAACGGGCTGGGTCCGGACAAGACTGGGGTCCGGACAAGACTGGGGTCCGGACAAGACTGGGGTCCGGACAAGACTGGGGTCCGGACAAGACTGGGGTCCGGACAAGACTGAGGCCCGGACACGGGGAGCGTGTCCGGGCCTCAGGTGGGGCGTGGTGGTGCTCAGGCGGCCGTCACCAGGGTGGCGGTGCCACCGGCGGCGGTGAGCTTCTCCGTGGCGCTGGTGGAGAACTTGTCGGCCGTGACGTCGAGTTTGACGCCGTTCAGGTCGCCGTCGCCGAGGACCTTGACCAGGTTGCCCTTGCGGACCAGGCCTGCGGCGATCAGGTCGGCGATGCCGACCTTGCCGCCGTCGGGGAACGCGGTGGCCACGTCGCCGACGTTGACGACCTGGTACTCGACCCGGAAGCGGTTCTTGAAGCCCTTGAGCTTCGGCAGCCGCATCTGGAGCGGCATCTGGCCGCCCTCGAAGCGCGCGGGGACGTTCTTGCGCGCCTTGGTGCCCTTGGTGCCGCGACCGGCGGTCTTGCCCTTGGAGCCCTCACCGCGACCGACGCGGGTCTTGGCGGTGTTGGCGCCCGCGGCGGGCCGCAGGTGGTGGATCTTGATGGCCATCAGTCGACCTCCTCGACGGTGACGAGGTGGCGGACGGTGTGGATGAGGCCGCGCACCTCGGGGGTGTCCTCGCGCACGGTGAACTGGCGGATCTTGCGCAGACCGAGCGTGCGCAGCGACTCGCGGTGGTTGCGCTTGGTGCCGATGCCGCTCTTCACCTGGGTGACCTTGAGCTTGGTCATGGTCACGCCCCCGTACCGGCGGTGGCCGCGGCGGCGCGGGCGCGGAGCATGCCCGCGGGGGCCACGTCTTCCAGCGGCAGGCCGCGGCGGGCCGCGACCTCCTCGGGGCGCTGCAGGCCGCGCAGGGCGGCCATGGTGGCGTGCACGATGTTGATCGCGTTGTCGCTGCCGAGCGACTTCGAGAGCACGTCGTGGATGCCCGCGCACTCCAGCACGGCGCGGACCGGGCCACCGGCGATGACGCCGGTACCGGCGCTGGCCGGGCGCAGCAGCACGACACCGGCGGCCTTCTCACCCTGGATGGGGTGCGGGATGGTGCCGCCGATGCGGGGGACGCGGAAGAAGTTCTTCTTCGCCTCCTCCACGCCCTTGGCGATGGCGGCGGGCACCTCCTTGGCCTTGCCGTAGCCGACACCGACCATGCCGTCGCCGTCACCGACGACGACCAGGGCGGTGAAGCTGAAGCGACGACCACCCTTCACAACCTTGGCGACCCGGTTGATGGCGACGACCCGCTCAAGATGCGGGGTCTTCTCGGCCGCGGCGCCGCCGCGGCCGCCACCGTCACGCCGGTCCCGACGGTCCCGGCGCTCACCGCGCTCGTTCCCGCCCTGACCGCCGCCGGGGCCGCCCTGGCCGCCGAACTGCCGCGTACGTCCCGGCATCAGGCGTTCCTTCCCTTGTGCAGATCCATCATCAGAACTCCAGCCCCGCTTCGCGGGCCGAGTCGGCCAGCGACGCGATGCGGCCGGTGTACTTGTTGCCGCCGCGGTCGAAGACGACCTTGGCGACGCCCGCGGCCTTGGCGCGGTCGGCGAGCAGTGCGCCCACCTTGGCCGCGCGGGCCTTCTTGTCGCCGTCGACGGCGCGCACGTCGGCCTCGAGGCTGGTCGCGCTGACCAGGGTGTGCCCGGCCAGGTCGTCGACGATCTGCGCGGTGATGTGCCGGGCGGACCGGTGCACGACCAGGCGGGGGCGCTCCGAGGTGCCCGCGACCTTCTTGCGGAGCCGGAAGTGCCTGCGGCCCTTGGCGACGCGGCGGCGCGTGGAGATGTCCTTGCCAACCGGCTTGCGCTTGGTGGCGGTGGTTGTGTCGCTCATGATCACTTACCCGTCTTTCCGACCTTGCGGCGGATCTTCTCGCCCGCGTACCGGACGCCCTTGCCCTTGTACGGGTCGGGCTTGCGCAGCTTCCGGATGTTGGCGGCGACCTCGCCGACCTGCTGCTTGTCGATGCCGGAGACGGAGAACTTGGTGGGACTCTCCACGGCGAAGGTGATGCCCTGCGGGGCGGCGACCTTCACCGAGTGCGAGTAGCCGAGCGCGAACTCCAGGTCCGAACCCTTGGCCACGACGCGGTAACCGACGCCGTGGATCTCCATCTTCTTCTCGTAGCCCGCGGTGACGCCGACGACGATGTTGTTGACCAGCGAGCGGGTCAGGCCGTGCAGGGCCCGGTTCTGCCGCTCGTCGTTGGGCCGGGTGACCTGGAGCGTGCCGTCCTCGGCGCGCTCGACGGTGATCGGCTCGGCCACGGTCAGCGACAGGGCGCCCTTGGGGCCCTTCACGCTGACGCTCTGACCCTCGATGGTGACGTCGACCCCGGACGGAACGGGGATCGGAAGCCTTCCGATGCGAGACATCTGCTTTCCCCCTTACCAGACGTAGGCGAGGACTTCGCCGCCCACGCCCTGCTTGCCCGCCTGGCGGTCGGTCAGCAGGCCACCGGACGTGGAGATGATCGCCACGCCGAGGCCGCCGAGCACCTTGGGCAGGTTGGTCGACTTCGCGTACACCCGCAGGCCGGGCTTGGACACCCGGCGCAGACCGGCGATGCTGCGCTCGCGGTTGGGGCCGTACTTCAACTCGACGACGAGGTTCTTGCCCTTCTCGCCGTCTTCGTCGCGGTAGCCCGCGATGTAGCCCTCGCGCTTGAGGATCTCCGCGATGCTCGCCTTGAGCTTGCTGTGCGGCAGCACGACCGCGTCGTGGTACGCCGAGTTGGCGTTGCGCAGACGGGTCAAGAAGTCTGCGATCGGGTCGGTCATCGTCATGGTGACCTGTCAACCTTTCTCGCCGGGGTTCCCCGGGGGGCCTACGGCGAACTGGGGGGTTTACGAGCCGGTGGCCGGTCCGCCCACCCCGGGAAACCCGGGGTGGGCGGGGTCCACGACTACCAGCTTGACTTGCTCACGCCGGGCAGTTCGCCGCGGTGTGCCATCTGCCGCAGGCAGATCCGGCACAGGCCGAACTTGCGGAACACCGAGTGCGGGCGACCGCACCGGTTGCACCGGGTGTACGCGCGCACCGCGAACTTGGGCTTGCGGGCGGCCTTGGAAACCAGCGCCTTCTTGGCCATCTCTCACTGCTCCTTGAAGGGGAAGCCCAGGTGCTTGAGCAGCGCCCGGCCCTCCTCGTCGTTGGTCGCGGTGGTCACGACGGTGATGTCCATGCCGCGCTGCCGGTCGATCGAGTCGGGGTCGATCTCGTGGAACATCGACTGCTCGTTGAGACCGAAGGTGTAGTTGCCGTTGCCGTCGAACTGCTTGCCGGACAGGCCGCGGAAGTCGCGGATACGGGGCAGCGCGATGGTCAGCAGCCGGTCGAGGAACTCCCACATCCGGTCGCCGCGCAGCGTCACGCGCGCACCGATCGGCATGCCCTCGCGCAGCTTGAACTGGGCGATGGACTTGCGGGCCTTGCGGACCTCGGGCTTCTGGCCGGTGATGGTGGCGAGGTCGCGGACCGCGCCCTCGATCATCTTGCCGTCGCGGGCCGCCTCGCCGACGCCCATGTTGACGACGACCTTGACCACGCCCGGGATCTGCATGACGTTCGCGTAGTCGAACTCGCCCTTGAGGGACGAGACGATCTCTTCGCGGTAGCGCGTCTTGAGGCGCGGGATGACCTTCTCTTCCGAAGACCTGCTCGCAGGGTCGAGAATCTGTCCAGTAGTCATGATCAGATCTCCTTCCCGTTGCCCTTGCCGCGGGCCACGCGGACCTTGCGGCCGTCATCGTTGACCTGGTAGCCGACCCGGACGGCCTTGCCGTCCTGCACCAGCATCACGTTGCTGACGTGGATCGGGGCCTCCTGGGTCACGATCCCGCCGGACTGCGCGCCGCGCTGGGTCTGGGTGATCCGGGTGTGCTTCTTGATCCGGTTCACACCCTCGACCAGGACCTTGCTCGTCTCCGGGTAGGCGTGGATGACCTTGCCCTTGGCGCCCTTGTCCTTGCCCGAGATGACGACGACCGTGTCGCCCTTTTTGATCTTCATGTCAGAGCACCTCCGGCGCCAGCGAGATGATCTTCATGAACTTCTTGTCGCGCAGCTCGCGGCCCACCGGGCCGAAGATGCGGGTACCGCGCGGCTCGCCCTCGGCCTTGATGAGGACGGCGGCGTTCTCGTCGAAACGGATGTACGAGCCGTCCGGGCGGCGGCGCTCCTTGACGGTGCGCACGATGACCGCCTTGACGACGTCACCCTTCTTCACACCGGCACCGGGGATCGCGTCCTTCACGGTGGCGACGATGATGTCGCCGATGCCCGCGTAGCGGCGACCGGAACCACCGAGAACACGGATGCAAAGGATTTCCTTCGCACCGGTGTTGTCGGCGACCCGCAGTCGCGACTCCTGCTGGATCACTGCTTGCTCCTGACCATTCTTGGCCCGCCGGATTTCCGACCCGACGGGCTCGGCCTTGCCTTGGTGAGTCTGCTTACTTGGCCTTCTCGAGGATCTCCACCAGCCGCCAGCGCTTGGTCGCCGACAGCGGACGGGTCTCCATCAGCAGGACCCGGTCGCCGACACCCGCGGTGTTCTCCTCGTCGTGCGCCTTCACCTTGGTGGTGGAGCGCAGGACCTTGGCGTAGCGCGGGTGCTTCTTGCGGTCTTCCAGCGCGACCACGATGGTCTTGTCCATCTTGTCGGACACGACCAGGCCCTCGCGGACCTTGCGGTTGTTGCGCGCCTCGACCTCGGCGGTCGTCTGGCTCACGGTCTCGTTCTCGCTCATGCGGCACCTTCATTGCTGGTCGCGTCCGGGGACGCCGAGAGGCCGAGCTCGCGCTCACGCATCACGGTGTAGACCCGGGCGATGTCGTGCCGAACGGTGCGCAGCCTGCGGTTGTTGTCCAACTGGCCGGTGGCCATCTGGAAGCGGAGGTTGAACAGCTCCTCCTTGGCCTCGCGCAGCCGCAGCACCAGCTCCTCGTCGGTCAGCTCGCGCAGGTCACCAGCGGTGGTCCCAGCCGCCATCAGAAGTCACCACCCTCACGCGTGACGATCCGGCACTTCATCGGGAGCTTGTGGATGGCGCGGCGCAGCGCCTCGCGCGCGACCTGCTCGTTCGGGAAGGACATCTCGAACATGACCCGACCCGGCTTGACGTTGGCCACCCAGTACTCCGGGGAACCCTTACCGGAACCCATCCGGGTCTCGGCGGGCTTCTTGGTCAGCGGGCGGTCCGGGAAGATGTTGATCCACACCTTGCCGCCACGGCGGATGTGCCGGTTGATGGCGATACGGGCGGACTCGATCTGCCGGTTGGTCACGTACGCGGGCTCGAGCGCCTGGATGCCGAACTCGCCGAAGGTGACCCTGGTTCCGCCCTTGGCCGCACCCGAGCGCTTCGGGTGGTGCTGCTTGCGGTGCTTGACCCTGCGGGGGATCAGCATGGGTCAGCCCTCCCCGTTGGTGCTGTTCTCGGCCGGAGCCTCGTTCTTGGTCTGCGCCTCGGCGGCGGCACGGCCCGCCTCGGTGCTGGTGGCCGTGGTGCCGGAGGCACCGGAGCGGCGGGCGCGGTTCGGGCGCTCGCGGCGCGGCTCGCGGCGGTTGTCCGGCGCGGCCGAGCGGACGTCGGACTCGCGGCGGCCGCCGACGACCTCACCCTTGTAGATCCACACCTTGACGCCGATGCGGCCGAAGGTGGTGCGGGCCTCGAAGAAGCCGTAGTCGATGTCGGCGCGCAGCGTGTGCAGCGGGACCCGGCCCTCGCGGTAGTGCTCGGAGCGGGACATCTCGGCGCCGCCGAGGCGGCCACCGCACTGCACCCGGATGCCCTTGACCTGCGGCGAACGCATGGCCGACTGGATGGCCTTGCGCATCGCGCGGCGGAAGGAGACCCGGTTGGACAACTGCTCCGCGGTCACCTGGGCGACCAACTGGGCGTCCGCCTCGGGGTTCTTGACCTCGAGGATGTTGAGCTGCACCTGCTTCTTGGTGAGCTTCTCCAGCTCACCGCGGATGCGGTCGGCCTCGGCGCCGCGGCGGCCGATGACGATGCCCGGCCGGGCGGTGTGGATGTCCACCCGGACCCGGTCGCGGGTGCGCTCGATCTCCACCCGGGAGATGCCCGCCCGCTCCATGCCCTTGGCCAGCAGCTTGCGGATCTTCACGTCCTCCGCGACGTACTCCGCGTACTGCTTGTCGGCGTACCAGCGCGACCGCCAGTCGGTGGTGATGCCGAGTCGGAAGCCGTGTGGGTTGATCTTCTGCCCCATTACCGGGCACCACCCTTCGTGCTCGTCCGGCGCTTGGGCGCCTGCTTGGCCGCGGGGCGGGACTCGACCTCGACCGTGATGTGGCTGGTGCGCTTGCGGATCCGGTAGGCCCGGCCCTGCGCGCGCGGCCGGAACCGCTTCAGCGTCGGACCCTCGTCGACGTAGGCGACGGCGACCCAGAGGGTCTCCGGGTCCAGGTTGAAGTTGTTCTCGGCGTTGGCGACGGCGCTGGCCAGCACCTTGGCGACCGGCTCGCTGGCTGCCTGCGGCGCGAACCGGAGCACGGCCAGGGCCTCGCTGGCGCTACGTCCCCTGATGAGCTCGACGACGCGGCGCACCTTCATCGGCGTGGCGCGAACGTAGCGAGCCCGAGCCATGGCGCGCGGGTACTCCGCCACCTCGGCCTCATTGCGGGCGTTCATCGCTGCTTCCCTTGCTCTCTTCTGCGTTGCTCTTGATTCGGCCGACTAGCGGCGGCGGGCCTTGCGGTCGTCCTTGATGTGGCCCTTGAAGGTGCGGGTCGGGGCGAACTCGCCCAGCTTGTGCCCCACCATGGCCTCGGAGACGAACACCGGGACGTGCTTGCGGCCGTCGTGCACCGCGATGGTGTGACCCAGCATGTCCGGGATGATCGTGGACCGACGGGACCAGGTCTTGATGACGGTCTTCTTGCCCGACTCGTTGAGCGCGTCCACCTTCTTGAGCAGGTGGTCGTCCACGAACGGGCCCTTCTTCAGGCTGCGTGGCATTGTCTTCTACCTCCCTGCTCAGCGCTTCTTGCCGGTACGGCGGCGGCGGACGATCATTCGGTCGCTGGCCTTGCGGCGCCGGGTGCGACCCTCGGGCTTACCGGCGGGGTTGACCGGGTGGCGACCACCGGAGGTCTTGCCCTCACCACCACCGTGCGGGTGGTCGACCGGGTTCATCGCGACACCGCGGACGGTCGGGCGCTTGCCCTTCCAGCGCATCCGGCCCGCCTTGCCCCAGTTGATGTTGGCGTGCTCGGCGTTGCCGACCTCGCCGACCGTGGCGCGGCAGCGCACGTCCACGTTGCGGATCTCGCCCGAGGGCATCCGCAACTGGGCGTACGGGCCGTCCTTGGCCACCAACTGCACGCTGGCGCCCGCGGACCGGGCGATCTTGGCGCCGCCGCCGGGGCGGAGCTCGATCGCGTGGATCACGGTGCCGACCGGGATGTTGCGCAGCGGCAGGTTGTTGCCCGGCTTGATGTCGGCGCGGGGGCCGTTCTCAATCGGGTCGCCCTGCTGCAGCTTGTTCGGCGCGATGATGTAGCGCTTCTCGCCGTCGGCGTAGTGCAGCAGCGCGATGCGCGCGGTGCGGTTCGGGTCGTACTCGATGTGCGCGACCTTGGCGGGCACGCCGTCCTTGTCGTTGCGCCGGAAGTCGATCAGCCGGTACGCGCGCTTGTGGCCACCGCCCTTGTGCCGGGTGGTGATCTTGCCGTGCGCGTTGCGGCCGCCGCGCCCGTGCAGCGGGCGGATCAGCGACTTCTCCGGGGTCGACCGGGTGATCTCGGCGAAGTCCGAGACACTGGCGCCGCGACGACCGGGGGTCGTCGGCTTGTACTTGCGGATACCCATGTCTGCTCAGTCCCTTACGCGGCCGGGCCGCCGAAGATCTCGATCGGCTTGCTCTCGGCGGACAGCGTCACGATTGCCCGCTTGGTGTCCTTGCGCTTGCCGTACCCGGTGCGGGTGCGCTTGCGCTTGCCGTTGCGGTTCAGCGTGTTGACGCTGACGACCTTCACGCCGAACACCTTCTCCACCGCGATCTTGATGGCGGTCTTGTTGGCGTCCGGGTGCACCACGAAGGTGTACTTGTTCTCCTCGAGCAGCCCGTAGGACTTCTCGGAGATCACCGGCGCGAGAAGGATGTCTCGGGGGTCGGGGATCACTTGTCCTCCTCCGAGGTCTGTGCGGCGGCCTCGCTCGCGGTGGCGCGCGCCTTGCCGACCTTGACCGGCCGCGACAGGAAGTCGTCGTAAGCGGCCTTGGTGAACACCACGTCGTCGTTGACCAGCACGTCGTAGGTGTTGAGCTGGTCGGGGGCGATCACGTGCACGTGCGCGAGGTTGCGCACCGACACCCACGAGACGTCCTCGTCCCGGGTCAGCACGACCAGCACGCGCTTCGCGCTGGTGATCGACTCCAGCAGCAGCCGGGCGGTCTTGGTCGACGGCTTGTCGCCGTCCACCAGGCCGGTGACCACGTGCACCTGGCCCGCGCGCGCCCGGTCGGAGAGGGCACCGCGCAGGGCGGCGGCCTTCATCTTCTTCGGGGTCCGCTGCGAGTAGTCGCGCGGCTGGGGGCCGTGCACGACGCCGCCGCCGACGAACTGGGGCGCGCGGGTCGAACCCTGGCGGGCGCGACCGGTGCCCTTCTGCCGGTACGGCTTGCGGCCACCGCCCGCGACCTCGCCGCGGGTCTTGGTGGAGTGCGTGCCCTGGCGGGCCGCGGCGAGCTGGGCCACCACGACCTGGTGCATCAGCGGCACGTTGGCCTGGACGTCGAAGACCTCGGCGGGCAGCTCGACGCTGCCGTCGGTCTTGCCGCCCGGGGCCTTGATGTCAACGCTGCTCATCAGGCACCGCCCTTCGCGGCCGTCTTGAGGAACACCAGACCGCCCTTGGGGCCGGGGACGGCGCCCTTGAGCAGGATCAGGCCGGACTCGGCGTCCACCTGGTGCACCGTGAGGTTCTGGGTGGTCACGCGCACGTGACCCATCCGGCCCGCCATGCGCAGGCCCTTGAAGACGCGACCCGGGGTGGCGCAACCGCCGATGGAGCCAGGCGAACGGTGCTTGCGCTGGGTGCCGTGCGAGGCGCCCAGACCGCGGAAACCGTGCCGCTTCATGACACCGGCGTAGCCCTTGCCCTTGGAGGTGCCGGTCGCGTCGATGACCTGCCCGGCCTCGAACACCTCGGCGGTGATCTCCTGGCCGATCTCGTAGGTCTCGGCGTCGGCGGTGCGCAGCTCGATCAGGAAGCGGCGCGGGGTGACACCGGCCTTGGCGAAGTGCCCGGCCTCGGGCTTGTTCACCTTGCGCGGGTCGATGGCGCCGTACGCCAACTGGACGGCGACGTAGCCGTCGGTCGCCTGGGTGCGCACCTGCGTGACCACGTTGGGTCCCGCTTTGACGACGGTCACCGGGACGACCCGGTTGTTCTCGTCGAAGACCTGGGTCATCCCGAGCTTGGTACCCAGGATCCCCTTCATCTGCCTGTCAGACATGACTGTGTGTTCTCTCCGCCGCTCTGCGCCGCACTTACTGGATGTTGACGTCGACACTCGCAGGCAGGTCGATGCGCATGAGCGCGTCCACCGTCTTCGGGGTCGGGTCGAGGATGTCGATCAGACGCTTGTGCGTGCGCATCTCGAAGTGCTCGCGCGAGTCCTTGTACTTGTGCGGCGAGCGGATGACGCAGTAGACGTTCTTCTCCGTGGGCAGCGGCACTGGCCCCACGACCCGCGCGCCGGTGCGCGTCACGGTCTCCACGATCTTGCGCGCGGACGCGTCGATCGCCTCGTGGTCGTAGGCCTTGAGCCGGATGCGGATCTTCTGTCCCGCCATGGTGGCTTGCCGTTCCTCTTCTCGTTGCGATGTCGGCAGACCTGTCAGGCCGAACCGCGCCGCTTCCCTGTTCACATGCTGCGATCCCCGGCTCCCGGTCCACGCGGTCGGGCGTGTCGCGCCCGCTTCGCATGGCGGTCCCTTGGACGAACTCCGCGGGCAAGCCGAACATCTTCGTCTATAGGGGTCCGATGAGGCGAACCCCGGCTCTCACGCGGAGGCGGCCGGTTCGAAACGAACCCGGCCGCCCCGCGACGAGCAACCCGTAAAGGATGCCACACCCAGGTGTGACGATCCAAATCGGGGGGTTGGAAGTGACGCCAACCCCCCGACCGGAACTACTTCAGGATCTTGACGACCCGGCCCGCGCCGACGGTCCGGCCACCCTCGCGGATGGCGAAGCGCAGACCCTCGTCCATCGCGATCGGCTGGATCAGCGCGACGGTCATGCCGGTGTTGTCACCGGGCATCACCATCTCGGTGCCCTCGGGGAGGGTCACCACGCCGGTCACGTCGGTGGTGCGGAAGTAGAACTGCGGGCGGTAGTTGTTGAAGAACGGGGTGTGCCGACCGCCCTCGTCCTTGCTCAGGATGACGACCTGGGCCTCGAACTCGGTGTGCGGGGTCGTGGTGCCCGGCTTCACGATGACCTGACCGCGCTCGATGTCCTCGCGCTTGATGCCGCGGAGCAGGAGGCCGACGTTGTCGCCAGCCTGGCCCTGGTCGAGCAGCTTGCGGAACATCTCGACCCCGGTGACGGTGGTCTTCTGCGCCTTCTCGCGGATGCCGACGATCTCGACTTCCTCGTTGACGTTGATGATGCCGCGCTCGATGCGACCGGTCGCCACGGTGCCACGACCGGTGATCGTGAAGACGTCCTCGACGGGCATGAGGAACGGCTTGACGACATCGCGCTCGGGCTCCGGGATCGACTCGTCGACCGCGTCCATCAGCTCGATCAGGCGGGCGCCCCACTCGGCGTCGCCCTCCAGCGCCTTGAGCGCGGAGACGCGGACGACCGGGAGGTCGTCACCCGGGAAGTCCTGAGCCGAGAGCAGCTCGCGGACCTCCAGCTCGACCAGTTCGAGGATCTCCTCGTCGTCGACCATGTCGGCCTTGTTCAGGGCGACGACGATGTAGGGCACACCGACCTGGCGGGCGAGCAGCACGTGCTCGCGGGTCTGCGGCATCGGGCCGTCGGTCGCGGCGACCACCAGGATGGCGCCGTCCATCTGCGCCGCACCGGTGATCATGTTCTTGACGTAGTCCGCGTGACCGGGGCAGTCGACGTGCGCGTAGTGCCGCTTCTCGGTCTGGTACTCGATGTGCGCGATGGAGATGGTGATACCGCGCTGCTTCTCCTCCGGCGCCTTGTCGATCTCGTCGAACGGCGTGAAGGGGTTCAGGTCGGGGTACTTGTCGTGCAGGACCTTCGAGATCGCCGCGGTCAGCGTGGTCTTTCCGTGGTCGATGTGACCGATGGTCCCGATGTTGACGTGCGGCTTGGTCCGCTCGAACTTCGCCTTCGCCACTTGATGTCCTCCTGGACTTGTACGTTCCGCCTGACCGAAAGTCTTATTCGGATGGCGGCTTCAGGGTCGAATGTGCGGACCCCGGGGAGTTCCCCGGAGAGCCCGCACGTAATGTGCGGTGCTCCGGTGAGGGGCTACTCCCCCGTCGCCTTTGCGATGATCTCCTTCGCGACGTTCGCGGGAACCTCGGCGTAGGAGTCGAACACCATCGAGTAGTTGGCCCGACCCTGGGTCTTGGACCGCAGGTCGCCCACGTACCCGAACATCTCCGACAGCGGCACCAGGGCCTTGACGACCCGTGCCCCGCTGCGCTCCTCCATGGCCTGGATCTGGCCACGGCGGGAGTTCAGGTCGCCGATGACATCGCCCATGTAGTCCTCGGGCGAGGTGACCTCGACGGCCATCATCGGCTCCAGCAGCACCGGACCCGCCTTGCGGGCGGCTTCCTTGAGCGCCATGGAACCCGCGACCTTGAACGCCATCTCGGAGGAGTCAACCTCGTGGTAGGCGCCGTCCAGCAGGGTCAGCTTCAACCCGACGAGCGGGTAACCGGCGAGAACACCGTACTGCATGGCGTCCTGCGCACCGGCGTCGACCGACGGGATGTACTCGCGCGGCACGCGGCCACCGGTGACCCCGTTGGCGAACTCGTAGAGCGCGCCGTCGCTCTGGGTGGTGTCCAGCGGCTCCAGCTTGATGACGACCTTCGCGAACTGGCCCGACCCACCGGTCTGCTTCTTGTGGGTGTAGTCCAGCTTCTCGACCGTCTTGCGGATGGTCTCGCGGTAGGCCACCTGCGGCTTGCCGATGTTCGCCTCGACCTTGAACTCGCGGCGCATCCGGTCGACCAGGATGTCCAGGTGCAGCTCGCCCATGCCCGCGATGATCGTCTGGCCGGTCTCGTCGTCCAGGCTGACCTTGAAGGTGGGGTCTTCCTCGGCCAGCTTCTGGATCGCGGTGCCCAGCTTCTCCTGGTCGGCCTTCGTCTTGGGCTCGATGGCGACCTGGATGACCGGGTCCGGGAAGGTCATCGACTCGAGCACGATCGGGTGGGCCGGGTCGCACAGGGTCTCACCGGTGGTGGTGTCCTTGAGCCCGATCACCGCGTAGATGTGCCCGGCGATGGCCTCCTCGACCGGGTTCTCCTTGTTGGCGTGCATCTGGAAGATCTTCCCGATGCGCTCCTTGCGGTCCTTGGTCGAGTTGATGACCTGGGTGCCGCTGGGTACCCGGCCCGAGTAGACCCGGACGTAGGTGAGCTTGCCGAAGAACGGGTGGGTGGCGATCTTGAAGGCGAGCGCCGAGAACGGCTCCGCCAGCTCCGGCTTGCGGAACTGCGGGGTCTCACCGTCCTGCAGCGTGCCCTCGACCGGGGGCAGGTCCAGCGGCGACGGCAGGTAGTCGATCACCGCGTCCAGCATGGGCTGCACGCCCTTGTTCTTGAACGCCGAACCGCAGAGCACCGGGTACGCCGAACCGTCGTTGACGATCTTGCGGATGCCCGTCTTGATCTGCTCGACGGTCAGTTCCTCGCCACCGAGGTAGAGCTCCATCAGCGCGTCGTCGGTCTCGGCGACCGCCTCCAACAGCGCGTCGCGGAACTCCTCGGCCTTCTCCTGGAGGTCGGCCGGGATGTCCTCGATGGTGTAGTCCTCGCCCTTCTTGACCTCACCGCGCCAGGTCAGCGCCCGCATCTCGACCAGGTCGACGACACCGATGAAGTCCGACTCGGACCCGATCGGGATCTGGATCGGCAGCGGCTTGGCGCCGAGCCGCTCGGAGATGGTCTTGATGGTGAAGTAGAAGTCCGCGCCCAGCTTGTCCATCTTGTTGACGAAGCAGATGCGGGGCACGTCGTACTTGGTGGCCTGGCGCCACACCTGCTCGGACTGGGGCTCGACGCCTTCCTTGCCGTCGAAGACCGCGACCGCGCCGTCGAGCACCCGCAGGTTGCGCTCCACCTCGACGGTGAAGTCGACGTGGCCCGGGGTGTCGATGATGTTGATCTGGTGGTCTTTCCAGTAGCAGGTGGTCGCCGCGGAGGTGATGGTGATCCCCCGCTCCTGCTCCTGCTCCATCCAGTCCATGACCGCGGCGCCGTCGTGCACCTCGCCGATCTTGTAGCTGATCCCCGTGTAGAAGAGGATCCGCTCGGTCGTCGTGGTCTTGCCCGCGTCGATGTGGGCCATGATCCCGATGTTGCGGACCTTGGCCAGGTCGGTCAGCACGTCGAGTGCCACGGGTTCTTCCCCTGTCCTTGAGCTGCGGCGCCGCTGAGGGTCCGGCCAGGCGGCCGAACCCCTTGTCTCACCAGCGGTAGTGGGCGAATGCCTTGTTGGACTCGGCCATCTTGTGCGTGTCCTCGCGGCGCTTGACGCTGGCGCCGAGGCCGTTGGAGGCGTCGAGCAGCTCGTTCATCAACCGCTCGATCATGGTCTTCTCCCGGCGGGCCTGCGAGAAGGACACCAGCCAGCGCAGCGCGAGCGTGGTGGAGCGGCCCGGCTTGACCTCGATCGGCACCTGGTAGGTGGCACCACCGACGCGGCGGGACTTCACCTCCAGGGTGGGCTTCACGTTGTCCAGCGCGCGCTTGAGGGTGACGACCGGGTCGGTGCCGGTCTTGTCGCGGGCACCTTCGAGGGCCCCGTAGACGATGCGCTCGGCCACCGAGCGCTTGCCGTCCTTGAGGACCTTGTTGATGAGCTGGGTGACCAGCGGCGAGCTGTACACCGGGTCGGAGATCAGCGGCCGCTTCGGGGCCGGTCCCTTGCGGGGCATGTCAGCTCTTCTCCTTCTTCGCGCCGTAGAGGCTGCGGGCCTGCTTGCGGTTCTTCACGCCCTGCGTGTCCAGCGAGCCCCGAATGATCTTGTAGCGGACACCGGGGAGGTCCTTAACACGGCCGCCGCGCACGAGCACCATCGAGTGCTCCTGCAGGTTGTGCCCCTCACCCGGGATGTATGCCGTGACCTCGATGCCACTGGTCAGCCGAACGCGGGCGACCTTGCGCAGCGCGGAGTTCGGCTTCTTCGGGGTGGTGGTGTACACGCGGGTGCACACGCCACGGCGCTGCGGGCTCCCCTTGAGAGCCGCAGTCTTCTGCTTGGCGACCTTGTCCTGGCGGCCCTTGCGGACGAGCTGCTGGATCGTGGGCATAGACCGGCTTTCTCTTTGACTCCCGACACCCGCGCGGGGCGCCGAAGGCACTGTGTACTTGCGTTCCTGCTCTTCCGCCCGCCCCCCGAGGTCGGGCGTGTCGCCCTCGCTCGCGGCACCCGCACGGGAAGAAAATCATCCCAACGGGGTTCGGGAGGAACTCCGGCGTGACTGGCAGGAGTCCGCCCGGCGACATTCGAGCGAACGCCTGCCAAGCGGACCGCGCGGCACAGGCACACGGACCGACCCGACATGGGTCGGGCACGAGTAGCAAAGATACCTTGGTCGTGACGGGGAGGTCAAAACGGGGGTACCCCGGGTGCGCTCCGGTTGGTCCACCCGAACGCGTGGCAACCATCATGCCGTCGTGTGACGTCGCTCTCCGTGACCCGCCCACCCCAGCCTACCCGGCCCCTTCCTCCCGCCAGACCACCATCCCGGGCCGGTCACCCCCCGAGGTGAAGAACGCTTCGGCGGCGGCGAGGACGTCGGCGTAGGGGATCTGGGCGCAAGCGGGGAACTCGGACGCGTTGCTCATGTAGCTGTAGATGATCGGCTCACCGGCGGCAAGATCGCCGTTGTGGCTGGACCACAGACCCGGGCCGGTATAGGACAACACACCGACGTCACCGTGAACCCCGACCCCGAACTCCGGGGTGTCGTCATCGCCGTCGATGTACCAGAGGCTGAGCAACGGGGCGTCGTACGCCACGGAGTCCGCACGCACCCGCTCCACCATGGCCCGAACCGCAGCCAGGTCGGCGAGAAGGTGGCCGTCCTCGTCTTCGTAGCGATAGAAAGCCCGGATCGCTTTCACGTCTGTTCGCGCCAGGCGATCGAGGTGGGGCGATCGCCTCGGGAGTGGAAGAACTCGGCCGCGGCGGCGCGGATCTGGGTGAGGGGGAGGCGGGCGCTGTCGGGCATCTCGACCGGGGTGTCCATGTTCTCGTATTCGGTGACACCGGCGGTCGACGTGGTGGGGTCGTGGGAATACCAGATACCGTGGTGGCTGCGACCGGAGTGGTAGAGGACACCGTGATCGCGGTCGACGCCGATGGCGAACTCGGGGGTGGTGGGGTCATCCTCGAAATAGACCTGGACGGCGATCGGGTACGGCTGAGTGCTGAGATCGACCAGCAGGGCGTCCAACTCCTCGGCACTGGCGAGCGGTATTCCCACCGACTCGTGGACGCGGGAATAGTAGGCAGTCGCGAAGGTCATTTCTCTTCCTGCCACGCGACTGACGAAGGTCGGTCACCACCGGATACGAAGAAGAACTCGGCGGCGGCGAGGACTTCGGGGTAGGGGATTTGATTGTTGGTCGAGAACTCGGTGGCGTTCGACATGTAGCTGTAGGTGACGACTTCGCCGGTGTCCGGGGTGCCGTTGTGGCTCGACCACAAGCCCGGCCAAGCACGACCCGTGTAGGACAACACGCCAACGTCGCCGTCGACGCCGACGCAGAACTCCGGGGAATCGGCGTCGCCGTCGACGCACCACTGGGTGAACAGGGGGGCGTCGTAGCGGACGGAGTCTTGCCGGACTCGGTCAACCAGGGCACGTACGGCGGCCAGGTCCGCGAGGAGCAAACCATCCCGATCTTCGTACCTGTAGAACGCACAGACAGCGTTCACGCCTGTTCGCGCCAGGCGACCGAAGTGGGGCGGTCGCCGTGAGAGTGAAAGAACTCGGCGGCGGCCGCGCGGATTTGGGTGAGCGGGAGGCGGGCATTGTCGGGCATCTCGATCGCGGTGTCCGAGTTCTCGTAGTCGGTGAGGCCGATCGACGTGATGGCGGGGTTGTGGGTGTACCAGACACCGATGTGGTTGCGGCCGGAGTAGTAGAGGGCGCCGTGGTCACCGTCGATGCCGATGGCGAACTCGGGCATGTCGGGGTCGTCCTCGAAATAGACCTGCACGAAGATCCGGCGGGTCTGGGTACTCAGGTGGAGCAGGAGAGCGTCCAACTCCTCGGCACTGGCGAGCGGGACTCCTGTCCGCGCGTGGGCGCGGGAATAGTAGGCAGTCGCGAAAGTCATGTATCCCATCTCTCTTCCTGCCACGCGACTGACGAAGGTCGGTCACCGCCGGATACGAAGAAGAACTCGGCGGCGGCGAGGATTTCGGGGGTATGGGATCTGGTTGTTGACGCGGAACTCGGTGGGGCTGCCCAGGTACTCGTAGTCGACGGTTTCGCCGTTGTCCGGGGTGCCGTTGTCGCTGAGCCACAGGCCGGGCCAGGAACGACCGGTGTAGGAAAGCACGCCGACATCACCGTGGACGCCGAGGGCGAGTTCCGGGGTGGCGGCATCGCCGTCGATGTACAACTGGGCGAGCAAGGGGATGTCGTGGTCGCGGGAGTCCCGGTGCATCTCGGCCAGGAGGAACCGGACGGCGGCCAAGTCCGGGAGCAGTGCGACATCCTTGTCGCCGTAGTCGTAGTAGGCCTTGATCGGGCTCACGATTCTCCTCGATATGTTTTGAGAAATCCACGCGCACCGTGAACGGTCATGGAGTAGCCTTTAGGCAGGATCTTGGGAATCTGCCCGTCGCAACCATACTCGCCAGGGCAGGGCATATTGTTGATCACCAGGGTGACCGACCGTATCTCCGACAGTCTCATGTGCACCGCGAGTGTGATTTCCACATCAGAAGTTCGAGTCGGGATCTGGGTGGACCGGGCTTGGTACCACTTCACCGCGTGTTCGTACTTCTCGTCGCGGCCGCTGACCTCCGAGTGGATCATTCCGTCCGAACCGACCCAGCGACCGTGGGTCTTGGGGCGTGGCGACCCGGGTGGCCGCTGGCGCCACCTCACCAAGTCGGGCGGCATGTCCCGGCGAAGTGCGGCTACCTGGTCGGCGTCGAGCGAAGCAGTCGACCTGGGGAGGCTGATCTCCGGGGCGGTGGGGCCGAGGTAAGCGGTGAGGTGGTGCTCGATCGCTGCGAGGGTGGTGAGGAGGGCAGTGGCGGCGGAGCGGGCGGCGAGGAGGGGTTCGGTGGCGTGGGTGTGACCGGCGGCGCCGGTGAGGATGGTGTCGACGCAGTGGTGCACCGCGGGTGAGGGTGTCGGTGAGGGATTGAGCGGCGGACTTGAGGTGCGTGAGGGCGGTGAGTGTTCGTCGGAGCTGAGCGAGGTGCTCGGCGATGGACACGGGGTCCAGGGTTGTGACGGCGGGCAGGGAGGGGAAGACGGATGACGGCCCCTGATCAGGTTGGGATCAGGGGCCGTCATTGGGGGGTTGTCAGCGGGCGAGGTGGCGGGCGAGGGCGCGGAGGTCGACCGCGAGGCTCGGGCCGGTGGGGTTCTTCGAATCCCGGACGGCAGACAAGTCGCTGCGGACCTCCACGCAGTCCATGCCGTTGTTGCTGCGGCTGGACTTACGCCAGGTGACCATGGGATCAGCCCCTCAAGTGACGAGCCAGGGCGCGGAGGTCGACCGCGAGGCTCGGGCCGGTGGGGTTCTTCGAATCCCGGACGGCAGACAAGTCGCTGCGGACCTCCACGCAGTCCATGCCGTTGTTGCTGCGGCTGGACTTACGCCAGGTGACCATGGGATCAGCCCCTCAAGTGACGAGCCAGGGCGCGGAGGTCGACCGCGAGGCTCGGGCCGGTGGGGTTCTTCGAATCCCGGACGGCAGACAAGTCGCTGCGGACCTCCACGCAGTTGCTGCCGTTGTTGCTGCGGGTGGACTTGCGCCAGGTGGCCATCGGTCAGCCCCTCAGGTGGCGCGACAGGGCACGAAGGTCGACCGCGATGCTCCGGCCAGCCGGGTTCTTCGAATCCCGGATGGCGGACAGGTCGTTGCGGACCTCCACGCAGTCGGTGCCGTTGCTGCTGCGGGTGGACTTACGCCAAGTGACCATGGGTCAGCCCTTCAAGTGACGGGACAAGGCACGGAGGTCGACCGCGAGGCTTGGGCCGGTGGGGTTCTTGGAGTCCCGGATGGCGGACAGGTCGTTGCGGACTTCCACGCAGTCGCTGCCGTTGCTGCTGCGGGTGGACTTGCGCCAAGTGCTGGTCATGGTGCCCTCCGGGATCACGTGAAGGCGGCCAGCCGGGTCTGGATCGCGGCGGCGGACTCTGCCGGTGACAGGGCCACCGTGCGTAGCTGGTCCGCATTCCGAGTGTACTGCGCGACTTGGCGCTGTTCCTGGATGTATATCGCGTCATCCGGAATCTCCACGTAAACCACCGGCCTGGCCTGCTGCTGACTATCCTCATCGAGGAAGTGGAGCAGGGTGAACTTGCCCTCCAGCCCATCATGGCGACCGACCGAAGTAGGCAGCACCTGGATCGCGACGTTGCTTCGTTCTCCCAGGGCAAGCAGGTGCTCCAGTTGGCCGCGCATTACCTCGGCCGAGCCGCCGATTGGCCTATCGAGTACCGACTCTTCGACGATCATCGTTACGTGCAATGGGTTCTTGTCGCTGAAGACCCGTTGCTGGCGTTCCATCCGCAGGCCGACCAAACGCTCCTCCTGGTCCGGCCGGACGCGCGAACTCGGTGCGGTCACGCCTGCGGAATAGTCGCGGGTTTGGGTCAGGGCGTGCAGGACCAGCGGCGCGTAGGTGACGACGTGGGAAGCCAAGCCCTCCAACCCGATGTAGGTGCGCAGCCAGTCCGGTATCACGTCGTTCCACCGGCCGAGCCAGCTTGACTTGTCGGCGCGGCCTGCGAGGTAGGTGAGGCGGTCGACGTCGTAGGTGGGGGCGCCGTAGCGGGTCAGCATCACGTCGATCTGTTGCGGTGAGGGCAAATGCCTGCCGACCTCGAAGTGTGCGACCATCCCGCCGGATATCTTGAGCGCCTTGCCGACCTCCGCCTGGGAGACGCCTGCCTGCTTGCGGTAGTTGGTCAGCTCCACACCGATCAGCCACCGCAGCGCCGAGGGGTCCACGCGTTCCACGATCAGATTCTCCCGTGCTCGTTGAGGCTGCACAGTGTGCCGCATCGGTGACCCTGAGCAATATCACCCGATGGTGTTATAGATCGAGCTGGGTTGATAGCTATACGTTGAACGCACTGGTCGACGAAACAGGAGGGTCGGATGAACGCGACAGAGATCCGGGTCAGTGCGGGCCTGGAGGTGGCGAGCGACTGCGCGATCCGCTCGTACCCGTGTGGCGACAAGGCCATCGCCATCGTGTTCGGCGAGGGCCGCGACGGGGTCGAGATGGTGTGCGCACCGGAGAGCCTGGAACGGCTGGTCACGGTGGCCAGCGCGGCGCTCGCCAAGTAGCGGACGTGGTCCCTGGCTGCTCACGACAGCCAGGGGCCACATCCTTTGTGGACAACCAACGGCCGCCCGGGATCCATGGTGCCCGCCGGGAGCACCGCGCTGCCACGCGGGTGGCGGTTGAACACCTTCATCCCGTTGCGGGGACGGATATCCGGCCCCGGCTCACCCGTCCGGGCGCCTGCCGCTCGGCGCAAGCCCCACTGGGCCACGCGCCACTAGTCACCCGACTGGCCGCTCCGCCGTCCGACGCACTCGATTACCTTGTCGCGCACCGGTTTTCGCCAAGGCCGGTTTCCGCCAAGGAGGGTGCCGTGCGTCGCCTGGCCGCGCTTGTCTTCGCCTTGCCGCTGCTGCTGTTGGGCCAGCTCCCCGCCCACGCCGCCGAACCGCCCACCGCGTGGCTGGACGGACTGCCCGACGACACGCTGGTCACCGCCGGTCAACCGATCACCCTGCACGGCCACTCGGCGGGTGTCCCCGGCGACGGCGTGAAGTACACCGAACTCGCCGACGGCGACCCCAACCACTACCTCGTCATCGCGGGCGCAGGCCAGACCGACTGGACGTACACGCTCACCCCGAACGACTGGCAGGTCGGCCCGCTGACCATCTGGGGCCGCGTGGTGCTCGACAGCTTCCGCACGGTCGCCCTCCCGCTCGCCCACATCCGGGTCGGCTACCCGCGCACAGACCCGGTGACCTGCCCGTGCAGCTACCTACCCGCGAGCAAGAGCTCCGGGGTGTACGACGAGCACCACCCGATGGAGCTGGGCCTCAAGTTCTTCGTCGACCGCCCCAGCACCATCACCGGAATCACCTACTACGGCGCCGCCCCGTCGACCGGCGGCACGGTCGGGCACCTGTGGTCCACCGACGGCACACTCGTCGCCACGACGACATCGTCCCCGGACCCCTTCCACTTCACCTTCGACACCCCGGTCGCCCTGAAGCCCTACGCGACCTACGTGGCCGCCTACACCACCACCAACGGCCTCTACGCCGCCAGCCCCGGCTTCTTCACCAGCGACGTCCCCCGAACCTCAGGCCCGATCACCGCCATCGGCAACCCGTACGCCTACGGCTACGGCGAAGGCCCCGGCGTGTACGGCAACGGCGGCCAGTACCCGCGCGCCACCTACAACGTGACCAGCTACGAGGTCACGCCGATCGTCGTGCCGACGGGGGGCTGATCCCGCGCCGACACCGCCAAGACGGCCAGGAACACCAACAGGTAGAGGTTCCCGACGACGAACTGGAGCAAGCCGGTCACGACCGCGGGACCCGAGCCGTCTGGCGGGTCGGCGAGCGCCAAGACCAGCGGCAAGGTGCCGAGAACCAGCACCGCCGGTACACACCACCAGAACCGCCTGTGCCACAGGCGATCGGCCACGACCACGACGAGGGGCGCCACCCACACCCAGTGGTGCCCCCACGACCACGGGGAGATCGCCGCCGCGCCCAAGCCCACCACCGTGATCGCGAGCAGCCGATCACCGCGTCGGGTGAGCTGGGTCGCGACGACGAGGGTGGCGGCGCACACGACCACCGCGGCGACGGCCCACACCCACGGCGGGAAACCGCCGCGCAGCAACAATCCGCGGATCGACTGGTTGTGCGGCGAGGTCAGGTCGGCGTAGATGCGACCTGTGTCGGCGAACATGCCGCCGAACCAGTAGTCGGCGGAGTCCAGTGGCAGCACGATGAACCCGAGGATGACCGTGCCCGCCGCCGTCGTCGCGGCGACGGCGGCCTCGCGGAACCGGCGAACCACGAGCAGGTAGCCGATGAAGATCAGCGGCGTGAGCTTGAGCCCAGCGGCGAGACCGACTCCGACGCCGCGCCACCACACCCCGTCGCGCCCGGTCAGATCTCCGAGCACCAGCGCGACGAGCAGCAAGTTGATCTGTCCAACGTAGACACTCGCGTGCACGGTCTCGGTCAGCAGCAGGGCGGCGACGACCCCGACGACCGGCGCGATCGCGCGAACCCCCAGCGACAGCCAGGATCGGCGGACCACGAACACCAGCAGCGCGCCGTTCCCCACCACCGCAAGGACTTTCGCCGCGGTCCCGGACATGACGGCCAGCGGCGTGAACAGCAGGGCCGAGAACGGCGGGTAGGTGAACAACAACCCGTTCCAGACCGGGCCGCGGTACAGGTGGCCGCCGGAGCGCACCACCTCCGCGCCACCCCGGTAGACCGCCAGGTCGATGGCGTCGGCGCGCACCGCCAACCCCAGCACCACGAGGGCGAGGCCCCCGCCCACGACGGTGAGCACCACTGCGCGCGCGTTCACGAACTTCCCTCGGCATCAGGGGATCCAGCCACGCCGGAACCCCAGGCGTAGATCAACTACGCCCAGCAGAACGGCGGAACGCGGTCCGGCACAAGGAAGTTCTGTGAAATTGCCGGTGAAAGTGGTCACCGGCGGGAAAGCACGCGGAAACGACAACACCCCCGGCCGTGGCCGGGGGTGTTGTCTTCGCTCAGAGCGGGGTACTACCGGTAGTCACGACCGAAGTCGTAGTCGTCCAGCGGGACCGCCGCGCCGGTGCCGGTGCCGAACACGTCCGGCGTGTAGTAGCCGTCGTCGTAGGACGGGATCGCGTAGGCGGCGACCCGGGCCTCTTCGGTCGGCTGGACCTGGATGTTGCGGTACTTGTTGATGCCGGTACCGGCCGGGATCAGCTTGCCGATGATCACGTTCTCCTTCAGGCCGACGAGCTTGTCCGAGCGGCCGTTGATGGCGGCGTCGGTCAGCACGCGGGTGGTTTCCTGGAAGGAGGCCGCCGAGAGCCACGAGTCGGTGGCCAGCGACGCCTTGGTGATGCCCATCAGGACCGGGCGACCGGAGGCGGGCTCGCCACCGGAGGCCACGACGCGGCGGTTCTCCGACTCGAACTCGGCGCGTTCGATCAACGCGCCGGGCAGGAACTCGGCGGAACCGCTGTCCAGGATGGTCACCCGGCGCAGCATCTGCCGGACGATGACCTCGATGTGCTTGTCGTGGATGGACACACCCTGCGCCCGGTACACCTTCTGGACCTCGTCCACCAGGTGCAACTGCGCCTCGCGGGGACCCATCACGCGCAGCACCTCGTGCGGGTCCCGGGTGCCTTCGAGCAACTGCTGGCCGACCGCCACGTGGTCACCGTCGGACAGCGGGCCGTCCGGGGTGGCCGCGAGCCGCTGGCGCTTGGACAGCTTCTCGAAGATGATCTCCTCGCTGCCGTCGTCCGGGATCAGGGTGATCTTCCAGAACCGGTCGCCGTCTTCGATCCGGACCCGGCCGTCGACATCGGCGATCGGGGCCTTGCCCTTGGGGACGCGGGCCTCGAACAGCTCCTGCACACGGGGCAGACCGGTGGTGATGTCGTCGTTGACGACGCCGCCCTGCTGGAACGTGCGCATGGTCAACTGGGTGCCGGGCTCACCGATGGACTGCGCGGCGACGATGCCGACGGCCTCACCGATGTCGACCAACTGGCCGGTCGCCATCGAGCGGCCGTAGCAGGTCGCGCACACGCCGACCTGGGCCTCGCAGGTGAGCACGGAGCGCACCTTGACCTTGGTGACGCCGTAGGACAGCAGCTTCTCGATGGCCGGGTCGCCCAGGTCGTCGGCCCGGTTGAGCAGGACCTCGCCGTTGGGCGCCTTGACCTCGTCGGCGACGCAGCGCGCGTAGACGCCGGTCTCCACGTGCTGGGCGCGCACGGCCCTGTCGCCCGCGGGCTCGCCGAGCTTCATCATGATGCCGCGGGTGGTGCCGCAGTCGACCTCGCGGACGATGACGTCCTGCGACACGTCCACCAGACGCCGGGTCAGGTAACCCGAGTCGGCGGTGCGCAGTGCGGTGTCGGCGAGACCCTTGCGGGCACCGTGCGTGGCGATGAAGTACTCCAGCACCGACAGGCCCTCGCGGAAGTTCGCCTTGATCGGCCGCGGGATGAACTCGCCCCGGGGGTTGGTCACCAGACCGTTCATGCCCGCCAACTGGCGGATCTGGGTCATGTTGCCCGCCGCGCCCGACTTCACGATCGTCGGGATCGGGTTCTCCTCCGGGAAGTTCTCCTCCATCGCGCGGGCCACGTCCTCGGTCGCGTTCGACCAGACCTTGACCAGCTCGTTGTTGCGCTCCGACGCGGAGAGCTGACCGCGCTGGTAGCGCTTCTCGACCGTGTCGGCCTTCTTCTCGTACTCGTCGAGGATGCCCTTCTTGGCGGGCGGTACGACGACGTCCGAGATGGCGATGGTGACACCCGAGCGGGTGGCCCAGTAGAAGCCCGCGTCCTTGAGCTTGTCCAGCGTCCGCGCCACGGTGACCATCGGGTACCGCTCGGCGAGGTCGTTGACGATCGCGGCCTGCCGCTTCTTCGGCATCGGCTCGTTCATGAACGGGTAGTCCGGCGGGAGCAGCTCGTTGAACAGCACCCGGCCCAGGGTGGTCTCGGCCAGCCACGGCTGACCGGGGGTCCAGCCCTCCGGCTGCATGCCCGCACCGGGGTACCGGTCCGAGATGCGGATCTTCACCGCGGACTGCAGGCCGATCACGCCGCGGTCGAAGGCCATGATGGCCTCGGCAGGCGAGGAGAACGCCAGGCCCTCGCCGACGCCGCCCGCCTTCGGGCGGGTCAGGTGGTAGATGCCGGTGACCATGTCCAGACGCGGCATCGCCAGCGGGCGACCCGACGCCGGGGACAGGATGTTGTTCGACGACAGCATCAGGATCCGCGCCTCGGCCTGCGCCTCGGCGGACAGCGGCAGGTGGACCGCCATCTGGTCACCGTCGAAGTCGGCGTTGAACGCCTCGCAGACCAGCGGGTGCAACTGGATCGCCTTGCCCTCGACCAACTGCGGCTCGAAGGCCTGGATGCCCAGGCGGTGCAGGGTGGGCGCGCGGTTGAGCATCACCGGGTGCTCGGTGATGACCTCTTCCAGCACGTCCCACACGGCCGGGCGGGCCCGCTCGACCATCCGCTTGGCGGACTTGATGTTCTGCGCGTGGTTCAGGTCGACCAGCCGCTTCATCACGAACGGCTTGAACAGCTCCAGCGCCATCGCCTTGGGCAGGCCGCACTGGTGCAGCTTGAGCTGCGGGCCCACCACGATGACCGAACGGCCGGAGTAGTCAACCCGCTTGCCGAGCAGGTTCTGCCGGAACCGGCCCTGCTTGCCCTTGAGCAGGTCGGACAGCGACTTCAGCGGCCGGTTGCCCGGACCGGTGACCGGACGGCCGCGGCGGCCGTTGTCGAACAGCGCGTCGACGGCCTCCTGCAGCATCCGCTTCTCGTTGTTGACGATGATCTCGGGCGCGCCGAGGTCGATCAGCCGCTTCAACCGGTTGTTCCGGTTGATGACCCGGCGGTAGAGGTCGTTCAGGTCGGAGGTGGCGAACCGGCCACCGTCGAGCTGCACCATCGGCCGCAGGTCCGGCGGGATCACCGGGACGCAGTCGAGCACCATGCCCATCGGCGAGTTGCGGGTCGCCTGGAACGCGGCGACGACCTTGAGCCGCTTGAGCGCGCGCAGCTTCTTCTGGCCCTTGCCGCTGCGGATGGTCTCGCGCAGGATGTCGGCCTCGGCGTCCACGTCGAAGTCGCGGGCCAGGGTCTGGATGGCCTCGGCGCCCATCGACCCGGTGAAGTAGTCGCCGTAGCGGTCGATCAGCTCGCGGTAGAGCATCTCGTCGGCGATGAGCTGCTTGGAGTCGAGCTTGGTGAAGGTGGTCCAGATCTCGTCGAGCCGGTCCAGCTCGCGCTGGGCGCGGTCGCGGAGCTGGCGCATCTCCCGCTCGCCGCCCTCCTTGACCTTGCGCCGGATGTCGCTCTTGGCGCCCTCG
This sequence comes from Actinokineospora inagensis DSM 44258, assembly GCF_000482865.1. Classification (GTDB taxonomy): domain Bacteria; phylum Actinomycetota; class Actinomycetes; order Mycobacteriales; family Pseudonocardiaceae; genus Actinokineospora; species Actinokineospora inagensis. The sequence continues at coordinate 15,913 of NZ_AXWW01000051.1, read as the reverse complement.
GCCTCGAGCTGGGCCAGGTCGGCTTCGAGCTTCTGCGCGCGGCCCTCGATGTCGGCGTCGCGCTTGTTCTCGACCTGCTTGCGCTCGACGCCCATCTCGGACTCGAGGGTGGGCAGGTCGTTGTGCCGCAGCTCGGTGTTCACCGAGGTGATCACGTACGCCGCGAAGTAGATGATCTTCTCGAGGTCCTTGGGGGCCAGGTCGAGCAGGTAGCCCAACCGGGACGGCACGCCCTTGAAGTACCAGATGTGGGTGACCGGCGCGGCCAGCTCGATGTGGCCCATCCGCTCGCGGCGCACCTTGGCGCGGGTGACCTCGACGCCACAGCGCTCACAGATGATGCCCTTGAAGCGCACGCGCTTGTACTTGCCGCAGTAGCACTCCCAGTCCCGGGTGGGACCGAAGATCTTCTCGCAGAACAGCCCATCCTTCTCCGGCTTCAACGTCCGGTAGTTGATGGTCTCCGGCTTCTTGACCTCACCAAACGACCACTGCCGAATGTCGTCCGCGGTAGCAAGGCCGATGCGCAATTCGTCGAAGAAGTTGACGTCCAGCACGTCTGTTCTTCTCCCCTTCTTGGTTACAGCACGAAAATGGGGGGATCAGTGCCTGGCCCGCCGGGAACGGTTTTCCGAGCCGTTCCCAGCGGCGGCGGCTAGGTCAGTTGACGACGTCGTCCACGGACGGCGACTCATTGCGGGACAGGTTGATGCCGAGGTTGGCCGCGGCACGCTCCAGGTCCTCGTCGTCGCCGTCGCGCATCTCGATGGCCGCGCCGTCGCTGGACAGCACCTCCACGTTCAGGCACAGCGACTGGAGCTCCTTGAGGAGCACCTTGAACGACTCCGGGATGCCCGGCTCGGGGATGTTCTCGCCCTTGACGATGGCCTCGTACACCTTCACGCGGCCGAGCACGTCGTCGGACTTGATGGTGAGCAGCTCCTGCAGCGTGTAGGCCGCGCCGTAGGCCTGCATGGCCCAGCACTCCATCTCACCGAAGCGCTGACCACCGAACTGCGCCTTACCACCGAGCGGCTGCTGGGTGATCATCGAGTACGGGCCGGTGGACCGGGCGTGGATCTTGTCGTCGACCAGGTGCAGCAGCTTGAGGATGTACATGTAGCCGACCGAGACCGGGTACGGGTACGGCTCGCCGCTGCGACCGTCGAACAACTGCGCCTTGCCGTCCTCCTTGACCATCCGCTCGCCGTCGCGGTTCGGCCGGGTGGAGGCGAGCAGGCCCTGCAGCTCGTTCTCCTTCACGCCGTCGAACACCGGGGTCGCGGTGTTGGTGTCCGGCTCGACGTCGTAGAGGTCCTCGGGCAGCTTCGACGCCCAGTCCGGGCTGCCCTCGATCTGCCAGCCCTGTTTGGCGATCCACCCGAGGTGGGACTCCAGGATCTGGCCGATGTTCATCCGTCGCGGCACACCGTGGGTGTTCAGCACGACGTCGACCGGGGTGCCGTCGGCGAGGAACGGCATGTCCTCGACCGGGAGGATCTTGCCGATGACGCCCTTGTTGCCGTGCCGACCGGCCAGCTTGTCGCCGTCCTGGATCTTGCGCTTCTGCGCCACGTACACCCGGACCAGCTCGTTGACGCCGGGGGGCAGCTCGTCCTCGTCCTCGCGGGAGAACACCCGGATGCCGATGACCTTGCCGGTCTCGCCGTGCGGCACCTTCAGCGAGGTGTCGCGGACCTCGCGGGCCTTCTCACCGAAGATCGCGCGCAGCAGCCGCTCCTCCGGGGTCAGCTCGGTCTCGCCCTTCGGGGTGACCTTGCCGACCAGGATGTCGCCCGCGCCGACCTCGGCGCCGATCCGGATGATGCCGCGCTCGTCGAGGTCCGCGAGGACCTCCTCGGAGACGTTCGGGATGTCCCGGGTGATCTCCTCGGCGCCGAGCTTGGTGTCCCGCGCGTCGATCTCGTGCTCGTCGATGTGGATCGAGGTGAGCACGTCGTCCTGCACCAGGCGCTGGGACAGGATGATCGCGTCCTCGTAGTTGTGCCCCTCCCACGGCATGATCGCCACCAGCAGGTTCTTGCCGAGGGCCATCTCACCGTCCTCGGTGCACGGACCGTCCGCGATGACCTGGCCCGCCTCGATCCGGTCGCCCTCGGCGATGATCGGCTTCTGGTTGATGCAGGTGCCCTGGTTGGACCGGCGGAACTTGTGCATCCCGTAGGTCTGCCGGGTGCCGTCGTCGGCCATGATCGTGATGAAGTCGGCGGAGAGCTCCTCGACCACACCCGACTTCGACGCGGTGACCAGGTCGCCGCCGTCGACCGCGGCGCGCAGCTCCATGCCGGTGCCGACCAGCGGGGACTCCGAGCGCAGCAGCGGAACGGCCTGGCGCTGCATGTTGGCGCCCATCAGCGCGCGGTTGGCCGCGTCGTGCTCGAGGAACGGGATCATCGCGGTCGCGACCGACACCATCTGCCGCGGCGAGACGTCCATGTAGTCCACGTCGAACGGCTCGATGAACTCGACCTCACCGCCGCGCTTGCGGACCAGGACGCGCTCCTCGGCGAAGTGGTTCTCCTCGTCGAGCGGGGCGTTGGCCTGCGCGATGACGTGCCGGTCCTCCTCGTCCGCGGTCAGGTAGTCGATCTGGTCGGTGACCTGGCCCTCGACGACCTTGCGGTACGGGGTCTCGATGAAGCCGAACGGGTTGACCCGCGCGTAGCTCGACAGCGAGCCGATCAGGCCGATGTTCGGGCCTTCCGGCGTCTCGATCGGGCACATCCGGCCGTAGTGGCTGTGGTGCACGTCGCGCACCTCCATGCCCGCGCGCTCCCGGGACAGACCGCCGGGGCCCAGCGCCGACAGGCGGCGCTTGTGGGTCAGGCCCGCGACCGGGTTGGTCTGGTCCATGAACTGGGAGAGCTGCGAGGTGCCGAAGAACTCCTTGATCGCCGCCACCACCGGGCGGATGTTGATCAGGGTCTGCGGGGTGATCGCCTCGACGTCCTGGGTGGTCATCCGCTCGCGGACGACCCGCTCCATCCGGGACAGGCCGACCCGGATCTGGTTCTGGATCAGCTCGCCGACGGTGCGCAGGCGGCGGTTGCCGAAGTGGTCGATGTCGTCGACCTCGACCGGCACCGTGTTGGCGTCTTCGCCCTTGCCCACGGTCATCTCGGTGTCACCCGCGTGCAGCCGGACCAGGTACTCGATCGTGGTGACGATGTCGTCCTCGGTCAGCACGCCGGACTGCATCGGCAGCGACACGCCCAGCTTCTTGTTGACCTTGTACCGGCCGACCTTGGCCAGGTCGTAGCGCTTGTCCTTGAAGAACAGGTTCTCCAGCAGGGTCTGCGCCGACTCCTTGGTCGGCGGCTCACCCGGGCGCAGCTTGCGGTAGATGTCCAGCAACGCCTCGTCGGTGCCCGCGGTGTGGTCCTTCTCCAGGGTGGCCAGCAGGGTCTCGGAGAAGTGGAACCGCTCGCGGATCGCCTCGGTGGTCCAGCCGAGCGCCTTGAGCAACACGGTCACCGGCTGGCGGCGCTTGCGGTCGATGCGCACGCCCACGGTGTCGCGCTTGTCGACGTCGAACTCCAGCCACGCGCCCCGGCTCGGGATGACCTTGACGCTGAAGACGTCCTTGTCGGTGGTCTTGTCGATCGCGGTGTCGAAGTAGACCCCCGGCGAACGGACGAGCTGGGAGACCACGACCCGCTCGGTGCCGTTGATGATGAACGTGCCCTTGTTCGTCATCACCGGGAAGTCACCCATGAACACCGTCTGGCTCTTGATCTCGCCGGTGGTGTTGTTGGTGAACTCGGCCGTGACGAACAGCGGTGCCGCGTAGGTCATGTCCTTGTCCTTGCACTCCTCCACGGAGGCCTTGACCTCGTCGAAGCGCGGGTCGGAGAAGGACAGGGACATGGAGCCGGAGAAGTCCTCGATCGGGGAGATCTCGTTGAGGACTTCCTCAAGGCCGCCGACGGGGTTCTCGTCACCGGCGTCGACGCGGCGCTGGAACCACGCCTCGTTGCCGGTGAACCACTCGAACGACTGGATCTGCAGGTCCAGCAGGTTGGGGGTGCCCAGCGGCTCGCGGATCTTCGCGAACGAGACCCGGCGGGGGGCGTTCGGGATGCCGGCGTTCGAGGGGGTGGAGTTGGTCGCAGCAGTGGCCTTGGTCGCGCGGGAGACTGCCAAGATGCGTCCTTCCAGGACTATGAGCGGTTGACAGCCGCGCTAGCAACAGATAACGCGCCTGTCAAGGGTGCCGTGGTGCCCAACATCCTAGCTCTTGGCAAAGGGCGTGCGGAAAGTGGGCAGCGCAAAGGGGCAGTCTAGCCACTATAGAGGCGACTGTCGAGGCCCGCCGCTCAATCGGTCCTCCCGCTCAGTACGTGCTGGGTAACAGACTGACCCCGAGCGGTCCCCGAGTCAAGATGCCACGCTAACCAGACCACTTTTGCAGCAGTGCGACGCCGCTCACCGATCGGCCCTTGACCTGCGCAAACACTGCTGCTAGCCACAGCCGCCGGGGGCCTGGGCGACGGCGGCGGGCTGGTCGAGCAGGTCGAAGTCGGTGATCTTCCAGGTGCCGTCCAGCTTCTCCGCCCGGATGCCGAACAGGGCCCCGCTGGCGGTCGTCTGGTCCTGGTCGGCCCGGGTGGTCGACTGGTCGACGAACACGAGCACGTCCGCCTTGGCCCCCTCCAGCCGCTGGATGCCCATGTCGCGGACCTTGGAGGTCACCACCAGCTTCTGCTCGGGGGCGAGCGTGCGCAGTTGGGCGAACAACTTGTCGTACTGGCAGACGGCGGTACCCGCCAGCGTCTCCTTGACCGCCTTCGCGCTCGCGTCGAGGTCGGTGTAGCTGTAGGACAGCGTCCGCTCGACGGCCACGGTCAGCTTCCCCTGCACCTCGCTGGTCGCGGCCGAGTCGACCAACGCGGTGTTGTCACCGTCAACCCCGCTGGTCAACGCGTCGGCCTCCCCCTTGAACCAGAACCCGGCGGCGACGAACAGCACGATCACCACGCCCGCCTGGACGCCGGTCCACACACTCGGGGCGAACCACCGGGCGATCCGCCCAGGGGTGCGCTGCTCGGTGGTGGTGGTGACCTGGCGAGGGGGCTCGACCGGGGCACCGGTCTCCCGGCGCTTGCCGGTCGGCTTGCCTGCGCCGCCGATGACCCCGCTGGTCACGGCCTGGTCGGCGGGCTCCTGGGCCGGGTCCGGGTCGGCGGCCGGCTCGGCGGGGCGGGGACGCGGGCGGGCAGACCGAACCTGCTCGGGTGGCTCAACCGGCTGGGAGTCGGCGGGGTCCTCGGGGAGGTCTTGGCGGGGCTGGGCGGTCGGCTTGCGCAGGCCCGCTACGCGGGGGCGGCGGGCGGCGGGACCGCCTGCGCGGCGGCGGGGTGGGGTCGGCACGGGTGCGGTCCTCTCAGCCTGCGGGGGTGAACGGGACGGGGGTCACGTCGCTGAGCTTCCAGCCCTGGTCGGTGCGGACCACCGTGGCCTGCAGGCGCAGGTACTTCGGGGTGGCCTGCTTGCCCTCCGGGGTCACGTCGACCTTGAGCGCGGCGATGACGGTCGCGGTGCCCTCGCGGTCGCGCAGGTCGGTGACCGCGATCTTGAGGACGCTGGCGGTGGTGGTGGTCTTCGCCTGTTCGAGGGTGGTCTTGCTGGTGGCCCGCCGGTTGACGAAGTCGTCGTGCAACGCGCCGGTGGAGGCGTTGATCCAGCGGTCGAGGTCCTGGTCGACGTGCCGGTAGTCCAGGGTGCTGACGGTGACCAACGCGGCACCGGCGACCCGGGCGGCCTCGTCGCGGGTGCGGGCCACGTCGAGGTCGTCGTTGTTGTACGCGCGCAGCCACGCGAACCCGAACCAGGCCATGAACACGGTTGACACCATCATCAGCACCAGCAGCCCCAGATAGACCGGGTGCCGGACGCGCCGCCGGGACCGCTCCGGTTCCTCGGCGGTCGGCTCGGCGGTCCCGGTGTCACCACCATCAACGTCGACGGTCATCTGGCTCCTCTTGTCCACGGCACGGGCAGGCTATCCCCCGAGGCCGAGCAGGTCGGCGAGGGCTGCGAGCCGCGGCACTCCCGGTTGGGTGATTGTGCCGGGGACGCTGTCCTGCGCCAGCTCCGCGAGTTCCTGGGCGGACCGGTCCTTGTTCGCGGCCACCTGCCCCTGAGTTGGGGCGACGGGTTTGCCGCCGTAGGGCGCGTTCTGCGAGCCGCGCACGGTGATCGGGCTGCCGACCGGTTCCGCGCAGTACGCCTGCGAGTTCTCCGGGACCGGCGTGGTGTCGTTGCCCGCGCGGCGCTGGGTGCCCTCGTAGCCGCGGGTGCAGGCGGGCGGGTCGAACAGGTTGAGCACGAGCCCGAGGTGGGCGGTCCCGTCCGGGGCGACTGTCTTCGGTCCGACCGCGACGACCGGGTAGGCCACCAGCGCCAGTTCGAGCCCGTTGACCCGGGTGACCAGGATGTTCGACGTGGTCAGCAGGTTCGCGGTGAGGTACCCGATGCCCTGCCCGGACTCCCGCAGCAGCCCGGACACCGCGTCGGCCGCGCCCGGGGTCGCCGCGATCAGTCGCCGGATGTCCGGGTCGGACGAGCGCAGTTGCGCGGAGAGGTCCTTCAGGTCCGAGGCGAACGACTTGATGTTCCCGGACTGGGCGGCCTGGGTGGCCAGCACGATCGACCCGTCGTCGATCAGCTTGATCGTCTGCGGCAGGTTGACCTTCGCCGCCTCGGTGAACTCGCCGGTCGTGTCGATGAGCGTGCGCAGGTCCTGGCCGGTCCCGTTGAACGCCTTGTCCAGTTCGTCCACGACGGTCCGCAGCGAGTCGGTCGGGACCGAGGTGGCCAGCGAGTCCAGGTCGCGGATGACGGTGTCCGTGCTGACCGGTGTCTTGGTCCGGCCGACCGGGATCACCGACCCGTCCCGCAGCCCGTCCCCGGTCTCGGTGCGCGGCCGCAGGTCGACGAACTGCTCCCCCACCGCCGACCGGTTGGCGACGACCGCGTCCAGGTCGGCCGGGATCACCGGCGCCGAGGGGTCGATGTCCAGGTCGACGTCGATGCCGTCGTGGGTCAGGTGCAGCGCCCCGACCCGGCCGACGGTGACGCCCCGGTAGGTGACCTCGGCGTTGGTGAAGATGCCCCCGGAGTCGGCGAGCTGCAGGGTGACCCGGTAGCCGTTGGCGCCGAACACCCGTCCGATGTCGGTGAACCGGAACGCCGCGTAGCCAACGGCGAGCACCGAGATCACCAGGAACGCGACCAACTGCAGGCGGACCTTCCCGGTCAACATCAGGCCCCACCGCCCAGCAGGATGTCGAACAGTCCGGGTTGGTGCTGGTTGCCCGAGGTACTGGGCACCGGCAACGACGGCAACGACGGCATGGCGGGCAACGGCAGTCGTGGTGGGGCGTTGGCGGGGACGCCGGTCTGCCCGTTGGTCAACTGCCCGACGATCGGCACGTCCTGCAGCGGGTTCTGCCGGGAACGGCTGAGGTTGTCGACGATGTCCTGCAGGTTCAGGTCGATCTTGGCGTAGAGGTTGAAGTAGTCGCCCTGAACGCCCTTCACGGCCTGGTCGGTGAACGGGAAGGTGAGCAGCAGCTCCAGGGACTTGGGCAGGTTGGTGCCCGCCTCGCCGAGCTTCTGCAGCGTCGGGGTGAGGGCTTTGAGGTCGGCGACCAGGTCGGCCTGGCTCTTGTTGACCGTGTCGACCGCGACCCCGGACAGCGAGTCGAGGCTCTGCAGCATGGTGACCAACTGGTGGCGCTGGTCGGCGAGGACCTGCAGACCGGGCCCGATGTTGTCGACGACGTCGGCGACCCGGTCCTTCTGGGCGTTGAGGGTGCTGGCGAGCCGGTTGACGCCGTCGAGGGCGCGCACGATGTCGTCCTTGCCCGCGTCGAGCGTGGTGACCATGGTGTTGACGTTGCCCAGCAACGAGCGGAGCGCGGTCTCGTTGCCGTCGGTCGCCGCGTTCAGCTCCTTGGTGATGGTCTGCAACTGCTCGACGCCGCCGCCGTTGAGCAGCATGGACAGCGCGCCCAAGACCTCTTCGACCTCGGTGTTGCGGTTGGTGCGGTCGACCGGGATGAGCGCACCGTCGGCGAGTTTGCCGCTGGCCTGGGTGGGCGGCGGGCTGAGCTCGACGTACTTCTCGCCGAGGAGGCTGGACTGGCGCAGTTGGGCGAGGGCGTTCGCGGGCAGGTCGACGCCGCCGTTGACCAGCAGGGTGACCTCGGCGGTCCACCCGTCGGCGGCCAGCGCGATGCTGTCGACCCGACCCACGGTGACCTCGTTGACCTTCACACCCGACTGCGGCACGAGGTCCAGCACGTCCTTGAACTGCACCCTGACCCGGTACGGGTGGTCGCCGAGATCAGCGCCACCGGGCAGCGGCAGGTCGTAGATCCCGGTAAAACCGCAGCTAGACAAGGCCATCGCGGCGGTGGCGAACACAGCGGCCAATGCCAGGCGCCTCATGTGCCACCCCCGAGCGAGTAGATGTCACCGGCGGCGGGCAGCGGCAGGATCGGGAGCTTCCCGTTCCGCATGGACTCGATGACCTGGGCGGGCGACGGCAGCGGGACCGCGCCCTGGACCACGGGGGCCAGTTGGTCGCACAGGTCGGCCAGCGTCGTCGGCAGCGGTTTCGCGGTGCCCTGGCGGACCAGCTTGCACACGGTGACGATCGGCGGCTGGGTCAGCTCGTTGAGGTCGGCGCGCGCGTCGAGCGTCCCGGACGAGGCGTTGTAGGTGTTGATCACGTTGCTCAGCGCCAGCGGGGCCACGTCCAGCGTCTCGGCGAGCGCGGCCCGCTGGTCGACCAGCACCCTGGTCACCGAGGCCAGCTTGTCCACATTGGACTTGATCCGGCCCCGGTTGTCGTTGATGAACTGCCGCACCGAGGTCAGCGCGATGCCGAGCTGGTCGACGGCCTCGGCCAGGTTGCCGCGCTCACCGGAGAGGAACTTCGACGCCTCGGCCAGCTCGCCGGTGAACTCCCGCACGTTGTCGTCGTCGGCGGCCAGCGTGCTGGTGAACTTCTGCAGTTGGGTGATCGTGCCGAACAGGTCGTCGGAGTTGCCGGACAGGGTGCTGCTGAGCTGCCCGAGCTGGGTGACGGTGTCGTGCACCGCCTGCCCGTTGCCGTCCAGGTTCTTGGCCAGCGTGTTCAGCAGGTCGGCCAGGGCGCCGTCCTTGTTGGCCCCGTTGGGGCCTAGGGTCTCGCTGACCCGGGCGAGGCTGGCGTAGAGGTCGTCGACCTCCAGCGGGGCGGCCGTGCGGTCCCTGGGGATGACCGCGCCGGTCGCCAGCTCGGCGCCGCCGGTGAAGGCGGGGGTGAGCTGCACGTACCGGTCGGACACCAGCGACGGCGCGACGATCACGGCCTGCGCGTCGGCCGGGATCTGCACGGTCCGGTCCACGGACATCTCCACCTCGACCCGGTCCCCGCGCGGGGTGATCTTGTCGATGGTGCCGACCCGGACACCAAGCACCCGGACGTCGTTGTCCTCGTAGAGCCCGACCACGCCCGCGAAGACGGCGGTGTAGCGCTTGGAGTTCGGTTCGCTGAACAGCCACCACAACACGGCCGCGACCACCAGCCCGAGCACGCAGGCGACGGTCACCAGCCGGGCGGCGTCACGGCGGGCCTTGGTGCTGAAGGTGCTCATCGCGCGCTCATTTCCCGGCCCCCAGACAGCCTTGCTGGTTGACCGGGCCGATCGACGGCGGCAGCAGCCCGCAGATGTAGTTGTCGAACCAGCGGCCGGTGCCGATCGCGTTGTTGAACTGGCGGACGAACGGGGCGAACTTCTTGATGCCCTCGGCCAGCGCGTCCTGGTTGCGCTGCAACATGGCGGTCAACTGGTCGAGGTTCTGCAGCACCGGGCCGAGCTGCGCGGTGTTGTCCGACACCAGGCCCTGCAACTGGGTCGAGAGGTCCTTGGTGCCGGTGAGCAGCGCGGCGATCGCGTTCTTGCGGTTGTTGAGCTCGTTGAGCAGCAGGCTGCCGTCGGAGAGCAGCGTGGTGACCTCGGCGTCCCGGTCGGCCAGGGTCGTGGAGATCTGCTTGGTGTTGGCCAGCAGGTGGGCGAGTTCCCGGTCCCGCGAGGAGATGGTGCGCGAGAGCGACTGCAGGCCGTTGAGCGCGCCGCGCACGTCGCCGGGGGTGTCGGCAAACGTTTGTGAGAGCACCTCGAAGCTCTTGGCCAACTGGGTCGTGTCGATGTCGTTGGCCGTGTCGGCCAGACCGCGGAACGCCTCCAGCACGTCGTAGGGGGCGGTCGTGCGGTCCCGCGGGATGCGGGTGCCCGGGTCGAGGACCTTGGTGCCCACCGGGTCCAGCGCCAGGAACTTCTGGCCCAGCAAGGTCTTGATCTTGATCTCGGCCCGGGACTGGTCGCCGACCCAGGCGTCCTTGACCTTGAACCGGACGACCACCCGGTCCCGGTCCAGCGACACGTCCGAGACCGACCCGACCTTCACCCCGGCGATCCGCACCTCGTCGTCCGGCCGCAGCCCGGCGGCCTCGGCGAACTCGGCGCTGTAGGTCGTGCCGCCGCCGATGATCGGCAGGTCGTCGGAGTAGACCGCGGCCAGCAGCACCAGACCGATGGTCAACAGGCTGACCAGGCCGATCGGCACCGGGTTCCGGGACCGGAAGGACCTCATCGCGGGCACCCCCTCATTGCAGACACCGGGCCTGGTTGGCGGGCAGCACCGGGATCTCCAGCGGTGTGGTCACCAGACCCGGCACCCCGACCTCGCCGGACGCCTCGCACAGGAAGAAGTTGAACCAGGAGCCGTAGCTGACCGTGCGGGTCAAGGCGGACGTCTTGGTCGGCAGGAACTGGATGAAGTGCTCCACGGTGGACTCGTTGTCGTCCAACGTCTTCACCAGCCCACCCAGGTTCGCGATGTCCTGCTTCAACGGCTCCCTGGCCTGGCCGAGCAGGCCAGACGTCGTTGTGGTCAGACCGCCGAGGGCGTCGATCGCGTCGCCGATCGGCTTGCGGTCCTCGGCGAGACCGCTGACCAACTGCTGCACCTGGACGATCACGGTGGACAACTGCTCGCCGTGCGCGTTGACCGTGGTGAGCACGCTGTTCAGGTTGGTGATCACGTCGCCGATGACCTTGTCCCGGTCGGCGAGCGCGCTGGTCAGCGAGGCCGTGTGGGTCAGCAGCGTGTCGATCGTGCCGCCCTCGCCCTGCAGGACCTGGATGACCTCGTAGGACAGCTTGTTCACGTCGTCCGGCGACAGGGCCTGGAACAACGGCTTGAACCCGTTGAACAACTGGGTCAGGTCCAGCGCCGGTTTGGTCTGCTTGACCGGGATCGTGTCGCCCGGGTTGAGCACGGCACTGGGGTTGTCCGCGGCGCCCTGGCTGAGCGCGATGTAGCGCTGGCCGACCAGGTTCCGGAACTTGATCTGCGCGACCACCGAGGCGGGCAGCCTGCGGTTCGCGTCGACGGTGAACGTCACCTGGGCCTGGTTGTGGTCGGCGACCTGGACGTCCTCGACCTGCCCGACCCGCACCCCGGCGATCCGCACGTCGTCCCCGGGCAGCAGCGAGGTGGCGTCGGTGAACCGGGCGCCGTAGCTGTCCGTGTCGGCCAGGTCGACGTTGGCGATGCTGATCGCGAGCACGGCGGTGGCGGCGACGGTGACCACCATGAACACGGCCAGCTTGACCAGCGGCGCGGCGAGACCCCTCACTTGAAGCTCACCTCCGCACCCCGGAACGCCGGGCCGAGCAGCAGGCTCGACCAGCCCGGCACCTGCTCTGGCTGGACACCCAGGTCCGGCGCGATGAGCTCGGCCAGGAAAGCCCGCTCCTGCGGCGAGTTCGCGATACCCAGGTCGGCACCGTCGGTCGCCGCGTTCGTGCTCGTCTGGCCCGGGTTCGCCGGGTTCGCGGGCGGCAACAGTCCATCTTGGACAGACCGGGCGGGCGCCGGGTTGGACGCGCCGTCACGCAATGGGCCATCCGGCGGGGACTGCGGGAACGGCGACGGGAACTTGGTGAAGTCGTAGCAACGCGGACCGCGGTTCTCCTCGTAGCGCGGCTCGTCCTTGCCCGGCTTGTACGGGCCGCGGTTCACGGTGACCTCGATCGTCGCGTGCAGACCGGGCTTGTTCGTACCCTTGCCGAAAGCCTTGTCGAGCGCGTCGACGTCCTCGGACATCAACTGCAGCAGGCACGGGTACTCCGGCGCGTACCGGGCCAGCGTCTCCAGCGTCGGGCGGGACGTGTCGGCGAGCTGGATCAGGTTGCCCCGGTTGACCCGCAGGAACGACTCCAGGTCCCGCGACGCCGTGGTCGCCGTCGCGTAGAGGGCGTCCAGGTTGGACCGCTGGTCGGCGATGGTCTTCGACGTCGCGGTGAGGTCGGTCAGCGCCTGGACCAGGTCGGGGGCGGCATCGGCGTAGGTGTCGCTGACGGTGGCCAGCGTGCGCAGGTCTTTCTGCAACTGGGGCAGGTGCGGGTTCAGGTCGCCGACGAGATCGCCCAGGTCGGACAGGGTCTTGCCGAGGTCCTTGCCGCGACCCTGCAACGCGGTGGAGATCGCGGTCAACGTGCTCGACAGCTTCTGCGGCTGCACGGCCTGCAGAACCGGGAGGAGGCTTTGCAACGCCTGCTCCAACTCGACGGCCTGCACCGAGGTGTCCTGGTGGATGCGGTCCCCGGCGGCCAGCGGCTTGGCCGAGGCGTCGTCGGGGATCTGCAGGGCGACATAGCGCTCGCCGAACAGGGTCTTGGGCAGGAACCGGGCGGAGACGTTGCTCGGGATCATCCCGATCTTGTCCGGCTCCAGCGCGAGGTCGAGTTCGGCGCCCGCCCCGGTCGGGGTGATCCCGCGGACCTCACCCACGACCAGGCCGCGCACCTTGACGTCCGAGTGCACCGCGAGCTGGTTTCCCACGTTGTCCGTGGTGAGCGTGACGTTGTCGACCGGGGTGAAAGCCTTGTTGTACAAGGCGATGCTCAGCGCCACCAGGCCGGCGATGACCACGATGAACAGCAGACCGTTGAGCCTGCGCCGGATCGTCTTCATCCCGCGATCCGCACTGTCGTCGTGGTGCCCCAGATCGCGAAGCCGATGAAGAAGTTCACCAGCGCGACGGTGACGATGGTGGTCCGCACCGCCCGCCCGACCGCGATGCCGACCCCGGCCGGGCCGCCGCCGGCGGTGTAGCCGTAGTAGCAGTGCGTCAGGATGATGATCACGGCGAAGATCAGCACCTTGCCGAACGACCAGAACACGTCCTGCGGTGGCAGGAACAGGTTGAAGTAGTGGTCGTAGGTGCCCGCGGACTGGCCGTAGAACTCGACCACGATCGTCCGCGACGCGAGGTAGGAAGTGAGCAGGCCGACGATGTAGAGCGGGATGACGGCGATGAACCCGGCGATGATCCGGGTGGTGACCAGGAACGGCAGGCTCGGCACCGCCATCACCTCCAGCGCGTCGATCTCCTCGGAGATCCGCATCGCGCCGAGTTGGGCGGTGAACCCGGACCCGACCGTCGCCGACAACGCCAGCCCGGCGACCAGCGGCGCGATCTCCCGGGTGTTGATGTAGGCGGAGGCGAACCCGGAGAACGCGGCCGTGCCGATCTGGTCGAGCGCGGCGTAGCCCTGCAGGCCGACCACGACCCCGGTGAACACGGTCAGGCCGACCATCACGCCCACCGTGCCGCCGATGACCGCGAGCGCGCCGCTGCCGAAGCTGACCTCGGCCAGCAGCCGCATCGTCTCCCGGGTGTAGCGGCGCAGCGCGCGGGGGATCCAGGCCAGCGCCCGGACGTAGAAGGAGAGCTGGTCGCCGAGCTGGTCCAACACCCGCAGCGGGCGCCGGGCGATCCGGCGAGCGGAGTCGATGATCATCAGCTCCCCTTCGCCGGTACGACCTGCAGGTACACCGCGGTCAGCACGAAGTTGACGAAGAACAGCAGCAGGAAGGTGATCACCACGGACTGGTTCACCGCGTCCCCGACGCCCTTCGGGCCGCCCTTGGGGTTGAGCCCGCGGTGGGCCGCCACCACCCCGGCGATGAACCCGAAGATCAACGCCTTGACCTCGCTGATCCACAGGTCCGGCAACTGCGCCAGCGCGGAGAAGCTGGCCAGGTACGCGCCGGGGGTGCCGCCCTGCAGGACGACGTTGAAGAAGTACCCGCCCATCACGCCGACCACGCTGACCAACCCGTTGAGCAGGACGGCGACCAGCATGGCGGCCAACACCCTGGGCACCACCAGCCGCTGCACCGGGGAGACGCCGAGGACCTCCATGGCGTCGATCTCCTCGCGGATGGTGCGCGACCCGATGTCCGCGCAGATCGCCGACCCGCCCGCACCCGCCACCAGCAACGCGGTCACCAGCGGCGCCGCCTGCTGGATGATCGCCAGCACGCTCGCCGCCCCGGTGAACGACTGCGCCCCCAACTGCACGATCAGCGTGCCCAGTTGCAGCGCCACGATCGCGCCGAACGGGATGGCCACCAACGCGGTCGGCAGAATGGTGACGCTGGCGATGAACCAGCACTGCTGGATGAACTCCCGGGTCTGGAACGGCCGCCGGAAAACGTTGACCACGACGTCGAGCGCCAGGGCGAACAACCGCCCTGTTTCGCGCAACGCCCCGGTCGCCGCCTTCATACCCGACCGGTTTCCCGAGTGTCGTCCACACGCGGTCGAGGGGTCGGCGCGGTCAACCCGTAGCGGATTCTGTCGTCCTGGGTCAGCGAGTCGACGATGCCCTGCCGGGCGGCGTCGGGAAGGGTGTGCAGGATTCGCATGACCCGGTCCTTGCGCCTGCGCACCGCCTGCCGCTCCGGTAATCCCGGGGTCGGTTCCAATTGCGGGACCACCCCGCGCAGGTCCTCATCGGACGACCCGTCCGAGTGCCCGGCCGCCGCGTGCGCCTCCTCCTGGGCCATCTGCGCGGCGTCCTTCTCCTCGGACATCCCGATCGGCCCCAGCCTGCGCCCGTTGAGGAACTGGGCGACCACCGGCTCGTCACTGGTCAACAGGACTTCCCGCGGCCCGAACATGACGAGTTCCTTGCGGAACAACATGCCCAGGTTGTCCGGAACGGTTCTCGCCAGGTTGATGTTGTGCGTGACGATGAGGATGGTCGCGTCGATCTGCGCGTTGAGGTCGATCAGGAGCTGGCTCAGGTAAGCGGTCCGCACCGGGTCCAACCCGGAATCCGGCTCGTCGCAAAGAATGATCTCCGGGTCCAACACCAACGCCCGCGCCAACCCGGCCCGCTTGCGCATACCACCGGAGATCTCGCCGGGGAGTTTCCGCTCCGCGCCCTGCAACCCGGTCAGATCGAGCTTGTCCAGCACAATCCGCTTGATCTCCGCCTCGGACTTGCGGGTGTGCTCCCGCAACGGGAAGGCCACGTTGTCGAACAGGTTCATCGACCCGAACAACGCGCCATCCTGGAACAAGACGCCGAACAGTTTCCGGACTTCGTAGAGCTTCGCCTCGGAACAGGTGACGATGTCAACGCCGTTGATCACACACCGCCCCCGGTCGGGCTTGAGCAGCCCGATCATGGACTTGAGGAACACCGACTTCCCGGTCCCGGACGGCCCGAGCATCACCGACACCTCCCCCGGCGGCAGGCTCAGCGACACGTCCCGCCAGATGGCCTGGTTGCCGAAGCTCTTGGTCAGCCCCTCGATCACCACCTCGGCGCCCACCGCCCACCTCCCGCCACCCCGGACCGTTCACCCACGTGCAACGAGCCAGCCCCACCCGGGTTACCACCCGAAGTTACTGCCGAGTTGGAAACGTACTCGGCAAACCCCCACTTCGCTCAACCGGGTTATGATTTCCCCCACACAACTACTATCTGGTCACATCCACTAACCCTCCGCACCCGCCATTCCACCTTGTTCCCCC
>NZ_AXWW01000050.1 GCF_000482865.1 Actinokineospora inagensis DSM 44258 | reverse complement strand
GTGTAATCTCCAAGGAGTCGCTTCAAACGACCGACATCAAGCTGCGCCCCACCGGTCGTCGTCGCGATTCCACGTTCCCTCAATTCACGCACAATGCGCCCAAGAGACCAACCGGCACACAGCCATCTCCTTGCCCGGCGCCATGCCTTTGCCTCTTCCCACTCGATGTAGGCATAGTGATGCGCGTAGCCAAAACGGCGATTGCTCGACCTCGGCGTTTCACCCTGAAGGGCGCGAAGTTCCTTGTTGTTGCCGATCAGGACAGCTATGCGCTTCCTGTCCTGCCTAGCGATAACGGCCAACACGCCGGACGTCAAATCGTCCTTGATTTCGCGACCGGTCGTCGCGTCGAAGATGCGAACACCAGACTTCTCGGCGTTGTACGCGATCTCCTCGAATCGCGAAGACTCGCCCCGAGTCAGCCGTTCTTGGTCGCGAACAATCAAATGGCAACCCTTGAGCTTCCCGGTAATGATATCAGCCAGAAGCGCGTTATACCCTTCGCGGTCATCTCGGCCACCCGAGATGTTCGCGTCCTGATATATTCCGGAATCCCCCAACGACTTGTCTAGCGATAGCCCCATTCGCGCTTCATACTGCTCACAACGCATCTCTTGCGTGGCGAAGTCATCCCCAGAGGACTTCCGGTAGTACCGGACGCACCGTTGCATAGCGACTCCCTCGAACTGCTCCACCCGCGCTCCAGATGTCCATCTTGGACCACGGTTGCATGGTATGCAGTTTCAGCATGAGGAAGTGGTTGCCTTCGAGGTAGTAGATGTTGCCGCTGCCGGAGCGCCACTGGTCGCCGCCGATGGGGGTGAAGGTGTTCTTCACGTAATTGGTGAGGCAGGTGTTCAGCGCGAAGTCGAGTTTGTAGCCGTTGTAGTGGCTGTAGGTGCCGCTGGCGTGGCCGACCTCGGTGCCGCCGGTGATGTTCAGCGCGCAGCCGGAGGCGCCTTTCAGTGTCTGCGCGCCCTGGATGGTGCTCAGGTTGACCTGGTCGAACGACGTGCAGGTGGAGTTGGCGCGGTCGCTGCAGTTGCCGCTGGACGACCAGGTGATGCCGGACGAGCGTAACCGGGCGGTCGCCTGGGACTGGGTCAGCTTGGTGACCGCGGCGTCGGCGGTGGTGACGGCGAGCAGGGTGGTGGTGGCGGTCGCGGCCAGGACGGCGGCGAACCGGAGGACGGCGCGCATGGGGGACCTTTCGCCGAGGGGTGATGATCCACTTCCAAGCGGGTAGCGTAGCCGCGGCGAACCGGATAACCCAGTGGTTGTACGGAAATTTTCCCACTTGCCGTCGTAGGTCAACCCGCCGGTACGGGGGCGCGGTCCGCCCGCCAGTCGCGCACGGCGAGGGCGAAGGCGACCGCGATGATGGCGACCGCGGCGAACAGGGCGGTGGCGATGGCGAGCGGGTAGTGCCCGCTCCCGCCGAGCACCGCTTGGTAGACGGCGGCCAGGGTCGCGGTGCCGATGGCGGTGCCGATGCGTTGTCCTGTTTGGAGGACTCCGCCCGCGACTCCCGCCAACTGGTTCGGCACCTCCGACAGCGTCAGGGTCGTGTTGGGTGAGATGACCGCGCCGCCGCCGATGCCTGCGAGGGCCATTGGTGCCGCGATCCACAATCCGACCGCGTGGGCGGGTTCGGCCAGCAGCACCAGTGCGACGACGGCGAAACCGATGCCGACGGTGCCGAGGCCGAGCACTGTGATCAACCGACCCCACCGGGCCACGAGCGGACCGGCGACCGCGGCGGCGACGGCGCCGCCGATGGCGAACGGGGTCACCGCCAGGCCCGACTCCAGGGGCGTGTACCCGAGGCCGCTCTGGAAGAACACCGCGAACACCAACCAGACCCCGGAGAACCCGCAGAAGTACGCCAGCCCGATCCCCGCGCCCGCGCGGTAGCCCGGGGTCTCGGTGAACAGCCGGGTGTCCAGCAGCGGCGCCCGACCGAGGCGCACCACCCGGTGTTCCCAGCGCAGGAACGACCACCCGATGACGACCGCGATCGGGAACAGCCACCACAGGTGCGCCAATCCCCCGTTGTCCACCTGCACCAACGGGAACAGCACGCCGAGCACGGCGGCGCCGAGCAGCAACGCGCCAACCACGTCGATGTCGGCGCGGCCGCGGGCGTCGAGTCTGGGCACCAGCCGCAGGGCCAGGGCGAGTGCGACGACGCCGATGGGCAGGTTCACGAAGAACACCCACCGCCAACCCGCCGGGCCGCCCGCGGCCGCGAGGATCAGGCCGCCCACGATCGGGCCGACGGCGGTGGAGACGCCGATGGTCGCGCCGAGCACGCCGAACGCCCGGCCGCGTTCGGGGCCGTGGAACAGGTCCTGGATCAGGCCGGAGTTCTGCGGGGTGAGCAGGCCGCCGGTCAGGCCCTGCAGCAGCCGGGCGACGACCAGCCAGAGCAGCGACGGCGCGATCCCGGCCAGCGCGCTGGTGAGGACGAAACCGGTGAGCGCGATCAGGAACATCCGCCGCCTGCCCAGCGCGTCGCCGAGGCGGCCGCCCGCGACCAGGGACAACCCGAAGGTCAGCGCGTAGCCGGAGACCACCCACTGGATGCCGCCGGGTCCGGCGCCGAGGTCGGCGCGGATGGACGGCAGGGCCACGTTGACGATGCTGACGTCGAGCAGGCTCATGAACCCAGCGGCCTGGGTCACCGCGAGCACTCGCCAACGCCGGGGATCGGGGTCAGTCACCCCATCGTCCTACCCCGTTCCGGGCCAACACGCACGGTTAGTCCAATCTCACCGGTACGCCCAGCCCGGTCGAGCGAAAAGACGCCTCGATCGTGTCGGCGACGTCCACGGTCTGCTCCGGCGGCACCGGGACCGGCCCGGCGCCGCGCAGACAGGCCGCCAATTCGGTGTAGAAGCCCAGGTAGTCGCCGTCGAGAGTGCGGACGCGCTCGGTCCCGGCCGGGGTCAGCAGTTCGCCCCACCGGGACGCCGGGTAGGCGCCGAACCCGGGATCGGTCGGCAGGCGACCGGCCCGGGATGCCGCCTCCTGCGGGTCGAGGCCCCAGCAGCGGTAGCCGATCTCCGGCCCGGCCAGCGCGAACCTCGGCCCGACCGGGGCGGACGCCTTGCTCATCCGCAGGTAGGACCGCACGCCACCGGGGTGGGTCAACTGGATCGTGGCGTCCTCGGCGACGGCGGCGCCGGGTCGGGTCGCCTGGGTCTCGGCGAAGACGGTCTCCGGGCGACCGAACAGCAGGACGGCCTGGTCGACGAGGTGGGTGCCCAGGTCGTAGCGGATGTCGGCGAGGTCGGCCGGGTCGGCACTGCCCTTCCAGCCGGACTTCCGCGCCCCCGCGGCCCGCTCGAACCGGGACTCGAACCGGGTGACGGCGCCCAGCCTGCCCGCGTCGAGCAGCGCGCAGACGGTGCGGAAGTCGCCGTCCCAGCGGCGGTTCTGGAAGGTGGTGAACACCCGACCCGCCTGCTCGGCGGTTTGGATCAACGTGCGGACCTCGGCACCGGTCGCGGCGGCGGGCTTGTCGACGACCACGGACAACCCGCTGGTCAGCGCGGCGCGCGCCTGCCCGAAGTGGTACCGGTTCGGCGAGGCCACCACAACGAGGTCGAACTCATCGGCACGCGAGAACACCTGATCGGCGGAGGTGATCACCTCGGCGTCCGGGTAGCGCCTGCCCACCTCGGCCACGCGCTCCGGGTTCCCGGTGACCACGGCGGCGAGGCCCAGACCAGGCGCGGCGGCGATGAACGGCGCGTGGAAGGCACTGCCCGCCAGGCCGTACCCGATCAAGACCACTCGTGCGTCGGACATCAAATGCCGCTCCTCCCAGCTCACCAGGCTCAGGCCCAGCTTGCCAACCCGACCAGACCCACACCAAGCCAGGAACCACACCGGGACCAGACGCTGCCGAGCCGGGGACGATGCCGGGCGGGGAAGAGGGGGCGGGTGGCGGGAGGAATCGGGTACGGAAATCAGCCCATCGTCCGGCGAGCGGGCAGACCGAAGCCCGGGTGTCCGGGGAGCGGGCCACGCAGGGCCGCTTCCTTACGGCGCCACGGGTGCACCGCTTGGTACACGCAGAGCATCGCCCACAGCTCCTGGGCGACGCCGTGCGGGTCCTGCGAGCGCAGCGCGACCGGGCCCGCCTCCAGCGACTCGAACAGCGCCTCGAACCGCCAGCGGGTGCGGTGCAGGGCGGCCAGTTCCGCGGCGGGCGCCTGGTCGGGGTCGAGCAGGGTGGTGACCAATACCGCGTCCGGCGCCTGCAGCACCCGGACCGCCAGCGAGTCGGCGACCGGGTCGCCGTCGGCGAGCAGCCGGGACAGGAACGAGCCGTCCGGCAGGACGTGCAGCCGGGGCAGCGCGATGGGCGCGCGGGCGCGCCAGAGCAGGTCGGCGCCCCGGTCGGCGGCGGCCTTCCAGAAGCCGTGGTCGCCGCCCGCGCGGTGCGCCACGACGAGGGTCCCGGCGCTGATCGTGTCCAGCACGTCGGCGCCGAGGTCCTCGCGCGGTTGGCCGACGGCGACGTCGAGCAGCGAGCCGGTGTCGTGGCCCGCCAGCACGGAAACCCGCACTTTCGAGTTGGCGTAGGCGGCGAGGTTGGCCGCGGTGTCCGGGATGTCGACGACCCCGGCGTCCAGGGTGCACACCCGCATGCCGCGCCAGCGGGCCGCCTCGGCCCGGTCGGCGGCGGCGCGGCGCAGGAACAGCCTGCGCATCACCTCGGGGCCCAGCCGCTTGCGCGCCTTGGTGATCGATCCGGTGCTCGGCGCCGAGCGGGTCCCGGTGGCGACGCCCGCCCACCGCATGCCCGCGGTGAGCCGGGCGAGCACCGCGTCGTAGCCCGCTCCGCCGAACAGCCATAAGGCGAGGGTGAAGTAGACCATTGTGCGGGCGGGCAGCGCGCGCGAGCGCTGTTCCCGCGCGCCTGCCGCGTCGATGGCGGCGTCGACCTCTTCCGGCGGGAACGCCTTGAGCAGCATCCCGATGGCGACCCGGTCGGACAAACGGTCCCGCGACGCCTTCGCCGCACGTGTAATTCCGCCCACAGAAAGGACCCCTCACCCGAGCCAACTTAAGGAAGTAACGCCCAGTCGATCTTGTCGACGAGTGCGGCGACATGAATAGCATCGGGGCCGGGTGGAGCGCCAGAGGCCCCGGACCGCGAGACATTTCCGGAAGACCTACCCTCGGAATCGCCCGGTTCGTCGTCCTCGGGCCGGGTGGCGTTTTCCCTACCCCCATTCGGCGGGTCAATGCGGCCCGCCGAGAAGGAGTGATCCGACATGTCCGCAAAGTCCCTCGCCCTCGCGGCCGCCTGCGTGGCGTTGGCCGCCGTGGTTCCGGCAACGACCGCCGAAGCGGCGGAATCGGGGATCGCGCCGGTCCGCGCCGGGTTCGTGCTGACCGTCGACCACGCGGGTGACCTACCCAGACTCGCCGTGCTCCAGTGCTCGCCCAACGGCGGCACGCACCCCTCCGCGACGCTCGCCTGCGCACAACTTTCGCAGGTGGACGGCCGGTTCGACAAGTTGAACGTGAACCAGGGGGTGGCCTGCGTGATGATCTACGACCCGGTCCAGGTTAGCGCGGCGGGCCTGTGGGGTCGCCGGGTCGTGCACTACGCGCACACCTTCGGCAACGCCTGCGAACTGCGGGCGGCGACCGGGGTCGTGTTCGGCATCTGAGTCCGCCCGCCGGACCGCGCGCACCCGGCCCGGTAATGCGGGGCAACCGACGAGTAGTTCACGGCCAGGCCCACTTACCGTCATCATTCACCTCATCGGGTGGCACGAGATCGAATGACATTGACGGAATTGCAGTTTCGGAGAGTTGTGGTATTCGGGCGACGTGACGGTCACCACGCAGCTCCTCCGAATGGCCTTGCCGCCGTGGGTTCGGCGGCGCGCGCCGAGCACGGAACGCATTGCGGCCGCGCCGCCGGACCACTCATTCTGCCTTACGGCTTTCCCTCGTGACCCGATCGAGTGAGAGTTGCCGATGTCACCCGACCGGGCCGGTAGGTTCTCGCGGGTGACCGGTGAGACGTGGCGCCCGCCCACCTGCTCCCGACCGGGGCCCAGCGCCCTGGCCGACCCGGACGAGGCGGTGGAGTTCCTGGAGCTGTTCCACGCCGAGCACCCCGGGGCGGGCCCGGCCGCGCCGCGAATCGCCTGGGTGCGGGCCGAGATCGAGCTGACCGGTAGCTACCGGCACACCAGCGCCGAACTGGCGCACGGGGCCAGGGTGGCCTGGCGCAACAGCGCCCGCTGCGTCGGCAGGCTGTACTGGCGGAGCATGCGGGTGCGCGACCTGCGCGCCGTGCACTCACCGGCCGAGGTGGCCCGGCAGTGCTTCCAGCACCTGCGGCTGGCCACCAACGGCGGCCGGATCCGCCCGATGATCACCGTGTTCGCCCCCGACGCGCCGGGCAGGCCGGGGCCGCGGATCTGGAACGAGCAGTTGGTCCGCTACGCCGGTCACACCGGCGACGGCGGTCCAGCGGGCGACCCGCGCTACGCCGCGTTCACCGCCGCCGTCACCGCGATGGGCTGGCGCCCGCCCCAGCCGCGGTCGGACTTCGACGTGCTGCCCCTGGTGGTCTCCGGCTCGGACGGCTACGCGCGGATGTTCCCCGTCCCGGCCGACGCGGTCGCCGAGGTGCCGCTGCGCCACCCCGAGCACGCCTGGTTCGCCGACCTCGGCCTGCGCTGGCACGCCGTGCCCGCCATCAGCTCGATGCGGCTGCGGGTCGGCGGCGTCGACTACCCGGCCGCCCCGTTCAACGGCTGGTACCTGGGCACCGAGATCGGCGCCCGCAACCTCGCCGACCACGACCGCTACGACCTGCTGCCCGCCATCGCCGAGCGCCTCGGCCTGGACACCTCCCGCGAGTCCACCCTGTGGCGGGACCGGGCGCTGGTGGAGCTGAACATCGCCGTGCTGCACTCGTTCGACGCGGCGGGCGTGACGATCAGCGACCACCACACCGAGACCGCGCGGTTCATCAAGCACCTGGACAAGGAAGCGGGCGCGGGCCGCCCCTGCCCGGCCGACTGGTCCTGGATCGTGCCGCCGATGTCCGGCTCGCAGACGCCGGTCTTCCACCGCTACTACGACACCGACCACCTGCGCCCGGAGTACATCGCGGACGAGAGCGCCACCCGCGCCGCCCTGTACGGCACCCCTCCGCCGCTGCCCGCCCGGGTGGAGATCGGCCCGCCCCTGTGGTCCTACCTGCGCGGCTCCCGCTACCGGGTGGGCGATCCGATCACCTGAACGGCACCCAGGCGATCTGGGCCGCGCTGTCCATGTCGACCGCGGCGACCCCGGCGTCCGACACGGTCCACAGGGCGCCGCCCGCCACCAGGGTGCGGTTGACCCGCCCGTCCCCCGGCAGGCGCAGGGTGGCGACCTCGGTGAGCTTGTCGCCGTCGACGCGCAGCAGCAGGACGGAACTGGTCGAGGTCTCCAGTGGGACGGCGACGAGGTTCTTGTCCGGCCAGTAGAGGAAGGCGTGGGCGTCGAACTCGACCTCGGAGTAGCCGCCGCCCGGGAGTTGGTGCTGGGCGAGCCGACGAGCCGGAGCCGTGGACACGTCGAACAGGGACACCTGGGGGCCGGTGGCGTTGCCGCGCTCGGTGGCCTCCTGACCGACCCCGAGGAGGCGGCCGGTGGTCAGCGGGTGCAGGTACGCGGAGTAGCCGGTGATCTTGAGCTCGCCGGTGACGCGCGGGTGGACCGGGTCGGCCAGGTCCACGGTGTAGAGCGGGTCGGTGCGGCGGAAGGTGACCACGTACGCGGTGTCGCCGAGGTAGCGGACGGACTGGATCTTCTCGCCCTTGCCGAGGCCACCGACCGAGCCGATCGGCGTCAACTGCTTGTCCTTGCGCGCGAGGACGGTCACCGCGCTCGACTGGTCGGTGGTCGTGGCGACGCGCAGGTTCCCGCGGTCCTCGGACAGCGCGTACTGGTTGACCAGGTTGCCCGGCACCGAACCGGACGCGACGTACACCGGCTTGCCCGCGCCCGAGATGTCGAACTGGTGGATGTCGGTGCTGATCGGCCGGTCCGGGGGACCTTGGCGGACGGGACCGGTCCGGGGCATGTCGGGTTGGGGCGTCTCAGGTCGGGGCATGGCGGGCGTGGCCGGGTCGGCGGGCGGCAACACCAGTCGCGATCGGCGGTCGTCGGCGACGTACAGGCTGGTGCCGGTGCCGTAGACGGTGTCCCCGTCGGCCGCGATCGACATCGGGGCACCCTGTCCGAGGGCCGCGCGCAGGTCGACGGTGTACACGGTGAGCAGCGAGGTGCCGGTGTACTCGGTGGGCCTGCTGACGTCCGTGCAGTCGACCTGGCCGGTGGACCGGTGACCGTCGACGTCCAGGGTGGTGCGCGGCAGCCAGTTCGCCAGTGGGGCCTGCTTGACGATCTCCCGGTTGCGGGTCGGCGACCGCTCGGCCGGGAAGTCCAGCCGGGGCTGGGAGCGGACCACCAGCCGGGCCACCGAACCGACCTGCCGGGCGTCCAGGAAGTTCCCGTCCACGGTCAACCGGCCCGCGATCCGGGCGCCGCCCCTGAGGTCGACCAGGACGAACGTGGTGGTCATGCCGGTGCCCTGGGAGAGGTCCACGGCATCCGAGCGCGGGACGGTGACGAGAGCGTGGTCGCCGTCGAGCAGCAGACCGGTCGCGTCCCCGGGCAGGGCCAGGGTCGACACGAGCTTGCGGGTGGCCGTGTCGACGACGTGCAGCATCGGCCCGCTCGCCGTGACGATCCGGGCGCCGTCGTTCTTCACCAGGTCCGGCTCGTCGGCGGCCGCCTCGTGGTTGTTGGTCGTCGAGTGGTCACCCACCGACCGTTGCCGCTGTTCGGCGGGCGCGGCCTCCGCGGGCGCGATCTGCCCCCTCGGCATCGGCGGGTTGCCCAGGCCCCACTCGGTGACCTGGCTCAGCGCCGCCGACTTGAGATCCCGCTCAACCTCCTCGCACGAGCGGTACCCGACCAGCCGCACCTGGCTGTCCCGCACCGCGACACCGGGCTCGACGGTCGCCTGGACACGCTCATCAGGCCCATTCGCCCAGATGACCCCGCCGGTCACGCACGCCCCGGCGAGCACAACGGCCCCCACTGTGATCCACGGACCTCTCATACCCGGATGACGTACCAACCAAGCCGCCCCGTTGCACTGGGCGTATTCCTCCCACCGCCCGCCCCCACTTCCCCACCCGGCATCGTTCCCGACAGGGCGCGGACCCGCTACAGTGGGACAACCGTCGGTGTTTGACCGTGTGCGGTGCGTGTCGATCTAGGTGAGTTCTCCCACAAAGGCGCACGAACCCGCACATTCGGGCTACCCTGGGTGTATGACGGTCGCGTTGGAGCACGTGCTGGCGAAGGCGGGTCTCCGGGTCAACCCGGTCGAGTTCCTCGAACTGGTGGCGGAGGCGGCCCGCAGGCTCTCCCCGGCGAACCCGGACCCGGCCGACTACTTCTCCCCCGACCAGCGCGACGCGCTGACCGACGTGGGACTCGACCTGACCCCGCGCCGCACCGACGAGGTGGACTCGCGGGCGCGCGCGGTGGCCGCCCAGGCGGTGCTGCGCGACTCGGCGCTCACCGTGGCCGACGCCGCCGAGGCGGTCGGCGTGGACACGAGCCGCATCCGGCACCGGCTCGCCGCGGGCAGGCTGGCGGGCTGGAAGGACCGCGGCGGCTGGCGGCTGCCCGCCTGGCAGTTCGCCCCGTCCGGGGTGCTGCCCGGCCTGGAGGCCGTGCTGGCCGCGGTGCCGGACGACCAGCCGCCGCTGGTGGTGGCCGCGTTCATGACCAGCCCGCAGCCGGACCTGCGGGTCGACGACCAACCTGCGACGCCGCGGCAGTGGCTGCTCGCGGGCGGCTCGCCCGCCAGGGTGGCGGCGCTGGCGGCGGTGCTGGGCACCCCGGCCTGAGGGTCAACGTCCCACGATGTCCCGGCTCCCCCAGCCGCCCGCACCCGCCGAGATGAAGACGCTGTTGCGCGTGGACGAGGACGTCGTCGCGCTGCACACCGGCACCCACCTGGTCCGCGTGTTCGCCGCGGCGGGCGCGCACCGGCAGCGGTGGAACTCGTTCCGCTACACCGGTCCGCTGCCGCATGCCCGGTTCGACCCGCAGCCGCTGGGCCCCGAGGGCGGCCCGGCGACCGCGCCCGGCCACGGCGTGCTCTACTTCGGACTGAGCGTGCGCACCAGCATCGCCGAGGTGTACCAGCAGACGTCCGTGGTCGACCGCACCACCCGCAAGCCGCACATGGTGGTGTTCCGGCCGCGCCGCACACTGCGGCTGCTCGACCTGTGCGGGTTGTGGCCGACCAGGGCGGGCGCGTCGCAGGAGATCTCCAGCGGCAGCAAGGCGATCACGCAGGCCTGGGCGCGGGCCATCCGGCAGGCGCACCCCGAGCTCGACGGGGTCTGGTACCGGTCCTCAATGGACAGTGGGGAACCGGCGGTGTGCCTGTGGGACCCGCCGGGCAGCGGCGCGCTGCCGCGCACCCCGGACGTGCTGCTGCCACTGGACTACCCCGGTCTGGACCTGCCGCTGGCCAGGGTGTGCGAGGAGCTCAACTACACCCTGCTCTGAGTCCGATCCGAGTGGGAAACCGGAAAGCACACGGTTCGCAGCCGGTGGGCGAACGCCCTCGCCCACCGGCTGCGAACGGCCCGTGGTCCTACGCCAACCCCGGGCCGCACCTGTCTCACAGGTGCCGTGACCACCACCGCAATACCTCGCGGAAACGTTGCTCGCGGTGGCGGGGCTTACCGGACCGGGTCAGCTCGTGGCCCTCGCCCGGGAAGAGGATGAGTTCGGCGTCGACCCCGCCGCGGCGCAGCGCCACGTACATCCGCTGGGCCTGCTCGACCGGGCAGCGCCAGTCGGTCTCGGAGTGGACGACGGCGAACGGGACGGTGATCCGGTGCGCGTGCGCGAGCGGGCTGCTCGCGAGGTGGTCGGCCGGGTCGGGACCGAGGTAGGCGTCGGCGAACCACCAGCCGATGTCGGAACTGCCGACGAAGGAGTCCCAGGCGTTGACCGCGCGCTCGCTCCACGCGGCGCGGAACCGCCCGCCGTGGTGCGCGGCCAGCCAGCCGGTCATCCAGCCGCCGTAGGACCCGCCCATGACCCCGACCCTGGTGGCGTCGACGTCCGGGCGCTCCAGGGCGGCGTCCAGGACGGACAGCACGTCGTCGACGTCGACGGTGCCCATGGCGCGCAGGATCGCGCGGCCGTGCGCCTGGCCGTACCCGGCCGAACCGCGCGGGTTGCCCAGCACCACGGCGTAGCCCGCGGCGGCGCAGACCTGGGCCTCGTCGAACACGCCCCAGTGGTAGTACGCGAACGGGCCGCCGTGCACCATCAGCAGGACCGGGTGCGGGCCGTCGCCCTCGGGCAGCACGATCCAGCCGTGGGTGGCGTAGCCGTCGGGGGCGACGGCCTTGATCTCGACCGGCTGGCGCACCCGGCCGCGCAGCCCGGCGGAGAAGTCGGTCAGCCTGCGGCTCGTGTCGTTCTCGACCAGCACGACCTCACCCGCGGTGTCCCAGGTGGACACCGTGCAGACCACCCGGTCGCCGTCGGCGGCGAACCCGCGCACCACGGCCTGCTCGCCCGCGACCACCGCCAGCTCGGTCAGGGTCGCCCGGTCGGCGGTGGGCGGGACCCGGCGCAGCTCGACCGCGCCGCGGTTGCGCACGGCGACCAGCAGCCCCGAGGTGGTCTGGACCGCCGCGCCGGAGCTCGGCTCGATGTCGACGGTCTCCGGGTCGGTCAGCCTGCGCGGGGTGGCCGGGCCCGCGTCGAGTGCCAAGGGGACTGTCCACAGTCCCATGGTGCACGCGACGGCACCGACCCCGTCGAACGCCTCACCGAGGTAGGCGACCGTGCCGTCGGTCAGCACGACCGGCCGCTCGACCGTGCCCTCGCTGCGCGCGACCAGAACGGGCTCACCGCCGTCGACCGGGATCGCGTAGAGGTCGGTGTTCAGCGATTCCCGCTCGCCCCAGTCGCGCTTGGCGCGTACCAGCACGTGCTCGCCGGACGGCGCCCACACCGGGTGCGCCGGTTCACCGAGGCCGGTGGTGAGCCGTCGCGGCCGCGCGCCCGCCCGCTCGGTGTCCACTGTGAACAGTTGGGGTGGACGGTCGTGCAGGAACCCGACGCCGTCCAGCCGGTACTCCAGCCGGGTGATCACCCGGGGCGCCTCGGCCGCCGGGCCCGGGGTGTCGCCGTCCGCGGTGGGCACGCCGTAGCGGCCCGGCTCGGCAACCCGCGCCACGAAAGCGATCCGCCGCGAGTCCGGTGCCCACACCGGCGCGTCCGCGCCGAGCGGCGGCGCGGCCACCTCGCGCGGCTCGCCGCCGTCGACCGGCATCACGAACAGCCGCGCGGGCGAAGCAGCGTCAGTGGACCGGAGGAACGCGACTTGGCGGCCGTCCGGGGACAGCGCGGGGGCCTGGTCGCGGAACCCGTGGCTGAAGGCCCGAACATCGCCGCCGCCAAGACCGACCCGGTGCAGGGCGCCGGTGTAGGCGTTCCCCGCCAAGTCCGGGGTGGCGAGACCGACCAGGAGCAGGTCCCCGCGCAACGCGGGCGCGCCGGGCGTCGCCATCAGTTCGATGTCCTCTGGGCGCACGCGATGACCGTACCCGAGTTTCCGTAATCCCCAGGACCCCTCGATTATTCCCACTCGTCCACAGAAAAGCGGTTGTGCATGGGTTTGGACCGCTTTTCCGGGTGGACCGGCCGACCGCCAAGCCGGACTGTCGGGGTTCCGCTCAGTGCCGGTGTTCCACCGGTTCACCCGATTCGGTCGCGGATTCCCGGGCGGGGGAATCAGTCGCCGTGGATTCGGCGGTTCCCGCCGCGATCGCCCGCGCTTCGTCCCGCTTGGACTTGAGCAGGCTGGCCACCGTGGTGATGGCCAGCACGCCCACGATGACCGCCAGCGACACGAGGATGTCCGGCACCGGCACCCCGATCGGCTCGCCGCCGTTGAGGAACGGCAGCGAGTTGTCGTGCAACGCCTCCAGCACCAGCTTCACGCCGATGAACGCGAGGATGACCGCGAGACCGGCCGAGAGGTAGACCAGCCTGCGCAGCAGACCGCCGAGCAGGAAGTAGAGCTGGCGCAGCCCCATCAGGGCGAACGCGTTGGCGGCGAAGACCAGGAAGGGGTGCTTGGTGAGGCCGAAGATGGCCGGGATGGAGTCCACAGCGAACAGCAGGTCCGCGGTGCCGATGGCGATCATCACGATGAACATCGGGGTGACGAACAGCTTGCCGCCGCGCTTGACGAACGAGTTCGCGCCGTCGTAGCTCTCGGTCACCGGGAGGACCTTGCGGGCCAGCCGGGTGAGCGCGTTCTCGTGGTAGTCATCGTCGTCGTCACCGCTGCCGCCGAGGCCCTGCCGGGACAGGTTCCACGCCGTGTAGATCAGGAACGCGCCGAAGAGGTAGAAGACCCAACTGAACTTCGCGATCGCGACCGCGCCGACGGCGATGAACCCGCCGCGCATGACCATGGCCAGCAGGATGCCGATCAACAGCACCTTGTGCTGGTGTATCACCGGCACCTTGAACGCGGACATGATGATGAGGAAGACGAACAAGTTGTCCACCGACAACGAGTACTCGGTGATGTACCCGGCGAAGAACTCACCGGCGTGCGCGCCGCCCGCGAAGGCCCAGATGACACCGCCGAACAGGGCGGCGCAGGCGATGTAGAAGGCGACCCAGCGGCCCGCCTCGCCCACCGTCACCTCGTGCGGGTGCCGATCCACGATGAACAGGTCGACGGCCAGGAGCACGAGCAGGCCACCGATCGTGGCGAACCACGCCCAGACGGGGACAACCATGGGACAAACCTCCGGTTACGGACACACGCCGACAACCGGAGGTCTCTTCCGCCGCCTCCGGATGACCCGATCACGGCCGCCGGTCCCGGGACCCTGGGGTCCGTGCTGACGACACCGGCGCGAAGGAATACTCCCCTCCGACACACTTCTCGATGTCCGATTCTTCCCTGTTTCGCCGCTGCGCACCACCCGACCCGGGGGTTTCCCCGGTTGGCTGGATCACAAACGGCCTGCCGGGCGCGGTCCGGAACCCGCGTGATCACCCGCCCACCTGCGTTGATCGCGGACAGTGCCGGGGCGACCACCGCCCAAGATCCATCCGCTGGACGGGGGCGCGGCCCGCGGGGGAACACAAAGAGCACTCTCAGGATTCGGCGGATAGGTTCGGCACGTGCCCTCCATCCCCCGGCCGAAGCCCCGGCAGATCCTGGTCGCGGCGGTGGTCGTCGTGTTGGCGGCCGCCGGTGTCGTCTGGTTGAACTCCGGCAGCGCGCCCGAGCCGGTCACCACCCGTGAGGCGTTCCTGACGGTCCAGAGCGGACCCGACCGGGACCAGCCGATCCGACTCGACACGACGCTGTACCTGCCCAAGACGACGCCCGCCCCGGCTGTGCTGGTCGCGCACGGGTTCGGCGGCAGCAAACAAAGCGTCGACGCCGACGCGCGCGAACTGGCCCAGCGCGGGTTCGTCGCGCTCGCCTGGTCGGCGCGCGGGTTCGGCCGCAGCGAGGGGCAGATCGGGCTCAACGACCCGGACTACGAGGTCAACGACGCGCGGGGACTGGTCGACTGGCTGGCCACCCAGGCCGAGGTGACCGAGGACGGCCCCGGCGACCCCAGGGTGGGCGTGACCGGCGGTTCCTACGGCGGTTCGCTGTCGCTGCTGCTGGCCGGGCTGGACAAGCGGGTCGACGCGCTGGCCCCGGTGATCACCTACAACGACCTCGGCCAGGCGCTCATCCCGAACTCCGCGGGCCAAGCCGCCGGTACGGCCGCCGCGAACCCGTACAGCGCCAACGGCGTCTTCAAGCGCTCCTGGGCGGGCATCTTCTTCGCGGCGGGCATGGGGGCGGCCGGGCTGGCCAACCCGACCGGCGACGCGGCCGAGGCGGGCACGCAGGACGACAGCGCCGGGTCGACGAGTGGGACCGTGTCCGTGCCGGACACCCCGTCGGCGGGCGAGGGGGCGCGGCAGCAGGCCACCGCCGACCCGTGCGGCCGGTTCACCCCGGCGGTGTGCCGGGCGTACGCGCAGGTCGCGACCACCGGCAAGGCCGACGAGGCGACCACCGACCTGCTCAGCCGGGTCTCCCCGGCGTCGGTCACCAGCAAGATCACCCAGCCGACCATGCTGGTGCAGGGCGAGCAGGACACCCTGTTCGGGCTCGACCAGGCGGACGCCACGGCGCGGCAGGTCAGCGCGGCGGGCGGCAAGGTCAAGGTCGTCTGGTACACCGGCGGCCACGACGGCGGCAACCCGGGCCCGGAACTGCGCGGGGAGATCGCCGACTGGTTCGACTTCCACCTGCGCGGCAAGGGCACCGACCCGGGCACCGGCTTCGAGTACGCGGTGCAGGGAGCGCTCAGGGCCCAGGGCGCCCCGTCGGTGCGGACGGTCAGCGCGGGCGCGTACCCGGGGCTCGGCGGTGGCCAGGCGGCGCAGCGGCGCGAGATCCCCGTGTCAGGGCGCGAGCAGACGGTGGTGAACCCGCCGGGCGGCAACCCGGGCGCGATCTCCAGCATGCCTGGGCTCGGCTCGGTGCTCGGCGGCTCGTCGCGGCTCTCCGGCCGGGTCGCGATCGACCTGCCGGGGCAGGTGGCGCGGTTCCGCAGCGAGCCGATGACATCGCAGTTGCTGATCGCGGGCGCGAGCACCGTCCAGCTCAAGGTGTCGAGCGCGACGGGCGGCGCCCCGGACGGGGCGGTGCTGTTCGCGAAGCTGTACGACGTCGGCTCGGACGGGTCGCGGACGCTGCCGGGGTCGGCGGTGTCCGCGCTGCGCACTCCCCCGCTGCCCGCGGACGGGTCGCCGGTCGAGGTGGCGGTGTCGCTGCCCGGGATCGTGCGCCCGATCGAGGCCGACCACCGGATCGAGCTGGCGATCTCGACCACGGACCAGGCGTACGCGGCGCAGACCGCGTCCGCCGCGTACAAGATCTCCCTGGCCCCCGGCGGTGAACTGGCGGTCCCGGTGGTGCCGGGTACCCGGTCGAGCACCGCGCCGCCCGCCACCCCGCTGATCGGGATCGCGGTCGTGCTGGTCCTGGTGCTGGCCGCGGTCGTCTGGGGTGTGCTGCGGCGCCGCCGCGAGGACGACGTCGACCCGGACCTGGCGGACGTGCCGCTGGTGATCGAGGACCTGTCGAAGTCGTACCCGGGCGGGTTGAAGGCGGTGAACTCGCTGTCGTTCCGGGTGGAGCCGGGGCAGGTGCTCGGGCTGCTCGGCCCGAACGGCGCGGGCAAGACGACCACGCTGCGGATGCTGATGGGCCTGATCCGGCCGACCGGCGGCACCATCCGGGTGTTCGGGCACCGGGTCCGCGCGGGCGCCCCGGTGCTCTCCCGGATCGGGTCGTTCGTTGAGGGCGCCGGGTTCCTGCCGCACCTGTCCGGCCGGGCGAACCTGGACCTGTACTGGGCGGCGACCGGCCGACCGGCGGAGCGGGCGCACTTCGACGAGGCGCTGGAGATCGCGGGCCTCGGCGCGGCGGTCGACCGGAAGGTGCGCACGTACAGCCAGGGCATGCGCCAGCGGCTGGCCATCGCGCAGGCCATGCTCGGCTTCCCGGACCTGATGGTGCTCGACGAGCCGACCAACGGCCTCGACCCGCCGCAGATCCACCAGATGCGCGAGGTGCTGCGCCGGTACGCCGCGACCGGGCGCACGGTGGTGGTGTCCAGCCACCTGCTGGCCGAGGTCGAGCAGGCCTGCGACCACGTGGTGGTCATGCACAAGGGCAGGCTGGTCGCGGCGGGCGCGGTCGAGGACATCGTGGCGGGCGGCGGCGAGGCCACCTTCCGGGTCGACGACCCGACGGCGGCCGCGGCGGCGCTGCACGGGGTCACCGGCGTTCAGGCGGTCACGGTCGAGGGCGACCTCGTGCACGCGGACCTGGACGGGCTACCCCGGTCGGCGGCGCTGGCCACGCTGGTGCGGGCCGGGGTGGCGGTGGAGCAGGCGGGGCCGCGGCGGCGCCTGGAAGACGCGTTCCTGCAACTGGTCGGAGAGGAGCCGTCGGCGTGAGCGAGAACGGCGAGGTGAAGGCCAAGGTCTCGGTGCCCGCGACCGTCGGCACCGAGAACGTGAGCACGGTGCACACCGATCCGGCGGCCATCGACGAGATGGTGGACGCGGCGTCGCACGAGCACGTGGGTTCCGGCGCGGACGGGTCGGTCAACGGGTTCCGGCAGGGGCGGACGCTGCCGCTGCGGGTCGAGTTGGCCCGGCAGTTGCGGCGGCGGCGAACCCAGTTGCTGCTCGGGTTCCTGGTGCTGCTGCCGTTCATCCTGTGGGCGGCGTTCGAGTTCGGGAAGAACGGAAACAACCAGCGGTCCGGCGGGTTCGTCGACCTGGCGACGGCGAGCGCGCCGAACTTCGTGGTGTTCGTGCTGTTCGCGGCCGGGAGCTTCCTGCTGCCGATGATCGTGGCGCTGTTCTTCGGCGACACGATCGCCTCGGAGGCGTCGTGGTCGAGCCTGAAGTACCTGCTGGCGATGCCGATCCCGCGCGGGCGGCTGCTGCGGCAGAAGGCGCTGACGTCCGGTCTGCTGTCGGTGTTCGCCCTCGTCCTGCTGCCCGCGGTGGCGCTGCTGGTCGGGGTGGTCTTCTACGGTGCGGGCGAGGCGGTGAGCCCGACCGGTGACGCGATCACCTTCTCGGACTCGTTGCTGGCCATGGTGTTCGCCGTCGTCTACATCGTGGTGAACCTGCTGTGGGTGGCCGGGTTGGCGATCTTCCTGTCCGTGACGACCGACGCGCCGCTCGGCGCGGTCGGCGGCACCGTGCTGGTGGCGATCCTGTCGCAGATCCTCGACCAGATCACCGCCCTCGGTAACGCGCGCGACTACCTGCCGACGCATTTCTCGTTCGCCTGGTCCGACCTGATCTCCACCGACATCGACTGGTCCGACATGACCCGCGGCGCGTTCTCCGCACTGACCTACGCGGCGATCTTCGGGCTGTTGGCCGCCCGCCGGTTCCGCACCAAGGACATCACAAGCTAGTGACGGTTTTCGTGGTTCACGCGGGTGAAGACCCGCCAGCGGAATGGTCGGCGAGCGTGTTCCTGGCGGGGCCGACCCCGCGTTCCCCCGACGTGCCCTCGTGGCGTCCCGCGGCGTTGGCGGAGATCGAGGCGCGGTGGTCGGGTCCCGGTGTTCTGGTCGTATTCGTGCCGGAACCCGCGACCGGGGTGTGGCCGGACTACGCGCACCAGCGGACGTGGGAATTGCGCTGGGGTGACCGCGCGGATGTCGTCCTGTTCTGGATTCCGCGCAGCGCCGTCATGCCCGCGCTCACCACCAATGACGAGTTCGGGCGGTGGAAGGACTCCGGGCGGGCCGTGCTGGGGACCCCGCCGGACGCGCCAAGTGTGCGCTACCAGCGCGCTTACGCGGGCGATGTCGGGATTCCGTTGGCGGACACGCTGTCCGGCACCATCGGACTCGCTCTCGACGCGCTGGGCGAAGGTGCTTCGCGGCGCGGTGGGGAACGGTTCGTACCGTTGCGGGTGTGGCGGACACCAGGATTCCGGCGGTGGTTGTCGTCACAGGGCGAGAACCGGCTCGACGACGCGCGGCAGGTGTGGGTTTTCCCGGTGACCGGACCGATTGTGTTCTGGGCGCTGCGGGTGTGGATGTGGGTCGCGGCCGAGAACCGGGTCAAGGCCGGCGACATAGTGCTGTCCCGGCCCGATCTGGCCGCCGTCGTCGCCTATCTGCCCGGGGAAACCCCGTGGGACACCGAGGTTGTGCTCGTCCGGGAATTCCGCCCTTCGGCGCGAACCGGGTTCGTGCTGGAGTTGCCCAGCGGATCGCATCCCGACGTCGTCGAACCGATTTCCCTTGCCGCGCTTGAGTTCGGCGAGGAAACGGGGCTGGCGATCCCACCGGACCGGTTGGTGGCGCACTCGTCGCGGCAACTCGCGGCCACGATGAGCACGCACCAGCAGGCGGTGTTCTCCGTCGAGTTGACCGCCGCGGAAATGGACTCCTTGCGTTGTGCCGCGCCGGTTGTGGACGGCTCGGAGATCACGCACCCGGTCGTCTTGCGCGTCCGGGACCTGGTTTCGTCCGACTGCGCCGATTGGACCACTGTCGGCGCGGTGGCCGAGGTGCTGCTCCGCGCACCGTGATCGCTCCGCTACCGTTGTCCGGCGCGAGGGAGGCGAGCAGGCTGGACGAGGTCGACTACTACGAGTTGCTCGGGGTGCGGCGGGACGCCGGTGCCGCGGACATCAAGTCGGCGTTCCGGGCGCTGGCCAAGGTCATGCACCCCGACGCGGGTGGCACGGCGGGCACGTTCCGGCTGTTGAAGTCCGCCTACGAGACGCTGTCCGACCCCCGGCGGCGCGCCGAGTACGACTCGGGCATCGCCGAGCCCAAGCCACCGCCGCCCGCGCCCCGGCCCAAGCGGCGGATGTACCGCGACGAGCCCGCGTACATCCCGGAGGGCTGCGACGTGCCACCCACGTCGTTGCCGTGGTGGCACTTGACGAAACACCAGCCGCGCATCGGGTACGTGCGAACCCCCGGGCACGCGCCCGCCATCGGGATCGGCGTGGCCGCGGTCGTCTTGGCCGTGCCGTTGCTGCTGCCGGAGTGGCTGCCGCCGGTGCTGCTGGTGAGCTGGCTGGGGTTGATCGCGGCGGCGATCGCGGTCGCGGCACGGCTCGGGCGGTTGTACGCGGCGGCGGTGAAGGCGCAGCGGGCGGCGCTGGCGGAATTCGGCGAGCGCACGGTGTTCGGCGTCGCCGACGTCGAACCGGTGGGTGAGCGGCTGACCGCGGACATGCTGGTCACCTACCTGGGTCGGCTGCCGGGGGCGCGGGTGTTCCACGGGCTGTCCACACCGGGGTCGGTGTTCGCCGACGTCGAGCACGCCGTGCTGTGCGGGCACCGGCTCGTGCTGGTCGAGTCGAAGCTGTGGCTACCCGGGCACTACGAGATCGACGACGACGGGTCGCTGTGGCGCAACGACCACGCGTTCCGGGGCGGGTCGACGGAGCTGTCCACCGCGGTGGCGGCGTTCGGGGAGCACCTGCCGGGCGTGCAGGTCCGCGGCGTCGTGTTGGTCTACCCCAGCCGTTCCGGCGAGGTGACCACCGACCCCGCCGCCGGTCGGGGCGTCTCGCTGATGACACCGGGCTCGTTCGTCGAGGAGGTCGGCACCTGGCTGGCGGCCGACTGCGCGACCGTCGACCACCACGTCCTACGGGCCGTCCGCGCCCAGGTGGTCCGCGAACCGGCCGCCTGAACCACCGCGCCTGAACCAACCCCGCCCGATTTACCGCGTCTGGTTCACCATCTCCGGTTCACCGGGTGAAGATCTCCCGGAGCCCGGCCGCGAATCCGGTCGGGCGGGTCATCGGGCCGACGTGGTCGCCGGGAACGATGTCGACCGGGATTCCCAACTCGGCGCCGAGGCCCAGTGCGCACCGGTGCGGAAACGCGTGGGCCGACTTCTCCCCCGCCGCGGGAATGATCCTATCGGCGGCTGACCGAATGGCTTCGACGGCCAATCGGTACCGGTGCACGGCGGGCGCGTCCCGGTCGAGGAAAAGCCGCTGGTTGGCGAAATCGCGCGGGCCGGGCGGCTCGGCGACGACATCCGGCTCGGTATCCGAGTGGTCCATCGCCAGCGCGGCGGCCACCTCCCTCCACTGTGGACCAGACTGCTCCATCTCCGCCTGGATCCCCCGGCTCTCCGCCCGCTCGGCGGCGGGCAGGAACTGCGGCAGCGGCGGCTCGTGCGCCACCAGCAGGCGGACCCGGTCGGGGTGGCGCAGGAGCAGGTCCAACCCGATGACGGCGCCCAGGCTGCTGCCGAAGACCAGCGCGGGCTCACCGGTCACCGCGGCCAGCACCCGCGCGGCGTCATCGGCGTGCCCACCGATCCCCGGGTCCTCGCCGGGATCGTCCTGGGTGCTGCGGGAGAGCCCGCGCCGGTCGAACGTGACCACCTGGAAGTCCGCGGCCAAGCGGTCGGCGAGGGCGGCCAGGGAATCGGCGTCTCCCCCACCGCCGGGCATCAGCAGCAGGGTGGGGCCTGCGCCCCGGACCTCGTAGTACAGGGCGGCACCGGGCGCGGCGAGAGCGGGCATGTGGTGACGATAGAGCACACACCCCGCCCCGATGGGGATTATCCGACCATGTGGGACTGTTGGATTCCTGGGACCGGGGCGCGGATCAGCTCCCCTGGCACACCAGCCACTTGCCGGATTCCTCGACCATGGAGTAGGTGCGCCGGTCGGTGTTCGTGGTGGCCGAGTCGGTGGCCAGGACGGTGAAGGTGGGCGGGTCGGCGGACTCGTCGACCCGTTCCAGCGAGAGGTGGGCGCCCGCGCGCAGGAACAGGTCCGCGGCCCGGGACCGGTTCTGGGTGCAGGTGACCTCTTGCAGCGCGGAGACGTCGGCGACATTGACGGCATCGACGAAGTCGCGGGCGGTGGTCGTCGGGTCGGCGGAACCGGCGCTGAAGATCAGCACACCGGAGACGACCACGGCGGCCACGACGACGACACCGCCGCCGATGACCAGCAACCGCTTGCGGCTGGGCAGCCGGGGCGCCACCTTCGGCCTGCTGACGACCGGTTTGACGGGGGCGGGCGCGGTCGGGCGGGGTCTGGCCGGGACCGGGTCGCCCGACCAGGTCGCCTCCGGCGGCGGGACGCGACGCTCGTTGAACTCGCGGTTTTCGTGGCGCACCAGGGTGGTCCAGGCCTGACCGTCCCAATAGCGCTTCTCCACCCGGCGCTCCGGGTCGGGTTGCCAACCGGGGGCGAGGACCTTCTCGACCTCGGCGGCCAACGGGGGCGGTAAGTCGGTGCGGGCGCGCATCCGCACCAGCAGTCCCCACACGGCGGCCCGCTCGCCTTCGTCGCGCAGCCGCAACCGCAACTGGCGGACCAGTTCGCGCAGCTCGGTCGGGTCCAGTTGGGGCTCGTCGAGCCGTTGGCGGATCGGGTCGAGGTAGGGGACGGCCGGGTCCAGGGGCAGCGGGTCCGGCAGCGGCGGCGCCGGGGGCAAGGCCAGCAAGGCGCCGCGCAGCTTGGGGATCCGCTGGCTGATGTCCAAACCCGACGGTTCGAACAGCGGCGCGGTCTCGGCCTCCGGCGGCAACCCCGTCGCCGCGGCGGACACGAGCAGCACCGGGCGGCGCAGGGCGCGCGCGTAGCGGAGGGTGGCCAGGCACCCGGGTGAACGGACCGCCGCCGGGGAGGTCACCAGGATGAACACGTCGCACCGGCGGACCCGGTGCAACACGCCATCCCACCAGTGCGCCCCGGTGGGCTCACCGCGATCGAGGGCGACCTGCCGCCCGAGTTGGGCCAGGTCGGCGCGAAGTGCCGCCGCGACATCTCGGTCGGACGGCGCGTGGCTGACGAACACCTGCATGCTCTTACTCCGCTACTGCGCTAATCGGCGGTCAGCGACCCGACAGCGCCCGGCTGATGTCGCACACCCTCCACGCGCCGTTCTCGTCGACTAGGGGAATGCGCAACCGCACCGACGTGGCGCCCACGGTGCGGGTGGCGAGAACAGTGAACCGGGGATCGGACCCGCTCACGTCGACACTTTCGAGGGTTACGTTAGCCGCGTCAAGGAACGCCGTGTAGAGATGGGCGTTCTGTTGACGATCAGTCGCGCACACGAACTGCTGCATGGCGTTGGCGTCGTGCGTGTTGACCGCGTCGACGAAGTTGCGGGCGATCTGGGTGGCCGCGTCCTCACCCGGCCCCGAGTTCAGCACCATGACCGCGGCCGTGACACCCGCGGCGAGAACAACCGCGGCACCGGCGCCGGCGAAGAGGAGTTTTTGCCGCTTGGACCGCGGTTTGCGCATCTTGTGCCCGATCCGCTCCGGACGCTTGCGCACGGGCTCCGGCTCGGGTTCCGCGGTGACGACGGGCAACGGGCCGGAGTGGTGCGGCGCGTGCGGGTGCAGCCGGGTGGGTTGGTTGCGGTCGTTGAACTCCCGGCCGTTCTGCACGACCAGGGTGGTCCAGCTCTGTCCGTCCCAGTAGCGGCCCTCGTAGAGCTCGCGCGGGTCCGGCTGCCAGCCCGGCGCCAGGATGTTCTCCACCGCGTTGGCGACCGGGCGGCTCAGCTCCGGCCGGTCGCGCAGCCGCACCAGCAGGTCCCAGACGTCCGCGCGTTCGTCCGGGTTGTCCATCCGGTCGCGCAGTTGGACGAGCAGTTCCCGCTGCGCCCGGTCGTCGAGCTCCGGGGAGTCGATGCGGGCGAGGTAGGCGTTCAGGTAGGAGGTGGGGATCTCGGGCTCCTGGGGCAGGCGGGCGGGGAGGGGACGGGCGGCGGGCAGCGCGCTGAGCGCCTTGCGCAGCCGGATCACGTTCTCCTCGGTCCGGTTGACGTAGTCGACGGGCGCGGGCAGGCCGTCGGGGATCGCGCCCCGGTCGACGGGTCGCACCAGCACCGGCAGGATCGGCCTGCGCAGCGCCGCCGCGTAGCGCAACTCGGCCAGGCACGCCTTGGAGCGCAACGAGTCCGGCGAGAGCGCGAAGGTGAACACGACGCAGCCCCGGACGTGGCTCAGCACGTCGTCCCACCAGTCCTGGCCGCCGTGGGCCTCGCGGTCGTACCACACCCGGTTGCCGAACCGCTCGAAGTCGGCGCGCAGCGAGGCGATCGACGCCTGGTCCCGACGGGCGTAGCTGATGAATACGTGCATCCTCGCTTCTCACGTTCACAGGCAGTAATTCGCGGGTGCACGCACGTTATGTGGGCCGTCTAGTGAAAGACAGGGACCAAAGGCCCTGGCGCGGCCCCGGCGACCGCGCTGCGTGGCCGGAAGAACGCAGGCCGGAGGCGGTGACCGGGATTCGGCGGGCATTCACTGAATGATCTTGTTTGCGGTCCGTGGTTGACCGCCGACCTCACCCGGATGTGATGGCACCCGATCACGCGGGGTTATCGAGTTGGCCGCCGCCGCGCCGGGCGGGCACGCTGGAACGGTGACCGAGTCGACCCTGCGCGCGCAGTTCCGCGGCCCGCTGCCCGCCGCCGTCGAGGCCCTGCCACCGGAGGCGGCCGCCGACCTGGCCGCCGCCCTCCGCGACGCGCGCGAACGGCAGGCCGCGCACCTGGCGGCGGCGACCGAGGACTCCCTGCGCCAACTCCCCCGCCTGCTGCGCCCCCTGGTCCGCCGGGCGTTGGGCCGGTGACCGGCACCGGCGCGGAGATCGCCAAGCTGGCCCGCCTGCTCGGCGAACCCGCCGACCGCTTCCACTACCTGGCCGACCTGTCCCCGGCCGACGTGCGCGCGGTGCGGGACCGGGCGACCGAGGTGCTGTTCGGGTCGAACCGGGTGTGGTTCGAGCGGATCGCGGTGGCCAGCAAACTGGTCCCGGCGGCGTTGACCGCGTCCATCGCGCAACGGTCGTTCGGCCCGCTGCTGAGCGCGCGGGTCGCGGGCGCGCTCGACCCCGAGCGGGCGGTGGACCTCGCCGGGCGGCTCCCGATCACGTTCCTGGCCGACGTCGCCGCCGAACTCGACCCCCGGCGGATCGCCCGGGTACTGCCCCTGCTGCCGGTCGACCGGGTGGTCGCCGTCGCCGGAGAACTCGTCCGCCGCCGCGACCACATCACCATGGGCCGCTTCGTCGGTGACCTCCCAGACCCGACCCTACGCGCCGTGGTGTCCGCTTTGGACGAAGAAGCGCTGCTGCGCACCGCCGTGTACACCGACAGCGTCGACCGGCTGCCGCACCTGTTCGCCCTGATCCCGGACGACCGCCTCCCAGCCGTCGCCACGGTCCTCTGCGACCCAACAGGAACCGATCTCCTACCGCTGTTGACGCACCTCGACACCCCCGGCCAAACCCGCCTCGCCCACGCACTGTCCACTCTGACCACCGCCCAACGCGACCACCTCGCCACCGCAACGGCCACAGTGGACAACCTCGGCCCCATCACCACGGCGCTCACACCATGACCGACCAGATCGCGTTCGCGCACTCAGTCGCCGAGGCCGTCCTCCACCGCTTCGGCCCCCTCACCCCACCCTGGCAAATCCTCGCCGCCGACCTGGACACCAACGTCTTCCCGTCGCCGTTCCTACCCACAAGCGTGGCGGTGACCCTGGGGAACGGCCGGAAACCAGAGATCGCGCTGTACCCGCTGATCACCGACACCGAAACAGCCGTGACCGAGTTGGCCGGCCAAATCCAAGACCACGTCATCGAGAGCACCGGCGGCCTCGCCCTACCCCGGTGCCCCGGACACCAACACCCCATGACTGCCCGCGTGGACAACGGCACCGCCTACTGGCTCTGCCCCGCCAACCCCACCCACCACCGCGAGCCCATCATCCCAACCTAAACCCCCGACGCCACACACACCCTGCCCACGGCCCGATCGCACTCACCGGCACACCCAGAACCAACCCACCGGACCCACGACCCCACCTACCCAAACCGCCACGTCACCACAACAAAACCGACTTCGACGGCACTCCAACCCGCCCCCGGGCGGCCCCACCCTTCCCGGGGGGCGTCCCCGAGGCCAGTCTACCGGTTGGTGAGCGCGGTGGCAGGGGAGGCGCCGATGCTGGGGACGGTTGGGGACGATGTGGACAACTGGTGGCCGGGTTCGGAGTGGACGGCAGGAGACTCCCGGGCTCGAGGGCGGCGAGGGCCGGGATGACCAGCACGGCCCGCAGGGGCTACTGGTGGAGCCAGGCGGACCAGTCGGCACGATTCGATCGCCAAGCCCGGCACACAGCACCTGACGGGGCTATCGCAAGCGGCGAGCCGGGGCGACGACATGATCTGTGGACGGCTTGTCGAGCACGGCGTCCGAGCCACCGACCTGGCAAGCCGCCGGGCGCAGCGCCCTCCGCCAGCACCGTAGGGCGCCTGATCACCCCACGAAACGGGGACCCAAGTGCCCAGCCGTCCTACTTCCGGTTGCGGAGGTAGTCGCTGACGACGGCGGTGCCCAGGCCGTCCACATCCGGGGCGACTACCCGGCCGCCGCCGCGGCGGGCGATGAGGTCGACGAACTCGGCGAGGCTGGGGTTGTCGCCGAGCATGAAGACGGTGACGGAGGCGCCGAGGCGGGCGAGGCTGTCTACTTCGGACAGGGTCTTGCGCAGGGTGGCCTGGGTGGTCGGGTAGTGGAAGACCGCTTCGCCGTCGGGTTCGAGGTGGGCGGTGGGTTCGCCGTCGGTGACGACCAGGACGACGGGGCGGGCGTCGGGGTTGCGGCGGAGGTGGCGGCCTGCCAGCAGCAGCGCGTGGTGCAGGTTG
Source organism: Actinokineospora inagensis DSM 44258 (assembly GCF_000482865.1). Lineage (GTDB taxonomy): Bacteria > Actinomycetota > Actinomycetes > Mycobacteriales > Pseudonocardiaceae > Actinokineospora > Actinokineospora inagensis. The sequence continues at coordinate 39,978 of NZ_AXWW01000050.1, read as the reverse complement.
GTGCCCTGCTCCCAGACACCCTCCAACGCGGTCAGCTCTGCGATGTCCACTGTGGACGCGTGCCTGCCGAAGGTGATCAGTTGCAGCTCGTCGGAGCGGAACCGGGTGCTGATCAGGTGGTGCAGCGCCAGTGCCGTGCGCTTCATCGGGACCCAGCGCTCGTCCTGCACCATCGACCACGACGTGTCCACGCACAACGCCACCGCGGCGCGGGCGCGCTGTTCGGTCTCGGCGACCTCCACATCGGACACATCAAATCGGACTCGGCCGGAGCCGGTGGACAGCGTGCGCAGGACGGCGTTGCGGACCGTGCGTGGGACGTCCCACGGCTCGGTCGCGCCGAATGTCCACGGTTTGGTGGACCCGGTCAGTTCGCCCGCCGCGCCCGCCCGTGCCGTGTCCCGCTCGCCTCGGCGACTGCGCAAGCCGCCGATGACCTCCGACAGCGCCGTCTCGCCGAGCCGCCGCATTGCCTTGGGGGACAAGGTAAGCGTCCCATCGGGTGCCCGGTCGAGCAGGCCCTGGTTGCGCAGCTCCCGTTCCAGCTCCGCCAACCGGCGAGCGTCCACACCGGCCTCGCCGCCCAGTTGCCGTTGCAGCGCCTCCAGATCGATGTCCTCCAGCCGGGCACCCGGGTACGACTGTCCCAGTTGTTCGGCCAGACCGTCCAATTCGGCCAGGTCGGCCATCGCCTGGGCACCCTCGCCGAGCCCCAGCGGGTCCTTGCCGCGGAAGCGGGCCGACGACGTCCAGTCCTCGCCCGGCCGCAGCGCCCGCAGGTTCGCGTCGAGGGTGGCGACCTGGTCGGCGAACCGCGGGTCGCCGAACGCGCCCGCCATCAGCTCGGCGAGTTCTTGGCGCTGCTGCTCGGTCATCGAGTTCATCATCCGCTGGGCGGCGGCGGCGCGGGTGGCGAGCGCGTCGACGAGCTCCTCGACCGTGCTGGGGTTCTCCGGGAAGAACTCCCCGTGGTCGGCCATGAACCGGTCGAACCGCTCGTCGGTGTCGTCGCCGCGCAGGTGGGCCAGCAGCAGGTCGTTGAGGTCGGCCATCATCTGCCGGATGCGCTCGGTGTCCTCCGGCCGCATCTCGCCGAGGGCCTGCTTCATGCCCTGGAACCGGGACTCCATCAGCTCCTGGCCGAGCTTCTCCCGGATCTGCTCGTACGCCTCGCGCGCGGCCTGCGAGCGCCAGTCGTAGTCGGCCAGGTCGCGCACCGCGGCGGCGGTACCGGAGGGCAGCGCGTCGAGCTGGGCCTCGCGGAACCGGGCGTCGTCGGACGGGTCCGGGAACAGCTCGGTCCGCTCCGCCGCCAGCGCCCGGTCCAGCAGCTCGCGGACCTCGGTGAGGGTGCCGTCGAGCCGGTGCCTGCGCTGGATGCGGGACCGGCGGTCCCACAGCCTGCGGGTCAGCTCGTCCAGCCCGGCCGTGTCACCCACCCCGCGGCGCAGCAGCTCCTGCAGCGCCGACCGGGGCGAGGCGCCCTCCATCACGTCCCGCCCCAGCGCCTCCAGCGCGGCCCGCAGGTCGACCGGCGGCGCGAGCGGGTCGGGCCCCTCGCGCCAGGGGCCGTAGCGGTAGCCCTCGGCGCTCACGGGCCGTACACCGCCTCCCCGTCGGCGGAGTCCTTGGCCAGTTTCCTGGTCAGGTACAGGTATTCCAGGGCCAGCTCGACGGCGGCGGCGATCCGGCCGGGCGGGTCGGTGGCCTTGACCTCCAGCCGGGCGGCGACCTCGTGCAGCAGCGGCAGCTCCGGCAGCGCGGCCAGCACCTCGCTGCCCGGGACCCGCTCGCCGGTGGCCACCAGGTGCCCGTCGACCACGGCGTCGACCAGCGGGCCGAGGTCGAGCCCGGCGAACCGGTCGCGGGCGGTCTCGGCGACCGCGCGGCGCAGCAGGTGGCTCAGGTGCTCGGTCTCCCTGCCCTCCTCACCCGACTCGAACTCCAGCTTGCCGCGCAGCACGGCGGGCACGGCCTCCAGGTCGATCGGGCGGGCCACCGCGGGTTCCTCGCCGACCAGCGCGGACCGGCGCAGCGCGGCGGCGGCCACCGTCTCGGCGGCGGCGACGGCGAACCGGGCGGACACCCCGGAGCGCTGGTCGATGGCGCTGGAGTCGCGCAGGTTGCGCACGAACCGGGCCAGCACCTCCAGCAGCGGGTCGCCGACCTCGGCCACCAGCTCGGCCTCTTGGCGCACCACGTCGACCTCGGCCTGCACGCCGCGCGGGTAGTGCGTGCGGACCTCGGCGCCGAACCGGTCCTTGAGCGGGGTGATGATCCGGCCGCGGTTGGTGTAGTCCTCGGGGTTCGCGGTGGCGATGAGCAGCACGTCCAGCGGCAGCCGCAGCGTGTAGCCGCGGATCTGGATGTCGCGTTCCTCCATCACGTTCAGCAGCGCCACCTGGATCCGCTCGGCCAGGTCGGGCAGCTCGTTCACCGTCACCACACCGCGGTGCGCGCGCGGCACCAGTCCGAAGTGGATGGTCTCGGGGTCGCCGAGGGTACGGCCCTCGGCCACCCGGATCGGGTCGACGTCGCCGATGAGGTCACCCACGGAGGTGTCCGGGGTGGCCAGCTTCTCCGTGTAGCGCTCGTCCCGGTGCCGCCAGGTCACCGGCAGGTCGGCACCCAGCTCGGCGGCCAGCCGGATCGAGCGCGGGGTGATCGGGGCCAGCGGGTGCTCACCCAGTTCGGCGCCCTCGATGACCGGGGTCCACTCGTCCAGCAGGCCCGCGACCGTGCGCGCGAGCCGGGTCTTGCCCTGTCCGCGTTCGCCGAGCAGCACCACGTCGTGCCCGGCGAGCAGGGCGCGTTCCAACTGCGGGAGCACGGTCTGGCCGAAACCGACGATGCCGGGCCACGGGTCGCGCCCCTCGCGCAGGGCGGCGAGCAGGTTGCCGCGGATCTCGGCCTTGACGCCCCGGGGGGCGTGGCCTGCCGCACGGAGCTCGCCCGCGGTGCGGGGCAGGTGCGGCGGGGGCGGGTTCACAACTGTCACGCCTCGACGCTACGCAGGTTCGGCCGCGCGGTCGACGTGGAGCGACTCCAGCCGGGGTCACGCCCCAGCGTGGTCGGTGTGCTCAGCGTGTCGGATCTCGTCCCGGTCGCCGCGGTAGTGCACCCACTCGTAGCCGAGCATGGCGATGAGCAGCGCGGTCAGCACGACCAGCGCGATCACGGCGGGCACCTGGCCCATCAGCGGGGTGATGGCGAGCAGCAGCACGCCGACGACGATCCGCTGCGCCTTGACGACCCGGGTGCAGCGCCACGAGATCGCCGCGTGCGACAACAGGTACAGGGTCGCGCCGCCGAACAGCGCCCACAGCGGCGGGCCGTGCAGGTGGTCCGCGCCGCTGTGCCCGTCGGCACCGCCCACGTAGGCCAGGACCTTCTTGAAACCCAGCGCCAACAGCACGATCCCGGTGACCAGCGGCAGGTGCAGGAAGGTGAACGCGGTGCGGGCCATGCTGGCGCGCGCGACACCGTCGGCCTCGGCGAGCGCGCGTTCGGTGATGATCACGTGCGTGTCGAAGTACGCCCACCACAGGCCCGCCGAGACGGCGAGGCCGAGCATGGCCGCGACGATGATCGGCCACGAGATGGGCAGGTGGTTCACCCCGACCCCGATCGCCACGATCGACTCGCCCAGCGCGATGAGCACGATCAGGCCGTGCCGTTCGGCGAAGTGCTTGGCCGAGTTGAGCCGCCAGCCCGCGGCGCCGATGGCGAGCGTGCCGCCGTAGTCCGCCACGACAGCGGCGATCCACAGCAGGATCTGCGCGGTCCCGCTCGTACGGGCCGCGACGAGCAACAGGACGGTGCCGCCGACCACGGTCGGGGTGAACCGCGCCAACTGCCTGCGCAGCCCGACGTCACCGTCCGCGCTGATCCAGAACAGCAGCAGGTGCACGGCGCGCACGAGCAGGTAGCAGAAGGCGAACACCAGCGGGCCGGGCAAGCCGCCCGGGATGTCGTCGAAAGCCTCCGGGATGGCCAACGCGATCAGGAACATGGCCGCCATCGCGCCCAGCATCGCCGTGCGGGCGTGTCCCTCGTCGGCCTTCACCAGGTTCGACAGCCACGAGTAGCCCACCCAGCACCACCACACGACGGCCAGCACCAGGGCGCCGCGCAGCAGCCCCTGCCAGGTCGGGTTCTCCGCCATCAACGCGGTCACCTGGGTCAGGGCGAACACGAACACCAGGTCGAAGAACAGCTCCAGGTTGGTGGCCGACGACGACTCCCCCACCCGTTCCAACCTGGCCTTCACCGACTTGCCCACCCGCTTGGTCACGGACCAGATCGTGGCATGCCCCGGCGGGCGTGAGAGCGCCGCGGCGGGCGCCGGGGGCGGGCGCGGTCGCCCGGCGGGCAGCTTGGGGAGCTGATCCACCACGGCGGGAACCGGTCGCGTACCCTCAGCACCCGTGTCAACTCCGAGTGCCACCTTCGCGGTGTGGGTTTCGGCTTGGCTGAACGGCTCCGCCGCGGCGGACGACGTCCTCGACGCGCTCAGCCACTGGTCCCCGGCGCACGACGTCGTCGCTGTCGACGCCGACACCGCCGCCCGCCTGGAGGTCCCGGTGCGCGGCGAGGCGGGCGGCCAGGTCGCCGGTCTGCTCGCCGCCGTCCGCCGGGTCGACGCCACCGGCGGCAGGCTCGTCCTCCCCGTCGCCGGTGACGTGCGCGGCCTCGGCGGGCGCAGCGAGTTCGCCGGTGTGGCCCTGCACGCCGGTGAGGCCGTCGTGCTGCTCGACGCCCCGATCGGCCTGGTCCCCGAGCCCGTCGCGGACGGTGTGCTGCGCTGGACGGCCTTCGAGATCGGCGACGCCCCCGGCGTCGAGCACTTGCCGCTGGGCGAGGCCGAGCACGAGCTGACCGGCGCCATGCGGGTCGCCGCCGGTGTGCTGACCGAACTGGGCGTGGCCAAGCACCGCTCCGGCGTGCGCGAGGAGATCACCGCCCGGATCGCGCACCGCTCCGCCGCGCCGTGGCCCGAGGGCACCCCGCCGCGGGCGCTGCGGGTGCTGCAGCGGGCCAACGAGGTGTCCGCGATCCTGGAGCTCGCCGCCGAGGACTCCCCCGGCGGGGCGCTGTCGTCGTCCTCCGCCCGGCGCCGCGCCGAGGCCCTGCGGCCGCTGTTCGACGCGGTCCGGGTCGCCCGGCTGGCCGCCGTCGCCGAGGCCGTGCGGGTGTTCTCCGAGCACGCCGAGCAGCTCTGAATCGCTCAACCATTCACCCGTCGCGGGCCGCAGGCACCCCCCGTTACGCTGCGTGTCCACCCGGCGCGGAAGTGGGGTGTGACCTGCGCGGCACCCCATCGTCAGCGGCTCACCGAATCGGGCGAACGCGACTGGACCAATCCCGACCTTGATCACTGAATCGCGTCGGACGGCGGCAACCTGGCGGAAACCTTCCGGCCGCCCGCCGCGGGGCATCAGGTGAGCGGGATCCGGTGGGATGTTCCCGCGCCGCAACCGGATGTGGCCGAGAACCGCCGCACCTGTAGATCTTCCGCCGGTACCCCCGGGGAAACCCTTGCCTTCCCGGCGAACCCCGTGCCGACGGCGGCAACCTTCCGCCGCTGAGCAGCGCGAACAGGGCACATCCCGCGACATAACCCGGTGCTATGGCTCTTTGGGATGAGCGTCGGCCGCTCTGGTCGCCGATAGTGTTCGCACTGGACCAAACGCTGTCACCGGAGTCACACCATGACCGCTCAACTGCTCGACCCCAAGCAGGCCGCCCGGCCGCTGGCGCTGGACACCAACCACCTGGGTGCCCTGCAGATGGTCGCGCGGGGCGAGGTCGGCGCCTACGGCGCGAGCGCGGCGCTGCGGCACCGCACCGACGACCTGGGTGTGCTGATGGTCAGCGCCCTGTTCACCCTGCGCCGCGACGGGTTCATCGGCTTCGGCGACGCCGTCCCCGACCCGCACGACGGCTGGCTGCCCGCCGGGCTCACCTCCGCCGGGGAACGCCTGCTCGACATCTGGCTGCGCCGCGGCCGCCGCAGCCCCGACGAGGCCGCCCGCACCCGCGACTGGTTCGTCCTGCTCCGCTGCGCCCAGCGCGGCGACCTCGGCATGACCGAGGCCAACCAGGTCGTCGACCGCGGCACCCCGGTCGAGAGCCGACTCGCCGCCCGCATGCGCGAACTGGTCAACGCGGGCCACCTGGTCATCGGCTCCGCCCGCCTGCGGGACTGCCGGATGATCACCCTCAGCGAGACCGGGAGAGCACTGCACTCCCGCCTCGACCTCTCCCAGTCGAACCACGGGTGACGCGATGATGACGAACCGAAACCCCCGCGTCGAGGTCGACTGGGGCACCAGCATGACCGCCGGTGGCCGAGCGCACGTGCTGTTGCCCGCGGGCAACACCGGCCTCTGCGGCCAACCCGTCGACACCCGCTACCGCGACCGCCCCACCGCCCGCCCCGTCTGCCCCGAATGCGCCACCGCCTACGTCACCGCCGTATTCCCCACCGAGGCGACAGCGCCAGACCTCCGGCACGAGGTCCGGCTGCGCGCCTGAGTGCGGCGTGGGGCCGGGGGTTCCCCTGCACCCCCGGCCCCACGCCCCTCCTTCGTCTCGTCCACAAGCGACACCCACCCCCACCCCCGCCTTCCCAGGCCAGGGTAGGTGAGTTTCCATTTACCGGTCAGAGACCATGTGATGGACCTACGTGAAACCCCACCACCGACCAGTAACCCCACCCCACACCAACAAAGGCCGCCAGCCCGCACCGCGCGCCCAAAACCCAGCCCTGATCGACGAAGCTCCATTCTTGCACCGCGCGCCTCGAAACCCGCCGATACCAACCGCCCGCTGGGGTGAAGTTGTTTTGTTTGGGGGAAGCGGTGGCCTAAGCCGGCAGGCGGGTAAGGCCACGTCTTTCCAGTGGCCCCGCCTTTTAGCCTTACCCAGGCCACCGCCAGGGGCCCCAAACAAAACAACTTCACCCCAGCGGGCACCCCGTATTTATCTGGCGCCCGAGGCCGGCGTCGCCGAAGGCGACCAGGCCGACCCCCGAGGCGCAGCCGAGGCCCAGAGACCCCCTCAACGAGGCCCAGGCCGCCGAGGCAACTCACAACACCCCGGCGCACACAGCGCCCCATTCGCCGTACACCCCAACGCAGGCAGATCCGACAACTTCACCGCAGGCGCAGAATCCAGGTGCTCGCGAATCAACGACACCACCAACTCCGCAAACCGCGGATCACCACTAGCCGTCCCCGCCCGCGCAAAGGCGATCCCAAGCTCAGCCGCCCGAGCAGCCGCCTCCGTGTCCAGATCCCACACGACTTCCAAATGGTCGCTGACGAACCCGATCGGACACACCACCACTCCAGGCGCCTCAACCGCCCCGATGTGGTCGACGATGTCCGGCTCCAGCCACGGCACCTGCGGTGGCCCCGACCGCGACTGCCAGACGACATCAAACTCGGCAACTCCCACCGCGGAAGCAACCAACCGAGCAGCCGTCGCGATCTGGCGCGAGTACAGATACCCGTCCGGCCCCGCAGTCCGGTCAGCGGACACCGGCACCGAATGCGCGGTGAACACCAACCGATATCCCTCCGGCATCCCAGCCGCGGCAACCCGAACAGCGTCCGCGACCGCGTCCACGAACAGCGGATGGTCGAAGAACTGCCGAAGCTTCACCAATTCCGGCGCACCATCAAATGCGCGAGCCCGCGCGATGTCCTCATGGTACTGCCGACACGCCGAATACCCGCCGTAAGCGCTCGTCGGGAACACCAACGCCCGACGCACCCCGTCGGCGGCCATGGCGGCCACCGTGTCCTCGACCAGCGGATGCCAGTTGCGGTTACCGAAGTACACCGGCAGGTCCAGTCCCTGCCGGACCAGTTCGGCCTCGACCGCCGCGATCGCCGACCGGTTGAGGGCGTTGATCGGGGAAACCCCGCCGAAGTGCTGGTAGTGGGCCTCGACCTCGTCCAACCGGTCCGGGGGCACGCCGCGGCCGCGGGTGACGTTCTCCAGGAACGGGCGGACGTCAGCGGGGCCATCGGGGCCGCCGAAGGACAGCCAGAGCAGTGCGTCGACCACGGGTCACATCCCCAGGGCGTGCACGCCCCCGTCGACCCAGACCATGGAGCCGGTGGTGGCGGGCAGCCAGTCCGACAGCAGGGCGCAGACCGACTTGGCGACCGGGGTGGCGTCGTTGACGTCCCAACCCAGCGGCGCCCGGTCGGCCCAGCCCGCCTCCAGGTCGGCGAACCCGGGGATGGACTTGGCGGCCATGGTGCGCACCGGCCCGGCGGCGACCAGGTTGACCCGGACCCCCTTGGGGCCGAGTTCGCGGGCCAGATACCGGTTGGTGGACTCGAACGCGGCCTTCGCCACGCCCATCCAGTTGTACGCGGGCCAGGCGATCCGGGCGTCGAAGTCGAGGCCGACGATGGACGAGCCCTCGCCGAGCAGCGGCAGCGCCGCCACCGCGAGCGCCTTGAGCGAGTACGCCGACACCTCCAGCGCGACCGCGACATCCGACCACGGCGCGTCCAGGAACGGCTCGCCGAGGCAGCTCTTGGGCGCGAACCCGATGGCGTGCACGACCCCGTCGAGGCCGTCGACGTGCTCGCGGACCCGGTCGGCGAGGGTGTCCAGGTGCTCGGGGTTCTGCACGTCCAACTCGACGACCGGGGCGGGCTGGGGCAGCCGCTTGGCGATCCGCTCGACCAGGCTGAGCCTGCCGAACCCGGTGAGCACGACCTGGGCGCCCTGCTCCTGGGCCGCCTTGGCCACGTGGAACGCGATCGACGCGTCGGTGATGACGCCGGTGATCAGCAGCCGCTTGCCTTCGAGCAGTCCGGTCATCGTGAGGTCGCTACCTTCCACTGGAGAGTTCGCTGGAGACATCAACTCAATGCCCCATGCCGAGGCCACCGTCGACCGGGATCACGGCGCCGGTGATGTAGCCCGCCTCGTCGGAGGTGAGGAAGGTGACCGCGGCGGCGACCTCCTCGACGGTGGCGTACCGGTTGGCCGGGATGGTGCCGAGGATCTGCTGCTTGCGCTCCTCGGACAGCGCGTCGGTCATGTCGGTGGCGACGAAACCGGGGGCGACGACGTTGGCGGTGATGCCGCGCGAGCCGAGCTCGCGGGAGATGGAGCGGGCCATGCCGATCAGGCCCGCCTTGCTGGCGGCGTAGTTGACCTGGCCGGGCGAGCCCATCAGGCCGACCACCGACGAGATGTACACGATCCGGCCGAAGCGGGCCTTGAGCATGCCGCGGCTGGCGCGCTTGGTGACCCGCCAGGCGCCGGTGAGGTTGGCGTCCAGGACGCGGGTGAACTGGTCCTCGCTCATCCGCATGAGCAGGGTGTCGTCGGTGATGCCCGCGTTGGCGACCAGGAGCTCGACCGGGCCGTGCGCGTTCTCCACCTCGGTGAAGGCGGCGTCGACGGCGGCGGCGTCGGTCACGTCGCACTGGACGCCGAGCAGGCCGTCGGGGGCGCCGGAGCCGCGGTGGGTGACGGCGACCTTGTCACCGCGCTGCTGGTAGGCACGAGCGATGGCCAACCCGATGCCCCGGTTGCCGCCAGTGACCAGTACCGACCGACCCATGCCCGCTTCCCCGTCCTCCCGGCGACCCGTTCCCGGGGAGGCTATCGGGCGTCCCCCACCCGGCGGCGGCCCGGGGCCGAGGACCAGGGGTGAGCGACGCCACAGCATCGCGGGCCGTTCAGTCGGTCGAGCGCCGCGGCCCGTTCGGGGTAGCGCCGGTGCCGGATTCCTCCCGGCTCGCACCGGTGGTTCGTCGGGGCCACCGTCACCACCCCACACGTTCGGCCGAGCGAATTCGTTTTCCCGGCACTGTCCGTATATCGACCTGCCACACTTTCGTGATGGGCGGAAAGTCCTAGAATCATGGTCATGCCCCGACGGTTCACCGGGTGGCCGGTGCAGGCATTCGACCTGTTGCGCAAGTTGGAAGGCGTGCCCAGCGCCGCGGTGCGCGAGCAGTGCCGCGGGGACCGGGAGAGACTCGTGCGCGCCCCGATGCGCGCCCTGCTGGCCGATCTCGCCGACGCGGACCCCCGGTACGCGGACTCCACGGTGTGGCACTTCGCCGAGGAGCCGTTCTGGTGGCAGCACCAGGGCGCGGTGGTCCGGTTGGCCCGCAACGTGGAACTGGGTCTGCGGTTCGACCTCGACGGGTTGCGGGTGCGCGGCGCCTGGCACTACCCCGACCCCGGCCAGGTGCGCCGGTTCCGCGCCGCCGTGGCCGACGACGACAGCGGGCCGCAACTGGTGAAGATCCTCTCCGTGCTGCCCGCGGACTACGCCGTGTCCGGCGAGGTGACCCGCCGCGCCCCCAGGGAGTTCCCGCCCGAGCACCCGAGGTCCGACCTGCTGCGGTACGGCTCCCTGACGGTCAAGCGCTGGGTCCACCCGGTGGACGCGGTGCACACGAAGGACGCGGTGGAACACGTCCTGGCGATGGCGGGCGAACTCGACGACCTGCTGACCTGGTTGGCGCACAACGTGGTCCTCCCCACACCCCGCGCCGCGGGCTGACTCCCTGGCGGAGGACGGCTATCCGGTCCGCCGCCGCTTGTCCGGCGGCGACCGGTAATCGGAGTCGGAGTCGTCCTCTTCGGTGTCACTGTCGGTGTCGCCGTTGCTTGATGACGACTGCTCCGTCTCGCCCACCCCCGCCCAGGCATCGATCCCGGCGGTGATGGTGTCGATGTGCCGCTGGTGCAGGCCCGCGACCGGCACCCGCACGACTCGGTAGTCCGGATGGTCATGGTGCTCGACGTCGGCGAGACCGGTGAACACGATGTCGATGTCGGGCACCGTCTGGGCGACGATCACCTCGCCGTCGTGGGCCAGTTCGACCCACCAGTGGTCGGGGAGGCCGTACCCACGTCCCATCCGGTAGACGCAGGCGATCGAGGCGACCGCCTCGGCGGGCTCGCACACCGGCAACCCGTAGAACTCCACCACCGTGCGGCACATCCGCTCCATGCGCTGGTGCACCAAGTCCCGCGTCTCCGGCGGATTGAGCCGCTGTTCGATCTCCTTCTCGAGCGTCTTCGCGTACTTCCTCCCCGCCCTGGCCTCGCTCGCCGACAACCGCGGCAGGGCCGCGCGGATGTTGCCCAGCCGCTGCCGGTCCGGATCGACGCTGTCGGCGATCTCCTCGTACCAGGCCTGCGCCGCGGCGATCTCCTGGGTGATCCCGGTCAACCGGGCCCTGGTGCGCGCACTGAGCGCGGCGAACCACGCGGGTCCGGCACCCGTCGGACCCGACATGATCAAAGACCACAGCTCGGGCGCGATCGGCGACTGTCCCGACAGCGCCTGCAACGCCCACACGTGGCAGGCCAACTCCGGATCACTCTTGGCAATCCGGAGCTCTTTCGGCCCCAAGTAGGCGATGAGCGAACTGATCCGGGCGGACAAACCCGCGGCGGGCACGGCCAGGGCGACCGAGGCGGTCTCCTCGTCACCCTCCCGCGCCGCCGCGGGCGGTGGTACCGAATCCGGCTCACCGCCCGGATATCGGGGTACCCATTCCGTGTGCGGCGACGGTGACCATTCCTCCTCCTCATCCGAGGATCGGGTCAACTCCGGCGGCAATCCACCCGAATCGCCGCTCGGCACCCGCTCCTTGCCTTTGCCGGATTCCGTACCTGCGGGGAGCATTCCCGCCAGGCGCGCCCGCAGCGCCCGCGCGAGTTCGCCCGACCGATCGGTACCACCGGCGACAGGCGACCCGCCACGCGGCGTGACCGGACCCGACACGGGCCCGCTCCGCGACTCCGCCGACACCGGGCCGGACGGCGTCCCACTCCACAACTCCGGTGACACCACACCAGACGGCGCCCCGCTCCACGAGTTCGGTGACACAACACCGGACACCAGACCGGACACCAGACCGGACATCAAGTCCGGTTCGCTGCCCTCGTCGTCCGAGTCGTCGATCACGATCGGATCCTGTGCGGTGCCGCGCACCCGTTGGGCGACCGCCGCGTTGCCCGCCAGTCGCTGCAGTGCCACGAGGGCGTCCGGTCCGGTGTGGGCGAACCGCGCCGGGTCCGGCGGCCGCGTATCGGTTTCGGCCGGGAGCTGGTCGCGGTGCTGGCGCATGACCACATTCGACAGCCGGTGCGCGGCCGTTGACAACGGGTGCGGGGTAACTTTGCCCACGCGGACACAATCGACCGATAACGGGCTTTTCACCCGGTGGTGGCGGCAGATTATGGTAAGCGCTGGTTGAACACCAGTGAGGTGGCGGCGGCGAGCAAGGCGACCAGGGTGCCCAGGATCAGCCAGGGTCTGCTCGCGTCGGCGAGTTTGATCTCGTAGCCGATCTGTTCGCCGAGGGTGTCGTAGACCTTGCGCAACTGGTCGGCGGTGGCGGCCTTGTAGAAGTCGCCGCCGGAGAGTTTGGCGATTTCCTGCATGGCGGAGTCGTCGACGGCGACGGACTGGGTGCGGCCCTCGATCTCCACGGTGCCGTCGACGGTGCCGAAGGAGATGGTGGTGATCGGGATCTTCTTGTCGGCGGCGGCCTTGGCGGCGGTGAACGAGCCGCGCGGGTCGTCCTCGTTCTCGGTGGGGATGGTCTGCTTGCCGTCGGACATCAGCACGATGCGGGCGGGCGGCGGGCCGTCCGGTCCGCCGACGACCTGGGAGAACCCGTCGATCGACTGCAGCGCGGCGAAGATCGCCTCGCCGGTGGCGGTGGACTGGGCCAGTTTGAGGTGGTCGATCGCCTGGGCGACCGGCGCCCGGTCGGTGGTCGGCGCCACCAGCACGGTCGCGGTGCCCGCGAAGGTGATCAGCCCCAGGTTGACCCCGGGGGTCAGGCCCTGCGCGAACGACTTGGCGGCGACCTGGGCGGCCTTGAGCCGGGTCGGCGCGACGTCGGTGGCCTCCATGGACAGCGAGACGTCGATCACCAGCATCACGGTGGCCCGGTTGCGCGGGACCCGCTGCTCGGCGGTCGGACCGGCCATGGCGGTGGTCAGCAGCAGCAGCGCGAGCACCATCAGGATGGCGGGCACGTGCCGCCACCGGCTGGGTCCGGCGGAGGTGACCTTCTCCAGCAGTTCCAGGTTGGCGAACCGCAGGGTCCGTTTGCGGCGCGAGCGCAGCACCACCACGTAGCCGAACCCGAGCGCGGCGACGGCCAGCAGCGCCAGGAACCACAGCGGCGCGGAGAAGTTGTGGAAGCTCAGCGTCATGCCGCACCCCCGGACCAGCGGCGCTTGCGGGAGACGACGAACCGCACGGTGTCGGCGATCCAGTCGGAGTCGGTGCGCAGCACCAGGTGCCCGCTGCCCGCGCGGCGGATGCCTGCGGCGACGGCGGCCCGGTGCTCGGCGGCGGCGGCGGCGAACTCCTTGCGCAGCAGCGGCGACGCGGACACCTCGCGCCTGCGGCCGGTCTCCGGGTCGGCCAGCACGACGGTGCCGACGTCGGGCAGGTCGACGTCGCGCGGGTCGACGACCTCGATCGAGACGAGTTCGTGGCGCAGCGACAGCGCGCGCAGCGGCCGCTGCCAGTCGGTGGGCCCGAGGAAGTCGGACACCACCACGGCCAGCCCCCGGCGACGCGGTGGCCTGCGGAGTTGCTCGATGGCGTCGGCGAGGTCGCCGCGAACACCCTCACCCGCGCGCGGGGTCTCGGCGACCTTGCGGACCAGGCCGCGGGCGTGCGCGAGGCCACCGCGGGCGGGGACGCGGATCATGGACTCCCCGGTGGAGATGAGCGCGCCGACGCGGTTGCCGCCACCCCGGGTCAGGTGCGCGACGGCGGCCACGGCGGCCACGGCCAGGTCGCGCTTCTCGCAGCCCGCGGTGCCGAAGTCCAGGCTGGCCGACAGGTCGACCACCAGCCAGGTCTCCAGTTCGCGGTCGGCGACGGTCTCCCGGATGTGCGGGACGGTGGTGCGCGCGGTGACCGCCCAGTCCATCCGGCGCACGTCGTCGCCGGGCTGGTACGGGCGGGCCTCGCCGGGTTCGGAGCCGGGTCCGGGGACCAGGCCGAGGTGGTTGCCCTGCAGGAGGCCGTCCAGCCTGCGCCGGACGTCGATCTCCAGCAGCCGCAGCCCGGCCTCCATCCGGTCGCCGCGCAGTACCGGGGGGACCCAGTTGGGCCGGTCGCCGTCGGTGGACCTCTGCCTGCTCACGGCCTGCCGTTCACCCCGGCCGGGGTCGGCTGGCCGACGGCCTGCGGTCGGGCGGAGACCTGCGGCAGCGGCACGGTCTGCAGCACCCGGGAGATCATGTGGTCGATCGGGACGCCGTCGGCGAGCGCGTCGTAGGAGAGCACCAGGCGGTGCCGCAGCACGTCCGGGACGACGTCGACGACGTCCTGGGGCAGCACGTAGTCGCGGCCGCGGACCAGGGCGAGCGCACGCGAGGCGGCGACGATGCCGAGGCTGGCGCGCGGCGAGGCGCCGTAGGCGATCCAGCCCGCCACGTCGGCGAGGCCGTGCTCGGCCGGGGTGCGGGTGGCCAGCACCAGGCGGACCGTGTAGTCGACCAGCGCGTGGTGCACGAAGACGGTGGACGCCACGGTCTGCAGGCGGCTGAGCTCCTCGGGGGTGAGCACCTGGCTGGGCTCGGGCGGGGTCACCCCCATCCGGTAGACGATCTCCCGCTCCTCCTCCACCGTCGGGTACTCGACGATGATCTTGAACAGGAACCGGTCGCGCTGCGCCTCCGGCAGCGGGTAGACGCCCTCGTTCTCGATCGGGTTCTGGGTGGCCAGCACCAGGAACGGGGTGGGCATCGGGAAGGTCCGGCCGCCGATCGACACGTGCCGCTCGGCCATCACCTCCAGCATCGCCGACTGCACCTTGGCGGGCGCCCGGTTGATCTCGTCGGCCAGCACGAAGTTGGCCACCACCGGGCCGAGCTCCACGTCGAACCGCTCGCTGCCCTGCCGGTAGATGCGGGTGCCGAGGATGTCGGCAGGCACCAGGTCGGGGGTGAACTGCACGCGGGAGAACGACCCGCCGACGACCCTGGCGAAGGTCTCCACGGCGAGGGTCTTCGCCACGCCGGGCACGCCCTCCAGCAGCAGGTGGCCCTTGGCCAGCAGGCCGACCAGCATCCGCTCGACCAGGCGGTCCTGCCCGACGATCACCCGCTTGACCTCGAACACGGTGCGTTCGAGCAGTTGCGCGTCCCGCGCGGGGGTCGTGGGCGCCTCGGCCTCCCCGGGCTCGGTCACCGGCATCCTCCTCGTGCTTGCCGGACCGCGCGGACGGCACTCGCGCGGCCATACTCGTACAGCCAACCGGACCGCCGGTGTGAGCCCTGTGAACTCACTCTGGGAACGCCGGTCCGTCGGTGGGAACAACTCCGGGCATGTCTCCGGGGGTATCGATGTCGCGCGCCGAGCCGTCGCGGTCAGGCACGCGGGCCGGGGACAGTCCCGAGAGGACCTTACGCAGCGCGGCGTTCTCCGGCCGCTCGGGGAGGGCGGCGCGCAACCGCCCGGTGGGCCAGGCGCCGAGCAGCCACTGGTCCCGACCACCCGCGTCGACCAACAGGGCCGGGGCCTCGGCGCGCAGCCGGTCGACGGTTTCCGTTGTCACAGCGGGAAGATCGGCCGCGAGCAGCACGGTGACCGGGGCGGTGACCAACTCCAGCCCGGCGGCCAAGGCGGCCACCGGGCCGGAGCCGGGCACGGGTTCACGGGTCCACCGCACGGGTACCGCCGTGGGTCGCTCAGGACCGACCACGACGATCTCGTCGGCGTGGCCCACGGCGGCGAGGGCATGGTCGAGCAGCGTCTTACCGTTCACGACCAAGGCAGGTTTGTCGATTCCACCCATCCGGGTGGCCCGTCCCCCAGCCAAAACCACCGCCGCCCACATGCCACCGACCCTAGGCGGTGACGCGGGCGTCCCAGTCGATGGTGTGCCGGTGCATCTCGCCGAAGATCCGTTCCGGGCTGAACACGGTGCGCGACAACACGGGGACCAGCGCCTTGCTGACCACCCGGTTGACGGTGCGGGCGACCGGACCGGCCGCCTTGGTGTTGTTGGTGCGCCGGGCGCCCGCGACGATCTTCTCGACCCGGGGCCTGCGCAGCCGCTCGTAGGCGGCGAAGGCGCGCGGGAGGTCGGGCAGGTCGCGCAGGCAGCGGGCGAGCTGCACGGCGCTCTCGACGGTGATCGACACGCCCTGGCCGGAGCTGGCCGACGGGGCGTGCACGGCGTCGCCGACCAGGACCATCCGACCGCGGTACCAGCGGTGGATGGTGGGCAGGATCTCCAGCGCGCCGACCACCTGCACGGTCTCGGCGGCGGCCAGCAGCACCTCGGCCGGGTGGTCGCCCTCGTGCGCCGCGCGCAGCCGCCGCAGCCACTCCTCGCCCGGCACCGCGCGGGCGTCGGCCATGGACAAGGCGCCCTGGTGCGGGAGGTTGCTGAACCACAGGGTGCCGCCGTCGGGGTCGGCCCAGTAGCCGAAGAACGCGCGCCTGCCCTGGGCGAAGTGCATGGTCTCGGACCCGCCGATACCGTCGACCGCCGGGCCGTGGCCGCCGAGGCCGAGCAGACCGACCGGCTCGGGGCCGGGCGCGGTCGGGTCGACCAGGGTGCGCACGGTCGAGCGGATGCCGTCCGCGCCGATCAGCACGTCGGCCGTGGCGGTGGTGCCGTCCGCGAAGACGGCGGTGACGTCGTCGGGTGTCTCCCGCACGTCGACGATCCGCTTGCCGTACTCGACGCGGACACCGGTCTCGGCCGCGTGGGCGTTGAGGACCCGGTAGAGGTCCGGGCGCCACATGGTGCGGCTGGGCGGCAGACCCGGCAGGCCGGGCATGGCGAACACGGCCCGGCCGCGGAAGTCCTCCATGACCATGGTCGTCGTCGGGTGCCCGATCTCGGCGACCCGCTCCCCCACGCCGATCGCGTCGAACGCGTTGAGGCCGTTGGGCGCGACCATCAGCACGCCGCCCACCCCGTCGGCGGGCTCGGCGTACGCCTCGTACACGGTCGCCTCGACCCCCGCCTTGACCAGCGCCGACGCCACCACCGGTCCGGCGACACCGCCGCCGATGACCAGCGCCGTCCTTACCGCTCCCCCTGGTCGGACGAACTCTCCCATTTCTTCTTCCCCTCGTTGAACGCCTCTTGCCAGGCGCGGACGTACTCCGGCGCCCCGAGGCCGTCGATGAGGGAGGTGACGAAGCGGATCTCGGCGTCCAACTGCGCGAGCCGGTACTCCTCCTCGACGAGGAAGACCCACAGCACGCCCATCTTCTTGGTCGCCTCGATGCCCGCGCGGACCCCGGCCGCCTCGGACTCCAGGGCGATCCCCCGCAGGCGGAGCAGGTCCACCGCCTCGGTGGGGTCCAGCACGCCGAGCAGCGAGAGCGCGACCCCGAACTTCGGGTACTCGTGCTCGGGGCGCGAGACCAGCTCCCGCATCCAGTCGTACATCTCGTCCCGACCGGCGTCGGTGAGCGCGTAGACGGTGCGCTCCGGCCGGGCCGTGTCCCGCACCGTCTCCTGTTCGGCGATGAACCCGGCCTTCCGCAACTGCTCCACGACCATGTAGAGCGAGCCGCGGTTGTACCTGATGTTGCGGTCCTTGCCGGTCTCCTTGAGCCTGCGCCCCAGCTCGTAGGGGTGCATCGGCTCGAACAGCAGGTTGGCCAGGACCGCCAACGCCAGCGGGTTACCGACCGCGCGCCGGTTCGCCACCTCATCCTCATTTCCAGCCGACACCAACTATCCATGCCTGACTAGTCAGTGTCAACTATTTTGGGTCAGCCATCTCGGCCCGACTAGTTCGGGTCGGACCATGTCCGGACAGCCTGGCAGGTTCGCGACACCGCGGTTAGGTTGTGCCCATGACCGGCGACGCCGTGCAGGTCGAGGTGGGTGCGCACTCCGTCCGGGTGTCCAGTCCGGACCGGGTGTACTTCCCCGCGCTCGGGATCACCAAGCTCGACCTGGTCCGGTACTACCTGTCGGTCGGCGACGGCATCGTCCGCGCCCTGCGCGAGCGGCCGTGCATGCTGCACCGGTTTCCCAAGGGCGTCACCGCGGACAAGGTCCACCAGAAGCGGGTACCGGGCGGGGCGCCACCGTGGCTGGGCACCGTCCGGGTGCACTTCCCCCGGTACAACCGGTACGCCGACGAGCTGTGCGTGACCGACCTCGCCGAGGTCGTGTGGGCGGTGCAGATGTCCACCGTCGAGTTCCACCCGTGGAACTCCCGCCGCGCCGACACCGAACGCCCCGACGAGTGGCGCATCGACCTGGACCCGATGCCGGACTGCGGATACGACCGGGTCCGCCGGGTCGCGCACGTGGCGCACGAGGTGCTCGACGAACTGGGCGCGGTGGGCTGGCCCAAGACCTCCGGCGGCCGCGGACTGCACGTGTACGTCCGGATCGCCCCGGAGTGGTCGTTCGGCGACGTCCGGCGGGCCGCGCTGGCCTTCGCCCGCGAGGTCGAGCGGCGCGCCCCGGCCGACGTGACCACCACGTGGTGGCGCAAGGACCGCGACCCGTCCGCGTTGTTCGTCGACTACAACCAGAACGCCCGCGACCACACGGTCGCCTCCGCCTACTCGGTGCGCGGCGTCCCCGAGGCGACCGTGTCCACACCGCTGCGCTGGGACGAGATCGACGACGTCGACCCGCGCGACTGCACGATCACCACCGTCCCGGCCCGGTTCGCCGCCCTCGGGGACCTGCACGCGGGCATCGACGACACGGTGTTCGGACTGGAACCGCTGCTGGAATGGGCGGAGCGGGACGAACGGGCGGGCGCCGAGGACCCGGGCGAGCCGGACTAGTCCGGGATCTCGGCCCCACCCGGGCGCAACGGCACTGCTCCGTCCACTGTGGACACTACGTGCACCGCACCGGGACCCACCCCGGGGCGATCAAGCCCGCGGAGCCGGGGCGGTCAGACCTGGCCGAGGTCGGCGGAGGTCCAGTGCTCGACCTTGAGGGTGATCACCGACTGCTGGCCCTCGGCCTTGAGGTACTTGATGTAGGCCTCCAGCCGCTCCGGCCGGACGTAGCGGGTGCACATCTCGACCAGGTGCTCGTCGGTGCCCTCCTCGGTGCTCAGCACCGGGCCCTCGACGGTGACGTAGCGGATGCTCGGCTCCAGCCGCTCCACCAGCAGCGAGAACCGGCCGTGCTCGGCGATCTGCCTGGCCTTGCGGGACTTGGCGGCGGTGAGGATCCACGCCTCGCCGCCGGGCTTGTACTGGTACCACACCGGGACCTGCAGTGGACCCCGACCGGCCGCACCGGCGACGGCGAGGGAGGCGATGTGCGGCTCGAGGAGGAACTGCTCGCGTTCTTCGAGGCTCAATGGCATGCCATGAACATACGGCAACTAACCGACAACCCAACGCGCGCAACGGTTTTTCCTGATCACGGCGTTCAGGGGCCCCTGAACCGGGCATCGCGGGACGAGTCAACCGGTTCCACCGGGGGACCTGGCGGGGGCGGGAACGGCCCGGGTTCGGTATAAGAAGACGTGATCTTCAACGCCGACACCAGGCCCGCGGCGGGTCCGCTGGCCGATCTCGACGCCTTCGTGCGCACCCCGCAGGTGGCCGGGCTGTGGCTGTCCCGCGCCGGTGACCGGATCACGGTCGGCGTCTCGCTGCCCGACGAGTCGGGAACCCGCTACACCCGCTCGCTGTGGGAGATCGACCCGCGCGGCGACCGCCCGGCGCGCAGGCTGACCCGCGGCGCCGAGGGCGAGGTCGGGGCCGGCTTCACCCCATCGGGCGATGTGCTGTTCACCTCACCCCGACCGGGTCCGACCGGCGAGGACGGTCCCGCGCTGTGGTCGCTGCCCGCGGGCGGCGGTGACCCGGAAGCGTTGGCACGCGCGGGCGGCGGGGTGCGGGGCGTGGTGGTTTCCCCCGAGGGGACCGTTGTGTTCGGTTCTTCCCTACTGCCGTCGGCCGTGGACCTGGACACCGATCGGGCCCTGCGCAACCGCCGCTCCGACGCCTGCGTGTCCGCCGTGCTGCACGAGGAGTTCCCGATCCGGCACTGGGACCGCGACTTGGGCCCGGACCGGACCAGACTGCTGACCCTCGGCCCGGCTGGTGTGCGCGACCTGACCGGCCACGTGGGCCGCGCCCTCGGTGAGGACTGCGTCTGGGACCTGAGCCCGGACGGCACGACGGTGGTGACGATGTGGGCGGTGGCCGAACCCGGCGGCTCCCAGCGGCACACGCTCGTCGCGGTCGACGTCGCCACCGGGACCCGCCGGGTGTTGGCCGACGACCCGGACCACGAGTACGACGCGCCCCGGGTGTCCCCGGACGGCACGCAGGTCGCCGTCGTGGTGCAGCGGCGGAAGAACCCGGAGGACCCGGGCGACCGGTGGCTCGGTGTCGTCCCGCTGGCGGGCGGTCCGGTGCGGGCGCTGACCCGGGACTGGGACCGCTGGCCGCACTCGATCCGTTGGACACCGGACGGTTCGCGGATCGTCGTCGTCGCCGACCACGACGGCCGCGCGCCGCTGTGGCTGGTGTCCGTCACGTCCGGCACGGTGACCCGGCTGACCGCCGACGACGCCGCCTACTCCGACCCCTGCGTGTCCCCCGACGGCGAGTGGGTCTACGCCCTGCGTTCCGCGATCGACGCGCCGCCCACCCCCGTGCGGATCGCGTTCGACGGTTCGCTGACCTACCTACCGGACCCGGCCGCCGCGCTCGGGATGACGATCCAGATCCGGGGACGCCTGGAAGAGGTCTCCACGACCGCGGAAGACGGCACGCCGCTGCGGGGTTGGCTCACCTTGCCCCTGTCGGCCGAAGACGACTGCCCGGTCCCGTTGTTGTTGTGGATCCACGGCGGCCCGGTGCTGTCACGGAACAACTGGTCCTGGCGGTGGAACCCGTGGATCGCCGTGGCGCGGGGCTACGCGGTGCTGATGCCGGACCCGGCCCTGTCCACCGGCTACGGCGTCGAGTTCATCCGCCGCGGCTGGAGCGCCTGGGGCGAAACCCCGTACACCGACCTCATGGCCATCACCGACGCGGCACTGCTGCGGCCCGACATCGACGCCACCCGAACCGCCGCGATGGGCGGCTCGTTCGGCGGCTACATGGCCAACTGGATCGCGGGCCACACCGACCGGTTCGCCGCCATCGTGACGCACGCCTCGGTGTGGGACCTCGACCAGTCCACGGACACGGCGGACATCGCCTACGACTTCCGCCGCGAGATGACCCCCGCTGTGGCGGAGGCCAACTCCCCGCACCACTTCGCGGACGCGATCAAGACACCGATGCTGGTGATCCACGGGGCCCGGGACTACCGGGTACCGATCAACGAGGCCCTGCGCCTGTGGTGGGACCTGTCCTCCCGCTGCAACGACGGCACAGGCCCACACCGCTTCCTGTTCTTCCCCGACGAGAACCACTTCGTCCTGGCGCCGAACAACGTGAAACTCTGGTACGCCACGGTGTTGGCCTTCCTGGCCCACCACGTCCTCGGCGAGGAATGGCACCGCCCCGCCCTGCTCGGCTGACCAAGATCCGCACTCATCCACACCCACCACACCCGTCCCCAGCCCACGATCGAGCGGCCCCACCACCGACAATCCGGCCCTAGGCTGGGAGATCGGGGCTGCTCAGCACGGTTGATCTTGGCGTGCGCAGAGAGGGGCACTGGGATCGGCGCTGGCTCGCTCTGGGCTGTTGCCGAGTCGCCGTTGCGGGCGAGCCAGTCGTGCCCGGTCGTACTCGTTGGGGCGTTGGCGGCTTCGCTGGTTGGCGGGACGGCGGTTCGGTCGCTGAGCACGGTCGTCTCCTGACGCGGCTCCAGCGCGGCGTTTTCGCTGGTCAGCGGGAATTCATCGGGACACCGACGAGTTGGGGGACGCGGGTGGTGATGCCGTGTCCGCTGTGTCGTCCGGGGTTCGGCGTGTCTGTCTTGTCTGTGGGGTGTGGAACACGAACTCCAGTGGCTGCCGGAGGGTGTGAGTTGGCCGGGGTCGGCGGTCGGATCGCTGCGTGCCTGCCCCGCACTCGAAGCCGGGCTGCTCAGCACGGTTGATCTTGGCGTGCGCCGGGGGCGGTCAGTCTGGTGGCGGCTTGACCTGGGCGCGGGCAGGCGGGGAAGGTGGACGGGCGGGTGTAAGCGGTTGCGGGGAGTACGTGACCCCCGAAAGACCGTCATGGTTTTCAGTGCCGAATGGGATCTACTGGCCGGACGACACCCGATGCCGCAGGAGGGGATGCCATGCGGCTGCATGCCAGGGCGCTGGGGGCCGTCGCCGTGTTGCTCGCGACGCTGCCCATGTCGACGGCGGCCAACGAGAGCGCGGCCGGACCGGCGCAGGAACCCATAACCGCCGGGAGCACCCGGCCCGTGTTGCCGCCAACCCCCGAGCCGGTGACGGTAGACGATCGGTTAGGCCCCCTGCTTGGCTAGAGCCCGTGCGGGACATCAGGTCGACTGAAGACCTCTACACAGTGCTCGACGGGATGTTCGACCGGATGCCCGGCGAGTGGTGGGACCAGTTCTACGGTGATCGCGGGAAACCCGTGCCGTTCTTCCGCGACGCGCCCGATGAGGGTCTGGTCGAGTAACGTGGAGCGCGGGTTGGTCCAGCCTGGGCGAGCGCTCGACGTGGGTTGCGGTCCGGGTCGGAACGCGCACTACCTCAGGCGGGTCGGGTTCGAGGTTGACGCGATCGATCTGTCCCTGGAGGCGATCGAGTGGGCGCGGGAGCGCGGGAGCGGGGTCAACTTCATCCACGGGGACATGTTCGAGGCGGGGCTGACCGGGCCGTACGACCTCGTCTACGACTCGGGTTGCCTGCACCACCTGCCACCCCATCGGCGGGTGGGGTACCTCGAACTGGTGGGCCGGGTGCTCAAGCCGGGCGGACACCTCGGGCTGGTGTGTTTCGCGGCGGGGGCGATGGGGTCGGAGCGGTCGGACGCCGAGCTGTACCGGGTCGGGAGCCTGGAGGGCGGGCTGGCCTTCACCGAGGAGTCGCTGCGGTGGATCTTCGCGGACTTCGCCGGGGTCGACCTGCGGCGGATGCGCGAGGGCACCGGGCACTTCGGTGAGAGCTTCCTCTGGACAGCCCTGTTCAGGCGGTGACGCGGTCCAGGAACGCGGACAGGTTCGACGTCATGCGGGCCAGTTGCTCGTCGGTGGTCAGGGACTCCTTCAGGCGTTTGCCGGTGGTCAGCTTGCCGCGGACGTGCAGGGGGCAGGCCAGGTCGCCGCAGATGTAGATGCCGACGGAGTCGTCGCGGCGGGTGGACTTGCGGGCGGTCATGAGGGAGACGCCGTCGCCGGGGTGGGTGGTCAGGCAGAGCGAGCACATGCCGCGGCGGAGGTGGCCGGTGTGGGCTGCGACGCGGAGGGCGACGCCGACCAGGCCCGTGTCGCGCGGGGCCACCAGATAGCCGCGGTCGCGGGCGGACGGGTCGCGCCAGCCGTAGAAGTCCAGGTCGGGCCAGGGCTGGTCGGCGAGGTCGCGCGGGACGGCCAGGCGCTGGGTCTCGCCCTTGGTGCAGTTGACGAAGGACGCCCGCACGGCGCGGTCGGTCAGCGGTAGCATAGGTACTATCCTAGAGCAGTTAGGCAAATGGTTAATCTGACTAGGGGGAGCCGTGCCGCGTGCCGGGGTGACCGCCGAGCGGCTGACGCTGGCCGCGGCGGAACTGGCCGACGAGGTCGGCTTCGCGAACGTCACCGTGTCCGCGCTGGCCCGCCGGTTCGGGGTGAAGGACGCGAGCCTGTACTCGCACGTCCGCAACGCGCACGACCTCAAGGTCCGGGTGGCCGTCCTGGCGCTCGCCGAACTGGCCGACCGCGTCGGCGACGCCATCGCCGGTCGAGCGGGCAGGGACGCCCTCGTCGCCTTCGCCAACGCCTATCGCGGCTACGCCACCGACCACCCCGGCCGCTACGCCGCCGCCCAGGTGGAGCTCGACCTGGACACCCTGCTGGCCGGCGCCGCCCGCAGGCACGCCGACATGACCCGCGCCATCCTCCGCGGCTACCACCTGCCCGAGCCCGCTCAGACCGACGCCGTCCGGATGCTGCACAGCACGTTCCACGGCTACGTCACCCTCGAACACACCGGGGCCTTCCAGCACACCGCCCGTCCGGCCGAGGAATCCTGGCGGCACACCCTCAACGCCCTCGACGCGGCCCTCCGCCACTGGCCCACGGACCGGTAGTGACTGGCCGTGCACGACGCACGGCCAGTCACCACATCAGCGGCCTTCGATGAGCAGCTTCGCGGCCACCGTCGCCCCGTCACCGCGAACCTGGGTTGCCACGGATTCGGCACATGCGCGCGTCTCCGGGGTCAGAACCGTTGCGAGAGCGGCGGACAACGACTCCAGTGTCGGGGTCCGACCGTCGTGGGCCACACCCGCGCCGAGTTCGGCGACGCGGGCGGCCCAGTAGGGCTGGTCGGCGATCTGCGGCACGATCACCTGCGGCACACCGGCTCGCGCCGAAGTCGTTGTGGTACCGGCACCACCGTGGTGCACGACGGCGGCCACCCGGCGGAACAGGGCTTGTTGGTTGACCTCACCGACGACGAGGCAGTCGTCGCGATCGTCCACTGCGGACAGTCCAGCCCAACCACGGGCAAGGACGACTCGACGCCCCTGCGCGCGGACCGCCTCGATGGCGATGGGCGCGATGTCCTTGGGCGCGTGGGTGGCCATGCTGCCGAAACCGACGTACACCGGCGGTTCCCCGGCGTCCAGGAACTCCGACAACGCGGCCGGGAGCGGCCGCTCGTCCGGCAGGATCCACGCCCCGGTCTGCACGACGTCCAAGTCCGTCAAACCTGCTGACGGGCACAACAACGGATCGGCCGCCAGCCAAGGTTGTTCGGTGAACACGTAGTCGCGGACGTTGTCCAGTGGTGGCAAGCCAATCGCCGCTCGATGGCTGTTGACCGACGGGCCGTAGAGCGCGTTGACGCGCTCCGCGTCCTGCCGCCACAGCACCCGGTTGTCCGTCTCGCCTTCCGGAGACGGTGTGCCCGGCCGCATTCCCGGCGAGGTGTGCCGCGAAGGCAACCCCAGCAGGTGAAAACACGCCAGCACATAGCGGATTCCCAGTTTGTCGGCCACATCCCGCGCCCCGGCGGGCATGAGACCGGTCGCCAACACCGCGTCGCACCCCTCGGCGACCGCGCCGAGCACCTCGAACCGAGCGGCCACCAGAGCGGGCGCGAGCCGGAAAGCGTCCTCCCTGGTCGGCGGTTTCGCACCCGCGACCACCGATTTCACCGTCGGCCCGAGCGGAACCAGCGGAACACCGGCCCGGCCGAGCAATTCCACGAAATCGTCATCCGGCGGCGCGCACACCTGAACGCCCGCGCCCAGTTCCCGCAACGCCACCGCGAGCGCCACCAGCGGCTCGACGTCCCCGCGCGATCCCCATGTCGTCAACACCACACGCACTTGTGCAACCCCATTTCCCCAGCTCTTGCCCGTTCGGCGGGCAATTCTGCGGTACCACCGGGGTCTTGCCGCAAGCCCCCCACTGCGCTATATGTTGAAGTGGGGGGGAAACGTGTGATCTGCCGCCGCCCTGTGTTCGACGTGGTGGTGGGTTTGACGTGGTGGTGGCTGTTCCGGTGCGGTGCCCCACGACCGCGCGGCCGTGGGGCACGACGCGACTACACGGCGGCGAGCAGGTACTGCACGGTGCTGTCGGGTCTGCAGTTGGAGCTGGGTCGGGTGGCGGTGTAGGTGAACCCGGCGGTCACCTTGCACGCCCATAACCCGGTCTGGGGCACCGTGACGTAGTACAGGGGCTCGCACCCCTGGTCCGCACGCACCATCGTGTAGGTGTAGCCGGCAGGCACCGTGCGACACGACCAGTACGGCGTGTCCTGTGCCGACGCGGGCACGGCCAGGGCCGTCAACGCCAACACCGTCGCCGACGCGACACCGAGCATCTTCCCGAACTTCACGGAGGTCCACCTTTCACCGCGGCTGGGCCCGATGTGGGCCCGCTCCATCAAAGCAGCCCGACCGCCCACGATCATCTGCCAATTGGTTCAACCAATTCGGGGAGGGGTACCGACACCCGGCGCCGGATGGCGACCCGTCCCGCGCGGTGTCCGACCCGCCTCGGCCGGAACGGATGATGTACAACGCCTGCCGCCGGTAACGCTCGTCAACGACCGGACATCCGCAGGAGCGGATGTCCGACGTGACGGGTCCGGTGTGGCCTGGGTGTGCCACATGGCGCCTGCCTGAAGGCGGCGGGTGGCGCAATGCCGGTCCACGCGCCCGACGGGTCTTACAGGACCCGCGTGGCGTACGAGACGATGCCGCCGTAGCGGACCGGGGCGATGCGGACGTGGGAACCCGAGTACGGGGCCTCGACCATCTGGCCGTCTCCGATGTAGAGGGCCACGTGGTGGATCAGGCCGTCGGTCGACCAGAACAGCAGGTCGCCGGGGGCCATCTGGGACAGTGGGACCTGGCGGCCGGAGGTGGCCTGGTAGCCGCTGTAGTGCGGCAGGTCGACGCCGACGCCGGCGAAGGCGTAGATCATCAGGCCCGAGCAGTCGAAGCCGATCTTCGCGTAGTCGCCGTAGCTGTCGGCGACGCCGCCGTCGCGGATGCCGCGGGTCGGGCCGTCCTCGTCACCGCCGCCCCACGCGTACTCGACGCCCAACTGGGACAACGCCCGTTCGATCACGGCGCGGGCCCGACCCGCGGCGGGGGCGACCGGGTGACCGGACGCGGCGCGGCGGGCGTTCTCCTCGTCCTCGCGCTTCTTGTCCGCCAGCCACTGCTGGTAACGCGCCCGCTGGTTCTCCAGGCCGCCGACGTTCGCCTGGGCCTCGTCGAGTTGGCGTTCGTAGTCGGCGCGGGTGGCCTGCAGGTCGTGCGAGCGGGCGAGTTGGTCGCGTTGGGCCTGTTGGGCGCGGGCGGTGGCCTCGTCGGCGGTGTGCTTGGCCTGCTCGGCGTCGGCCTGCTTCTGGTTGGCGACGTTGAGCGCGGCGCGGGAGCGGGAGTCCGCGTTGGCCTTGCCGGTCCGGGCGCGTTCCATCCGGTCGAGCGCGTCCAACTCGCTGCCGGACACGGCGTTGAGCAGTTGCGCGCGGGCGAGCAGGTCTTCCGGGCTCTTGGCGCCGATGTACGCGGTGATCGAACCGATGGTGGTGCCCTGCTTGTAGCTGCCCGCGGCGAAGTCGTCGAGCTGCTTGCGGGCGTCGGTGACGACCTGGCCCGCGCCGTCGGACTCGCGACGGGCGGCGTCGGCGTCGGACTTCGCCCTGGCGGCGGCGTCCTCGGCGGAGCGCAGGTCGACCAGCGCCTTGTTGGCCTCCTCCAGTTTGGCCTCGACCTCGCCCTGCAACTGCATCAGTGTGGACTCGGCCTCGGCGAGCTGGTTGGTGAGCTTGCCGACCTGACCCGCCTTGTCCTGGGCGGCGGCGCGACCGCTGTCGAGCTCGGCGTCGCTGGGGTTGGGGGGTGGCGGTGGGACCGCCGCGGCGACCGCCGTCGACGCCAGCGCCGACCCGAGGGCGATCGATGTGACCATCAGCCCGAGCGAGAGCGTCCGTCGTACGGCCACCGCCTGCCCCTTCCCGTTCACCGGGCGACACCGCACCCGATTCGTCACCCGACCCGTCTCGACTGTGCCACTCAGGACACTCGGCAACCAGCCGTACCAGCAGAAACATCGACATCGGCGACACCACCCGCCTCGATCACGACGGTCCGTGTCATCGAGCAGTCGAAAGAGGACAGTCGCTACCACTCGAACGAGGGCGATGTAACCCGGCCGAGCGGGAGCTGCGAGCATGGTGTGGTGTCCGACTGGAACGCCCGCGCCCGCACCGCGCTGCCCGCCGCCCTCACCGGGGCGGGCTTGGTGGTCGTGGCGGTCGGGATGTTCCTGCCGTGGCTGCGCTCCGGCGCGGTGCTGCGGGACAGCTTCCAGGTGGTCGGCGTGATCACCACCCTGGGGTTCCTGCGCGGGCAGGCGCTGGAGCTGGTGTTGCGGGCGTGGTTCGCGATCATCCCGGCGATCACGCTGAGCGTCGTGCTGTACGCGCTGGGTTTCCGGCGTTCCGGCGCAACGCTCGGGGCGGCGATCGCGATTATCACCGGAACCGTGTCCGGGGGTGCGACCGTCGAAAGCGGTGGCGATGACGGCCCGCTGGGCATCGCGGCGACCGGACCGGCGACCACGCTGACCGGCTCGGTGCTCGCCGTGCTCGGCGCGGTCTTGATCGTGGTGAACGGGCGCGGAGGGACGCGCAGAAACGCAGGAGGGGAACCGTGACTTATCCACCGGGAGGCGGCGGCCAGTGGCAGCCGAACGACCCGTACCAGCAGGGTGGTGGCGGTTTCCCCGCACAGCCCCAGCCGGGCTACCCGCAGACCGGCGGCCGGCCCGCCCAGGGCTACCCGCAGCAGCCGGGGTACCCGCAGCAGCAGGGCCAGGGCTTCCCGCAGACGGGTCCGCAGCCCGCGCAGGGCGGCTTCCCGCAGACCGACCCGCAGGGCTTCCAGTTCCCGCAGCAGCAGTACGGCGGCGGCCAGTACGGCTACCCCGTGCAGCCGCAGCCGGGGCCGACCAAGAAGCGCAAGGGCCTGGTCATCGGCGCGGTCGTCGCCGTGCTCGCGGTGGCCGCGGGCGCCGGGGTGACGGTGTGGGCGCTCAACCGGGGCAGCACGCAGGCGGGCGCGGCGAGCCCGACCGCCGCGGCGACCAACCTGGTCAACGCCATCGGCAAGGGTGACGTCACCGGCCTGCTCACCGGGCTCGCCCCGGCCGAGCGGGACCTGATGACCTCGCTCAACTCCGAGACGACCAAGGAGCTGCAGCGGCTCAACGTCTACAAGTCCGGAGTGGACCCGAACAACATCGCGGGCGGCTTCGAGCTCAAGGCGGAGAACCTGAAGTTCGACGAGGCGGGCGCGGAGAAGGTCAACGACCACCTGACCATCACCAAGCTGGTCGGCGGCACGGTGACGGTCAGCTCCGACATGAGCAAGCTGCCGCTCACCCAGGACTTCATCGACCTGGCGTTCCCGACCGGGGTCACCCAGGCGCCGCAGACGCAGACCTTCGACGTGGCGAAGCTGGTCAAGGAGAACAAGGGCGCGCTGCGGATCGCCACCATCGAGGTGGACGGCGAGTGGTACCCGAGCCTGTTCTACACGATCGCCGACTACGCGCTGGCGGCCGACAAGCAGAAGTGGCCGAGCAAGCCGATCGCCGCCAAGGGCGCGGCCTCCCCCGGTGACGCGGTGCGCCAACTGGCCGACGCCGCGCTCGCCGAGGACATGACCCGGGTGATCGAACTGCTGCCGCCGGACGAGATGGGCGTGCTGCACGACGTCGGCCCGGTGCTGGTCGACGCGGCGGGCAAGGGCAAGCCGTCGGACGTGAAGATCACCAAGCTGGAGACCGAGACCCAGGACGTGGACAACGCCACCAAGGTCCTGCTCAAGGAGATCGAGCTGGACTCGGGCGGCCGGCAGATCAAGGTCACCAAGGACGGCGAGTGCTACGCCGCCGAGACCGACGGCGAGAAGCAGAAGGTCTGCGCGAACGACCTGGCAGGCAAGCTGGGCGGGCGCGGGATGAGCACGGCCGCGACCAAGGCGGTGACCAACCTGGTCAAGGGCATGATGGCCAACACCGGCGTGATCACCACCGAGGTCGACGGCAAGTGGTACGTCAGCCCGATCCGGTCGGTCACCGACCTGGAGGTCACCGCGCTGAAGAGCCTGCAGCCCGAGGACATCAAGGCCCTGATCACCCTGGCCAAGAAGTAGCCCCACCGGCCCCCGCGAACGGCCCGTCCCCCATCTCGGGGACGGGCCGTTCGCCGTTTCGGCGGGCGGGCGCCCGTCCCGCCCGGCGCCCGTTCCCAGGGCCGAACTGGTGATCCATGCGACGTCCGCCACCCTTGAAGGGCTATACAGGACAAGCGTACTGTTTGCAGGGTGAGGCCGTCGACGCGCTCCGCCGCGGAGTGCGCGAGACTCACGGTCGAGTAACCCGCACTGACTTTGCGCCGCCACTGGAGTTGGACGTGACCACACCGAGTAAGGACAGCTTCGGCGCCCGCGCCACGCTGAAGGTCGGGGACGCCTCGTACGAGGTGTTCCGGCTGGACGCGGTCGAGGGGGCCGAGCGGCTGCCGTACAGCCTGAAGATCCTGCTGGAGAACCTGCTGCGGACCGAGGACGGCGCGAACATCACCGCCGACCACGTCCGCGCGCTGGCGAGCTGGGACCCGGGCGCCGAGCCGTCGACCGAGATCCAGTTCACCCCCGGCCGGGTGGTCATGCAGGACTTCACCGGCGTGCCCTGCATCGTGGACCTGGCCACCATGCGCGAGGCCGTCACCCAGCTCGGCGGCGACCCGGACAAGGTCAACCCGCTGGCCCCGGCCGAGCTGGTCATCGACCACTCGGTGATCGCCGACGTCTTCGGCCGCCCGGACGCGTTCGAGAAGAACGTGGACCTGGAGTACGAGCGCAACAGGGAGCGCTACCAGTTCCTGCGCTGGGGCCAGACCGCGTTCGACGAGTTCAAGGTCGTCCCGCCGGGCACCGGCATCGTGCACCAGGTCAACATCGAGCACCTGGCCCGCGTGGTCATGGTCCGCAACGGTCAGGCGTACCCGGACACGCTGGTCGGCACCGACTCGCACACCACCATGGTCAACGGCCTCGGTGTGCTGGGCTGGGGTGTCGGCGGCATCGAGGCCGAGGCGGCCATGCTGGGCCAGCCGGTGTCCATGCTGATCCCGCGCGTGGTCGGCTTCAAGCTGCACGGTGAGCTGCCCGCGGGCGCCACCGCGACCGACCTGGTGCTGACCATCACCGAGATGCTGCGCAAGCAGGGCGTGGTCGGCAAGTTCGTCGAGTTCTACGGCTCCGGCGTGACCGCGGTGCCGCTGGCGAACCGGGCCACCATCGGCAACATGAGCCCCGAGTTCGGCTCCACCGCGGCGATCTTCCCGATCGACGCGGAGACCATCGAGTACCTGCGCTTCACCGGCCGCTCCGCCGAGCAGGTGGCGCTGGTCGAGGCGTACGCCAAGGAGCAGGGCCTCTGGCACGACCCGGCCGCCGAGCCCGCCTACTCCGAGACCCTGGAGCTGGACCTGGCCACGGTCGTCCCGTCCATCGCCGGGCCGAAGCGCCCGCAGGACCGGATCGAATTGACCGACGCCAAGCAGGCGTTCCGGGCCGCCCTGGGCAGCTACACCACGCCGAACTCGGCCGTGGACGAGGCGGGCGAGGAGTCCTTCCCGGCCAGCGACTCGCCCGCCGTCAGCGCGGGCAACGGCGCGGGCAAGCCGTTCGACTACCACTCGGCCGCGCGGGGCGCGGAGGGTCGGACGAGCAAGCCGACCACGGTGACCGTGGACGGCGCGGAGTTCGAACTGGACCACGGCGCGGTCGCCATCGCCGCGATCACCTCGTGCACCAACACGTCCAACCCCTCGGTGATGATCGGCGCGGCGCTGCTGGCGAAGAAGGCCGTCGAGCGCGGCCTGGCGCGCAAGCCGTGGGTGAAGACCACGCTGGCCCCGGGTTCCAAGGTCGTCATGGACTACTACGACCGCGCCGGGCTGACCCCGTACCTGGACAAGCTGGGCTTCAACCTGGTCGGCTACGGCTGCACCACCTGCATCGGCAACTCCGGCCCGCTGCAGGAGGAGATCTCCGCCGGTGTGCAGTCCTCCGACCTGGCCGTCGTGTCGGTGCTCTCCGGCAACCGGAACTTCGAGGGCCGGATCAACCCGGACATCAAGATGAACTACCTGGCGTCGCCGCCGCTGGTGGTCGCCTACGCGCTGGCCGGGTCGATGGACATCGACATCACCACCGAGCCGCTGGGCACCGGGTCCGACGGCGAGCCGGTGTTCCTCACCGACATCTGGCCGTCGCCGCAGGAGATCGCGGAGGTGATCGCCTCGGCGCTGTCGGCGGAGAGCTTCGCGGACAGCTACTCCGACGTGTTCGCCGGTGACGACCGCTGGCGCTCGCTGCCCACCCCGACCGGCAACGTGTTCGAGTGGGACGCCGAGTCCACCTACGTGCGCAAGCCGCCGTACTTCGACGGCATGGCGATGACCCCGGCCGCGGTGACCAACATCGAGGGCGCCCGGGTGCTGGCACTGCTCGGCGACTCGGTCACCACCGACCACATCTCGCCCGCGGGCGCGATCAAGCAGGACTCCCCGGCGGGCCAGTACCTCACCGAGCACGGCGTCGAGCGCAAGGACTTCAACTCCTACGGGTCCCGGCGCGGCAACCACGAGGTGATGATCCGCGGCACGTTCGCCAACATCCGGCTGCGCAACCTGCTGCTCGACAGCGAGAACAACGGCAACGGCGTGCAGGGCGGCTACACCCGGGACTTCACCAACGGCGGCGAGCAGGCGTTCATCTACGACGCCGCGCAGAACTACGCCAAAGCGCAGACGCCGCTGGTGGTGTTGGCGGGCAAGGAGTACGGCTCCGGGTCCTCGCGCGACTGGGCGGCCAAGGGCACCTCGCTGCTCGGGGTGCGCGCGGTCATCGCCGAGTCGTTCGAGCGCATCCACCGGTCCAACCTGATCGGCATGGGCGTGCTGCCGCTGCAGTTCCCCGAGGGCCAGAGCGCGTCCTCGCTGGGCCTGGACGGCACGGAGCTGTTCCTGATCACCGGGATCACCGCGCTCAACGACGGTGGCACCCCGCGCACCGTGAAGGTGTCCGCGGGCCGGTCCGACGGCGTCACGGTGGACTTCGACGCGGTGGTGCGCATCGACACCCCCGGCGAGGCCGACTACTACCGCAACGGCGGCATCATGCAGTACGTGCTGCGCAAGATGGTCAACGGCTGACAGCCGCGTTCTCCGCACGGCGGGGGCTGCCTTCCGGCGGCCCCCGCCGTCGTTTTCCACCGCTGTTTCGCCGAACGGCGGCCGTGCTCGACCGGGTGATCCGGTGCGCGGACCGGACAAGATCAACCTGCGGTACCGGGAACAATTCCGAGCGACTTGTCAAGGGAATTGCCTGCTGCCTCGGGTGAACACCGCAATGGCATTTCCGGACCGGACGACACCCCCGGGAAAGGTTGTCGACCACACCGTCACCAGCGATGTTCCGACACGATCGGAGTAACCGGGAACCGACCGGGAAACCCGTTCGCCGCGCGGTGCACACGTTGCCGATGTGGATACCGGCGTTGCGGTGACAGTGGTCATACGGCGGTTAGCTCGATTGGCCCCACCTCGGCATGACCCTGTGTCATGCTGGTGGTGGGGGAAAACGAGGATTGGGGGATCCTTTGAAGTACAGTGGAAAATCCCTGGTAATCACCGCGGGTACCGGAATCACCGCGGGTGACCCGCCGGACGACCGCGAATGGCTCGCCTTCCCGGCCCGCCGCGCGGCCGCCACCGAGGGGGTGTGGTCGGCACACTAGCTGATCGGCGGTCAGAGCGGACAGGTCGGTCCGCGCGGTGACCGCAGCGAATTCGGGGGAAACGCGGATGGTGTCACCGGGACGAACCCCGGTGACACCATCCGTCCACATCCGTCCACACAGGCCACCCAGTGGCCTGCCGCTAGTCCGCGCGGGCCAGCGACAGCGCGAACCGGCCCGCCTCGTCGGTCCACCAGTGCTCCAGGGAGAACCCGGCGCCACCCAGTTCGGCGGCGACGCGCTCGCGGCGGAACTTGGCGGAGACCTCGGTGCGCACCTCCTCTCCCGCGGCGAACTCGACGGTGAGGCCGAGGTCGGTGAGGGTGGCGGTCAGCGCGCGCCGGGCCCGCAGCCGCATCTCGATCCACTCGTTGTCGTCGTCCCAGCGGGCGACGTGCTCGAAGTCGGCCGGGTCGAAGTCCGCGCCCAGCTCCCGGTTCAGCACGTGCAGCACGTTCTTGTTGAACTCGGCGGTGACGCCCTCGGCGTCGTCGTACGCGCGGACCAGGGTGGCCGGGTCCTTGACCAGGTCGGTGCCCAGCAGCAGCCACTCCCCCGGTTTCAGCACGTCGCGGATGGCAGCCAGGAACTCGGCGCGCTCGGCGGGCAGGAAGTTGCCGATCGTGCCGCCGAGGAAGGCCACCAGCCGGGGCGGCTGACCGGGCAGCAGGCCGAGGTGCTCGGTGAAGTCGCCGACCACGCCGCTGACCTGCACGCCTCGGTACTCCGCCGCCAGCGCCGACGCCGCGTCGCGCAGCGCCGTCTCGGACACGTCCAGCGCCACGATGTGCGCGAGGGTGCCCGCGGTGCGCAGCGCGTCGAGCAGCAGCCTGGTCTTCTCCGACGACCCGGAACCCAGTTCCACCAGGGTGTGCGCGCCGGTCGCGGCGGCGATCTCGTCGGCGCGGGCGGCCAGGATCTCGCGTTCCGCACGGGTCGGGTAGTACTCGGGCAGCCGGGTGATGCGCTCGAACAGCTCACTGCCGCGCGCGTCGTAGAACCACTTGGGCGGCAGCGTCTTCGGTGTGCCGGTGAGGCCCTCGCGGGCGTCCTTGGCCAGGGCCCTGGCCGCGTGGTCCTCGGGCAGGTGCACTTCCACGGGATCAAGCCGGGAGTCGGTCATCGGCGTCCTTGTCCGGTCTGCCGAGCGCGCGCACGCGCACGGTGGGGATGGGGGTGCGGCTCGCGGTGACCAGCGCGCGGTCGGCCACGGAAGTCCACTGTGGATCGTCGTCCCACGGCTCCGAGGCGACGACGACGAAGTCGGGGCCGGTGAGCGTGGACAACGAGTGCCACCAGGTGGTGGCGGCGACGGTCACGCCGTCGGTGATCATGAGGTTGAGCCGGGAGTCGGGGGCGCGGTCGGCGACCGCGAGCACCACCCCGGCCAGCGCGTCGGCCATCGACGCGCCCGCGCGCAGCCGGTGGCGCACCAGCGCCCACAGCAGCGCGCTGTCGGTGGGCGCGTCGAGCGTCACCAGGTCCACTGTGGGCAGTTCGGCGGCCAGGTCGGCGACGCTGCCCGGCCACCCGGCGATCCGGCCGTTGTGGCTGAACAGCCAGCGCCCCCCGGTGAACGGGGCGCACGCCTGGTCGACCACCGGCATCCCGATCGTGGCCGACCGGGCCGCGGCGAGCACCGCCGCGCTGCGGGTGACCGCCGCGATGCCGGTGAACGCCGCGTCGGTCCACATCGGCACGGCCCGCCGGTAGCGCACCGGCTCCGGCTCGCCGTCGACGTACCAGCCGACGCCGAACCCGTCGACGTTCACCGTGCCCCCGCCGCGCATGTCGGCGGGGGCCCAGGTCTGCCGCAGCAGCCCGGTCGGCCGGTCCAGCAGACCGGCCACGGGCACGGCGGGGCCGAGGTAACCCAGATGGCGGCACATGCCTAGCGCGGTCCCGCGTCGCGGGCACAGCGGAACCCGGCGAAGATCTGCCGCCGCACCGGGTGGTCCCAGTTGCGGAAGGTGCCGCGCACGGCCGCCGCGTCGGTGCCGAACGAGCCGCCGCGCAGCATCTTGTAGTCACCGCCGAAGAACACCTCGGAGTACTCCCGGTACGGGAACGCCGCGAACCCCGGGTACGGCCGCAGGTCCGAGTCCAGCCACTCCCAGACGTCGCCGATGAGCTGGCGCACCCCCAGCGGCGACGCGCCCGCCGGGTACGAGCCGACCGGGGCGGGCCGCAGGTGCCGCTGCCCCAGGTTGGCGTGCTCGGGGCCCGGGTCGTCATCGCCCCACGGGAAGCGGCGGGAGCGGCCGGTGGCCGGGTCGAACCGGGCGGCCTTCTCCCACTCCGGCTCGGTCGGCAACCGCTTGCCCGCCCACTTCGCGTACGCCGCGGCCTCGTGGAAGCACACGTGCACCACCGGCTCGTCGAGCGGGACCGGCTCGACCACGCCGAACCGGGTGCGCGACCAGCCGTCGCCGTCGCGGGACCAGAACTGCGGCGCGACCAGGCCCGCCTGCCGCCGGTGGGCCCAGCCCGCCTCGCTCCACCACCTCGGGTCGTCGTAGCCGCCCGCGTCGATGAACGCCAGGTAGTCGCCGTTGCTGACCGGGACGGTGTCGAGGTAGAAGGCGTCGACGTGCGTCCGGAACGCGGGGCGCTCGTTGTCCAGCGCCCACGGCTCGGTGGAGGTGCCCATGGTGAACTCCCCGGCCGGGACGAACACCTCGCGCTCGGCGACGGGCGGCGGGTTCGGGTCGGGATCGGGCGCGTGCAGCACCGGCGCCCCCGCCCGGAGCTGGTGGGTGGCCAGCATGGTCTCGTCGTGCTGCTGCTCGTGCTGGACGATCATGCCGAAGGCGAACCCGCCGTCGACCAGCCTGCGGCCGGTCAGCGGGACCTTGTCCAGCACGTCGAGCACCTTGTCCCGCACCTCACCCACGTACGAGCGGGCCTCGGTCGGCGACAGCAGCGGCAGCGCGGGCCGGTCGGCGCGCGGGTGCTGGAACGCGTCGTAGAGCGCGTCGATGTCCGAGCGCACCGGCTCGCGACCACCCACGTCGCGCACCAGCCACAACTCCTCCTGGTTGCCGATGTGCGCGAGGTCCCACACCAGCGGCGACATCAGCCGCGAGTGCTGGCGGACCAGTTCGCCGTCGTCCACCGCGTCGGTGAGCGCCACGCTGCGCGCCCGCGAGCGGTCCAACGCGGCGGCCACCAGGGCCCGGGTGCGCTCCTGCTCCGCGTTGTCCCCGGTGTTGATCAGCTCGGTTCCGGTCAATTCCGTGGTCACGACGTCCTCCCATGGGCCGTGTCCGAGTTCGTTTCCGAGTTCGCCCGCCCCGGCGCGTCGAGCGCGGCGCGCAGCGCCACCAGCCGATCGGTGACGGCGGCGGCGTGGTCGGGCGGCAGGTGGAGCCGGGGCAGCGCCGGGATGCCCAGGTCGAGCACCCGCCGGGCGGCCAGCGCGAGGTCCGGGTCGGCGACGCCGAGCCGGGCGGCGTCCAGCCACCGGTCGGCGACCGGCGCGCACACGTCCACGACGGCGTCGACCGTCGCCGGGTCGGCCATCACGGCCACCAGCAGCGCGGCAGGCGCCACCCAGTCGTCGCCGTCCTGCGCGTCGAGGTAGCGGACCTCGAAGTAGCCGTGCGGGCGGACCGGCGGGAACAGCGTGGACAGGTGGTAGTCGAGGTCGTCGGTGGTGGGCGGGTCGGGCAAGGCACCGTCCAGCCAGTCGGCGAACGTCACCCCCGGTGGGGCGTCCCAGCCGCCCACGGGTCTTCGCACGCACAGCAGCGGGGCGTCGAGCACGTAGTCGTTCCACGCCCCGACCGGGTCCGCGGTGACCGGGACCGGGCGGGTGCGGCGCGGGTCGACACCGAGGACGTGCAGGATGCGGCCGCTGGCCCAGCCGGTCGACGCCCCGGGTTTGCCCGACGACACCGGCGAGTTGGCGAACAGTCCGATCAGGACCGGGCCGAGCGAGGACAACGCGGCCCACCTGGTCGGCAGGTCGGCCTCCTCCCCGACGTCCAGGCACACCTGCAGACCGGCGCTGGCGCACATCATGGTGATGCCGTGCCGCCCGATCGGGGCGAACGCCCGTTCCATGGCCGCGTAGCGGGGGGTGTCCAACACCCGGCGCGGGGACCGGTGGGCGTCCAGGGCGCGGGCGCCGAGCACGAGGCCAGCGCGGCCGAGGAGTTCGGAGAGGTAGCGGTGGTCGGCGGAGACGGCGTCGACCACGGCGGCCAGGGCAGGCGCGGGGAGCGAGGAGATCTCGACCTGCCCACCGGGCTCGAGGGTGAGCGGGGACCCGGACGGCAACGGCAACTGCGGGCTGTCGTGGCGCAGTGTGACGGGGGCGTGCGGACCGAGGGCGGCGGCCAGGTGATCGGGGTCGAGTCGCCGCCCGGGGTCGTC
Organism: Actinokineospora inagensis DSM 44258; assembly: GCF_000482865.1. Lineage (GTDB taxonomy): Bacteria > Actinomycetota > Actinomycetes > Mycobacteriales > Pseudonocardiaceae > Actinokineospora > Actinokineospora inagensis. The sequence continues at coordinate 2,149 of NZ_AXWW01000050.1, read as the reverse complement.
GCGGTGGTGCACGACCCACTCCAACTCGACACCCAGCAGATCGGGCGGGCCGTGTTTGAAGCACACCGAGGCGACGTACGCCTCGGCCTCAACCCGGGCCCGCAGCCGCCTGCGGTCCGGCTCGATTCCCTCACGGGAACTGGACATTCGTGCTCACTCCTCCCTTGCTCGCGGTGCTGGAAATCGACGCTACACGCGGCCACCGACAGTCGCACGAACCCGCTGCGCCGATCGGGTAGCCGTGCGGCGGCGGGATTCGCCCACCGGGCGGGCCTGTGGCGCCGGACACCCAAAACGTACGTACGGATTGCTTCGGACAGGGCGGACTGACACCATCGACGGGTGCCCAGGGTGAGCCAAGACCATCTCGACGCGCGACGGCGCCAGATCCTCGACGGCGCCCGCACGTGCTTCGCCCGGTACGGCTACGAAGGCGCCACGGTGCGCAGGCTGGAAGAGGCTACCGGACTTTCCCGCGGTGCCATCTTCCACCATTTCCGCGACAAGGAGTCACTGTTCCTCGCGCTGGCCGAGGACGACGTGCTGCGGATGACCGAGGTCGTCGCCGCCCAGGGCCTGGTCCAGGTCATGCGCGACCTGCTCTCCACCCGCCCCGCCGCCGACGGCGAACCGCACAACCCGGCCAACTGGCTGGGCACCCGCCTGGAGGTCTCCCGCAGGCTGCGCACCGACCCCGAGTTCCGAACCCGCTGGGCCGAACGCTCCCAACAGTTGACCGTGGCGACCAGAGAACGCCTCCTCCGCCAACGCGAAGCAGGCAACCTCCGCGACGACGTCGACGTCGAGGTGCTGACCGCGTACCTGGAACTGGTCCTGGAGGGCCTGGTGTCCCACCTGGCCATGGGCCTCCCCGCCGACGACATGGACCCGGTACTGGACGTCGTCGAGGAAACCGTCCGCCGCCACCGCCGGAGTGGTTGACGCAACCCCCGACTTGGACGGATCAGCAGCGGAGTCGTAGTCGGCCCCTCGTGGACAGTGCCACCTGGACAGTGCCGCTCGGCCCCCGCTGAGAACCTGTCGCCGGGAACCTGTCGCCGGGCAGGGGCAGCCGGGATTTGCTGAACTGGTGACCATGGAACTCCACGAGGCCCACGAACGCGCCCGCGACGTGTTCGACCGCGCCGTGACCGAGGTGACCGACTGGTCCGCCCCCACCCCGTGCACCGACTGGACCACCCGGGACCTGGTCAACCACCTGGTGTCCGAACAGCTCTGGGTCCCCCACCTGGTAACCGGCGAGACCACCGCCCAAGTCGGCCCCCGCTACGACGGCGACCTCCTCGGCGACGACCCAGCCGCCGCCTGGCGCTCCGCGTCCGACACCTCCCGCCGGGCCTGGGCCGACGTCCCCGACGACCACCCCGTCCACCTGAGCTACGCCACCGTCCCCGCCCGCGACTACCGCTGGCAAATGACCCTCGACCTAGCCATCCACGGCTGGGATCTGGCGTCCGCCACCAACCACAACCCCCTCATCGGCGAAGCCCTATCCCAAGCCCTGATCGACGAGTTCACCGACCACATCACCCAGTGGGCCGACTCCGGCATCTTCGCCCCACCCCACCCCGTCACCCCCACAGCCGACCCCCAAAACCGCCTCATCGCCCTCACCGGCCGCAACCCCAACTGGCACCCCCCACGCTGAGCAAGCGCCACCCCACCCCCGCGCACCTCAGAAGAACCCGCCCCCATCGACAAAGCCCACCAACCAGCACCGCGCGCCCCAAAACCCCCAGCCCCATCGACGAAGCCCTCCAACCGGCCCCGCGCGCCTCGAACCCGCCGACACCAACCGCCAACCAGGCGGAAAAGCATCACGACCAACTCGCCCCCCGCGCCTCGAAACCCGCCGACACCAACCGCCCGTTGGGGTGGACTTGTTTTGTGTGGGGAGGCGGTGACCGCAAGCTCTCCGGCGGGTAAGGCCACGTCTTTCCAGTGGCCCCGCCTTTAGCCTTACCCGCGGTTGCCGTAGGGGCCCCACACAAAACAAGTCCACCCCAACGGGCGCAGCCCGCAAAATCTGGCGCCCGAGGCCGGCGTCGCCGAAGGCGACCAGGCCGAACCCCGAGGCGCAGCCAGGCCCAGAGCCCCCTCACACCAAGATCAACCGAGAACAAAGCCC
>NZ_AXWW01000049.1 GCF_000482865.1 Actinokineospora inagensis DSM 44258 | reverse complement strand
GACCGTGACGTGACCGCCTGGATGGGCGACAAGGGCTATGTCGGCACCGGGATGCTGACACCGATCAGGAAACCCAAACACCGCGACCTGCTCGACTGGGAGAAGGACTTCAACCACCACCACAACAAGAAGCGAGTCATCGTCGAACACGCCATCGCCAACCTCAAAACCTGGCGCATCCTCCACACCGACTACCGACGCCCCATCGACACCTTCGCCACCACCATCTCCGTAGTCCTCGGCCTACAGTTCTACAGGCAAGCGTGAATAACCCTCACAGCCTAGACGAACCCACCGACAGTCTCGGGGGCATGAGGGCCGACGCAGGGGACTCTGAGCCTCGGCTGCGCCTCGGGTTTCGGCCTGGTCGCCTGGCGGCGACGCCGGCCCCGGGCGCCAGATTAAAACGGTGGTGCCCGTTGTGGTGAAGTTGTTTTGTTTGGGGCCCCTAGCGGTAGCCTGGGTAAGGCTAAAAGGCGGGGCCACTGGAAAGCGTGGCCTTACCCGCCAGCCGGCTTAGGCCACCGCTCCCCCCAAACAAAACAACTTCACCACAACGGGCAGTTGGTGTCGGCGGGTTTCGAGGCGCGCGGCGCAGGCTGGCGGCCTTCGTCGATAGGGCGTGGGTTTGTTTTTTTTGGGGGGGTGCAGTGTGGGTGTGGCGCTTCGTCGATTCGGGGCGGGTTTTGGGTGTGGTGTGGGGATTGGTTAGGTGGTGTGGGGTTTTCCGGGCATGGAGGGGGTTAGGGGGGTGATGCCCGCCGTTTTTCGCCATCGGGTTGCTCGTACGGCTGATTCTGTTAGTGCCGCCACCGCGTTGGTGCGGATGTCTGTGTCGTCGCTGGCTTCCAGTACGGCTCGCCAAGCCACTGTGCAGTCTTGTTCGGCGTCCACCATCAGTCCCAGTGCTGATGCCTGGTTGGTTACCGGTTTCGGCGGTAGGTATGCCGGTTCTGCCGGGTTCGGGGTTGCTCCGGACGCGCCCAGTAGCCGCTCAGTGGTGTCTCTCCGTGAGCGGTGGGCTTGGGCGCCTTCGTTGATTGCTTTGTCGAAGTTCGCGGGGAGGAAGGCGCTTACCAGGCCGTAGACCCATACCGCCGCGTGTTCTGATCCCAGTGCGGCTTGTACGGCGGTCAGGGTGTCTTGCGGCATCGGGGGTCGGGTTGGTGGGACCGATGTCGGTGCTGGGCTGGGTTGCTGTTTCACGCCAGTACCTCCAGCAGGCTCGCGCACCCGGCTGCGATTGAGCCGACCATGCCCGCTCGGTAGCGGGGTACCTGGGTGGCGGTCTTGGTGGCTTCCTCGGTGGCCCCGGTCAGGCCGTCTGCCAGTGCTTTCTTCGCTACCGTCGGGTCTGTTGGGGCCTTGGGCGGCGGTGGGGTGGGCGCCGTGGAGGACGAGGGCTTCGGGGGGCTGGCTCGGTCGATTTCCTGCTGGAGCGTGTCCGCGTGTTCGGCGCGGGCGGCGGCGACCAGGCCTGCGGGGGTGGCTAGGGTCGGCACGGCCGCCGCGATGGCCGTCGCGGTGGCGGCGTCGGCGCGGGCTCGGGTGACGAGGGCCGCCAGCGGGTCCGGGGGCGGGGGTTTCTCCGCCGACGGCGTGCACGCGGTGAGGCCCGCGGCGGTGAGGCCGAGCAGGACCGTTCTGCGTGTGAGGGACGGGGCTGGCGGAGGGGTGCTCACGGTCAGTCATCCTGCCAGGCCCCGGGCGGGCCGCGCCGGGGCTCCGGATGATCGCCTGCGGGCGCCCGCTCCGGACCGGCGAGATACGCTAGGTGACCGCGGTGGGCGGACGGTACCGCCGACCGGCAGACAACCGCACCGTCGAGCAGAAACAGGGAGCGGCCAAACGTGGCCAACCAGGGACAAGCCGACCACGTCACGGCCGAGCTGGAGCCGGTCGTGGCGGGCGCGATCGCCGCGGCGGGGTTCGAGCTGGAACAGCTCGACGTCGCCCAGGCCGGGCGCAGGCGGCTGGTGCGGGTGGTGGTCGACGGGGACGACGGGGTCGGCCTGGACGAGGTGGCGGTGGTCAGCCGGGCGGTGTCCGCGGTGCTCGACGAGCACGACGCGGTCCTCGGCGGCCCGTACACCCTCGAGGTCACCTCACCCGGGGTGGACCGCCCGCTGACCCGGCCCCGGCACTGGCGGCGCAACAAGCTGCGCCTGGTGAAGATCCGCCCGGTCGACGGCGACGTGTTCACCGGGCGGGTCGGCGCGGCCGACGACGACCCGGCGGGCGGGGTGCAGGTGCTGGTCGACGGGGCGCTGCGCCGGGTCGACTACGGCGAGGTCGCGCACGCCGTGGTCGAGGTGGAGTTCAAGCAACCGCCGGTGGCGGAGTTGGCGATGCTCGAGTCTCGGGCGTCCGGTACGGAGGAGGACGCGCTGTGAACGTGGACATCGCGGCGCTGCGGGCGATCGAGCGCGACAAGGACATCCCGTTCGAGACGGTGATCGAGGCCATCGAGACGGCCCTGCTCACCGCGTACAAGCACACCGAGGGGCACCAGCAGCACGCCCGCATCGACATCGACAAGCGCACCGGGCTGGTCCGGGTGCTGGCGTTCACCCCCGGCCAGGACGGCGCGGACGACGAGGAGTGGGACGACACCCCGGAGGGGTTCGGCCGGATCGCGGCCACCACCGCCCGCCAGGTCATCCTGCAGCGGCTGCGCGACGCCGAGCACGAGCGCACCTTCGGCGAGTTCTCCGCCAAGGAGGGCGAGATCGTCGCCGGGGTCGTGCAGCGCGACACCAGGGCGAACTCGCGCGGCATGGTCGTGGTGCAGGTCGGCGACACCGAGGGCGTGCTGCCCGCGGTGGAGCAGGTGCCCGGCGAGGCGTACGAGCACGGCACCCGGATCAAGTGCTACGTGGTGGGCGTCACCCGCGGCACCCGCGGGCCGCAGATCACGTTGTCCCGGACGCACCCGAACCTGGTGCGCAGGCTGTTCGCGCTGGAGGTCCCGGAGATCGCCGACGGCACCGTGGAGATCCCGGCGGTCGCCCGCGAGGCCGGGCACCGGTCCAAGATCGCGGTCCGGTCCACCGTGGCCGGGGTCAACGCCAAGGGCGCCTGCATCGGGCCGATGGGGGCGCGGGTGCGCAACGTGATGAGCGAACTGGCCGGGGAGAAGATCGACATCATCGACCACTCGGACGACCCGGCCACCTTCGTCGGCAACGCGCTCTCGCCCGCGAAGGTGGTGTCGGTCACGGTCGTCGACGAGAAGGCGAAGACCGCCCGGGTGGTCGTGCCGGACTTCCAACTGTCCCTGGCCATCGGCAAGGAGGGCCAGAACGCCCGGCTGGCCGCCCGGCTCACCGGGTGGCGGATCGACATCCGCAGCGACTCCGCGGAGGCCGCTCCGGTATCCGGTTCGGCTGTCTAGCCCGGACAAGATAGACTTTCCATGGTTCGTCATCAGGAACCGGTTTCCGCGCGCTCGCTCGGGTCTGGCCCGGTGCGCACGTGCGTGGGCTGCAGGCTCCGGGTGGCGGACGTGGAACTGCTGCGTGTGGTGCACGTGGACGGGCGCGCGATACCCGATCCGCGGCGCCGGATGCCGGGGCGGGGGGCCTGGTTGCACCCCGACCCGGAGTGTCTGGCCAAGGCCGAGAAGCGCCGGGCGTTCCCCAGGGCCTTTCGGGTCCAGGGCGTGCTCGACGTGGCCGGTCTGCGGTCCGCCGTCGAGGCGGCGGTCGTGGGCGGTATCGGAGCGGGACATTCCCGCTCCGTGGAGGAAAACAGGAAGCAGGTCGACCCGTCATGAGTCAGCCGTGAAGCTGAAGACATGAACGCGCGACAATAGGACGAGGTCGACGGGACTGCCCGCCGGCCTCATCAGACGAGGAGAGCAGTGGCAGGCAAGGCCCGTGTGCACGAGCTGGCGAAGGAGCTCGGAGTCACCAGCAAGGATGTGCTCGCCAAGTTGAAAGACATGGGCGAGTTCGTGAAGTCGGCGTCCTCCACCGTGGAGGCACCGGTGGCCCGCAGGTTGCGGGACGCCTACCCGGGCAAGGGCGAGGCCAAGCCAGGCCCGCGTCCCGGCCCCAAGCCCCCCCCGCGCCCGCAGGCGCCGCGGCCGCAGACGCCGCAGGCCCCGGCCGCGAGCGCACCGACCCCCAGCCCGGCCCCGGCCGTGACCCCGCAGGCGCCCAGCGCCCCGGTGTCGTCGACGCCGCCGGTCCAGGCGCCGCCGAGGCCCGGCTTCGTGCCCGGCCCGCCGCGACCCAAGCCCGCCCCGCGCCCGGCCGAGCAGCCGCAGCGCGAGCAGCAGGCCCCCGCGGCGGCGGCCGCCGCGCCGAGCCCGGCGCAGCAGCAACAGCAACCGCAGCAGCAGTCCTCGCCCAAGCCCCCGCGCCCGGATCGGCCCACCCCGCCGCACCAGCAGGGCAACCAGGGTGGTCAGGGCGGCGCCGTGGTGCCGCCGCGCACCCAGTCGCCCAAGCCCGGTCCGCGCGCGCCGCGGCCCGGCAACAACCCGTTCGGGGTCGGCGGCGGTGCCCCGACCCCGCGTCCCGGCGGTCCCCGGCCCGGTGGCCAGGGCGGTCCGGCCGGCGGCGGTTCCGGTGGTGGCGACCGGCAGGCGCGTCCCGGCGGCGACCGGCCGTCCGGCCCGCGCGGTGACCGCGCCCCGTCCGGCCCGCGGCCCTCGTCCGGCCCGAACCCGGGCAACATGCCGCCCCGGCCCAACCCGGGCATGATGCCGCCCCGGCCCGCCCGCCCGGCGGGTGGCGGTCGCGGTGGTCCCGCGGGCGGTCCCGGCGGTGCCCGTGGTGGCCCCGGTGGTGGCGCCCGCGGCGGTCCCGGTGGGGGCGGCGGCGGTGGCGGTTTCCGCGGCGGTCCCGGTGGCGGTGGCGGCGGCGGTGGCTTCCGCGGCGGTCCCGGTGGCGGCGGTGGTGGCGGTGGCTTCCGCCCCGGCGGTGGTGGCGGTGGCGCCCCGGCCGGTGGTGGCGGTGGCGGTTTCCGCCCCGGCGGCGGTGGTGGCGGTGGCGGCGGTGGCCGTCCCGGTGCCGGTGGACGTGGTGGCGCGGCGGGCGCGTTCGGTCGCCCCGGCGGCCCGTCCCGGCGCGGACGCAAGTCCAAGCGGCAGAAGCGCCAGGAGTACATGGACAACATGCAGGCGCCCAGCGTCGGCGGTGTCCGCCTGCCCAAGGGCAACGGCGAGGTCATCCGGCTGGCCCGCGGCGCCTCGCTGACCGACTTCGCCGACAAGATCAACGCCAACCCGGCCTCGCTGGTGCAGGTGTTGTTCCACCTCGGCGAGATGGTCACCGCCACCCAGTCGGTGTCCGACGAGGTGCTGGAGCTGCTCGGCTCGGAGATGAACTACACCGTGCAGGTCGTGTCCCCCGAGGAGGAGGACCGCGAGCTGCTCGACTCGTTCAAGATCTCCTACGGCGAGGACGCCGGTGGCGAGGACGACCTGCAGGCCCGCCCGCCGGTGGTGACCGTCATGGGTCACGTCGACCACGGTAAGACCCGCCTGCTCGACACGATCCGCAAGACGACCGTGCACGAGGGCGAGGCCGGTGGCATCACCCAGCACATCGGCGCCTACCAGGTCGCCACCGCGCTGGACGGCAACGAGCGGCTGATCACCTTCATCGACACCCCCGGTCACGAGGCGTTCACCGCCATGCGTGCCCGCGGCGCCCAGGCCACCGACATCGCGGTGATCGTGGTCGCCGCCGACGACGGCGTCATGCCGCAGACGGTGGAGGCGATCAACCACGCCCAGGCGGCGAACGTGCCGATCGTGGTCGCGGTCAACAAGATCGACAAGGAAGGCGCCAACCCGGCGAAGATCCGCCAGCAGCTCACCGAGTACGGGCTGGTGGCCGAGGAGTACGGCGGCGACACGATGTTCGTCGACATCTCGGCCAAGCAGGGCACCAACATCGACGGGCTGCTCGAGGCCATCCTGCTGACCGCGGACGCGGCGCTGGACCTGCGGGCCAACCCGGAGATGGAGGCCCAGGGCGTGGCGATCGAGGCGCACCTCGACCGCGGTCGCGGTCCGGTGGCCACGGTGCTCGTGCAGCGCGGCACCCTGCGGGTCGGTGACTCGATCGTGGCGGGCGACGCCTACGGCCGGGTGCGCCGGATGGTGGACGAGTTCAACGAGGACATCACCGAGGCGTACCCGTCCCGGCCGGTCCAGGTCATCGGCTTCACGTCGGTGCCGGGCGCGGGCGACACGTTCCTGGTCGTCGAGGAGGACCGCACCGCGCGGCAGATCGCCGAGCGGCGCGCCGCCCGGAACCGGGCCGCGCAGAACGCGCAGAAGCGCAAGCGGATCAGCCTGGAGGACCTGGACGCGGCGCTCAAGGAGACCAGCCAGCTCAACCTGATCATCAAGGGCGACAACTCCGGCACCGTCGAGGCGCTGGAGGACGCGCTCACCAAGATCGACGTCGGCGACGAGGTCGAGCTGCGGGTCATCCACCGCGGCGTCGGCTCGATCACCGAGGGCGACATCAACCTGGCCATCGCGGACAACATCATCGTGATCGGCTTCAACGTCCGTGCGGAGGGCAAGGCCACCGAGCTGGCCAACCGCGAGGGCATCGATGTGCGCTACTACTCGGTGATCTACCAGGCCATCGATGAGATCGAGGCGGCGCTCAAGGGTCTGCTCAAGCCGATCTACGAGGAGGTGGAGCTCGGCCGCGCCGAGGTCCGCGAGGTGTTCAAGTCCTCCAAGGTCGGCACGATCGCGGGTTGCATGGTCACCTCCGGCGAGATCCGGCGCAACTCCAAGGCCCGGCTGCTGCGCAACGGCGTCGTCGTCCAGGAGAGCCTGCCGGTCAGCTCGCTGCGGCGGTTCAAGGACGACGCGGTGGAGGTCCGCGAGGGCTTCGAGTGTGGTCTGACCCTGGGGTCCTACAGCGACATCCAGGTCGACGACATCATCGAGACCTTCGAGATGCGCGAGAAGCCGCGCACGTAATCGCAAGCGCCCCGGGGGCGGTCCGCCGCCCCCGGGGTCTTCCTACTCATCCTTTCGGTGATGCCTGGTGTACGTCGGCGCCCTGGAACTCGACATCCTCCTCGGGGACGTCCACTCGTTGAAGCAGAAGCGCTCCGCGGTGCGGCCGGTGGTGGCCGAGCTGCGCAAGCGGTTCGAGGTCGCGGCCGCCGAGGCGGGTCACCTCGACCTGCACCGCAGGGCGCTGATCGGCGTGTCCGCCGTGGCCGCCGACCTCGGGCACGTCACCGAGCTGCTCGACGCCTGCGAGCGGCTGGTGGCCGCCCACCCGGAGCTGGACCTGCTCTCGGCCCGGCGCCGCGTGCTCGGACCCGACGATGACTGACCGTCGCGACCCGGCCGGGCCTCACCGACCGACATGGAAAGAAGGAGCGCGTCGTGGCTGACGCACCCCGCTCGCGCAAGCTCGCGAAGCGCATCTCGCAGATCGTGGCCTCCGCGCTGGAGCACGAGGTGAAGGACCCCCGGCTGGCCAGGGTCACCATCACCGACGCCAAGGTCACCGCCGACCTGCACGACGCCACGGTCTACTACACGGTGCTGGGCGACAAGCTCGACACCGAGCCGGACCACGCGGCGGCCAAGGCGGCTCTGGAGCGCGCCACCGGCGTGCTGCGCACCCTGGTCGGCCAGGGCACCGGCGTCCGGTTCACCCCGACGCTGACCTTCGTCGCGGACACCGTGCCCGACGACGCCCGCCGCATCGACGACCTGCTCGCGCGGGCGCGGGCGGCGGACGCCGAGGTCGCGGCCCAGGCGTCCGGGGCCAGCTACGCCGGTGAGCCCGATCCGTACAAGGCGCCGCGCGACCCGGACGACCCGGACAACGACGACGGCGACGACGGCGACGACGACCCGGACGATGAGGACAGCGGCGCGGACCGCTGACATTCGCCCGGAAGTATGATCCGGCACGGAGGGTCGTCGGGGACCTTCGTGTTCGGGAGGCCAGGGAGTGTCCGGGGAGTCGGGATCGGGGCTGTCGCGGCGCCAGGTGATCGCCGCGTCCGTCGGCGGCCTGGCGACCACGATCGGGCTGGGCCTGTTCGGCGCATGGGCGTTGCGCGAGGACGAGAAGCCCGCGCGCAGTGACGCGCGGACGCCGATCCCGGTCCCCGCGGTGACCACCACGACCGTGCCGCCGAAGCTGCTCGAGGTGCGCACCTTCCACTCCAAGGCCCGCAACCGGGACGTGCGGGTGATCACCTACCGGCCTGCCGGGATCGCGCCGGGGACGCTGCCGGTGTGCCTGGCCTTCCACGGTCGCGGGGCCGGGCCGTCCATGTTCACCGATCTCGGCGTGGGCGGTCAGCTCACCGCGGCCGCCGCGTACGCCGTGGTCGCGGTCGACGGCGGCGACAGCTACTGGGTGTCCCCGTCGCCGAAGGACGACCCGGTCGCGATGCTCACCGACGAGGTGCCCGGCTGGCTGGCCGAGTTGGCGGTCAACCAGCGCCCGTTCGCCGTGCTCGGAGTGTCCATGGGCGCGTACGGGGCGTTGAACTACGTGCGCGCGCACCGGGACGCGGTGCGGGTGGCCGCCGTGGTGAGCCCGGCGCTGTTCCGGTCGTGGACCGAGGCGAAGGCGCGCAACGCGTTCACCGGTCGCGCGCAGTGGGAGGACACGGAGCCGCTTCGTCACATCGAGGCGTTGCGCGGGGTCCCGCTCGGTGTATGGTGCGGCACAGCCGACCCGCTGTTGCCCTCGGCGAACCAGTTGATCGACACGGCGCGACCCGTCGTGGCGAGGACGGCGCCCGGGGGGCACGACGCCGAGTACTGGGCCAAGGTGCTGCCCGATTCGTTGTCGTTCATAGGCTCGCACATCTGAGTCAAGTGGTGTAGACCTATTACTCCGCACCTGTCCGGGAGGTGGCCGGTCGCGTCGGGAGGCCGCCGCCTCGACGCCGTGCCGGTGCCAGCCAACCCGATCATCCCACCCCTGGGAGTTCCACAGTGGACGGACGTTGGACCAGACGCGGCCTGCTGCTCGCCGGCGCCGGAGCGGGCGCCGCCGCGCTGGTGGGCTGCGGCAGCCGGACCACCCCGCAGTCGCAGCCGACCGCGCCGAAGACGGCGGCCGAGAGCCAGGCCACCGTCGACACCACCTCGGTCAGCAACCTGACCTGGCGGTCCTCCATCGGCGACGTCAAGATGATCGTGATGCGGCCGCGCGACGTCGCGGGCGCGCTGCCGGTCTGCCTCGCCCTGCACGGCGAGGGCACCGACGCCGCCCAGTTCGTCGACATCGGGCTGCCGCCGCTGCTGACCGCCACCGTGCGCGCGGGCACCCGGCCGTTCGCCGTGGTCGCCGTGGACGGCGGCACCAAGAGCTGGCTGGGCGCGCCGCAGAACATGCTCGCCAACGAACTGCCGGACTGGCTGGCCCGCGCCGAGTTGGCAACCACGCCGTTCGCGGCGCTCGGGGTGTCCGCGGGCGCGGTCGGCGCCTTCCAGTACGCCCGCACACCCAACCTCGCGTTGCTGGCCGCGTTGAGCCCCGCCGTGTTCACCTCGTGGAAGGACGCGGAGAAGTACGGCGGCTACACCGACGAGAAGCAGTGGCAGGGCGCCGAGCCGCTGCGCAACAGCACCGCCGTCTCCGGGCTGCCGTTCGCCGTCTGGTGCGGCACCGAGGACCCGCTGCTGCCTGCCGCGCGCCAGTTGGCCCAGGTCACCGGCGCCAAGCAGGCGTCGTTCGGCACCGGCGACCACAGCGCCGAGTACTGGAAGCGGACCCTGCCCGAGGTGCTGCGCTACATCGGCGATTCGCTGGGCAAGAAGACGCCCTGACGGCCGGTCGACTGGACACCACCTGCCCGCCCCGGAACGCTGGGGGAGTGGGAACCGACCTCGCCAACGCCGCCGACCTGCTCCGCTCCGCCACCGACGTGACCCTGCTCGCGCACGTCAGCCCGGACGCCGACGCGCTGGGCAGCGCGCTCGCGCTCGCCATGGCCCTGCGCTCCCGGGGAGCCGCGGTGCGGGTCTCGTTCGGTTTCCCGGCGGAGATCCCGCGGTCGCTGCGCGGCCTGGACACCGCGGGCCTGGTGGTCCCGGCGGGGGAGGTGCCCGCCGCGCCGTCGACGCTGGTGGCGCTGGACTGCGCGAGTGAACGGCGGCTGGGCGAGCTGGTAGACCGGGTGCCCGCCACCATCGCCGCCGGTGGCCGGGTCCTGGTGGTCGACCACCACGTCGCCAACACCCGCTTCGGCACCGACCACCTGCTCGACGAGTCCGCGCTGGCCACCGTCGTGCTGGTCCTCGACCTCATCGACGAACTCGGCGTGCCGCTCACCCCGGACATCGCCCGCTGCCTCTACGCGGGTCTCATCGGCGACACCGGCCTGTTCCGGCGGGCCCGCCCGGAGACGCACGCCATGGCCGCCCGGCTGATCGAGGCCGGGGTCGACCCGACCGAGGTCACCCGCGAACTGGTCGACACCCGCCCGTTCGGCTGGCTGCGGCTGGTGTCCGCCGCGCTGTCGCGGGCGCAGTTGGTCCCGGACGCGGTCGACGGCCACGGGCTCGTGCTGACGGTCGTGTCGCTGCACGACCTGGACGGCACGGACGGTGTGGAGCCGGAGGACGCCGACAGCGTGGTCGACCTGCTGCGGACGGTCGCGGAGGCCGAGGTCGCCGCGGTGGCCAAGGAGCTGACGCCGAACCGCTGGTCGGTCTCGCTGCGCGCCGTCGCCACCGCCGACGTGCGCGCGGTGGCGGCCACGCTCGGTGGCGGCGGGCACCGGTTGGCGGCGGGCTTCCCCGCCGAGGGTTCCGCCGAGGACGTGTTGATGCTCATCAAGAACGCCTTCGCCTAGCCCTTTCCGGACCGCTTGGTGATCACCCGATGACCTGTGGTCACGGTGCGCTGTGAAATCGCGATTTCCCGACGTTCAGCACTGTTGATCTTATGGCCTGATGGTATAAACCATTCGTTACCGGGCGTGTGGATCGGGACGTGCGCCACCGGTGTTGGCGCGCGGCGTGCCGAGCCAGTGCCGCGCGAGGCGACTCGATCAGGTGGTGGTCATGCGGTCGACCAAGGTAGTCCTGTGCGCGCTGGCGGCCGGGGTGCTGCTCGCCGGGTGCGGCCAGGGCACGTCCGGTACCGGGGCGGGTGATCCCGCGCCGGGCGCCGACCAGTTCCTCGGCGCGGACTGCCCGGACCCGGGGGTGCGGCCCGGCGGCGACAAGGAGTTCACCTACTGGTCCATGTGGACCGCCGATGAGCCGCAGGGCCGGGTGCTGAGCAAGGCGATCCGCTGCTTCACCGACAAGACCGGCGTGAAGGTCAACGTGCAGTGGCTCGGCCGTGACCTGCTCACCCAGAACGTGGCCCCCGCGTTGACCACCGGCGCCGTGCCGGACCTGTTCGACCAGGACGTCAGCCAGGTCATGGCCGCGGTGACCAGCGCGGGCGGCACCCAGTCGGTGCAGGACGTGCTCGACATCAAGGTCGGCGAGGGCGACCTCAAGGTGCGGGACGTGCTGCCGGTGTCCTCATACGACTTCCCGCAGAACAAGGGTCCGGACGGCGCCATCTTCGAGGTCCCGTACCTGCTCTACGGCACCGCCTGGTGGTACAACCGCGACGTCACCGGCCTGGTGACCGCCCCGCGGACCGCCGACGACCTGTTCGCCCTGCTGGACAAGGCCAAGGCCACCGGTGTCGCCGCCGTCGCCGAGGACGGCGACCGCCCCGTGTCGAACGCGTCCCTGTTCGCCCAGGCCGCCCTGCGCTACGTCGGCGCGGGCAACCTCGCCAAGGCCGCGTCGGACAAGACCGGCGCCACTTGGCGCACCGACGACGGCCTCTACCAGGCCGCCGGTTTCGTCGAGAAACTCGCCAAGGGCGGCTACCTCATCCCCGGCTGGGACTCCGCGAAGTACCCCGCCGTCCAACAGCGCTGGGCCAACGGCGAAGCCGCCTACATCACCACCGGCGGCTGGCTGCCCAGCGAGACCAACCAGTACCTGGACAAGAAGGGCGACGGCCGCACCATCCCGTACGGCTCCTTCCAGTTCCCCAAACCCACCGGCGCCACCCACGACGTCATCGAACGCGTCCCCGTCGGCTTCGCGGTGTCCGCCAAGGCCAAGAACCCCAACGCCGCCAAGGCGTTCATCGCGTACGTGCTGAACAAGGACATCCTCGCGGGCATGCCCGCCGTCGCCGGGGCGCTGACCCCCCGCGCCGACCTCGCCGTCCCACCGTCCCAAAAGGACATCAAAGCCGCCCTGTCCAACTCGTCCACCGAACAGGCCATCTACCTCGACGGCGTCAACGCCATCGCGGGCGGCCGCTGGGCCGAGACCGTGCTCTACCCCCTCACCGACAGCCTCCTGCACGGCAACATCACCTCCCAGGAGTTCATCGACCAGATCGCCACCCACCAGGCCGCCTTCTACCGCAGCGCAGGCTGACCCGCCCGCCCCCCATCACCAGCCCCCGACCGGCGCCCCCCGCCACCATTCACCCGCCCGGCATCACCCCAACCGGGGCTTGACTTCGCCGCCGCCCACCCCCAGGGCAGACCCCACCCACCCGGGGGCCGGGTGCCCATTCCTGACGGTAGCGCACCCGGCCGCTTGTCAAGTTCGCGCGCCGTGGCCTGTGGACACCTGCGGCGCTTGTGGACAACACCGTGGGCAGCGGATCACCCGGCCGCCGCGGGTCACGTCGCGGGGCAGCCGCCGACCAACGGCACCATCACCGAGTTGGTCACCGTCCCGGTCTGCGCGGACGAAGCGGTGACCCGACTGCCTGCCGGTGAGGTGTCGCTGATCGCGGCCGAGGTGCTTGCGGGACTGTCGACAACGTACGGAAGAGACGGGTCGCCATCCCGGGCCGGTGGGCCGTCCGGGTTGGGTTTGGGCTGGGTGGGCGGGGTGTGCGTATTGTCGTGGGGGTGGACCGAGCCTCGTTGCGGCAGATCCTCGCCCTTGCCGTCCCCGCGCTGCCGGTGTTGGCGGCGGAGCCGCTCTACCTGTTGGTGGACACCGCCGTCGTCGGGCATCTCGGGGCGGTTGAGCTGGGTGCGTTGAGCATTGGCGCGATCGTCCTGGCGCAACTGTCCACTCAGCTCACATTCCTGTCGTACGGCACCACCGCGCGGGCGGCGAGGTTGCACGGGGCGGGCCGCAGCGCCGAGGCGCGGGCCGAGGGGGTGCAGGCGACCTGGCTGGCGGTGGGGATCGGTGTGGTGCTGGCGCTCGTCGGGCAAGCGCTTGCCGGGCCGGTGGCCCGACTGCTCGCCGGGCCGGGTGCGGTGGCCGACGCGGCGGCGGCCTGGTTGCACATCGCCATGCTCGGGGTGCCGATGGTGCTGATCACGTTGGCGGGCAACGGCTGGATGCGGGCCGTGCAGGACACCCGGCGACCCCTGCGTTACGTCCTCGCGGGCAACCTCGCCTCCGCGGTCCTCTGCCCGACGCTCGTACACGGTCTCCACTGGGGACTCAACGGGTCCGCGATCGCCAACGTCGTCGGTCAGGTCATCGCGGCGGTGTTCTTCCTGCACGCCCTCAAGGGGCACCTGCGCAGGCCACAACCCCGGGTCATGTGGGCGCAGCTCGTCCTCGGTCGGGATTTCGTGCTCCGCAGCCTCGCCCTGCAGGTGTGTTTCATCTCCGCCACCACCGTGGCCGCCAGGACGTCGGTCGCCGCGGTCGGCGCGCACCAGGTCGTCCTGCAACTGTGGACATTCCTCGCGTTGGTGCTCGACTCCCTGGCCATCGCCGCGCAGTCGCTCGTCGGTGCGGCCCTCGGCGCGGGTGACGACCGGAAGGCGCGGCAGCTCAGCGGTCAGTTCGCGCGGTTCGGGCTGGTCTTCGGGATAGCACTGGGAATCCTGTTCGCCGCGCTGGCCGAGGTGCTGCCGCGGGTGTTCACGATGGACCCCCAGGTGCTGCACGAGATCCCGAGCGCCTGGTGGTTCTTCGTGGCGATGCAACCGATGGCCGGGGTTGTGTTCGCTGTGGACGGTGTGCTGTTCGGCGCCGGTGACGTCGCCTACCTGCGGACCGCGATGGTGGCGGCCGCGCTGGTGGGGTTCCTGCCGTTCATCTGGTTGTCGCTGGCGTTCGACTGGGGGCTGGCGGGGATCTGGACCGGGCTCACCCTGTTCATCGCGCTCCGGTTGGTCACCTTGTTGGCGCGGTTGCGGTCCGGCCGCTGGGCGGTGACCGGCGCGGTCAGGACACGTTGAGCGCCACCAGCGCCCGCGCGGCCCCGCCCTCGTCCACACCCAACGCGACGGCCTTGCCCGCCGGGTCGAAGATGCCGTAGGTGCCGTCGATCCCGGCGGCGGGGATGCGTTTGCCGTGGGACAGGGCGATGGCCTCGACGCGGTCCAGGTCGCGGCGGGGGAAGGCGGCGGCGACGGCGGCCTCCATGTCGAGGGACAGACCGGGGGACTCCGCCAGGGCCTCCAGCGTCCGCGCCACCCGCAGGGTGAAGGGGCCGACGGTGGTGCGGCGCAACGCGCCGAGGTGCCCGCCGACGCCGAGGGCCACACCGAGGTCGCGGGCCAGGGCGCGGACGTAGGTGCCGGACGAGCAGTCGACCATCACGTCCAGGTCGACCGAGCCCTCGCCGCGGGTGGTGTTGAGCAGGTCGAACCGGTACACGGTCACCGGGCGGGCGGCGAGCTGGACTTCCTCGCCTGCCCGCACCCGGGCGTACGCGCGCTTGCCGTCGATCTTCACCGCGCTCACCGAGCTGGGCACCTGCTGGATCGGGCCGGTCAACGCGGCGATGCCCGCGGCGATGGCCTCGTCGGTGACGCCGGTCGGGTCGGCCGTGCTGACGACCTCGCCCTCCGCGTCGTCGGTGGTGGTGGCCGCGCCGAGCCGGATGGACGCGAGGTAGGTCTTGCGGTCCAGGGCGAGGTGCCCGAGCAGTTTCGTCGCCCGCTCCACCCCGAGCACCAGCACCCCGGTGGCCATCGGGTCCAGGGTCCCGGCGTGGCCGACCTTGCGGGTGCCGATGATCCGGCGCACCTGGGCCACCACGTCGTGGGAGGTCATGCCGGGGGCCTTGTCGACCACGATGAGACCGGGGGGAACCACTGCTCGCTGAGACACGAGCGGCAATCTTAGGCCAACGCAACTATGAGGCCGCTGCTTCCTGTTCGGCTGGGATGTCCCACGGGCGGCGCCTGATCCGCACCGGGACCTCGTCGCCGCGGGTCTCCGCCGCGAACACCGCCGCCCGCGCCCGCCGCCACCACACCGCGGTGCGCCAGGTTCCGAGCAGCAGAATCGCCGCAACGGCAAGGAAAGCGGTACGGAAGGTGCCCAGCCCGGCGGCCGCGGTGTCGCCGCCGATCAGCAGGCCGACGCCGAGCGCGCTGACCGTGGTCGCGGTGAAACCGCCCACGTTGACCACGCCGGTGGCCGTGCCGACCCGGTGGATGGGGTTGTAGTCGCGGGCCAGCGCGAACGCCACGCCGGACAGCGGGCCGCCGACCGCGAGCACCGCGAACGCCACCGCCACAACGGGTCCCGGCGCCCCCGGCCACCCCAGCAGCACCGCCCACACCACTACCGCGGCGAGCAGGAACCCGGCGACCATCGGCACCCGGCTGTGCGGCCACCGGCCCATCAGTTGGCCGATCACCGGTCCGGTGACCATCGCCACGAACACCAGCAGGCTCAGCACCGATCCGGCCCCGGCGGGGGAGAACCCGTGCGCCTGCACCAGGTACGGGTAGCCCCAGAGCAGGCCGAGCACGCCGGGGGAGAACATCGTCGAGAAGTGCACCCAGAACCCGAGCCGGGTTCCCGGTACCCGCCAGGCGACCCGGACCTGGCCGATGACGTCGCGCAGCGCGGTCGCCGGACGCGGGTGCTGCTCGCCCTCCGGGGTGTCCCGGACCCGCAGCAGGACCACCAGCGAGTACGCCGCGGTGGCCGCGCCCGCGATCGCGAAGGTCGCCGTCCACCCCGCGTTGGCGAGCAGGAAGGTCAACGGGACCGTCGCCAGCAGGTTCCCCAGTTGTCCCAGGGCCGCGGTCACCGACGACAGGATCGCGTACTTGCGCGGCGGGTAGTGCGCGGCGACCAACCGCAACACGCTCACGAACGTCAACGCGTCGCCGAGCCCCAACACCCCGCGTGCCACCAGCGCGAGCGGATAGGTGGTGGCGACGGCGAACAAAACCTGCCCGAGGCCCATGCACAACGCGGCCGCCGTGAGGACCCGGCGCGGCCCGAACCGGTCCACCAGCAGTCCGGTCGGCACCTGCATCGCCGCGTAAACACCGATCTGCAGCACGGTGAACGTGCCCAACGCCGCCGCGTTGATGCCGAACCGGTGCGCCGCCTGCAAGCCCGCGACGCCGAGTGAGGTGCGGTGGAACACCGCCAGCAGGTACACCGCGACGGCGGTGGCCCAGATCACCAGCGCCCCGCGACCGGTGGTCCGCACGGCCCGCTCCTCTCCCACTCGCCCACCCGGACCATACGAGTTGACCTCGCGATTATTAGCGTAGCTAATGGTGTGGCTGGTCACACCCCGTGGACCGGCATCCGGTCGGTGTCGGCTGTGGCCACCCGGGCGGTGCCACTAGGCTTCGAGTCGTGCAGCGTTGGCGTGGTCTGGCGGACCTCCCCGGGGGCTGGGGTCGCTGTGTGGCGACCATCGGCGTGTTCGACGGAGTCCACCGCGGACACCAGGAGCTCATCTCCCGGGCCGTCGAGCTGGCCACCGAGCGCGACCTGCCCAGCGTCGTGGTCACCTTCGACCCGCACCCCGCCGAGGTCGTCCGCCCCGGCAGCCACCCCGCCCAGTTGACCACCCTGCGCCGCAAGGCGGAGTTGGTCGAGGAGCTGGGTGTGGACGTGTTCTGCGTGCTGCCGTTCACCCAGGAGCTGTCCAAGGTGGCCCCGGACGCCTTCGTCCACGAGGTCCTGGTCGAGCGCCTGCACGCGGCCGCCGTCGTCGTCGGCGAGAACTTCACCTTCGGCAGCCGCGCCGCGGGCAACGTCGCGCTGCTCACCTCGCTGGGCCACCGGTTCGGCTTCACCACCGAGGGCGCCAAGCTGGTCACCGCGGGCGAACTGGCCTTCTCCTCCACCTACATCCGGTCCTGCATCGACGCCGGTGACGTCCGCGCCGCCGCCACCGCGTTGGGCAGGCCGCACCGGCTGGAGGGCATCGTCGTGCGCGGCGACGGGCGCGGCCACGAACTCGGGTTCCCCACCGCGAACCTGTCCACCCCGCGGTTCGCCGCCGTCCCGGCCGACGGCGTCTACGCGTGCAAGTTCACCCTGCTCAACGGGCACAAGCGACCGCCGCTGACGGCCGCGACGTCGGTCGGCACCAACCCGACCTTCTCCGGCCGCGAGCGCCGGGTGGAGGCGTTCGTGCTCGACGTCGACGAGGACTTCTACGGGCAGCGGGTGGCGATCGACTTCGTCGAGCGGCTGCGCGCGATGGAGAAGTTCCCGTCCACCGAGGCGCTCGTCGAGGAGATGCACCGCGACGTCGCCCGCACCCGCGACCTGCTCGACCGGCCCACCGAGCCCGACCACCGGCCCACCTAGCCGCACGCTCGGCCCAACGCACAGGTGCCACCCGGTCCAGTGACCGACCCGTCCGCCGGTCCAACCGGGACTGGTCCGACCGGGTGTCCCGGTGGTTCGCCCACGAAACACCCGGGCGGGCCGGCAAGATACACCCGGCGAGTCCGGCCGGGTCCCGGCGCACCGGCGGCTCGGTCGGTGGTCGGCTAGGGGAGAGGCGGCGGGTGGAGGACCACAAGATCGTCCAACGCAACATCGCGTTGCAGCGCGAGTGGTACGGCGAGCCGCTCGGCGACCGGGTGCGCAGACTGGTCGTGGCCTTCGACGTGTCCCAGGCCAACCTCGCCGACGTGCTCGGCATCAGCGCGCCGATGCTCAGCCAGGTGATGAGCGGGCGCCGGGCCAAGATCGGCAACCCCGCGGTGCTGGCCCGGCTGATCATGCTGGAGCGCAAGATCCTCACCCCCGAGGTCGCCTCCGGTCGCCGGGAGGCGCTGCAGCGCGCCCTCGACGACGTGCGCGCCTCCAAACCGGCCGTGACCAGGGACAACCTGCCGGTCGACGTGGGCCGCAGCGCCATCCTCGCGCTGCGCAGGCTGGCCACCGCCGAGGACCTCACCGAGGCCGCGGGCCTGCTCGACGACCGCTTCCCGGACTTGGCCGATCTGCTGCGCCGGGCGGGCAAACGCGCGTGACGCGGCTGTTCTCCGCTTTCGCACTGCCCGACCACGTCGCCGACCACCTGGCGGCGCACCTGCCCCCGCTGCCGGGCGGTCTGCGCGCGACCCCTCGTCACCAGTGGCACGTCACCGTCGGCTACTACCGCGAGGACGACCCCGAACCCCGGCTCGCCCGGCTGCGTTCGCGGGTGGGTGGGCTCCCGGCGCCCCGGCTGCGGATGCGCGGGTCGGGCACCTTCGCCGCGGTGTGCCTGCTGAAAATCGCTACCCCCGATCCGGTGGACTTGCGTAACCTGGCGGAGGCGGCCGACTTCGAGGAGGGCGGCCACCCCGAGTACATCCCCCACGTCACCGTGGCCCGTGCCATCGTCCGCCCGGCGGGGCAGTCGCGCGACTGCGCCGACCTGGCCGCCGCGCTGCGGGGATACGAGGGGCCGGAGTGGGTTCCCGAGGCGCTGGTGCTCTACGCCAGCGACCAGGGCGCCTACACCCCGCTCGGCCGCGTGCCGCTGCTCACCGGGAGCGCCCCCGGGGCAGGGTGCTAGCCTTGGTCTTTGGGTACGGCTGCGGTCCGTGGCGGCCGATACCGACTTCCCAGCACGGCACAAGGCAGCACCGAGGAGTAGACGAGTGGCTCTGTCCACCGAGGAGAAGAAGTCGATCCTGACCGAGTACGGCGTGCACGACTCGGACACCGGATCCCCCGAGGCCCAGATCGCGCTGCTGACCAAGCGCATCAAGGACCTCACCGAGCACCTCAAGCAGCACAAGCACGACCACCACTCGCGGCGCGGTCTGCTGCTGCTGGTCGGTCGCCGCAGGCGGCTGCTGAACTACCTGACCAAGGTGGACATCGAGCGCTACCGGTCGCTGATCCAGCGACTCGGCCTGCGCCGATAGCTCGAAACCCGGGGGGAGCGGCCAAGCGGCCGCTCCCCCCGGGTCCATAACCGAACCGAGAAGGAAACACCGCAGGGCAGCACGCCGCGCCACGGGACCTGGTCGCCGGTCCTCGGTAGTGGTCCCCGCCGAGCCAGAGGGCTCCGGGGGCTTCGATCGAAGACCGGCCTCGTCGCTACCGCGGACCCGTGCCCAGGGCAGTGCGCCCCGCGGCGACAACGAGGAGTAACCGCTACATGACAGACATCGCTGTGCACGAGACCACGGCCGTGATCGACAACGGCCGCTACGGCACGCGCACCGTGCGCTTCGAGACCGGCCGCCTGGCCCGCCAGGCGGCGGGCAGCGTCGTGGCCTACCTCGACGAGGAGACCATGCTGCTCTCGGCCACCACGGCCTCCAAGCAGCCGAAGGACCAGTTCGACTTCTTCCCGCTCACCGTGGACGTCGAGGAGCGGATGTACGCGGTCGGCCGCATCCCCGGCGCGTTCTTCCGCCGCGAGGGCCGCCCGTCCACCGACGCGATCCTCACCGCCCGGCTGATCGACCGGCCGCTGCGCCCGTCCTTCGTGGACGGTCTGCGCAACGAGATCCAGGTCGTCATCACGGTGCAGAGCCTGAACCCGGCCGACCTGTACGACGTGCTCGCCATCAACGCCGCGTCCGCGTCCACCCAGTTGGCCGGGCTGCCGTTCTCCGGCCCGATCGGCGGCGTGCGGGTCGCCCTCATCGAGGGCCAGTGGGTCGCCTTCCCGACCCACGAGCTGCTGGAGAAGGCCGTGTTCGACATGGTCGTCGCAGGCCGGGTCGTCGGGGATGACGTCGCGATCATGATGGTCGAGGCGGAGGCCACCGAGAACGTCATCGACCTGGTGGCCGACGGCGCGGGCGCCCCCACCGAGGAGGTCGTCGCGGGCGGTCTTGAGGCGGCCAAGCCGTTCATCAAGGCGCTGTGCGAGGCCCAGGCGCAG
Organism: Actinokineospora inagensis DSM 44258; assembly: GCF_000482865.1. Classification (GTDB taxonomy): domain Bacteria; phylum Actinomycetota; class Actinomycetes; order Mycobacteriales; family Pseudonocardiaceae; genus Actinokineospora; species Actinokineospora inagensis. Next base: position 50,793 of record NZ_AXWW01000049.1, on the reverse strand, counting down.
CTCGCCGCGGTCGCCGCCAAGGAGACCCGCGAGTTCCCCACCTTCCCGGCGTACCAGGACGACGCCTTCGCCGCGGTCGAGGCCGCGGTGAGCGACGAGCTGGCGGCGGCGCTGACCATCGGCGACAAGCAGGAGCGCGAGTCCCGCATCGACGAGGTCAAGGCGCTGTGCGTGGAGAAGGTCGGCGCGGTCGAGGGCGGCGCCTTCGACGGCCGGGAGAAGGAGATCGGCGCCGCGTTCCGGTCGCTGAACAAGAAGCTGGTGCGGCTGCGCATCCTGCGCGACAAGGTCCGCATCGACGGCCGCGGCCTGACCGACATCCGGTCGCTCTCGGCCGAGGTCGCGCTGATCCCGCGGGCGCACGGTTCGGCGCTGTTCGAGCGCGGCGAGACCCAGATCCTGGGTGTCACCACGCTGAACATGCTGCGCCTCGAGCAGCAGATCGACTCGCTGTCGCCCGAGACGCACAAGCGCTACATGCACCACTACAACTTCCCGCCGTTCTCCACCGGTGAGACCGGCCGGGTCGGCTCGCCCAAGCGGCGCGAGATCGGCCACGGCGCGCTCGCCGAGCGGGCGCTGGTGCCGGTGCTGCCCAAGCGCGACGAGTTCCCCTACGCGATCCGCCAGGTGTCGGAGGCGTTGGGCTCCAACGGTTCCACCTCGATGGGCTCGGTCTGCGCGTCCACCATGTCGCTGCTCAACGCCGGTGTGCCGCTCAAGGCGCCGGTGTCCGGCATCGCGATGGGCCTGGTCTCCGACCAGGTCGACGGCGAGACCCGCTACGTGGCGCTGACCGACATCCTCGGTGCCGAGGACGCGTTCGGCGACATGGACTTCAAGGTCGCGGGCACCAAGGAGTTCGTGACCGCGCTGCAGTTGGACACGAAGCTCGACGGCATCCCGTCCGAGGTGCTGGCCCAGGCGCTGAGCCAGGCCCGCGACGCGCGCTACACGATCCTGGAGGTCATGGCCGAGGCCATCGACGGCCCGGACGAGATGAGCCCGTACTCGCCGCGGGTCACCAGCGTGAAGATCCCGGTCGACAAGATCGGCGAGGTGATCGGGCCCAAGGGCAAGATGATCAACTCGATCACCGAGCAGACCGGCGCGGACATCTCGATCGAGGACGACGGCACGATCTACGTCGGTGCCGCAGACGGCCCGTCCGCCGAGGCGGCCATCGGCCTGATCAACGCCATCGCCAACCCGCAGTTGCCCAAGGTCGGCGAGCGCTTCCTGGGCACGGTCGTGAAGACCGCCGCCTTCGGCGCGTTCGTGTCCCTGCTGCCGGGCAAGGACGGCCTGGTGCACATCTCCAAGCTGGGCAACGGCAAGCGGATCAACAAGGTCGAGGACGTGGTGAAGGTCGGCGACAAGCTCCGGGTGGAGATCGCCGACATCGACCAGCGCGGCAAGATCAGCCTGGTGCTCGTGTCCGAAGAAGACACGGCCGACACCGCGAACTCGGCGGACCCGGCTGACCTGGACAACGGTGCCGAGGTCTCGGCCGAGGTCGAGGCGGCTCCCGCGCAGTGAGTTCGACCCGCTCGACGGCCGCGGGCGCTTCCGGCGCCCGCGGCCGTTCCACTCCCCAGGGCCACCTGCAGCAGCCCGGCAGCACGGTCACCCTGGAACGCGACGGCGACACCGAGGTCAAGCGCACGCTGCTGCCCGGCGGCCTGCGGGTGATCACCGAGCACGTGCCGGGCGTGCGGTCGGCCTCGGTCGGCATCTGGGTCCAGGTCGGGTCCCGGGACGAACCGGTGTCGGTGGCCGGTGCCGCGCACTACCTGGAGCACCTGCTGTTCAAGGGCACCGCCCGGCGCAGCGCGGCCGCCATCGCCGAGGAGATCGACGCGGTCGGCGGCGAGCTCAACGCGTTCACCGCCAAGGAGCACACCTGCTACTACGCGCACGTGCTCGACGAGGACCTGCCGCTGGCCATCGATCTGGTGTCCGATGTGGTCTTCGACGCCATGTGCGCCCCGGCGGACGTGGAGACCGAGCGGGGCGTGGTGCTCGAGGAGATCGCCATGCGCGACGACGACCCCGAGGACCTGCTGCACGACGCGTTCTGCACGGCGCTGATGGCCGACCACCCGCTGGGCCGCCCGGTGCTCGGCACCGAGCAGTCGATCACCGGGATGACCAGGACCGCGCTCAACGGCTTCTACCGCCGCCGCTACACGATGCCCCGGATGGTGTTGGCCGTCGCCGGGAACGTGTCCCACCGCGGCGTGCTTTCCCTGGTGCGCAAGGCTTTGCGGGACCGGCTCGTCGGTGACCGGTCGCCGGTCGCCCCGCGCGTCGGTCGGGCCAGGCTCGGTTCGGCCGCGCGGCTGGTGCTGCACACCGACGACACCGAGCAGGCGCACCTGATGGTGGGGGTGCGCGCCCTGGACCGCCACGACGACCGCCGGTTCACCCTCAGCGTGCTCAACGCCGCCCTGGGCGGCGGCATGAGTTCCCGGCTGTTCCAAGAGGTCCGGGAGCGCCGCGGTCTGGCCTACCAGGTGTACTCGTCGGTCGCGGCGTACGCCGACACCGGTCACCTCTCGGTCTACACCGGGTGTCAGCCGGAACGGCTCGGCGAGGCCGCGGGCGTGGTCCGCGAGGTGCTGCGCGAGGTCGCCAGGGACGGCTTCACCGACGCCGAGGTGGCCCGCGCCAAGGGCAGCCTGCGTGGCGGCCTGGTGCTCGGCCTGGAGGACACCAGTTCCCGGATGTCGCGCATCGGCAAGGGCGAACTGGCCTACGGCGACCACCTCACCGTCGAGCAGACCTTGGACCGCTACGCCGCGGTGACCGCCGACGAGGTGGCGAAGCTCGCCCGTGAACTGCTCGGCAGGCCCCTCGCCGCCGCCGTCGTCGGCCCCTACGCTCACACCGACGACGTTCCGGTCCAACTGCACGAGGTGAGCAAGTGACGAGCTCCGTTCCCCCCACCCGCTCCGCCGAGAACCCGATCCGGGTGGGTGTCCTCGGCGCGCGGGGCCGGATGGGCACCGAGGTGTGCGCCGCGGTCGAGGCGGCCGCGGACATGGTGGTCGTCGCCCCGCTCGACGCCGGTGACCCGCTGGAGCGGCTGGTCGAGGCGGGCACCGAGGTCGTGGTCGACTTCACCCACCCCGACGTCGCGCTGGACAACGTGCGCTTCTGCGTCGAGCACGACATCCGGCCGGTGGTCGGCACCTCCGGCTTCGACGCCGCCAAGCAGGACGCGATCCGCGGCTGGCTGGCCGCCAAGCCGGAGTTGGGCGTGCTGATCGCCCCGAACTTCGCCCTCGGCGCCGTGCTGTCCATGCGCTTCGCCCAGCTCGCCGCGAAGTACTACGACACGGTCGAGATCATCGAACTGCACCACAACCGCAAGGCCGACGCCCCGTCCGGCACCGCCGCGCACACCGCGCACCTGGTCGCCGAGGCCCGCGCCGCCGCCGGTCTCGGCCGGGTGCCGGACGCGACAACGTCCGAAGTGGATGGTGCGCGCGGCGCGGACACCGAGGGCGTGCGGGTGCACTCGGTGCGGCTGGCCGGTTTGGTGGCGCACCAGGAGGTCCTGTTCGGCGCCCCCGGCGAGACGCTGACCATCCGACACGACTCCCTGCACCGCGAGTCCTTCATGCCGGGCGTGCTGCACGGGGTGCGCGCCATCCTCGGCCGCTCCGGGCTGATCGTCGGCCTGGACAACGTCCTGGACCTCTGATGTCGGCCCGCACGACGTCACTCGCGCTGGCCGCCGTCCTGCTGGTGTATTTCGTCATCCTCGGCGACCGCGCCATCGCCCTGTTCCGCGCCGCCACCCCCCTCACCATCGCCCTCGGCGTCGGTGTCGTCCTGCTCCCACTGGTCGGCGCCTGGGTCGTCTGGTCCACCCTCCGCTTCGGCATCCGCACCCAAACCCTCGGCCGCCGACTCCAAGCCGAAGACGGCCTCCCCGACACCTCCGACCTCCCCCGCCTCCCCTCAGGCCGCGTCAACCGCCCCGCCGCCGACGAGTTCTTCGAACGCTTCCGCGCCGAAACCGAAGCAGCCCCAGAAGACTGGCGCTCCTGGTACCGCCTAGCCGTCGCCTACGACCTCGCAGGCGACCGCCCCCGAGCCCGCGACTCCATGCGCAAAGCCCTCGACCTAGCCGACTGACCCCCGCCACCCACCAGCGGTAACAGCCCCACGCACACAGTGGCGCCCCCACCCCCTCAGACAGCCACCCACTTCCACCTCACCCAATCCAGCGAAAACCACCCCCACCTCTTGACAAGCCACCCCCACCACCCCCAGGGCGGCCCCCACCCTCCCGGGGGCAGCCCTCGATGCCAGTTTACCGAGGTGGGGGCGGGGGAAACAGGTTGACGCTCGGTCTGTGGACGGCGGCGAGCATTGTGGACAACTCAGCGGGGAAGTCGATGCGGGCAGCTTGAGTGTGGTCGTACCGGTGCGTGGGGCAGCGGCCCTTGGTCGCTGGGCGCGTGGAACAGCCCCGCGTGTGCGGGGACGACAGAACGTCGAAGACCTCTACGCCACCGGCCAACGGAACAGCCCCGCGTGTGCGGGGACGACGATCGGGTCCGCGATCACGAGGCGCGCTCGGTGGGAACAGCCCCGCGTGTGCGGGGACGACATGGCCAGCGTCTGCACGTCACGCAGGTACTTGGGAACAGCCCCGCGTGTGCGGGGACGACCACCTGTACTCGTGCGGCGCGATCCGCCACCCGGGAACAGCCCCGCGTGTGCGGGGACGACGGAGCTTCCGGATGACGGTGATGAACTCGTAGAGGGAACAGCCCCGCGTGTGCGGGGACGACGACGCCATCACCCCAGCCGATGCGGTACGTCTGGGAACAGCCCCGCGTGTGCGGGGACGACCGATGGGCGGGCATGGCGCGCCGATCGGGCTCGGGAACAGCCCCGCGTGTGCGGGGACGACCGGGTGGCCGACACGCTCGCGAAGGCGCGACTGGGAACAGCCCCGCGTGTGCGGGACGACTGGTTGTTGGACCTGCGGATCGGTTTGGCCGGGGGAACAGCCCCGCGTGTGCGGGGACGACGTGGTCGCGGTCAAGAACACCGCGTCGGTGGTGGGAACAGCCCCGCGTGTGCGGGGACGACACTTCTTGACCTGCGGCTCTGGAACGCCCGGCCCCATTTCTCATTCACTTCCACCGACCACCGCCACGATCTCCATACCCCTCGACGGCCGCCACCGGGACATCATTCTGTCACCGCTGTGCGTTACCTTCGCGGCATGAGCACGTATGTGTTGATTCCGGGTGCTGCTTCCGGTCCGGAGTCCTGGTGCCTGGTGGCCCCCAAGCTGCGCGAACACGGCCACGAGGTGATTACTCCCGCGCTGCCGTGCGAAGACGACTCGGCCGGTTTCGCCGAGTACGCCGACGCGGTGGTTGATGCTGTGCGCGGCCACGACGACCTGGTTCTGGTGGCTCAGTCGATGGCTGGGTTCACTGCGCCGATTGTGGCGACCCGGGTGCCGGTGGCCGAGATCATCATGGTCAACGCCATGGTGCCCGCTCCCGGGGACTCGGCGGGGGAGTGGTGGGAGACCAGCGGGCAGGCTGCCGCGCAGCGGGCGAACGACCTGCGTGAGGGGCGTGACCCGGATGCCGAGTTCGACGCGTTCGTCACTTTCCTGCACGACGTGCCGGAGGAGCTCTGGCAGCAGCCGCTGCGGCAGTCGGGTACTCCGTTCGAGAAGCCGTGGCCGTTGGACCGGTGGCCGGACGTGCCGACCCGGGTGGTCGCGGCGGTCGGTGACCGGCTGTTCCCGATCGAGTTCCAGCGCCGGATCTCCCAGGAGCGCCTGGGGGTCACGCCGGTCGAGATCCCCGGTGGGCACATGTCGGCCCTCGCCCAGCCGGACGCCCTGGTGGCGGCGCTGTTGTGACCGCCGAGGAACAGACCCGAGAGGACCCCGTGGACCCCAAGATCGAGTACCGGCCCGAGCAGCGGTACGTCTCCATCCGCACCCAGGCCCCGCTGTCCGAGTGGGGCCGGGTCAACGCGCTCATCGGCGAGGTTTACGGCTGGCTCGCGTCGGTGTCGGCCACCCCGGCGGGCCCGCTGTTCTACCGGTACCACTCGGTCGCCGACGACCTGATCGACGTCGAGGTCGGGGTGCCGGTCGACGCGTCCGTCACCGCCGCCCCGCCGGTCGCCGCCGGTGTGAAGCCCGCGGGCGACTACGCCGTGCTCATCCACCACGGCCACCCGGACCGCATCCGCGAGACCTTCGCCGCCCTCGACGCCTGGGCGGCGGCCACCGGCACCACCTGGGACGTCACCGACAACGTGTGGGCGGGCCGGTTCGAGTCGTACCTGGCCGACCCGGCCACCCAGCCCGACCCGGCGACCTGGGAGACGGAGGTCGCATACCGGGTACGGGACTGACCACCCCGGGACCAGCCACTAGCATGTCCCGGTCATCGCCCGCCCCACCGAAGGCGAACCGTGAGCACATTCGAAGTCGAGGACGCACCCGGGGTCTGCCAGTGCCCGGTGTACTCGGACATCCCCGGCCGCCGGGAGCTGCACGACGTCGGCGCCCCGGGCTGCGCCTTTGAGCAGGCCCACGACCAGGAGGAGCAGTTCGACGACTGACCGGCGGCGGGCCGGGCGACCTCGCCCGGCCCGCACCGTTTCGGCCGGTCCGGGGCATGATGGGCGCATGTGTCGAAGCATCAAGACCCTGCGCGCCCCGTTCGTGGACGAAGTCGGCGATGGCGATGTGCGGGCGGCCGCGCTGCAGTACGTGCGGAAGATCTCCGGTTTCCGGGCGCCCGCGCCGCACAACGCCGAGGCGTTCGAGGCCGCGGTGGACGCGGTCGCGGCGGCCACCCAGGAACTGCTGGACAGGCTGGTGGTTCGGGGCCAGTGAGGTGGCGCAAGAGCAGCTTCAGCGGTGACAGCGGCAACTGCGTCGAGATCGCCTACGGTCGCCGTGTGCACGTGCGCGACTCCAAGCGGCCCGCGGCGACGCTGCGGTTCACCGCCGCGGCCTGGGCCCGGCTGCTCACAGGAACCAGCCCGCGAACAGCGCCGGTGACGCCGCCAACGCGCTGAACCGGATGAACCGGCCGACCAGGCCGACGCCGAAGAACGCCGCCAACCGCATCCGGACCAGCCCGGCCAGCACCACCATCGCCATGAACGGCGGCAGCCCGAGCACCGAGCTGATGCTGTAGGTGCCGTAGAGCCAGCCGGGGTGGCGTTCGCAGCGGGCCCGGATCTCGGTGATCCACTCGCGGATCCGCTTGGTCCGGATCTGCCAGGCCGCGCGCCGCGGGGTGAGCGGCTTGGGTTCGCGGCGCCGGTGCAGGAACGCGGGCAGGTGGATCGATCCGCGCCCGGCGAAGTAGAACAGCAGCTTGCCCAGCATCTGCGCCACCGCGACCACCGCGCCCAGCGCCAGCCAGGACACCTGCGGCTCCTGGGCGGCCAAGCCCAGCACGAACAATTCGATACTGACGAAGGGCACGAGGGCGGAGCTGAAGGCGACCCCGAAGGTCACGCACAGCCATCCGAGCACGTGCCGCCCCTTCCGGGTCCGAGCCAGGTCCGACCAGCGACGGTACCCGACGATCACGCCCACGCGGCCCGAGTTGTCCGCGCGGCTCCCCAACCGCCCCCGCCGGGCAACCGTCGGCCGACAAGCCTTGATCGTCGAACCGTCCTGCTCGGGTGGTCATCGCCTCGCCTGGGTGGAGACGCGTGGGTGGTCACCCGAGTTCCGCGCGGGCGGCGGCCGCTTCGGCGCGGTTGTACAGGTCCTTGGCGCGGGTCAGGGCGAACAGCCTGCCGCGCCGGTCCGCGACGCTGTCGGCGACCACCTGCTCCAGCAGGTGCCACGGCACGATCCGCTCGCCGGAGCGGTAGCGGCCCCACAGCGAGGTGCCGGTGCCGAACCGGTCGGACAGGTCGCGGGCGGTCACCCCCGCGGTGAGCGCGCTCAGGTATGCGGCCAACTCGGTGATCTCAGGTGTCGCGCCCTGTGTCATGTTCCCGCCCTCGCTCGAGCGGACCTGGGTCGTCCGCGCCGCACCGCCGCTGACCAGGGGTTCTCCTTGATCGCGGTGAATCCCGTTGGTCAGTATCGCGCGTCCCGGCCGGTGTGGGAACGGTTGGCGGGAGCGGGTCGGGAGCGGTGGAGTCGTTGCGCGGCAAGGCAACCCGGGCGGCTCAGACCAGGTCGAAGGCGAGCGCGCCGGTGACCCGGAGTTCACGCAGCGGTTGCCCGCCCGCGTCGAGGGTGCGTACCACGCCGTCCGGGGTCCAGCCCGCGCGGCGGAAGAAGCCGACCAGGGCGGCGTTGCGTTCGGGCACCCAGCAGATGCCCCTGGTGAGCCCGGCGTCGGCGGCCGCGGCCCCGGCGGCGGCCAACAACCGGCCACCGTGCCCGCGTCGACCCCAGCGCGGCTCGACCAGCAGGGTGCCGACCAGCGCGACCGTCCCGGCGTCCGGCGCGGGCAGGTCGTTGGCCGCGGCCGACTCGGACTCCGGCGACGGACCGGCCACGCAGAACCCGACCGGCCACGGTCCCTCGGTCGCCACGTGCACCAGCGCGGGCCCCTGTGCGATCACCTGGCGCAGTTGGGCGGCGGCCGCGGCGGGGTCGAGGCCCGCCAGCACGTCGGGCGGCAGGAGCCCCTCGAAGCCGGTCTGCCAGGTGCTCACCTGGAGCCGGGCGAGTTCGTCGACGTCTTCAGGGGCTGCGGGGCGCACCGCGGCGTCGGCCATGCGCAGAAGGTAGTGGATAACCGATCTGCCCCCGTCGCCGGTTACTGTCGGGGGTGGCTGCGAGGATGCCGGTACCGCAGACCGGGAGGAGTGCCACCAGTGCTCGAGATGACCGCGGCCGCCGCCCGCCGGACCGCGTTGGCCGCCCAGGGTTTCGCCGACCCGCGCCCCTCGGGGCCGCCCACCCGCAGACACCTGCAGCGGGTGCTCGACCGGGTCCAGTTGCTGCAGCTCGACTCGGTCAACGTCGCCGTCCGCGCCCACTACATGCCGCTGTTCGCCCGCCTCGGCGGCTACGACCAGTCCCTGGTGGACGACGCCGCGTGGGCGCCGACCGCGCGCCGCCCCCGGCTGCTGGTCGAGTACTGGGCGCACGAGGCGAGCCTGATCCCGGTCGCCGACTGGCCGCTGTTCCGCTGGCGGATGGCCCGCTACGAGTCCCGCTACGCCCGGCACATCACCCGCATCGCGCAGAAGTCGCCCGGACTCGTCGACGACGTGCTCGCCACCGTCAAGGAGCTCGGCCCGATCGGCGCGGGCACCCTGGAAGCCGCCCTCGGCGGCGCCGTCCCGCGCGCCAAGGGCGGGTGGTGGAACCGCTCCGACGTCAAGCACGTCTGCGAGTGGCTGTTCGCCGTCGGCCAGTTGACCACCGGCACCCGCCGCGGTTTCCAACGCCTCTACGACCTCGCCGAGCGCGTGTTACCGCCTGAGGTCCTGGCGGCACCACCCGTGTCCGACGAGGAATCCGCGCGGCAGTTGACGTTGCGCGCCGCCGCGGCGCATGGGATCGCCACCGAGAAGGACCTCCGCGACTACTACCGGCTCGAACCCGCGCGCTCGCACCAGGCCGTGGCCGAACTGGTCGACGCGGGCCTGCTGGAACCGGTGTCGGTGTCCGGCTGGCGGCACCAGGCGTACCGGCACGCGGACGCCCGCACCCCGCGCAAGATCACCGGTCGCGCGCTGCTCTGCCCGTTCGACCCGCTGATCTGGGAACGGGACCGCACCGAGCGGCTGTTCGACTTCCACTACCGCATCGAGATCTACGTGCCCGAACCCAAGCGCGTGCACGGGTACTACGTCTTCCCGTTCCTCCTGGACGGTGAGCTTGTCGCGCGCGTAGACGTCAAGGCCGACCGCGCGGCCGGGATCCTCCGCGTACCCGGAGCTTTTCTCGAACCGGGCCAGGACGGGAGCAGGGTTTCCGCCGAACTGGCCGCGGAACTTCGCGTCATGGCCGACTGGCTCGGTCTCGACATCGTTCAAGTGGGTGGACGTGGCGATCTCGTCCCAGCCCTCGGGACGGCGCTGTAACACCGAACCGCGGTGGGACGCTGGAACCAGTGGATGTGTCACCCGGACGAACCAACGGGGATCGCCGGTGTACCACCAGGTGGATATCAAGTGGATGCCCGCATCGATCCGGCGTTTAGTTGCGGTTGAGTCGAACCGGGTATCACTGGCACACCTGGAAGGTGCCCGCCCCGGGCGACCGCCGACCGACCGCTGGAGGACGAGATGACCGACCGGACCCTGGACAGAGTGGACAGACAAGCCGCTGGCGTCATCCCCCTCCCCTCCCCGCGCCCCGAGGTCATCGGCGGCCGGGCCGACTCCTGGCCGGTCGAGGCCCCACCGGAGGACGAGGGCTACGAGCCGACCATCGTCCGCGGCCGCGACTGATCTTCGTCGCAGGAGCGACCGGGTCCGTGGGTCGCGCGGGCGACCGATCCGGTTGGCCCAGCACGAAAGGCCGATGGCGGCGTCCGACCGAGGCCGAACGCCGCCATACCCCCCAACACCCCCGCCGGGCCGCCGACTGTCCAGACCGGACAGTCGGCCCGGCGTGATGTCCGACTGTCGGGCTGTTCCGGAGGACCTGGATCGGATGCGGTCCCCTGCGCCGCATCCGATCCGGCCACGCCCTCCCCGGCGCGGCTGTCCTGTCCGGACTCCGGTCAGCCCAGGTCCTGGGACACGAGCGGGGTCTCCACCCGGCCCCGGGTCGGCAACGGCGCCGGACCGGGCGGCGCCACCGACGCCGCCTGGGTGACCGGCTCCGGTGGGAGCAGGTCAGCGGCGTCGATCTCCGGCCGCAGCCGCGCGCCGTAGAGCAGGCACACCCGCGACCACGACCACACGGGTCACCTCGACGCGGGGGTGACCAGCGCGGAGCCGAGGCCGGTGCGGGCGCGCACCCGCAGGGCCGGGGCGTCGGCGGGTGGCACGCCGACCAGTGGCAGTTCGCTGCGGGCCTCGCCCGAGCCGGAGGAGACGTCGACCTCGGCGGGCGCGCCGGGCCGGATGCCGACCCGCAGCGCGCCGGAGCCCGTGGTCAGCTCGACCTTCCCGGCGACGGCGTCGGCGACGGTGATGTCGCCGGTGCCGCTGCGGACCGTGACGTCACCGGTGATGGTGCCCAGCCAGACGTCGCCGCCGCCGGTGACGACCTGGGTGGAGCCGCCGATCGCGCTCAGTTCGACCTCGCCCCGACCGGTCCGCGCCTGCACCCCGGCGGGCGCCGGGCCGACCTTGATGGCGCCGGTGCCGCTGGTGGCCTGGACCAGCCCGGTGGTCTCGGCGACGTCGATCGTGCCCGCGCCGGTGGTGACCTCGACCCGGTCCGCGACTCCCGCGACCCGTACCGACGCCGCCCCGCTGCGGGCCGAGACCGACGACCCGGCCGGTGCCCGCACGCTCACCGCGATCGGGATGCCGCGCAACTGCGGCTCCTTCGGCGAGCGCACCACGAGCCTGCCGCCGACCAGTTCGATCCGGGTCCGGCGCACCGCCTCGGCGGCAGCGTCGTCCGGACCGGTGGGCTTCTCGGTGCCGAACTGGGTGGTGAACCAGTTGACCAGGTTCGTCATCCCGTCGGCCCACGGGTTGGCGTCCTCCGGCGCGTGCCGGACCTCGACGTCGACGCCCTCGTCCTCGGTCAGCCGCACGTCGATGCGGCCCGCCCCGGTCGCCACGGTGATCTCCACCGGCTCGGTGCCGGTGGCGAACTGCTCCATCCGCGTGTCGCTCATCCCTCGTACCACCCCTGCACTCGCGACGAGCCCGAACCGGAACCCTGGTCCTGCTCGCGGTGACCCTGCTGCCGTTCCTGGTACTTGCGGTGGTGCGCCCCCAGCCCCTGCAGGGCCTGTTGCACCGCCTGCTGCACGTAGGTGTTCAGCGACACCCCCTGCGACGACGCCGCCCGCTCGGCCTTGGACTTGAGCTCGTCGAACATGCGCAGCGTCATCCGGCTCATGTCGCCGCCGAACTTGACGTCACCGGCGTCACCCTCGGCGGTCGGTGGTGATTCGGGTGGTGTCTCGGTGGTGCCGGTCTTGGTGACCACCACCCGCACGTCCCGGCCGTCCAAGCGCACCTCGACCACGTGGTCGGGCAGGTGCGCGGTGACCTCGGCGGCCAGGTCGGCCAGGGCGTTCATGATGGCCAGCCGGGCCGAGGGCTCCAGCGCCGCGGCCAGCACGGCCGCCGACCGCCGGGTGGCCTCGTCGCCCGCGGAGGCGGTGGTGGTCAGGTCGTCGCGGAGGGTGGTGAGGTAGCTGCTCAGATCCATGACACCACTATGACGTCACCGGTGACATCGGTCAAGTCACCCGGTGGTGTCCGATGATGTCGCGTGGTGTCACCACCGGCGGCGGCTACTGTTGCGCCGAGCAGACGAACCGCGCTGACCGACGATGTGAGGATGTGCACGTGACCGAGACGGTGTCGCCGAAGGTGCAGCTCATCGCCAAGACCGAGTTCTCCGCGCCGTCGGACGTGCCGTGGACGACCGACGCCGACGGCGGGGAGGCGCTGGCCGAGTTCGCGGGCCGGGCCTGCTACCAGTCGTGGCGCAAGCCGAACCCGGCGACGGCCACCAACGCGGGCTACATCCGGCACATCATCGAGGTCGGCCACCTGTCGGTCCTGGAGCACGGCAGCGTGTCGTTCTACATCTCCGGGATCTCCCGGTCGCTGACCCACGAGCTGATCCGGCACCGGCACTTCTCCTACTCGCAACTGTCCCAGCGGTACGTGCCGGAGAAGGACGCGGCCATGGTCGAACCGGACGTCATCGCCGCCGACCCGGAGCTGCACGCCAGGTTCCTCGCCGCCGCCCAGGCCGCGCAGGACGCCTACAACGACCTGCTGACCGGCCTGGAGCAGAAGTTCGCCGACGTGCCCAGCGCCACCCTGCGCAAGAAGCAGGCCCGGCAGGCGGCGCGCGCGATCCTGCCCAACGCCACCGAGACCCGCATCGTGGTCACCGGCAACTACCGCGCCTGGCGGCACTTCATCGCGATGCGCGCCACCGAGCACGCCGACGTCGAGATCCGCGGCCTGGCCGTGGAGTGCCTGCGCCAACTGCAGAAGGCGGCGGGCAACGTGTTCGCCGACTTCGTCATCTCGGCGCTGCCGGACGGCACCGAGGTCGCCTCCAGCCCGCTCGTCGCCGAGGGCTGAGCCGTGCGCCGTCTGGTCGTCGACGTGGTGGCGGGCGACTACGGCGTGAGCCGGTTCGACCCGGGGACCGCCGTGGCCGCCGAGGTGTTCGCCACCCCCGGGTTCGTCTCGGTCACCAGCACGCCCACCGAGGTGACCGTGGTCGCGCCGGTCGACCTCACCCCGGCCGGTGGCCGCACCGAGGCCGGGTGGCGGCTGCTGACCGTGCGCGGGCCGCTGGAGTTCACCCTCACCGGCATCATGGCGTCGCTGGCCGGTTCGCTGGCCGCGGCCGGTGTGTCGCTGTTCGCGGTCTCCACCTTCGACACCGACCACATCCTGGTGCACGACTCCGACCTCGACCGCGCGATCACCGCGCTGCGTGCCGCCGGTCACGACGTGCACACGAGTTGACGGGTTCGACCTCCCCCGGCCGATCGGCGGATTAAGATGCCGCCGGCAGAGGGAGGTTTGCCGGGTGTCGCAGGAGCATCAGCAGGATCAGACGGTCGCGCACGGGCCCCGCGTGGTAGCGGGTCGGTACGTGATCCTCAACGAACTCGGCCGCGGCGGCATGGGCGTCGTGTGGCTGGCCGAGGACCGGATGATCGGGCGGCACGTCGCGATCAAGGAACTGCACCTGCCGGACGGGGTGCCGCACGCGGAGCGGGCCGTGTTCGAGGAGCGGGTGCTCCGCGAGGCGCGCACCGCCGGTCGGCTCAACGACCCGGCCGTGGTCACGGTGTACGACGTCGTCCAGGAGTCCGGGGCGACCTACATCGTGATGGAGCTGATCCAGGCGCCCACGCTGTCCGACGTGGTGCGCGAGCGCGGCCCGATGCCCGCCCCGCAGGTCGCCAAGCTCGCCGAGCAGTTGCTCTCCGCGCTGGAGGCCGCCCACCAGGCCGGGATCGTGCACCGGGACGTCAAGCCGAGCAACATCATGCTGGCGGCGAACGGCCGGGCGAAGCTGACCGACTTCGGCATCGCCCAGTCGCTCGACGACCCGCGGCTGACCAGCAGCGGCATGCTCATCGGCTCGCCCACCTTCATGGCGCCGGAGCGGATCCGCGGCGAGGAGGCGGGCGCGAGCTCGGACCTGTGGGCGCTGGGCGCGGTCCTGTTCTTCGCCATCGAGGGCTACAACCCGTTCGAGCGGCCGACCACCGCCGCCACCATGCACGCCATCCTCGCCGAGGTCCCCTACCTGACCAGGGCACAGGGCGCGCTCGCGTCGGTCATCAGCGGTCTGATGGTCGGCACGCCCGCCGCCCGGCTCACCGCCGCCCAGGTCCGCGGCCTGCTCACGCACGTGCCGCTGGGCCCGCCCACCGGCCCGACCCCGGTCAACACCACCGGGCCGACCGCGATGAGCCCCGGCGGCTACCACCCCCAGCGCACCGCCGCGGCGCCCACGCCGGTCAAGAAGGGGCCGGGCGCCAAGGCCCTGGCCATCGCGGGTGCCGTCGTGCTGCTCCTCGGCGCGATCGGCGGGTTCTTCCTGAACCGGGCGATCAACGCGCCCGACTCGACGCAGGCGCCGCAGATCGAGACTTTCAGCTACGGCGACGAGGGTGACTTCGCCCAGTTCTCCCTGTCCGACGGCTACTGCTCGGCGAACTCGCTGCAGAAGGGCGCCTCGTTCGGCTCGTCCGACGACTGCGCCAAGCCGTTCCGCGTCCAGGTCTTCGGCACCCTGGACCCGGCGGGGTCCTCGACCAAGTGGGCCTACGACCGGGATGGCCTGGTTAAGGTCGGCCAGTCCTACTGCGGGTGGTTGTTCGGCACCAAGCGGGTCAGCGACAAGGACAAGACCAACCTCACCTACGCCGTGGTCCTGCCCGCGCAGAAGACCTGGGAGGCGGACGCCAACAAGGGCCGCGACTACACGATCCACTGCGTGCTGCTGCGCAAGGACGGCGGCATGATCACCGACGGCGACCAGATCACCAGCCCGTCCTGACCACCGTACCTGCCGGTACGGTGGTGGCATGGGTGTCGCCAAGGACGAACGCGCCGAGCTCAGCGACCTGTTCGAGCGGGTCGGCCCGGACGCGCCGACGCTGTGCGAGGGCTGGACCACCCGCGACCTCGCCGCCCACCTGGTGCTGCGCGAACGCAGGCTGGACGCGGCGGCGGGCATCGTGGTGAAGGCGCTGGCCGGGCGCACCGAGCGGATCCAGGGCGAGTACGCGAACCTGCCCTGGCCCGAACTGGTCGACCTGTTCCGGTCCGGTCCGGGCAGCTACTCGCCGATGCGGCTGGTCGACGAACCGGCCAACACGACTGAGTTCTTCGTGCACCACGAGGACGTCCGCCGGGCGGCGCCGGACTGGGAGCCGCGCCCGGCCGACCCGGCGCGCGACCGTGCACTGTGGACAGCGCTGTCCCGCACCGCGCGGATGCACTACCGGCGTAGCCCGGTCGGTGTGGTGTTGCGCACCCCGGACGGCCGCTCGGTCACCGCCCACCCGGGGGAGAACCCGGTGACCGTCACCGGCGAGCCGGGCGAACTCCTGCTCGACGCGTTCGGCCGGACGGCGGCACGCATCGAGCGCACCGGCCCGGGGGACGCGGTGGAAGCTGTCCGGGCGCTCAAACGCGGGGTCTAGCGGCTCGACCCGGAATGTTGGTCGCAGGTGGGCAGGTCGAAATGTGGTCAACATTCCGGGTCGAGTCGCTAGGACTGTCCATTTGACTTCGGCCTCGTGCGCAAAATATCCCGAAGGTGGCGGTGGTGGGCGTACTGGGGATGGCCAGCGGGTAGCGTCATCACCATGACCGCATGCCCCACCGCCGCCCCCGGTCGCCCGTTCGGGCGGGTGTTGACCGCCATGGTGAGCCCGTTCGCCGCCGACGGGTCGCTGGACCTCGACCGGACGCAGGCCCTTGCCGAGCACCTCGTGGCGTCGGGCAACGACGGGCTGGTGGTCAACGGGACCACCGGCGAGTCGCCGACGACCAGTGACCGGGAGAAGGCCGACGCGGTGCGGGCCGTGGTCGAGGCGGTCGGGCACAAGGCGACCGTCGTGGGGTCCGTGGGCACCTACGACACCGCGCACACCGTGCACCTGGCCCGCGAGGCCGAGAAGGCGGGCGCGCACGGGTTGCTCGTGGTGACCCCGTACTACTCGCGGCCGCCGCAGTCCGGGTTGATCGCGCACTTCACCGCCGCCGCGGACGCCACCGACCTGCCGGTCATGCTCTACGACATCCCGCCCCGCTCGATGGTGCCGATCGAGGTCGACACGCTGTTCCGGCTGGCCGAGCACCCGCGGATCGTCGCGGTCAAGGACGCCAAGGGCGACCTGCTCGCGGGCAGCCAGGTCATCGCGGGCACCGACCTCGCGTACTACTCCGGCGACGACGCGCTGAACCTGCCGTGGCTCTCGGTCGGCGGCGTTGGTTACGTCAGCGTGATCGGGCACGTGGTCGCGGGCAGGCTGCGGTCCATGGTGGACAGTTACGACAGCGGCGACGTCGCCGCGGCCCGCGAGCTCCACAACGGACTGCTGCCGGTGCTGCGCGCGTTCAGCCGGGTCGGCGGGGTCGTGTTCAGCAAGACCGCGCTTCGGCTGCGCGGCACCGAGGTGGGCGACCCGCGGCTGCCGCTGCCGCCCGCCACCGCCGAGCAGGTCGAGGCCATCGCCGCCGACCTGACCGAGGCAGGCGTACTGCAGGCGCAGGGGGCACTCTCGCCGAGCGCGGTGGGATCGACCATCACCAGCGCCCGGGTGGCGCACGCCGACGCGAACGCCGCGTACGTGCCCGCCACCACGCACACCAGCGCCGGGGCGGTGCACCAGTGACCGTCGTGCTGGTCGAGTCCGGGGCGGTGGGCCGGTGAGGCAGCCGCCGAAGTCAGGCAAGTGGCCGACCAACCCACCGCCCGCGCTGCCCGAGGGCGGCCTGCGCGTGGTGGCGCTGGGCGGTATCGGCGAGGTCGGCCGGAACATGACCGTGTTCGAGTACGCGGGCAGGTTGCTCATCGTCGACTGCGGGGTGTTGTTCCCGGAGGACCAGCAGCCCGGCGTCGACCTGATCCTGCCCGACTTCCGACCGATCGAGTCCCGGCTGCACGAGATCGACGCCCTGGTCCTCACGCACGGCCACGAGGACCACATCGGCGCCGTCCCGTTCCTGCTGCGGCTGCGCCCCGACCTGCCGGTGGTCGGCTCCCGGTTCACCCTCGCCCTGGTCGCCGCCAAGTGCAAGGAGCACCGCCTGGACCCGCGGCTGCGCGAGGTCCGCGAGGGCGAGCACGTGTCCTACGGCGAGTTCGACTGCGAGTTCTTCGCCGTCAACCACTCCATCCCGGACGCGCTCGCCGTCGCCATCCGCACCCCGGCTGGTGTCGTCCTGCACACCGGCGACATCAAGCTCGACCAGCTCCCGCTGGACGGCAGGCTCACCGACCTGGCCGGTTTCTCCCGCCTCGGCGACGAGGGCGTCGACCTGTTCCTGGTCGACTCGACCAACGCCGAGGTGCCCGGGTTCGTCATCTCCGAGCGCGAGATCGGCCCGGTCATCGACAACGTCATCGCGGGCGCCGACCAGCGGGTCATCGTGGCCTGCTTCGCCAGCCACGTGCACCGGGTCCAGCAGGTCCTGGACGTGGCCGTCGCGCACGGCCGCCGGGTCGCCCTGGTCGGCCGGTCCATGGTGCGCAACATGGGCATCGCCGCCGACCTGGGGTTGCTGAACGTGCCGCCGGGCCTGCTGGTCAACCTGGACGAGGCCATGGCCATGCCCGAGGACCAGGTGCTGTTCGTGTCCACCGGCTCCCAGGGCGAACCGCTCTCCGCGCTGTCCCGGATGGCCCGGGGGGAGCACCGGCAGATCTCCATCCGCCCCGGCGACACCGTGGTCTTGGCCAGCTCGCTCATCCCCGGCAACGAGAACGCCGTGTTCGGCGTGGTCAACGGCCTGGTCCGCCTCGGCGCCAAGGTCGTCCACCAGGGCAACGCGAAGGTCCACGTCTCCGGCCACGCCCCCGCCGGTGAGCTGCTGTTCCTCTACAACGCCGTCCGCCCCAGCAACGTCATGCCGGTGCACGGCGAATGGCGCCACCTCCGCGCCAACGCCGAACTCGCGGTCAAGACGGGCGTCCCCACCGACAACGTCGTCATCGCCGAAGACGGCGTCGTGGTGGATCTGGTCGACGGCCGCGCCCGCATCACCGGCCGGGTCGAGGTCGGCCACGTGTACGTGGACGGCCTCTCCGTCGGCGACGTCGGCGAGTCCACCCTCTCCGACCGCCTCGTCCTCGGCGAAGGCGGCTTCATCGCCATCACCGTCGTCGTCGACTCCGCCACCGGCCGCGCCGTCTTCCCCCCCACCATCTCCGGCCGAGGCTTCTCCGACGACCCCAAAGCCCTCGACGACGTGGTTTCGTTGGTGGAAATGGAGCTCTCGCACACCGAGTCCGAGGGCATCACCGACACCCACCGCATCGCCCAAGCCGTCCGCCGCGTAGTAGGCCGCTGGGTCGCCGACACCTACCGCCGCCGCCCCATGATCGTCCCCACCGTCATCCCCGTCTAACCCCCCACCCCAGCACAAAGCACAAGAACAAGAGTAAAGAACAAACATAAATAGAAGCACCACGACCAACCCGCCCCGCGCGCCTCGAAACCCGCCGATACCAACCGCCCGTTGTGGTGGAGTTGTTTTGTTTGGGGGGAGCGGTGGCCTAAGCCGGCTGGCGGGTAAGGCCACGTTTTCCAGTGGCCCCGCCTTTTAGCCTTACCCAGGCTGCCGCTAAAACAACTTCACCACAACGGGCACCCCCGCTTTAATCTGGCGCAATCCAGCGGCGTCGCCGCCAGGCGACAAGCAGTCCCCGAGGCGCAGCCGAGGCCCCAGTGCCCTTCACCAAGATCTTGTACCCTCCCCCCACACCCAGGGGAGGACACATGACCAACCTCAACAGGCGAGCAGCCCTAGCCCTAGCCGCCGCATCGGCGACGGCACTGACCACCGCCACCCCCGCAGCAGCCCAATCCTCATCCCCCGCCCAACGAATCCAACTCGCCTACCGCGCCGCAACCCAAGCAGCAGGCGGCACCTGGCAGGCATTCACCACCCTCAACAGCCAGTCAGTGATCACCGAGAACCCCACCACCCTCACCGAGGCCTACAGCGTCAACAAGATCGCCGTAGCCACCGCCGTCCTCGACAAGGTCGACCGCGGCCTTCTCCAACTCTCCCAACGCGTCGACGTCACCGCCGACATCGTCATCCCCACCGGCGACGGCATCCTCCCCCTCGACGGCGCCTACCCCAGTTCAATCACCATCGGCCACGCCCTCGCCCTCCTCCTCACCGTCTCCGACGACACCGCCGTCCGCTTGGCCGGCCTCGTCTGCCCCGCCAAGGAACTCAACGAGATCTTGGTAGCAAAGGGTTTCCCCAACACCCAGGTCGTCCCCGTCGCCAACCCCAACCGCTTCTACCTCGGCAAAACCACCCCCCAGGAAACCCACGACCTCCTCACCCAACTCGCCGCGGGCACCCTCCTCTCCGCCACCTCCACCGCCTACCTGCTCAAGATCCTCCGCTCCCAGGCCGCTTTCACCGACGGCATCCGCCGCCTCATGTCCTCTGATGAACGCGCCCGGGTCGCCACCAAAGCGGGCTGGTTCAACGACGGCCGCAACGAAGCAGGCATCATCTTCGACAGCGCCGACAAACCAGCACTCGTCTACGCCCTCTTCTGCCAGGGCGCCGGAGACCCCACCAACTTCGGCGGCACCCACCCAGCCGTCCTCGCCCGCGTCGCCCTCGGCCGCGTCTTACTCGACGCAGTCCCAGCGACCACGACGGTGAAAGCCGCGCCCTACCGCCCCACCAACGGCGGATAAGTTCGGGGGACCCAACGGCCCCCCGAACCCCCTACCCCGCTGTCAACGCCTGATCAGCCAACGGGCTGAACCGGTCGCCGTCGAGCATCAGCAGCGCCCCGGACGGGATGTCGAAGAACAGCCCGACCAACCGGACGTCGCTGTCGACCACCTCGGGCAGCCCCGCCAGCCGGTCCAACTGCACCGCCACGTTCACCATGGCCAGTTGGTCGACCTCGGACCACCCGTCGGCCGCCGCCGTGGCGGCCAGCGGGTGGCCGTCGCGCCAGGCGCCCAGGCTCGGCTCGCCCCAGCGCAGCCACCGCGACACCGGGTCGTCGCCGGGCCGACCGGCCAGCAGCGCACCCATGCCGCCGCAGCGGGAATGGCCGCACACCACCAGAGTCGGCGCCGACAGCACTTGGACCCCGTAGAGCACGCCGGCGTGCACCGACTCATCGGCGCCTGCGTCCGGCACCAGGTTGCCGACGTTGCGCATGGTGAACAGGTCACCCGGCCCGGACGCGGTGATCACGTTCGGCACGATCCGCGAGTCCGCGCAGGTGAGGAACACCGCGTGCGGCGACTGCGCCCCGGCGAGCTTGCGCAGGTGCGGCCGCATCGCGGGCGCCCCACTGCGGTGGTACTCGCGGGCACCCGTCACCAACGGCCGCAACACGTGGTCGACGTGCCCGTTCTCCCGCTGCCGCGGGATCACCAGCGCCGCGCCGTTGGTCGCCGTGTCCTGCCAATGCGACCACGGTGAGAACCAGCGCGGCAGCCCGCCGTGCCGGTGCGCGCCGCGGCCGATCTCCTCGACGGTGACCTCGCCGCCGGTGTCCTCGTGCTGCCGCCGCCAGGTGGCCAGGTGTTCATACGCGGTGTGGTCGAGGTAGTCGACCACCAACTCGACCCGGACCGCGGCACCGGCCGGAATCCGGGTGAGCACGCGGGAAAGCCTGGGCACGGACAGGAAGCTCAACGTGCCCTCGACCACGACCGTCCACATCGGAGCGTCGGGGTCGTGCTCCAGCCGCACCCTGGCCCGCACCACCTGGCGCAGCACGCCGAGCAGCGACACGGCGAGCCCGATCAGCACACCCTCCAACAGGTTCAGCGCCACCACACCGACGATGGTCACCACGTACACGTGCAGTTCCCCGTGCCCGCGCGCGGCCCTCAGGTCGGCCGGGCGGACCAGCCGCACGCCCATCACGATCAGCAGTCCGGCCAACGCGGCCAACGGGACCTGTTCGACCAAGCCGACCAGCAGCACGGTGAACAGCAGCACCCACATCCCGTGCAGCACGGCGGAAGCGCGGGTGCGGGCGCCCGCGCGGACGTTGGTGGAGCTGCGCACGATCACCCCGGTGACCGGCAGCCCGCCGAGCAGCCCGGAGATCATGTTCGCGCCGCCCTGGCCGAGCAGCTCCCGGTCGAGGTCGCTGCGGTGGCCGGGGCGGAGCTTGTCCACCGACACGGCGGACAGCAGGCTCTCCACACTGGCGATGATCGTCATGGTGGCCACGCCGACGCCGAACGCGAGCCACTGCCCGTCCGGCAGCCGGGGCAGTTGGATCGCCGAGAGCGGGTTGTCCGGCAGCGCGACCAGCGCCACGTCGAACGCCGCCAGCGCGCTCACCAGGGTGACCAGCACGATCGCCACCAGCGGCGCGGGCGTGCCGCGCACCGGGGCGGGCAGCCGCGGCCACAGCACCAGCATCGCGATCACGACCAGGCCCACCGCGGCCGCGACCGGGTTGAGGGCCGCGACGGTGGCGGGCAGGGTGCTCAGGTTCTCCCAGGCGGTGGACCCCGGCGCCCCACCCAGCAGGACGTGCAGTTGGCCGAGGACGATGGTGACGCCGATGCCCGCGAGCATGGCGTGCACGACGGTGGGGGAGATGGCGAGCGCGGCCCGACCGACCCGGCAGGCGCCGAGCGCGACCTGCAGCAGCCCGGCGAGCGCGGTGATGGCGCAGGTGACCGCCCAGCCGAACTGGCCGACCAGACCGGCCACGACCACGGTCAGCCCGGCCGCGGGGCCGCTGACCTGGAGCGGGGAGCCGCCGAGCGAACCGGCCACGATCCCGCCGACCACGGCGGCGATCAGGCCCGCCATCACCGGCGCGTCGGAGGCGGCGGCGATGCCCACCGACAACGGGATGGCGACGAGGAACACGACGAGCGAAGAGGAGAGGTCAAATCTGGCGTCTTGGCGCAACCAGCGCCGGAAGCGGGGGGAAGGGGGTGCGTGTGCGGGACCGCTGGGGCGAAGCTCGCCCATCGAGACCTCCGGAGTCGAGTGACTGGGGTGATCAGGTGCGTCGGGCTGGTGGCCGGTCGAGCCCCCATGGTGACCGATCGACCACGGTGTGTCGCGTCCGTCGAGTAAACGAAGCTTTACCTACCCTGGTTCCGGTGACGGTCGTGTTCACTCGTCTGTCTGAATTTGGGCGTGACCGTGGTCTCATTTGGTGGGCTGCGGGTCTGCTGGTGTGACAGGGGCGCGGGCCGCGAGCTGAACCAGCAGGGCGCCGCCGAGCAGCACCACCATGCCGACGATCTGGGTTGGGTCCAGCACCTCGCCGAGCATCAGCCAGGCCAGCAGGGTGGCGACGACGGGCTCGGAGAGGGCCAGCACGCTGACCACAGTGGACGGTAGGTCGCGCAGAGAAGCCGTGCTCAGGGTGTACGCGACCGCGGTGCTGAGCGCGGCGACCGTGATCAACAGGACCCAGACGGGGTACTGGTGGTCGCCGAACGCGGTGGTCGCGGTGAGGCGGTCCACCGGGAGGTTCCACGGCGGCGCGGCGACGAACAGGCCGATGGCGCCGACGGCCATGCCCCAGGTGACCATCCCGATCGGGTGTTGCTCACCGGCGCCGCGCTCACCGATGAGGTAGTAACCGGCCGAACACAAAGCGGCAGCCAGGCCCGCGACCAGGCCGATCGTGTCGATGCGCAGGCCTGACCAGACTTGGGCGACCAGTACGAGACCTACCAGGGCCAGTCCCGTCCCGATCCAGGAGAGACGGGGGAGGTGGACGTGGCGGACGAAACGGACCCAGAGGGCGACGAGGATGGGGGACATGTATTCGAGCAGCATCGCCACGCCTACGGGGAGGCGGGCCACTGCAACGAAGAAGAGGAACTGCACGGCGGCTACGCCGATGAGGCCGTAGGCGATGGTTGTTCGCCAGTTGGTGCGGCGGATGTGCAGGATCTGCGGGCGGAACAGGGCTACGGCGATGAGCAACATGATTGCTGCCAGGCCTGCGCGCATGCCTGCGACCTGGGCTGGTTCGAAACCGGCCTGCATGACGGACTTGGCCAGGGGGCCTGAGCTTCCGAACGCGGCTGAGGCGATGAGGATGAACAGGGTTCCGCGGGCCTGGTGGGGGTGCGTAACCGGTGAAGGGGGCTTGGTGGTCACTGGGTCAGTGTGGACGATGTGGGGGGTGGATGATAGGAGGTTTGGGTGACTGGGCCTCGGCTGCGCCTCGGGGGTCGGCCTGGTCGCCTTCGGCGACGCCGGCCTCGGGCGCCAGATAAAGCGGTGGTGCCCGTTGTGGTGAAGTTGTTTTGTTTGGGGCCCCTAGCGGCAGCCTGGGGTAAAGCTAAAAGGCGGGGCCACTGGAAAGCGTGGCCTTACCCGCCTGCCGGCTTAGGCCACCGCTCCCCCCAAACAAAACAACTCCACCACAACGGGCGGTTGGGATCGGCGGGTTTCGAGGCGCGCGGGGCGGGAGTGGCGCTTCGTCGATGTGGGGTGAGTTTCGAGGCGTGCCGTGCCGTGCCGGTTGGTCGTGATGCTTTGTCGATAAGAGGGAAGCGGTGGTGGTGGTGGTGTCTTTATTTTGGGCGCCAGGGGCTGATTGAGTCTAGGGGGCGGGTGGGGTCGTGGAAGTGGGGCTCGTTGGGTTCGGTGGGGCGGAGGGGGATGAGGTTGGTGGTGATTTGGCGCATGATTCGCGAGTGGGCGCGGAATGCGTCTCCTGGCTTGCCTGCTGACAGGTCGGACAGGTTTACGACGGGGCCGAAGTGGACTTTGAAAACGGGGCGGTTGCGGACGGCGCGGAGGAAAGACATCAGGAGGGGCTTGATGTCGGCGAAGGTGGAGACGGTTTCGGTGCCCCAGTAGACGGCCTCGTGGGCGCCCCATTGGCTGATGGTCACTACCGGGACGTTGCCTTGGAGGGCCATTCGGGCGGCGCCGGTTTTGCCGCGTTCGGGCCAGAGGCCGGGGTCGCGGCTGACGCGGCCTTCGGGGTAGAGGAGGAGGGGGACCTGGGCGGTGCGGAGGTTGTCGACGGCTCGGTCGAAGGCGCCTGCGATGTTCGACTTGCCACGGTCTACTCGGAGGTGGCCTGCGGCGCGGAGGAAGTAGCCGAGGACGGGGGCGTCGAGGAGGCCCGCGGTGAGCATGTAGCGGGGGTAGATGCCCATCTGCCTGCAGGCGGCGAGGACGACCATGGGGTCGAACATGCCGATGTGGTTGGCGGTCAGCAGGACCGGGCGGCCGAGGAGGGACGGGGGGAACTCGCCGGTGATCTCAATGCGGCCGACGGTGCGGACGAGGGCTCGGTCGATCGCGCACATGGCGCGCCACACCAGGGGGCTTTGGGCGCGGGAGCCGTTGGTCCGGGGGGCGCTGCGCAGGGCGAACATGCGGGGGAGCATGTCACGGGGCGCGGGGGTGGAAATCGGGCGGGGCCGGCGCGCCTACCTCGGGTGGCGGGGGGCGACCACTACCGTGTGAGCCCATGGCGAGCCGGACGACGACCTCCAAGGGTAAGGGGTCGTCCACCCGTACCCCGGCCAAGCGCGGCGGCACGGCTGCGCGCAAGGCTCCCGCCCGCAAGACGCCCGCTCCGCCGAAGACTCCTGGGCTGTTCGTCGGCGCTTGGGGGTTGCTGGCCAAGGGGGTCGGGTCGCTGGTGCGGATGATCAGCCGCACCAAGGAGCTCGATCCGGCGCACCGGCGGGACGGGGTCGGGTTCTTCCTGGTCGCGTTCGGGGTGGTGCTCGGGGCGGCGGTGTGGTGGCGCGCGGGCGTGGTGGGGCACGGGCTGGAGATCGGGGTGCGCACCGTGTTCGGCGCGTTGACGGTGGCGCTGCCGGTGCTGCTGTTCGCCCTCGGGGTCACGTTGATGCGCACCGACGCGCAGCCGGAGAAGCGGCCGCGCTACACCGTCGGGACGTTGCTCGTGGTGCTGGCCCTGCTCGGTGTGCTGCACATCTTCGAGGGGCTGCCGGACACCAACGACGGCCGGATGTACGCGGGTGGCGCTCTCGGGTACTTCTCCGGGGGGCTGCTCGCCAAGGGGGTCACCGCCTGGGTGGCGGTGCCGGTGCTGTTCCTGCTGTTCGGGTTCGGGGTGTTGGTGTTCACCGGCACCCGCATCCGCGACGTGCCCACCCGGCTGCGGGAGTTGGGGCGCGACCCGGAGGGTGCGGCGAACGACAGCAGTCTGCTCTTCGACGACGAGCCCGAACTGGTCGAGCCGCCGCTCAAGCCGCGCAAGGCGCCCCGCAAGCGCGCCGCCGACGAGGAGAGCCCGGAGGCCACCCAGCCGCCGTTGCCGCTGGACGAGCCCGCCAAGCCGAAGGCGCCGCGCAAGCGCACCGTGGAGGTCAAGGAGACCCCGCAGGTCACCGAGCCCAAACCCGACCCGGACGCGATCGCGGTCACCCGGGTGGTCGACGGCGACTACAAGCTGCCCGAGCTGACCCTGCTGGTCGAGGGGGACGTGCCGAAGTCGCGCAGCAAGGCCAACGACACGATGATCGAGGCGATCACCGGGGTGCTCGACCAGTTCTCCATCGACGCCCAGGTCACCGGGTTCACCCGGGGGCCGACGGTGACCCGCTACGAGGTGGAGCTGGGTCCGGGGGTGAAGGTCGAGAAGATCACCGCGCTGACCAAGAACATCGCCTACGCGGTGGCCACCGACAACGTCCGGCTGCTGGCGCCGATCCCGGGCAAGTCCGCGGTGGGCATCGAGGTGCCCAACGCCGACCGGGAGATGGTCCGGCTCGGCGACGTGCTGCGCTCGACGACCGCGCGCAAGGACACCCACCCGATGGTGGTCGGCCTCGGCAAGGACATCGAGGGCCACATGATCACCGCGAACCTGGCCAAGATGCCGCACCTGCTGTGCGCGGGCTCCACCGGCTCCGGCAAGTCCAGCTTCGTCAACTCGATGCTCGTGTCGCTGCTGGCCCGCGCCACCCCGGACGAGGTCAGGATGATCCTGGTCGACCCGAAGATGGTCGAGCTGACCCCGTACGAGGGCATCCCGCACCTGATCACGCCCATCATCACCCAGCCGAAGAAGGCGGCCGCCGCGCTGACCTGGCTGGTCGAGGAGATGGAGCAGCGCTACCAGGACATGCAGGCCAACCGGGTCCGGCACATCGACGACTTCAACAAGAAGGTCAAGTCCGGGGAGATCACCGCCCCGCCGGGCAGCGAGCGCGAGTACCGGCCGTACCCGTACATCCTGGCCATCGTCGACGAGTTGGCCGACCTGATGATGACCGCCCCGCGCGACGTCGAGGACGCGATCGTGCGGATCACCCAGAAGGCCCGCGCGGCGGGCATCCACCTGGTGCTGGCCACCCAGCGGCCGTCGGTGGACGTGGTCACCGGCCTGATCAAGACCAACGTGCCGTCCCGGCTGGCGTTCGCCACCTCGTCGCTGACCGACTCCCGGGTCATCCTGGACCAGCCGGGCGCGGAGAAGCTGATCGGCATGGGCGACGGGCTGTACCTGCCGATGGGGGCGGCCAAACCGGTCCGGGTGCAGGGCGCCTACGTCAGCGACGAGGAGATCGCCGACATCGTGGCGTTCACCAAGGAGCAGGCGCAGCCGGACTACACCGACGGGGTCACCGCGGCCAAGGCGGGCGAGGCCAAGGAGATCGACCCGGACATCGGCGACGACCTGGAGCTGCTGGTGCAGGCCACCGAGCTGATCGTCACCTCGCAGTTCGGCTCGACGTCGATGCTGCAGCGCAAGCTGCGGGTGGGGTTCGCCAAGGCCGGCCGGTTGATGGACCTGCTGGAGACCCGGGGCGTGGTCGGCCCGTCCGAGGGGTCGAAGGCGCGCGAGGTGCTGGTCAAGCCGGACGAGTTGGACGGCGTGCTGTGGACCATCCGCGGCGGTGGTCCGGCCGACGAAAGCGACGAGCCGGGCGAATAGCGCGCGGCGGCCGCATACTGGGGCGCGATTCCATCTCGAAGCGGTAACGAACCACCCGATCAGGTGCATTGTGCGGGCGGGTTGGTCAGGGTACCGGCGGATCACTGTGCGCCCGCCGCCGCGGCGGGCTTGAGGAAGGACCGGCAGCGTGCCGACGAGCGACTACACCAATCCGACCAGTTCGTTGCCGACGGGCTTCCTCGTCGGCTACGGCATCGTGGTCGGGGCCATCGCCCTCATCGCGATCATCTCGATGTGGCGGGTGTTCACCAAGGCCGGCCAGCCGGGCTGGGCGGCGATCATCCCGATCTACAACACCTACGTGCTGCTCAAGACCGTCGGCAGGCCGGGGTGGTGGCTGCTGCTCCTGCTCATCCCGCTGGTCAACCTGGTGATCGTGATCATCGTGATCATCGACCTGGCCAAGGCGTTCGGCAAGAGCGGCGGCTTCGCGGTGGTGCTGATCCTGTTCAGCTTCATCGGTCTCCCGATCCTGGCCTTCGGCAGCGCCCGCTACGTCGGCCCGGTGGCCGACCCGCAGTTCGCCGCGGGCGGCTACGGCCAGGGCGGCTACGGTCAGGGCGGTGGCCAGGGCGGCGGTTACCCGCAGCCGGGTTACCCCCAGCAGGGCGGTTACCCGCAGCAGCAGTACCCCGCGCAGGGCGGCTACCCCCAGCAGCAGTACCCGCAGCAGGGCTACCCGCAGCAGGGTGGTTACCCGCAGCAGCAACAGGGTTACCCCCAGCAGGGCGGCTATCCGCAGCAGCAGTACCCGCCGCAGCAGGGTGGCGGTCAGCAGCGGCCGTACTGATCCGGACTGTCCCGCCGCGCCGGTGGGAAAACTGGTAAACGCCGGTACTCGGAGCGCTGAGTGATCCGGTGCAACCGGCCCCCTCACCCGTACCGTCTTGTGGACGACGGTGAGGAGTTGCCATGAACAGTCGTGTGATCTCCCGGACCGGTGCCGCTGTCGTCGCCGGGTTCGCGGTTCTCGCCCTGTCCGCCTGCGCGCACAAGGCGGTGGACGCGACCCCGGTGGGCGGCGGCGGCCCCACCACCGGTCCGGAGTCGACGGTCGCCGGGCCACCGCTGGACGCCGAGTTCACCTTGGCGCGCGGCGATTCCGTGACCGTGTCCGGCACCGGCGTCGCGACCGGCGTGGTCGTCCAGTTCCGCGACGTGACCGAGGACAGCCGCTGCAAGCCGGGCCAGGCCTGCGTCTGGGAGGGCGACGCCACCCTCGCGTTGACCCTGGCGGGCGAGCAGGTCCAGGTGCACACGAACAAGCAGTTCCCGACCGAGGCGCAAGCGGGCAGCTACAAGGTCCGCCTGCTCAAGCTGGACGTCCCGGGCACCGCCGCGACCCTGGTCGTTGCCAAGGCATGACCGCGCGGGGGTGGCTGGAGTAGGGCCGGTCACCCCCGGGCGGTCCGCCCTCAGCTATTGCCGAACTGGCGGACGGCGGCGTAGTACACGTCGGCGGTGCGCTGGCAGGCCCAGTTGCCCGCGCAGATCGTGTACAGGTCGGACTTGAAGTTGTTGTCGATGGACAGCCGCGTGGTCTCGGTGAACCGGGACTGCCGCTTGTAGTTGCGGTAGCCGAAATCATGCCGGTAGCAGGCCTTCAGGAAGTTCCAGCCGAGCGGGTTGTCCGGCGCGTGCGAGCAGCCGTCGGAGGACCAGTCGAGCTGGTTGGCGTAGGGCTGCTGGCCGCGGATGGTCTGGAACTGGTTGAGGCTCACCGAGAAGAGGTAGCTGTCCGTGGTGCTGCGCAGTTGCGCCTGGCTCAGGTCGGCGGCCGCCACGCCCGCACCGGTGATCAACGCGGCGCTGACGGTCACGGCGGCGACGGCACCGCGGGCGAGGCGGCGGCGGGTCGAGGTGGGCGTTGAGGTGGGCACGGTGCTCCTCCGGGGACGGGATCGGTGCGACCATTAGGCCCCGTCCGCGCCCGCGCTGGGCACCACCGTTCGGGCTACCCGGGTGGAACTGTCGGTGACCGGCGGCTTTCCCTTGTGCGACAAGGTGTTCCCGTCAACCCCGACCGCCCCCTGAACCAGCGGGTGGCACCCCTGTGGACGGTCCACTGTGGATAGTCAGTCGGCCAGGTAGCGGGCCAGCTCGGCCTCGTCGACCGCCTCGGTCCGGTCCGGGTTGGTCAGCCGCTCGGCCAGGACCGGTGGGCAGCGGCCCGCCCACACCGCCTGCCCCTCGGCGGGCAGCAGGTCGTGCCGCTGCGCGAAGTCCTCGGCGGCGTCGCGGATCGAGTCCCGCAACGCGCCCGCCACCACGGCCTGCGCCGTCTCGGTCAGGTCGACCAGCAGCGCCCGCACGCCTTCCAGGCGGTCGTCGTCCCCGGTGCTGCCCACCAGCGGCGGCCACAGCACGCGTTCGAAGATCCCGGCGAAGTCCGCGGCTATCGCGTTGGTCGCCGTGCACAGCCGGTCCAGCGCGTCGAGCACCTCCGTGGGCGGCACGCCGAGGCGGGCCAGTCGCAGCCCGGTGTCCAGCGCCCAGCGACGGGTGTGTGGCCTGCCGTGCGTCCAGCGCACCACGCCCAGCGACATCGCCCGGCGCAGCAGCCGGGGCCGCAGGTCGCGCACCGAACACAGCTCCCGCAGGTCGGCCACCGCGACCGGCACCCAGTCGTCCGGGCCGCCGGTGCCCGCCAAGCCGAGCACATCGCCGACGCGGGCCCCCAGGTCTCGCGCGGCGATGAGCTCGGCTATCGCGGGCAGCGAGAACCCACGCGCCTGCAGCCGGTGCACCAGCCCCAACCGCTCGACGTGCGTGCGGTCGTACACGGCCGTGCGGCCCGCCCGACGCGGCGGGTGCAGCAGCCCCTTGGTCTGGTACATCCGGATCGTGCTCGTCGGCAGAGCCACCCGGGCGGCCAACTGCTCGACGGTCAGCGCGGTATCCGATCCCACGACACCAGATCCTGGCGCCCGCCGACCGTGCGAATCAAGACTGTTCGAGTGAACACTCGAAGAATCAGAGCTTGAGCAACATCCGGGTGTTGCCCAGTGTGTTCGGCTTCACGTACTCCAGGTCCAGGAACTCGGCCACGCCCTCGTCCATCGACCGGCGCATCTCCGCGTACACCGCCGAGTCGACCGGCGTCCCGTCGATCTCGACGAACCCCAGCCGGGCGAAGAACTCCGTCTCGAAGGTCAGCACGAAGATCCGGCCCAGCCCCAGCTCCCTGGCCACCTCGATCAACCGGGCCACCACCGCGTGGCCGACCCCCAGGCCGCGCACGGCGGTGGACACGGCGACCGTGCGGATCTCGGCGATGTCCTCCCACAGCACATGCAGCGCGCCGCAGCCGACCAGCTCGCCGTCCACCTCGGCCACCCAGAACTCCTGGATGTCCTCGTACAGGGTGACCAGCGGCTTGGCGAGCAGGACCTTGCCGACGTAGGTGTCGATCACGGCCTTCATGGCGCGGACGTCGGTCGCCCGTGCCCGCCGTACCAGGGGTTTCACAACCACTGAATTTAGCCCCGCCCCCGTCGGCGCTGTTCACGGCCGTGGGCAGAATCGGGGTCAGCCGACACCACGGAGGACAGCAAATGCGCGAGGCAGTGATCTGCGAACCGGTCCGCACCCCGGTCGGCCGGTTCGGCGGCGTCTTCACCGGTGTCGGCGTGGCGACCCTGGCCTCGACCGTGCTCACCGAGCTGGTTCGGCGCACCGGGATCGACCCTGCGGTCGTCGAGGAGGTCGTGCTCGGCCAGTGCCACCCCAACGGCGAGGCCCCCGCGCTCGGCCGGGTCGCCGCGCTCGACGCCGGGTTCCCGGTGACCGTGCCCGGCGTCCAGGTCGACCGGCGCTGCGGCTCCGGCCTGCAGGCCGTGCTCGACGCCGCGATGCGGGTGCAGACCGGCGTCAACGACGTCGTCGTCGCGGGCGGCGCGGAGAACATGAGCCAGGTCGAGTTCTACTCGGCCGCCATGCGTTGGGGCGTCAAGGGCACCGGCGTCGAACTGCGCGACCGCCTCGCCCGCGCCCGGGTCACCGCGGGCGGCGCCAACCACCCGGTCCCCGGCGGCATGGTCGAGACCGCGGAGAACCTGCGCCGCGACTACGAGATCGGCCGGGACGAGCAGGACGAGCTGTCCCTGCGCTCCCACCAACGCGCCGTCGCCGCCATCGCCGCCGGTCGCTTCGACGACGAGATCGTGCCGGTCGGCGAGGTCGCCCGGGACGAACACCCCCGCCCGGACGCGTCACTGGACGCCCTCGCCCGGCTCAAGCCGATCATGCGCGGGCAGGACCCGGACGCCACCGTCACCGCGGGCAACGCCTCCGGCCAGAACGACGGCGCCGCCGTCTGCCTGGTCACCACCCCGGAGAAGGCCGCCGAGCTAGGCCTGCGGCCCTACGCCCGGCTGGTCAGTTGGGCCAGTGCCGGTGTCGAGCCCGCCCGGATGGGCCTGGGCCCGGTCCCGGCCACCGCCAAGGCCCTCGCCCGCGCGGGCCTCACCCTCGCCGACATCGACCTGGTCGAACTCAACGAGGCCTTCGCCGCCCAGGTGCTCGCGGTCACCCGCGAGTGGAACTTCACCGACGCCGACTGGGACCGCACCAACGTCAACGGCTCCGGCATCTCCCTCGGCCACCCCCTCGGCGCCACCGGCGCCCGTGTCCTCGCCACCCTCCTGCACGAACTCCGCCGCCGCGACGCCCGCTACGGCCTGGAGACCATGTGCATCGGCGGCGGCCAGGGCCTGGCGGCGGTCTTCGAGCGTCTTTAGGCCTGCTCGGCGTCGAACTCGGCGACGAGTTTCGCCGGGGCCCGGACCCGCCACGCCTCAAGGAGCACGTCCGCCAGTTCGTCCTGGTCGATCACGTCCAGCCGGACCAGGACCGAGGCGTACCCGTCGTAGTGCGGGGTGGTGAAGTAGCGGTCCGGGGCCTCGGCGATCAAGGCGTGCTTCTCCGACTCGTCGGCGACCCAGGCGACCAGGGTCGTCGGGTCCTTGATCCGGGCGAACACCTTGTCCTTCACCCGGAACCCCGGTGTCCCGTAGGAGGGTTTCTCGGTCGTGCCGGGCAGCGCCAACGCCGCCGTCCGCACGTCGTTCTCGGTGACCATGGCGATATCCTCGCCGAGGGGGGCGACAAAAACACCCGACCCGCGCGGGCCGGGTCCGCTCGGGTCCAACCGCTGGACACCGGGCGGTTACCCTTGGGCCGTGTCCTCTCCCACCACGTCCACTTCCACCACGCCCTCGGTGTCCGCCGCGTCCGCGACGCGCCGGGTCGCCATGCTCACCCTCGGCTGTGCCCGCAACGAGGTCGACTCCGAGGAGCTGGCGGGCCGGTTGGCGGGCGGCGGCTGGGAGTTGGTCGACGCCGAGTCGACCCCGGACGTGATCGTGGTCAATACGTGCGGCTTCGTCGAGTCGGCCAAGAAGGACTCGGTGGACACCCTGCTCGCCGCGGCCGACACGGGCGCCAAGGTCGTCGCGGTCGGGTGCCTGGCCGAGCGGTACGGCGAGGAGTTGGCGGCGAGCCTGCCCGAGGCGGACGCCGTGCTCGGCTTCGACCACTACCCCGACCTGGCCGAGCGGCTCGGTGACGTCGTCGCGGGCCACGCGGTCGCGTCGCACGTGCCGGTCGACCGGCGCACGCTGCTGCCGATCTCCCCGGCCCAGCGGCAGGACGCCCGCAAGGACGACGACGTCACCGTCCCCGGTCACGCGTGGGGCCCGGCGGCGCTGCGCAAGCGGCTCGACGACGGCCCGGTCGCCTCGCTCAAGATCGCGTCCGGCTGCGACCGGCGCTGCTCGTTCTGCGCCATCCCCAGCTTCCGCGGTTCCTTCGTCTCCCGGCTGCCCGACGAGATCGTCGCCGAGGGCGCCTGGCTGGCCGCGCAGGGCGTGCGCGAGCTGGTGCTGGTCAGCGAGAACTCCACCTCGTACGGCAAGGACCTCGGCCGCGAGCACGCTGGCCAGGGCGCGCTGGAGGCCGTGCTGACCCGGCTCGCCGCCATCCCCGGCATCGACCGGGTCCGGGTGTCCTACCTGCAGCCCGCCGAGACCCGCCCCAACCTGGTGCGCGCCATCGCCACCACCTCGGGTGTCGCCGACTACTTCGACATGTCCTTCCAGCACTCCAGCGAGCCCGTGCTGCGCCGGATGCGCCGCTTCGGCAACACCGAGAGCTTCCTCGGCCTGGTCGAGCAGATCCGCGCGCTGGCACCGGACGCGGGCATCCGCAGCAACGTCATCGTCGGCTTCCCCGGCGAGACCGAGGCCGACGTGGACGAGCTCGCCCGGTTCCTCACCGAGGCCCGCCTGGACGCGGTCGGCGTGTTCGGCTACTCCGACGAGGACGGCACCGAGGCCGAGGGCCTGGACGAGAAGAACGACGCGGACACCATCGCCGCCCGGGTCGCCCGCGTCTCCGCGCTCGCCGAGGAGCTCACCGCCCAGCGCGCCGAGGACCGGGTCGGCACCGAGGTCGTCGTGCTCGTCGAACGCGAGGAGACCGACGACGACGATTGCGTCGGCCGCGCCGCGCACCAGGCCCCGGAGGTCGACGGCGAGTGCGTCGTCCTCGACGGCGAGAAGTACTCCGTCGGCGACCTGCTGCGCGCCCGCGTGGTCGACACCGAGGGCGTCGACCTGATAGTCGAGGTCGTCGAGGTGTTGCCACGAGCCACCCCGGGGTCGCAATGAGTTCGGCCGCGACCGGCGGACCGGGCGGGGCCGTCGGCGACGAGGACCGGGTCATGCGCCCGGTCACCGGCCCAACCACGGACGTGCCCGGCGTGCCCGCGGTGCCCCTGGTGCGCGCCGTCGACCCGGCGCCCGGCGCCGAACTGCCGGAACCCACCGAGGTCCCGCTGCTCAACGTGGCCAACCTGCTCACGTTGACCCGGCTGGTGCTGGTCCCGGTGTTCCTGCTCGCCCTGTTCACCGGCGGCGGCCACCACACCGGCTGGCGGCTGATCGCGTTCGCCGTGTTCGTGATCGCCTCCATCACCGACCACGTCGACGGCAGGTTGGCCCGCAAGCACGGCCTGATCACCGACTTCGGCAAGATCGTCGACCCGATCGCGGACAAGGCGCTCACCGGCGCCGCGCTGGTCGGGTTGAGCGTGCTCGCCGAGCTGCCCTGGTGGATCACCATCGTCATCGCGGTCCGCGAGGTCGGCGTCACCCTGCTGCGGTTCTGGGTGATCCGGCACGGGGTCATCCCGGCCAGTCGCGGCGGCAAGCTCAAGACCCTCACCCAGGTGTTCGCCATCGGCGCGTTCCTGCTGCCGTTGCCCGGGTGGCTCGTCCCGGTCGCCTGGATCTCCATGGGCGCCGCCGTCGTGCTGACCGTGGTCACCGGTGTCGACTACGTCCTGCGGGCCGTCCGGCTGCGGGCCCGCGGCCTGCGCGCGCTCGCCCCGTGAGCCTCGGCCTGCTCCCCGGCGTCGACCGGGCCCAGGTGGTGGCCGTGGTCACCGCGCTGCGCGAGCGGGGTGAGACGGTCGCCACGGCCGAGTCGCTGACCGCCGGGCTGCTCACCGCGGCCCTCACCAGCGTCCCCGGCTCCAGCGCCGTCGTCCGCGGCGGCCTGGTCGTCTACGCGACCGACCTCAAGCACGCGCTGGCCGGGGTCGATGTTGACCTGCTGGCCGAGCGCGGCGCGGTCCACGCCGACGTGGCCGTGCAGCTCGCCAGGGGCGCCCGAGACCGCTGCGGGGCGACCGTCGGGATCGGCCTCACCGGCGTCGCCGGGCCCGACCCGCAGGACGGCGTCGCCCCGGGAACCGTGCACGTCGCGCTGGCCGGACCGCGCGGCGAGCGGCACCGGGTGATCACCGCCCCCGGCGACCGGGAGGACGTCCGGGCCGCCGGGGTCGCCGCCGCCCTCGCGCTCATCGGCGCGGACCTGGGTACCCTTCCCGGGTGAGCCCGAGGTCACGGTCAGTGCGCGCCCGCGTCCGGATGGCGCCGCGCGGATACCCGGAACGGCCCGGTGGACACCGGGAACCCCGGGGTCGACGTGGTCGTTCGCTCTTGGCGGACTACCCGGTAAGTCGCTGCGCGTTGTCGGGGACCGTGGGTAACGTTGTCGGTGTGACGGCCCCGCGTCGTGCCCGCTCCGGTTCTCGCCCCTGGGCGGGGGCGGCGTGCGGACCGCGGTGCCCGTCGAGGAAGGGAGGTGCGCGATGACCGTGCTGTTGCGCGAGGCGATCGGTGATCGGCTCCGACACGCCCGCACCAACCAGCGGCGCACGCTGCGCGAGGTCTCCCGCTCGGCCAGGGTCAGCCTCGGCTACCTGTCCGAGGTGGAGCGCGGGCGCAAGGAGGCCTCCAGCGAGCTGCTGTCCGCCATCTGCGACGCCTTGGAGTTGCCGCTCTCGGAGTTGCTCTACAACGTCGCCTCGGACATCGGCGCGCTCACCTCGGTCCCGGTCGGCGTGCCCGAGCGGGTCGGCGGCGAGCCGGTGGAGTCGCTGGAGACCATCGAGTCGCTGGAGGGCATCGACGCCGCCCAGCGCGACCCGGCGCCGCGAGCCGCGGCGGAGGGCGGCAGGCTGGTGCCCGCCGTCATCGGTGAACACTTGGCCGACCTGCGCATCCAACCGGTGCTCAGCCACCGCATCGAGGCCCCGATCGGCTCCGGCCGGGCGGGCGCCGTGTTCGCCGCCTGAGCGGGTACCCCCAGGTCAACACGCCCTTGGCCCGGCCGTCGGCGCACGGTCCGGGCCCTGTGGCGTGTCCACGAGCAGGACCGGAGTCCGGGGTTACCCCGGAGGGCGGTCCGGTTCCTCAGGGGTGATCTATGGGTGATCCCTGATTTCTGCTGGGTCCAGTGGAACCGCCCGCACGCACCTGACACGATGGAACCCACAGGAAAGGACTTCCCCAACTTCGCGTGCGCTGGGCCACCCGGGTTACCGGTGTGGAACCAACACCGGCGCCGGGCCGTTGCGTCGGTACGCGGGGTGACGGTGCACCCGTGCGGGGAGCGTCCGGTTGAACTCGGCGCAGGGAATGAAGAGGCAGGCGGAGGACGACGATGGCCAACCCGTTCGTGAAGTTCTGGAAGTACCTCATGGCGTCGTTCTCGTCGAAGATCGATGAGCACGCGGATCCCAAGGTGCAGATCCAGCAGGCCATCGAGGAGGCCCAGCGCCAGCACCAGGCGCTCTCCCAGCAGGCCGCCGCGGTGATCGGCAACCAGCGGCAGTTGGAGATGAAGCTCAACCGCCAACTCGGCGACGTGGAGAAGCTGCAGGCCTCCGCCCGCCAGGCGCTGGTGCTGGCCGACGAGGCCCGCACCAAGGGCGACGAGCAGAAGGCGACCCAGTTCGAGAACGCCGCGCAGGGCTTCGCCACCCAGTTGGTGACCGCCGAGCAGGGCATCGAGGACCTCAAGACGCTGCACGACCAGGCGCTGCAAGCCGCCGGGCAGGCCAAGCAGGCCGTCGAGCGCAACGCGATGGTGCTGCAGAACAAGCTCGCCGAGCGCACCAAGCTGCTCAGCCAGTTGGAGCAGGCCAAGATGCAGGAGCAGGTGTCCCGTTCGCTCAACCAGATGAGCGAACTGGCCGCCCCGGGCAACACCCCCTCGCTGGAGGAGGTCCGGGACAAGATCGAGAAGCGCTACGCCACCGCCGTCGGGTCGGCCGAGCTGGCGCAGAACTCGGTGCAGGGTCGGATGATGGAGGTCCAGGTCTCCACCACCGAACTCGCGGGCCGCTCCCGCCTCGACCAGATCCGGGCGTCGATGAACGGCGGCCAGGTCGCGGGCCAGGTCACCAGCGGCGCCAGCGCGGCGTCGCAGTCGGCCGCCGCCAACATCCAGGCCGAGATCCAGCAGCGGGTGGCCCAGGAGCAGAAGGCCAACCCGCAGTCCGGCGCCTGACGGCCGCGACGGTGGGTCCCGGCCGCAACGAGCTGAGCAGGCTCGCCGAGGAACTGGCGGGCCAGTGGCGCGGCGCGTACGGCCAGCAACTGCAGGTCTACTCCCAGCACGTGCGCGAGGCCATCGCGGGCCTGCGGCGGGACCCACGGGCGAAAGCCGTCCGGCAACGCCGCCGCGCCCTGCGCCGCGCGCGGCTGTGGACGGTGACCGGCGTGACGACCACGACGGGGGCGGTGGTGGTGGAAACCGCCTCCGCCGCCCCCGGTCTGGCCGGTCCGGCGCTGATCGGCGCGGCGGTGATCTCCGGCTTCGCGGCCGTCACCACCGGGTTCCGCTCGTGGCGGCTGCACCGGGAACCGCTGCCCGAGGCCCCGCCCGTCCCGGTCCCGCTGCCGCACCGCAACTCGCAGGCCCGGGAACCCATGTCCCGCTTGGCGGAGGCCGAGGACATCCTGCGGGAACTGCTCGACCAGTTGACCCGCGCGGCGCTGGTCCCACCGGACGCGGTGGTCGAGGCGCGCGCCACCGGCACCGAGGCCGCGTCCGCCTTGCGCGCGGTCGCCGCCCGCATCCAGGTGGTGGAACGCGCCCGTGAGCACGCCCCACCGGTCGACCGAGGCCATCTGACCGACAGTGTCCGCGCGTTGCGGGCCCAACTGGACCAGGGCATGGACGGCTACGGGGCCCTCATCGCGGCTGCCGCCCGCGCCCTGGCCGCCAGCTCGGTCGCCGAACCCCGGCACGACCTCACCGACGCCACCGACCGCCTCGCCGCCCTGGCGCTCGCCCTGCGCGAACTCTCCCTGGGGTGATCCGGGCGGTTGCGGCCGCGCGCGGAGGACACGCCGCGTCACCAGATGCGTGATCGTTCTCACCCGACCGGGCGCATCATGCGGCCCGAACTCACGCGTGTCCTTCACGTCCCTACTTAGGTGCGCTCCGTTCGCGGGGCGCGCTCGGACTCGGGAGGTGCGTCGATGGACGACTGTGGGATCCGCCGCGCGGTGGCGGGGCAGGTAGCCCGGATGGCCGAGTACGAGACCGGGTTCTGGGCGATCGTCGACGGCATGGGGGTCGACCGGCGGCGGGCCGGGCGGATGTTGGACGCCGCGGTGGACATGATCGACCACGGCCGCACCGGCACCGCGGACCCGTACGCGCTGGTGCTGTCCTGGATGCCCCGATAACCGCCGGTCACCTCGCCGCCGTTGACTAGTGCATCGGTGTGAATATCACGGTGTCGTATCGACTCGTCGACTACGTGCTGTGGCACCATGCACGAGCAGGTGGAGCCGGGGGCGGTTCGGGCGGGGTGGAGGCGGCGTTGGCGTTGTGGTCGGTGCACGGCGACGGCCGCCGTGTCCGTGACGGCGCGGTGGTCGCCCCGAACGAGCGGCTGAGCTGGCCGCTCACCGTCGGGTTCGGCGTCCAGCACGTTGCCGCCATGTTCAGCGCGACGGTCCTGGTACCGACCCTCACCCACTTCCCGGTGACCACCACGCTGCTGTTCTCCGGAATCGGCACGCTGCTGTTCCTCGTGATCACCCGCAACCGGGTGCCCGCCTACCTCGGCTCGTCCTTCGCCTTCATCGCGCCGTTGACCGCGGCCCAGGAGCACGGCGTCGCCGCCCAGTTGGGCGGGGTGCTGGTGGCCGGGTTGCTGCTGGTCGGCGTGGGTGTCGCGGTGAAGGCGCTGGGGGTGCGGCTGCTGGAGTCGGTCATGCCGCCGGTGGTGACCGGGGCGGTGATCGTGCTGGTCGGGCTGAACCTGGCGCCCGCGGCGACGGCGGCGTTCGGCAAGCAGCCGGTGATCGCGCTGCTGACGCTGGTGGTGATCGTCGGGTGTGCGGTGGTCGCGCGCGGGCTGCTGTCGCGACTGTCCGTGTTGGCGGGTGTGCTGGTCGGCTGGATCGTGGCCGCTGTGAGCGGTGCGCTCAGCCAGGACCGGCTGACCGCGCTGTCCGACGCCGCCTGGTTCGGGCTGCCGCAGTTCTCCGCGCCGCAGGTCCGGCCGTCGGTGATCCTGCTGGTCATCCCGGTGGTGCTGGTGCTGGTCGCGGAGAACGTCGGCCACGTCAAGGCGGTCGGCGCGGTCACCGGGCGCGACCTGGACGGCTCGGTGGGCGACTCGCTGATCGCCGACGGGCTGGCCACCACGCTGGCCGGGTTCGGCGGCGGCTCCGGCACCACGACCTACGCGGAGAACATCGGCGTCATGGCCGCCACCCGCGTCTACTCGACGGCCGCCTACGGGGTGGCCGGGCTGACCGCGATCGTGCTGTCGATGAGCCCGAAGTTCGGCGCCCTGGTCAACACGATCCCGGACGGGGTGCTCGGTGGCGCCACCATCCTGCTGTACGGGATGATCGCGCTGGTCGGCGTGCGGATCTGGTTCGCCGACCGGGTCGACTTCGCCGACCCGGTCAACCTGACCGTGGTCGCGGTCGCCGTGGTCGCCGGAGCCGGTGACCTGCGGATCGAGCTGGGTGGCGCGGTGTTCGGCGGGATCGCGTGGGGCGCGGTCGCGGTGGTCTGCGGCCACCCGCTGCTGCGGTGGCTGGCCAACCGGGGTGGCGGCGAGCTCAGCGGCCCGCGACCGCGCGGTTGATCCGCCGCACCAGGACCGGTCCCTCGAACACGAACCCGGTGTAGAGCTGCACCAGGCTCGCCCCGGCGTCGAGCATCCGCACGGCGGCGGCCACGTCGAAGATCCCGCCGACGCCGATGATCGGCAGCCGCCCGCCGGTCTCCCGCGCCACGAAGGCCACCACGTCCCGGGCGCGGTCGGTCAGCGGCCGCCCGCTCAGACCGCCCGCCTCCGCCCCGACCGGTGTCTCGGCGGGGGAGAGGCCGGTGCGGGCCAGGGTCGTGTTGGTGGCGATCACGCCCGCGATCCCGTGGTCGGCGCACACCTGCAGGACCTCGCCGATCGCGTGGTCGGTCAGGTCGGGCGCGATCTTCACCAGGATCGGCTTCGGTGTGGCCCCACCCAGCTCCAGCGACTCCTTCCGCAGTTCGCCGAGCAGCACGTCGAGTGCGTCGCGGTCCTGCAGCCCGCGCAGGCCGGGGGTGTTGGGGGAGCTGACGTTCACCGCGAAGTAGTCGCCGAACCGGTAGAGCGCCCGCAGCGAGTACCGGTAGTCGTCGACGGCTTCCTCGACCGGGGTGACCTTGGACTTGCCGATGCTGATCCCCAGCGGGACGCCGACCGGGCCCAGCGCGGCCAGCCGGGCCGCCAGCGCGTCCGCTCCGGCGTTGTTGAACCCCATCCGGTTGATGATCGCCTCGCTCTCCGGCAGCCGGAACAGCCGCGGCCGCGGGTTGCCGGGCTGGGCGTGCCGGGTGACCGTGCCGACCTCGACGTGCCCGAACCCCAGCGCGGGCCAGGCCTTGAGCGCGCGCCCGTCCTTGTCCATCCCCGCCGCCAGCCCGACCCGACCGGGGAAGGTCACGCCGAACGCGGTGTGGCGCTCGCCGCTGCCGAACACCCTGCGCAACCCCGCGACCGCCGGGCGGACCGAGCCGAGCCGGGTCAGCGCCGCCATGGTGCGCTCGTGCGCGATCTCGGGGTTCCCGCCACCGAGGGAGAACAGGGCACGACGGATGAGCTGCTTGTACGCCACCCGCCCATGCTTTCATCCGCCATCATGGACACCGTGAGCGACGTCAGCGACCTCTACGGCCTGCCTCGGGACGAGTTCGTCCCGGCCCGGCGCGACCTCGCCAAGCGCCTGCGCGCGGACGGTGACAGCGCCGCCGCCACCCGGGTGGAGAAGTTGCCGAAGCCGACCACCGCCGCCTGGCTGGTCAACACGCTGGTCCGCCGCGACCCCGGCCTGATCGACGACCTGGCCGACCTGGGCGCCGAGCTCCGCGAAGCGCACGCCAAGGCCGACGGCGCCCGCTTGCGTGACCTGGCCAAACGCCGCGCGGCACTGCTCGGGTCGCTCATCGCCGCCGCGGGCGACGACCTGAGTGAGCCGATCACCCGTGAGCTGGCGGACATGTTCACCACGGCCATCGCCGACGAGAAGGCCGCCGAAACCCTCCGCGCGGGCAGGCTGGCCTCGGTCCGCGATCTCGCCGTCGAGGACACCTGGCCGGGCTTGTCCATCGCCCCCTCGACCACCGCCAAGCCCGAGGCGAAACCGAAGGCCCGCCGGTCCGCGCTCGCCGAGGCCAAGGCGGCCGTGAAGGAGGCGGAGGCCCAACGCACCGAGGCCGACCGGGCGGTCTCCGCCGCCGAAGAGGCCGTGACGCAGGCCGAGGACCGCGTCCGAGAACTCAACGCCGCGCTGGACGAGGCCGAACACGCCGAACTGGAGGCCCGCCGAACGCTGCAGACGGCCCGCCGCGACGCCAAGTCCGCCGAGCGCACCGCCGGTCTGGCGTGGCGCAGACTGCAACAGGTCGAGGCCGACTAGGCCACTGTGCAGAGCCGACTGGGCCACTGTGCAGATCTGGGTGGAGGACAGCCCCCGGGCGTGCTTCCCCGGCCGACAAGGTGGCGGCGGGGTCCGGGTCGGACTGGGCCCGGAAGCCCGGGGGCTGGGTGACTGCCTGGTATTCGCCGACCACACGCCCGCGCGTACGGCATCAGCCCCGGAAGGGCCGTGTCATCCGTGTTGCGAAGGCCGGCACCATCGTTCTCGGATGGGTGGTCCTAGCGGACAGCCACCTCACGAGTCCTATGGGAATACACCGTTGGACCACCTCCTCTCTCGTGTACCGCCCAATTTATGCGCTCCGCCGATGGGCTTCAAACGGTTTAACCGTCGCCCATCCGGGTGCTGCTAGGGTGGCCAACCACAACGGCAGGGTGTGTGAATATCACTCACCACCGGCGAGAGGGGTCTCGTGCCCGCACCGCAGGACCACCCGGGACGCATGGCGATCGGCGTGGTGGTCGGCGTCGCCGCCGCTGCCCTGTGGTACGAGGGATACCTGGCGGCGGGCCCGGA
Source organism: Actinokineospora inagensis DSM 44258 (assembly GCF_000482865.1). Classification (GTDB taxonomy): domain Bacteria; phylum Actinomycetota; class Actinomycetes; order Mycobacteriales; family Pseudonocardiaceae; genus Actinokineospora; species Actinokineospora inagensis. The sequence continues at coordinate 8,700 of NZ_AXWW01000049.1, read as the reverse complement.
CCTGCCGGGCGCGCGTCCGGCGGCCAACGAGGCGCCCCAACCCATCCCGGCCTCCGGGCGGCCGGAACCCAGCGGCGTTCCCGCGCCGTCGCGGTCGACATCCGTCCCGGTGGTCCTATCGACGTCGTTATCCCCGACCTCGACCACCGTCCTCACCCCGGCCACGTCAACGACCACGGTTCCCACGACGGTCGCCACCACCACGGTGCCTTCGGTGTCCTCGGTGCCCAGTGTCACCACGACTCAGCCGAAACCGACCACCACGACACCCCCACCGGTCACCACGACGACGACCACGCGTCCCACGCGCACTCATCAACCGTGCGGTCTGCTGATCTGCTGAACCGGCCCGGGTTGGCACCTCGGGCAGTAGTACGCGATCCGTTCGCGGGTGTCCGGACCCTGGCTCCCCACCAGGACTTCCCCGCCGCAGACCAGGCAGGGTGTGCCGCGGCGGCCGTACACCCAGAGCCGCCGGTCCCGCCGCTGGTCGCCGGTGGTGATCCGGTCGACGACCATCTTGTTGCGGTCCAACAGGTCCCGGCTCAACGCCACCGCCCGCGCGGCGTCCACATCGGACACCGGGGTCCACGGCGACACGCCGAGCAGGAAGCAGATCTCGGCCTTGAACACGTTGCCAACCCCGGCCATCACCCGCTGGTCGAGCAGGGCCACTCCGATCTCGCGGGACGGGTCCGCGGTCAACCGGGCTACGGCGCGCGCGAGATGATCTGGCCCCCACGCCGGGTCGAGCAGGTCCGGCCCGAGGTGCGCGACCAAGCGGTCCTCGTCCGCCGTGTCCACCAAGGCCATCTCCTGCAGCAGGAAACCGATCGCCTGGCGGGACTCGGTGAGCAACACGGCCCTGGCCTGGTGCGCGGCCCGGCGCCACCGCGCGCGCAGCGCGGTGACCTGCCAGATCCCGTCCATCGCGAGGTGGCTGCGGAAGCTCAACCCGGCTGAGAACCGGATGAACAGGTGCTTGCCCACCGACCGCACACCGACAACGGCCCGCCCCGTGAGGTCCACAGTGGACAACCGTGGGTGTCGGAGTTCGCCGCGGGTCAGCACGTGCGGGACCAGCGCGTCGCGCAGGACGGCGGCGGTGCGGAAGATCGTGTCGCCCTCGGGCATCAGGTCATTCGCCCGTTGTTTCGTCCGTCGTCTCGTCCGGCGCGTCCTCGTCGTCCGGCCAGGCGATGGCCTGGTGCCTGCCGCGGCCCCCGGTGCGCAGCACCCGGGCCAGCAGCAGGTTGAACGCCAACGCGACCTCGCGCGCGCCGGGGGTGTGCCAGTTGTGGATCGGCATGCACGCGCCCTGCGCCTGCTGCACCGCCAACCGGTCCGGCAGGGCGACCGGCATCACCAGCGACCCGAAGTTCTCCCGCAGCTCGGCGATGCGGAACTGGTGCTCGTACGAGTGCGGCCGCACCTTGTTGACCACCACGCCCAGCGGCACCAGGTTCGGGTTGTGCTCGCGCCGGGTGTTCTCCACGGCCTCGAACGCGCGCTGCGCGCCGGACACCGCGTACAGGGTGGGTTCGGTCACCAGCAACGCGCCCTGGGCCGCCACCAGCGCCGACCGGGTCAACCGGCCCAGCGACGGCGGGCAGTCCAGCAGCACCAACTGGTACGGCAGCTCACCCTCCGCCAGCAGCGACCCCAGCTCGGCCAGCGCCCGACCCAGCTTCTCCAGCCGCCGCATGCCCGGGTCGGGGTCGTTGAGCGATTCCAGCTCCTCCGAGCCGACCATCACGTCGACCTCGTCGCTCCAGGCGCTCGGCGCGATGGCGGCGCGCAGCACGGCGGCCCGCGGGGTCTCCAGCACGTCGGCGAGGGTGGCCTCGGTCTCGGCGGGGTCCAGCGTCGCGGTGGCGTTGCACTGCGGGTCGAGGTCGACCACCAGGGTGCGCGCGCCCCGGCGCAGCGCGGCCGAGGCCAGGCCGAGCACCACCGTGGTCTTCCCCACGCCACCCTTGAGGCTGAGCACCGCCACCGTTTGCACGACCTAGACCTTAGAGTCTCTACAGTTCGTGTCCATGCGACCGGATGCTGTTCGCCGTGTGCTCGACGCCGAGCTGACCGCCGCCCGCGAACGCCGCGGCGGGGAGCCGCCGCGCGTCCTCGACGTCGGGGGCGGCAGCGGTGTGCTCGCCGTCCCGCTGGCCGTCGCGGGCTGCGCGGTGACCGTCGTCGAGCCCAGCCCCAACGCCCTGGCCACCCTGCACCGCCGCGCCCACGAGGCGGGCGTGGCCGCCCTGATCACCGCCGTGCAGGGCGACAGCGACGCGCTCGCCGAGCTGGTCAAACCCGCCTCCGCCGACCTGGTGCTGGCGCACGGGCTGCTGGAGGTCGTGGACGACCCGGCCGCCACCGTCGCCGCGCTCGCGGGCACCGTCGCCCCCGGCGGGGTGCTCTCGGTGCTGGTCGCCAACCGGTACGCGGCGGTGCTGCAGCGGGCGATCTCCGGCAGGCTCGTCGACGCCCGGCGGTTGCTCGACCACGAGACCGGAGCGCTCGGCCTGTCCGGCGAGGCGCTGCTGCGCCGGTTCGACACCGCGGGCTTGCGCGACCTGCTGGCCGCCGCCGGGCTCACCGTCGAGCTGGTGCAGGGCCAGTCCGTGGTGTCGGACCTGGTCAGCGGCTCGGTGCTGGAGGCCAACCCGGGCGCGGTCGACGCGCTGGCCGAGCTGGAGGCCCTGGCCGCCGTCACGCCGCCGCTGCGCGACATCGCGACGAAGCTGCACGCCATCGCCCGGGGGTGATCTGTCGGTCCGCTGTGGTTGGCTGGGGTCATGGGGCGCAGCGGGGACCTGCCCAGGGGGCTGGTCGAGCGGTACCGGGTTTCCGACTCGGCGGGCCAGGACGGGTGGCCGGAAGACGCGGGCTGCCCGGTGCTGCACGTCGACATGGACGCTTTCTACGCCTCCGTCGAGATCCGCGAGCGGCCCGAGCTGGTCAACCGGCCGGTGGTGGTGGGCGGGGTCGGGACGCGCGGGGTGGTGTCCTCGGCCAACTACATCGCCCGCCGGTTCGGGGTCCGCTCGGCCATGCCGACCAGCCAGGCCCGCCGGTTGTGCCCGCAGGCGGTGTACCTGCCGCCGACGTTCGACCTCTACCGCGAGGTCTCGGCCGGGGTGCTGGCGATCTTCCGGGAGGTCACCCCGCTGGTCGAGCCGCTGAGCCTGGACGAGGCGTTCCTCGACGTGTCCGGCGCGCTGCGGCGGCTGCGGCTGACCCCGGCCGGGGTGGGCGCGCTGATCCGCCGCCGGGTGCAGGCCGAGCACCGGATCGCCTGCTCGGTCGGGGTGGGGCCGACCAAGTTCGTCGCGAAGCTCGCCTCCGGGCTGGCCAAGCCGGACGGCATGATGATCGTCCCGCGGGCCGAGGTGGCCGAGTTCCTGAACCCGCTTCCGGTGTCGGCGCTGTGGGGTGTGGGCAAGCGCACCGCGGAGCGGCTGTTCGACTCCGGTCTGGAGCGGGTCGCCGATGTGGCCGCCGCGCCGCTGCCCCGGCTGCGCCGACTGCTCGGCACCGCGATGGCCGAACACCTGCACGCCCTCGCCCGCGGTCACGACGACCGCGCCGTGGTGCCGGACACCGCCGAGAAGTCGATCGGCGCCGAGGAGACGTTCGAGACCGACCACTTCGACCGCGACCTGCTCCGCCGCGAGCTGCTCCGGCTGTCCGAGCGCACCGCCGCCACCTTGCGTGAGCGCGGCCTGCGCGGCCGCACCGTGTCGATCAAGGTCCGGTTCGCCGACTTCACCACCATCAGCCGGTCGCGGACGCTGCCGGTCGCCACCGACGTCACCCAGGTGATCTACCGCACCGCCGCCCAGTTGCTCGCCGAACAGACCCCACCCGGCGCGATCCGCCTGATCGGCGTCCGCCTCGAACAACTCGCCTCGGACGGCGCCGAACAACTCGCCATCGACACCCCGGCCCAGGGCTGGCGCGAGGCCGACCAGGCCGCCGACCGCGCCCGCACCCGCTTCGGCACCGCCGCCGTCCGCCCAGCCGCCCTGCTCGGCGACCACCCCGGCCGCGTCGGCGGCACCGAACCGAAACCGGACCGCACTCCCGGTCGCTGACCCCTGGTCACCCCTGTGCCCGCCTGCCCGCGATCACCCGTCCGGCCCGCCGGTGCCATGACCGCGTCGTCCGGCGTCCACATCACTGTCGACCACGTGCGGTAGTCAACTGGTGACCGATCCATCGATCACCGGAGGTATCCGCCGCCGATGCGCCGCTTACGCCGCCTGGCCGTCATCGCCGCCAGCACCGTGCTCGCCTGCCTCGCCGTCACCCCGGTCGCCACCGCGGCCCCGGTCGGCGACCTCGACCTGGCCACCCGCTGGGCACCGATCCTCTACCAGGACACCGACTCCAGCGACTACGACGCCGACTACCTCTCCCGGGTCGACTACGACGGCGACTGGAACACGCTGAACAACTGGGAGAACCAGAGCGCCTCGGTCGCCCGCCTCACCGGCGCCGTCTACTACTCCGTGGTCGAGACCAGCACGCACTGGTTCCTGACCTACTCCTTCTACCACCCACGGGATTGGGAAGATTTCCCCGATCCCCTTGGTTTGTTCACGCACGAGAACGACATGGAGGGCGTCCTGTTGACCGTCCGCAAGGACGGCTCCACCTACGGCGCGCTGCAGGCCATGGTCACGGTGGCGCACACCGACTTCTACTCGTACGTCCCCGCGGGCAGCCCGTTCACCAGCGGCCGGGAGACCGTCGACGGCCAACTCCAGACCCAGACCTACAACGGTGCCGCGCACCCCACCGCGTTCGCCGAGGCCAAGGGGCACGGTGTCTACGCCAAGAACGCCGACCACGCCCCCGATGGCGACGGCGTCGTCTACTACCCGTCCGGCACGGCCGAGGTCCCGGCCAGTGGCACCGACAGCTTCGTCGGCTACGCCCTGATCGACGACTTCGCCGCGGGCGGGCTGTGGGCGCGTCGCGACAACTCCGAGACCTACGCGTCCTTCGGCACCTTCCGCGGCGATGACGGCAAGGACAACGCCGCCAACACCGCGTGGGGTTGGGACGACGGCAACGACGGGAGCGACATCCCGCGCGGCTACCTCGCCACCGACCCGGCGTACCTGGTCGGGCAGTACTTCGCGGGCAAGGGCGCCTTCGCGACCGCGTACACCCGGAATTCATTCCGTCAGGCGGGTTTGAAGTCGGGTCCGGTGGGGTAACAAGCAGCAGGGTCCTGCCCCGCGATCTTCTCGCTGTGGGGCGGGGTGGCCGACGGCACGAGTGTGCGAATCCCACCCCGCTCCACATTTTCCCGTAGCGCGGTACGGTCCAGCGCAGCGTCAGGACGGCAGGAGGAAAGCGTGTCTGAGGTCGAAACCAGCCCGGTCGCGCGCACCCACGGGGTGCGCGACGTCGAGGTGCGTGTCTGGGCGGACGCCGAGCAGGTCCCGCTGTTGCGGTCCTTCGCCGCCGACATCGCGATGCGGATGGACTTCGACCTCGACGCCATCGAGGACCTGCGGATGGCCGTGGACGAGGCGTGCTCGCTGCTGGTCCGCGCCGCCGCCCCGGACAGCGCGCTGCTGTGCTGGTTCGAGCCGGTCGACGCCGGGGTGCGGGTGCGCGCCAGGGTCGACGCCGAGCACGCCGAGCCGCCGTCGTCGGACGCGATGGGTTGGCAGATCCTCACCGCGCTCGCCGCCGCGGTCACCGAGCAGGTCGAGGCCGTCGACGGCGGCCACCGGATCAGCGTCGAGCTGTACGCCGTGCCCGGCACGGCCGGGGTTGACCCCCGGTGACGACCACCCCGGCGGGCGACGAGCCCGGCAAGGCCCCGGACAAGGGGTCCGCCGACGTCGACCGGTTCCGCGAGCTGGCCGCGCTGGCCCCGGACGATCCGCGTCGGGCCGCGTTGCGCGGCGACCTGGTCGCCGACCACATGGACCTGGCCCGCAACCTGGCCCGCAAGTTCGACCGGCGCGGCGACCAGTTGGAGGACCTGATCCAGGTCGCCACCATCGGCCTGATCAAGGCGGTCGACCGGTTCGAGGCCGACCGCGGCAACTTCTACGCCTTCGCCATCCCCACGATCATGGGTGAGCTGCGCAGGCATTTCCGGGACACCGGCTGGGCCGTGCGGGTGCCCCGCCAGCTCAAGGAACTGCACGTCACCGTCGCCGCGGGCCGCAACGAGCTGAGCCAGAAGCTGGGTCGCGCGCCGAAGCCCAGTGAGCTGGCCGACCACTTAGGGCTCACCAAGGAGCAGGTCTACGAGGCGCTGGTCGCCAGCGCCGCCAAGCAGGGCACCTCGCTGGACGCCCGGCTGGCCGAGCCCGCGGGCGACCGGTTCGGCTACGAGGACGACCGGCTGGAAGAGGTGGACAACCGGCGGGCGCTGAGTCCGCTGATCGCCGAACTGCCCGAGCGGGAGCAGAAGATCATCGTGCTGCGGTTCTTCCGCGGCATGTCCCAGGCCGACATCGCGCGCCGGGTCGGCGTCTCGCAGATGCAGGTGTCCCGGTTGCTGGCCAAGACGCTGGAGCGGCTGCGGGCCGCGCTCGGCGAGGACACCCTGGCGGGCTGAGGTGGTCAGCGTGCTGCGGGTGCCGAACCCGGCCCAGTACCCGCGCGAACGCGTGGTGTCCTCGGCCATGGTGCGAACGGTGCGAATGACGGCGAGCGCGCACCCGTGGCCGGGTTCCCCGGAGGTCGGGACCCGGCCGGGCGGGCTGCCGTCGACGGGGTCGACGGGAAGGTCAGGAGACCCGCAACGAGCGCCTGCGCTGCGCGATCAGCGTCCTGCGCTCACCCTCGCCCATCGCGCCCCAGATGCCGTAGGGCTCCTGGACGGCCAGCGCGTGCTCGCGGCACTGGGCCAGCACCGGGCAGGCGCGGCAGACCGCTTTGGCCCGCTCCTCGCGGGCGTGCCTGGCCGGGCCGCGCTCGGCGTCCGGGTGGAAGAACATCATGCTGTCCGCCCCGCGGCAGGACCCGTTGAGCTGCCAGGCCCACTCGTCGGACACGGGCTTGGGCAGTCGGGTGATCTCGGCCATGGCATTTCCCTCCTCGGGCCCCGCTCCGCACAGCGGGTTCGACCGGGAACTACCCCGGGGTCCGGCGGCCGAAACGGCTCAGCGCCCCGACCGCGCGACAGCGGCGGCGATCACCGGGTGGGCACCACCACCCGGGTGGCAACTAGGGTGACCTCGGCGTGGACGGCCGCGCGGCGCGCGGCGACACGGCCGCGGTGAGGAAGGATCGACAGTGGAGATCAACAGCGCGGGCACCGACCCGGTCGTCGTCTCGGTCACCGGCGAGGTGGACCTGGCCACCGCGCCCCAGTTGGAGCGGGCTCTCGACACCGCCCTCGCCGAGCCGGGCGGCACCGGCGTGCGGGTCGACCTGTCCGCCGTCGAGTTCATGGACTCGGCAGGCCTGCGGGTGCTCGTCGCCGCGCTGCGCAAGGCCGAGGAGTCCGGTCGCACCCTGGTGCTCGACGCCCCGCACGAGCGGGTCCGCCGGATCATCGAGATCACCGGCTTGGCCGAGGTGTTCGGCTTGGCGGGTTCGCCCGGCCAGGTCTGACCGCCCTCCGCGACCGCTGGTCCCGCCTTGGTTCACCCGGTCGCCGCCGGGGTACCCCACTCGGCGTGAACACAGAGGTGACCGCCGTGGGGCCCGGACCGCAGGGGAGTGCCGCCGGGCCAGTGCGCAGGGTCACCCGGGGGCCGGTGACCACCCGGCCCCGAGGACATCAACGGCGCGCTGGTCGCGCGCGAGGGGTGGTGGCAGGTGACGTGAGCGAGGCAGCGAGCACCGGACGGGTGCGCAGGCTGATCACCCGGCTGCCACCCGCCACCACCTCCGCGGCCGAGGCCCGCGACTTCGTCAGCGCCGCCCTCCGTTCCTGGGAAGTCCCCGACAACGTCCTCTGCGACGTCGTCCTGGCCACCTCCGAACTGGTCACCAACGCCATCGAACACGGCGGCGGAGACATCCGGATGGAACTGTCGCTGACCGCAGGCCAAGTACTGCTACGCGTAGGCGACGACACCGACGACGCCCCGGTGCGCCAAGCCCCCGGCCTGCTCTCCGAACGCAGCCGCGGCCTCACCATCGTGGCCGCACTGAGCGAGGCATGGGGCCACACCCCAGAAGGCCCAGGCAAATGGGTATGGGCCCAATTCGCCCTACCCACCCACACCCCCGCAGGCGGCCTCGCCACAGGCCCCCTGTCCCTGCGCCGGGAATCAGCAGGCTCCCTACCCCTCGACGGCTGACCTCCCCCCATCCCACCGTCAGCAAAGGCCGCCAACCCACCCCGCGCGCCTCAGAATCAAACCCCCGGCCCGTCGACGAAGGCCGCCAGCCCACCCCGCGCACCCAAAACAAACCTCCGGCCCATCGACGAAGCGCCACTCTCGCACCGCGCGCCTCGAAACCCGCCGATACCAACCGCCCGCTGGGGTGAAGTTGTTTTGTTTGGGGGGAGCGGTGGCCTAAGCCGGCTGGCGGGTAAGGCCACGTCTTTCCAGTGGCCCCGCCTTTTAGCCTTACCCAGGCCACCGCTAGGGGCCCCAAACAAAACAACTTCACCCCAGCGGGCACAGCCCGCAAAATCTGGCGCGATCCAGCGGCGTCGCCGCCAGGCGACAAGCAGTCCCCCGAGGCCCAGTGCCCCCTCACACCCCTCCC
>NZ_AXWW01000048.1 GCF_000482865.1 Actinokineospora inagensis DSM 44258 | reverse complement strand
GCGCGGGCTGGGCTGGCGACGGTTGTGGTGGCGCCTGGGGTTGGGCGGGTGTGGGCGGCCACCTACGGGTTGTGGGCCGATCAGTGTGGTGGGCTTCCGGCGGGTAGCGCCGTCGTGCGGGCGGGGCGGGTGTTGGGGGCGGGCCGCGTGCTCGGTCGGGGGTATGTGGTCCTGGACAACGCGTCTGTGGGGGCGGCGTTTCGGCGGGGGCCTGCGGTGGCGGTGGACGACGAGGTTGTCGGGGCGGAGTTCGGGCGGCGGGGGGCGACCGTGCGGATGCGGTCCGGGCGGCGGGTCGCGTGTGCGGTGGTGGTGGACGCGAGTGGGTGGCGGCGGGTGGTGTCCGGTGGGCCGCCGCCCGGGGTGCGGGTGGAGCAGACGGCCTACGGGGTGGTGGTGCCGTCGGCGGGGGTCGGTGGGATTGTCCGATCGGGTGATGCCGTGGTGATGGGTTGGGACCGGTCGCCAACCTTCCTCTACGCCGTTGGGGTGTCAGCCGACCGGGTGCTCTTGGAGGAAACGTCGTTGGCGGCCAGGCCCGGGGTGCGGTGGGAGGTGCTCAGGGAGCGGCTGCACGAGCGGTTGGGCGGCGAGCCCGTGGCGGTCGCCGTGGAGCGGGTGCGGTTTCCGGTGGACCTGCCCGCCACGTCACCGCGACATCGGGGGTCGGTGCCGTTCGGGGCAGCGGCGGGGATGGTGCACCCGGCCACCGGGTACAGCGTGGCTGACGCGTTCGCGGCGGCGCCGGAGGTGGCGCGGGCCATAGCGGGGGCGCTGCCGCGGGGGCCGGTGGCCGCGGCGGCGGCTGGGCGGGCGGCGGTGTGGTCGCCCGCGGCGCGGGTGGTGCACCGGCTGCGGCTGCACGGTTTGCGCGCTTTGCTCGCCCTGCCGCCGGACCGGTTGCCGGAGTTCTTTGAAGCGTTCTTCGCGCTGCCGGACGACCTGCAGCGCGCGTACCTGAGCGGACGGGCCGACGTCAGTGGCACGGCGGCCGCGATGGCTGCCGTATTCCGTACGACCTCGTGGGGAATTCGCCGGAAGTTGGTGCTATCGCGGTATTGACCACCGGCATGTCCGTATGCCGCACGACGATCGTTGTCCCGGACACGGCTCGATGAACAGATGATGACCAACCATCACCTGACCAGGTCAACCAGGCACGATGGCAGGGTGACCGTCGCACCGGACGTCAGCTTCGCCTTCCAGCCGTTGCTCAGCACCCGTACCGGTGAACCCATAGCCGTCGAGGCGCTCGCCCGACCGGGAACCGGCAACGTCTACGACCTGTTGCGCGCCGCGGGCAAGGCGGGCCGCTTGGTGCAGACCGACATCTCGCTCGCCAGCCGCGCCGTCCTCGCCTCCGCCCGGCACGAGCCGCCGCTGCCGCTGCACGTCAACATCGTCGCCGCCACCGCGACCACCCCGGACGACCTGCTCCGGTTCCTGCGGCCCGCGCTGAACCAGACCGGCCGCAAACCGCGCGACATCGTCCTGGAGATCACCCCGCCGTTCTCCCGGGTGCACCGCGCCGAGCTGCTGCGCGGCATCGGCGTGCTGCGGGAGAGCGGCTACGGGGTGGCGTTCGACTCGATCGGCGACGGCGACCTGCCGCTGTCGCTGATCACCGACGTCGGCCCGGACCTGCTGAAGCTGGACGCGCACCTGGTCGCGGGCCTGCCGGACGACCCGGCCTGCCTGGCGCTGGTCGAGTCGCTCGCCCAGTACTGCACCCGCACCGGCACCCGGCTGGCCGCTGTCGGTGTGGAGTCCGAGGAGCAACTGCTCTGCCTGAACCGGCTCGGCGTGCGGCTGGCCCAGGGGAACCTGCTGGCCGGGGCCAGCCGGGAGGGCGGGATCACGCTGCCGCTGCCGCGCCCGGTCGCCGAGATCATCGAGCTGAACGCGACCACCGGCGCCGCGCCGATACCGCTGGTGTCGGACTTCCTGCGCGCGGCGACGACGATGCCGCAGGACGCCACCGCCGAGGACGTCCGCGGGATCTTCGCGGACAACCCGACGATCACCGGTGTGGTGCTGGTCGACCCGGAGGGCAGACCGGTGAGCACGTTGCCGCGCAGCCGTTTCCTGCTCGCCGTCACCGGTTTGTACGGGCACGCGCTCAACGCGAGGAAACCCGCGGTGCGGCACGGCGACATCCCGCGCAGCATCCGCGCCGACGCCACCTGCCTGCAACTGCTGGACATGGTCGGCGACACCGACTGGGACCGGCACGGCGACGAGGTCGTCGTGGTCGACGCGGACCGGGTGTGCGTCGGGGTGGCGCGGCTGTCCGAGGTGGTGCGCGGCGTGGCCGAGGCCAAGATAGAGCAGGCCGCCGCGCTGAACCCGCTGACCCGGCTGCCCGGCAGCGACGTCGTCGACCGCGACATCGACCGCCGCATCCAGAACTCCGAGATGTTCGTGGTGGCCTGGCTCGACGTCGACTCGTTCAAACTGGTCAACGACACCGTCGGTTTCGCCGCGGGCGACGACCTGATCCGCACCATCGGCCACGTCCTCACCGACGCCGAACGAGACCTGCACGGCACCCGCGTCGCCCACGTCGGCGGCGACGACTTCCTCGTCGTCACCGACCTCGACGAGATCACCGCCCTCGCCACCCGCCTCGTCGACCGCCAGTGGACCACGGAAGGCATGTCCGTCACCGTCTCGCTGGCCTCCCTCGTCTGCGGCGTCGGCACGGTGAACTCGTACCGCGAGGCGTCGAAGCTGTTGGCACCACTGAAGAAACGCGCCAAAGCCGTCCCCGGCTCCAGTTGGGTCCTCACCCGCCCCGGCTCCGACCGCGTCGAAGTCCTCCGCGGCTCCCGCGCCACCCACGCCCGCGTCGGCTGACCCACCCGCTCTCCCTCCCACGTCCGGGTTTCGACAAAGCTGGGGGCCTGTCTTGACGAATCCGCAGGCGCAGCGCAGATTCAGGGTTCCGCCTGCCGGAGAGGTGTTGCCGGGGTTCGTGCACGCGCGTGTGGTGTTGGGCGCGAGCCCCACGGCCCGGTTGGGGCTGCGGGGCGTGTGGTGTTGGCCGACCGGGCTCGGATTCGATGTGGTGTCGGCGGTCCGAAGTTCCGAATTGTTGGTCCCCTTGTTCAAGCACGGGCGGGACAAACACGGGCCTACGCTTGAAGTAGCCGTCGGCGACGTGGTTGTCTCCACCGCCCGCTGGCGGGAACCAGCCGACATGAGCCTGTTCCCCGGCGGCGGTCGAGGTGGACTGGACTACTTCGAGCAGTTGGTGAACCTCTGGCCGCTCCCCCCACCGGAACCGCTGCGGATTACCGTGGACTGGGTCGATGCCGAGATCGAGCGGACCACAACGACGCTGGACGGCCGCCTGTTCACCGAGGCCGCAGCGAGTGCCACACCCCTGTGGGAACCCTAACCACAGTGGTCTCAACCACCGCTACCCCCAGCCCCACTTCCCCAGCGACCGCCCCACGCACCCACCAAGGCCACCCGTTCACCCAACCAAGGCCGCCCCGTTCACCCCACCAAGCGATTGACCGGCGGCCACCCCGTGCCCCAGACAGGAGCCCGCCCACCCGGGGCGCCGGGGCCCATTCCTGACGGTAGCGCGGAACTCGGGTTGTCAAGAGGGACGTGCGGTGGGCTGTGGACAACAGAACGCCTTGTGGACAAGGACGAGTTCGATATCCACCAGACGAGTCCTGACAGGTGCTTGACGTCAACACCGCGGTGGTGCAGGCAGGGACCCGCCCACCCGGGGGCCGGGGGCCCATTCCTGAACATACCGCGAACGCCGACCTGTCAAGCACAACGCGATCGGACTGTGGACAACCAGCGGCACTGTGGACAACTAGCGGCATTGTGGACAACCGGCTGGTACAACGGCCCGACCTCGTCACCGTCCGCGGCGATCCGCCGGTACCACCGCCCCGCGTTCGCTTCAGCCGGCGGGAGTGTGCGATAGGTTGCCGCCATGACCGAGCCCGTCGTGTGGCCGCCTGCGCCGATCAGGACTGAGCGGCTGGTGTTGCGCGAGTCTGCGGCGCGGGATCGAGCGACGTTCATCGAGTTGTTCGCGTCGCCGGAGGTGGGGGTCTTTGTTGGTGGGGCTCAGGCGCGGGGTGAGCTGGAGCGCACGGTGCCCGGGGTTCCGGGGCGGCGGCCGGGGTTGTTCGTGGTTGAGCTCGACGAGGCGATGATTGGCATGATCACCCTCGATCGGCGGGGACCGGAGCAGCGGCGGCGGGTTCGGCCGGAGGGTGGGGAGGCTGAGCTGGGTTACCTTTTCCTGCACCAGGTGTGGGGGCGCGGGTACGCGGCCGAGGCGTGTGGGGCGGCGCTCGGCTGGTTCGGTGGCGCGTATCCCGGCGAGCCGGTCTTGCTGTGCACGCAAACCGCGAACGAAGCGTCGATGCGGCTGGCGGCCAAGCTGGGGTTCACCGAGGTAGAACGGTTTGCGGAGTGGGGGGCGCAGCAGTGGCTGGGCGTTCGGCGCTGAGGCTGCTCCGGTTAGGACGACAGGTCTGCTCGGTTGCGGACGCCCAGTTTGCGGTACATCCGGGTCAGGTTGGCCTCGACCGCCTTGACCGACAGGTGCAGGGTGGTCGCGATCTGGCGGTTGGTGGCGCCTTCTTTGAGGTGGCCGAGGATCTGGTTCTCCAGGTCGGTCAGCGGCGCGTCTGGGGTGTCCAATTTGGTCAGTTCGGCGGTTGCCCTTGCCGTCCAAGGGGTGCAGCCCGCGGTGGTGTAGCGGCGGAGTGACTCGGACAGGGCGGCGCGGGCGGCGGCTTTGCGGCGGGCTCGTCGTTCCAGGACGCCCAGGGTGAACCAGGCTCGGGCGAGTTCCAGGGGGTAGGGGTGTGCGTCGGGTAGGGCGGCGCGCAGGGTGTCGGCGGCTTCGCGCACGTTGCCGTTGAGGGCGGCGATGACGGCTGAGGCTCGGTCCAGTCCGAGGTTCACGACTGGTCGGCCTTGGGTGGCGGCTCGGTCGCGGGCGCTGCGCAGCGCTTCCTCCGCGTGAGCGGGTTGACCAGACCACGCAAGTGATTCCACCAGGTCGGCATCCGCGAGGAACAGGGCGGGGTCGGTGTAGCCGAGGTCGCGCAATGTCCACAAGCAACTGTCCAGCCAGCGCGCTGCGGCTCGGTATTCCCCGCGCAGGAAAGCGATTCGACCGCGGAGTCCACTTGCGTACGCGGCCCATTCGCCGTCTCGGGATTCCTCGTCGGCGGCCGCTGCTTGGGCGAGGAGGTCGGTGGCCGTGTCGAGGCTGCCGGTGTTGAGTTCGGCGACGGCGCGCAGGGTCAGGCCGATGCCGGGGTGGTGGTCGACGTCGACGCGGAGGCGGGCGCCCCAGGTGGCGGTGCGGCGGACGTCGGCGCAGCGGCCCGCGCGTTCGTAGGCGGAGGTCAGCGTGTACAGGACGGCGATCAGGTCGCGGATTCGGCCTGCCGCCTCGGTTTCCCGGCAGGCGCGTTCGAGCATCTCCACCGCGCGGGCGGTCTCGCCGCGGCGGAGGGCGACGACGGCGAGGAAGATCCGGGCGGTCAGCACCGGTTCGGACAGCGGCCTGCCCTCGGTGTGCCTGGCCAGCCGCTCGCACAGGTCGCTCTCGACCTCGGGGCCCGACGCGGCCGCGAACGGGATCCGCATGTTCAGCGACCGGATGATCAGGTTGACGTCGCCGACCCTGGCCGCCAGCACGTCGACCTCGTCCAGGTGCGCCAACGCGGCCGCGGTGTGTCCCAAGTGGGCACTGAGCTCGGCGCGGCGCATCAGCAGCGCGCCGCGCAGCGCCGGGTCGCCGTCCGCGTCGGCGGCGACCTCCTCCAGCAGCCCGCTGAACGAGGCCATGTCCCGGCCCGCGAGGTCGAACAGCAGCAGCCGCGCCCACGCGCGGGTCGCCCCGGCCGCGGTGCGCGCCACGGCCCGGCACAGGTCGGCGGCCGACGACGTCAGCCCGGCTTCCGCGGCGGCGCGGGCGGCGGCCAGCAGGCGTTCGGCCCGCGGGCCCGGGGCGGGGGTGCGGTGCGCGGCGAGGCGGAGCAGGTCGGCGGCGGTCGCGGGCGCTCCCCTGGTGACGGCCAGCCGCGCGGCCTCGACGAGTTCGCCCGCGATCGGCGCGTCCGGCCGCAGGGTCGCCAGCGCCCGGTGGCGGGCCCGTTCGATGGGATCGGTGACCAGGCCCGCCATCCTGGCGTGCGCGGCGGTCCACTGCTTGGAGCTGGCCTCCGCGGCGACGACCTCGCCGAGCAGCGGGTGGCTGAACCGCAGCCCGCCGTCCTGGTCGGCGACGAGCACCCCGGCCGCGCGGGCGGCGGCGAGCCCGGTGTCCCCCAGCGGCAACAGGTCCAGACCGGGGCGGACGGCGACCGTCACCAGGCGCAACACGTCCCACGCCGCCTCGGGCAGCGGCGCGAGCCGGTCGATGACCAGTTCCCGCAGCGGCCCCGGCACCGGCAGCGGTTCGTCCGCGCCGACCGAGCCGCCGTGCCGGGCCAGCGCGCGGCCCAACTCCAAGGCGTACAACGGGTTCCCGCCGCTCGCGGCGACGACCCGGTTGACCGTGGTGGACGGCAGCGGCTGGACCAGCCTGGTGCGCAACAACTCGGCCACGGCGGTCGGCGCGATCCCGGTGACCTCGACCTCCAGCACCGGCGACGGCGACAGCGCACCCCGGGTCGGCGCCCCCTCGGCGCGCTCGGCGACCAGCACCCGCACCGGCTGGTCGACCAGCCTGCGCGCGGCGAACGCGAGCACGTCCGCGCTGGCCTGGTCGAGCCACTGCGCGTCGTCGACGACCAGCAGCAACGGTTGGCGTTCGGCGAGACCACGCACCAGGTCGACCACGGCCAGGCGCAACGCGAGCGGGTCGACCGGGTGCGCGGGGGCGGCGCGCAGCAGCGCGGTGTCGAGGGCGGCGCGCAGGTGGGTGGCCAGTCGCACGGTCGGCAGGACCTTGGCGAGCAGGTCGTAGAGCGCGACGTGCGGCAGGTCCCGGTCGGCCGCGGCCGGGCAGGTCCGCAGCACCAGGTCCACCCCGGCGCCCGCGACCAGGGTGTCCAGCAGCACCGACTTGCCGATCCCGGCGGGCCCGTGCAGCAGCACCCCGCCACCGTCGGCGAGCGCGGCCTGGCAGCGGGCGATCACCTGCGTCCGGCCGAGGACCGGGGGGACGGGGGCCATAACAGGGGAACGTACCGACATAACCCCGCGTGGAGCGAGACCTAGAAACGCCATCGGCGGGACTAAGACACAAAGATGCCCCTGATGTCCCGGGCACATCGGCCCATGTCGGCGGGTCGGACCCGGGAGATCCACCCGGCCGCACCCGAACCGGCTGTCGTCCGTTCGCGGGACATAACCGGCTCCCCGGGATACCACTACTCCACGGTGACGCTCTTGGCCAGGTTCCGCGGCCGGTCGACGTCGCGGCCGAGGGCGGCGGCGGTGTGGTACGCGAGCAGTTGCAGCGGGATGGTCAGCAGGATCGGGTCCAACTCCGGCTCGCCGCGGGGGACGCGGATCACCTCGTCGGCCAGGCCGTCCGGCAGGTCGGCGTTGGTGATGGCGATGACGGGGCCGCCGCGGGCCTTGACCTGTTCGATGGTGGCGATGTTCTTGGCCACCAGGTCGTCGGCGGGCACGACGACGACGCTGGGCATGTCGGGGTCGATCAGGGCGAGCGGGCCGTGTTTCAGCTCGGCGGACTGGTAGGCCTCGGCGTGGACGTAAGAGATCTCCTTGAGCTTCTGCGCGCCCTCGCGGGCGACCGGCCAGCCGCGGACCCGACCGAGGAAGAACATGTGCCGGGCGTGCGCGTACCGCTTGGCGATCCGGGCGATGTCGGCGTCGTCGGCCAGTACGCGCTCCACCTGGCCCGGCAGGCCGCGCAACCCGGCGACGATCCGACCGCCCGCGGCGGCGCTCAGGTCGCGGACCCGGCCGAGCAGCAGGGCCAGCATGGCGAACGAGACGGTCATGTTGGTCAGCGCCTTGGTCGACGCCACCGACACCTCCGGTCCGGCGTGCAGGAACACGCCGCTGCCGCACTCACGGGCGATCGCGCTGCCGACGACGTTGACCGCGCCGATCACCCGGCCGCCCTTGCGCCGCAGCTCCTGCACCGCCGCCAACGTGTCCAGCGTCTCGCCGGACTGGCTGACCGCGACGTAGAGCGCGTCCGGGTCGACCACGGGGTTGCGGTAGCGGAACTCGGACGCGGGCTCGGCGTCGGCCGGGACGCGGGCCAGCTCCTCGACCAGGACCGCGCCCATCTGCCCGGCGTAGTAGGCCGAACCGCAGCCGAGGAACTTGACCCGCCTGATCGCCCGCAGCGCCATCGGGTCGAGCGCGAGGCCGCCGAGGTGCGCGGTGGCGAACCGCTCGTCCAACCGGCCGCGCAGGGCGCGGGCGATGGCCTCGGGCTGCTCGGCCATCTCCTTGCGCATGAAGTCCTCGTGGCCGCCGAGCTCGTAGGCGTCGGCGGCGACGGCCACCGTTGTCGGGACCTTGCTGGTGCTCCTGGCGTCCAAAGTGGACGTGCGGTAGCCGGTCGCGGTGAGCGTGGCGAGTTCGCCGTCGTCGAGGAACACGACCCGCTGGGTGTGGTGCACCAGCGCGGAGACGTCGGAGGCGACGAACATCTCGCCGTCGCCGACCCCCAGCACGACCGGGCTGCCGTTGCGGGCGACCACGAGCTCGTCCGGGCGGTCGCGGTCCAGCACGACCAGCCCGTAGGTGCCCTCGACCCCGCGCAGCGCCGCCCGCACCGCGTCCTCCAACGAGTCCGCCCGCTGCTGGGCGATCAGGTGCGCGAGCGCCTCGGTGTCGGTCTCCGAGACCAGCTCGACGCCGTCGGCCTGCAGGCGCGCGCGGAGCTGCTCGGCGTTCTCGATGATCCCGTTGTGCACCACGGCGATCCGCAGCCCGGCGTCCAGGTGCGGGTGCGCGTTGCGGTCCGACGCCACACCGTGGGTGGCCCACCGGGTGTGCGCGACACCGACCGTGGCCGGGCTGTCGACGAGCAGGTCACGCAGGTCCTGCACCCGTCCCGCCGTCTTGGTGACGACGATCTCGCCGCCGTCGAGCACGGCGACCCCGGCCGAGTCGTAGCCCCGGTACTCCAGCCGGTGCAGCCCCTCCACCAGCACCGGGGTGGCCTGCCTGCCGCCGAGGTACCCGACGATCCCGCACATGTCCCACTCCTCAGCCGTAAACGATGCGCCGCAACTGCCGCTCACTGAGATCCGGCGCCCGCACCGGACGCGCGGCCAGCTCGCGCGCCACCCGCGTCCAGATCTCGGCGTTGCCGACCTGGCGGCGGCGCAACTCGGTGTGCCTGCGCCGCACGTAGTCCTCGACGGTCTCCGCGAAGTACGCCGCCACGTCCGCGACCACCCGCGCCGCCACCCCCGGGGGCAACCCGGTGGACCCGGCGACGTGGCGGACCAGATCAGGCGGCGGCTCGGTCACGCCAGACCCTGACACCGGACCACCCGGGCGGGCAACTCCTGTGCCCGAATCCGGGCACGCTCAGCCGAGTGACTCCCGCAGCGCGCGGAACTCGGCGGCGAGACTGTCCAACTGGTAGTGCGCGTTGAGCCCGCTCGGGTTCGGCAGGACCCACACCCGCGCCGACTCGAACAGCTCCGGCTGCGCCCCGATCACCGCCTTCGGCGTCGCGAAGGCCGCCCGGTAGGCGGTCACCCCCACCACCGCGACCACCAGCGGCGCACACGCGGCGACAACCTCGCGCAGCCGCTGCCCGCCCGCTTTCAGCTCGTCGTCGGTCAGCTCGTCCGCCCGCGCCGTCGCCCGGCGCACGAGGTTGGTCACGCCGAGCCCGAACCCCGGCAACAGGCCCTGCTCCTCGGGCCGCAACAACCGCGGCGTGAACCCCGACCGCCACAACGCTGGCCAGAACCGGTTCCCCGGCCGGGCGAAGTGGTGACCGGTGGCACCGGAGTACAGGCTCGGGTTGATCCCGCAGAACAACACGGTCGGGTCGACCCCGATCACATCGGGGATGGTCCGGTTCTTCGCCGCATCGAGCTCGGCGCGGGTGGGTCGGGGCACACCCCCATAGCAACAGAAGTCGATCACCCCCGCCACCGACGAACGTCGACCCCCGCGCCAAGACCACCCCCGCCCCGGATCACCCCGCGCCAGGATCACCCCGCCTCGGAACACCCGGCCCAGAACACCCCGGCCCGGATCACCCCGCCCTGGATCACGCCGCCCTGGAACACCCCCACTCCGGAACACCCCCGCGCCGAAATCACCCACACCAGCGATTGACCGGCCACCCCGACCGCCCCACACCGGGACCCCACCCACCCGGGGGCCGGTCGCCCATTCCTGACGCTATCGCGAAACGGCGGCTGTCAAGAGAGGGGGACCGCGGGCTGTGGACAACCGGGCAGGATGTGGACAACTCGGCGACGAAGTGGCGCGATCCAGCGTCGGCCGCCGCACGGAGTGGCGCGATCCGGCGGCCCCGCCCCTCCGCATGACCGACCTCCCGGCCGCCACCCGCGACCGCCTCGCCGACTCGCTGCTCCCGCCCCTGGAACGCACAAACGGCCCGCCACCGAGGTGGCGGGCCGTTCAGGTGAGCGTCACACCGTGAAGCCGAGGGCGCGCAACTGCTCCCGCCCGTCCTCGGTGATCTTCTCCGGACCCCAGGGCGGCATCCACACCCAGTTGATCCGGAAGTCGTCCACCAGGCCGTTGCCGGTCAGCGCGGAGCGGGTCTGGTCCTCGATCACGTCCGTCAGCGGGCAGGCGGCCGAGGTCAGCGTCATGTCGAGGGTGGCGGTGTTGTCCGGCTCGACGCGGATGTCGTAGACCAGGCCGAGGTCGACGACGTTGATGCCGAGTTCGGGGTCGACCACGTCGCGCATGGCTTCCTCGACGTCGTCGAGGGTGGCGATGTCGGCGCGGGGGAGCTGGTCGGGCATGCCCGCGGCGCCCCGGGTGACTTCTTCCATCAGGATCCTCCCTGGGCGCGGGCGACCGCGTCCTTGAACGCCATCCAGCCGAGCAGGGCGCACTTGACCCTGGCGGGGTACTTGGCGACACCGGCGAACGCGATGCCGTCCTCCAACACGTCCTCGTCCGGCTCGACGGTGCCGCGGCCCTGCATGAGCTCGACGAACGCGTCGAGCTTGCCGAACGCCTCGCCCACCGACCGGCCCACCACGAGATCCGTCAGCACCGATGTGGACGCCTGGCTGATGGAGCAGCCCTGGCCGTCGTACGAGACGTCGGCGACCTGGTCGCCGTCGAGGCGGACCCGCAGCGTCACCTCGTCGCCGCAGGTCGGGTTGACCTGGAACGACTCGGCGTCGAACGGGTCGCGCAGGCCGCGGCCGTGCGGGTTCTTGTAGTGGTCCAGGATGATCTCCTGGTACATCTGCTGCAGTTGCATCACGCCACCCCGAAGAAGCGCCGCGTCTCCCGGACCGCGGCCAGGAACGCGTCCACGTCCGCCAGGTCGTTGTACAGGTAGAAGCTGGCGCGCACCGAAGCGGGGACACCCAACCGGCGGTGCAGCGGCCACGCGCAGTGGTGGCCGACGCGCACGGCGACACCCTGGTCGTCGAGGACCTGACCGACGTCGTGCGGGTGGATGCCGTCGACGACGAACGCCACCGCTCCCCCGCGCGCGTGCCCGTCCACCGGCCCGAGGACCCGGATCCCCTCGATGCCCGCGAGACCGTCCAGCGCGGCGACGGTCAACTGGTGCTCGTGCGCGGCGATCCGGTCCATCCCGACGACCGACAGGTAGTCGACGGCCGCGCCGAGCGCGACCGCCTGCGAGGTCATCGGGGTGCCCGCCTCGAACCGCTGCGGCGGCGGCGCGAACGTGGTCCGCGTCATCTCCACCATCTCGATCATCGACCCGCCGGTGAGGAACGGCGGCATGGCCGCCAGCAGCTCGTGGCGTCCATAGAGGACACCGAGGCCGTACGGGCCGAGCATCTTGTGACTGGAGAACACCGCGAAGTCGATACCCAGCGCGCGGAAGTCCACAGCGGAGTGTGGCACGGACTGGCAGGCATCCAGGACCACCAGCGCGCCAACGGAACGCGCTCGCGCGACCAGCGGCTCGACCGGGTTGACCGTTCCGAGCACATTGGACTGGTGGGTGAACGCCAGCACCTTGGTCCGCGAGTTGACCAGTTCGTCCACGTTGGACAGATCAAGCCGACCTTCGTCGGTGACACCGAGCCAGCGCAGGGTCGCCCCGGTGCGCTGCGCCAACTGCTGCCACGGCACCAGGTTCGCGTGGTGCTCCATCTCGGTGATGACGATCTCGTCGCCGGGACCGAGCTTGAACCGGGCTGATTCCGGGCCTGCGGTGGACGCGTTGCCCATGGCGTAGGCGACCAGGTTGATGCCCTCGGTGGCGTTCTTGGTGAACACCAGCTCGTTCGCCGACGCGCCGACGAACTCGGCGATCCGGGCGCGGGCGTGCTCGTAGGCGTCGGTGGCTTCCTCGGCGAGCTGGTGCGCGCCGCGGTGCACGGCGGCGTTGTGCTCGGTGAGGAAGGCGCGCTCGGCCTCGATCACCTGGACCGGGTGCTGCGAGGTGGCCCCGGAATCCAGGTACACCAGCCGTTTGCCGTCGCGGACGGTGCGGCCGAGGATGGGGAAGTCGGCGCGCAGGGCGTCGACGTCCAGCGGTGCGGTCACTGCGGTCACCTGACCGGTACCCCCTTCATGACGGGCTCTACCAGTGCAACGCGCTCAGACGCCCGCTGCTTCCCCGGTGTACTTGACGTAACCCCCGGACTCGAGCTGGTCGGCCAGCTCCGAACCGCCGGACTCGACGATCCGGCCGCCCGCGAACACGTGCACGAAGTCGGGGGTGATGTGGCGCAGGATGCGGGTGTAGTGCGTGATCAGCAGGACACCGGTCTCACCGGACGCCTTGAACCGGTTGACGCCCTCGGAGACCACGCGCAGCGCGTCCACGTCGAGGCCGGAGTCGGTCTCGTCCAGGATGGCGATCTTCGGGTTGAGCAGCGCCAACTGCAGGATCTCGTGCCGCTTCTTCTCGCCGCCGGAGAAGCCCTCGTTGACGCTGCGCTCGGCGAAGGCGGGGTCGATGTCCAGCTCGGCCATCGACGCCTTGACCTCCTTGACCCAGGTGCGCAGCTTCGGCGCCTCGCCGCGCACGGCGGTGGCCGCGGTGCGCAGGAAGTTCGACATCGACACGCCGGGCACCTCGACCGGGTACTGCATGGCCAGGAACAGACCGGCGCGGGCGCGCTCGTCCACGCTCATGGCCAGCACGTCCTCGCCGTCGAGGGTGACGGTGCCGCTGGTGACCTCGTACTTGGGGTGCCCGGCGACGGCGTAGGACAGGGTGGACTTGCCGGACCCGTTCGGGCCCATGATCGCGTGGGTCTCGCCTGCCCGGACGGTCAGGTCGACGCCCTTGAGGATCTCCTTGGCCCCGTCGTCGGTGCCGACCGACACGTGCAGGTCCTTGATCTCCAGGGTGGCCATGGTGGTTGTTTCTCCTGTGGTCAAAGCAAAGTCAGTGGGGTGGTCAGTTGAGGGTGCTGGTGACGTCGACGTGCACGTCGTCGCCGTCGACGGTCACCGGGTAGACCGGGATCGGGTCGGTCGCGGGCGGCGACGACGGGAGCCCGGTGCGCAGGTCGAAGCAGGAGCCGTGCAGCCAGCACTCCAGGCCGCGGCGGGTGAGCTCGCCCTCGGAGAGGGCGACGGCGGCGTGCGAGCACCAGTTGCGCAGCGCGTGCACCTGCTCACCTTGGCGGACGAGGACAACGGGCACGTCGCCGATGTCGACGCCGAGCGGCTCGCCGTCGACCAGGTCCGACAGCGCGCACGCCCGGGTGACCGCTGCCCCGGTCATCCGCCGACGGCTTCCAGCTCGGCCTCGATCGCGGCCTCCAGGCGCTCGCGCACGGCGGGGACCTGGATCTTCATCAGCAGCTCGTGGAAGAAGCCGCGCACGACCAACCGGCGGGCCTGGTCCTCGGGGATGCCGCGGGCCTGCAGGTAGAACAACTGCTCGTCGTCGAACCGGCCGGTGGCGCTGGCGTGACCGGCGCCGGCGATCTCACCGGTCTCGATCTCCAGGTTCGGCACCGAGTCGGCGCGGGCGCCGTCGGTGAGCAGCAGGTTCCGGTTCAGCTCGTAGGTCTGCGTGCCCTCGGCCGCCGCGCGGATGAGCACGTCGCCGATCCAGACGGTGTGCGCGTCCTCACCCTGCAACGCTCCCTTGTAGACAACGTTGGACGTGCAGTTGGGCACGGCGTGGTCCACAAAGGTCCGGTGCTCGAAGTGCTGCCCCGCGTCGGCGAAGTAGATGCCGTTGAGCTCCACCTCCGCGCCCCTGTCGGCGAACGCGGCCGTCGGGGAGAGCCGGACGACGTTGCCACCCAAGGTGATCGCGGTGTGCCGGAGCACGGCGTCCCGACCGATCCTGGCGTGGTGCGCGGAGATGTGCACCGCGTCGTCCGCCCAGTCCTGAATGGACACCACGGTGAGCTTCGCGCCGTCGGCCAGCACGAACTCCACGTTGTCGGCGTAGACGCCGGAACCGCGGTGGTCGATCACGACGACGGCCTCGGCGAACCGCTCGGCCCGCACCTGCAGGTGCCCGTAGGCGACCTCGCCCGCGCCGGGGCCGGTCACCGTGACGGTGACCGGCTCGACGCGGGTGTCGGCGGCGACGGTGAGGACGGTGGCGTCGGCGAACGAGCTGTACGCCTGCGCGGCGACCCGGTCGGCGGGCACGCCGCCCTGACCGAGCCGGGAATCGCCACGCGGCACCGTTTCCACGGTCACACCGGTCGGGGCCTCGACCTCGACCTCGGCCGAACCCGTCGCCGCGACACCGGTGTGCAGACCGGCGATCCGCTTCATCGGGGTGAAGCGCCAGATCTCCTCACGACCCGAGGGCACCTCGAAGGCGTCCACGTCGTACGAGGTGAACCACTCGGCGCGCGAAGACTCGGGAACCCCGCGCGACTTCTCAACAGCGGCGGTCATCTAGCCGACCGCTCCTTCCATCTGCAGCTCGATCAGTCGGTTCAGTTCGAGGGCGTACTCCATGGGGAGCTCGCGCGCGATGGGCTCGACGAACCCGCGCACGATCATCGCCATGGCCTCGTCCTCGGTCAGGCCGCGCGACATCAGGTAGAACAACTGGTCGTCGCTGACCTTGGAGACGGTCGCCTCGTGGCCCATCGCCACGTCGTCCTCACGGACGTCGACGTACGGGTAGGTGTCCGAGCGGCTGATCTGGTCGACCAGCAGCGCGTCGCACTTGACCGTGGACTTGGCGTGGTGCGCCCGCTTGTTCACCTGCACCAGACCGCGGTACGAGGTGCGGCCACCGCCCCTGGCCACCGACTTCGAGATGATCGTCGACGACGTGTGCGGCGCCATGTGCACCATCTTCGCGCCCGCGTCCTGGTGCTGGCCCTCACCGGCGAACGCGATGGAGAGCACCTCGCCCTTGGCGTGCTCGCCCATCAGGAACACCGCCGGGTACTTCATGGTCACCTTGGAGCCGATGTTGCCGTCGACCCACTCCATGGTGGCGCCCGCCTCGGCCTTGGCGCGCTTGGTGACCAGGTTGTACACGTTGTTCGACCAGTTCTGGATGGTCGTGTACCGGCAGCGGGCGCCCTTCTTCACCACGATCTCCACGACCGCCGAGTGCAGCGAGTCGGAGGAGTAGATCGGGGCGGTGCAGCCCTCGACGTAGTGCACGTAGGCGTCTTCGTCGACGATGATCAGGGTCCGCTCGAACTGGCCCATGTTCTCGGTGTTGATCCGGAAGTAGGCCTGCAGCGGGATCTCCACGTGCACGCCCTTGGGCACGTAGATGAACGAGCCGCCGGACCACACGGCGCCGTTGAGCGCGGAGAACTTGTTGTCACCGTGCGGGATCACCGAGCCGTAGTACTCCTCGAACAGCTCCGGGTGCTCCTTGAGGGCGGTGTCGGTGTCCAAGAAGACGACACCCTGCTTCGCCAGCTCCTCGTTGATCTTGTGATAGACCACTTCGGACTCGTACTGGGCGGCGACCCCGGCGACGAGGCGGGCCTTCTCCGCCTCCGGGATGCCCAGCCTGTCGTAGGTGTTCTTGATGTCCTCCGGCAGGTCCTCCCAGGACTGGGCCTGCTTCTCGGTGGACCGCACGAAGTACTTGATGTTGTCGAAGTCGATGCCGGACAGGTCCGCGCCCCACGAGGGCATCGGCTTCCGGTCGAACAGGCGCAGCGCCTTGAGCCGGGACTCCAGCATCCACTCCGGCTCGCCCTTCTTGGCCGAGATGTCCCGGACCACGGCCTCCGAGAGACCGCGTTGCGCTATCGCGCCCGCGGTGTCGGAGTCGGCCCAGCCGTACTCGTACCGCCCGAGCGTCGCCAGGGTCTCGTCCTGGGTGAGCGGCTGGGGTGTGGTGGTGCGCTGCTGCGCAGCGGCAGTCATGGGGACTTCCCTCCATCCGGGATCTGACGTGCCCGCCCGCCGGGTTCCCCGGCGAGGTGCGGCACGTGGGTGGTACACGCGGCGTCGCCCCGGGCGATCGTCGCCAACCGCTGGACGTGCGTGCCCAACAGGTCGGCGAACGCCGCCGTCTCGACCTCGCACAGCTGGGGGAACTCGGCCGCCACGTGCGCCACCGGACAGTGGTGCTGGCACAGCTGTTCCCCCGCGCCGACACTGCGCGTCGATGCGGCGTAGCCCTCCCTGGTCAGCGCCGTGGCCAAGGCCTCGGCGCGGTCCACAGGGTCGGCGAGCGCGGCCACGGCGTCGCGGTGCCGGTCGACCAGCGTGGCCACCCGGCGCTCCGCGAAGGCGCGGACCGCCTGCTCCCCCCCGCTCTCGGCGAGGAAGCGCAGCGCGGAGATCGCGAGGTCGTCGTAGGCGTGCCCGAACCGGGACCGCCCGGCCTCGGTGAGCAGGAAAAGCCGCGCCGGTCGCCCACGGCCCCTGACCTCCCGACGCGGGGCGTCACGCGTGTACGCCTCCCCGTCGGCGACCAGTGCGTCCAAGTGCCTGCGGACAGCGGTCGGACTCAACCCCAACGCCTCGGCGATCGCGACCGCCGTGACCGGCCCCCGCTCCAGCAGCAGCCGGGCCACACCCTCGCGGGTGCGCCCATCAGCCTGCTGCCCGGCCACGGCGGGGGCAGTTGCCTCCGTCGCGGTCCGCGGAGCCGGGGCGGTCTTTTTCACAACACAAGTGTGTCTTATTTCCCGGCGAACGGCAAAGGTGGGGGTCCCCCGGTGTGGCCCAGGCCACATGCAGTCCGGTTGGCGCAGCCGCTACCAGGGGAAACGGCTTTTGACCAAGTCGCAGGCCGGCGGGTGTGGCGAGCTGGGGCGCCCCATGCCCACCTGCACCGGATGACAAACGACCGGCACACCCGACCTGAGCAGCCCCCGAGTCAAGCGTAGTCGCGCAGACGGTGGAAACCCGACCCGCAAGCTCGACCCGTGGATGACCACGGCCGATGTGGACAACCCGCCCCCACCGCTCCGGAGATGCATGCGGACAACCCACCCCCAACACAACGAGCGCAAGTGTGGACAACCCACCCCTATTCGAGGGGCGCACAATGTGGGCAACCCGCCCCCAACCAACGGCCCCAGGTGCGGACAACCAGTCCCCCACCGCCAGGGCACGGGTGTGGACAATCCGCCCCCAAACCAGGGCCACGAGTGTGGGGCACCCGTCCCCGTTCAACGAGCCACTCGTGCAGATAACCCGCCCCAACGGCGCACGAATGTGGACAACCGGCCCCCAACCAACCGATCCGCGTGTGGGCGAACCGCCCCCACTCAACGGGGATGAACTCGGGCAAATCATCCCCACTCGACAGACGCGCAGGGCGAGCTGTCCCCATTCAGCGGGCACGAGTGTGGGCGAGCTGTCCCCACCCGACCAGGCGCGCCTGTGGGCGACTCGCCCACAGCCAAACGGGGGCGGGATGTGGGCAGGCAATCCCCACTCGGCGGGCGCGAATGAAGGTGAACCGTCCCCAGGCAACGGGGCCGGGTGTGGGCACATCATCCCCACTTGGCCGGGCGCGGATGTGGGCAACTTGTCCCCAGGCAACGGGGGCGGGTGTGGGCGAGCTGTCCTCAACCGTGGGCCGTGGGTGTGGGGACAGCTCGTCCACAACTGTTGGGGGTGTCCCCTGGGGTGCGGCGTTGGGTGACGGGTGGGTGGGGGTGGTGGGAGGGTGGATTCGGGGGCTGCTCAGGTCGGGGCGGCGGAAGGCGCGCTTTGCGCAAAGTGGTGCAAAGGGAGCCGCTACCCTTCCGGATGTGGTGGCGGGAGACACGGACCGACTGGTGCGCGCGGAGGACCGGCAGCCGACCGGGTCCGGTCCGCTGGACGAGCGCGAGCGGCGGCAGTTGGACGTGATTCGGCGGTTCGGCACGGTTGGCTCGTTGTTGCTGACGGTCGGGTCGTTGGGGGCGGGGGCGGCGCCGGTGTTCAACCCGGTGTTCCGGATACCGGTGCTGGGGTTGTTCAGCCGGATGACCACGGTGGCGTTGGCGTTCGCGTTCACCGGGGTGTTCATGATCGTGTTGGCCTGGTTGGCGCTGGGGCGGCTGTCGCGGCCGGGGCGGGCGCGGGCCGTGTCGGTGCCGCAGATGGCGCGGACGCTCATCATGTGGATCGCGCCGCTGGTGTTCACGGTGCCCAGTTTCAGCCGGGACGTGTACAGCTACCTGGCGCAGAGCGAGATCGTGGCGATGGGGCAGGACCCGTACACGGTCGGGCCCGCGCAGGCGCTCGGCGTGAACCACCCGCTGACCCAGGGCGTGCCGACGATGTGGCGGGACACGCCGTCGCCGTACGGGCCGTTGTTCCTGACCGTGGGCAAGGCGATCAACTGGCTGACCGGGGACCACGTGGTGGCCGGGGTGGCGATGCACCGGCTGGTCGCGCTCGGCGGGCTGATGATGATCGTGTGGGCGCTGCCGCGGCTGGCCCGGCGGTTCGGGGTGAGCCCGGTGAGCGCGCTGTGGCTGGGCGCGGCGAACCCGCTGGTGCTGTTCCACCTGGTCGTCGGCGTGCACAACGAGGCGCTGGCGATCGGGTTGATGCTGGTCGGGTTCGAGTTGGCGCTGCGCGGGACGCCCAGGGTGACGCCGGACGGGCCGTTCCCGCCGTGGCAGCCGGGCGAGCTGTACTGGTACGCGATCGGCGCCGCGGTGATCACGTTGGGCGCGGCGGTGAAGATCCCGGCCGCGTTGGCGCTCGGGTTCCTCGGGGTGATCATCGCCCGGCGGATGGGTGGGCGGTGGAAGCACCTGTTCCAGGTCGCGGGTGGGCTCGGTGTCGTGTTCGCGGTGGTGCTGACGGCGACGTCGCTGGGCAGCGGTCTCGGCTACGGCTGGGTGGCGACGTTGAACACCGCGTCGACCATCAAGAGCTGGATGGCGCCGATGAACGCGCTCGGGTTCGGCGCGGGCTGGTTGGGGATCGTGCTCGGCCTCGGCAACCACATCGAGGCGGCGATCACCGTCAGCCGCCTGCTCGGCGCGGTGATCGGGCCGCTGATCGCGGCGAAGCTGCTGCTGGACGGGTTCCGCTGGAAGCTGCGGCCGCTGACCGGGCTCGGCGTGGCGCTGGGCGCGGTGCTGGTGTTCGGGGCGACCGTGCAGCCGTGGTACCTGCTGTGGGCGGCGGTCCCGTTGGCGGCGGGCGCGGGCAACACCCGGTTCCGGGTGGCGGCGACCGCGGTCAGCACCGGGTTGGCGGTGGCGCTCGGCCCCACCGGGTCCACCTTCGACGGTCGCGTGTTCGTCCTGCCGTACGCCTACATCGGCGCGATCGTGGTGACCACAGTGGCCGTTCTCGTGGTGCGCGGGCACATCCCGCGCCGGGACCCGGCGCCCGCCTAGGGCGTGACGGCGCCCACGCCCTAGGCTTGGCCGCTGTGAGCACGGCAGCCGTCGAGGTGTCCGACCTGGTCAAGACGTACGGATCGACCACGGCCGTGGACGGGGTCGGGTTCCGGTTGGCGCCCGGCGAGGTCATGGCCCTGCTCGGCCCCAACGGCGCGGGCAAGACCTCCACCGTCGAGGTGTGCGAGGGGTTCCGCCGGGCCGACTCCGGCACGGTCCGGGTGCTCGGCCTCGACCCGGTCGTCGACGGCGCGCGGCTGCGGCCCCGGATCGGTGTGATGCCGCAGGGCGGCGGCGCGTACCCGGGGGTGCGGGCGGCGGAGATGCTGCGGCTGGTGGCCGCGTGCGCGGCGAACCCGCTCGACCCCGCATGGCTGATCGACACGCTGGGGTTGGCGTCGTGCTCGCGGACCCCGTACAAGCGGCTCTCCGGCGGTCAGCAGCAGCGGCTCTCGCTGGCCTGCGCGCTGGTCGGCCGCCCGGAACTGGTGTTCCTGGACGAACCGACCGCCGGGATGGACCCGCAGGCCAGGCGGCTGGTGTGGGACCTGGTGGCGGCGCTGCGCGCGGACGGGGTTGCGGTGCTGCTGACCACCCACCTGATGGAGGAGGCCGAGGCGCTCGCCGACCACGTCGTGATCATCGACGGTGGCCGGGTGGTCGCCGCGGGCACCCCGGCCGAGCTGACCGAGGAACGCCCCGAGGAGCAGGCACTGCGGTTCCGGGCCAAGTCCGGGATGGACACCGGCCTGCTGGTGGCGGCGCTCCCGGAGGACTGCCGGGTGTCCGAACCCTCCCCCGGCGGCTACCTGGTCACCGGTTCGGTCGACCCCCAGGTCGTGTCGACGGTCACCGCGTGGTGCGCCCAGCAGGGCGTGCTCGCCGAGGAACTGCGGGTCGGTCGGCGCAGCCTCGAGGACGTCTTCCTCGACCTGACCGGACGGGAGCTGCGCTCGTGACCACCAGGCTCAACCCGGCCCCCGACCCGCGCCGCACGGCGCAGGAACTAGTCACCCGCGTGACCTGGCTGGAGTCGGGCTCGTGAGCACCAGGTTCGCCCCCGGCACCTTCGCCCCGGCCCCCGGTCGGGGGCGGGTGGCGCGGATGCTGTTCACCCACGCGCGCACCGAGGCCGCGCTCACCCTGCGCAACGGCGAGCAGGTGCTGCTCACCCTGCTCATCCCGCTCGCCCTGCTCATCGGGTTGGACTTGGTGCACGTGGTCAAGCTGCCCGAGCCGAGGGTCGACAACCTGGTTCCCCGGGTGTTCGCGCTGGCCGTCATGTCCACGGCGTTCACCGGGCAGGCGATCGCGCTCGGGTTCGACCGGCGGTACGGGGTGTTGAAGCGGTTGGCGGCCACGGCGTTGCCCCGGTGGTTGCTGGTGGCCGGGCGGGTCGTGGGGTGCCTGGCGGTCGTGGCCATCCAACTGGTCGTGTTGGGGGTGGTCGGCGCGCTGCTCGGGTGGGCGCCGTCCGCCGCCGGTCTGGTGTGGACGGTCGTGCTGGTGGTGTTGGGCACGCTCACCTTCGGGGCGCTCGGGGTGTTGCTCGGTGGGGCGCTCAAGGCCGAGGTGGTGTTGGCGCTGGCGAACGTCGTGTGGCTGGTGCTGCTGCTCGCGGGCGGGGTCGTGCTCACCACCGACACGTTGCCGTCCGGGATGGCCGATGTGGTCCGGTTGTTGCCCTCGGCGGCGCTGACCCAGGCGCTGACCGACGTGCTCGCGCACCACGCGGCGCCCGCGTTGTCCACTGTGGTCACGCTGGTGGGCTGGGGCGCGCTGGCCGGGTTGGCCGCGACGCGGACGACCAGGCTCACCTGAGCCCACCTGAGCGCTGGATGGGGCTGCCGTCGGACGGGTCGTGGGGGATGAACCGGCCCGACGACAGCCGGGAAGGCGGTGGGGGAGTCCGCCTTCCGCGACAGAGTGTAGTTCGCCGTGATCACCGCGTGGGGTCCTTTCGCGAGCATGCCCACACTTTCCCGGATCGGCGCGCGGTGAGAGCCAACGCACGCTAGTGACTCCCGCGCCGCGGCCCTCAGTGAACCCGGCTTACCATCGGTTGGTGCCGTTGGAAAACCTGAAGGCCCGCGTCGACGCGCTCCCCTCCCCCAGTCCCCGCCTGCAGCGGGCGGTGGCGGTCGCGGTGGTGGTGACGCAGGCGCTGATCGCGGTCACCGGGTCGGTGGTCCGGGTGACCGGGTCCGGGTTGGGGTGCCGCACCTGGCCGGAGTGCCAGCCGGGCAGCCTGGTGCCGGTCAACCACCCCGAGTTCGCGGCGCTGCACCAGTGGATCGAGTTCGGCAACCGCATGTTCACCGGGATCGTCGGGTTCGTGGCGTTCGCCGCGTTCGCCCTCGCCTACCTGCACCGCCCGCGCCGCCGCGAGTACGTGCGACTGGGCCTGGTCATGCCGGTCGGGGTGGTCGTACAGGCGGTCCTCGGCGGGATCACCGTGCGGATGGACCTGCTGTGGTGGACCGTGGCGGTGCACTTCCTCGTGTCGACCATCATGATCTGGCTGTCGGTGGTGTTCGCCAACGCCGTCCCCGACCCGGAGCGCGCTCCGGTGGGGCGGGTGCCCGCCGCGCTGCCCGGCCTGCTCACCGGGTCGGTCGTGGTGCTGGTGGGGTTACTGGTCGCGGGCACCATGGTGACCGGCGCAGGCCCGCACGCGGGCGACCCGGGGACCGAGCGGCTGGACGTCCCGGTGGACACGTTGGCCCACGTGCACGCCGCGTTCCTGTTCGTCTACCTGGGCATTCTGCTGGCCGCGGGTGTCCTGCTGCGCACGGGTGACGCCGACAAGGCGCTGTGGCGCCGGTACACCATCCTGGTGGCGGTGGTCCTCGGTCAGGGCGCGCTCGGGTTCGTGCAGTACTGGACCGGGGTGCCGGAGCTGCTGGTGTCGCTGCACGTCCTCGGCGCGACCGGGGTCATCGTCGCGACCGCCGCGATGTGGTGCGCGACCCGTGACCGCGCTGTCGCCCCGTCGCCCGCGAAGGTCAGCGTCCAGGCGGGCTAGCCGCGGACGCGGGCGGCCATCTTGGCGCGGTGCTGGGCGCCGATCCGGGTGGCGGCCACGGTCTCGCGGTCCCACTCGGCGGCCTCAAGACCGTCGATCCCCGCCACCAATGCGGCCCCGGCCTCGACGTCGGACACGATCAGGTCGCCCATCGCGCCGTCGGCACCGACGAGCACGACCCGAGCCCCCGCCCGTCCGATGTTCTCGACCACGGCCCGCGACGGCTTGCCGTGTGCCGCCACGAACGCCTCTGCGGAGCGTACGGAGTCACTGGTGTTCGCCATGACGTGCAGCCTATGCGCTGTCGAGTGGACGTGTCTCCCACACTGTGGGAGAAGGGACGCGGCCCCCGCGTTCCGGCGTTGCACCCGAACGTCAAGCGACGAATTGAGCTAAGGAGTGGGCAGTGCCCAAGGCGATCGTTGTCACGGAGAACGGCGGACCGGAAGTACTCGCCCTCGCCGAAGTGGACGCCAAGACCCCCGGCCCCGACGAGGTGCTCGTCCGAGTCGCCGCCGCGGGCGTGAACTACATCGACACCTACCAGCGCTCCGGCGCCTACAAGGTGCCGCTGCCCTTCGTCCCCGGCAAGGAGGGCGCGGGCACGGTCGAGGCCGTCGGGTCCTCGGTCACCGGCATCGCGGTCGGCGACCGGGTCGCGTGGGCCCAGGGCAACGACAGCTACGCCGAGCAGGTCGTCCTCCCGGCCGCGTGGGCGGCCCCGGTCCCCGCGGGTGTCAACGACCACGACGCCGCCGCGGCGCTCCTGCAGGGCCTCACCGCGCACTACCTCGTCGCCTCGACCTACCCGGTCCAGGAGGGCGACACGGTGCTGGTGCACGCGGCCGCGGGTGGGGTCGGTCTGCTGCTGGTCCAACTGGCGAAGGCCCGTGGCGCGCGGGTGATCGGCACGGTGTCGACGGGGGAGAAGGAGCAGTTGGCCCGCGAGGCGGGCGCGGACGAGGTGATCCGGTACACCTCGGAGGACTTCGTCGCCCGCACCAAGGAGATCACCGACGGGGCGGGCGTGGCGGCGGTGTACGACGGCGTCGGCGCGTCCACCTTCGACGGTGACCTCCAGGTGCTCCGGCAGCGGGGTGTGCTGGCCCTGTTCGGCGCGTCCAGCGGTCCGGTCGGCCCGTTCGACCCGCAACGGCTCAACGCCGCCGGGTCGGTCTTCCTGACCCGCCCGACCCTCGCCCACTACCTGGCCACCCCGGAGGAGAACGCCTGGCGCATCGGCGAGATCTTCGACGCCATCGTCGCGGGCGCCCTCAAGCTCCGCATCGGCGGCCAGTACCCGTTGGCGGACGCGCGAACGGCGCACGAGGACCTGGAAGGGCGACGCACGACCGGGAAGCTACTGCTGATCCCGTGAGCGCGGCCGGGTGGGAGCGGTGAACACCGCTCCCACCCGCGCTACTCCATGACCTCGTCGGCGCGGACGGCGGTGGCCCGCTCCACACCCAGCGCTGTGATCAACTCGACCAACTGGCCGCGGAAGGCGTCGTAGTCCCGGACCGCGCCGAGGACCTCGGGCGCCTCGCGTTCGGCCCGCAGGGCCTCGGCGTGCGCGTTCCGGCCCGCCGGGGTCATGGTGATCACCGTGCGGCGGCGGTCGGTCGGGTCGGTCCCGCGTTCGACCAGTCCGGACCGGAACAGCCGGTCGATGGTCCGGCTCATCGTCTGGTCGGTCACCTTGACCCCGCGTGCCAGGGATCGTTGCGGCCGGGGCCCGTCGACCAGCAGGTGCAGCGTGATCAGGCCGGCGTGGGTGAGCCCGCGGGCGGCGAGGAAGCGCTGCCAGGAGTGTTCCACCAGGCGCGCGGCGACGGACAGGAGCCTGCCGGTCGGCCAGGACGCGATCGGGTCGGGGTCCACCGGGGAGCACCTCCTGCGGGTCGAGTTGCATTGTTCAGCCTACTGAACAATTATGTGCGCGACCCCCGCCGAAGGGACGCGATGACAGACAACCGTACCGGCGCGCGTGCCGCGCGTTGGCTCCTGCCCGCCCTGCTCATCGTCGCCTGGTTGGTGATCGGTGGGATCGGCGGGCCACTACAAGGCGAGTTGAGCTCCGTGCAGCGCAACGACAACGCCTCCTTCCTGCCCGCGTCGGCCGAGTCGACCAGGGTGGCCGAGTTGCAGAAGGGGTTCGCCGACAGCACGGCGCTGCCCGCCGTCATCGTGTTCGAGCGGCCCGGTGGGTTGACCGGCGGCGACCAGACGGCCATCGATGCCGTGTTGGCGAAGGTCGGCAAGCTGCCGGAGATGGGGCAGGTCAGCCCGCCACGAATGTCCACCAAGGACACCGAGGCGGTGCAGTCGGTCGCCCTGTTGCCCAATGACAGCAAGAAGTTGCGCGCGCTGGTCACCGACATCCGGGACCAGTTCGGGGCGCTGCCCGCCGGGCTCTCCGCGCACGTGACCGGGCCGGGCGGGCTGATCGCGGACTTCACCGCGGCGTTCGGCGGGATCGACGGTCTGCTGCTCGGCGTGACGGCGGCGGTGGTCGCGTTGATCCTGGTCGCGGTCTACCGCAGTCCGATCCTGCCGCTGTTGGTGCTGCTGACCGCGGGGCTCGCGTTGTGCCTGGCGGTCAGCGTGGTCTACCTGCTGGCCAAGCACAACGTGCTGACGCTCAACGGGCAGAGCCAGGGCATCCTGTTCATCCTCGTGTTCGGCGCCGCGACCGACTACGCGCTGCTGCTGATCGCCCGGTTGCGGGAGGAACTGCGCGCGCACGCCGAGAAGGGCGCGGCCATGCGGGCGGCGCTGCGCGCGGCGAGCGGCCCGATCGGGGCGTCGGCGGGGACGGTGATCGCCGGGTTGCTCTGCCTGCTGCTCTCGGACCTGCGGTCCAACTCCAGCCTCGGCCCGGTCGCCGCGATCGGCATCGCGGCGTCGCTGGTGGCCGCGCTGACCTTCCTGCCCGCGGTACTGGCACTGTTCGGCCGGGCCGCGTTCTGGCCGTTCCGCCCCGAAGTCGTCACAGACGGCGAAACCCCGGAGCAGCGCGGGATCTGGCCGAGGGTGGCCGGACTGGTCGGGCGCAGGCCGCGCGCGGTGTGGCTGCTGAGCACGGTGTTGCTCGCGATCGGGGTGGCGTTCCTGCCGCAGTTGAAGGCGGACGGGGTCTCGCAGAGCGAGCTGTTCCTCACCCAGGTCGACGCGGTCACCGGGCAGGACGTGCTGGCCAGGCACTTCCCCGGCGGCACCGGCTCCCCCGCCGTGCTGATCACCGACGCGACCAAGGCCCAGGACGTGCTGAAGCTGGCCAAGACCACCCCGGGCGTCGCCGACGCGGCCCTGCGCACGGCCAAGGTCGTCGGCGGGAAGGTCGAGATCACCGCGCTGCTCGCCGACGCGCCGGACAGCCCGCGGGCCCTCGACACGGTGCAGCGGCTGCGCGACCGCACCCACGAGCTCGGCGGGACCCTGGTCGGCGGCCCGTCGGCGAACCAGCTCGACGTGCGGACCAACTCGCTGCACGACCGGAAGGTGATCATCCCGATCGTGCTGGCGGTGATCTTCGTCATCCTGGCGCTGCTGCTGCGCGCGCTGCTGGCGCCGCTGCTGCTGATCGCGACCGTGGTGCTCTCGTTCGCCGCGACGCTCGGGGTGAGCGCGCTGGTGTTCAACCACCTCTTCGAGTTCCCCGGCGCCGACCCCAGCGTGCCGCTGTTCGCGTTCGTGTTCCTGGTGGCGCTGGGCATCGACTACAACATCTTCCTGATGACCCGGGTGCGCGAGGAGGCGCTGCGGCACGGCACCCGAGAGGGCGCGCTGCGCGGGCTGCGGGTCACCGGCGGGGTGATCACGTCGGCCGGGGTGGTGCTGGCGGCCACGTTCGCGTCGCTGTCGGTGCTGCCGATCCTGTTCCTGGCGCAGATCGCGTTCCTGGTCGCCTTCGGCGTGCTGCTCGACACGCTGCTCGTCCGGTCGCTGCTGGTGCCCGCGCTGACCGTCGACATCGGACGCCGGGTCTGGTGGCCGGGCAAGGTCGACTGACGGACGAAGGGGCGCGTCCGGAACCCGGACGCGCCCCTGGACAGCGTGGTCGACTGGTGGCGGACTAGGACACCGCGACGGCGTCGATGACGAACACCAGGGTCTCGTTCGGCTTGACCTTCCCCTGGCCCTGGGCGCCGTAACCCTTGTCCGGCGGCACGATCAGCAGCCTGCGGCCGCCCTGGCGCAGCCCGTCGAGGCCCTCGTTCCAGCCCTCGATCACGCTGGCCTGCCCGACGTTCTGCACGGTGAACGGCTCGTTGCGGCCGAACGA
Organism: Actinokineospora inagensis DSM 44258; assembly: GCF_000482865.1. Taxonomy (GTDB): domain Bacteria; phylum Actinomycetota; class Actinomycetes; order Mycobacteriales; family Pseudonocardiaceae; genus Actinokineospora; species Actinokineospora inagensis. Next base: position 46,471 of record NZ_AXWW01000048.1, on the reverse strand, counting down.
CGAGTCCTGCTCGGCGTGGTCCGACCAGGTGACCAGGTCGTAGTTGACGGTGACGTTGGAGCCCGTCTTGACAACCGCGCCGGTGCCCTCGACCAGGTCCTTGCTCAGCAGCGTCGTCGGCGGCGCGCAGTCGGTCGGGATGGTGATCGTCGGCTTGGCGCCCGCCGCGCCCGCCACCTTCACCTTGTCCGCGGTGCACTGCGGGCCACCGGCGGTGGACGGTCCACTGGAGGCGGAAGCGTCGTCGCTCGCGGGCGCGGTGGTGGACGCGGGGGCGCTGCTGGTCGCCTTCTTGGCGGTGATGACGGGATCTCCGGGCGGCTGGGAGGATGCCTGCTCGGAGTTCGAGCACGCGGCGAGGCCCACACCCACCGCGATCACGATCATGAGTTTGCCGACGTTGCGCATGCCCGGCAGCTTAGGTGTCGCAGGGGGAACACTGACGAGGGACCACCTGTTGCCCCACCGGTGGTTATTTGCCATTCCTCACCCGATGTTCGCAATCCACGGGCGGGGTGGGCGGCGTAAAGTGACGGTGAGCGCCCGTTCCATCACCCCTTGCTGCGGTGCGGGCGTCCGCCAGGGAGGTGAACCGCCTTGTCCGCGGACGCCAAGGGCCTCCGCACCCGCCCCATCCAAGACCTCTTCTGGACCCGCACCGGGCTGTTGCTGCTGGTCTTGGTCGTGGTCGCCGGAACCGCGATGTGGCTGGCCGGTGGGCTCGACCCAGGTCTGGCCAAGAACCTGCTCACCGCGCTGGGCACCGGCACCCTGGTCTCCGCCGTGGTCGGCTTCGGCCAGACGCTGATCACCGCCAGCGCCGCGCAGCGGGCCATGGTCACCCCGGTGATCGAGGAGAGCCGCAAGGCGCTGCGCGAGCTGTCCGCCGAGTACCGGTCACTGAACCAGGAGTTCTTCCCCACCCACGTGTTCGAGGCGAGCACCGAGCCCGATCCGGCGTTCAACGCGCTGATCATGTCCGACCTGCGGGAGACCCGGCAACTGTGGTTCCGCGGCTTCTCCGGCCGGTACGCCGCCGCCAGGATGCTGCTCTCCCCGGCCCAGTGGGAGGTCCGCGCGGTGCTGGCCGACCCGCGCGAGCGGGGCTCGATCAGCGGCCGGGCCCGGCACCTGGCGCGGCAGGGCGGGCCGGACGCGGACTACGAGAAGATCTCCGACACGCTGCACCAGGAGATCCGGATCGGCCTGGTCGGGCTGTACCTGGCGCGCGCCAAGTGCACCGCGATCGAGGTCACCGCGGTCCCCGACCCGCCGCTGGACCGGGTCGAACTGTTCGACGACTGCGTGTGGATCACCCTCTACAGCGCGGTGGCGGGCGCGCCGTCGCTCTACCCGCGCACACTGCGCTTCTCCGAGGGCTCCTTCATCTACGACATGCAGCGCAGCGAGTTCGCCAGGGTGCACGCCGCCCGCGACGCGCACCGGTTCACCCTCACCCCCGACACCGGCCGCGCCGAGTTCCTGGCGCACTTCGCCAAGATCACCGGGACCCCGCTGTCCGAGGTCGAGTTCCGCGACCTGGAGGCGCAGTTCCACCGGTTCCGCCACGAGTTCACCGCCAAAGCCGAGCTTGAGAGCTGATGCCCGTGTCCGCCCCGGTGCCCGCGCTGTCCCACCTGGCGCAGCGCATGCGCGAGATCGATCTCACCCCACGCAGACCCAGTGGCCCCGTCGGCCCCGCCCCGTCCTGGTCGGCCGTGCACCGCGGTGTGGCGTCCTGGGTGGACGGTCCGGTGCTGCGCGCGCTGCTGCGCCAGCACCTCGCCACCCTCGACCCCGGCGACGCGGACGCGCTGGCCGCCCGTTCCCGGGAAACCACAACGCACTTCGCCTGGTGCCTGCGGGACAACCCGGACGAACCGTTCACCTTCTGGCTGCACGAGTACAAACCCCGGCACGAGTGGCGCCCCGGCTACGCCGACTCCGTGCACAACCACCGGTACGACTTCTGCACGGTGATCCTGCGCGGCGGCTACCGGCACGAGCGCTACGAGACCACCATCGACCCCGGCACCGGCCTGATCAGCGCGGCCAGGATGACCCGGCGCACCGAGTGTGTCGCGGGCGACTCCGGCTTCCTCACCACCGGCGACTTCCACCGCATCCCGCGCGCCGAGGACGGCACCATGACGTTCCTGGTGAAGTCCCGCCCGGTGCACCGGTGGAGCCTGTCCTGGGACCCGGCGACCGGCACCGCGCACCGGCACGTCCCGGTGGAGTCGCGGTTGGCGGACCTGTCCCGGCGGTTGTGACCCCCGGTGTGACCTGACCGGCACCGCCCCGACCGGCCAACACGCCGAAGGCCACCGTGCGCGCGCACGGTGGCCTCTACCATCGCCCCACCCGTTTGTCCAACGGAAGGGGAAGTCCGGCATGTCCACACCCACTGAGACCTCGACCACGACACCGACCACCACATCGATCACCGCACCGGCCACGGCTCCGGGCCTGGTCTCCGTCCCACCGGCGGCGGTCGGCCACGTCGAGCGGCGGGTGCACGCCCTGTGCCTGCGGTACGCGCGGCGGCTGCCGTTCCACGGCTGGCACCACGTGAGCTTCGTGCGCGACAAGGCTGTGGAGTTCGCCACCCTCAACGGTTCCGACGTGCCGGTGGTGGAAACCGCGGCCCTGGTGCACGACGTGAACTACCTGGTCCGGCGCAACTCGACCGCGGCGGCGGGCAGCGGCCTGCGGATGGCCATCCTGGCCGAAGCGGGTATCCGGCCCGCCGTCGCCGAGTGGGTCGACGCGCTGGTCGACGAGGCCGAGATGCGCACCAGGGACCGGGACATCTCGCTGGAGGCCCAGGCCCTCAGCGACGCGGACACGCTGTTCAAGGCGCTGCCGGTGACCCCGGTCGTGCTGGCGCACCGCTACCTCAGCGAGAACGGGGTGAGCCTGCGCGAACTGGCCGACAAGATCGTCGGGGAGCAGCGGGCCCCGCTCGACGAGGGCTTCTACTTCTACTCCCCCGCCGCCGCGGCCGCGTACTCCCGGTGGGCCACGGCCAACCTGGAGCTGTGGCGGTGCATCAAGGAGTCCCTGGACGACCCGACCGTGGAACGGCTGCTCACCGCGGTGGCCTGACGGGTGGTCTGAGCGGGAAACCGGTCAGAACGGCCAGCCGGTGACCGGCAGCGACAGCGCCGAGTCCACCGCCAGCGCCACGAACACCGCCGTCAGGTACGTGTTCGACAGGTGGAACAGCTTCATCGGGTTGCTCGGCTTGTCCCGGCGCACCGCCGCGTACAACCGGTGCGCGAACACCAGGAACCAGCCGCCCGCCAGGACGGCGAACAACGCGTACACCCAGCCGGTGGCCGGGACGAGCAGCAGCGTCCACGCGACCATCACCCAGGAGTAGACGACGATCTGCTTGGCCACGTGCCGGGGCGTGGCCACCACCGGCAGCATCGGCACACCGGCCTTCGCGTAGTCGTCGCGGAACTTCATCGCCAGCGCCCAGAAGTGCGGCGGGGTCCAGAAGAAGATCACGCCGAACATCACCAGCGCGGGCCAGCCGACGTCGCCGGTCACCGCCGACCAGCCGATCACCACCGGCATGCAGCCCGCCGCGCCGCCCCACACGATGTTCTGCGACGTCCGTCGCTTGAGGAGCATCGTGTAGACGAGGACGTAGAACAGGATCGCGCCGACGGCCATCGCCGCGGCCAGCAGGTTCGTCGACGCCCAGAGCCAGCCGAAGGCGAGCAGCCCGAGCAGCAGGCCGAAGACCAGCGCGTTGCGGGTGGGCACCGCGTGCCGGGCCAGCGGCCGGGCCGACGTGCGCTTCATCACCGCGTCGATGTCGGCGTCGACCACGCAGTTGAGCGCGTTCGCGCTGCCCGCCGCCATGGTGCCGCCGACCAGCGTGTTGAGCACCAGCCACGGCGACGGGATGCCGCGCGCGGCCAGCAGCATCGCCGGGACGGTGGTGACCAGCAGCAGTTCGATGATCCGCGGCTTGGTGAGCGCCACGTACGCGCCCAGCACGGCCCGGGTACCCGCCCGGCCCGGCGCGGCGGGGGTGTCGACGGGCACGGGGGTCACCGACGACATCGCACTCCTCGCGTCCAGGTCATTCGCTGTTCAGCCACTCGCCGTTCGTCGGCCGCCCACCCCGGGATCGCCCCGCGCTCGACGCGCGGGCGACCGCGAATCGGTGGTCGCGGCACCGGGAAATGTTAACCGCGCGGTACGCGGGTACCCGTATCGGGTGGCCCGGTGTCGCCAGGGGACGGTCGGAGATCACACGGTCGTGACCCGGCGACTAGGCTGGTCACCGGACCAGGGATGAGCCGCGGGACAGCCACAGGCCCCGCTCCGGGATCGATCCAGCCCGGGTGGGGAAGACTGTGCGCGACGGTTCCGCCAAACGTGGAAGTGGGAGCACAAGTCCGTGTCCGTCAGTAGTGAACTGCCCGCCGAACTGACCGAACTCATCCGCGCGAGGCTGCCGGAGGACTGGACCGACCTGGACCGCCGGGCCGTGGACACCATCCGGGTGCTGGCCGCCGACGCGGTGCAGAAGGTCGGCAACGGCCACCCGGGCACCGCGATGAGCCTGGCCCCGCTGGCCTACGCCCTCTACCAGCGGGTCATCCGGCACGACCCGAGCGACCCGCACTGGATCGGCCGCGACCGGTTCGTGCTCTCCGCCGGGCACTCGAGCCTCACCCAGTACCTGCAGTTGTTCCTCTCCGGCTACGGCCTGGAGCTCGACGACATCAAGGCGCTGCGCACCTGGGGCTCGAAGACCCCGGGCCACCCCGAGGTCAACCACACCAAGGGCGTGGAGATCACCACCGGTCCGCTCGGCCAGGGTCTGGCCTCGGCGGTCGGCATGGCGATGGCGGCCCGCCGCGAGCGCGGCCTGTTCGACCCGGAGGCCGCGCCCGGCGAGAGCGTGTTCGACCACCACGTCTTCGTGATCGCCTCGGACGGCGACATCGAGGAGGGCGTCACCTCGGAGGCGTCGTCGCTGGCCGGGCGGCAGGAATTGGGCAACCTCACGGTCGTCTACGACGACAACAAGATCTCCATCGAGGACGACACCACCGTCGCCCTGTCGGAGGACACCGCGAAGCGGTACGAGGCGTACGGCTGGCACGTGCAGGTGGTCGAGGGCGGCGAGAACGTCGTCGGCATCCTGGACGCGCTGGCGGCGGCGAAGGCGGAGACCTCCCGCCCGTCGTTCATCCTGCTGCGCACCGTGATCGGCTACCCGGCGCCGAACCTGATGAACACCGGCAAGGCGCACGGCGCCGCGCTGGGCACCGACGAGGTGGCCGCGGTCAAGAAGATCCTCGGTTTCGACCCCGAGCAGACCTTCGAGGTCGCCCCGGAGGTGCTGGCGCACACCCGCGAGGTGGTCAAGCGCGGTGAGGCGGCGCACGCCGAGTGGCAGCCGCGGTTCGACGCCTGGAAGGCCGCCAACCCGGAGCGCAACGCGCTGCTGGAGCGGGCGCAGGCGTACCGGCTGCCGGAGGGCTTCGACGAGGCGCTGCCGAGTTGGGACCCGGACCCGAAGGGCGTGGCCACCCGCAAGGCGTCCGGTGACACGCTCAACGCCATCGCCGGGCTGCTGCCCGAGCTGTGGGGCGGCTCGGCCGACCTGGCGGAGAGCAACAACACCACCATCAAGGGCGCCGACTCGTTCGGGCCGCCGTCGGCGAAGACCGCGCACTGGGACACCCGGCCGTACGGCCGCACGCTGCACTTCGGGGTGCGCGAGCACGCGATGGGCTCGATCCTCAACGGCATCGTGCTGCACGGCCCGACCCGTCCGTACGGTGGCACGTTCCTCGTGTTCAGCGACTACATGCGGCCCGCCGTCCGGCTCGCCGCGCTGAGCGGGCTCCCGGTCACCTACGTGTGGACGCACGACTCGATCGGCCTCGGCGAGGACGGCCCGACCCACCAGCCGGTGGAGCACCTGGCGGCGCTGCGCGCCATCCCCGGCCTGATCGTGCTGCGCCCCGGCGACGCGAACGAGACCGCGGCGGCGTGGCGGACCACCCTGTCGCAGCACAAGCACCCGGTCGGCCTCGCGCTGACCCGGCAGAACCTGCCCGTGCTGGAAGGCACCAAGGAGTTGGCCCGCGAGGGTGTCGCCAAGGGCGGCTACGTGCTGGCCGACACCGAGGGCGAGCCGCAGGTCATCCTGATCGGCACCGGCTCCGAGCTGCAGATCGCGGTCGAGGCGCGGGCCAAGCTGGCCGAGGACGGCATCGCCGCCCGGGTCGTGTCGGTGCCCTCGATCGAGCTGTTCGACGCGCAGGACCAGTCCTACCGGGACTCGGTGCTGCCGCCGTCGGTCAGGGCGCGGGTGGTCGTGGAGGCCGCCATCGCCCAGCCGTGGCACCGGTTCGCGGGCGACGCGGGCGAGATCGTGTCGCTGGAGCACTTCGGCGCCTCGGCGGACTACCAGACCCTCTACCGCGAGTTCGGCATCACCACCGAGGCCGTCGTGGCCGCGGCGCGCGCTTCCCTGGCGAAGGCCGGGTCCTGAGCAACCGTCCGAACCGGACGCACACGAGCCACCAGACACGGAGGCAACAGTGACCGACAACCTCAAGCAGCTTTCCGACGCGGGCGTGTCCATCTGGCTGGACGACCTGTCCCGCGAGCGGCTCACCTCCGGCAACCTGGCCGCGCTCATCCGCGACCAGCACGTGGTCGGCGTCACCACCAACCCGACGATCTTCGCGGCCGCGCTGTCCGACGGCGAGGCCTATGACGCGCAGGTGCGGGAGCTGGCGGCGCGCGGCGCCGACCTGAGCGCGGTGGTGCGCGAGCTGACCACCACCGACGTGCGCAACGCGTGCGACGTGTTCCGGGAGACCTTCCAGAACACCGGCCAGGTCGACGGGCGCGTCTCGATCGAGGTCGACCCGCGGCTGGCGGCCGACACCGAGGCCACCACGGCCGAGGCGCTGGACCTGTGGAAGACCGTCGACCGGCCCAACCTGCTGGTCAAGATCCCGGCCACCGTCGAGGGCCTGCCCGCGATCACCCGCACCCTGGCCGAGGGGGTCAGCGTCAACGTCACGCTGATCTTCTCGGTCGAGCGCTACCGCGCGGTGATGGACGCCTACCTCGCGGGCCTGGAGCAGGCCAAGGCCAACGGGCACGACCTGCGGTCGATCCACTCGGTCGCGTCCTTCTTCGTGTCCAGGGTGGACACCGAGGTGGACAAGCGGCTGGACGCGATCGGCACCGACGAGGCCAAGGCGTTGCGCGGCAAGGCGGCCGTGGCCAACGCGCGGCTGGCCTACGGCGCGTTCCTGGAGACCTTCCAGGGCCCGCGCTGGGACGCGCTGGCCGCCGACGGCGCGCACCGGCAGCGTCCACTGTGGGCGTCGACCGGGGTGAAGAACCCGGACTACTCCCCCACGCTGTACGTCGACGAGCTGGTGGTCGCCGAGACGGTCAACACGATGCCGGAGAAAACCCTGCACGCCGTGGCGGAACAGGGGAAGATCACCGGTGACGCGGTGACCGGCACCGCCGAGGCCGCCCAACAGGTCTACGACGAGCTCAGCTCGGTCGGCATCGACGTCGACGACGTGTACCGCGTCCTGGAGACCGAGGGCGTCGAGAAGTTCGAGAAGTCCTGGGCCGAGCTGCTGGACACGGTCCAGGGACAACTCGACGCAGCCAAGTAAGGCAGCCAGAGCTAGGACGAACCAGGAGAGGCTGACGCCGCAGATGGCAGAGCACCCCGGAGAAGTCGCAGTAACCATCGTTGACGAGCGGCTCGCCGAGGAGGCCGCTCCGCTCGTCCACCAACTGGTGGCCGAACAGGTGGCGTCGAAGCTCACCGCGCAGGACCCCACGCTGTGGGGTCCTGCGGCGGAGTCCGAGGCGGCCATCCGGCTGTCCTGGACGTCGCTGGCGAGCACGTCGCGCCCCCTGTTGGCCGAGATCGACGGGCTGCGCGCGGAGCTGCGCGCCGAGGGCATCGATCGGGTGGTCCTCGCGGGCATGGGCGGGTCGTCGCTCGCCCCGGAAGTCATCACCAACACGGCGGGTGTGCCGCTGGTGGTGCTGGACACGACCGACCCCGGTCAGGTCGCCGACGCGCTGGCGGGCGACCTTGCCCGTACCGTGCTGGTGGTGTCCTCGAAGTCAGGGTCCACAGTGGAGACCGACAGCCACCGGCGGGTCTTCGCGGCGGCGTTCGCGGCCGAGGGCGTCGACCCGGCGTCGCGGATCGTCGTGGTCACCGACCCGGGGTCACCGCTGGAGCGGTCCGCGACCGAGGCGGGCTACCGCCGGGTCTTCCAGGCCGACCCGAACGTGGGCGGCCGCTACTCGGCGCTGACCGCGTTCGGCCTGGTGCCCGCCGGGCTGGCCGGGGCCGACGTCGCCGCGCTGCTCGACGAGGCGGAGGCCGCCGTCCCGGTGCTGTCGCGGGACAGCGCCGAGAACCCGGCCCTGGTGCTGGCGGCCGCGTTGGGCGCGGCGCACGCGCGGGGCGCGGAGAAGGTCGTGCTGGCCGACACCGGGTCCGGCATCAAGGGCTTCGGCGACTGGGCCGAGCAGTTGGTGGCCGAGTCCACCGGCAAGGAGGGCACCGGTCTGCTGCCGGTGGTCGTGGAGCGCCCGGACGCGCCCGGGTTCGCCAACGCCGGTGACGACGCCACGGCCGTGGCCGTCGGGCGGGCGTCGGACGGGGCGAAGATCGGCACCGCGGGCACCCTCGGCGGGCTCATCCTGCTGTGGGAGTACGCGACCGCGGTGGCGGGCAGGCTGCTCGGGATCAACCCGTTCGACCAGCCGGACGTGGAGGCGGCGAAGAAGGCGGCGCGCGCGCTGCTGGACTCCCCCAGCTCCACCGAGTCCGCGCCCGCGTTCACCGACGGACCGGTCGAGGTTCACCCGTCCGAGGGTCTGCTGCCGGACGGGACCGACTCGCTCGCCGCCGCGGTGCACGCGTTGCTGGCCGCCGCGCCGGAGGCCGGGTACCTGTCGGTCCAGGTGTACCTGGACCGCCTCGACGACGCGTCCGCCGCGCTGCTGCGCCCGCAGTTGGCCCGGGTCTCCGGGCTGCAGACCACTTTCGGCTGGGGCCCGCGGTTCCTGCACTCCACCGGCCAGTACCACAAGGGCGGGCACCAGAACGGGGTCTTCCTGCAGGTGACCGGCGCGGTCGAGCGGGACGTCGAGGTGCCGGACCGCCCGTACACGCTGGGGGTGCTGCAGCACGCGCAGGCACTGGGCGACGGTCAGGTCCTCGTCGAGCACGGCCGACCGGTGCTGCGGCTGCACTTCACCGACCGTGCGGCCGGGCTGGCCCGGCTGGTCGAGGCGCTCGCGGAGGTGGGGCGGTGACCCGCGCCTGGGTGAACCCGCTGCGCGACGAGCGCGACAAGCGGATGCCGCGGATCGCCGGGCCGTGCGGCCTGGTGATCTTCGGTGTCACCGGTGACCTCTCCCGCAAGAAGCTGATGCCCGCGATCTACGACCTGGCCAACCGGGGGCTGCTGCCGCCGGGCTTCTCACTGGTCGGGTTCGCCCGCCGGGAGTGGGCGGACCAGGACTTCGGGCAGGTCGTCTACGAGGCGGTCAAGCAGCACGCGCGCACCCCGTTCCGGGAAGCGGTGTGGGACCGGCTGGCCGAGGGCTTCCGGTTCGTGCAGGGCACCTTCGACGACGACGCCGCGTTCGACAACCTCGCCGAGACCGTCGCCGAGTTGGACGACCTGCGCGGCACGGCGGGCAACCACGCGTTCTACCTGTCCATCCCGCCGGGCGCGTTCCCGGTGGTGACCAAGCAGTTGGCCCGGTCCGGCCTGGCCAAGCCGGACGGCCCGGACAAGTGGCGCCGGGTGGTGATCGAGAAGCCGTTCGGGCACGACCTGGCCAGCGCCAAGCAGCTCAACAAGATCGTCAACGACGTGTTCCCCGAGGACTCGGTGTTCCGCATCGACCACTACCTCGGCAAGGAGACGGTGCAGAACCTGTTGGCGCTGCGGTTCGCCAACCAGTTGTTCGAGCCCATCTGGAACGCCAACTACGTCGACCACGTGCAGATCACCATGGCCGAGGACATCGGCCTCGGTGGTCGCGCGGGCTACTACGACGGCATCGGCGCCGCCCGCGACGTCATCCAGAACCACCTGCTGCAACTGCTCGCGCTCACCGCCATGGAGGAGCCGGTGTCGTTCCGGCCCAAGGCGCTGCGCACCGAGAAGATCAAGGTGCTGGAGGCGACCAAGGCGGTCGGCCCGTTCGCCGAGACCACCGCCAGGGGCCAGTACCTCGGCGGCTGGCAGGGCGGGCAGAAGGTGCCCGGCCTGCTGGAGGAAGAGGGCTTCGCGAAGACCTCCACCACCGAGACCTACGCGGCGATCACCCTGGAGGTGAACACCCGGCGCTGGGCCGGGGTGCCGTTCTACCTGCGCACCGGCAAGCGGCTGGGGCGGCGGGTCACCGAGATCGCGGTCGTGTTCAAACGCGCGCCGCACCTGCCCTTCGACGACACCGCCACCGAGGAACTGGGGCAGAACGCCCTGGTGGTGCGGGTGCAGCCGGACGAGGGCGTGACCATGCGGTTCGGCTCGAAGGTGCCCGGCAACTCGATGGAGGTCCGGGACGTGTCCATGGACTTCTCCTACGGGCACGCGTTCACCGAGTCCTCCCCGGAGGCCTACGAGCGGCTGCTGCTCGACGTGCTGCTCGGCGAACCGTCGCTGTTCCCGGTCAACCAGGAGGTCGAGCTGTCCTGGGAGATCCTGGAGCCGGTGCTGCGGTACTGGAAGACCGCGGGCAAGCCGGAGGGATACCAGTCCGGTACCTGGGGGCCGGAGTCCGCTGAGAAGATGTTGTCGCGTACCGGCCGTCATTGGAGGCGACCGTGATCCACCATGCGTCCGCTGATCATGGGCGACGACCGGGTGCGGGTGTCCCGCAACGGCGCAGGAGGCGACCGTGATCATCGACCTGCCCTCGACCACCACGTCGCAGGTCAACACGAAACTGGTGCACCTGCGGGAACAGGGCGGCGCGACCGCCCTGGGCCGGGTGCTGACCCTGGTCATCGTCACCGACGACGGGACCAAGACCGAGGACGCGATAGACGCGGCCAACGACGCCAGCCGGGAGCACCCCTGCCGGGTGATCGTGCTGGCCCGCGGCGCCCGCAAGGCCGCCGCCCGGCTGGACGCGCAGATCCGGGTCGGCGGCGACGCCGGTGCCAGTGAAGTCGTGGTGCTGCGGCTCTACGGCGCGCTCGCCGACGAGGGCGCCAGTTGCGTCATCCCGCTGCTGCTGCCGGACGCGCCGGTCGTGGCGTGGTGGCCGTTCGAGGCGCCCGCCCGGCCCGCCGACGACCCGATCGGGCGGCTGGCGCAGCGCCGGATCACCGACGCCGCCGCCGAGCGCAACCCGATCAAGGCGCTGGAGGTCCGGCAGAAGAACTACACCGAGGGCGACAGCGACCTGGCCTGGACCCGGCTCACCCTGTGGCGGGCCGTGCTGGCCGCCGCGCTGGACCTGCCGCCGTACGAGAAGATCACCGACGCCACGGTCACCGGTGAGGGCGACTCCCCGTCGACCGACCTGCTGGCCGGGTGGCTGGCCGCGCGGCTGCGGATCCCGGTGCGCCGGACCAAGGCGGTGAACGGGCAGGGGATAGTGTCCGTCGTGCTGGAACGGAAGTCCGGTTCGGTCGAACTGGTCCGCCCGGACGGCAAGGTCGGCACGCTGACCCAGCCGGGGCAGCCCGCCCGCCGGGTCGCGCTGCAGCGGCGCGAGGTCCGCGACTGCCTGGCCGAGGAGCTGCGCAGGCTCGACCCGGACGAGCCGTTCGAGGAGACCCTCAAGGGTCTCGGCAAGATCGTGCGCGGCCGCACCCCGGTCAAGACCCCGACCAAACCCCCCGCGACCTCCGACGAGTCCCCCGTGGTGTCGGCCGCCGATGCCGAGGCCACGTTGGCCCGCAAGTCCGCGGCCGCGGACGAGCAGCCACCGGCCAAGAAGAACTCCACTCCAGCGAAAAAGCCGCGCGCGGCGAGTTCCACCAGGTCGACCGCGCGGGCGGGCAAGGGCGGCAAGTCATGAGCCTGCGGACCATCATCTACACCGACCCGCCGCTGCTGGCCGCCGCCACCGCGGCGCGGCTGGTCACCGCCATCACCGACCTGCAGGCCAGCCAGACCAAGGTCACCCTGGCGCTGACCGGCGGCCGCACCGGCATCGCGGTCCTGGAGCACCTCCGGGTGAACAACGCGATGACCGCGATCGACTGGGACGCCGTCGACATCTACTGGGGCGACGAGCGCTTCCTGCCCGCCCGCCACCGCGACCGCAACGAGACCCAGGCGCGGGCGGCCCTGCTCGACCACGTCCCCATCCCGCCCAACCGCATCCACCCCATCGCCCCCTCCGACGGCCCCTACGGCGACGACCCCGACCTCGCGGCCGCGGCGTACGCCAAGGAACTGGCCGAGGTGACGCTGGACATCCTGCTGGCCGGGGTCGGCGAGGAGGGGCACACCCTGTCGGTGTTCCCGGACTCCCCCGCCGTCCACGAGTCGGAAGCCACCGTCGTCGCGGTCCGCGACTGCCCCAAGCCGCCGCCCACCCGCATCACGCTGACCCTCCCGCTGGCCCGCCAGGCCCGCGAGGTCTGGCTGATGACCACCGGCGCGGGCAAGGCCGAGGCCGTCACCACCGCACTGTCCGGCGCGTCCGAAGTGGACCTCCCGGCCGCGGGCGCCACCGGCCAGGACCTGACCCTGTGGCTGCTCGACAAAGCGGCGGCGGGCCGCTAGCCGCGAACACGCGAAACGGGGTGGGCACTTCTGGTGCCCACCCCGTTTCCGTTGTCGGCTAACGAAGACCGTTCAGCTTGGCCACGGCGACCAAGAGGTCCGGGTCGTCGGTGATGAGGCCGTCGACGCCGAGGGCGATGACGTGTTGCATGGTGGGGGCGTCGTCGACGGTGTAGGGGACGACCTTGAGGCCCTGGCGGTGGAGGCCGGCGATGTCGGGGCCGTGGAAGTAGGACGGGTCCTGGCGGAGGTACCAGTCCGGGTTGACCACCGGCTGCTGGTGGGGGTCGTGGACCTGCCAGTTGGCGGAGACGGTGGTGGCACCGGCCAGGCGGGTGAGCTTGCCGAGGTCGCGGACCTTCCACCAGTCCAGGCCACCGGTCCACGGGGACTTCACGGAACGGTTGCCGTAGACGGCTTCCAGCGAGCACTCGTCGGCGAGGGTGGCGCACTCGGCGGGGCCGTACTGCCACACCAACGCGACGGTGGCCAGGCGGGGCTGGAGGAAGCGGGAGAGTTCGATGGTGCGCCAGTCGAAGGACTGCAGGGTGGACCGGTCGACGAAACCCGCGCGGGCGATCTCGCCGACGACCTTGCGGGTGAAGACGTCGTACGGCGCCGTGTCGGCGGGGGCCAGCGGGCTGGTCTTGGTCTCGATGTTGAGCCGGATGTCCTGGCGGCCGCTCGCGCGGACGGCGGCGAACACCTCGGCCAGGGTCGGGATCCGCTCACCCGGCACCGCGACCTGGCGCGGGAACTCGGGCAGCGTCTTGGAACCGCAGTCGACCGTCTTGACCTGCGCCAGGGTCAGCGAGTGGATCAGCTTGCCGACATAGGGGAAGGCCGGGTCGCCGGGGCGGACCGGGGCGGTGTCGACGCAGTGGGCGCCGGGGATCACGCGGTCGTGCATGACGACGACGGCGCCGTCGGCGGTGATGCCGGTATCGAGCTCCAAAGTGGACACAGCGGGGTTCGCCAGCGAGTACTTGAACGCGGCGAGGGTGTTCTCGGGTCGGACCGCGCGAGCGCCCCGGTGGCCCTGGATGTCGAACGGCGACGGGTAGGCCCGTGGCAGCCGGAACCCGCGCCGCGCCAGCAAAGCGCGCAACCGGTCCGGGTAATCGGTGATCAGCCCGTCCACGCCGTCATCGATCAGTTTGGACATCGTGGGCACGTCGTCCACGGTCCACGGAATGACCTTGATGCCGTTGTCGTGCGCGTGCCGGACCATCTCGGCGGTCACATAAGGCTTGTAGCCTGGGTCGTTCACCGTGCCGCCCTGCGGGAACCCGTGCACGGGTGAGAAAGCGCTGGCACCGAAGGACTTGATGGCCGCGATCGGGTCGCCGCCGAAGTCGTCGATGTCGATGCCGCCGAGCCATGGTGACTTGCCGGGCTTGCCGGTCTCCAGGAAGTCGTAGTTGGTGAGGGCGACCAGCGGCAGCCGGGGGTTGACCCGGTGCATGAGCATCAGCGAGCCCCAGTCGAAGCTCTGGATGGTCACCTGGCTCGCCACGCCCGCGTCCCTGATCTCACGGGCGGTGATCGCGACGAACTTCTCCCGCGGCGCGGTCTCGGACGGCGACCCGGCCTCGACCTTGGTCTCCACGTTGAAGTGGACGTCGGAGTGGTAGCGGTGGGCGAGGTCGAACACCTCGCTCAGCAGCGGCATCTTGGCGCCCGGCACGAGTTCCTGCCCCGGGAAGTCCGGCAGCCGCTTCGACCCGCAGTCCAGGCTGCGGACCTGCGCGAGGGTGAGCGTGTTGACGTACTTGCCCACGTACGGGAACTGGGGGTCACCGGGCACAACGGGTGCCGTGTCGCGGCACTTGCCGCCGTCGATCTTGCGGTCGTGGCCGACGACGGCCTTGTCGTCCACGGTGATCTGGACGTCGAGTTCGAGGGTGCTGACGCCGAGTTGGATGGCGTTGCCGAAGGACGCGAGCGTGCTCTCCACGCGCAGACCGATGCCGCCGCGGTGGGCCTCGAGGTCGAAGTCGCGCGGCCGCGGGTGCGCGGCGGCCAACGCGGGGAACGCGGTAAGCGCGGTCAAGCAGGCCAGTGCGGCGGTGCCTGCCCGTGACAAGAGGGATGGGCTCATGTCGGGATGGTGGCAACCGTAAGGGGACGGGCCGTGACGGGACGGTTTCCCTCAGTCAAACCCTCGCGCGGCGGCCCGGTCCGGGAAGTCGACGCCGAGCAGATCCAGCATCGTGCGGGCCTTCACCACGGTCTCGGTGTACTCGTCGGCCGGGTCGGACAGGGCGATCACCGCCCCACCGACACCGAAGGACACCTGGCCCGGTCGGGCGACGAGGGTCCGGATGACCACGCTCAGGTCGGCGGCCCCGGTGAGCGAGAAGTAGCCGATGACCCCGGAGTAGACCCCGCGCGGGCCGCGTTCGAGCCGGTCGATGATCCGCATGGTGCGTTCCTTGGGCGCCCCGGTCATCGACCCGGGCGGGAACGCCGCGCGGACGCACCGGACCGCGGAGACCCCCGGGGCGAGCCGCGCGCGGACCGTGCTGACCAACTGGTGCACCGTCGGGTGGGTCTCGACCTCGAACAACCCGGTTACCGCCACCGAGCCCGTCTCCGCGTGCACGCCGAGGTCGTTGCGGACCAAGTCGACGATCATCAGGTTCTCCGCGCGGTCCTTCTCCCCGGTGGCCAGGTCCGCGCGCAGCCACTCGTCCTCGGCGGGGGTGCGCCCGCGCGGCCGGGTGCCCTTGATCGGCCGGGATTCCGCCACACCGTCGGCGCTGACCGACAGGAACCGCTCCGGCGACGTGCTGAGCACCGACAGACCGCCGAACCGCAGCAGGGCGCCGTGCCGGGCGGGGTTGGCGCGGCGCAGCGACCGGTAGGCGGGCCACACGTCCAGTTCGGCGCGGGCGGTGATCTCATTGGTGAGGCAGACCTCGTAGGTCTCGCCGTCGTGGATGGCGGACTGGCTCTCGGCGATCATCGCCAGGTAGCCGTCGCGATCGTGCCGGGCGCGCACCGGTCCGACGCTGATGTCGGCCGGACCGGGCGGGGACAACCGGGGAGCCGACGCCAATGCCGCCGCGGTGGCGGTCAGCCAGTCGGTGCTGTCGGTGCCCGCCAAGGCGAGCAGGTACACCTCGCCGGTGGCGTGGTCGAAGGCGAGTGCCCGATCGGCGAACACGAGCTGCGCGTCCGGATCGGCGGACCGGTGCGCCTGCTCGCCGCCGCACTCGGCCTTGAGCTCGTAGCCGAGGTAGCCGACCCAGCCGAGGGCGAAGTCGAACGGCAGGTCCGGCGCGGAAACCGGGTGCGCGGCGAGGTCGGCGTCCAGCCACGCCAGGAACTCGCCGTCGACGACCTCCACCCCGGTGGCCGACGTGATCGTCACCGTCCGCGCCGCGACGTCCGCGGTGGCGACCCGCGCCAGCGGACCGCCCGCGTCGCCGAGGAAGGAGAACCGGCCGTCCGCCGCGCTGTCCAACCAGAACGCGTGCTGGGAATCCCGGTACAGCGCGGCGTAAGCCTCCTCCGCGGTGACCGGCACGGTGATCTTCTCGACCAGCACCCGCGCCACCGGTTCCGGGACGGGCTCGACCGGACACACCGGCGGCGGGACGGAAATCCGTTCCCTGGGGCGGCCTTCGCGCCACCGATGGACCATATCGATGAAGTTGGCCAGCAGCGCGGTGCCGTGCTCGGTCGCGACGGACTCCGGGTGGAACTGCACGCCCCAGGCCGGGCGTTCCTTGTGCCGCACGCCCATCAGCACGCCGTCGTCGCTCCACGCGGTCGCCGCCAACGCGGGCGGCAGGTCGACCACGTGCAGGGAGTGGTACCGCACAACGGACATCGGCGACGGCAGCCCGGCGAACAGGTCGCGCCCGTCGTGGGAAATCTGGGAAAGCCTGCCGTGCCGAACCTGCGGCGCGTGCTCGACGCGGGCACCCCCGAGCAGGCAGAGTCCCTGGTGACCGAGGCACACCCCGAGCACCGGCTGGTCGGCGGCGGCGAGCACGGCCCGGCTGAGGCCCAGATCGCCAGGCACGCCAGGATGTCCGGGACCCGGGGAGATCACCACGCCGTCGTACCCGCGCAGCGTGGCCGGGTCGAGGTCCGCGTCGTTGCGGACCACCTCCGGTCGCCTGCCGCTGATCGCGGCGAGGGCCTGGACGAGGTTGTAGGTGAAGGAGTCGTGGTTGTCGACGACGAGCGTGCGCACCACGGGTGGGCTCCCTCCCCTCTTGCTCCGAACGGGCACCGTGCGTTTGCTCCCGCACAGTTGTTGTGCGGGTGCCGTCCCGTGGCCGGGGTTGTCTGTCTTGATGGGTGACGACACCTGGCCGCAGCACGTCGTCGCAGGAAGGGCGTTCCATGCCACAGCGCCAGCGCCGGAAGGCCCGGGACCGGGAGAATGGTAACGCCCCGGAAGCCGTCCCTTCCCCGCGAGCGGGTGCGCACGACCGCGCCGACCTGCGGGAAACCCCACCGGCGGCCGCGGGCGGCGCCGACCAGGCAAGCCAGGACCCAGGAGGAGGTGGCGCGCTGGTCGCCCCCATGCTGACGCCGGACAGCGTCGGTTCCGAGGCCCCCACGGCCGTGCTGGACCGGGTGGCGCGCACCGCCGTGCGGCTGCCGACCGGGCTGCTCGGCCGGTTCCGGTTACCCCCGCGGCTGGCGCTCTGGCGGGAGCGCAAACGGGTGCGCGACCTGTCCTCGGACGCGCTCGCGCTGCTGGTGGCCACCCTGGACGTGTGGCTGGTCCCGCCGCACGACGTGCCGATGTACTCGATCTGGCTGTCCTGGCTGGCGCTGCCCGCGATGCTGACCCGCAGGCACCTGCCGTTCACCGCGGTCCTGATCACCATCCCCGGGTTCTTCTTCGGCTGGTCGCAGTTGGCGGCGATGATCGCGCTGGGCACGCTGGCCAAGCGGTCGCTGGTCGGTTGGCGCACGGTGGCGGGCGCGGTGCTGGTCGCGCTGTGCCGGTTCGTGCTCTGGCCGTGGTCGGACTTCCTGGCGCTGACCTGGCGCGAGCACATCTCGGACGCGATCTACGGCATCCTGGTCGCCGGGATGCCGGTGGCCATCGGGCTGCTCATCGCGGTCCGCCAGGAGCTGTCCACCCGGATCCGGGAGCTGGCGCGCAGCCGGGAGCGGGAGAAGCGGCTGCACGCGGCCACCGTCCGCTCCGCGGAACGGGCGAAGCTGGCCCGCGAGATGCACGACGTCGTGTCGCACCAGGTGACGCTGATCGCGATGCAGGCGGGCGCCATGCAGGTCGACCTGCCCGACCCGGCCACCAGGGAGGCCGCCGAGACCATCCGCGCGCTGAGCACCCGCACCCTGGAGGAGCTGCGCGAACTGGTCGGCGTGCTGCGGTCCGGGGTGGACGACGACGAGGCCCAGCCCGGTGTCGACGACATCGCCGACCTGGTCCGCGACACCGATGTCCGGCTCTACATGGAGGCCTGCCCGGCGGACGTGCCCGGCCCGGTGTCCCGCGCCGCGTACCGGACGGTCCAGGAGGCGCTGACCAACGTGCGCAAGCACGCCGCCGGGTCGCGCACCTCGGTGCGGGTGCGGGCCGAGTCGGACGCTCTGGTCGTCGCCATCACGAACGAGGCGCCGCGCCGCCACCACCCCGGCACGCTGCCCTCCGGCGGGCACGGTCTGCTCGGGTTGCGCGAGCGCGCGGGCCTGCTCGGCGGCAGCCTCGACGCGGGCCCGACGGCCGAGGGTGGATTCGAGGTGCGAGCCCGGTACCCACTCGCGGGATGACCGGCCGGGTGATCCCGGTAGCGCGATCGGGGTATCTCGGGTGCATCGCCTCAGTCACCGCTGACCTTCGCCGAACGGCCGGGCACCTTCGTCTCTGGACCCGCGGGAGACCGCGCGAGTGGGAACTGGTGCCACATGCTGAAGCGAATCAGAAACCTGCGGGTCGGGGTCCGGGTGGGGGCGTCGATGGCGGTCCTGCTGGTGCTGTTGGCCGCCTTGGCCACGGTCGCGGTGTCCGGTATCGACCGCGAGCGGGACGCGGCGGCCAAGATAGCCCGGTCGCGGGACCTGACCCAACTGGCCATGCAGGTGAAGTTCCGCTCCGGCGACTTCAACGGCTGGCAGACCGCCTACGCCTTCGACGTGCTGCGCGGCGTCGCCAACGCCAGCGCCGACATCGGCGACTCCCGGGCGTCCTTCCTCAAGTCGGCCGCCGCGTTCAAAACCGAGCTGGCCGCGCTCATCGCCTTCGGCCTCGACTCGGACCAGGAGAAGGACGCCAAGGCCGTCGGCGACCTGTTCGACCAGTTCATGGCGCTCGACAACCAGATCGTCGCCGAGTACCGCACCGGCGTGTGGGCCAACTACGTGAAGGCCAACGACCAGGTCGCGGTCACCGAGATCCAGATCTACAACAAGATCGCCACGGGCATCGACACGCTGCTCAGCGACGTCGACAACGAGTCGGCGCAGACCGCGACCGACGCCCAGGACCTGGCCGCGAGCAGCAAGCTGACCACCATCCTGCTGGCCTGCGCCGCGTTCCTGGCCGGTCTGGTGATGACCGTGCTGCTGGTCCGCTCGATCACCCGCCCGCTGGGCAACCTGCGGGCCGGGCTCGCCGCCATCGCGGGCGGTGACCTCACCAAGCGCATCGAGGCCGACCGGTCCGACGAGCTCGGCGAGGTGGCCACCGGGTTCAACCAGGTCGCCGAGCGCACCCAGGGCCTGATCAGCCGGGTCGCCGCCCGCGCCGACGAGGTCGCCGGGGCCTCCCACGAGCTCACCACGGTCAGCGGCAAGCTCGCCGACACCGCGGGCGCGACCAGCATCGAGGCCAGCTCGATCAACGCCACCGCCACCCAGGTGTCCTCCATGGTCACCGCCATGGCCGGTGCCTCCGAGCAGATGCGCGCCGCGATCGACGAGATCACCCAGAACGCCAGCCGCGCCGCCGACGTCGCCAACGAGGGCGTCCGCGACACCGAGACCGCCAACCAGGCCGTCGCCGCCCTGGGTGACGCCACCGCCGAGATCGGCACCGTGGTCAAGCTGATCAGCTCCATCGCCGAGCAGACCAACCTGCTGGCCCTGAACGCGACCATCGAGGCCGCCCGCGCGGGCGAGTCCGGCAAGGGCTTCGCGGTCGTGGCCGGTGAGGTCAAGGAACTGGCCCAGCAGACCGCCACCGCGACGGAGGACATCACCCGCCGGATCAAGGCCATCGAACAGGGCTCCGCGGAAGCCACCTCGGCCATCCACCAGATCGGCCAGGTCGTCAGCTCCATCTGCGACACCCAAACCGTCATCGCCGCCGCCGTCGAGGAGCAGACCGCCACCACGGCCGAGATGAGCCGCAACGTCCACGAAACCGCCACCGCCGTCGTCCAGATCGGCGACGGCATCGGCGGCCTGGCCCGCGCCACCGAGGACACCAGCTCCGCCGCGGGCGCCGCCCAACGCACCGCCCGCACCCTCAACGACGCCTCAGCCGACCTCCGCACCCTCATCAGCGAGTTCCAGTACTAGTCCCGCCCAGCGAAGGGCCCGCACCCCACCCCGGGGTCGCGGGCCCTTCGCACGCTCCCCACACGCTCGCCGCACACCCCTGCCGGATCCCGCAAGACCCCGCCAGATCCCGCAAGCCCCCCCCGATCGAGCACTTGCCGATCCACCCCACCATCCGCCACCCAGAGCCCACCCACCCGGGGTTCGGGGGCCCATTCCTGAACGTAGCGCACCGGCCGACCTGTCAAGAGCACCCAACGCCCCGCTGTGGACAACCCAGCACCCTGTGGACAACCGGCCCGCCCAACCTGCGCTTGGCGCGGCAACGACCCCCGCGATCCGCAGGTTCAACAGCCGACGAGCAGCGCCTGCCGCGGCAACCGCCCCCACCATCCCCAGGCCCCACAACCAGCGGGCAGCGCCGACCGTGGCAACCACCCCGCGATCCGCAGACTGCCCACCGACCTACGACGCTTGGCACGGCAACGGCCCCGCGGTCCGCGACTAAACAGCCAACGGCTGGCACCTGCCGCGGCTACAACGCCCCCGATCCACAGGCCGCCCAACTGACCCGCAGCAACCGCCCCCGCCACCCACCTGACCCGCACCCCGAACAGCCGACGGGTCCGCGCCCCCAACCGGGGGTACGGGCCCGTCGACCGGTTGCCACCCGAGCTCAGCCCTCGCGCTTGGCGCGGAGTTTGGCCAGTGCCTCGGCCAGGATGGCCTCGCCGTCGGCGTCGGAGCGGCGCTCCTTCACGTAGGCGAGGTGCGTCTTGTAGGGCTCGTTGCGCGGGGCCTTCGGCGGCGCCTGTTCGTCGAGGCCCGCGGGCAGGCCGCAGCGCGGGCAGTCCCAGGACTCGGGCTTCTCCGCGTCCAGCGCGAAGGACGGACGGGATTCGTGTCCGTTGGCGCACCAGTAGGACACCCGCTGCCGGGGCGCCGACTCGCCGCGCTCGGACTCTCCCATGGGACCAGCACCGACCCGGGTACCCCGGATCGCGTTACCACCGGCCATTGATGTTCACACCCCCACCACGTGGTTCGACGCGGATGCCCGCGTCGGATCTCCAACCAGCCGCACGCGCCGACTCAGCTGATCTTGACCAGCAGGCCGAGGCCGACGACGCAGATGACCCAGACCGCGCCGACGAACAGCGTGACCCGGTCGAGGTTCTTCTCGACCACGCTGGACCCGGAGAGGCTGGACTGCATGCCGCCGCCGAACAGCGAGGACAAACCGCCACCCCGACCCCGGTGCAGCAGCACCAGCAGGATGAGCAGAAGGCTGGAAACGATCAGAGCGATCTGCAGCGTCAGAATCATCGGGTCCTCGCGGTCGTTCGGTTGAGGCCCCAGATTACCTGGTGACCTCGCCGTGTTCGACCACCGCCCCGACCCGGCGTGCCGATCCGATTACCGGATTTCCCCGATCCGGCCCGAGAATTCATCGGCACGTGCATCCGCACACCCCCCGAATAGCCGAAAAGCGCCGGGGCTGATCACTCCCCGGCGCTCCGACCTGCGTGAACGGGTTACGGCAGCGGTCCGCCCGCCGCCATCGCGCACAGCTTGGTGAACTCGTCGGCCTGCAGGCTGGCGCCGCCGACCAACGCGCCGTCGACGTCCTCCTGGGCGACCAGTTCACCGATGTTGCCGGATTTCACCGAGCCGCCGTAGAGGACACGCACGCCCCCGGCCACCTCGTCGCCGTACTTCTCGGCCAGGGCGCCGCGCAACGCCTTGCACACCTCTTGCGCGTCGGCGGCCGTGGCGACCTTGCCGGTGCCGATGGCCCAGACCGGCTCGTAGGCGACGACGACCTTGCCCGCCTGCTCCGCCTTCAGCCCCTTGAGACCGGCGATGAGCTGCTCGACGCAGTGCTCGACGTGCCCGCCCGACTCGCGGACCTCGACCTTCTCGCCGAGGCAGAGGATCGGGGTGATGCCGTGCTTGAGCGCCGCCTTGACCTTCGCGTTGACCAGTTCGTCGGTCTCGCCGTGGTACTCGCGCCGCTCGGAGTGCCCGACGGTGACGTAGCTGCAGCCCAGCTTGGCCAGCATCAGGCCGGAGATCTCGCCGGTGTAGGCGCCGGAGTCGTAGCGGGAGACGTCCTGCGCGCCGTACCGGATGAGCAGCTTGTCGCCGTCGACCATGGTCTGGATCGACCGGATGTCGGTGAACGGCGGCAGCACCGCCACCTCGACCTTGGCGAAGTACTTCTCCGGCAGCGAGAACGCGATCTTCTGCACCAGGGCGATGGCCTCGAGGTGGTTGAGGTTCATCTTCCAGTTACCGGCGATCAATACCTGCCTGGCCATCAGCCCTCCAAGACGGAGACGCCAGGAAGGTCCTTGCCCTCCAGGTACTCCAGCGACGCGCCGCCGCCGGTGGAGATGTGCGAGAACCCGTCCTCGGGCAGGCCCAACAGCCGCACCGCGGCCGCCGAGTCGCCGCCGCCGACCACGGAGAACGCCGACGAGTCGACGATCGCCTGAGCCACACCACGGGTGCCCTCGGCGAACGGTGCCAACTCGAACACGCCCATCGGGCCGTTCCAGAACACGGTGCCCGCGTCCGCGACGACCTCCGCGTAGCGCTCCACGGTGATCGGGCCGACGTCCAGGCCCTTCCAGCCCTCGCGGATGTTGGCGGCGAGCACGGTGTGCGTGTTCGCCTCGGCGGAGAAGTCGTCGGCGATGACGATGTCCGCGGGCAGCACGATCTTGTCCGGGTGCTCGGCCAGCAGCCGCTTGCAGGTGTCGATCATGTCGGCTTCCAGCAGCGAGTCACCGACCCCCAGTCCCTCGGCGGCGAGGAAGGTGAAGCACATGCCGCCGCCGACGAGGATCCGGTCCACCTTCGGCAGCAGCGACTCGATGACGGCGAGCTTGTCCGACACCTTGGACCCGCCGAGCACGACCACGTACGGCCGGGCCGGGTCACCGGTGAGCCGCTTGAGCACGTCGACCTCGGCGAGGACCAGGCCACCGGCGTACGCGGGGAGCTTGCCCGCCACGTCGTAGACCGAGGCCTGCTTGCGGTGCACGACACCGAAACCGTCGGACACGAACGCGTCGGCCAGCGCGGCGAACTCGTCGGCCAGCACGGCCCGCTCACCGGCGTCCTTGCTGGTTTCCCTCGGGTCGAAGCGCACGTTCTCCAGCAGCGCGACGCCACCGTCGACCAGTGCGTCCACAGTGGACCGAGCGGACGGGCCGACGACGTCGGTGGCCAGTGCCACCGGGCGGCCCAGCAGCTCACCCAGCCGGGCGGCGACCGGCGCCAGCGAGTACTTGGCCTCCGGGGCGCCCTTGGGGCGACCGAGGTGGGCGGCCACCACGACCCGGGCCCCCGCGTCGGCGAGCCGGGAGATGGTCGGCAGCGACGCGCGCACCCGGCCGTCGTCGGTGATCTTGTCGCCGTCCAGCGGGACGTTCAGGTCGGCGCGCACCAGCACGCGCCGACCGGCAACGCCCTCGGCGAGCAGGTCGTCGAGAGTCTTCAAAACCGGGTCCTCAGAGCTTCGAGGCGACGAGCGCGGTCAGGTCGGCGAGGCGGTTGGAGTAGCCCCACTCGTTGTCGTACCAGCCGACGACCTTGACCTGGTTGCCGTTGACCTTGGTCAGCGGCGAGTCGTAGATGCACGACGCCGGGTCGGTCACGATGTCCGCCGACACGATCGGGTCGGTGTTGTAGCGCAGGATGCCCTTGAGCGCGCCCTCCGCGGCGGCCTGGTAGGCGGCGTTGACCTCGTCCAGGGTCACATCGCGCCCCAGGTTCACGGTCAGGTCGGTGGCCGAGCCGGTCGGCACCGGGACGCGCAGCGCGTAACCGTCCAACTTGCCGTTGAGCTCCGGCAGCACCAGCCCGATCGCCTTCGCCGCACCGGTCGACGTCGGCACGATGTTCAACGCGGCCGCCCGCGCCCGACGCAGGTCCTTGTGCGGGGCGTCCTGCAGGTTCTGGTCCTGGGTGTACGCGTGGATGGTGGTCATCAGACCGCGCTCGATGGTGAACGAGTCGTGCAGCACCTTCGCCAGCGGCGCCAGGCAGTTGGTGGTGCAGGAGGCGTTCGAGATGACGGTCTGCGACCCGTCGTACTTGTCCTCGTTCGCGCCGAGCACCACGGTCAGGTCCTCACCCTTGGCCGGGGCGGAGATGATGACCTTCTTCGCGCCACCCTCGTCCACGTGCTTGCGCGCGTCGGCCGCGTTGGTGAAGAACCCGGTCGACTCGACCACGACGTCGACGCCGAGGTCCTTCCAGGGCAGCTTGCCCGGGTCGCGCTCGGCCAGCGCCTTGATGGTGGTGTCGCCGACCTTGATCCCCTCGGCGGTCACCGACACGTCCTGCGGCAACCGGCCCAGGATGCTGTCGTACTTCAGCAGGTGGGCCATGGTCGCCACGTCACCGAGGTCGTTGAAGGCCACGATCTCGATGTCGTGGTCACTGGCCTGCACGGCACGCCAGAAGTTGCGACCGATCCGACCGAAACCGTTGACACCTACGCGAACCGTCACCTGGGTCTCCTCGTCTGCGACAGTATTGAGCCGAACCGTCCTGGCCCGGCGCTGCACCCGCCCTTTCCCCGGAACCCTAGCGTTCACGCCACCGCGCGCAGGTCAAGAGGTCAGCGGTCTCTCTTTATCGAATCAGACCCGGGGTCACCGGGACAACTGTTCGACGACCACGCAGTCGGACCCCCACCCGTACCCGCCCCCACGAACTCCCCCGCTGCCCACCCGGTCAACCTGCCCCGCTGCCAACTCACCCCGCTGCCGACCCACCCCTTGGGCGACTCAGCACTGTGCAAACCCTCCGCAAACCCACCCACGGATCAAGCTGCCCATCTGTCGGCTTGTCCACTCCCAACCCGAAGCTCCGCCGGCCCTCCCCAACCCGCCCCACGGCCCAATCCACCCCACTGGCGACGTGCCCCACCGCCAACCCACCCCACTGGCGACTCGCTCCTCCGGCGACTCGACACTGCGCCAACTCGACGCCCTGCCAACCCGACCGCCCCGCCAGCCCGGCCCCCGCCAACCCGACGCCCCGCCGACCCGGCCCACTGCCAACCCGACCGCCCCGCCAACCCGGCCCGCCAACCCGACGTCCTGCCAACCCGGCCCGCTGCCAACTTGACGACCTGCCAACCGACGCCCTGCCAATCCGCCCCCGCCAGCCCGACGCCCTGCCGATTCGGCCCTCCACCAATCTGCCCCCTGCGCCAACCCGGCCCACTACCGGCTCGACGCTCCGCTACCCGACCACCGTCAACTCGACACCCCGACAACACAACACCCTGGTGACTCAGCCAGGAACACGATCACGACGCCCCCACGGAGCCGCCCTCAACAACGTCCGGACCGCCCACCGGTACATCCGGACCGCCCACAGGCCACCGAGTTGTCCACAGGCAACGGCACACACCCCTATCGATCTTGCGCCGCCGGTAGACTGGCCTCGGGGACGCCCCCCGGGAAGGGTGGGGGCCGCCCGGGACCAGGTCCGGTGAGGTCAAGGGCAGTTTCGCGGGGTCTCGTCGCACGCCGGGGTTGGTCGGCGGGCAGGGCGGAAGCAGCGAACACCTCCTGGAGACAGCGAAGTGGAGTCCGCCAGCCCCCACGCCGGGCGGACCCCACTTCACTCCCCCTACGGGTGCCCCTCCCCCAAGCGGCACCCGCGCTCCCGGTAGTCAGGAGGGGCGGGGTGTGGGCGCAGATACCGGGCGAGACCCAGATCACAACACTCGTTGGTGGGTTGTCCGGTGTGGGCGGTCGGGGTCAGGCGTCGGCTTCGAGCATGTCGGGGGTGACGGCGGACTCGGTGTCGGGGAGGCCGAGGTCTTTGGCTCTCTTGTCGGCCATGGCCAGGAGTCGGCGGATGCGGCCCGCGACGGCGTCCTTGGTCATCGGGGGGTCGGAGAGTTGGCCGAGTTCTTCGAGGGAGGCCTGTTTGTTCTTGAGCCTCAGTTCGCCCGCGGCGGTCAGGTGATCGGGGGCTTCGGGGCCGAGGATCTCCATGGCGCGCTGGACGCGGGCGGCGGCGGCGACGGCGGCGCGGGCGGAGCGGCGGAGGTTGGCGTCGTCGAAGTTGGCCAGGCGGTTGGCGGTGGCGCGGACCTCGCGGCGCATCCGGCGTTCTTCCCAGGCGAGCACGCTGGAGTGGGCGCCGAGGCGGGTGAGCAGGGCGCCGATGGCGTCGCCGTCGCGGACGACCACGCGGTCGGCGCCGCGGACCTCGCGGGACTTGGCGGCGATGCCCATCCGGCGGGCGGCGCCGACGATCGCCAGGGCGGCCTCGGGGCCGGGGCAGGTGATCTCCAGGGCGGACGAGCGGCCGGGCTCGGTGAGCGAGCCGTGCGCCAGGAACGCGCCGCGCCAGGCGGCCTCGGCGTCGCAGACACCGCCGGAGACGACGGGGGCGGGCAGGCCGCGGACGGGGCGGCCGCGCGGGTCGAGCAGGCCGGTCTGCCGGGCGAGGCCGTCGCCGTCCTTGACCACGCGCACCACGTAGCGGGTGCCCTTGCGCAGGCCGCCGGAGGTGATGACGTGCACGTCGGCGTGGTGGCCGTAGAGCTCGTGGATCTCCTTGCGCAGCCTGCGGGCGGCGGACCCGGTGTCCAGTTCGGCCTCGACCACGACCCGGCCCGCGACGATGTGCAGGCCCCCGGC
Source organism: Actinokineospora inagensis DSM 44258 (assembly GCF_000482865.1). GTDB lineage: Bacteria > Actinomycetota > Actinomycetes > Mycobacteriales > Pseudonocardiaceae > Actinokineospora > Actinokineospora inagensis. The sequence continues at coordinate 19,500 of NZ_AXWW01000048.1, read as the reverse complement.
GAAGCGCAGCAGCGAGGACACCTCGGCCCGGCGGCAGCACGTCTTGGACACCGCGAGCCTGCTCAGCTCGTCCTTCACCGCGGGGGTCATCGCCACAGGGTCCTCCTCTCCTGGCCCGGGTACGGGCGCCGGTACATCCCACCACGACCGCGGGGCGGGTTCAGCGCGCCCTCACCGCGGCGACCGCCCGGCGCAGGCTGTCCGCCAGGGCCGCCGGGTCGTGCCGGTCCGGGGTCGGGCCCGCCGCCACCGAGGCCAGCCAGGTGTCCGCGCCGAGCGCCGCGGCCGCACGTCGGAGCCGGTCCGGGGTGGCGACCGAGTCGGCGTCGGCGATGACCGCGTCGACCCGCAGCCGGGGCGCGTGCTCGCAGAGTACGTCCAGGTGGCGCTCCGGCGAGAATCCCGCGGTTTCCCCCGGTTGGGGGACGAGGTTGAGCACGACGACCCGGGCAGCGGTGGTCCGGACAAGCGCCTCGTGCAGCTCCGGGACCAGCAGGTGCGGCAGCACGCTGGTGAACCAGGACCCCGGTCCGAGCAGCACGACGTCCGCGCCGAGCACCGCGTCGACCGCCTGCGGGCACGCCTTGGGCGTCTCCCCCACCCGGTCGGCGTGGTGCAGCCGGATGCGCCGGACCCGACCGGGGGTGGTGGCGACCGCGACCTGGCCCCGTATCCGCCGGACCGTCGCCGGGTCCTCCTCCAGCCCGGTGACCTCGGCCTCGATGTCCAGCGGGTCGGTCGACATGGGCAGCACCCGACCGGTCACGCCGAGCAGCCTCGCCGCCTCGGCCAGCACCTCGACCGGGTCGCCCACGACCTCCAGCAGGCCGGCCAGCACCAGGTTGCCGACGGCGTGCCCGGCCAGCGCACCGGTGCCGCCGAACCGGTGCTCGAACACGGTGCGCCACGGCCCGTCCTCGGCCGCCAGCGCGACCAGCGCCTTGCGCAGATCACCGGGCGGCAGCAGCCCGAGCTCGCGGCGCAGCCTGCCGGACGAACCCCCGTCGTCGGCGACGGTGACCACGGCGGTGACGTCCGGCGTGATCAACCGCAGCGCGCTGAGCGTGACGTGCAGGCCCCGCCCACCACCGAGGGCGACCGCGCGCAGCGGCGGCACCGCCCCCGCCTGCCGCGCACCGGCGGCGGGGGTGGGTTCGGTTGGGTGGACCGGTCCTGGTTCTGGTGCGGTCACTCGCGCCCCAGGTCGCGGTGCACGACCTTGACCGCCATGCCGTCCTCGTCGGCCAGCCTGCGGGCGAGCTCCTCGGAGATGGCGACGCTGCGGTGCTTGCCGCCGGTGCAGCCGACGGCGAGGGTCAGGTAGCGCTTGCCCTCGCGGCGGTAACCGGCGCCGATGAGGCGCAGGAGCTCGTGGTAGCGGTCCAGGAACTCGTCGGCGCCCTCCTGGCTCAGCACGTAGTTGCGGACGTCGGCGTCGCGGCCGGTCTGGTCCTTGAGCTCGGGTATCCAGAACGGGTTGGGCAGGAAGCGGACGTCCATCACCAGGTCGGCGTCCATCGGCAGGCCGTACTTGTAGCCGAAGGACAGCACGGTGACCCGGGTGGTGGCGGAGGCGTCCGAGCCGAACGCGTCCTCGATCTTGGCGCGCAACTGGTGCACCGACAGCGTGGAGGTGTCCAGGATGAGGTCGGCCTCCTCGCGCAGCGGGCGCAGCAATTCGCGCTCGGCGGCGATGCCGTCGATGAGCCTGCCCTCGCCCTGCATCGGGTGGCCGCGGCGGACCTGCTCGAACCGGCGGACCAGCACGTCGGTGGTGGCCTCCAGGAACAGCACCCTCGGCCGGTAGCCGCGCGCGTCGAGGTCCTTGATGATGGCCGACAGGTCCTCGGTGAAGGCGCGCGAGCGCACGTCCATCACCACGGCGACCTTGGTGATCACGCCGCGCGCCTGGGCGCCGAGCTCGACCATGGTGGAGATCAACTCCGGCGGCAGGTTGTCCACGACGAACCAGCCGAGGTCCTCCAGGCACTTGGCCGCGGTACTGCGGCCCGCCCCGGACAGACCGGTGACGACGGCGACCTCGATGCCGGGGCCGCCCGTTTCGCTGCTCACTGCTGCTGTTCCCCTGCCTTCGGCGCGGCGGGCTCGTCCGCCAGCGCGCTGTGCACTGCCTTCGCGGTGGCCACCCCGATGCCGGGGACCCCGCTGATCTCGTCGATGCTGGCGTCCCGCAGCCGCTTGAGCGAGCCGAAGTGCTTGATCAGCACCGATTTGCGGCCCTGCCCCAGGCCGGGGATGTCGTCCAGCGCGGACGCGGTGAGCTTCTTCGACCGCTTCTGCCGGTGGTAGGTGATGGCGAACCGGTGCGCCTCGTCGCGGACCCGCTGCAGCAGGTAGAGCGCCTCGCTGGTGCGCGGCAGGATGGCGGGCTCCGGGTCGGCGGGCAGCCACACCTCCTCCAGCCGCTTGGCCAGGCCGATCACGGCGACATCGGTGACCCCGAGGTCGGCGAGGACGTCGGCGGCGGCGTTGGCCTGCGGGCCCGCGCCGTCGACCACCAGCAGGTTGGGCGGGTAGGCGAACCGGCGCGGCCTGCCGGTCTCCGGGTCGATCCCGGGCCGGGGCTCGGGCACCGCGACCGGACCGGACGGCTCGCCTGGTCGGCCGACCTGATCCGCACTGCCCTGAACAGCCGTGGGGTCGTCCGCGCGGCGCTGGTCGAGTCGGTCCTGGGTGGGGGCGACCTTGCTGAACCGGCGGCGGACCACCTCGGCGATGGAGGCGACGTCGCCCTCGGTGGCGGCCTCGCGGATGGCGAAGCGGCGGTACTCGGACTTGCGGGCCAGGCCGTCCTCGAACACCACCAGCGAGGCGACCACGTCGCTGCCCTGGTTGTGGCTGATGTCGACGCACTCGATGCGCAGCGGCGCGGAGTCCAGGCCCAGGGCGTCCTGCAGCTCCTGCAGCGCGGCCGAGCGGGCGGTGAGGTCACCCGCGCGGCGCAGCTTGTGCTGGGTGAACGCCTCTTTCGCGTTGCGCTCGACGGTCTCCATCAGCGCCCGCTTGTCGCCGCGCTGCGGGACCCGCAGGGCGACCTTGGCGCCACGCAGGCCGGAGAGCCAGTCGGCGACCGCGTCGGCGTCCTCGGGCAGCTCCGGGACCAGCACCTCGCGCGGGACCGGGCTGGTCTCCTCACCGCCCGCCTGCTGGAAGTCGGCCTGGTCGCCGTAGAACTGGCTGAGGAACCGGTCGACCAGGTTCGCCACCGGGGACTGCTCGTCGCCGTCGTCGAGCCGGTCGATCACCCAGCCGCGCTGGCCGCGGACCCGGCCGCCGCGAACGTGGAAGACCTGGACCGCGGCCTCCAGCTCGTCGAACGCGAAGGCGACCACGTCGGCGTCGGTGCCGTCGCCGAGCACCACGGCCTGCTTCTCCAGCGCGCGGCGCAGCGCCCCGATGTCGTCGCGCAGCCGGGCCGCCCGCTCGAACTCCAACTCCTCGGCGGCGACGGCCATCTCCTTCTCCAGCCGCTTGACCATGGCGTCGGTCTTGCCGGAGAGGAAGTCGCAGAAGTCCTCGACGATGGCGCGGTGCTCGTCCGCGCTGACCCGGCTCACGCACGGCGCGGAGCACTTGTCGATGTAGCCGAGCAGGCAGGGGCGGCCGATCTGGCCGTGCCGCCGGAACACGCCCGTGGAGCAGGTGCGGGCCGGGAACACGCGCAGCAGCAGGTCCAGCGTCTCCCGGATCGCCCAGGCGTGCGCGTACGGGCCGAAGTAGCGCACGCCCTTGCGGCGCGGGCCGCGGTAGACGTGCAGCCGGGGGAACTCCTCGCCGAGGGTCGCCGCCAGCACCGGGTACGACTTGTCGTCGCGGTAGCGGACGTTGAACCGCGGGTCGAACTCCTTGATCCAGTTGTACTCCAGTTGCAGCGCCTCGACCTCGGTGGACACGACGGTCCACTCCACGCTCGCGGCGGTGGTCACCATCTGCCGGGTGCGCGGGTGCAGCGAGGCGACGTCGGCGAAGTACGAGTTGAGCCTGCCGCGCAGGCTTTTCGCCTTGCCGACGTAGATCACCCGGCGGGTCGGATCCCGGAACTTGTACACGCCTGGGGCGTCCGGGATGGTGCCGGGTGAGGGTCGGTAGGTGGACGGGTCGGCCACGACGACAACACTACGGCGGGGGACCGACAGTCACCGCACCCGGCACCACTCGGCGGGCGGTCTTCGCAGGTCAGGCTACGGCATGGAGGGCGCCATCCGAGCCTGTCAGGCAGCGGGCGGCCTGCGCTTGGGTGCCGAGGAACTCGGTGAGGCAGCGGCCGAGTTGGGCGTGACCGCGGGCGTTGGGGTGGAAGGACTGCTGGGCCATGTGGATGCCGACCGAGTCGAGGCCGCCGTAGACCCAGGCGTACGGGTCGACGACGACGCGGTTCTGCCACTCGGTGGCGGTGCTGTCGCCGCCGCTGCACGCCTCATGCGCCTCGGTGGCTCGCGAGAAGTCCAAGTAGGACAGTCCGGTGCGCGCGGCGATGGCGCGGAAGGCGTCGGCGAACTGCGGGACGGCCTCGGTGCGGCCGTAGGCGGCGTCGTCGAGGCGGAGCGGGCAGCCCTGCGGGCCGTGCTTGATCGCGTCCATCTTCTCGGTGATCGGCGAGGCGTACGAGGTGATGACGAACCGGTAGTCGCCGTCGGCGTACCCGGCCTGGCGCATGGCGGTTTTGATGTCGGCGACGGCCTTCTCGACCTTCGGCGCCATCGCGGCGAGCCGAGCAGGCCACTGGGTGCGGAGGTCCTGCGCGCAGCCGGGGCCGAACGGGTTGATCCACCGCTTGATACAGCCGAGCAGGGTGTCGGCGAAGGCGGGGTCGTCGTTCGCGCCGACCTGGAGGACGACGGCCAGCACCCGGTTGGACCGGGCGACGTCGATCAGCCGCCGCGCCTGGGAGCCCTCGCCGTAGTGGGTGGTGTCGGCGAGGGACACGTCGGCCGAGTCGGCGCCGGAGCAGGCGAGGTTGACGGTGCGCTGGGCGACGGTGGTCTGGTGGATCAGGGCGTTGGCGGAACGGTGGCACCAGTCGCCGTTCTCGCCGCGGGTGCCCGCCTCGTAGTCGCCCGCGCCCTCACCGGAGATCGCGCTGTCACCGAGGGACACGACGGCGGTCGGCCGGTCGTCGGCCGCGGCGGTCGGGCTGAACTGGGGGATGGTGACCAGGCCCGCGGCGAGCAGGACGCTCGCGAGCAGTCGGGTGGTTGGCATGGGTGGCCTCCCGGGTCGGCCGATGGTTGACCTTGACTCAACCACCGCCGATCCGGTGAATCCATAACCCGAACGGCCCTGCCGCCGGAGACCGTCCGGCGCACCCCTAGCGTCCACTGTGGACAGCGGGTCACCAGGGGTGCGCCGGGGTTCAGGCCAGCACGACGTTGTCACCCTGCACGGCGACGTTGATCGTCTTCAGCCCGGACGGGCTGGGGCCGCCGGTTCGGGCACCGGTGCTCGCGTTGAAGGTGCTGTTGTGCCGGGGGCAGGTGATCACCCCACCCTGCGGCGGGTCGACGGTCGCGCCCTGGTGCGGGCAGGACGGGTCGAACGCCTTGACGGTGGTGCCCGAGCGGACGAGCAGGATCTGCCCGCCGGACGGGTTCGCCACCAGCACTCCCCCGCCGTCCGGGATGGCCGACACGGTGCTCAGGGCGCCACTGGCACCGCTCGAGCCGCCGGTGGTGGCACCGCCGGTGGCACCACCGGTGGTGCCTGCCGCTGGGGTGGTGGTCGTGGTGGTGCCACCGGAGCCGCCGGAACTACAGGCCGCGAGCACGCCCGGGGCCACGAGCGCGACCATCAAGCCGCACAGGACCTGCCGCCTGCTCGCCGCCGCACCCCCAACCTGCTGGGTGGGCGCCTGGTCGACTGTGGTGGGGTCGACAACGGTCACGCTGAGCCTCCTCGGTGTCAGTTCAGGGATACACCGGGGCCTACGTGACCGCCCGGTGACGGGTTCACCGGTCCGGGTCATTCACAGCGCACGCTCAGGTTCAGCCCCCGATTCACCGGCGATGCACAGCAAGATCCACCCGACCACACCCCAAGTGGACACCACACACCCTCGACCGCCGAACGACCAGCACAGCGACGAGCACAGCGACGAGCCGAGGACGACCTGTCAGGACGGCGCGCGAGCGGTCGCGGTCGAGGCGCACAGCCACAACCAACGCGCGGACAGTCCACTCGTGTGTCAGCCGAGAGCGCCCAGCACTGCCAGGTCGCGCGGCCGACCATGCGGAGCGCACCAAGCCGAGTGACCGCAACGGGCGGATGGCGGGAATCGCGCTGCCGACCACCGGGGTGGTGGCTGGTCGGTCATCTTCCTGCCGATCGCGCGGCCAGGCCGTGCGGCGACGCGGAGCGCACGGGCGACCAAGCCACCCACCAGCGGCGCGCGGGGCATCCGCCGGTCAGAGACCTAAGTGGATTCGCAGCGCGTCGTCGAGGGCCTTGAGCAGGGGGCCCGGGACGCGGCCGAGTCTGCGGTGGAGGCGGGAGGCGGCGATGGAGCGGACCTGTTCGGCCTGGGCCTTCGAGTCGGCGAGCAGGCCGCAGTCGGCGCCGGGGAGCAAGACCTGGAAGGGGAACACCCGGGCGGTGTTCGAGGTGATCGGGACGACGGTGACCACGCCCCGGCCGAAGCGCTGGGCGGCCTGGTTGGCGGCGTCGTTGCTGACGATCACGGCGGGGCGGACCTTGTTGGCCTCCGAGCCGCGGGTGGGGTCGAGGTCCACCAGGTGGATGTCACCGCGTCGCATGGGCCGGTTCTCCCAGCAGGCGTTCGGCGTCGACCACGGTGGACTCCCACAGCTCGGCGTCGGGGCCGCCGTCCCACTCGGCGAAGGCGGCCGCGTACTCCTCGCGCAGGGCGTTCTCGCGCAGCAGGCCGATGGCCAACTGGATCACCGACGAGCGGCTCTCCGTGTCGAACCGGGTCAGGTACTCGTCGATGAACTGGACGTCCGCCTCGGGCAGGCTCACACTCAGTTTCACACCGGCGATGCTACCACGGGTCGTACCATCGGTGCTACTCGCCGAGCGCGTCGCGGTGCAGCCTGCGGAGGTGCCGGATGGCGGCGACGGCCCGGTCGCCGTCGACCGCCTGCACGGCCATGATCGGGACGTACTCGTCGTCCGGCAGCTCCAGCCTGGCCCAGGCGGCGCCGTCGGCGAAGCTGATGGCCCGCACCCCGGTCCACGGGTAGCGGGTGCCGCCGAGCAGGTTGCGCACGGTGACGCCGGTGGCGTCGGCGGTGACCTTCGGCCAGGTCAGCCACAGCACGCCGAGGGCGAGCAGCACCCCGATGCCCACCATCGCGAGCTGGTCGGACGCCTGGAAGAACACGCCGGTGCCGCTGGAGCGGAGCAGGATGGCGACGACGACGAACACGCCGACGAACACCACCGCGACCGGCACCGTCACGAACCGCACCTTGCGCGGCCGGGCCACGAGCTCCGGCGCGGTCACTGGAAGCCCCGCTCGGTCCACGGCTGGCGCAGGCCGCGGATGACCAGCGCGGTCTCCAGGGCCGCTGCGCACGCCTCGTAGCCCTTGTCCTCGGCCGAACCGGGCAGCCCGGCCCGGTCGAGTGCCTGGTCCTCGGTGTTGACGGTCAGCACGCCGTTCCCGACCGGGGTCGACTCGTCCAGCGCGACCCTGGTCAGACCCGCGGTCACCGCGTCGCACACGTACTCGAAGTGCGGGGTGCCGCCGCGGACGACCACACCCAGCGCGACGACCGCGTCGTGGTGGCGGGCCAGTTCCTGGCACACCACCGGCAACTCGACCGCGCCGGGCACCCGGACCACGGTCGGCTCCTCGATGCCCGCCTCCTCGGCGGCGACCAGCGCGCGCTTGAGCAGTTGGTCGGCGATCTCACCGTGCCAGCGGGTCGCCGCGATACCCAACCGGACGCCCTCGCACCGCGGCACCCCCGCCGCGGGCCTGCCCTCGCCGCTCACGCGTCCTCCCCCGCCGCCGTCACGGTGCCGATCTCGTACTGCTCCAGGTTGCCCAGCTCGTGGCCCATCCGGTCGCGCTTGGTGCGCAGGTACCGCAGGTTCTCCGGGTTCGGCCACACCGACAGCGGCACCCGGTCGACCACGGCCAGCCCGTAGCCCTCCAGGCCGACCCGCTTGGCCGGGTTGTTGGTGAGCAGCCGCATCGACTTGACCCCCAGGTCGACCAGGATCTGCGCGCCGGTGCCGTAGTCGCGGGCGTCGGCGGGGACGCCGAGGGCGAGGTTCGCGTCGACCGTGTCGGCGCCGTCGTCCTGCAGTTGGTAGGCCTGCAGCTTGTGCATGAGGCCGATGCCGCGGCCCTCGTGCCCGCGCATGTAGAGCACCACGCCGCGGCCCTCGGCGGCGACGGCCTCCAGCGCGGCGTCCAACTGCGGACCGCAGTCGCAGCGCAGCGAGCCGAACACGTCGCCGGTGAGGCACTCGGAGTGCACCCGGACCAGCACGTTCTCGCCGTCACCGAGGTCGCCGTAGACCAGCGCGACGTGCTCGATGCCGTCGAGCAGGCTGTCGTAGCCGACCGCCCGGAACGCGCCGTGCGCGGTCGGGATGCGCGCCTCGGCGACCCGGTCGACCTGCTTCTCGGTGCGCCGCCGGTAGGCGATCAGGTCGGCGATGGTGATGATCGTCAGGTCGTGCTCGGCGGCGAAGACGACCAGCTCGTCGTAGCGGGCCATCTCGCCGTCGTCCTTCTGCGACACGATCTCGCAGAGGACCCCGGCAGGCCGCAGCCCGGCCATCCTGGCCAGGTCGATGGCGGCCTCGGTGTGCCCGGGGCGGCGCAGCACCCCGCCCTCCTTGGCGCGCAGCGGCACCACGTGACCGGGCCGGTTGAAGTCCTTGGCGGTGGCGTTCTCGTCGGCCAGCAGCCGGATCGTGTGCGCCCGGTCGGCGGCGGAGATGCCGGTGGACACGCCCTCGGCGGCGTCGACGGTGACCGTGTACGCGGTGCCGCGGGCGTCCTGGTTCGTGTGGAACATCGGCGGCAGGTCCAGCCGCTCGCAGTCGGCGGCGGTCAGCGGCACGCAGATGTAGCCGGAGGTGTAGCGGACCATGAACGCCAGCAGCTCCGGCGTGCACTTCTCGGCCGCGAAGATGAGGTCGCCCTCGTTCTCCCGGTCCTCGTCGTCCACCACCACGACCGCCTTGCCCTCGGCGATGTCGGCGATGGCGCGTTCGATGGCGGTGAAGTCGACGTCACTCACCGGCGGTCCCTCCCCCGGTCGGCAGGCCGGCCAGGTGCGGCGCGGCCAGCTTCTCCACGTACTTCGCGACCACGTCGACCTCGAGGTTCACCCGGTCGCCGACCTGCCGCAGGCCCAGCGTGGTGGCGCGCAGCGTCTCCGGGATCAGGCTCACGGTGAACCAGTCCGCACCGACGTCGACCACGGTCAGCGACACGCCGTCCACGGTGATCGAGCCCTTCTCCACCACGTACCGCGCCAGGTTCGCGGGGAGGCTGATCCGGACCACGTCCCAGTGCTCGGACGGGTCGCGGGAGACCAGTTCGCCGGTGCCGTCCACGTGCCCTTGGACGATGTGCCCACCGAGGCGCTGCCCGACCGCGGCGGCACGCTCCAGGTTGACCGCGTCCCCGGCGGCGACGCCGTCCAGGCTGCTGCGGACCAGCGTCTCGCGCATGACGTCCGCGGTGAACGCGCCGTCGGCCAACTCCACCACGGTCAGGCACACGCCGTTGACCGCGATCGAGTCACCCTGGCGGGCGTCGCTGGTGACCAGCGGCCCGGCGATGGTGACCCGCGCCGCGTCCGGCAACTGCGCGACGGCCACGACCGCGCCACGCTCCTCGACGATCCCGGTGAACACCGGTGTTCCTCCTCAGTTCCGCGCCCGGACCGCGGAGATCCGCACGTCCGGTCCACTCATGGTGGCCTCTTCGACGGTGTAGCGGTGCGCGCCGGTGATGGTCGACACGCCGGATGCGCCCAACGCCACAGGCCCGGCCCCCAACAGGGTCGGCGCGACGTAGGCCAGCACCCGGTCGACCAGCCCGGCCCCCGCGAACGCCCCCGCCACCGTCGGCCCACCCTCCAACAGGACGTCGACGACCCCCCGGTCGCGCAACACGGCCAGCACCTCGGCCGGGTCGTGACTGCGCACCCGGACGGTCTCGGCGCTGCCGTCGAGCACCCTGGCGGTTTCGGGGAGATCACCTGAGCCCACGACAACCCGCAACGGCTGCCGGGCCCCAGGTGTTCCATCGGCGGCACGAGCGGTCAACGCGGGGTCGTCCACCCGAACGGTCCCGGTACCGATGATGATCGCGTCGACCTGCCCGCGGAGTTCGTGCACCTCGGCGCGGGAGACCTCGGAACTGATCCACCGGCTGGTCCCGTCAGCGGCGGCGACCCGCCCGTCCAGGGTTGCCGCGTACTTCCAAGTCACGTGCGGGCGGGCGTGGCGGACGTAGTGCAGCCAGGCCCGCAGGGGACCTTTGGTGACCTCGTCGGCGAGCAGGCCGCCTTCGGTTTGTATCCCGGCGCCTTGCAGGGTGCGGGCACCACCGGACGCGACGGGGTTGGGGTCGGCGACGGCGTAGACGACTCTTTTCACCCCTGCGGCGATCAACGCGTCGGTGCAGGGCGGGGTACGGCCGTGGTGGGCACAGGGCTCAAGGGTGACGACGGCAGTGCCACCGCGCGCCCGCTCGCCCGCTTGTCGCAGGGCCACCACTTCGGCGTGCGGACCACCAGGGGGCTGGGTCGCGCCTGCACCGACGGGGGTGCCGGAGGAGTCGAGAACGACACAACCAACCGGCGGATTGGGGCTGGTCGTCCCCCGCGCCCGCTCAGCCAACACCACCGCGGACCGCATCGCCGCGGCCAGGCTGTCCTCCACCCGGCCAGTCTCCCAGCCGACCGCGGGGTGACCGCACCGGGCCGAATACTGCCGGTCGGTCAGGCGGGGGACGCTGGGATCCACTGGTAGCCGACGGCTGTCGGCGCGTTGCGGGGTGCCCACCGGTCCGCTCCGGCGGCGTCCGTCCACACCACGTCACCTTGGCCGCCAGTCATCCGGCCGGATCCGCTTCCACCCGACGGCCGCCCAGACTGGCGGTCGTCCAGGTCGCCGTTGCCCAGGCTGGCCGCTGTTCAGGCCGGCGATCGTCCAGGCCAGCCGCTGTCCAGACGATTGCCCAAGCCAGCGGTCGTCCGGGCCAGCCGCTGTCCACAAGGGCAGCGGTTGTCCACAGGTCGCGCTTGTGCCCTCTTGACAGGTCGGCGGTCGCGCTACCGTCAGGAATGGGCCCCCGAGCCCCGGGTGGGCGGGCTCCTGTCTGGACCACGTGCCGGGCGGAGGTCAACCGCTTGATCGGGTGAGCTGGATCGGGCGAACTCGCCGGGCGTGGGGGCACGAAGCGCGCGGGCAGGTGGGTGGCAGGGGCGTTCGCGGGGAAGGCGCCGGCCTTGGGCGGACGTGCGGGGCGTCAGCCAGGCGGGGTGCAGTCAGGTTGAGTGTGATCAAAGTGGGATGCGGCCGGGCGAGGTGCAGCCAGGTGGGGTGCGGCCACGTGGAGTGCAGCCACGTGGGGTGCGGTCAGGCGGGGGTGAAGCGGGGGTTGGCGGTGCGGGCCTGGTCGCGGAGGGCGGTGATGGCGCGGGAGGGGTCGGCGGCGCCGTAGACGGCGGAGCCTGCGACGAAGCAGTCGACGCCTGCTTCGGCGGCCTGGGTGATCGTGTCGGGGTTGATGCCGCCGTCGATCTCGACCAGGACGGTGAGGTGGCCGGTGTCGACGAGGCGGCGGGCGGTGCGGACCTTGTCGAGGACGTCCGGGATGAAGCTCTGGCCGCCGAAGCCGGGTTCGACGGACATGATCAGGAGGGTGTCGTACTCGCGGAGGACGTCGAGCCACGGGTCGAGCGGGGTGCCGGGTTTGATCGACAGACCGGCCTTGGCCCCGGCGGCGCGCAGGTCGCGGGCGATGCGGGTGGGGTCACCCGCGGCCTCGGCGTGCACGGTGACGTTGTGCGCGCCCGCCTCCGCGTAGCCGACCGCCCAGCGATCCGGGTCGGAGATCATCAGGTGGCAGTCCATCGGGATGTCGGTCGCCTTGAGCAGGGCTTCGACGATCGGGAGGCCCAGGGTGAGGTTCGGCACGAAGTGCCCGTCCATCACGTCGACGTGCACCCAGTCGGAGCCCTCGATGGCGGCGAGTTCGTCGGCCAGCCGGGCGAAGTCGGCGGACAGGATGCTGGGGGCGATCATCGGCGTGTGCGACACGGGAGACCAGCCTAGTGGGCCGACCCAGGGGGGGTTGGTTGGGTATGGGCAGGTCGAGACCCGGCCAACCCCCTGGGTCGAGCCGCTAGTTGAGTCCCCGCAGCAGTCTGACCACGGCGTCCGCCCCTACCGCACAGTGCCCCAGGCCGCTGACGACTTCGGTAGGTTCACGTGCTGTGAAGCGGTCCCTGCGGGTGGCGGCCTACGCCGTGTGCGTCGAGTCGGACAAGATCCTGTTGGCCCGGTGGGTGGGCCGGGAGGGCAAGAAGTGGACCCTGCCCGGCGGCGGCATCGACCACGGCGAGCACCCGCAGGACGCCGCCGTCCGCGAGGTCACCGAGGAAACCGGGTACGCGGTGCGGATCGACGCCCTGCTCGGCATCGACTCGGTGCGCCGCCACTTCACCCGCACCGGCCTGCGCCGCGCGCTGGCCAAGGCGGGCAACGCGACCGACTGGCACGGCCTGCGGATCGTCTACGCGGCCACCGTCATCGGCGGGGAGCTGCGCTTCGAGGAGAACGGCTCCACCGACATGGCCGCCTGGGTCGACCTGGCCGATCTGTCCACCTTGGACCGCACCGACCTGGTCGACACGGGGTTGGCACTGGCCCGCCGGAAACCGCCCACCGGTCGCACGGAAACCGCAGGCTGACCATTTACCGATCACCACTGATCCGTTTCCCGCGCGAAAAACCGCCACCGCCGGAACCTACGGGCCGGGCCGAGTCGTAGGCCACACCCCGGGTTCCGGAATTCCGCCGACGGCCGCTCCGCGAATTCCGGTAGCCTGGGTCCAGGGGGATTCCGCCGGTTCTCTGGGGAGAGAACGGGAAACGGCGAACTACACGCGTCCCTCATTCCAGGGCGTCCTTTTCCCGGGCGCCGCAACGATCCGTGGGGGTTCACCAATGGCAGCACGCCATGCTCGTGACAGTTTCTTCGTGGTCGGCGAGGGCATCATCCAGTCGGGTGGCGACGGCGAGCCGGTGGTCCGGCCCGCCTCGGCGGAGGAGGAGCTGCGCCGGTTCCGCTTCTCCCGGCTCGGTCCGCGCGGCCCGCGCACCGACGAGGCGCTGCGGGTGGCGCTGGCCACCGCCATCACCGAGGCGAGGCCGCAGCCGGACGGGGACGTCCCGGCCGGGTACACCTACCTCGGCCAGTTCGTCGACCACGACCTGACCATCGACCGCACCGCCACCCAACTGGGCTCGGACGTCACCGTCGACGACCTCGTGCAGAGCCGGTCACCCGCGCTGGACCTGGACTCGCTCTACGGCCGCGGCCCGCACGACCCGCAGGACCGCCGGTTCTACGCCGACGACCAGGTCCGGTTGAAGGTCGGCAGCACATCGGCGTCCACCTTCCCGGACGACCGGGTGCGGGTGGAGCTGACCGGGTTCGACCTGCCCCGGGTCGGCGGCGGCTCGGGCACTCCAGCGGACCGGCGCGCCCCGCTGATCCCGGACGCCCGCAACGACGAGAACCTGGTGGTCGCGCAGACCCACCTGGCGTTCATCCGCTTCCACAACCGGGTGGTGGAGCACCTCGCGCTGACCGGCATCCACGACCGCAGGCTGTTCGAGGCGGCCAGGGACCTGGTGGTGCGCCATTACCAGTGGCTGCTGCGCACCGATTTCCTACCGCGGGTGGTCGACCCGTCGATCGTCGCCGACGTGTTCACCAATGGCAGGCGGTTCTTCGACCCGCACGCGCACGACACCCGCCCGACCATGCCGATCGAGTTCTCCATCGCCGCGTACCGCCTGGGCCACAGCATGGTCCGCGACGCGTACCAGTGGAACCGGGTGTTCAACTCCGGCGGCCCCGGTCCGGTCGCGTCGCTGTTGTTGCTGTTCACCTTCACCGGCACCAGCGGCAACTTCACCGGCGGCACGATCGACGACCTGGACAACCCGAACTCCGGCACCGTCGACCGCCTCCCGACGAACTGGATCGCCGACTTCCGCCGCCTCTACGACTTCACCGAGGCCGGACGACCCGACCTCGCCCCACCCACCGGCGGCGGCAACACCGCGAAGCGGATCGACTCGCTGCTGGTCGACCCCTTGGCCGATCTTCCGGCAGGCACCTTCGCCGGTCGCGGCGGCGCGTTCCCGGAGATCAACCGGAACCTGGCCTTCCGCAACCTCACCCGGGCCAGCATGGTCGAACTCGCCACCGGGCAACAAATGGCGCGGTTCCTCGGCGTCACCCCGCTCACCGCCACGCAGATCGTCGAGGGCAACGGCGCAGCGGTGCTCCCGGAGTCCACACGGGACGCCGTCGTCGCCAACACCCCACTGTGGTTCTACATCCTCCGCGAGGCGGAGTTGACCGGCGGCCGCCTCGGCCCCGTCGGCGGCCGCATCGTCGCCGAGGTCTTCCACCGCGCCATGGAAGGCTCCCGCACCTCCATCGTCCGCGAACCGTGGTGGCGCCCCACCCTCGGCCCGGACACCACCACCTTCCGGATGACCGACCTCCTGCTGTTCGCCTTCGAAGGAAAGGCCGACCTCCTCAACCCCCTCGGCGACTGAGCTACCGTGCCACTGTGGACATCGCCGCAGTGGTACGCGCCGCCCTGGCCTCAGCCGGTGACCCTGAACGGGCACCGGAGATGCAGCGGTACATGAAGTCGGACATGCCGTTCCGAGGAGTCCCCAAGCCCGCGCGCGCCGCACTCGTGCGCGGGCTCCCGGCCCTCGAAACCCGCTCCGAATGGCTCGACGTCACCGGCCGGTTGTGGTGGGAAGCCAAGTACCGCGAGGAACGGTACGTCGCACTGGACCTATTGGGACTGAAGAAACACGCCGGCTGGCGGGGCGTTGGCCTGCTGCCGACGTACAGTTCTTACGTGGTCTCAGGAGCTTGGTGGGACTTCGTCGACGAAATCGCCAACCGCCACATCGGCCCACTGCTGCTCGCCGACGCCGACTTCATGACCCCACAAATCCGCACCTGGGCCGCCGACCCAGACCTGTGGAAGCGACGAGTATCAGTAATCTGCCAACTGGGCGCGAAGGCGGAAACCGACCTTGAACTGTTGACTTATGCGATTGAGGCCAATGCGGAGGACAAGGACTTCTTCCTCCGAAAAGCCATTGGATGGGCACTGCGGCAGTACGCGCGAGTAGAACCCGGATGGGTAAAGTCCTTTGTAGACAACCACCCCACCCTCTCCCCCCTCTCCCGCCGAGAAGCACTCAAACACCTCTAACCCCACCCACCCCCTCATCGACGAAGCGCCACACCCAACACACCGCCCCCCCCCAAAAAAAAAGACTCCACCCCATATCGACGAAGCCCACCAGCCTGCGCCGCGCGCCTCGGGACCCGCCGACACCAACTGCCCGTTGTGGTGGAGTCAAGTTGGGTCTCATGGTGGGTTGTTGGTCGGGTTCGCTGTGTCTGTGTCTGTGTAGGTGGGGGTTCTGTTACGGCAGGGCTGACCACCCTGGCCATGGTCGGGGACCGTGTAGGCCACGCAGACATTCGATGCGGTGTGCTGCCTGGTGGGCGAGGCGGGGGTCCTCTGCTGCCAACTGGGCAGCCATGGTGGTCATGCGGAGTTCGCGGATGTCGCGGAACAGGGGGTATCCGACCCAGTCAGTGACGTCTGCCCCGTAGGCGTTGCAGAAGGCGGTGTAGTCCGGGCGGGAGACGAGGCCGAAGGAGTGGTGTTTGATGGCAGTGTGCACCAGGTCCCATTCCGGTGGGCCGATGGCGGTGCGCTCGAGGTCGAGGAAGACGACCTGGCCGGTGGCTGTGACGACGATGTTGCCTGACCAGGCGTCGCCGTGCACCACACACTCCTGGGCACCTGACGGCCTGTCGGACCACTGTTGGTTCAGTTCAGCCAGGTGGGAATGCAACCAAGCGCGGTCGGACGCAGTGAGGGTCAACCCGCGGTCGATGCGTGACCGAACTCGGACGAACGGTTCGATGTGTCCGAGAGCGCCACCACAGGGTGGTGGCGCGCGGTGCAACCGCGACAGGGCTTCGGCCATCTCCGCTGGGGTGCCGTGTCGGTGTGACGGGAGTTCATGCCAGAACGTGACTGCCCGATCGTCGACAACGAAGGGCTGCTCGGCCGGGCCTGCCAGGCGGACTGCCGAGATGCCGGTCTTGTGCATCCACCTGGCGGCGGCGACCTCGTGCCGGGCGGATTTCACATGACCTGGCCGGGAGACACGTGCGACTAGGTGGGCATGGAGCCGAAAGATCGTATTCTCGCTGACTCGAAGCGCGACTGCGCCTGCCGAGGCCACACCCGCCTGAGCGCAAGCTCGATCAAGTGCCTCGCGGGCGACTCGTAGGTCGTTCATCGGGGCGCGATCTTCAGCCGGTGGTGGATCGCGCTGCGGAGTTCCTGAACGTCTTCTCGCCGCCCGTGTCTCTGCGCGAAGCCGCTGAGTTCTCGAAGGTCGTCGGAGGCTCGTCGTGAGGTGATGGTGTCCGCTTCGGCCAGCGCACGGGCGCCGATCTGCGCGGCTTGGTCAGGGTCACCGATGCGCATGGTCAGTGAGGCGAGTTTGATGCCGGAGATTGCCCGAGACCGTGCGTAGGGCTCGGTGTGCCCGCGTACCGCCGCATCCAGTCTGCTGGCCGCTTCGTTGCCGAACCGACCGTGAACAGCGAGGTCGAACAGGGCGTGCCCGGTGTCTCCGTAATGTTGGGCGGCGTCGTAGTAGGCCATCCACGCTGGGTCATTGGCGGGTTCTGCCTGACTGAACTGCTCATCGGCCAACCCAATGGTCCGCACGGTGTCTGACACCCTCCCCAGTTTGGCCAATGCCCTTGCCCTGGCCGTCAACAACATGGCTCGTTCGGTCGCGGTGAGCCGATCGGATCGAACCATCGCCAACTCGATCAACGTGAGACCGCTGTCCGGATTGTCGCACCAGATCTCTTGTCGGGCCATGCTGGACAACACCTTGGCGCGCAGGTGCCAGTTGTCTGCCTCCTCAGCGCACGCCAACGCGAATCGGAACATGTTCCGGGCATCGTCGTGGGCATACGCGTCGAACGCCATGAAGGCCGAGGTGTGCCCGAGATACCCGACCGCGCCGAACAATTCTTCTCGCAGGCTTGGATCGCACCGTGCGTTGAGCAGGCCCGCCGAGTGCTGGAGTTGGGCAGCCACAGCCTGTCGGACCACACCACCGCCGTAGGTGTGGTCCCACGCACCGAACAGCCTTGCGGCGATCCGCACAGCTTCGATGTCCCCAGGCCCCACCGCGACTGGAACTGGGATCGGTCGTGAGTTCAGCGGCGGCCAGGTCAACGGCGTGACCAACGCGCCTGCCACCACGCCCACTGAGGTGCGAAGGAATTCTGAGCGGTTCACGTCTTCGACGTTAGCCGTGGTCAACTGGTTGCGGGTAAACCCCAACTCCGCGTCGGTTCCCGCACCGAGAACAGCCCGAAGCCCTTCTCGGTAGTCCCGCTGCGGCCACTTGATCAACCCCCGTTCCAGTTTGCCGATGTAGTTGGCGGTCAACTCGACGTCCCGACCTCGATGCTTGTACACCCAGGCATTGACAAGGTCGGCCAACTCGGCCCGGCTCAAGTGCTCGCCGGGCGTGACTGCGGACTCGGTCCGCTCCCGTAGTGCTCGCAGCCGATCATTGTGCACTGACACGGGCCGACTCCCTTCTCACCGGGAGACATCGTCGCACACCGTGTGCTCTAGCGAGCTCGCGAGCGATCCTGCTCATCGTCCCCTATTCCTCCCCTTGACATCCCACGGTCCGGCGTTCCGAACATCGCCAGTGGCGAGCAAAGTCTGGGACACGACCGCTTACCTCAGGATCTCGACCAATGGAGGAAACACAGCATGACGTCCACGCTGGACGCCACCAACACGATCGCCTGGGCCTCGCTCGACGAAGCGATTTCCGCCCTGCGCACGCACGTGGCCCGCCATCCCGCCCTTCCACTCGCCAACGTGAGTGTTCGCGCGGGCGGCAGCGGCCACGGACGGGTTGAAGTCTGCATGCCGAGCACCGACCAGCCGACAAGCTGCGCCGCACTGCTGGTCTGGCTTGACACCCTCACCTCCGCATCACTGATCCTGCACCACTGCGACGACAACCCCCAGGCCCACGCCTACGCCGAACTCGCCGACGGCACACCGATCATGGCCATCGCCCCACTGGACCCGACCCTGTTGCACGGAATCACCGGCGACCGCAGCGGCGACCGCGTCCTGCACTGGCTGCGTTGGCAAGCCACGGAGACCTACTAAACCCAGCGGATATACAGGTAGATCTAGAGGACCCACCGCGCCCCCACCGGTTCTGGGTCAAGCTCACGTTAGTCATATCGCGATCGGCAAAGCAGGAAGGATTATGGCGTCTCAACGGAAGTTCTCGATCGGTAGGCGGGTGTTCGCGGTGCTTCTGCAGGATCTGGCGGACGAGGCTGGGTATACCCATGCGTGGTTGGCGTCTGATCTGGGGGTCAGTGCGGACAAGTTGTCGCGGTGGTTGAGGGGGGATCAGCGGATGGCCGACGAGGACGTGGTTCGGCTGCTCGGGTTGTGTGGAGTCACCGCCGATCACGACGTCGCGGCGGTGGTGGTGCTCAAGGGACAGGTCGAGCAGTACCAGTGGATCGCCGGGTCCCTGTTCGGGTACGGGCGGCTTCCGGTCGACCGGGTGGCGTGGCAGGTGCTGGAGGCCGAGGCGCACGAGGTGGTCACGTTCTCCCCGATGGACCTTCCGCCGGAGTTGCGGACCCGGGCGAGTCGACGACACGAGTTCCGCTACAGCAGGCGCCGCAAGACGACACCGACCTACACGCACCTGATCGGCGAGGTCGCGTTCATCCGCTCCGCCCGCGACCTGCAGACCACCATCGGACAGTTCCGCAGCCTGCTCCGCGCCGCGGACAAGGACAACGTCACCATCCGCATGGTCCCGGACGTGCTGACCGACAACGCGGCCTCCTACCGGATCGTCACCCTGGCCGACAAGACCGCCGCCGTGTGCGTCGACCTCGACGGCGCGATCCTCTACCGCGACCACCCCGACGCGGTCGCCGAACACCGCCACAAACTGACCGCGATCGAGGAGACCGCACTCACCATGGAGCAGACCTTCCAGTTCATCAAGGAACTCACCGCCGACCTGGAACAGCGCCTACGACTGGCGAAGAAGAACGGCCGGGACAACGAGTCCCTGATCGCCTGGTGGACCGACCACCCCAGAGCCTTCCGCTACTGA
>NZ_AXWW01000047.1:14976-74388 GCF_000482865.1 Actinokineospora inagensis DSM 44258 | reverse complement strand
GGGGAGCTAGGGGGTTTTGGGGGTGGGGGTGGCGGGGGGTTGGCGGTGGTCGAGGGTGCGGCGGAGGGTGGTGAGGTAGGTGCGGAAGGAGGCGCTGTCTTGGAGTTGGGCGGCGCGCCAGTGGGTGAGGTTGGTGGGGGTTATGGGGCGGGTGGTGAGGGTGGTGAGGTGATCTATGAGGTCTTGGTCGGTGTGCGTGGAGTCGAACAGGGTTTTGTGGGGGGAGATTTCGAACTTTCGCATGAGGTCCATGCGGAGGGTGGAGTAGATGAACGAGTCCTTGGCGAAACGGTAGGACTCGGGGAGTTCCATTTGGGTGGAGCGGGGGCTGTGGTACCAGGATATGTACACAGCCTGGTCGAACATCACGTATCGATAGACCGCCGTGTCGTCGTTGTACAGGATCTCGATGTTGCACATTTTGCGGCAGTCGAACAGGGAGACCAGGTTCATCAGGAGTTCGTCTTCGAGGTCTCGTTCGATCTGGTCGATGGGTTGTCCCTGTGACTTCAGCCAGGAGGCGCGGTCGGCGGCGCGGCGGCTGATGGCGCGGCGGTTGGCGGGGTTGATCATGGCGACGCGTATTTGCTGGGGGTGGTGGCGGGCGGCGAGGAGGCGGGCGGCCACATAGCGGGCGCTGGGGCCGTAGAAGGCGAAGAAGACCGTTTCCTCCAGGTCGGCCGTCATGTCGGTGTTGTAGTCGTCGCCGAAGGTGGTGGTGGGGTTGAGGCCTTCGTAGTGTTTGGCGGGGAGGAAGAGGCGGTTGGTGCGGGCCATGCTCTCCGTCAGGCGGTCGCCGAGTTCGTCGAGGCTTTCGGCGATGGTGTCCTGGGTGTGGCGGTCCTGGATCCAATTGGCCAAGCCGGCGAACATCAGCGCGAAGACGACGCTGGCGAACATGTTCACGCCGATCGACGACAGGATGTCGCGGGCGTCGAGGGAATGGCCGAACATGGTCAGGATGAGGCTGACGAGCAGTGCCATCACGCACGCGGTGATGAACGAGTAGCGGACGAGGGTGCGGCGGAGGCTGCGCGCCGTGGGGCGGTCACGCGTCATGGTTCTCCCCGAGTGCCCACTGAACCGCCTCCGGTAGCGTCGCCGCGACCGGTACACCCAGCGACGTGGCCCTGGTCTGGCTCACCAGCGGCTGCGACGGGTGGTACAGCAGCACCGACACACCGCAGGCCTTCGCGGCCTCGACGTCGTCGAGGCTGTCGCCGACAACCAGGACTGTTTGGTCTCTTAGCGCGGTGAGGTGCCTGCGCAGGTGCGGTTCCTTGCGGTGGGACTCGTCTGAGCGCATACCGTCCACTCGGTCGAAGAAGCCTGCGATGACCTGGAACTGCGGCAGCCGTACCAGCCGGTTGTGCGGGTACATCGACAACAGCGACTGCGTCCGTCCAGCATCCCGCCAAGCCGTCAACGCTGCCACCGCCTGAGAGTGCAATGTGGCTTGCGCCAGCAGAGCTGCGTAAGAGAACTGGAAATGTGTGTCCAGGCTCAACTGCTCTTGCGAGCTAAGAGTCTTCCCGGCCAGACGGTCATAGAACTGCGGGATGGGACGGGTGAAGTGTTCGCGGTAACCGTCCACGGTCACCTTGGGCAGCCCCGCGCGCGCGAACGCGGCCATGGTGGCTTGCACGAGGGCGTCACCGTCGTCGAGCAGGGTTCCGTTCCAGTCCCACACGATGTGGTCAAACCGCACCGCGACCTCCCCGGGTCTCTGCGATCATGGCCGGGTGCGGCGAGCGCAGGCCAGGGCCACGGCGGCGAACCAGCGCGGTTACGCGGGCGGCGAGGTCGCGGGCTACCTGCGCGACCCGTACCACCGGCTGCGCGTCGGTCTCGCGCTCGACCTGCTCGGCGCGCACCTGCCCGGCGGCTCCACCGTGGTCGACCTCGGCGCGGGCGGCGGCGAGGTCTGCGCGCTGATCGCGGACCGGGGCCTCAACCCGATCGCGGCCGATGTCGTCGCGCTCGACACCGGGTTCCCCGGGCTCCGGTTGGACGTGGGCGAGGTGCTGCCGTTCCGCGACGGCGCGCTGGACGGGATCTTCGCCGGGGAGATCATCGAGCACGTCTACGACCCGGCCCTGCTGCTGCGCGAGTGCCACCGGGTGCTGCGGCCGGGTGGCGTGCTGGTGCTGACCACGCCGAACCTGGCCCCGCTGCAGGACCGGCTGCGGTTCCTGACCGGTCGGGCGCCGCGCCAGGTCAACCCGTTCCACGAGTACCTGCACCTGCACATCCGGCCGTTCACCTACCCCCTGCTGGCGACCGGGCTGCGGCTGGCCGGGCTGGTGCCGAGCAGGCCACGGTCCAACCAGGTCGTCTGGCGCACCCGGTTCGGCGAGCTGCGCTCCGCCTGGCTGGCGCGGCGGCTGCCCACCCTGGGCGGCTCGCTGGTGGTCGCCGCCATCCGCCCGCTGCGGCCCCGGCCGGGCTGACCCCGCGCTCAGAACGGCTCCTCGGGCGGTACCGCGTGCACCTCGCGCAGGACCGCGTCCAGCTCCCCCACCTCGAACCGGCACAGGCCGACGGCGTGCCAGAACTCGCCCGCGGTGGCGCCGTCGACCTTGTACCGGCCGTCCGGGGTGACCGCCGCCCACGCCTCGGGCAGGCCGATCATGGTCAGCCTTGGCAGCCGGATCGTGGTGTCGCCGAGGGGTGTGGTGGCGTCGAGCGTGGTGTCCCAGAGTCGGGTGGTGCCGTCGGCGGCGCCGCTGGCCAGGGTCCGGCCGTCCGGGCTGAACGCGAGCGACAGGACGCGCCGGGTGTGGCCGGACAGGGTCGCCAGCAGCTCCCCCGCCGTGTTCCACAGGTAGATCACCGCGTCGTCGCCCGCCGCGGCGAGGATGGTGCCGTCGGGGCTGAACGCGCCCGTCCACAGCCTGCCGCGCTGGGCGGTGAGCTCGAGCAGCCGGGTGCCGTCGGAGACCCGCCACAACACGGCCTTGCCGTCGTTGCTGACGCTGGCGAGGGTCTGGCCGTCCGGGCTGAAGCGGACGTCGTAGACGCGGTCGGTGTGGCCGTCGAAGACGGCGAGGCAGTCGCCGGTGTGCGCGTCGAACAGGCGCACTTTGCTGTCATCGCAGCCGGTGGCGACCCGGGACCCGTCCGGGCTGAACATGATCGACCGGACCCGGCCGCGGTGTTCGCGCAGCACCAGGGTCTCCCGACCGGTCGCCTGCCACCACAGCCGGACGGAGTCGTCGTCGTTGGCGGTGGCCAGCACCTCGCCGTCCGGGGCGAACGCGCTGGCCCACACGTATTCGGTCTCCACGTCGAGTTCCTGGTCGGCGCGCCAGGTGTTCAACTGCCACAGGTGGACGCCGCCGTCGTTGCTCGCGGTGGCCAGCAGCGGTTTGACCGGGTTGAACACGGCACCGGTGAGCTGGTCGTCGCGGCCGGTCAAGACACGAACTTGGCGCCCGGTGGTGGGGTCCCACAGCCGCACCACGCCGTCGTTGCCCGTGGCAGCGAGCAGGTCGCCCGCGGGGTTGAAGTACACCTGCGTCACGCGGCGACCGTGGCCGTGCAGCTCATGGCGCAGCCTTCCGCTGACCGGGTCCCAGAGCCGGACGGCGCTGTCGCGGCCGGTTGTGGCCAACTGGGAGGAGTCCGCGCGGAACGCCAACGGCCACACGGCACCTCTATGTGCCAAGACCTCATGGGTCTCTTGTCCCGTCGTGGTGTCCCACACGCGGAGCGTGCCGTCGCTGTCTCCACTGGCCAGCGTGCGGCCGTCTGGGCTGAACGCGAGGTGGTACACCGCCGTCGCGTGCCGGTGCTGCAAAGCGTTGAAGGTGGGCTTGCCTTCGGCCGGGAGTGTCCACAAGCGCACCGAGCCGACCGTGTCGCCGCTGGCCAGTAGCTTGCCGTTGGGGTGGAACACGGCGGAGTAGACGTGCCCGGTGTGACCGTCGAGTCGATGGACCTCGATACCGGTTTCGACGTCCCACAGCCGCAGTCCCGCGTGGCGACCACCGGCCGCGAGCAGCCGACCATCCGGGCTGAACGCGGCCGTGTAAATCGGCGCGGGTGTCTCCAACCGGTACTTCTCCTCGCCCGAGGCAAGATCCCAGACACGCACCACGCCGGCCTCGTCACCACTCGCCAAGAGGCCACCCTGGGGATGGAACGCCAACGCCCAGACACGCTCACCCAGCGCCGGGAACCGGAAGCGCAGGTCGCCGCTGGGTACGTCGCGCACGTAGGTCTCGCCGCTGCCATCTCCGTAGGCGACGGTCGAACCGTCCGGTGCGACGCGCAGCGGCCAGATCTGGGGGACGTGGTCGGTGATCACCGCGCCGGGCACCCCGGTCGCCGGGTCCCAGAACCGGACCGAACCGTCGGCCGAGGCGGTGACCAGGGCGGCGGCCCCGAAATCGACCGCGTAGACCCGGTCGAGGTGCCCGCTGAGGGTGCGCAGCGGCAGGCCCTTCTCCGGGTCGACCAGCAGCACACCGCCGTCGCCGCTGCCGACCGCGAGCAGCGAACCGTCCGGGTTGTACGCCAGCGGACGCGGCAACCGGCCGTCCTCGAACCCGAACTGCACGCCGACCCCGGCGGGCCGCAACCCGGTCAGAACGGGCTGACCAGGGGAGATCGCGGCGCCCGCGAGTTCGGGCGCGTCAGCCAAACCCGGGTCGGCGACCACGTTGATCAGCGCCGCGCGGGCCCACGTGCTGCGGGTGAGCACGGTTCCGCGCAGGTCGGTCTCCAGCAGCCGGGCTCCGGTCAGGTCGGCCTCGGTGAGGTCAGCGTCGCGCAGCACGGCCTGGTCGAGCCGGACACGGTGCAGGCGGGCGCCGCGCAGCACGGCGCGGGAGAGCTTGGTGCCGATCAGCAGCGCGTCGGTGAGGTCGGCGCCGGACAGGTCGACGCCGCTGAAGTCGCGGTGCGAGAGGTCCTCGCCACGCAGCACCGCGTCGCGCAGGTCGGTCTTGGCCGGGGTGCGCAACCGCTTGCCGATCTTGAGGGCGTTCGCGTCGGACACCGGGTCACCCGCGGGCCGGTCCGCCCACTCGGCCAGCCGCCGCGGCTCGGCCAGGTCGCAGAGGAAGTCCACGGTGAGCTGGGAGAGCTTGCGGCGGCCGAGCAGCGCGGGGCGGGCACCCGGGGTGTCGAGCTGCCGGGCGATCTCCTTGGCCACCAGCCACTCCATCACGGAGCTGTGGATGAAGCCGAACATCTCGTCGTCGGTGCGCACCAGGAGGCTGCCCGCGCCGATGGCGTGCGTGGCCTGCGGCGGCGACAGCGGCGTGTCAGCCAGCCCAGTGAGCGCCTCCGCGACCTCGGCGACGTCGTCGAGGCGCAGCAGCACGTCGTTGGACTCCCAGACCCGCAGCGCCAATGTGGTCACCGCGAACCAGAGCTCGTCGACCGACAGGCCCGCGGGGGCGCCCGCGGTGTGCGCGCGCTCGTACTCGTGGTCCAGCCAGGACCGCAGGATCTCCTGGTAGAGCCCGGCGGCGCTGATCGAGTCGCGGGCGGCGACGGCGGCCAGCCGCTCCGGGGCCAGCCCGGCGACGAAGCTGAGCATCCGCGGGTTGCGGGACAGGCCGCCGAGGTCCTCGACCCGGTCGATCAGCTCGACCCGCTCCCGGGCGGCGGCCTCGTCGGCGCCGAACCGGTTGAGCAGGTAGGCGCCGATCTGCTGCGGGGTGAAGTCCTCCAGCAGCAGGATCCGCCGCTGGGCCAGCACGCCGACCCGCTGGCCCAGCGCGGTGTGCACCTGGGCGTCGTTCTGGAAGTGCTGGGTGCGGCCGGTGACCACGATCTTGGCCCGGTCCTCGGCCGCGGCCAGCAACGTGGTCAGGTGCTCGGCGGCGCGGTCGTAGCTGACCCGGCTGGCCAGCTCGTCGAACCCGTCGAACAGCAGCACGACCCGACCCTGCCGCAGCAGGTAGCGGAAGGCGCGCAGGTCGATGCGGGACTCGCCGTGGTTGGCCAGGTGCGCGGCGACCAGGCCGTCGACGCTGTGTGCCTTGTCCAACGCGTGCAGCTCGATCAGGATCGGGATGACGCCGGGCAGCTTGGTGGGCAGGGTCATCGCGAGCTTGCGCATGGCGAACGTCTTGCCGCGACCGAAGTCGCCCATGAGCAGCACGAACCGGCCCTCGTCCGCGGAGAGCAGGTCGACCAGTTCGCCCACCACGTCCTCGCGCACGGCCACGTCCGATGACGTGGTCCCGGCGGTCTCGCGGAACCGTTGCGGCACATAGAGTTCTGGCGGGTACACGCGGTCTTGCCGTAGGCGGTCGGTTTGGGCGGCCACGTACTCGCGCAGGTCCAGCAGGCCTTGGAACTCGGTGAAGCTGCGCACTCTTACCCCGTCGCGCAGGGCTTCCGCGCGCAACGTGATGCCGGGGTGCTTGCCCTGGTAGACGAGTTCGGACGTGAGTTCTTCGCCGTTGCGCTGACGAACCCGGACCAAGGCGGCGACATCGCTCGCGGTCGGCTCGCCCACCTGGGCGGCGATGAGGAACTGCGGCACCAGGTCGCCATCGGGGTAGCTGACCCGCAGGACCGGTGGCCTGCCGGGCAGCCGCCGCACCCGGGCGCCGGGGTGGCGGACCTCGACGATCTCGGTGATCCGGCGCAGCAACTGGTCGACCGGGCTCTCCGACGGCTCCTCCACGACCCGTTCGCGCCGCACCTGCGGTCCGGTGTCGGCGTTGAAGGTTCGCGATGCGGCGTGCCAGCGCTGTCGGGTCTGTGCGACGCGCTGGAGGCTGTCGTGGTGCGGCAAGGACCAACTGTCCAGACCGTCTCGGGTGAGGTGCAGCAGGCGGGTTTCACCGGGCGGCGGTAGGACTGTCAGGCCGGACGGCAAGGTTGCGCTGTCTGTGCCGGTTGGGCCGTCACCCGCGAGGAGCAGGTTGAGATAACCGCCGAGGGTCGCGTCCAGCTCGTCCGTGTCTGCCAGCGCCCAACGGGTTTTCGCGGCTGCGGGTGTGTGGCTGGGGGTGTGGCCGACGACGCCGAGGCGGAGATAGCCGGCGTCGACGAACGGGGTGAGGGCGTTGGCGAACCAGTCGAGTTGCTCGGGGCCGAGCTTGCCGGGCTCGTCCAGGTTCAGGTGGGTGTGGGTGACCGTGGAGTTGAGGCGGGCCACCACGACCTTGAGGTCCGGCAACTCGATGAGCGACCACGGCTGGCTGGCGTCGAACACGGCACCATTAACGCCGTTTACTCCCGCGTAGAGCTCGTTGTGCAGGCGCTGGAAGTGCCGCCACTTGCGGAAGTACGGCGGTTCGGGGGCGAGGCCGTCGGCGCGGCAGTCGGCGAAGTACGCCTCGCACGCCGGTGCGGTGATGTCGCCGCTGCCCGGCACGATCATCAGCCGGTTGGCTTCGACGCCGAGCAGTGAGCGCAGACCGGTGAGGAAGCTCAACGCCTGGTCGAACTGTTCGCGCGTACCGGAGTCGGTGAGGCTACCGGCGACAATGACCAGTTCCGGTGCTGGCAGACCTGCCTCGTCGAGGTGGGCCAGTCCCCCGTCCAGTCCGGCAAGTCGCTCTACCGGGCCGCTGCCATCGGCGCCGAAGCGCGGTCCAGCCATATAGAGGACACCGAGTTGATGGCGCGTGTTGGCCGTTGGTGCTGTCTTGGGCGGGTACGTGATTTGCTGGCGTGGCGCGGGAATGGCGTCCTTAACAGGTGAACCGGGGAAGCGTGGGTTGTCGCCCGCCTTGGCACGACCGGTAAGCGCGTGTTCGAGCCTGCCCAACAACCGGTCCTTAGCGAGGGCGGGGTCATCGATGCCGACAAGGTCCACGAACGTGATGGGGGCAAGCAGTCCCTGTGGGAACACGTTCTCCACGCGCACCGGTAGCAGCAGCTTGGTCTCCGGCCGGTCGTGCGCGGCCTGCAACGCCGCCATCCACTCCAGCCTGCCGTAGCGGGACTCCAGGTAGTTGCTGGACAACACGGCGATGACGGCGGACGCCTCGCGGATACCACGGTCGATGAAGTCCAGGAAGTGCGTGCCCGGTACGAAGTCCCACGTCTGGATCATCACGTCGTAGCCCGCGGCCTCCAACTCGTGGGCGATCCAGGTGGCCCACTCCTCGTCGCGCAGCGAGTAGCTGATGAAGAAGTCGACCGGGCCGGACCGGGGTGGCCGCGGACCACGGACCGCCGCGCGGGGACCGGGCACCCGCGCGGGCGCCAACTCGGTGACCGGCACCGCCAACGCGGCCGCGAGCAGCGTGATCTCGTCGGCGGACGCCTCGCGCGCGCCGGACTCGATGGCGATGATGGCGGCGGCGTCCAATGAGCCCACTGCCGAGCCCGCAGAGTGCACCGCGTTGACCCGCGCGCACGCAGCGGCGAGGTCGGTGACCGCCCAGCCGCGCCCGGCCCTGGCCCGGCCGACCCGCTCCGCCAGTTCCGACTCGACCTCGGGCACCGGGCCTCCCACGGGTGGACGGTGTTCGGCGGGTCCGCACGGGATCGACTGCGTGGCCGCCCTGTCCGGCTATTCTCCGCCGGAACCGGGCGAAGAATGGCTGTTCAGCCTACCCGTCGCTTTTCCGCCAACGGATCCCCCGATCGGGGTCACACCGAAGGGTGCGGTGCCGAAAGGTGTGGTGCCGAGAGGTGTGGTGCGAACAGCGCGGTACCGAACAACGTGGTGCAGGTGCCGTGCGGGCTCATCCCGTACACGGCGAGTCCGGGCAGCACCCCGCTGAACTCGGCGGCGGGTGGCAGGTCCGCGAGGTCGACGGGGAACTCCGGGTCGATCGGCCAGGCCAGGGTGACGTGCGGGTTGAACCGGTCGGTCGCACCGCCGTCCCACGACTCGGTGATCTCGTCGTACCCGAACCGGGTGAGCTGGCCGCGTCGCGCCGGGTCCTGCGCCGGGTCCGCGATGAGCTCGGCGATCCGCTCCCCCGCCGGGTCGGTCTCGCGGAGCCTGCCGCGGCGCAGCGGCTCCACGCTCGCGACGACCGCGCGCTGCAACTCGATCCAGGCGCTGGACTTGCGGAAGTACAGCTCCGGCGCCCCAACCGGGTTGTGCCGGTAGAACTCACCCTCCGCGACAAGGGCGGGCAACTCCGCGGCGAGACGGCGGGTGGCGGTCACGACCTCGGGGACCTCGGTGCGGTCGACCGCGAGCATGAACAGCGACACGTGCGGCTCACACGGCCCACCTGTGCCCATCGGATCGCCGAGCCGGAACCAGGACGGGCTGCCCTGCTCGCGCATTCGCGCGGTAAGCCTGTCGCTGAGGGTTATAGCCGCGCTGTTCAGCTCGGGCGGCAGGATAGCGACGATGTCGACCGTCTCCATGGGGCTCTCTTTCCGCCGGGAGGGGAAACGCGGCCAGAGTAGTGCCGAGATCGGGCAGCGCACAGCGGTTCGGGGGTGGTCACAATCGCCAGTTCCCGCCTTGGTGGCCCGGATTACTGCATTCGTGGGACAGCCCTGTGGGAGGTCGTCGTGGGAGATCACGGTGACCGATGGGCCATCCCGGTGATGTCGGACCCGTGTGGCAGCATGACGCGCATGTCCAACGGCTCGCGCAGACTCCACCTGTTGGACTGGATAGCGCTGGGGCTGCTGCTCGTCGGCGTCGTCTGCGTGCTCGCGGGCGCTCTCCCGGTGTCGGACGCGAGCGCGACCGTCAAGCGGCTCGTCCCGCTGCTGCTGTTCCTCGGCACCGTCATCATCCTGGCCGAGTTGACCGCGGCGGCCGAGGTGTTCGACGTGGTCGCCACGCGGTTGTCCATTCTGGCCCGTGGGCACTACGCGGTGCTGTTCCTGCTGTGCGTCGCTCTTGCCGCGGGCACGACGATGGGCCTGAACCTGGACACCACCGCGGTGCTGCTGACACCGGTGCTGTTGGCACTGGCCACCAAACTCGCCGTGGAACCCTTACCGCTCGCGATGACAACGGTGTGGTTGGCGAACACGGCGAGCCTGCTGCTGCCGGTGTCCAACCTGACCAACCTGCTCGCGGCGAACCGGGTCGCGCTGGCGCCCGCCGCGTTCGCGGGCCGGATGTGGTTGCCGCAATTGGTCTCGATCGTGGTGACCGGGGTGTTCCTGTGGGTCTTCTACTGGCGCCGCGGCGGCTCCGAGTACTCGGTGCCGGTCCGGCATGAGCCTGCCGACCGGGTGCTGTTCCGGATCGCCGGGGTCGCGGTGCTGCTGTTCGTGGCGGGAATCCTGGTCGGGGTGCCGATCGGGATCGCGTCCTCGGCGGCGGCGGGCCTGCTGGTGATCGCGTTCGCCGCGCGCCGCCGGTCCACGCTGCGCTGGGCACTGCTGCCGTGGCGGCTGCTGGTGTTCGTGATCGGCCTGTTCCTGGTGGTCGAGACGATCAACCGGCACGGCCTTGCCGACTTGGTGCACGCGCTGATCGGGTCGTCGGACGGCGCGGCGGGTGCGGCGCGCGCGGCGGGCACCGGGGCGGCGCTGTCGAACCTGGTGAACAACCTGCCCGCGTATGTGGCGGGGGAATCCGTTGTGCCAGTGGGCAACCACAACCAGTTGCTGGCGCTGCTCGTCGGCACCAACGTCGGTCCGATCATCACGCCGTGGGCGTCACTGGCGACACTGCTGTGGTACGAGCGGTGCACAGCAAGTGGAGTACGCGTACCGATGAAGCGTTTCGTGTGGACGAGCGCGGGCCTCGCGGTGACAGCACTGACCGCGACCGTTGCCGCGTTGTTGGTGACGAGCTAGTGGCTCGACCCAGGGGGTTGGTTGGGTATCGGCCTGTCCACGGCGTTCCTGGCAAGGCGCCGCAACGGCCTCGTACTGGACGTACTTGGGCGTTTCGGCAACGCGGCCAGGGACGTCGTGGGCAGGTCGAGACCCGGCCAACCCCCTGGGTCGAGCCACTAAGTACCGCTGACGGGATGGGTGAGTGCGGTCAGCACGGTCTTGGCCGCTTTGACAGTCTCGTCGCGCGCGCAAACCTGACGGCGTACTCGGTGGCTCTTGGTGTGTAGGCCACCGAGGGAGAGGTCGGTGGCGTCGGGCACCATGACGCCGAGAGCGACTGTGGCGACCATGTCCTCGGTGTCGGGGACGATCGTCTCGTGGAAGACCCCGGCGGGCAGCGCGTACCGGTCACCCGCGCGGTGCGTGGTGGTCGCCACCGCCCGCGTGCGGACCAATCGATCGGTGGCCTCGATCGTGTCGCCCTCGGCGTCGCTGTTCACCCGGAACACCCGGTGCGTCGGCCGGGGACCGTCGTCGACGGCCAGGGTCTGGTTGCGCAGCCAGCCGACCAGGACCCAGCTCAGCAGTTCCCAACTGTGGCAGTGCGTCGGCGACGTCGTCGGCGGCGCCAGCCCCCGCGCGGGCTGCCACAGGTGCACGCACACACCCTCGGCGCCGTCGCGGACCACCGGCAGGCAGACGAACCCGAGCGGGTGCCGCACCGCGGACACCGGCAGGTCACCCGCGACGACCCCGTCCAGCGCCGCGCACGCCCAGCCGACCACCCGCTCGGCCGCACCGCGCTCGATCGCCCCGGACAGCTCGGCATAAAGCGTCATGGCAACGCCCCGGAGTTAGGCTCAAGGTGCGGAAAAGCCTAGCAACGCCCCGCCGCCCCCCGGAAGATCACCGACCGGATGTCCACGTTCTGTCCGGAACCCACGGGCACGCCCGGACGTTGACCGACCGTGGACACCCTGGAGACCGTCCTGACGCTGAGCGTCCCCGCGTCCAGCATCGGCCTGGTCGTCGCCGGGGTGTACGAACTGCGCCGCCAACGCCGCAAGGGCGGCACCGGCGCCCCGGTCACCGCGACCTACGTCAACGAGTTCACCGCCATCTTCTACGGCAGCAAACGCACCCAGCTCGACCACCGCGACTCCACCTCCCTGCTGCGCGACGACCAACACCAGGGCGACAAACCCTGGCCGGACGACCTCACCCAGGGCATCGTCCTGGAGCGCCGACCACGCCCGCCGGGAGACGCCCAGGCATGACGATGAGTGGGACACCAGCCGGTGTCCCACTCATCGCGTCAACGCCTTACTTGCGGAACGGGGCCGTCAGGTCCTCGACGGTGTGCGGGGTGCCGTTCTTGAGCACCCAGCGCACGTTGCTGAGGGTGTTGATGTCCTTGGAGGGGTCTCCGTTGACGATGAGGAGGTCGGCGAGTTTGCCGGTCTCCACGCTGCCCAGGTCCTTCTCCACGCCGAGTTGGCGGGCGGGCAGGAGGGTGGCGCTCTGCAGGACCTGGAACGGGGTCACGCCGTACTTGGCCATGGCGCGGAGGTTCCACTGCAGGGCGAGGGCGGTGACGTCCAGCGGGGCGTCGGTGCCCGCGAGGACCGAGCCGCCCGCGGCCAGGAGGTTCTTGATGACCTCGACGTCCCGTTTGGCGCCCGCGGCGTTGCCGTCGAGGAAACCGCAGGGGCCGGTGCCGAGGGCGCAGAGGACCTTGGCGTGCAGGGTGGCCTTGTCCTGCGTGGTGAACAGGGCGGCCACCCTGGGGTCGTTCTCCATCGCCGGGTCGTCGGCCAGGACCGAGGCGGCGCTGAACAGGGTGGTGCTGAACGGGAAGTGGCCCTGCGCGTTGAGCTGGATGACGTCGTTGTAGGGCCCGTGCACCGAGGACTCGCGGGAGAACCCGAAGCCCCACTTGGTGGGACCGTACAGGTGTTCCTTCATGTCGACGCCGTTGCCGATGCCCGGGTACAGGTAGTGCGACGTGGTGTTGACGCCCTGCTTGTGGGCGAACGCGGTCACCTGCGCCTGGAAGTCGGCGTCGAACCGGACGTAGGTCTTGACCAGGTCGTAGTCCAGGTCGTGGACCCGGGTGAGCTCCAGGTCGAGCTGCTTCTGGTCGCGGACCGGGCGGGCGAACTCCCAACTGAACCGGGTGCCCTCCAGCATCTCGCCGGTCATGAAGAACCGGGGGCCGACGCGGGCGCCGGAGGCCAGCGACTCGCGGTCCTCGACGCCCCGGTACACCTCGTCGCCGGTCGAGCGGGTGGAGGTGATGCCGTAGCTCAGCAGCAGCCTGCCCTGCCGGTCGCCGAAGATCTTCGACTTCATCTGCTGGTGGTTGTGGATGTCCCACAGGCCGGGGGTGACCGTCTGGCCGCTCGCGTCGATGACCTGCCAGCCGGTGGTGTCCCTGCCGTCCTGGTGCGGCTCGATCGACTGGATCCGGTCGCCGACCACCAGGATGTCCACATTGGACTTGGGTTCGGCGTTGCGGCCGTCCCACAGCCTGCCCGCGTGGATGAGCACCTTGGTGGTGGGGACCTGCTGGGTGTAGGTGAGCTTGGGCGTGACGTCGGTGGGTTTGCCGCCGGTCACCGGCACCGTGCGCAGGTTCCCGTTGTGCAGGTACAGGATCGTCTTCGAGTCGCCGGACCAGCTCGGCGCGTCGCTGGCCTCGCTGGTGAGGCGCCTGGCGCGACCGGTCGGGGTGCCGTCCGGGCCGACCGGCAGCACGTTGATCACGCTGTCCATCGAGAAGGCCAGCCAGTGCCCGTCCGGGGAGAAGATCGGGCCGTCGTCGCCGCGGGTGGACACCGAGTCCCACGGGGCGGGGTCGACGGTGCGCGCCTTGCCGGTGGCCACGTCGACCAGCTCGATCAGGTTGCGGTCGTTGCCGGACACCGCCAGCGCCAACGTCTTCCCGTCGGCCGACCAGCTCACCTTGCCGGGCACGCTGAACGCGCCGCCGCCGAGCACCTTGGTGACCTTGCCGGACGCGATGTCCACGGTCAGCGTCTGGTACTTCTCGTCCTGGAAGGCGATCACCTTGCCGTCCGGCGAGAACGCGGCGCCCACCTCGGCCCCGTCCAGCGAGGTCACCCGCTGCTCCTTCCGGGTGGCCAGGTCCAGCACGTAGATGTCCTCGGTGCCCGCCTTGTCCGACGAGTACGCGAGTTTCGCGCCGTCCCGCGACCACGCGGGGTCGATCTCGTAGTACGAGTCGTCGGTGACCTTCTTCGGGGTACCGCCCAGCGGCGACACCCACAGGTCGTTGAGCGCCTTGAACGCGACCGACTTGCCGTCCGGCGAGAGCTGCGGCCCGACGATCCCCTTGGCCTGCTGGGGTTTCGTCGAGTCGAAGTCGCGGACCTTCGGCGGGTACTTGTCCCGGTGCAGCGCGAAGGTCGCCTTGAACGGGACGTCGCGGGACTGGCCGCTGGTCGCGTTGGACACGACGATCTTGCCGTTGGCGCCGTAGAGGATATCGGTCGGCGAGGTCCAGCGGGCCGGGAACGGGAACACGTCGTCGTAGGTGCCGACCTGGTGCGACGCGCCCGCGGTCCACGCCCACAGGGTGCTGCCCCTTTGGCCGGATTGCAGGTACGACAACGACTTCCCGTCGGTCGACCACGACGGCGTGCTGATGAACGCCTGCTGCGAGCCCTGGACCAGCGTGGTCACCTTGCCGGACGCGATGTCCACCGACTCGATCGTGTTGCCCTGGGTGTACGCGATCTGCTTGCCGTCCGGTGACCACGCGGGCTGCGACTCGTCGGTCTTGGCGGTGGTGATCCGGTGCAGCGAGCCGCCGCGCACGTCGACCGTCCAGATGTCCTCGGTGCCGGAACGGGTCGAGGAGAACGCGATCTGCTTGCCGTCGGGCGACCAGGACGGGTACGTGTCGTCGTACTCGCCGCTGGTCAACGCGCAGGTGGACTTGCCGTCCGGGCTGATCAGCCGGACGTGGAACATGCCGTCGGCGAAGGACTGGAAGGCGATCTGCCTGCCGTCCGGCGACCAGGACGGCCAGTACGGTTCGAGCCGGTTGTCGCCGATGGCGGTCGCGGTGCCGCCGTCGCGGGGCACGGTGAACAACTGCCCCTGCAGGTCCATCACGATCGTGCCGTCCTTCGGCGACGCGGACGGCGCGATGTTCGTGCCCTCGGCGACGGTGACGTTGACGGTCTCGGTGCTGGTGGTCGGCGCGGAAGCGGGGTCCGCCTGGGCGGTGGTGATCGGCAGCACGGCGAGGATGGACACCAGTGCCGCGGCCCCCACCCGGCGGGGGTTCGCTGAGGTCATGTCGCTCCTAGACGCGCTCGGCGCACCGGTACCCGAGCGGGTACCGGTGCGCCGAGCTGTTCGGGGTCAGAGACCGAAGGCGAGAAGCACATTGCCCTTGTCGGTCGGGTAGTTGGGCCAGTAACCCGCCTGGACGTAGAGGATCCCGTTGGCGACGACGGCGCCGCCGTTGCCGGAGATCGCGCTGCCGTGGCCCTTCAGGCCGTTGACGCCGTCGAAGTCCTGCACGGTGTCGAAGGTCCACAGGACCTTGCCGTCCTTCGAGTCGTAGACCCGCATCTTGCCGTCGGTGCTGCCCTCGTAGACCAGACCGGGGCTGGACGTGACGGCCGGGGTGTGCGCGAGCTTGCACACGCCCGCCGGGGCCTTGGCCGCGCCACCGGTGGTGCAGCCGTCGGCCGGGTTCGCGGTCTGCCACACGATGTCGCCGGTGCTCGGGTTCAACGCGAACAGGGCGCCCGGGTTGCCGTAGTTGGTGGCGACGTAGATGTTGCGGCCGTCGAAGCTGGTGCCCCACTGGATGCCGGAGAGGCCACCGCCGGGCATCGGCGTCGACAACTGCCGACGCCACTTGACGGCACCGGTCTTCGCGTCGAACAGGTGGAACACACCGGACTTCTGGCCGACACCGACGTACGTGTGGCCCTGGACGTTGATCAGGGTCGGGGTGGCGCCGATGTCGAAGTCCAGCGCGGTGCCGTCCTTCTGGCCGGGGCAGAAGCCCTCGTTGTCCGGCTTGCCGCACAGCAGCCGCCACGTGTCGGCCTTGGTCACCTGCTGCTTCCACTTGACCTCGCCGGTGCGGGCGTTGAGCGCGAGCAGCGAGTCGAAGTCGCCGACGGTACCGGTGTAGAGCTGGCCGGAACCGACGTACAGGGTGCCGGTTCGCTCGTCGACGATCGGGCTGCTCCACACGCCCGCCCCGGACGGCTCGTACTTGACCGCCCCACTCGGCCAGGTGCCGTTGGCCTTCGGCTCCGGCGTCGTGTAGAATCGCCAGCTCAGCTTGCCCGTGTCGGCGTCCAACGAGTCGACGTGGCCGCGGAACGTGCAGCACGGGTAGTTGACGTCGTTGGTGATGTTCTCGCCGCTGGACGAGCCGATGTAGATGTGGCCGTCGTAGTACACCGGGGAACTCGTGTGCATGCCCGCCGGGTGGTCGTCGGTGTCCTTGGCCCAGGCCAGTTTCCCGGTGCGCTGGTCCAACGCGTAGACGTAGCCACCGGTGTCACCGAAGTACACCTTGCCCCGCGCGACGGCGGGACCGTCGATGACGACGGCGTACTTGTTGACGGTGCTGAGGTCGAACGTCCACTTCTCCTTGCCGGTGACGGCGTTGAGGGCGTGGAACTTGCCCGCCGGGTCACCGAAGTAGATGGTGTCGCCGACGACGGCGGGCTGGCTCTTGGCCGGGAACCCGTTCTGCGGGTAGGCGTAGGCCCACTTCAGGGTCAGCTTGCCCGCGGTGTGCGAGGTGATCTTGTGCTCGGCGGCGGCGAACCGGGACCCGCCGGTGTCGCCCTGCCAACTCGGCCAGTCACCGGGGCGGCTGCCGCCCGCGGTCGGGTCGCCCACCGCCGCGGCCTGGCCGCTGATCACACTGACCAGCAGCGCCGCGATGCCGGCGAACGCCACGACGCGGCGTTTTCTCTGCCACACAGGCACTCCTTCAAGGGGGTCGGGAGCCGGCCCGGCGCGCGGGCTCGGCTCGGCGAAAACCGGGCCGGGGTCTGGTGGGGTGGCGCCGGGAGCAGCGGCGATCGGCCACCCGGTGATCCAGTCTTGGAGCGGCCCGCGGTGAGCGCCCAATCACGAAACGTGGATGGGCGGGCGTTATCAACCGGCCGGGTGACAACAATGTTGGTAGCCGGGTGACGAATTCCGGCCGGCTCGCTCCAGGCACGCAGGCAGCCCGGGTGCGACAGCACGGGCGGCGGCCGCCAACTGGGAAAAACCGAAAGCGGTGATCATCGAGAGTCTCGGCGTTCAAGCTCGCCGTTCGAGTGGAACTTCTACACTCGGTGACGGAAGCGACGCGCTGACCTCAACTGACGGAGAAACCACCGTCTACGAAGATAGTCTGACCGGTGACGTACTCGGCCGCGGCGGACGCCAGGAACACGGTGATCCCGTGGAAGTCGGTCGCCAGCCCGTTGCGGCCGACCATGGTCCGCCCGGCCAGCGCCGCGATCTTCGCCGGGTTGTCGAACACGGCCTCGGTCAGCGGGGTCTGCACGAACCCGGGCGCCACCGCGTTGACCCGGACGCCGCGCGCGGACCACGCCTCGGCCTGGGACCTGGTCAGCCCGGTGATCCCGGCCTTGGACGCCCCGTAGGCGCCGCTGTTGCCGAACGCGCGGACCGCCTGCTGGGAGGCCACGTTGATGATCCGGCCCCAGCCCCGGTCCGCCATGCCGGGCGCGAACCGCTGCCCGAGCAGGAACGGCGCGTCGAGGTTGGCCCGCATGGTGCGGTCCCAGTCGTCCTCGGTCAGCTCCCCCATCGGCGGGCGCGGGTTCACCGCGGCCGCGTTGACCAGGATGTCGGGGACCCCGTGCCGGTCGACGACCTCGTCGGCCAGCGCGTGCACCTGGACGCGATCGGCCAGGTCCGCGCGGATCCAGTCGCCCCGGAGCGCGGTGGCGGCCTCGCGCAGCGGCCCCTCCCGCCGCGCCACCACGGTGACCCCGGCACCGGCGTGCGCGAGCGCGGCGGCCATCTCCCGCCCGATGCCGGAACTGCCGCCGGTCACCACCGCGCGCCGCCCGGTGAGGGAGAACAGCCCGTGCAGGAACTCGCTGGTCATCGTCGGCCCTTTCCGCAGGTCACCGCCGCCAGCCTACGGGGATTGACCCACCGGGGTCGGCGTTGCGCCGTTCGGCTGATCGGCGGCAGGTTTCGGCCACCTGGCAACGAGATCGCGTAGGAAAGGTGTTGGAGGACGGGACGATTGGCGCAACAGGCGGCCGACTGGAGGGGTGCATGCGCGGACGGGTGGTCGGTCGGCCGCGGGCCAGTGGCTCGACCCCTGGGTGCTGAGCCGGTGGAGTACACGACGCACACGGTCGAGGAGTTCCACTCGCTGTTGACGGACCTGGACGACCCGTTCCGGCTGGAGCAGCCACGGGAGTGGACCCCCGAGCGGGCGTTGGAGAAGTTCGCCCGCCTGGTGGCCAGGCTGGAAGCCGAGTTCGGTTCCTGCACGGTGGCCCCGCCGGACACGGTGGCGGTCGCGACGCTGCGCACGACCGTGGTCACCGACCGGTTCGCGACCGTGGCCGGGGCGCTGGTCAACGGGGAGGACGTGCTGCTGGACCAGGACTCGACCCTGGTGTCCGTGCTCTACGAGTG
Organism: Actinokineospora inagensis DSM 44258; assembly: GCF_000482865.1. Classification (GTDB taxonomy): domain Bacteria; phylum Actinomycetota; class Actinomycetes; order Mycobacteriales; family Pseudonocardiaceae; genus Actinokineospora; species Actinokineospora inagensis. Next base: position 56,028 of record NZ_AXWW01000047.1, on the reverse strand, counting down.
CGGCTACGGCTACCGCTACCCCGCCCGCCCCACACCCGACCGCCCCGACCGCGCCCACCGCAGGCTCCTCCGCGGCCGCACCCCCGACGACCTGGCCGACCAGGTGCGGCGCCTCCCGGTCGACCACCACCCCGAACTCGTCCGGCTGCGCCACCGCCTGTGCACGACGCTCCGGCTCCCCGTCCGCCCGCACCCGGCGCGGTCGCGGTGGGTGGACCTGCTCCCCGGGGAACGGGTGCTCGCCGAGGTCGAACGCCTCACCGCCTGCCTGGCCACCCTCGACCTGCCCCCGGACGCCCCGGAACGCCTCTGGCCCGCCATCGACGACGAGATCCTGGACCGGCGCAACATCCCGGCCATCAAGGCCATCAAGACGGTCTTCGGCATCGAGCTGAGCGAGGCCGTGCTCCGCTTCCACGACCACGTCACCGACCTGCGTCGCACCCGCCGCCACGGCTGGTTCACCCCCGGCTGACCCGGTAGCCCTCAAGATCGACGATCAGGTCCCCGCACCCGACCGCGTTCCGCGTTGTCCACATCCCGCCCCGCCACACACAGGCCCCTGGCGACGGCCCGAGTCCGTCGGCGCTGCCCACCAGGCTGGATTCGGGGGCTGCCGAGCCGGCTTTGATCTTGTCCGTGGCCCGCTACCCCAGTGCCTGGTCGAGATCGGTGATCAGGTCCCGCACGCCCTCCAGCCCGACCGACAACCGCACCAGGCCGGGTGTGACGCCGCTGGCCGCCTGCTCGGCCGGGGTCAACTGGGCGTGCGTGGTGGACGCGGGGTGGATCACCAGGCTGCGGACGTCGCCGATGTTGGCGAGGTGGCTGAAGAGGGTGAGGCGGTCGACCAGGCTTCGTCCGGCGGGGAGACCGCCTGCGAGTTCGAAGGCCAGGACCGCGCCGACGCCGAGGGGGTGGTAGCGCTTGGCGGCGTCGTGCCAGGGGTTGGCGCGGAGCCCGGCGTAGTGGACCTCGGCGACGCGTGGGTGCCCGGCCAGCCACTCGGCGACGGCGGTCGCGTTGGCGACGTGGCGGTCCATCCGGAGCGACAGCGTCTCGATGCCGTTGATCAGCAGGAAGCTGGTCACCGGGGCGACCGCGGGGCCGAGGTCGCGGACCAGTTTGGTGCGCAGCCGGACCGCGTAGGCCAGTTCGGCGAACTCCGGGGCGAACGCGAGACCGCGGTAGCTCGGGTCGGGTTCGGCGAACCGCGGCCAGGTCGAGAAGTCGAACCGGCCGCCGTCGACCACCATGCCGCCGATGCCGGTGCCGTGGCCGGACAGGAACTTGGTCGTCGAGTGGACCACGATGTCCGCGCCGTGCTCCAGCGGCCGCGACAGGTACGGGGTGGGCACCGTGTTGTCGACGATCAGCGGCACCCCGACCTGGTGGGCGACGTCCGCGACCCCGGCGACGTCGAGCACGTTGCCGCGCGGGTTGCCGATCGTCTCCGCGTAGAACGCCCTGGTGTTCGGCCGCGCCAGCGCCCGCCAGGCGGCCAGGTCGTCCGGGTCGGCGACGAAGTCGACGGTGATGCCCAGGTCGGCGAGGGTGTGGGCGAACAGGTTGTAAGTGCCGCCGTAGAGCGCCGCCGACGAGACGACGTGGTCGCCCGCGCGAGCGAGGTTCAACACCGCGAGCGCCGACGCGGCCTGACCGCTGGCGACCGCGACCGCCGCGACACCGCCCTCCAGGTCGGCGACCCGGAGTTCGGCGACTGTGGTGGTCGGGTTGGCGACCCGGGTGTACGCGTGGGTTTCCTGGTCGCGCAGGGCGAAGACGTCGGCGGCGTGGTCGCTGTTGTCGAACACGAACGACGTGGTCTGGTAGATCGGGGTGGCCCGCGCCCCGGTCGCCTCGTCCGGTCGGGCACCCGCGTGCACCTGCCGCGTCTCGAACGCCCAGGTCACGCCGACCACCACCGCTGCGCCACCCGCGGGTGCGAGCGGAGCCAGCCGAGCAGGGCGTTCTCGCCGTACGCGGCCAGCAGTGGGTTGTCGGCGTCCTGGCTGACGCCGCGCGCGGACGCGGCCAACTCGGCGGGCAATTCCAGCGGCTCGACCACCGCGTCCAGCCGCGGACCGAGGAAGAACGGCACCGAGTACCGGTCCACCCCGTGCGGCGGGCTGACCACCCGGTGCTTGGTGGCGACCAGGTAGCCCCGGGTGGCGATCTCCAGCATCTCGCCGATGTTCACCACGAAGCTGCCCGGCACCGGGGTCGCGTCGACCCAGCCGCCGCCGGGGAGCTCGACCTGCAGGCCGCCGACCTCGTCTTGCTGCAGGACGGCCAGGAAGCCGTAGTCCTTGTGCGCGCCGACGCCCTGGTCGCTGCCGTCGTCGGCCCGGCCGGGGTAGCGGACGATCTTGGCGTGTGTGGCGGCCTCGTCGTCGAACCATGTGTCGAAGTAGCCCTCGTCCTGGCCGAGGGCCAGCGACAGCGCGCGCAGCACCTCCCGGCTGACCCGCAGCGCCTCCGCCTGCCAGGCCAGCGTGATCTCGCGCAGCCGGGGCAGTTCCGCGGGCCACTGGTTCGGGCCGATCAGCCGCCGCCACGCGGGCTCGTCCGGTCCCACGTCCAGGGCGGCGCGCTCGGGGCCGACGTCGATCTGCTCGCGCCAGTCGCGGGCGCCCGCGGTGTACTCGTTGCCGGTGCGCGTGTAGCCGCGGAACTGCGGGGAGTTGACGTTCTCGATCGCCAGCCGCCGCTCCACCGGCAGCGCGAAGAACTCCTTGGCCACGTCGAGGATGCCGCCGGTCAGCTCCGGTGGGACGCCGTGGCCGACGACGTAGAAGAAGCCGACCTCGTGCGCGGCGCGGCGCAGGTCGGCGAGGAACGCGTCCCGGTCGACGGCCGGGTCGCGGAACCGGGACAGATCGATCATCGGCAGGGCGGCGGTCACCCGTCCGAGCCTAGGCCGCGGCACCGACCGTCCCACATCCCGGACACCCGTCCGGGGTATCCAGCCGGTCAGTGTCCACAGTGGAGCATCCAGGGTGCCCGACGACCGCCTGGGCCGAACAGGCCCAGGCGCCCGCTCCCCCGCATCGAGGGACTACCGGCTACCGGTTACCCGGCGCCACCAGCCCGTACTCGATGGCGGTGGCATCCGTGCCGTATTCGATGGCGGTGGCCTGGGCGTGGACGACCCCGTCGGTCTCCACGTGGATGACCCCGTTCTCGGCCTGCGCGGGCTGCCCCGCCAGGCTCATCGCCACCACCGCCGCGACGCCCAACCCCACCTTGACCGCGCTCGCTCTGCGACTCATCGGACCTGCCCCTTTCACCAGGTGCGCCAACCCGTACGGCCAGGCGGCGGCCGTACGGCACACCACTCGATACCCACCGAGGTTACGCCGCGGGCCAAGTGTCGGTTTGTGATCGAATGGAGCGGTCTGTTGGCAGGGAGGATGGCGTCGGTGAGCAACTCGGTCGGGTACGCGGTGGTCGACACGGAGACGACGGGGATCGACGTCGAGCACCGGCACCGGGTGGCCGAGATCGCGATCATCCACCTCGACCCGGACGGGACCGTGACCGACGAGTGGTCCACCCTGGTGAACCCGGAACGCGACCTCGGTCCGCAGGCCATCCACCGGATCACCGCGGCGGAAGCGCGGCGGGCGCCGAGGTTCGCGGAGGTCGCGGGGGACGTGGCGCACCGGCTGCGGGGCCGGGTGGTGGTCGCGCACAACTGGCCGTTCGACGCGATGCACCTGCGCGCCGAGTTCGCCCGTCTCGGCGTCGACACGCCGTTGCGGGACGACGCCGGGCTGTGCACCATGCGCGCGGCGAGCACCGCCATGCCGCACTCGCGGCGGTCACTCATAGCGTGCTGCGCCACCGCCGGTCTGCCCGCCATGCGCTGGCACACCGCCCGCGATGACGCGATGGCCGCGGGCGCGCTGCTCGGCCACCTGCTGGCCACCGCCCCCGACGTCGTGCGTCCCACCCCGGCGCACCTCGACGCCGCCACCTGGGCCTGGCCCGACTTACCCCGCGACCTCGTCTCCCCCGCCCGGCGCCACCCGGTCGACCTCGCCGAACCGCACTTCCTGGCCCGGCTGGTCACCGACCTGCCGCACGACGACGAACCCGCCGTCGACGCCTACTTCGCCGTCCTCGACGACGCGCTCCTCGACCGCCGCATCTCGGCCACCGACGCGGACGCGCTGCTCGCCGTCGCCCGCCGCCTCGGCCTGGCCCAGGTCGTCGCCATCCACCACACCTACCTGCGCGCCCTGGTCTCGGCCGCCGCCGACGCGGGCATGGGTCCCGCCGAACGCGCCGACGTCGACCTCGTCGCCCGCCTGCTCGGCCTCGGGGTCGGGGACGTCACCCAGGCCATGCCCCGGGCCGACCTGCCGCGCGTCCCGACCATCGGCGGCCTGGTCCTGCGGCCCGGCGACAAGATCGTCCTGACCGGCACCATGACCACCGACCGCGACGAGGTCACCGCCCGCGCCACCGCCGCGGGCCTGCGTGTCATGACCGCCGTGAGCAGGCAAACCCGCGTGGTCGCCGCGGCCGACCCGGACACCATGTCCGTCAAGGCCACCACCGCCCACGCCCTCAACATCCCCGTCGTGGACGAGCAGGCATTCCTGCGCGCTCTCGCCGCCCTTCTCCAGTCCACTTAGGATTGTCCACATGTTCGCCACACTCCAGTGCGTGGTCTTGGACTGCCCCAACCCCGCCGCACTCGCCGCGTTCTACCACTCCCTCCTCGGCGGCACCGTCGACCTCGCCGACCCCCGCTGGTCCCTCGACGAGAACTGGTCAACCCTGCACACCCCCACGGGTTTCGTCCTCGCCTTCCAACGAGTCAGCCCCTACCACCCGCCCCAGTGGCCAGACCCGTCCCGACCGCAGCAGTTCCACCTGGACTCGGAGGTCACAGACCTGGACCGAGCCCACACCGAGGCCCTGACCTGCGGCGCGACCCCGCTCGACACCACCGCCAACCGCTGGCGCGTCTACGCCGACCCGGCCGGGCACCCGTTTTGCCTAGTGCACCACTGACGTAGGGGCCGCTCAGCGGTTCGCGTGGTAGTGGCGTCGAATCCGCGCGTCGGCGGGACGTGCTACTGGCGCTACCTCCGCGAGTCACCGAGCACAGGGGCTCAGGAGCTCTGCGCTTCCCAGGTGAAGCCGATGCCCGCGCTCTTGTTCTGAGCACTGTTGTTGTCCTGCAAGGTGTAGGTGAACTGGAACGTCTTCTTCGTGCCCGCGGTGGACGGCGTCCACGTGCCGATGCCGTTGGCGAAGTTGGTGTAAGAGGACGCGAACGCCGCGAGCGTGCCATTGTGGATGGTGCCGCCCGAGTCGGCGACGAAACCGGTGCAGTCGGCGTAGGTGCCACCAGTGCCCTGCTTGACCGTGAAGTCCAAGTAGGTACCAAGCGTGCCCGTGTAAGAGGCCGCGGTGGTGTACAGCTTCACCGACGAAGCGACGCTACCGTTGTAGGTCACCTCGATGCACTTCGAGCCGGTGTCGCCCGGCTTGAGGCCGGACACGCTGAACAGCACGCCGTTCGAGTCGTCGTCGGAGATGGCCACCGAGCCGGAACTGAACGAGTTGCCGCTGTTGGTGGTGGTCGCGGTGAACGCCGCGTAGCTGCTGAACCAGATCACGAGGGCGCTGGCGACCAGTCCGGTTGCCACTACCGCCGCGGCCTTGACCCCGGACCTGTTCTTCTTGACCTGCATCGTCATCACCCTCCTGTCCGTCAGACCCACTAGGTCGGCTGATGACCCGGCCACGAATAGGTGACCCAGTTGTGGGGTGATTGCTACTTCGGGTGCAGGACGGTTGCCTATGAGCCCAAGTGAGGCTGCTCACAAGCCCCCATATGAGTTCCTCAACTCTGCTCAGTGACGGTCGATCAGGAGCACAGCACTCCCCCGCCCGCGTCCGCACCGGACGCGCGGCAGCGAGGGACCGTGAAGGGCGGCGGCACGATGTTGTTGAGCAGGGCGAAAGTCGGCACCAGGTTGGGCGGGTCTTACGCGGTCCTGGTGTTGTTCATCGTGTTCGCCGCCTGCGTGGGCTGGTGGAGCCTGGCCCGGCAAGACGACACGAGCACCCGGCTCGACCAGCTCCGGCTGGTCCAGGACGACGTCGACCAGGCCAAGTACGACGTCGCCGACGTCACCGGCTGGCAGGCGCTGGTCGTGGCGGACGCGGGCGCCTACGGCGCGGCCAAGGCACTGGGCGCCGACGCCTACAACCGGGGCGCCGAGTTGAAGTCCAAAGACGGCCTCTACGCGCACATCGACGCCGCGCACCTGCAGTACATGAGCGACGCCGAGAAGGCGCTGTTCGCCGAGTTGAAGCCCGCGTGGGACGACTTCTTCTCCTGGGACACCAAGGTCATGCAGTTGCTGGCCGCCGACACCCAGGTCGGCCGCGCGCAGGCGATGGACAGCATCAACGGCGGCGAGGCGTCGGCGGCGTACTCCAAGGTCCTCGACATCACCACCCAGTTGACCAAGTCCATCAACGGCCGGATGGACGCGCTCAAGGCCGAGGCGGCGAGCACCCGCGGCAGCAGCAACTGGGCGCTGGCGATCACCCTGACCGTCGCGCTGCTGCTGGCCGTCGTGCTCGCGGTGTGGACGACCCGCTCCGTGGTGCGGCCGCTGGCCAAGGTCGTGCGGGCGCTGGGCAAGCTGGAGCACGGCGACCTCACCGCCACCGTCGGCCTGACCACCCAGGACGAGATCGGCCAGGTCGGCAAGGCGGTGGACACCACGGTCGAGTCGCTGCGGGCCACCGTGACCGGCCTGTCCGGGCACGCCGAGTCGCTGGCGGCCGCCTCCGAGGAGCTGTCCCGGGTCTCCACCGAGATCGCCGCGTCGGCGGGCGAGGCGTCCGACCAGGTGGGCGCGGTCACCGTGGCCGCGGGCGCGGTGCTGCAGAACGTGGACATCGTCGCCACCGGTGGCACCGAGATGGGCGAGTCCATCCGCCAGATCGCGAACAACGCCAGCGAGGCCGCGGACGTGGCGGGCAAGGCGGTCACCGTCGCCGAGCAGACCAACCAGACGGTGGCGAAGCTGGGCGTGTCGTCCTCCGAGATCGGCAACGTCGTCAAGGTCATCACCAGCATCGCCGAGCAGACCAACCTGCTGGCCCTCAACGCCACCATCGAGGCCGCTCGGGCCGGTGACGCGGGCAAGGGCTTCGCGGTCGTCGCAGGCGAGGTCAAGGACCTGGCTCAGGAGACCGCCAAGGCGACCGAGGACATCATCAGCCGGGTCGAGGCCATCCAGTCCGACACCGCCAACGCCATCTCGGCGATCGGCCAGATCGTGAACACCGTCGGCCGGATCAGCGACTTCCAGATCGTCATCGCCGCCGCGGTCGAGGAGCAGACCGCGACGACCAACGAGATGAACCGCAACCTGGCCGAGGCCGCGTCCAGCAGCCGCGCGATCTCCGACAACATCACCGGCGTCGCCACCGCCACCAGCACCACCACCGCGGGCGTGCACCAGTGGCAGCGGGCGGCGACCGAGTTGGCCAAGATGAGCAACGAGATGCACTCCACGGTGGCCAAGTTCCAGCTCTGAGAGTTCCAACTCCTCGATCATGGGGAGAGCGTCGGCGCCCGCCGGACCTGTGCCCCGGCGGGCGCTGCCGTTCGTCCACTGTGCACCGTCTCCGCCCACTCGACGGTCGAGGCGTCCGGCACCGCCCGAACAGTGTCACCCGGACAGATCACGCGGCCCCTGCGATCTTGTCGTACCCACCGGGCAGAATGCCGGACACGGGCGGTTGAGCCCGTAGGACCGGATCGGGGGTCTGGGCATGGATCGACTGGTGCGCCGTCGGGGGCCGTTGGCGTGCGTGGTCATCGCGGTGGTGGCGGCCGTGCTGGTCGCGGCGTTCACCGGACCGGTCCGGGTGTCCGGCAGCCCGCGCGCGACGGCGGCAGCCGACCTGGGCACCACCGCGCTCGCACAACTGGCCCAGCTCCACGACGTGCGGCTGCGCGGGACGCTGGAAACCGAGAGCGGGGTACCGCTCGACGTCGACATCGTCACCCTGGCGAGCGGCGACACCACGGCGACGGTGTCCGACGGAGCGGGCGGGGTCGCCACCTTCGCCGCGGTCGGCGGCAAGGTCGTGGTCAACGGCAACAACGCCTGGTGGCTCAACACCGTCCCGGTCTACGCGTACCAGATCGCGGGCAAATGGGTGCAGGCCACCGAGAACATGGGCTTCCCCATCGGGATGCTGACCGCGCTGTCCGGCAAGCAGTTGGGCGAGAAGTTCGCGGGCGACGACTGGGCGGCCAAGCCCACGGTCTACGTCGACGGAACACCGGCGGTGGCGCTGTCGCCCAAGGACTCGCCGTGGACGATCTACCTGTCCACCGAAGGCGGGACCAGGCTCCTCGGCATCGGCGGCCCGCTCGCGGCGGCGGGCGAGAAACTGCGCGAGCAACCCGGCGGAACGGCGCAGAGCTTCCCGACCGGGTTGGTCAGCGCGAGCGCCGTGGACGACCCGTGCAAGCAGCGCACCGACAAGGCGCTCACCGACGCCAAACAGCAGGCCGCGACCGCGCCCGCCGCTCCCCCGGTGCCCGAGGCCAACCACGGCCCGGCGATCGAGGTCACCCTGGTGCCCACCGGCACCTGCATGACCCCGGCCTGCCCCACCCCGATCGAGGTCACCAACTCGGGTGACGAACCCGCCCAGGGCACCCTCTCGGTGACGTCCACCAGTGGCGGCGGCGGCGACCTGCCGATCAGCGTCGGCCCCGGCCAGACCGTGCAGCAGTCGGTCAGCGTGGTCAACCCGGCGTCCAGTTGCACCGAGACCTGCACCCGCTCGTACACGGTCACCGCGTTCGCCCAGGTCACCTCGGTCGCCGGACCCGACCTGGACACCGGGCGGCGGCTGCACGACCGGGGTGTCGACCCGAACCGGCCGGTCCCCGGCCAACCCGGGCTGGCCGGGCCGGACGTCAACTCGGTCATCGACAAGCTGTCCACCCCCGGCCCGGCGGTCGCCGGGTTCCAAGCCAACGGCGACCTGCTCGACCAGGTCATCGCCCTCGTCCGCGACTCCGGCGACGGCCGCGTGCTCAGCCTGCTCGCCGTACTGGCCAAGAACCCGGCGATCGCCGTCGCGGCCGACCAGCCCAGTCCGGTGGTCGCCCTCGCGCAGACCGCCGTGCGCGGCAACCGGGTCAAGCAACTGGGCGCCCGGCAGGCGCTGTCGCTGCTCGCGCAACTCGCCCAAGACGCGGGCAGACAACCGAACACGCTGCGCGTCGACCACGACCTGATCCTGGACAGCCAGAACAAACGGGTCTACTCGATCGCCTCCGTCACCAACCCGGACAACCGCGCCCAACGCGTCTACGACGCCGCCGACGCGGGGATCAAGGCGTTCACCACGGTCGACACCACCGGGTACGCCAAGGTCCTCGTCCTCGACTTCGGCGACTCGTACCCCGAGTACGGGCAGGTGCACCGCAAGACGCTGGTCGACCTGCTGTCGAAGCTGACGACCGGCGGCAGCCAACGCCTCACCGACCTGCTGCGCGACCCGTCCGGGCAACCGGTGGTCACCGAACTGATGGTCGCCAACAAGCTGACCCGGGAAAGCGTCCCCGGCGGCCGCTACGAGTTCACCGCCGACGACCTGCGCGCCATGGTCTACCAACGCGCCGCGACCACCCCGACCCGCAAACCCACGTCGAGCGACCTCGTCTACACCCAGGCCAATCTCGACCACATGCTGCACGGCGACCCGTACGACCCGGCCAACCCCGGCAAGCAGTACCCCGGCGGCCACCTCGGCGGCGCGGGCGGCCCCGGCAAGACCGAGTTCCCCAAGGCGTGGACGGTCGACGACATCAAAGCCGCCATCGCCCAGGTCGTCGACCGGGCCAACACCGTCGACGGCCAGGCCAACCCCACCGCCGCCCCCCGCGCCGACGTCAACCACATGAACGCCCGCGTCTGGTCGTGGCGTTTCCTCGGCCAAGCCACCGTCAAGGGCATCACCGCCGAACTAGACCTCTACATCTACGACGGCGGCACCTTCCGCAACGGCTACCCGTCACTCCGAGCAGGCGGCCCCAACCACGCCCTCACCCGCGACGACGTCTTCGTCAACCACTCGGCCACCTTCGACGACAAGGCGATCTTCCAAAACCCCGACCCACCCGCCACCCCACAACTCAACAACGCCCGCACTTTCCCGCCCCGCTACAACAACACCAACGACACCTGGGAATACCCCGCCGCCACCCCCGACGGCCGCCCCGCCGTCGACCAGGCGGGCACCCCCATCGTGTATAAGACGGACAACACCGGCGCCCTCACCCCGGGCTCCCCCACTCCCACCCCAGGTTGCTGACCCGTGCTGTCCACTTGGACCACCATCCTCCGCCACCTCGCAGGCCGCCTCCCCGACGACGACCTCGCCACCCTCCGCACCCTCCTGGCCGCCCGCGAACTCGAAGACCTCGAACGCACCCTCCTGTTCGCCCTCGCCGACAACGCCATCGGCCTCTCCCCCACCGACCGCACCCTGCTCGCCGAGGTCGACTTCCGCCTGGACAGCCCCATCATCGCCGACCTCCCCCCCTACACCCCGCCAACCATCGCCTTCCACCCCGACCCCACCCCGTCCACAGTGGACTTCAAACTCCGCTCCGCCGCCGCCACCTACCCCATCCGCCGCATCCTGCGCACCCACCGCACCACCGACAACAAGCCCCTCTACCTCGTCGAACTCGCCCCCGGCCAAGACATCCCCCGCACCCAAGCCGCCCTAGACCACTCCCTCGACGGCGCCCTCCTCGAAGTCATCCTCCCCAACGAGCCCCTCCCCCCCTACCAATCCGCCGCCCTAGCCGCCGCCCTCGACATCTCCCCCTAACCCCTCGCCCCCGCTCCTCCCCCACACACACACACGACGCCCACCGCGCCCCCAAGTCAACAACAGCAATTCCCCCACCCGCGACAACCACACCCGCAAGCCGCCTCAACACCCAACCACCCACCACATCCACAGCAACAAAAACGCAAACCCCGCCACTACCAAACAAGCACCACAAGGACGACATTCAGGCACACCGAGCTCAACCCACCACACCGAAACGCGACCAGCCACACCACCAAGCAAACGAACCCGCACCCACACCACCCCCAGCCCACCTCGCACCACACACCTCAAAACAACCGGCCTACATCAACGAAGCCCCACCCCTCCCCCACACGTCTCAAAAAGCCCAGCCCACATCAGCGAAACGCCACTCCCACCCCCCGCACGCCCCAAAAACCCCCGATCTCGCATCGACGAAGCGCCACCCCCACCCCAAGCGCCTCAACAAAGCCCGCCCCTCATCGACGAAGCACCATCCCCACCCCACGCGCCTCGAAACCCGCCCCTCATCGACGAGGGCCGCCAACCCGCCCCGCGCCCCTCGAAACCCGCCGACCCCTTAGGCGAAGCGCACAACCAACCAGCACCACGCGCCTCGAAACCCCACCCCACATCGACGAAGGCCGCCAACCCACCCCACGCGCCTCAGAACAAACCCCCCGCCCATCGACGAAGCCCACCAACCCGCACCGCGCGCCTCGAAACCCGCCGACACCAACCGCCCGCTGGGGTGAAGTTGTTTTGTTTGGGGGAAGCGGTGGCCTAAGCCGGCAGGCGGGTAAGGCCACGTCTTTCCAGTGGCCCCGCCTTTTAGCCTTACCCAGGCCACCGCTAGGGGCCCCAAACAAAACAACTTCACCCCAGCGGGCACCCCGTATTTATCTGGCGCCCGAGGCCGGCGTCGCCGAAGGCGACCAGGCCGAACCCCGAGGCGCAGCCGAGGCCCAGAGCCCCCTCACACCAAGATCAACCGAGCGCAAAGCCCCTAAATACACAGCCTAACCGACCCCACCGACAAGATCGCCCAGCCGCCCCAGCACCATGATCAACCCGACCTCGAGCCCCTGAATACAAAGCCTACCCAAGCCCACCGACACAACCACGCAAGATCACAAAGCAAGACCGCAGCAAAGTCGCAGCAAGATCACAGCAGAACCGCAGCAAGATCACAAGCCCAGCCCTCACCCGCCCGGCGCCGCCTCATAATCAATCAACCCAGTCCGCAACGCCGTCACCAACGCCTGTGCCCGGCTCGACGCCCCCAATTTGTCATACAACCGAGCCACATACGTCTTCGCCGTCGACTTGCTGATGTGGATCGTGCTCGCGATGTCCGGAATCGACAGCCCGTCCCGCAGCAAGGTCAACACCTGCCGCTCCCGAGGCGACAACGCGAACCGCGCCTCCTGCTCTCGCCGCCGCGTCAACGCTTCAAGCAGCCCCGTCGCCGTGAACGATGTCGCCGCGACGGCCGCGTGCCGGATGGCGCTGAGGATCTCGACCACCGGCGCCGTTTTGACCAGGAACGCCGAGGCGCCGTGGTCGAGGGCGCGGAACAGCACGTCGTCGGTGTCCAGGGATGTCATGACCACGATGCCGAGGTCGGCGTAGCGGTCGCGCAGGGAGCGGACCAGCGGCAGGCCGCTGCCGTCGGCGAGTTCCACGTCGATGACGACCACGTCGGGGCGGCGGTCGGCGATCACGGCGGGCGCTTCGGCGGCGGACCCGGCCTCGCCGACGACCTCGACGTCCGGATGGGCGCCCGCGAGCATCGACAACCCGTACCGCGTCAACGTGTCGCTGTCGACCACGACGGTGCGAATCACCACAGCCCACCTTCCCGTCACCCATATGGGCGATAACACTTGTGACTGTCGGTTTACCCCCGGCCAGGGTTACAGGAACCTGAAAAATGTGTCGCATCCCGATGGCCACCGGTCGGGCCATAACAGAACATGCAGGTCCGGACGTTATGTCGGGCGCCGGGCCGACGCGGGTCGACCGCTCGCCCGCTGCCGCGCACCGGGTCAGGTAGGCAACGCTCTGTGACAACACGAGCGGAGGTCACCCAGTGGGCGCACACATAGTGACGGTTGTGGCGGGTCGGGCGGGGGCGGGTACGTCCACGATCGCCGCTAACCTCGCGGTCACCCTGGCCCGCACGGGCGGCGGCCCGGTGTGCCTGGTCGACATCGACTTCACCGCGGGCGACATCGCCACCATGTTCGACGCCGAGGCCGACGACGACGGCGTCCCCGAGGCGCACGTCGCGACCCGGCTCGGCCGCGGCCTCTACGCCATCCTCGCGCCCACCGTCCTCGGCGACCCCAGCCGCGTCCCGGAGCGCATCGTCAGCGAACTCATCGCGTCGCTGTCCACCATGTACGCGCACGTGGTCATCGACGCCCCCGCGACGATCAACAAGCACGTGGTGACCGCGCTCGAGTACTCCCACCAGCAGATCCTGGTCACCACCGCCGAGCGCCCCGCCCTGCGCGCCCTCGGCAGGCTGCACGACACCCTCGACCTGCTCAACCACGACCACCGCCTGCGCACCGTCGTGGTCACCCGCGCCCACCCGGAGACCGGGCTCCCGGCGACCGACGTCGAACGCGCCGCCCGCGCCCCCATCGCCGCCTGGCTCCCGGCCAGCCCGGACATCCCCGTCTCGATCAACGCGGGCCAGCCGCTGGCGACCGTGGCCCCCGACCACCCGTTCTGCCGCCCGCTACGCGACCTGGTCCCCTGACGACCCGATCCCCCGACGGCGCCGTCGCTCAGGCGCGGGATTCGAGGGCGTTGACCAACCCGCCGATGGCGGGGAAGACCAGGGCGAGCTCGGCGTCGATCGGGGCCAGGATCGTGTCCGGGTCGGGGATGGTGCCCGCGCGGGCCGAGTGCTCGATGGCCATGAACAGGTCGGCCAGAGCGGGAGCACCGATGTTGGCTGCGGCGCCCTTGAGGGTGTGCGACTGGGTGACGACGTCCTCGACCTGGCCGGTGCGCATGGCGGCGACGAGGGTGTCGACCGCGGGACGGGTCTTGGCGGCGAACGAGTTCAGCAGCCGGACCATGAAGTCCCGTTCGTCGGCGGACGGGTTGGGGCCGGTCAGCTCGTCGAGCCGGGCGCGGAGCGCGGCCGTGCGGTCGTCGATGCTTCCTCCTGTGACGGGGACGCGCGGGCCGGGATCCGGGGTGAACGGCGTGCGGTCGGGATCCGTGCGGGCCTGCGGGACGTCGGAGGTCAGCTTACCGAGGACGGTGGCCAGGTCGGTGGGGCGGACCGGTTTGGCCAGGTAGTCGTCCATGCCCGCGGCGCGGCAGGCGTTGGCGTCCTCGACCAGGACGCTGGCGGTCATCGCGACGATGCGCGGCTGGCGGTCGGCGGGCAGGTCGCTGCGGATGATCTGGGTGGCCTCCAGGCCGTCCATGATCGGCATCCGGACGTCCATCAGCACCACGTCGTACGGGCGCAGCCGGACCGCCTGGACCGCCTCGCGGCCGTTGGAGACCATGTCCGCGCGGTAGCCGAGCTTGGACAGCATCAACTGGGCGACCTTCTGGTTCACCAGGTTGTCCTCGGCCACCAGGATGCGCAGCGCCGAGCCGCCCGGGTCGGGACTGGGCAGCCGCCCCTGCTCGGCGTTCTGCATGGCGCCGCTGAGGACCCGGGTGAGGGTGGTGCGCAGGACGCTGACCCGCACCGGTTTGGTCAGCACCGACTCGAACAGTTGGCGCTGCTCCACCGAGAGCGGGATGGTGACACTGCTCAGCAGCATCAGCGGCAACTCCGCGCCACCGGGCAACCGGCGCAGCTCCACCCCCAGGTTGACGCCGTTCATCTCCGGCATCTGCAGGTCCAGCAGCGCCACGTCGAACACCTCACCCGCCCGGACCAGCTCAAGGGCCTCGCCGCCCGACGCGACATCGACGGTCCGCATGCCCATCTCGGCCAACTGCGCGCGCAACACGCTCCGGTTCGTGTCGTTGTCGTCCACGATCAACCCGACCTTGTCGGTCAGCACCGTCCGACCCGGCTCGTGGTCGATGTCGGCCTCCGGCGACACCCGCAGCACCGCCGACACGGTGAACGTCGACCCGATGCCCGGCGTGCTGACCACGGTGATGTCGCCACCCATCGCCCGAGCCAGCCGGTGGCTGATCGCCAACCCCAGGCCGGTGCCGCCGAACCGGCGGGTGGTGGACGCGTCGACCTGGCTGAACGACTGGAACAGCCTGCCGAGGTGCTCGGCCGGGATGCCGATGCCGGTGTCGCTGATCACCGCGAACAGCCGCACCAGCTCCGCGGGCTCGCCCGGCACCGGCTCGGCCCGCACGTTGATCGCGACCTCGCCGCGCGGGGTGAACTTCACCGCGTTGCCCAGCAGGTTGAGCAGGACCTGGCGCAGCCGGGTCGCGTCGCCGCGCAGCACCGGCGGGCACGAGTTGTCGACGTAGCCGATCAGCTCCAGCTCCTTGTCCCCCGCGGGCACGGCGACCAGCGCCAGCGCGCTGTCGACCACGTCGGCGATGTGGAACGAGGCGTCCTCCAGCTCCAGCTCACCCGCCTCGATCTTGGAGTAGTCCAGGATCTCGTTGATCACCGCGAGCAGCGCGTCGCCGCTGTCGCGCACGATCCGCACCAGCTCCAACTGCTCGTCGGTCAGGTCGGTGTCCAGCAGCAGCCCGGTCATGCCGATCACCGCGTTCATCGGGGTGCGGATCTCGTGGCTCATGGTGGCCAGGAACGCCGCCTTCGCCTTCCCCGCCGCGACCGCCTGGTCGCGCGCGACCACCATCGCCTGCATGGACGCGTTGACCGCGACCGCCATCTGCTCCAGCTCCACCGGCCCGCCCACCCGCGCCCGGTGCGTGGTGTGCCCCAACGACACCTGGGTGGCCGCCTCGGTCACCCGCCGGATCGGCTTGATGACCTTGCGGGCCACCCACACCGCGGCCAGCGCGGACAACAGGCCGACGCCGATGGTGGTCCACAGGATCAACTGCTGGGTGCTGGTCCCGCTGTCGGTCACCAACTGCTGCTGCACGCCGAGCACCTGCTCCTCGTGCTCGCGCATGTCGGTGAGGATGTCGTCGATCGCGGCCATGTCCCGCACGCCGCGCCCGGTCGCCACCAATTCCAGCGCCGCGGCCGTACCCTGGGAGCCGCGCAACCGGATGGTCTCGGCCAGCTCCGCCAGCTTGTCGGCCAACACCGGCTCCACCGCGCCGTTGAGCTGGCGCAGGTAGGCGTCGTCCGCGACCAGCTCCGTCAACCGGGCCTGGGTGCCGTCGATGGCCAGCACCGCCGACGAGTACGGCGCCAGGTACTGCTCGTCGCCCGCGATGAGGTAGCCGCGCTGACCGCGCTCGGCGTCCTGGGTCTGCTGCCAGAGCAGCGCCACCTCGGTGAGCACCTGGTGGGCGTGCTCCACCGGCGCCCGGTCGGTGAGCAGGGTGTCGATCCGGACGAACGAGTGGAGGCCGACCACCAGCAACCCGCCGATGGCCAGCAGGTACCCGGCGGTGAGCAGCCTGCCCACCGTCCACCGCCAGAACCGCCGCTCGCGCTCCGCGCGCCCGGTCGGGAGCGGCGTCGGGACCGGGGCGGGCACCGCGACCAGGTCGTCCGCACCCGGCACCGGCACCCGGCCGAGGGCCGCGTCCGCGCCGGAGTCGTCCATCCCCATCAGCCCCAGGTCACCGATCCGGTGCCTCGCCGTGCGCGGCCAACAGCGCCTCGATCCGGCCGACCAGGTCGCGCGGGCTGAACGGTTTGAAGATGTAGTCGTCGGCCCCGCTGTCCCGGCCGGCCGCGATGTCCGACTCCAGGGTCCGGCCGGTCAGCAGCACCACCGGGGTGTCCCGGGTGGCCGCCACGCCGCGCAGTTCGGCGCACACCTGCAGCCCGGTCATGTCCGGCAGCGTCACGTCGAGCAGGAACAGCTGTGGGTCGACCGCCGGGGCGCCGTCGAGCACCTCCTGCCCGGTGCCGACGGCCGTCACGTCGTACCCCGCCTGGACCAGCTTGAACACCAGCAGGTCCCGCACGTCCGGATCATCTTCGGCGACGAGTATCCGCGTCACCGCGTTCCCTCCTTCCGCCCACCCGGGCACGCCGTGCGGGCCGCGCCGGGTCGGGCCGGGCGCCGACCGGGCTGTGAGCAGGACCGCCCCGCTCACGACCGACGACCTCGCCGCCGCCGCAGCGACTGGAAGACCAGCAGCACACCCGCCGCGGTGAGCAACAGACCGATGGTCACCCACCGCAGCACCGGGACACCGGTGTAGCTGAGGTTCTGCTGCTGGCTCGCGGTGGCCGACGTGGTCGTCGTGGTCGTCGTGGTCGGACTTGCTGTGGTTGTGGTGGCCGCCGAGGTCGACGTCTCGGTGCCGCCCTGGGCGGAGACCTCGGTGGTGGCGCTGGCCGTGTCATCGGCCGAGGCCGAGTCGAGCACGTCCTGGGCGGTCAACGACGCGATGTTGACCAACGAGCCCGCCTTGTCGACCCGGGCGGTCACCCGCAGCGTGGGCTGCTCGCCCGGGGCGATCGCGTCGAGCCGCCACGCGCCGGTGGCCGGGTCGTAGGTGCCGGTGCTGGTGATCGCGGTGATCAGGGTGACCCCGGCGGGCAGCTTGTCGGTGACCGACACGGCGGGCGCGGTGGACGGGCCGGTGTTGGACAGCGACACGAGCCAACTGATCTGGTCGCCGACGGTGGCCTTGGTCTTGTCCGCGGTCTTGACCACGGCCAGCGCGGTCTGCCTGCGGATCGGGTCGGTGGTCACCGCCGTGTCGTCCGCGGTGTTCGCGTCCGGCGACACCGAGGTCGCCACCACCGAGTTGGTGATGGTGTCCCCGTCGAAGCCCGGGTCGATCGCGGCGACCACCCGGACCGTCGTCGTGGTGCCCGCCGCGACCGTGCCGATCGAGCAGTGGACCACGTCGTCGGTGGCCGTGCAGGTACCGCCGGTCGCCGAGGAGTAGGTCGCGCCGGACGGCAGGGCGTCGGTGAGCTGGACGTCGGCCGCGGCACCGGTGCCGACGTTCTGCACCGTGATCAACCAGGTCGTGTCCTTGCCCGCGACGACCGGCCCGTTCTCCACCGCCTTGCCGACCACCAGATCGGCCTGGGCGTTGAGGGTGCTGGTCGTGCCGGCGAGGTTGTCACTCGGGTTCTGCTCGGCGGTGGAGGACGCCACCGACGCGGTGTTGAGGATGGTGCCCGACGTGGCGTCCGCGTTGACCACGCCGGTGACGGTCAGCGTGGTGCTGTCGCCCGCGGCGAGGTCGGCCAGCGAGCAGACCAGCGCCCGGCCGGTGAGGGTGCACCCGGTGGGCACGGTCACGTTGCCGACCGAGGCGGGCAACTGGTCGGTGACCACCACGCCGCGGGCCTGCGAGCTGCCGTTGTTGGTGATGGTCAGCAGCCAGGTGATCGGGTCGCCCGGGTGGTAGCCGGTCTGGTCGGCGGTCATCCCGATGGTCAGGTCGGTCAGCGGCGCCGCCGAGCCCGCGATGGACACCGTGTTGTCCGACGGGTCGGCGTCGGTGACGTCGGAGACGACCGTGGCGGTGTTGCTGACCTCGTTGGGCACGAAGGCCGGGTCGATGTCGACCACGATCGTGATGAACACGTCGTCGTCGGTGGTGACCGTACCGGGGGTGCAGGTGACGATCTGGCCGTTGATGGCGCAGTCGCCCAGGGTGGAGGTGGCCGACACCGGGGTCATCCCGGCCCCGATCGGGTCGGTGACCAGCACGTTGGTCGCGGTCGACGGGCCGAAGTCGACCACTTCCAGGGTGAAGGTGGCCTGCTGGCCCGGGACCACCGGCTGCGGCGACAGCGTCTTGTCGATGCCCAGGTCGACGACCTTGCGGACATCGGTGCTGGCCGTCGCGGTGTCGTTGGTGACGTCGCTGTCGTTGCTCGACGTGGTCACCGAGGCCGCGTTGTCCAGTTGGTCGCCGCCGAAGTCCGGGTCGACGTGCGCGGTGATGGTCAGCGTCCGGTCGGTGCCCTGGGTGAGGTTGCCGAGCGGGCAGCGGACGGTGCCGTTGTCGATGGCGCACGCCGGGTCGGCGGTCACCGGGGTGACGCCCTTGGGCAGCGGGTCGACCACCACGACATCACGGGCGTCGGACGGGCCGTCCACGTGCACCGCCAGGTTCCAGGTGATGTCCTGGCCCGCGGTGATCTGGCTCGGCGCGGTCTTGGTCAACGAGACGTCGGTGCTGTTGTTGACCGCCTGGCTGACGATCACCGACTCGTTGCCCGGCACCGGGTCCGGCGTCGGCGACTCGACCAGGCCGACCACGGTGGCGTCCCCGGCGACGTCGGAGCTGAACACGCCGTGCACCTCGACCGTGATCTCCGCGCCCGGCGCCATGTCGCCCAGTTCGCACTGGACGGTTGTGTCACAGGTGACGCCGTTGCGGGTGACGATGGTGATGTTCTGGAACTCACCGGGCAGGCCGAGCGCCAGGCGGGCCGTCTTCGCGGTCGACGGGCCCGCGTTGCGGGCCTTGGCGATGACGACCGCCGGGCTGCCCGCGGTGAGGCTGGCGGCCTGGAAGTTCATCACCAGCGACAGGTCGGCCTCACTGGCCACCGGCTCGGACAGGGTGACGGTGTTGTCGGCCTCGTTCGGGTCGTTGGCGTCCGAGGTGGCCGTCACGGCGCTGTTCAGCGGGGCGGTCTGCTCGGGTGCGACGGTGCCGGTGACCAGGATCTGCACCGACCCGTTGGGGGCCAGCGAGGTGATGGTGCACTTGACCGTCGTGTCGCAGTCGACCCCGGTCGGGGCGGTGACCACGTAGTCCTGCAGCCCGGCGGGCACCGGGACGCTGACCACGACGTTGTTCGCCGTCGACGGACCCGCGTTGGTGACGTTCGTGGTGATCGTCGCCGAGGAGCCCGCGACCAACCGGTCCGGCGTGATCTGGCTGGTCAGCTTCAGGTCGGCGGTGGTGGACACGGCGCTGGTGGCGGTCACCGTGTTGTCGCTGGGGTCGGCGTCCGGGGTGTCGGACGCGGCCGTGGCGGTCAGGTCGAGCGGGCCGCCCGCGTCCGGGGCGATCGTGCCCTGGATGGTCACCGTGACGGTCTTGCCCGGCGCCAGCGTGCCGATGGTGCAGGCGACGGTCGGGTCGCAGGTGACCCCGGCCGGGGCGGTGACCTGGACGTTCTGCAGGCCGGGCGGCAGCGGCACGGTCAGCGTGACCCCGGTGGCGGTCGACGGGCCGTCGTTGCGGACGGTGGCCGTGATCGTGACCGGCGAGCCCGCGGTCGGGTTGGTGGAGGTGACCGTGGCCGCGGCGACCAGGTCGGCCCTGGCGGCGATCGGGGCGTTGACCCCGGCGCTGTTGTCGGTCGGCGTCGGGTCCGTGGTGGCCGAGGTCGCCGCGGCGTTCAGCGTGAGGTTGCCGGTGGCCGCCGGGTCGACGGTGCCGCGCAGCACGATGGCCACGGCGGTGCCCGGCGCGACGTTGTCGATCACGCAGGTGCCGGTCGCGTCGCAGGTGACGCCGGTCGGGGTCTGGAAGGTGACCCCGGTCAGGCTGCTCGGCACCGGGATCGTGACGACCACGCCGGTCGCCGTGGACGGGCCGTTGTTGCGGACCGTCACGGTGGCCGCCTGCGCGGTGCCCGCGACCGGGGCGGTCGGGTCGAGCACCAGCGTGGTGGCCAGGTCGGAGCTGACGGTCAGCGGCGGGGTCGTCGTGACGGTGCGGTCACCCTGGTTCGGGCCCGGGGTCGGCGAGGACACGGTGGTCGTGAACGTCGGGGCCTGCGTGGTGGTCGGGCTGACCTTGCCGGTCACGACGATGGTGATGTCCGTGCCGGGTGCGACGTCGCCGATCGTGCACTTGACGGTGTTGTCGCAGGTCACACCCGGCGGGGCGGTGACCGTGACGCCCTCGACCCCCGGGGGCACCGGCAGCGTGAAGGTCACCCCGGTCGCGGTGGACGGGCCCGCGTTGCTGATCACCGTGGTGGCGGTGAACGGCGAACCTGCGGTCAGCGTGGCCGGGTCGAAGGTCGTCTTCAGCGACAGGTCGGCCGAGGCGGTGACGTTCGAGTTCAGCACCACCTGGTCGTCACCGTGGTCCGGGTCCGGGGTGGCGGAGCCCGCGCTCGCGGTGAGGGTGATCGCGGCCGGGTTGGCGTCCGGCGCGACCAGCGCGTCGACGGTGATGTCGAGCGAGGCGCCCGGCGCCAGGGTGTCGACGGTGCACCTGACCGTCGGGTCGCAGGTGACGCCGTTCGGCGCGGTCACCACCACGTTCTGGATGCCCGGCGGGATGGGCAGGGTGAAGGTGACCCCGGTGGCCGTGGACGGGCCGGTGTTGGTGATCTTCGCGGTGATCTTGGCCGGCGAGCCCGCGGTCAGCGGGCTCGGGGTGAGCGCCGCGGTCAGGGTCACGTTCGCCGAGGCGGACACGGTGGCCGTGGCGGTCGCGGTGTTGTCCGCGCTGCTCACGTCACCCGCGGGCGGCGTGACGTTGGCGACGAAGGACAACTGCGGGCCGGTGTAGTCGGGTGCGACCACCCCGGAGATCACGATGTCCAGCGAGGCACCCGGCGCCAGACCGTCGACCGAGCAGGACAGCGACCGGGCCACGCAGGTCACCCCGCTCGGCGCGGTGACGTTCACGCTGTCCACGCCGTCCGGGACGGCCAGGTTGACGGTGAACGCCCCGGCGGCCGACGGCCCGTTGTTCTTGATGGTCACCGTGTTGCTGATCGCCGTGCCCGCGGTGACGGTGGGCGAGTCGAGCGTGCTGGTGACCGCCAGGTCGGGGGTGACCGACGTGGTCGTGGTGGCGGTGGCCGTGTTGTTGCCCGGGGTCGGGTCCGGGCTCGGCGAGCTCAGCGCGCCGGTGAAGGTCAGGCCGGACCCGGTGTAGGTCGGCGAGACGGTGCCGGTGATCGCGATGGTGATCTCGGCGTTCGGCGCGAGGGTGCCCAGGGTGCAGGAGACCGTCGTGTCGCAGGTGACCCCGGCCGGGCCGGTGGCCTGGACCCCGGTGACGGCGGCGGGCACCGGCAGGCTGAACGTGGCACCGGTCGCGGTCGACGGGCCGTTGTTGCGCAAGGTCGCGGTGATCGTCACCGGGGTGCCCGCCGCGACCGCGGTCGGCGCGGTGAGCGAGGTGACGGCCAGGTCGGCGGCCACTGACACCGGGACGCCCAGTGTGGCGGTGTTGCCCGCCGAGGACGGGTCACCCGCGGCCGAGGACGTGGCACCGGTGAACGACAACCCGGGCCCGGTGAAGGTCGGGTCGACCGTGCCGCGCAGCGTGATCGCCACGGTGGCGCCCGCCGCGATCGAGTCGATCGTGCAGGCCACCGTGTTGTCGCAGGTGACCCCGGCGGGCGCGTCCACCGTGAAGTTGGTGAGCCCGGCGGGCACGGACAGGGTGACCTTGACGGCCGTCGCGGTCGACGGACCGGCGTTGCTGACCGCCGCGGTGACGGCGATCGGCGAGCCCGCGGTCACCGCGGTCTGGTCGGCGGTGACCGCCACCCCGAGATCGGCCGTGACCGCGACCGGGGCGGCGACGCTGGCGCTGTTGTCGGCCTGCGCCGGGTCCGGGGTGGAGCTGGTCTCGGTGGCGTTGAAGGTGATGGTCGAGCCGGTGTAGTTCGGCGAGACCGTGCCACGCACGACCACCACCACGTCCGCGCCCGAGGCGATCTGGCCGACGGCGCAACTGACGGTGTTGTCGCAGGTCACCCCGGCCGGGGTGGTGACCTGGATGTTCTGCGCGCCGACCGGGATCGGGAAGTTCAGCGCGACACCGGCGGCCACCGACGGACCGTCGTTGTGGATCGTGGTGGTCGCGGTGAACGGCGAGCCCGCGGTCAGCGTGCCCGGGTCGACCACGGTGTTGACCGACACGGCCGCGGCGCTCGCGGTCGCGGCGTCGTAGCTGGTCGAGTTGTTGCCCGGGGTGGCGTCCGGCGTCGGCGAGGACGCGGTGGCGCGGAACGGCAGCGAGTTCCCGGTGAAGTCCGGGGCGACCGTACCGCGGACGATGACCACCACGTTCGCGCCCGGCGGCACGGTCGCCGCGGTGCAGTTGACGGTCGTGTCGCAGGTGACGCCACCGGACGGCACCTCGACGGTCACGGTGCCGACACCGGCCGGAACCGGAATCGCGAAGGTGGCGTTCGTGGCGGTCGACGGGCCCGCGTTGGTCAGCGTCGCGGTCGCGGTGAACGCGGACCCGGCGGTGAGCGACGAGGGGTTGACGGTCAGCTTGGCCGCCAGGTCGGCGTTGACACCAACCGGCACCGTGGTGCTGCTGGAGTTGCCCGTCGGGTCCGGGTCCGGCGTCGGCGAGCTGACGTTCGTGTCCAGGGTCAGCGACGAGCCGGTGAAGGCGGGGTCGACCGTGCCGTGCACCGTGATCACCAGTTGGTCACCGGAGTTGATCGTGCCGATGGTGCACTTGACGGTGTTGTCGCAGGTGACGCCCGCGGGCGCGTCCACGGTCACGTCGGTCAGCCCGGCCGGGACCGGCAGGGTGAACGTCGCGCCGACCGCCTGCGACGGCCCGGCGTTGCGGATCGTCGTGGTGGCGGTGACCGGTTGCCCGGCGATGAGCCCGGTGGTCGGGTTGACCACGGTGCTCGCGCTCAGGTCGGCGGTCGCGTTGGTCTGCAGCGGGATGGTGGTCGTGTTGTCACCGGTGTTCTGGTCCGGTGTCGGCGAGGCGACGACGCCGGTGAAGACGATCTGGTTACCGGTGAACGACTGCGCGACCCTGGCCTGGACCTGCACGTCGACCTGGGTGTTCGGCGCGAGCGTGCCGACGGTGCAGGCGACGGTGTTGTCGCAGGTGACGCCGTTCGGGGCGATCACGGTGACGTTCTCGACGCCGTTCGGGATCGGCAGGTTCAGCGTGACCCCGGTGGCGGTGGACGGGCCGTTGTTGCGGGCGGTGAGGGTCACCGAGAACGGCGCGCCCGAGGCGACGCTCAGCGGGTTCGGGCTGACCACGACCTTGATGTCGGCGGCCACGGAGACGTTCGCGGTGACCGTGGTCGAGTTGTCGGTCTGGTCCGGGTCGGTCGTGCTGGACCCGGCGGAGGCGGTCAGGCTGATCGACGGGCCGGTGAAGGCCGGGTCGACGGTGCCGCGCACCTCGATCTTCACCGGGCTGCCCGGCGCGACCGCGCCCACGGTGCACTTGACCGTGTTGTCACAGGTCACGCCTGCCGGGGCGATCACCTCGATCCCCGTCACCCCCGCCGGGACGGGCAGGGTGAACGTGGTGCCCGCCGCGTAGGACGGTCCGCTGTTGTCGATCGTGGTGACGAACGAGAACGGCGAGCCCGCGGTGAGCGTGGTCGGGTCGAGCGTGGAGCTGACCTTGAGGTTGGCGGCGGTGCCGACCTGCGCGGTCGCGGTGGCGGTGTTGTCGGCGGCCGACGGGTCGGTCGCCGTGGTGGCCGCGGTCGCGGTCAGCGCGAGGTCCGGCTTCGCGTAGTCCGGCGCGATGGTGCCGTGCACGGTGATCTGCGCCGACGCACCCGGGGCGAGGTTGCCGAAGGTGCAGGACACGGTGTTGTCGCAGGTCACGCCGTTCGGGGTGTCGACCGTGACGTTGGTGAGCCCGGCGGGTACCGGCACCGACACGGTGGTCCCGGCGGCGGTCGACGGGCCCGCGTTGCGCACGACCACGGTGGCGGCCACCGGCGCCCCGGCGACCACGGCCCCCGGGGCGTAGTTCACGGTGACCCCGAGGTCGGCCGCGGTGGTGACGTTCCCGGTCGTCGAGAACGAGTTGTCCGCGGTGTTCGGGTCGGTGACCGGCGAGGACGCCGACCCGGTGAAGGTCACCGGCGCGGTCACGTTCGGCGCGACCGTGCCGTGCACGACCACGTTGACCGTGGTCCCCGGCGCGATCGAGCCGGCGGTGCACTTGACGGTGTTGTCGCAGGTCACGCCGTTGGGCGCGTCCACGGTGACGTTGGTGACGCCGTTCGGGACCGGCACCGAGAAGGTGACGGAGGTGGCGGTGGACGGCCCGTTGTTGGTCAGCGCGGTGGCGACCGTGACGGCCGTGCCCGCGGTGATCGGGTTCGGCGTGACCTGGGCGGTGAACGCCAGGTCCGCGCTGCTGCCGGTGGTGCCGGTCGCGGTCGCCGAGTTGTTGTCCGGCGTCGGGTCCGGCGTCTGCGAGGTGGCGGTGGCGGTCACGCTGACCGGCGCGGTCACGTCCGGCGCGACGGTGCCGTGCAGCACGATCCTGGTCGAGGCGCCGGGTGCCAGCGTGCCGACGGTGCAGAACACGCCGCTGTCGCAGGTGACGCCGGCTGGCGCGGACACGGTCACGTTGGTGATGCCCGCGGGCACCGGGATGTTCAGCGTGGCGCCGACCGCGGTGGACGGGCCGTGGTTGACCACGTCGGCGGTGATGTCGACCGCCTTGCCCGCGACCGGGTTGGTCGGGTTCAGCGTGATCGCGGCGCCCAGGTCGGCGGCAGCGGCGACCGGCTTGGTCACCGTGGCCGAGTCGTCGGCCGGGTTGCCGTCCGGGGTGTCCGAGGTGGACGAGCCGGTGAAGGTGATCGAGTTAGCGGCGTAGGCCGGGTCGACCGTGCCGGTCACCGTGATCACGACGTCGGCGTTCGGGTCGATCGCCCCGATGGTGCACCGGACGGTGTTGTCGCAGGTCACGCCGTTCGGCGCGGTCACCGTGACGGTGGTCAGGCCCGCCGGGACCGGGATGGTGACCACGGCGTTGGCCGCCGTGGACGGCCCGCCGTTGTGCACCGTGGCGGTGGCGGTGACCGGGGTGCCCGGGGTGACGGTGGCCGGGTCGACGACCAAGTTCATCGCCAGGCCCGCGTTGGCGCCGACCGGGGTGGTGGCCGTGGTCGAGTTGTTGGCCGGGGTCGGGTCCGGGCTGCCGGTGTTCGCGGTGCCGGTGAGCGCGATGGCCGGACCGGTGTAGGTGGGCGCGACCCGACCGCGCACGGTGATCACCGTGTCGGTGTCCGGGCCGATCGTGCCGACGGTGCAGGACACACTGTTGTCGCAGGTCACGCCGTTGGGCGCGACGACGGTGATGCCGACGAGGCCCGCGGGCACCGGCAGGGTGAAGGTGACACCGGTGGCGGTGGACGGACCCGCGTTGTGCACGGTCGCGGTGACCGTCAGCGGCGACCCGGCGACCAGCGGGTTCGGGTCGACGGCGAGGGCGACGCTGACGTCACCGGCGACCCCGACGCCGGCGGTGACGGTGCTGGAGTTGTCCGCCGGTGTCGGGTCGGTCACCGGCGAGGTGACGTTCGAGGTGACGGTGAGGCTGCTGTCGGTGACGTCCGGCTTGACCCGGCCGCCGACGACGATCACCAGGTCCTGCCCCGGGGCCAGCGTGGCCGCGGTGCACTTGACGGTGTTGTCGCAGGTCACGCCGCTCGGGGCGGACACGACGACGTCGGTGAGCCCGGTGGGCACCGGCAGGCCGAACACCACGCTGGTCGCGGTGGACGGGCCGTCGTTGTGGATCCGCGAGGACAGCGTGACCGGCGAGCCCGCGGTGAGCGGGGTCGGGTCGGCCGTGGTGACCACGGACAGGTTGGCCGACGAGTTGGCGGCCGCGGTGATGGTGGCCGTGTTGTTGGCGGTGTTGTCGTCCGGGGTGGACGAGTTCACCGACGCGGTCAGCGACAGGTCGCCGTCGGTGTAGTCGGACGCGAGGGTGCCGCGCACCGTGATGGTCGACTCGGCGGCGGGCACCATCGTGCCGATCGAGCAGTTGACCGACGGGTCGCAGGAGACGCCGTTCGGGGCGGTCACCTGGACGTCGCGCAACGCGGGCGGGATCGGCAGGTGGAAGACCACGTCGTTGGCGGTGGACGGCCCGTTGGCCTTGACCGTGGCGGTGATCGTCACCGGCGAGCCCGCGACCAGGGTCGTCGGGTTGACCGACGCGGTGACCCCGAGGTCGGCCTGGATCTCGGCGTCGGCCGTGGTGGTGATCGTGTTGTCGTCGGGGTTGCCGTCGCCCGCGTCGGAGGATGCCGACGCGGTGACGGTCAGCGACTTGTCGGTGTAGGTGGGCGACACGGTGCCGTGCAGCACGATCTTGATGTCGCCGACCGGCAGGTCGCCGACCGTGCAGGCAACGGTGTTGTCGCAGGTGACCCCGGCGGGCGCGTCGACGGTGACGTTCTGCACGCCGTTCGGGACGGGCAGGGTGAACGTGGTGCCCGGGGCGTGCGACGGGCCGCTGTTGGTGACCGTGGCGGTGATCGTCACCGGACCACCGGCGACGATCGGCTGCGGGGTGACGTCGACCGCGACCTTCAGGTCGGCCTCGGGGCTGACCGGGGTGCTGGCGGTGGCGGTGTTGTCACCCGGCTCCGGGTCGGTCTCGTTCGCGGCCACCGAGGTGGTCGCGTCGAGCACCTGGTCGGCGAAGGACGACGGCACGTCGGCGCTCAGGGTGAACTCCGCGCTGCCCTTCTTGCCCGGCGTGAGCGCCGGGACGGTGCAGGTCAGCGTGGCCGCGGTGCAGGTGGACCCGGCGGGCCCGGTCAGCGTCACGTTGGTGGTGCCGGTCGGCGCGACTGCGGTGACGGTGACGTTGTGCGCGGTGGACGGACCCGCGTTGATCGCGGTGACCGTCCAACTCGCCCGGGTGCCCGGGGTGATCGTCGGCGAGTTCGCCTCGACCTGGATGAACGTGTCGGCGGACGGGCTCACCGTGCTGGTGGCCGTCGCGGACCGGCCGTCCGGCTGGGCGTTGGTCGGCTCGGCCACGGTCGAATCGAGGCCGGCGTCGGTGGTCAGCGTGGGTGTGGTCGTGTCGGGGTCGATGATCCCGTCGACCCCGATGGTGACCGTGCCGGTGGCGCCGACGGTGCCCAGGTCGCAGCGCAACTGCTGGCCGGTGACGGTGCAGGTGCCCTGCGAGGTGACCACGGAGATGTCACCGACGGCGGTGGGCAGGTCCTGCACGAGGGTGACCGGCGCGTCGGACGGGCCGTGGTTGACCACGGTCAGGTCCCAGTGCGCCGGGCTGCCCGGGGTCACGGTGCCCGGCCCGGCCAGGGCGAGCGCCAGGTCGGCCTGCGGGACCACGGTGGTCTCGGCGTTGGCGGAGTTGTTGCCCGGGTTCGGGTCGTTGGTCGACGCCTGCACCGACAGCGTGTTGACCAGGTTGCCGCCGCTGTACGACGGCGACAGCAGCACCGGGATCTGCACCGTCGACACGGCGCCCGGGACGATCGGGCCGAGGTCGCAGACGATGCTGCGGACGATCACCGAGCAGGTGCCCTGGCTGGACGTGATCGGGCCTGCCACGTCGGTGCCGTCGGGCAGCGGCGAGAAGGTGACCACGGCGTCGACGGTGGACGGGCCCTGGCTGGTGATGGTCGCGGTGTAGAGCAGGGTGGTGCCCGGGACGGCGGGCTGCGGGTCCACCGAGAAGGTGGCGCCCAGGTCGGCCGACGAGGTGACGTCGACCCGGGTGGCGACCGAGTTGTTCCGGCCGTCGGGGTCGGCCACGGTCGAGCCCGTGTTGATCCGCGACTCCAGCGTGCCGGTGGTGGTCGGGTCGACGGTGCCGGTCAGGTGGACAACGACCGTGCCGTTGGGCGCGATGTCACCCAGGTTGCAGGTGGTCAGGTTCAGACAGTTCGGGTTGTCGCTGGTCACGTTGGTCAGCGCGGCGGGCAGCGTGCCGGTCAGGTTCGACCCGGTCGCCGTCGACGGGCCGTTGTTGGTGACCGTGACGGTGTAGGTCAGCGGCAGGCCCGCGGTGACGGTGCCCGGCGCGGTGACCGTGACGCCCAGGTCGGCCGAGCCGGTGGAGGACGCGGTGACCGAGCCGGAGTTGTCGCTGTTGTCGACCTCGGGGGTGGCGCTGGCAACGGTCGCGGTGTTGGTCACGCTGGTCCCGGCGCCGTCGGCGAGCACACCGCGCAGGCTGATGGTGACCGGCGGCGAGCCCGCGGCGACCGTGCCCAGGGCGCACCTGAGGTCCTGGCCGGTGATGGCGCAGGTGCCCTGCGGTGTGTCGGCGACGAGACCGCTGACGGCGGTCGGCACCGAGTCGGTCACGATGACCGACTGGGCGTCCGACGGACCGGCGTTGCTGACCTCGATGGCGAACGCGATCGGGGCGCCCGCCACCGGCACGCCGCTGGTGACGGCCTTGGCCACGTGCAGGTTGGCGGTCGGCTTGACCGGGGTGCTCGCGGTCGACGCGTTGTTGGCCTGGTTCGGGTCGGTCACCGTCGAACTGGCCGAGCCGCCCACCACGACGGCGGGCGCGATCACGTTCGCGGCGAGCGTGCCGGAGATGTTGACCATCACCGTGATCCCGGGCGCGATGTCGCCGACCGGGCAGGTGATCGTCGTGCCGCTGACCGAGCAGGTGCCCGCGGCGGTCGTCGCGGTGACGCCGCTGAGGCCGTCCGGCAGGGTCGCGGTGAGGGTGGTGCCGACGGCGGTCGACGGGCCGAGGTTGCGGCTGCCCAGCACCCAACTGACCTGGGTGCCCGGCACCGCGCTGTCCGGCGCGGTGACCTGGCTGACCAGGTCGGCCGACTGGCTGGTGGTGGACACGGTGTTGGCCGAGTTGTTGGCCAGGTTGGGGTCGTTGGTCTGGGCGACCACGTCGGCGCCCACGGTGAGCGGGCCGTTGTAGGCCGCGTCGATGGTGCCGGTGAGGGTGACCTCGGTGGTCTGCCCGGCGCCGACGAGGCCGAGCGGGCAGGTGGCGGTCGCGCCGGAGACGGTGCAGACGCCGCCCGGCCAACTGGCCGCCGCGTTGTACAGGTAGGCCGGGACGCTGATGGTCAGCGAGGTGCCCGCCGCGTCGGACGGACCGGCGTCGCTGACCCGGACCGCCCAACTGGCGGGCTGGCCCGCGACCGCGTTGGTCGGCTGCACGACGCTGACCGAGAGGTCGGCCTGCGGGTTCGGCGAGGTCGCGGTGGTCGCGGTGTTGTCGCTGACGTTCGGATCCGCGGTGCCGCTGGTGACGGTGGCGGTGTTGCGCAGGGTGTTGCCGCTGAAGTTCGCGGCGAGGGCGCCGCGGATGGTGGCGGTCGCGGTGCCGCCGGTGGCGATGTCGCCCAGCGTGCAGGTCACCCGCTGGCCGGAGATCGTGCAGCCCGGCTGCGGCTGCGGAGTGATCCCGGCGGGCAGGTCGTCGGTGACCACGACGCCGCGCGAGGTGGACGGGCCGTTGTTGGTGACGGTCGCGGTCCAGGTGACCGGCTGGCCCGGCACCACCGGGTCCGGCTGGGCGGTCATCGCCAGCCCGAGGTCGGCGCTGCTGGAGGTGTCCGACACGGCGGACGAGACGTTGTCGCTGGTGTCCGGGTCGGTGGACGTCGTCGTCACGGTGACGGTGTTGGTGACCCCGGTCCCGGTGTAGTCGGGGGCCAGCGCGCCGATCAGGGTGACGGTGGCGGTGGCGCCGGAGGCCAGGGTGCCGACGGTGCAGACAGCGGCGCCGCTGCCGTTGATGGTGCAGGTGCCCACGGTGGACGACACGCTGCTGTAGGTGACACCGGCCGGGGCCGGGTCACTGGTGGCGATGCCGTAGGCCGAGGACGGACCGGCGTTGCGGATCACCGCCTGCCAGGTCATCTTGCCGCCCGCGACCGGGGGGCCCGAGGTGAGCGTCTGCGTCACGGACACGTTGGCGACGGCGCCGACGGTCGCGGTGGCGGTCGCCGAGCTGTCGCCCGGGTTCGGGTCCGGCACCGAGGAGGTGGCGGTGGCGGTGTTGCCCAGGCTGGTGCCCACCGGGGTGTTGCTGGCCACGTTGAGCGTGATGTCGGTGGTCACCGTCTGCCCGACCGCCAGCGACGGCCAGGTGCAGCGGACCGCGCCGGAGCTGAAGACGCAGGTGCCGCCCGAGGACGGGCTCGCGCTCACGTAGGTGGTGCCGCTGGGCACCGGGTCGGCGACGACGACCTGAGGCGCGACCGACGGCCCGTCGTTGGTGGTGGTGACCCGGTAGGTGACCGGGGTGCCCGCGACGACCGGGCCGGAGGTGATCGCGATCGCGGTGCGCAGGTTCGCGTTCGCGCTCACCGACTGGGTGGCCGTGCTGGAGTTGTTGGCCGTGCTCGGGTCGGTGGTCGGCGAGCTGACCGTGGCGGTGTTGGCCAGGGTGGGCGCGCTGTAGTTCGGCGCGACGACCAGCGTGACCTTCACGGTCTTGATCGCGCCCTGGGTCAGGTCGCCGACGGCGCACTGGATCGCGGTGCCGACCAACGAGCAGCCCGGGTCGGCCGAGACGAAGCCGGTGCCGCTGGGCAGCGGGTCGGCGATGACGACCGACCGGGCCACCGACGGCCCGTTGTTGGCGACGGTGATCGTGTAGACGTCGTTGCTGCCCGCCTCGGCGTTGCCCGCGGCGGTGGTGGTGATGGCCAGGTCGGCCTCGGTGCTGACGGTCGAGGCCAGCGACACGGCCCGGTTGTCCGGGGTCGGGTCGGTGGTCGGCGAGCCGATGGCCGCGGTGTCGGTGAGCACCGTGCCCGCGGCCGTGTCGGCGGGCACCAGCGCGCTGACCACGACACTGGCCGAGGCGCCGGGGGCGAGGTTGCCGAACGAGCAGTTGAAGCCCATGCCGTCCGGGTTCGCGGTGCAGGTGCCGGTTTGCGTGGCCAGGCTGCCGGACAGGATGGTCAGCCCGGTGGGCAGCGTGTCGGACAGCACGACGTTGGTCGCGGTCGACGGTCCCGCGTTCGACGCGGTCAGCGTGTAGGTCTGCGCGGTGCCCGCGCGGACCGGGTTGGCCGACGTGGTGCCGGTCAGCACCAGGTCGGCGCTCTGCACGACCTGGGCGTCGAGCGTGTCGAGCTGGTTCTCGCCGCCGGGGCTCGGGGTGAGCGTGTCGATCTGGGCGTGCGTGGTCACCGTGCCGGTGGCGGTCGAGGACACGTCGGCCACGATGGTCAGGTTGTCGGCCGTGCCCGCGGGCAGCCGGTCCAGCACACAGGTCACGGCCTGGCCCTGGATGGTGCACGGGCCGAGGGAGCTGACCGCGGACACCAGGTGCAGGCTGGTCGGCGCCGTGTAGGTCAGGGTGACCGTGGTGGCGTCGGACGGGCCGTCGTTGGTGCCGATCACCGTGTAGGTGGCGCGGGAACCCGCGACCAGGGTCGACGGGTCGACGGTCTGGTCGATGGACAACTGCGCGTAGGCGGTGACGGCGGTGGCCGCGGCCACGGTGTTGTTGGCAGGCACCGGGTCGGCGGTGGTCGAGCTGATGGTGGCGGCGAACGTGCGCGGGCCCGGCGGGCTCGACGCGGCGACCCGGCCGGTCACGGTGCCGGTGAGGGTCTGCCCGGCGGTCATGGTGCCGATCGGGCAGGTGACCCGGCCGCCGTTGACGGTGCAGGCGACGCCGCCGAGGGAGACGGCCAGGTCGAGCACGCCCGCGGGCAGGTCGGCGACCAGAACGGTGCCCTGTGCGTCGGACGGGCCGGAGTTGGCCACGCTGAAGGTGCGGCTGAACGGGTCGCCCGCCCGGAAGGTCCCCGGGGTCTGCACGTTGGCGATGCGGACGTCGGCGGCGGTGCGCACCGCGACCGGCGTGGTCGTGGTGTTGTTCGAGGTGGTCGGGTCGGTCGTGGTGGACGCGACCGTGGCCACCGAGTTGGTGGTGGCGGGTGCCTGCCCGGACGGGACGGTCACGTCGACGGTGACGGTGGCCGCCGCACCCGTTGCCAGGGTGCCGAAGTTGCAGTTCACCTGGCCGTTGACGACCTGGCAGGTGCCGCTGGTCGGGGTGATGGCGCTGATCACGAACCCGGTCGGGATCGTCTGGGTGGAGGTGACCCCGGTGGCCACCGAGGGACCGTTGTTGAGGACGGTCATCGTGTACCGGGTGCCGGTACCCGCGACGACCTGGGCGGCGGTGGCGACCTGGGTGACCGAAAGGTCGGACTGGGCGGTCACGGTCGACACGTAGGTCGCGGAGTTGTTCGCCGGGTTCGGGTCGGTGCTGGCCGAGGTGACGGTGCCGGTGTTGCTGAAGCCCGCCAGGGGCACGATGCCCGGGGTGTCGGCGGTGATCGTCACGGTGGCGGTGGCGCCGGGCGCCATGGTGCCCAGCGCACAGGTGATGGTCTGGACCACCACGGTGCAGGTGCCCTGGGTGGATTGCTGGCCGGTGGTGGTGAGCCCGGCGGGCAGCGTGTCGGTGACGACGACCGAGTCCGCCGTGGACGGCCCGTTGTTGGCCACCGCCAGCGTGTAGGACAGCGGGGCGCCCGCGATGACCGGGGACGGGATGGCGGACTTGCTGATCGACAGGTCGCTGATCCGGGTGACCGTGGTGGTGACGCTGGACGAGTCGTTGGTGGTGACCTTCTGGGTGGTGCTGGTGGTCGCGGAGGCGGTGTTGGTCAGGGGCCCCGCGGCGCGGTTGACCGCGATGCCCACCCGCAGCGACACGGTGACCGTGGTGCCCGCCGGGATGGTGCCCAGGGTGCAGGACACGGACGCGCCCACGGTGCAGGTGCCCATCTGCGGGTTCGCGCTGACGACGGTGACCCCGGGCGGGACCGGGTCGGTGACCACCACGTTGGCCGCGTCCGAGGGGCCCTTGTTGGCGACGGCGATGGTGTAAGTGGTCCGGGTGCCCGCGGGCACGGGGTTGTCGGCGACGGTCTTGGTGACCGCGATGTCGGCCAGCGGCGCGGTGTTCGCGGTCGCGGTGGACGAGTTGTTGCTGTTGTTGCTGTCCGGCGTGCTCGACGATGCCGACGTGGTGACCGCGACCGTGTTGCCGGTGTAACCGGAGTTGACGCCGAGCACGACGGTGACGGTGGAGGACGCGCCCGACGCGAGGGAACCCACGACGCAGGTGACCGTGCCCGCGGCGACGGTGCAGCCGTCGGACGCCCACGCGACGTAGGTGTTGTCCGGCAGCGGGATGCTCAGCACGACACCGGTGGCGTCGGACGGGCCGTTGTTGGTGACCGTGCTGGTGAGCGTGGCCTGTTCGGTGCCCGGCACCACCGGGCCGGTGAGCGAGCTGGTGACCGCAAGGTCGGCGGACTGGGTGACGGTGATCGGGGCGGTGGCGGTGTTGTTGACCGACACGTCGTCGGCGGTGCTCGCGGACGCCGTCACGGAGTTGATCACGACACCGCCCGCGGTGTCGGAGTTGACCTTGGCCACGACCGGGATGGACACGGTCGCGCCGTTGGCCACCGTGCCCAGCGCACAGGTGAGTATCTGTCCCAAGGGGACACACGTCACCCCGGCCGGTGGGGTGGCGGAGACGTAGGTGGTGCCGGTGGGCAGGGTGTCGACCAGGGTCGCGCCGGTGGCCGCGTTCGGGCCGTTGTTCGTCGCGGCGATGGTGTAGGTGACGTTCTGGCCCGCGTTCTGCGTCGAACCGGCGACCGTCTTCGAGGCGGCGAGGTCGGCGAGCGCGCTCACCGGGGTGCTGACGTCGTTGCCCGAGAACGAGTACGTGCGGCCGAGCGTGCGGGCCTTGTAGTCGAGGATCGGGGTGTTGACGATCGAACTGCCCGCCGCGGCGCGGTTCACCGTGGCCCGGAAGCGGGTGACGACCGAGCCGCCGGGCGCGATCGTGCCGCCCGTGGACGCGGTGGCCCCGGACCCCACCCGGAAACGGACAGTTCTGTCCGCTGATGTGTAGTCGGCGGTGTCGTCACCGGTCGCGTCGGTCCTGGTTCCGGTGGTGCCGCCGGTGTCGGTGAGCACCGACAGGCTGCCCGGCAGGTAGGTCAACCCGGTGGCCAGGACATCGCGCACCACCGCCGTGTCGGCGTAGTCGGCGCCGGTGTTGGCGAAGGTGATCTTGTATTCGAGCGTGTCGCCGGGCTGGGCCGGGTTGTTGCCGTTGAGGTTGGTGACCGTCTTGCTCACCGCGTTGAACGACGGTGTGAACAGGTCGATCTGGCTGGTGACGATGCCCGGGTAGTACGAGTCGCCGCTGGAGGTCAGGTTGATGGTGGCCGAGGTGCTGCCGTTGGCGAGCACGTTGGTGGTGGCGATGCGGCCGATGTCGACGCCGAAGTTGTTCAGGTTGGCCGGGTTCCGGCCGAGCTGGTCGACACCGCCGTCGCTGATGCGCGAGTCGAAGAAGTTGTTCGCGGGTCGCGTCGCGTCGGACAGCGTGGTGCCCGCGAGCTTCAACGCGTCGCCGGTGGTGCCGTAGTCGCCCTCCCAGGCCACGACGCCGACCGAGGCGTTGACGTTGCCGGTGGTGGGGGTGAGGAAGCCGGACACCGGGATGTCGACGCTGCTGTTGCCGGTGGCCGAGGTGATGTCGGCGAAGCCCTCGAACACGCGCAGGTTGCGCAGCGGCAGGGCCGGGTTGCGGTAGGCCACGACCAAGGACCAGCCCGCGTAGCGGTCCTGCCCGGTGGCCGCGCCGATGTCGGCGACGCTGTAGACGCCCGCGCCACCGGCCTGCACCGCGCTGGTCACATCGATGGACGCCTGGTACGGACCGCCGTCGGTGGCGACCAGCGCGGTGGGCTGGATCAGCGAGGTCGCGGTCAGCGTGGAATAACCGCTCGCGGCGGGCGGCTTGAACTTGACGGTGTTGACGGCCTTGGTGGGAGCCACGCCGTTGGTGCCCGCGACGCTGCGCCCACCCCAGATCAGACGCGCGTTGAGGACGGTGGACCCGACCGGCATGTTCAGCGTGGCGGTGGACGAGTTCGAAGTGGACGAATCGCTGTCCACGTCGACGAACGCCATGTTGAACACGTTGTTGTTGTTGGACGTACCGGTCGCGGTGCCCAGCCGCGCGGACGTGCAACCCGACGACAGCGTGGGGCAGTCCATGTTGCTGGCACCGGTGAGCGTGATCGCGCCGTTGTCCTCTGTGGAGAACACGGCGTCGAACGACCTCTGCACCGAGGCCCGCGCGACAGACGGCGCGACGAGCGGCATCAGGGTGGCCAGCAGCACAGCGGTCAGGCTGAGCACACCCGAGCGGGTGTGTCGCTGGACCCCGGATCGAAACACCGCGCCCATACCAAATCCTTTGGCGTCGCAGAGGCAAACTGAGATCACCTTAGACAGAGTTAAGAAAAACGGCAGGGGTCATCCCCGGAAGGGTGGGGATAACTGCTTTTGGTCACTCACGGCCGCGTCGACCCGCCGACTGTCCACTTTCGAGCAAGAAGGCCCTGATCGACAACCGTGAGCCGCCACCGATCGTGATTTGGCTGACTGCCGGTGACCGCATATCCGGCGGGCGCCCGACCCGTGATCGTCCGTCGCGGCCGGGTTCACTCGATATGACGGAACCGAGGGGAACGACCACCACACGTATGAACCGATTTGTGCGCCCCGCATCACCGACGGCGCGCATTCCCCGGGATTTCCCGCCGAAAACCACCCTGTCGGGTTAGGCGGGTGTGATGACAACGCGGGCCGCCGTCCGATGCGTGGCCGAATAGTCCTCAGTGGACAGATGAGCCCGGCCGGTCCGCTGGGACGGACGGTCGACCCGGCGTCCCAGCGAACGGGCAACTCGGTGTGCGAGTGCAAATTACCCTGTGCGCGCCGACCCGGAGCCTGACTAGCGTCGACCGGGTTGTGATCTTGCAGGGAGGACGAGACATGCGAGTACTGGTTATCGGTGCCACCGGGACCGTCGGGCGCGGCGTGGTCGACGGCCTGGTCGCCGCCGGGGAGGACGTGCGCGCCATGACCCGGCGCCCGGGGGAGGTGGCGTTCCCGGCCGGGGTCGAGGTGGTCGCGGGCGACCTCACCGACCCCGACTCGGTCACCGCCGCCGTCGAGGGCGTCGACCGGCTCTACCTGCTGGCCACTGGCGAGACGGCCGCCGTGCTGGGCAAAGCCAGGGCGGCCGGTGCGACCCGCGCCGTGCTGCTTTCATCAGCCGCGGTTGGCCACGGCGGTGAGTTCGAGGGCGGCTCGCACGCCGCCGCCGAGGCCGCGGTCGAGGGGTCCGGCCTGGAGTGGACGCATCTGCGGCCGGGCATGTTCGCGTCGAACCTGCTGGGCTGGGCACCGCTCATCCGCGCCGAGGGTGTCGTCCGCGAGCCCGTCGCCGCCGCGGCGCAGGCGCCCATCCACGAGCTCGACATCGCCGAGGTGGCGGTGGCCGCGCTGCGCACCGACCGGCACGTGGGGCAGGTGCTGACGCTGTCCGGACCGGAGACGCTGACCAAGGTCCAACAAGCGGAGACGATCGGCGCCGCGATCGGCCGGGAGATCCGGTTCGAGGAGCTGTCGCCGGAGGAGTGGAAGTCGGTGTGGGTGGCGCAGATGCCGTCGTACCTGGCCGGGGTCGCCGATTGGCTGCTGGGGATCTGGGCGAGGTCGGCGGCCACGCCCGACACGCCGAGCACCACGGTGGCGGAGGTGTTGGGCAAGCCCGCGCGCACGCTGGCGCAATGGGCGGCTGACCACGCCGAGGACTTCAGGTAGGCCTGTCGAGTTCGGCTAGCCGATGGTGCAGACGAGGAGCACGGCCGTGGTGGCCAGTTCCGCGTTCGCGCCGAAAACGTCACCGGTGACGCCACCAAAGCGGCGGTGGAGGTGGTGGGTCAGCGCGACCACCACCGCCGCCGCGACGACGACGCCCGCAGGTCCCAGCAACGGCCACCCGGGCACGACGAACACACCGGCCACGCACAGGGCGAACGCCCAGACAACCGGTACGGCTACCGGCTGCGTACCAGCGACCAGTGCCCCGAAACCATCCGGCCGGGCGGGCGGGATGCCGTGCCTGCAGCACCAAGAGAACGCCGCCCGTCCCACGGTGAGCGCGAGCACCACGGCGAACAGCCGGTTGGACCCGCTCAAGGCCGCGAAGGACACCGCCTGGAGACCGAGCACGATGACCAGGGCGATGGCCGCGAACGCGCCGATGCCCCCCTCCTTCATCACCGCGAGCGCACGCTCAGGCGGCCCGTAGCAACCGAGGCCGTCTGCCGTGTCGGCGAGTCCGTCGAGGTGCATACCCCGGGTAAGCAACGCGCCCAAGCCCACGGCGAGGAACCCGGCAAGAAGAGACGGTAGGCCTACCTCGCGCAGGCAGAACAAGAACAACGCCGTGACGCAGCCGAGGAGCAGCCCGACTACAGGAGCCAGTGTGATGGCCCACCTGCGCGTGTCACCGTCAGTGTTGTCGGCGCGCACTGGCAACACGGTGAGCCAGTGGAAGGACAGCTTTAAACCGTCGCCTGCGGACATCAGCGCAACCTCAGTGGGATACCGGCGACGAGCAGCAGCACCTCGTCGCAGTGTTCGGCAAGAGCGGCGTTGAGCGCACCCAGTTCGTCGCGGAAAAGACGGCCCGCGCTCGTGGCGGGAATGACCCCGAGACCGACCTCGGCGGACACCAGGACCAGCCGAGCAGGGCAGGCCGCGACGGCGTCGACCAGGTCGGCCTTGGCGCGGGTGGGCGGCGTGGCCCGGTCCCAGCCCGTGTCGTCGAGGGCTCCGGTGAGCCAGGTGGCGATGTCGTCGACCAGGGCAGGCGGGGCATCGGGGCGGGCGGCGCGCAGGTGGGCGGGCAGGTCACCGGCGGCGGGGACCTCGACGGTGCGCCAGTGGTCCGGCCTGCGGGCGACGTGGGTGGCGATGCGGGCCGACCACTCGACATCGGCCGGGTCGCGGCGGGCGGTGGCCAGGTAGTCGACGGGGCCGTCGGCGTCGAGCAGGCCCTCGGCGTGCGCGGACTTGCCGGAACGCGCCCCGCCGAGCACGAGGGTCCGCCGGTGCCCGCTGTCCATGGCGCCATCCTGTCACCCGCGCCCCGACCTGCAGGTTAGGGTCTGGGCATGGGCGCGACGCGGGTGGAGATCATCGGGATCGGGGCCGGGGATCCCGGGCACGTGACGGTGGCGGCGGTGGCCGCGCTGAACCGGGCCGACGTGTTCTTCTTCCTGGACAAACCGGACGCGGCGCGGGAGTTGTCGGACCTGCGGCAGGCGATCCTCGACGCGCACGTGCCCGGGGGCGGCTACCGGCTGGCCCGCGCCCAGGACCCGGAGCGGGTGCGGACCGAATCCGGCTACGGCGAGGCGGTCGCGGACTGGCGCAAGCGGCGGGCCGACGTGTGCGAGCAACTGATGGTCGAGCACTTGGCCCCTGGGGAGACCGGGGCGTTCCTGGTGTGGGGGGACCCGTCGCTCTACGACAGCATCATCTCGGTGGTCGACGACATCCGCGCGCGGGGGCGGCTGGACTTCGACGTGGTCGTGCACGCGGGGATCAGCAGTGTGTCGGCTTTGGCCGCGCGGTGCGGGACGACGCTGAACCAGGTAGGCGGTGCGGTGCAGGTGACTACCGGGCGGCGGTTGGAACAGGCCTGGCCGGATGGTGTGGACGACGTCGTGGTGATGCTCGACTCCCGTGACGCCTACCTGCACTTCGCGGAAGATCCTGACGTGCACGTCCACTGGGGCGCTTACGTCGGCACAGCCGACGAGATCATCGTGTCCGGTCCGCTGACGGAGGTGGCCGAGCAGATAAGGGAAACGCGCGAGAAGGCCCGACAGGACAAGGGCTGGATCATGGACACCTATCTGCTACGCCGTAGGCGCTAGCGCACGAGTTGGCGTACTGCTTCGCGTAGGACCGGGGAAGCGGCGACGGAACGACTACCGCGATAAGGTCGCGGATCGAGTCGGCGCTGCCTGAGGTGTAGCGGACGCGTGGAGTGAATCCGCTTGTTCGCAGGCCGCGTGGAAGTAGTCAGGCCACCCCGCCCCATCCGGCGGTGTCATCACCCACGTGCGGTCCGCCAACTACGGTGGGGCTACCTCGTGCGTCGCCAAGGAGTCGGTGGCGGACAACTCGTCCCCGGGGGCGCTATGCATATCAAGTCTCTATTAGCGGTGACAGCGGTGGTTGCGGCGGCTGTGCAGCCGGTTGGCGTGGCGGCGGCACAGCCGACAGTGGTGCGGGAGGTGTTCTCGCCGGACGGCACGATCAGCCGGGTTCGTATGCCTGCACGGCCTGTTGCGGTGGCGTTGGCACCGGTGTCGGCGTCGGTGGTCACGATCCAGCAAACCGGGCCGTCGAGCTCGAAGTTCGACTTGGTGTTCGTGGGTGACGGGTACACGTCGAGCCAGATGGCGGTGTACCACCGGCACGTGCTGGACAAGTGGGCCGAGTTGACGCAGGTCGAGCCGTACAAGTCGATGAAGAACTCGTTCAACGTGTGGCAGGTGAACGTGGTGTCAGCGCAGTCTGGTGTGGACAACGATCCGAGCCAGGGGATGTCGCGGAACACCGCGCTGGACATGTATTTCTGGTGCGATGGGTTGGAGCGGTTGCTGTGTGTGGATGAAGCGAAGGCACAGCGGTATGCGGCGTTGGCGCCGGGGGTGGATCAGGTGTTGGCGGTGGGGAACAGCACGAAGTACGGGGGTGCTGGGGGGACGGTGGCCACGGCCTCGGGCGGGAACGCGCAGGCGGGGCAGATTGTGGCGCACGAGTTGGGGCATTCCATTGGGGGGTTGGCTGACGAGTACGATGTGCCGAATGACCTGTACACGGGGGGCGAGCCTGTGGAGCCGAATGTTTCGACGTTGCCGGGGCGGGTGAAGTGGTATTCGCATCTTGGGGAGGCGACGCCGGATGGGGGGGTTATTGGGGTTTATGAGGGGGCTTATTATTGTCGGCGGGGGGTTTATCGGGCGTCGGAGAATTCGTTGATGCGGACGTTGGGGCGGGGGTTTGATGTGGGGGGGTTGGAGGTGATGGAGGCGGCGATTGCGCGGAGGGCTGGGGGGTAGGGGACGCGGGTGGGCTGCGGTTTGTCCGGGCTGACTGGGTGTGGGTGGCGAGGCTGTCGGGTTGGCGGGATTGTCAGTGGGTCGGTCTAGGCTGTGTATTCAGGGGCTTTGGATCGGGTTGATCATGGATCGCTTGGGCTGTCGGTGGTCGTCGCTAGGCTGTGTATTCGGGGGCTTTTCGGCTGGTTGATCATGGCGTGAGGGGGCACTGGGCCTCGGCTGCGCCTCGGGGGTCGGCCTGGTCGCCTTCGGCGACGCCGGCCTTTGGCGCCAGATTAAAGCGGGGGTGCCCGTTGTGGTGAAGTTGTTTTGTTTGGGGCCCCTAGCGGCAGCCTGGGTAAGGCTAAAAGGCGGGGCCACTGGAAAGCGTGGCCTTACCCGCC
>NZ_AXWW01000047.1:0-14966 GCF_000482865.1 Actinokineospora inagensis DSM 44258 | reverse complement strand
TTTCCAGTGGCCCCGCCTTTTAGCCTTACCCAGGCCGCCGCTAGGGGCCCCAAACAAAACAACTTCACCACAACGGGCACCCCCGCTTTCATCTGGCGCCCGAGGCCGGCGTCGCCGCCAGGCGACAAGGCCGAACCCCGAGGCGCAGCCGAGGCCCAGTGCCCCCTCACGCCAAGATCAACCGAGCGCGAAGCCCCCAAATACACAGCCTACCCAAACCCACCGACAAGATCGCCCAGCCGACCAAGCACCATGATCAACCCGAACTTAAGCCCCCGATACACAGCCTACCCAACCCCACCGACAAGATCAGCCCCACCACAAACGATCAAGACCAGCAGATCAACGCCCCAACGCCCGCTCCAGAAAATCCAACACAATCGCCGCATACTTCTCGCCATGGGTCTTCAACCCAGCGAGGTGCTCAGTCCCCTCCAACACCGTCAACTCAGCATGTGGAAATCGCCCAGCCAACTCACTGACCCCCGCAGCGGGCACCACCGAGTCATCCCCACCCGCCAAGAACAGCAACGGCAGCTCGGCATAAGGCTCAACCGGCGGCGGCCACGGTGACTGCAGCATCCCCGTCCCCAACGCCGCGAACGTCCGCCCCAACGCCCACCCGGCAGGCCCATAACGCAAAGCCTTCGGAATCGGCAACGCCCCGGTATGGACAAACCCCCGAAACAGCGGCGAAATCGTCAACACCGGTCCACTGTCACAGATGATCGCGTCAACATCCGCGCCGCCCTGGGTCGGTACATAAGACACCGGGAACGTCGAGAACGAGAAGCCGTAAACAGCCACTCGCGCCGACCCGTACTCAGGAAGAGAGCGCACATGGTTGACCACGGTGATCACATCAGTGGTGAACCGATGCGCCAGCTTCCAAAACGCACGATCGCGGCTGCTGCTGCCGTGGTTGCGGTGGTCGAACAGGCACACCGTGTACCCCGCGGCGTGCAGGAACTTCGCGTGTCGGAGGCTGGCGGACTTGCTCAGCCCGATGCCGTGCCCGACCACCACCACCCGATCCGTCGCACCCCGGCACAACCACACATCCAGTGAGCCCGAGCCGGGCAGCGGCACCCGGAGGTGCTCAGCGTCAAGTCCCTCGGTCTCCGGTGTGCGGTGGTGCTTCTTGCGCGGCGGGTGGTAGATCGCGTACGCGAGGAAGGCGCCGTAGAACGGGGCGACCGGCAGCGCCGCGATGGACAACAACTTCCGCAGGAACACCGCTTCTCCTCGCTGATCGAGCCAAGCCGACCCCGGCCGATCACCGCTGATGGTAGGGGCACTCCCGGACCGCCTGGGGCGCTTCACCCGGGACAGCCACGTCCGGGCGACGACGTACGGTCATCGGCAGCCCGGTCTTGGGACGGAGCGTGACCATCGGGTCGAGTTCCGGCTGGTGGCCGGGCACCGCGTCCAGCCGCACCCGCTGCGCGATCGTGGCCAACGCGACGTGCCCGGACAGCAGCGCGTGGTTGTTGCCGATGCAGACCCGGTGCCCGGCGCCGAACGGCAGGTACGCGTGCCGGGGCAGCGCCTCCTCGGCCTCGGTGGCGAACCGGTCCGGGTCGAACCGCTCGGGGTCCGGGAAGTAGTCGGGCCTGCGGTGCAGGGCGTACGGGCTGAACACGACCGCCGCGCCCTTCGGCAGGTGGTACGACCCGATGGTGACGTCCTCGGTGGCCTGCCGGGTGAACATGTACACCGGCGGGTAGAGCCGCATGGCCTCCTTGAACACCTGCAGGGTGTACGGCAGGTTCGGCAGGTCGTCGAGGGTGACCCGACGCCCGCCGAGGACGCTGTCCACCTCGTCGAGCAGCCGCTGGTACACCTCGGGGTGGGTGGCCAGCAGGTGCGAGCTCCAGGTCAGCGCGGTCGCCGTGGTCTCGTGGCCCGGCATGAACATGTTGAGCGCTTCGTCCCGCAACTGCGTGTCGCTGATCGGGTTGTCGCTCTGCTCCTGGCACTCCAGCAGCAGGTTCAGCCAGTCGTCCTGGCGTTCCCCGCTCGCCCTGCGGGCGGCCAGGAACTCGTAGAACGTCCGCTCCAGCCGCTTGATGGCCCGCCGGTACCGCAGGTTCGCCGGGGTCGGCCACTTGATGGTCAGCGGGATCATCGCGCTGGCCTGCGCGTCGAACCCGTGGATGGCGTCGGTCAGCGCGTCGCCCAGTTCGCTCGCCTCGGCCAGCACGTCCCGGCTGAACAGGTTCCAGCCCACCACGCCCAGTACCAACCGGACCATGTCCCGCCGGATGTCCCTGGTCTCGCCGTCCACCCAGCCGTCGACCACGGTCCCGGCGACCCTGGCCACGACATCGACCGAGTTGCGCACCACCGCCTTGTTGAACTTGGGCTGGATCAGCCGCCGGTTGTCCCGGTGCACGTCGTTCATGGCGGTGAGCAGGCCGTCGCCGAGCAGCGGGCGGGCGAACGCCCGGAACCGGTCTGTCTTCTCGAACTGGTGGCCCCGCTTGATCAGGATCTCGTGCACCAGGTCGGCCGAGTTCACCAGGTGGAACCGCTGCCGACCGACCGCGTACACCCCCAGGTCCCCGCACTCGGCGAACGTCCGCCAGAACAACCCCAACCGATCCCGCTTGAACTCCAGGGCGTTGCCCAACACCGCCCCGCCGTCCACAGCAGGCACAACCGCGCGCTCCGCAGCAACCGTCACCGTAACCCCTCCCCCTCCACCCGTCGCCGCACGCTAACGCCGGCTTGGACAAACCGGAACGCCATCCGCATGTTCCTGCCACCCCCAACGGCTACCAGCGACATGAACTTGTCACCAGGCAACCGCGCCGCCGATCGCCTGGCCGGTCAACCTGGGCCCTTGGACACCGGGACGCGACGCTGCTTGGCTGGGTGGGCAACCGAATCGACCGGACAGGAGTCAGGGATGTTGTCACGACGCGGTTTGCTCCGGGCGGGACTTGCCACCTCCGCTCTCACTGTGGTGCCCGGGGTCGCTCGCGCGACGGGAACGGATCTCGCCGAGTTGGAAGCCGCTCACGGCGCGCGGTTGGGGGTGTGGGGGCGCAACACGCGGACCGGGCGGACCGTCGAGTACCGGGCAGGCGAGCGGTTCCCGATGTGCTCGACCTTCAAGACCGTCGCCGCCGGGGCCGTCCTGCGGGACCGGTTCTCGCCGCTGGACAGGGTCATCCACTACCCGCCGTCCGACCTCGTGCCGAACTCGCCGATCACCGGCGAACACGTCGACACCGGTCTGTCCATTGGCGACATCTGCGCCGCCGCGATCCAGTACAGCGACAACACGGCGGGCAACCTGATGTTGCGCCAGATCGGCGGACCGCCCGGCCTGACCGGGTTCTTCCGCGCCATCGGCGACCAGACCAGCAGGCTCGACCGCTGGGAGACGGAGCTGAACACCGCCATCCCCGGCGACCCGCGCGACACCACCACCCCGGCGGCGCTGGGCCGTGACTACGAACGCCTCACCCTCGGTGACGCCCTGTCCCACCCGGACCGCGAGCGGCTGGTCACCTGGCTCAAGGGCAACACCACCAGCGCCGCGCGCTTCCACAAGGGCC
Organism: Actinokineospora inagensis DSM 44258; assembly: GCF_000482865.1. Taxonomy (GTDB): domain Bacteria; phylum Actinomycetota; class Actinomycetes; order Mycobacteriales; family Pseudonocardiaceae; genus Actinokineospora; species Actinokineospora inagensis. Next base: position 11,400 of record NZ_AXWW01000047.1, on the reverse strand, counting down.
TGCCCGCGACCTGGACCATCGCCGACAAGACCGGCACGGGCGACTACGCGACCGCCCACGACATCGGCGTGGTCTGGACCGGGCACGGCACCCCGCTGGTGCTGGCCGTGCTCACCACCAAGTCCACAAAGGACGCACCGGCGGACGACGACCTCATCGCCGAGGCCGCCCGGCTGGCCGCGAACACCCTCGCGCCGGGCGAGTGAGCACGCGCGACCCGGCCGGGGTCGCGTGGGCCGACGCCACGAACGGGTCAACCGGTGATGTCGCTCACCTCAGTGGTGCGCGGCGAGGTTGCGGCGGGCCCGTTCGCGCAGCGCGATACCGGCCGAGACCGACACGTTGAGCGATTCCGCCGCCGGGATCATCGGAATGGAGACGGTCTCGGTGGGAATACCGGAGAAATCGTGCGAGCTGCCGGTTTTCTCGCTGCCGAAAAGCAGCGCCAACCGGTCGTCGCGGCGGTCGAGGTCGTCGACGGAGATGTCGCCCTCGGCGTCGAAAACCATCAGCGGCAGCCCGGTTTCCCGGATGTGGTCGGTGACCGACTCGCGGGTGGCGAGCACGACCGGGAGGGCGAAGACGTACCCGCGGCTGGCCCGGATCAGGCGGCGGTCGGCGATGGTGGCGAGGTCGCTGTCGATCAGGACCACCCCGGCGGCGCCGAGCGCGTACGACGTGCGGACGATGGCGCCGATGTTGCCGACGATCTTGACCCCGTCCAGCACGACCAGGTCACCGGTGCGCTCGCGCAGGTCGCGCAGGCCACGCGGCCGGGGCACCCGGGCGATGCCGAACAGCTTGGGCTTCTTCTCACCCTTGAACAGGTGGTTGAGGATGGTGGCGTCCAGCGCGCGGACCTGGATCTGCCGCCGCGCGCATTCCTCGCGCACCTCGGTGGGCAGCGGGTTGTTCTCCGTTTCGTAGACCTCGATGAACTCCAAGCCCGCGCGGATTGATTGCAGCAGTGGTTCGATGTCCTCGATGAGCGTCGTTTTGACCACGCCCCGGGAGGGCTTGATGACATCGGAGATCCGCTGCACGGCGGGATCGGACTTGGTTGTGATCGGTTCCACCTCGGTCATCTCGCCATCGTAACGTTTGCCGAGGTCAGCACCGGGATTGGGGGGCCGGGCGCGTGGGCTGTCGCCGGGCGGGCCGGTGGGCTACGATTGGTCTATACCAAAAAGGGGCCGGTGGCAGGCCGCGCCGCGACGAGGGGATGCCATGGAGATCGTGATCGTGCCCGACGGCGCCGCCATCGGTGAGCTGGGCGCGGGGATCATCGCCGAGCTGCTCGCCCGCAAGCCCGCGGCGCTGCTCGGGGTGGCGACCGGGTCGAGCCCGCTGCCCGTCTACGCCGCCCTGGCCCGCCGGGTCGCCGCGGGCGAGGTCTCCGTCGACCGGCTGCGCGTCTGCCAGCTCGACGAGTACGTCGGCCTGCCCGCCGACCACCCGCAGAGCTACCGGGCCGTCATCGCGGCCGAGGTGCTCACCCCCCTCGGCCTCACCGGGGACTCGTTCCTCGGTGTCGACGGCACCGCCGCCGACCTGCCCGCCGCGTGCGCCGCCTACGAGGCCGCCCTCGCCGCCGCCGGTGGCGTCGACCTGCAACTGCTCGGCATCGGCACCGACGGGCACATCGGCTTCAACGAGCCCTGCTCGTCGTTCGGCTCGCGCACTCGGGTGAAGACGCTCACCGCGCGTACCCGCGCCGACAATGCCCGCTTCTTCGACCACCCGGACGAGGTCCCCCAGCACGTGGTGACCCAGGGCATCGCCACCATCAGCGAGGCCCGGCACCTGGTGCTGGTCGCCACCGGGGAGGGCAAGGCCGAGGCCATCGCGGCCACCGTGGAGGGCCCGCTGGCCGCCGCCGTCCCCGCCTCCGCGCTGCAACTGCACCCGCACGCCACCGTCATCGTCGACGAGGCGGCGGCGAGCGCGCTGAAGCTGGCCGACTACTTCCGCTCGACCTACGCGGCCAAGCCCGCCTGGCAGTCGCTGTAACCGGACTACCGCAGCGCCCCACGTGTCGCCCGCGAGCGCGAGGACAACCAGGACCACGACGTGATGGTCGATGAGCGGGTTCCTCGACGCGGTCGCCGCACTGGTTGAGGTGTGCCGGGCGGGCGGCCACTCGGCGACCCCGCAGGCCGACACCTCGCTATCGCCAGCCTCCTTTTCTATGCCACGGCCCGTTTTCGCTTCGGAGCGACTGTCCACAGTGGGCGAAGATCCCGGTGACCCCGGATCGGGGGTCCAGGGTCGCAGGTCCCGGGACGGGGTGACCTCGGGCGCTGCCGACGTGCTCCCGGCCGGTCTGGCTTGGGCGGACCGAGCCAGGGAGGTGGGGTCCGATGCGGGCCTGCGACATCATGACCAGCCCAGTGATCACCGTGTCCGCCGACACGAGCGTCAAGGACGCGGCGGACCTGTTGGCGACACACGGTTTCACGGCGCTGCCGGTCGTCGACGACGAGCGCCTGATCGGAATCGTGACCGAGGCCGACATCGTCCGCGGCCGGTTCCCCCGCGCCCCCCGCTACCGCCACCCCGGCACCACCCCCACCGCCCCGACCACGGTCGGTGGCGTCATGACCACTCCTGTGGTGGCCATGGGTCCAGGCACCGACATCGCCGACCTGGTCACCACCATGCTCGACGGCGGACTCCGCAGCATCCCCATCGTCAGCGGCTCCCGGCCGACAGGCATCGTGACCCGCGGCGACCTGGTCCGCACCCTCGCCCGCGACGACACCACCATCGCCGCCGACATCCGCCACCACCTGGAGATGTACGGCGGCCCCGCCCGCTGGACCGTCACAGTGCACGACGGAGCCGCCCGAATCACCGACACCATGAACGACCCCACTGACCGCCACGTCGCCGAAGTCCTCGCCACCGCCATCCCCGGGTAACGGCGGCGGAGGTGGTGGCGGAACAGTCGCCTGCCGTCTGGGGTTGGCTCCGGGAGCGGCTTGCCTGCGTCGGGCGGCGCGGAACTTCGTGGTTGTCCACAATGCCACGGGATATCCACAGCCAGGCCGCGACAGCCTCGACAGGTCGTCATTCACGATAGGCTCAGAGCGTGTTTGAGATCTACCGAGTGATGAGTGGGCGCGGTCCGGGTCGGGTTGCCGGTCGACCACGGACGATACGTCGGGTCATGGTGGTGATGGCGGCCCAGCGGATGATGGCCTCGGAGGTGGCGGAGTGGCGTTCGCAGTCGCGTGCCAGGCGCCTGTGTGCGGTGAGCCAGGCGAAGGTCCGTTCGACCGCCCATCGTCTGGGGATGACCGCGAATCCCTTCTGGCCTGCGGGTTTGCGGACGATCTCGATCGTGGTCCGCAGGGTGCGGGCCTAGTCGATGAAGGTGCAGGCGAAGCCGCCGTCGGCGAACAGGTGGCGGACACGACGTCCGGTTCTGGCCATGATCTGGTGGTGACGCGGTTCGAGCAGCAGCCTCTTGGCGCCGTCGCGGTCCTGCACGCTCGCGGGCAGTACCAAGACGACCAGCAGCAGGCCGAGGGTGTCGGTCACGACGAACCGCTTGCGGCCGTTGATCTTCTTGCCCGCGTCGTAGCCGCGGGTGTCGACACCGACGGTGTCGGCGCCCTTGACCGACTGGGAGTCCATCAACCCCGCGCTGGGCTCCGGGTCCCGTCCCGCGTCCGCCCGGACCATCGCGCGCAGGGCGTCGACCATGCGGAATGTCAGTTTCTGCTGCTCCCAGCGGGTGAAGTACCAGTACACCGTCTCCCACGGCGGAAAGTCCGCGGGCAACTGCCGCCACGCACACCCCGTCCGCACCACATACAGGATCGCGTCCACGATCTCCCGACGAGGATGCTTCTCCGGCCGACCACCCCGAGGATGACTGGCCGGCGCCGGTAACAACGGCTCCACCACCGCCCACTCCGCATCCGACAGATCCGACGGATACCGCTGCTCACGCGCCACCCCACCCACCATGGACGACCACACCCGCAAGATCAACCCACCACACCAAGATCTCAAACACGCTCTCAGGAATGGGCCCCCGGACCCGGGTGGGAGGGGTCCGCGTGCCGGCCGGTGAGGGTGAAGTCAAGACACGGACGGGTGGTCCGGCGCGGCGGTGGGCCCGCGGCGGCGCGGTACAGGTGCGGAGTAGCGCGGGTGCGGAGTGGCGTGCCTGCGTCTGGCCGGGCGGGCGGCGCGGAACTTTGTGGTTGTCCACAATGCCACGAGATATCCACAGCCAGGCAGCGGCGGTCTCAATGGGTCAGTGCATCACGTGAGATAGAATCATGTGATGAATGGGGTGCGGGGTGCGGGGATGTGCGTTGACTGTCGAGGATCGAGACGAGATTCTTCGGGGTATTTGCGAGTCGTTGTCGATTCGCTCGATCGCGGCTCGATTGGGCAGGGACGCGTCGGTGATTTCGCGGGAGATCGCGCGGAATGGCGGTCGGGGCGGGTATCGGGTCCACTCGGCTCAGGCGCGGTTCGAGTTGTTGAGATCTCGACCGAAACGGCGAAAGTTGGAGCTCGATCGTCGTTTGCGCGATGCCGTGGCGGAGATGTTGCTCGATGATCTGTCGCCGCGGCAGGTGTCGGGCAGGCTGGTCGTCCGGTTCCGCGGTGATGCGGGCATGCGCGTGAGCCACGAGACCGTCTATCAGGCGTTGTTCCTGCAAGCTCGGGGCGAGCTGCGCACCGAGCTCACGCTGGCGCTGCGGACGGGCCGTGTTCAGCGTGTGCCGCGGGGTTCCACCCGGCCGAAGCAGGCCGGGATCGCCGGTGTGGTGAACATCAGCGAGCGTCCACACGAAGCCGATGACCGTGCCGTCCCTGGGCATCGGAAAGGGCGGGAAGTCGCAGATTGCGACCTTGGTGGAACGGCACACGAGATTCGTGATGCCGGCACGGGTGCCGTATGACCGCACGGCGGACCGGGTGGCACTGGTCCTGTCGCGGCGTATCGGTGATCTTCCCGAGGCGTTGCGTCGATCGTTGACCTGGGACCAGGGCGTGGAGATGGCCGCCCATGCACAATTCGCTGTCGCCACGAACGTTCCGGTGTTCTTCTGCGACCCGCATTCCCCCTGGCAGCGTGGCAGCAACGAGAACACGAACGGCCTCTTACGGCAGTACTTCCCCAAAGGGACCGACCTGTCCGGGTACACTCAAGCCGAACTCGACGCCGTGGCCTCGAAACTGAACAGGCGACCTCGACAAACGTTGGGCTTCAAAACTCCCGCAGAAGTGCTGGACCAGGTGCTCAACACTGGTGGTGCACTCACCGGTTGAGACCGCCCGCGACAGCCTTGACAGATCGTCATTCGCGATAGGCTCAGGAATGGGCCCCCGGACCCCGGGTGGGAGGGGTCTGGGTGCCGGCCGGTGGGGGTGAAAGCCAAGGCACAGGCGGGTGGTGTGTGAGTGCGGCGGCGGTGCGGCCGTGCGGGTGCGGCGGCGTGGTGGGTGTCAGGTGAGGAGGGGGGCCAGGGCTTCCTCGAGCTGGCGGGGGTGGCGGTAGAGGAGGGTGGTCATCCCGGCGGCGCGGGCGGGGTCGATGTTGGCGGCGGTGTCGTCGACGAAGAGGCAGCGGGGGGCGGGGACGCCTGCGCGGTCGGCGGCGATGGTGTAGACGCGGGGGTCGGGTTTGGCGAAGCCGACCCGGGCGCTGCTGACGACGGCGGTGGGCAGGTCGGTGAGGCCGAGGTCGGCGAGGTCGGATTCGAGGCGGGTGGTGGCGTTGGTCAGCAGCACCACCGGGACCTCGGCCCGCGCCCGGCGGAGCAGGGCGGCGACGGTGTCGTCGACGCGTCCGGTGGCGGCGGTCCAATCGGTGACCAGGGCCTTGGCGCGCTCGGCGCCGCAGGTCTTGGTCAGGGCCTCGGTGACGGCGGCGCGCCACTGCTCGTCGGTGTGTTCGCCGGTGAGGGCGGGCACGAGTCTGATCGGCGCGAACGCGGCCGCGGCGAGTGTGCCGACCGGCAGCCCGTGGGCGAGGTCGAGGTCGTTGAGCAACCGCGCGTCCCACAGCCGCAACACACCATCGAGATCACACAACACCGCACCGATTGCCGTCACGGCTATCGATCATGTCATCCAGGCCGACCCCGGCAACGTCCGGACTCGCGCAGGCGAAGTAGATCACCCAGTTGCCGGGCCCGCAAAGCAGCCATACGGCACCGATTCCGCGCAAACCCGACCCGGTGGTCCACCACCCGCCGCGACAGGGTTTCGGCGGTAACCACCGAAAGGTCCGGCCGGGCACCACGGGGTGCCCGACCGGACCAGTCCACCATCGATCAACCGGTGGTCACGGCCACCGTGTCGACGAGGAAGTCGGACTGCAGGTTGCTGTCCTCCGTGCCGTAGAACCGCAGCGTCACCGACTTGCCGCGGTAGGCGCTGAGGTCGACCGTGCGGTAGGTGTAGCCGCTGTTGGCGTCGGCGTTCGAGTAGGTTTTCACCGTGGTCGTGGTGGACCCGTCGATGATCTGGACGCGCAGGTAGTCGTACGGGGTGGTGCCCGACTCCTGCGTCGCGATCCGCAGGTAGTAGCCCAGCGTCACGGTGTTCGCGGTGGCCGGGATGGTGATCTTCTGGCTGACCGTGTCGGTGTTGACGGCGCCGTTGCCGCCCAGCCAGGCGTAGTAGCTGCCCGCCTGCGCCGGGTAGTAGGTCCAGTTGCCGACCGAGCCGCCGGTGACGGTCCAGCCGGTGGTACCGCTCTCAAAACCGCCGTTGGTCACGAGGTTGCCGGTGGTCGGCGGGGTCGTGCTGGTCGGCGGGGTGGTCGTGGTCGACGGTGGGGTCGTGGTGGTGGTCCGGTAGTCGATCGTGTGCGTGTAGACCAGGTTCCGGGTGCCTGCCGAGACGTCCAGACCGGCGTTGGCGCGGTCGGTGGTGAAGAACTCCTTGAAGGTGGTCGAGGAGTTGCCGATCATCATGGCGAACGTGGGCAGCGGCCCGCCGTCCACCTTGCGCCAGATGTCGATGAGCGCGCCCGCGACCCGGCACTCGACCTCGTCACCGTCGGCGACGTTGGTGCGGCTCGCGGCCTGGTTCGGGTTGAACCAGGTGGTGGTCATCAGGTTCACGCACGAGCCGTCGGACCAGCAGTACTGGCCGTCGCCCTTGACGTAGCCCGCGATGGCGTTGGCGAAGCCCTCGGTCCACGCGCAGGACGGGCCGGTGCGCATGTGCAGGTAGTGCGGCGACGGGCAGTCGCTGGTGGGCCACCAGCCGTTGTAGAGCATGTCCATCAGGTTGTGGCCGGACTCGTGCAGCACGGTGTGCTCGGAGTCGGGGTCGGCGTCGGCCAGCGCGACGTAGCGCTGGGCGACCGGGACGCCGTTCTGGAAGTAGGTGCCGTCGGTGCTGCCCGGCTGCCAGTGGATGGTGATCTTGCGGCAGTTGCTGCTCTCCCGGGTGGTCCAGCACGAGCTGGTGCCGTGCACGGCCCACAACTGGTTGAGCGTGTCGTAGGCGTGCCAGGCGCGCATGTAGGTGCTGGTGGGCGAGGTGGTGCCGAACGCGGCGTCCGACCCGCTCGCCACGTTGGTCTTCGCGGCGGTGGACACGGTGTAGACGCTGGTGCCCGCGTTGTTGGTGACCCGCCACAACGTCGAGTCGGTCTGGAACTCCACCCACACCTGGTACATGGTGGTGACCGGGGAGGTGAAGCACACCGAGTACGAGCCGTCGGAGCCGGTGACACCGGTGGCGTAGTACGCGGAGGTGGCCGAGGAGGTGGTCTTGCCCGCGACCTTCACCGTGACGTTGCGGCCCGCGACCCAGCTCCCGCTCGGGTCGGCGTAGGAGAAGGCGCCCTTGGCGCAGATCTGGCCCGCGGCGGCGGTCCTGGTGAGGCTCGCGGCCGGGGCGGTGCGGACGACACCGGTGGTGGCGGTGTCGGTGATGCCCGCTGTGGCGCCGCGCGCGCCGACGGTGAGGGTCTGGCTGCCGTGCGCGGCCCGGTCCGGTGCCGGGTTGTCCACACTGGACACATCGGCCTCGACGTTGACCGGGCCCTCGGCCAGCGCGGTGACCTTGAAGCTGACCACGCGGCCCTGGGCGGACAGCGCGAACCGCTGGTCGGCGACCTGGGACAGGCCGACCGTGCGGGCGGCGGACAGGCCGCCTGCGGCCGGGTCGAACTTGAGCGTGTCCGGCAGCCGGACGGCCAGCCTGGCCGAGCCGACGTCCACTTGGGACCGGATCTTGACCGTCACGGTCGCCGACTCCCCCACCGCGGGCAGTCGGTCGAGCGAGACATCGGCGGCCACGCAACTGGCAGGCTTTTCCGAACCGCCCGCCGGGGCCGTCAGCGAACACTGTTGCGCCGCCGGGTCGGCGCTGGGATTGGCGGCGGTGGCGGGACCGTATACGGCGAATACCGAAATGCCTGCCACGACAACTGCCGCGGCGGACAGGGGGATTTTCCCAATTTTGCGGTGCATGCGGGATGTGCCTTTCGACGACGTCACTGTCGTCACTCGCAGGGTGACGCCCGATAGGATGACCCCAGGAAAGAGGGATAGGCAATCACGTCCCGTGAACTCACCGGGCCGCCGGGAAATCTGTGAAGCGGCGCCCCCGAACCGGGGGCCTGCCGGGCGTTAAAGTGTGAAGAACTCACCAGTGCCAGCGGGTGCCGACCACGCCGGGCTCCACGTTGAACCCCACCAGGCAACTCGCCCCGGACGGCCCGACGGCCAGCTTCTCCCCCGCCAGCTCGGGCGCGTGCAGGGTCAACCGGCGAAACCCGTGGCACTGCCGCGGCGGCGCCCCCTCGAACTGGACCTGCTGGCTGTACTGCCCGACGGGCTCGAGGAACTGGCGGTAGTAGAACTCCACCGGCGGCCCCGGCTCGGAGGTCATCTCGTACTCGACGACGGCGTGCTCACCGACGTTGAGCGGCCGGTCGAGCAGCAGCTCCCCCACCATCAGCCCGGCGTCGGGGTCGACCTTCACCTCACCGCGGCGGCAGAACCGCACGTCGGTCAGCGCGGGCGGGAACCCGGGGTCGTCGGCCTGGTACTTGACCAGGCAGCGGGTCACCCGGCCGCGTTCGCCGCGCAGCACCAGGCGGGACCGCACGCCGCGGTCGGCCTGGTCCGACCCGACGGTGAACACGTCGTGCGCGGCCACCATCGAGAACTCACCCTCGTCGGGGTCGTCGAACTCGGCGATCAGCGGGATCTCGGAGAGCATCCGGCGGTTGAGCCACCGGCCGCGCGGCCGGGGCGGGCCGAGCAGGGTGAGCAGCGCGGTCTCCGGCAGCCCGAGCAGCGACTCCAGGGCCAGCACGGCCTTGAGCGACTCGGCCCGTTCGGGGCGCCTGCGGTCCCGCCGCCAGTAGCTCAGCGTCGCGACGCTGACGTCGACGCCCTGTTCGGCCAGGTGGTAGCGGAGCCGGTCCAGGGTGAGACCGCGGGCCGTGATCGCGGCGTCCAGGGCCTCGGCGAACGACCCCGGCCGCGTCGACCTGACCCGTTCCCAGCCCGCCTGCGCCATCGCGGTCACCACCTCTGCCCTCCACCGCGGGTGACCGTCTGTCCCATCCGGGCCGCGCGGGTTACCACTATCGGACGAACGAGGGGCCGTGTCCAGACGCGAGTCATCGGATGACCGGTTCACGGTCCCCACCCGGCCAACCACAGTCATAGTTTATTTCGGTGTATTACGATTGTGTGGCGGACGCGGATTGTTCACGGCGTTATCTATCCGTTCGGCGATGAACACGTATTCGCGGCCGGGACGGTCCGGGGCGTCACGGAGATCGCGGACCCGGTAACCGGTGGCGACCAACGACGACTCGATCTCGTCCTGGGAGCGGAAACGGAGCGTGGACTCGCGGACGACTTCCGCGCCGGGCATCCGGTAGGTGTCGCGGAAAGTCACGAACGGCAGATCGGCGGCGGTGACCACCCGGCGCAGGTGGACCGGGCCGATCCCGGGGACGTCGAGCGTGCGGTCACCGTCCCACTCCAGCCACGCCCGCCGCTCGGGGCGGCGGGTCTCGAAGACGAGGTGACCGCCGGGGCGGAGGACGGCGTGGACGGCGCGCAGCGTGGCGAACCAGTCGTCGTCGGCGAGGAAGACCTGGGCGACGTTGCCGGTCATGATGGCCAGGTCCGCGTCGAGCGGGGGCAGGGTGGTGGCGTCGCCGGGTAACCAGGTGACGGTGGCGCTGCGGGTCCGCGCGATGGCCAGGGCGGGCTCGTCCGGGTCGACGCCGGTGACAGCGCGGCCGGTGGCCGCCAGCAGCGTGGCCAGGGTCCCGGTGCCGCACCCGACGTCGACGACGGTGTGGGCGTCGAGTTCGTCGGTGATGGCCAGGTAGGCGGCGAGGTCGTCGCGGGGGCCGTCGAAGGCTTCGTAGACGCGGGCGAGCCGGACGTCGGTGGGGACCGGGTCAGGCACCGGGCGTCCACCCGGGAGGCGGGTCCTCGCCGACGCGACCGTCGACCACCTCGCGGAGCAGGTCGGCGTGCCCGGTGTGCCTGCCGTACTCCTCGATCAGGTCGCACACCAACCGGCGCAGACTGGCGTGCCGACCGTCCGAAGCGGACACGTGCACCAACTGGTCCAGTCCACCGTCCGCGAGCGCGTCGGCCAGCCGGGCCCGGGACCGCCGCACGGCGTCCGTCCACAGGGCATACAACTGCTCGGGGGTGTCGTCGGCGGCGGAGGTGAACTCCCAGTCGGGGTTGTCATCCCAGTCCTCGGCCCGCCACGGGCCGCCGGGAGCGGTGCCGCGCATCTTGACGCCGAACGTGTAGTCCTCAACGAAGGCGAGGTGCTTGAGCAGGGCGCCGAGGGTGAGGGCGGACGCGCCGACCCGGGTCGACAGGCCCGCTGCGTCGAGGCCGTCGGTCTTCCACTGGAAGGTGGCACGCAGGCGGTCGAGGGCGCCGAGCAGGTGCTCCACCTCGTTGCCCGCGAACGGTGGTTCGGTCATGCGGACACGGTAGCCGTCGGAACCGGTCCAGACGGGGGATGTCTCGTGAGTTCGCCTGTGGCGGGGTTGCGTCGCATGTGGACGCTGGGGTGCGGATGGGTCTGCGTTGATGATTGGGACGGTCGTGGTGTCGATGTGTGGGTGGTCTGTCGGTGGTCGCGGTTAGGCTGTGCATTTGGGGGCTTTTCGGCTGGTTGATCATGCTCGGGTGCGGGTGGCTGATCTTGTCGGTGGGGTCGTCTAGGCTGTGTATTCAGGGGCTCAAGTTCGGGTTGATCATGGTTGTTGGTCGGCGGGCGGTTTTGTCGGTGGGTTTGGGTAGGCTGTGTATTTGGGGGCTTTGTTCTCGGTTGATCTTGGTGTGAGGGGGCACTGGGCCTCGGCTGCGCCTCGGGGGTCGGCCTGGTCGCCTTCGGCGACGCCGGCGCTCGGGCGCC
>NZ_AXWW01000046.1 GCF_000482865.1 Actinokineospora inagensis DSM 44258 | reverse complement strand
CGGTCGACCGGGTTCGGCCCGGTCGGAGATCCCCTTTTTTCGCCCGCACCGCGGCGGCGTCGACCACGACCCGCGACCAGTCCACCAGGCCTTGTCCACCGAGCTTGTCCAGGACGGCGTGGTGGACCCGGGTCCAGAGCCCCGCCTTCGTCCAGTCGGTGAACCGCCGATGCGCCGTGGGCACCGTGACCCCGAACGACCGCGGCAGCATCCGCCACGCACACCCACTGGTCACCACGAACACGATCGCGGTGAACACCGCCCGATCATCCAACGGCGCCGTCCCACCACCCTGCGGACGCGCCACGAAACCCGGGATCAACGGCTCCACCAACGCCCACAACTCATCCGGCACCAACCGCAACGACAACTCATCCACAAAGTGGATCATCCCACACCAAGATCAACCACGCGAGACAGGGTCTTAGGCCACCGCTCCCCCCAAACAAAACAACTTCACCACAACGGGCGGTTGGGATCGGCGGGTCCCGAGGCGCGCGGTGCGAGTGTGGGACTTCGTCGATCTGGGCCAGCTTTTTTTGGGGCGCGTGGGGTGGGGTGGCGCTTCGCCGATGTGGGCTGGCTTTTTTGAGGCGTGCGAGGTGGGGGTAGCGCTTGGTCGATGTGGGCTGTGTTTTTTGAGGCGTGTGGTGCAGGTGTGTTGTGGTGTTGGCTATGACTGGGTGGAGCGGTTGGTCAAATGAGGGGCTGGTGGGGGTGGGGGTGGGGACTCTTTTTGGTTATTCCCATTCCCAGCGGATGCCGTGGACGCCGGGGTGGGCGTCGGGGGTGGCGATGTGGGTGGTCATGCTGAGGCCGAGGGGGAGTTCGGCTTCGGTGGGGGTGGGGGTGGTGGGGGACTTGTAGTAGCGGTAGCAGCGGACGGGGGGTTGGGTTCGGTCGAAGGTGACCTGGACCAGGAGTTGGCGGGCGGGGGTGCGGAGGCCGTACTGGAAGTAGTCGGTGCGTGGGGGTGGGCCGGTGTAGCCGATTTCGTAGGCGAAGACGTAGGTGTCGCCTGCTCGGATGGGGTAGTCGAAGGCTAGTTCGACGGCGAGGAGTTCGCTGTCGGGGTCGCGGCGGAGGCGGCCGGGGCGGCAGGATTCGGTGGCCAAGAGGGTGGGTTCGTGGCCCGCGCCGTCCTGCGGGTGGAAGAAGCAGACCCAGCGGTCGACGCCGTTGGAGCGGGCAGTGGCGACGATTTCGGTGCGGACCAGGCGTTCGGTGCGGTCTGGGCCGATGTGGACGTGTTCGTGGACCGACATCAGGGCGAGGCGGGCGTTGCCCGCCAAGTCGATGCCGTCGCAGGATTCGATGGCGGCGGGGGTCAGGTCCAGCACGGTGGCCAGGCCCGCGGCGGTGTCCTCGGTGGACCGGGGGCGGGTGGGCGCGATGAGGCGCTCCAAGGCGGCGCGGGGGAGGCCGAGGGCGTCCTCCAAGGCGCGGACGGCGCGCAGGGAACGGTCGCCGTCGGGGCGGCGGCCGCCGCGGCGCCAGTAGCTGAGGGTGGCTTGGCTGACGGTGGCGCCGCGCAGGGCGATGCGCCGTTGGACGGCTTCCAGGCTCAGGCCGCGGCGGCGGATGGCCAGGTCGAGGGCGCGGTCGAACGGGCCGGTGCGCAGCACGGCGGCCAGCTCGGCGGACAGGTCCGCTCCGTCGTCGGTGGTCGACGCGGCCATCGTCACGTGTGCTCTCCCCGGAGTGCGCCTTGGTCTCGTATGTCTGGTGTGTCGTGTGCCTGCAAGCATGGGCGCACGACCGCGTCACACTCAAGGGGGAACGGCGGGTCGACCTGAGAAGCAATACACAGAATGGCCTGGCCGGAGCGGGTCCGGCCAGGCCATTCGGGCTAGCAGGCCAAGGTCGGCGCGTCGTCGGAGGAGCCTGCCGCGGTCAGCGTCGACAGTGGACGTGCGCTGAGCGCGAGCGCGGCCTGCGGGGTGGCCCGAGCAGCGGTGGCGGCGTCGAAGCCGTTGGTGTCGTAGGCGATCGCGCCGCGAGCAGCGGCCGGGCCGGAGCAGGTGACGCGCAGGGTCAGCAGGTACGCGCGGGCACGGAGTCCGGGAAGGACACGGTAGCCGGCCTGGAACGCCTGCAGGGCAAGCGCTGTGCTGTTCGCGTTAGGCGTGCCGTTGCCCGCGCCCGACGCGATACCGCCACCGGACTGCTGGCGCGCGACGAGCCAATCGAGCGCGGACCCGGTCGAACGGTGCGCTGCGGCGAGGGCCTGTACGACGAAACCGGTCGCGTCGGTGTCACTGACGCAGGTAGCGCTACCGAACGCGACCGGGAAGCCGCCGTCCGCGCACTGTGCGGCGACAAGGAAGTCAACGGCCTTCGCGGGTGCACCCGCGTGGGTGCGGCCGAGGGCGATGACGGCAAGCGACTGGGTGATGGTGTTGCTGTAGTCGCCGTAGGCGGAGACGTCGGAGAAGCGGCCCGCCGGGGTCTGCAGCGAGCGCAGCCGAGCGATCAGGTCGACACCGCCGAACGATGCCGGGTTACCGCCGCGGACCTCGACGGCCAGGGCGGTCTTGGCGGTGGCGCCCGCGTAAGACTCGCCGTCGGTGCCGGTGTAGCCGCCGAGCACGTCCGGGCGGGAGAGCCAGGTGAGGGCGGCGGCGCCGTGGTCGTCGGCGGTGCGGGTGGCGGCGAGGGCGAGAACCACATCGATGGTCAGGCCCTGGTCGGGGTAGGTGACGCCGCCGAACTCGGTGACCATGTGGTCGCCGTCGACGAGCTGGCGGGCCAGCCACCCGGCGGCGGCCTGGTTGGGGATGTGGGTCGGGGCGGCCTGGGCCACCGGGGCGACGACAACGGTGGCGGCACAGGCCAAGGCGACGACGAGGGTCCTACGTCTCACGCGGAGTTCCTTCCTGGGGTTGGACAAACTGAGCGCGTCGAGCCGCCCGACGGAACACACGCAGCAGCACGGGTCCGGTGGCGAGCACGAGCACGACGGTGGTCACGGCGCGGCCTACGTCCCAGCCGAGTGAGGTGGCCAGGGAGAAGAGGACGAGCCTGGTGAGGTTGTCCGCGACAGGTGCCCCCGGCACGAACGACAGCGTCGTGCCCTCCCCCAGCGCGAACGGCCAGAACGACAGGTTGAGCAACATCCCGTAGCAGAGGGATGACACAGCGCCGTAAGAGGCGAGTAAGACCAGTTCGAGACGACCGCTCACCTTGGGCAGTAGCCCGGCACCGAGGGCTACCCAGGCGGCTCCGAACATCTGATAGGGCAACCACGGCCCGACACCACCGGTCAGCAGGGCGGAGGCGAACAAGGTGGTGTTACCGAGCACGAAACCGAAACCCGGGCCGAACACGCGACCGGCGAGGACCATCAGGAAGAAGATGGTCTCGATGCCTGCGGTACCGGCGCCCAGTGGCCGCAGCGCGGCGCCCAACGCGCTAAGCACACCCAACATCGCCACGGCTTTGGAGTCCATCCCGCCGTCGGCGAGCTCGGCGAGTACCACCGCCAAGGCGACCGGTAGCAGTAACGCGAACACGAGCGGGGCGTCCCTACCGTGAGCGATACCGGCACCCGGGTCTACGACCAGTGGCCAGCAGAACGCCGCGACACCGAGTACGGCCGACAGCGTAAGAGCCACCGCCGAGCGTCGACCGATTCGCACCGGGTTCATAAGACGTCCAACGCGGTCTCAACGGCCGCGACCGTGAACCAGGGTTGCGGGGCGAGGACCTTGGCGACCTGGGGAGCGAACACCGGCGAGGCGGTGACGACATCACCAACCGGACCGTCCGCGACGACCTCGCCGTCGGCCATCACCACGACCCGGGTGGCGTACTCGGCGACGAACTCGACGTCGTGGGTCGCCAAGACGATGGCGTGCCCGGTGCGGGCAAGAGCGCGGAGAGTGTCCGCCAGGCGGGTCTTGGCGGGGTAGTCGAGGCCCCGAGTGGGTTCGTCGAGCAGCAGCACGTCCGGACGCGGGGTGAGCGCGATGGCGAGGACCAGGGCGAGCCGCTGGCCTTCGGACAGGTCGCGCGGGTGGATGTCGGTGGGGATGCCCGGGGTAAGGGAGTCCAGGATGGTCCGGCAGGTGCCGGTTGGTCGGCCGGACTCGGTGTCGGCTTGGGCGCACTCGGCGGCGACCGTGTGCAGGTAGAGCAGTTCATTGGGTTGCTGTGGGACCAGCCCGATCCGTGCGCGGCGGGCAGCGGGCTTGAGGGCAGCGGGGTCGGAACCGTTGACGGTGACTGTGCCGGAAGCTCGTTTTCCTGAGCCTTGGAGTGCCCATAAGAGGCTCGACTTGCCTGAGCCGTTGCGGCCCATAACAGCGACCCTCTCCCCCACGGCGACTGTTAACGCCAACTCCTGCACGGCAGTCGTCTTGCCGTATCGCACGGTGACTCCGTGGGCAACGAGGATCTCCTTACCCGCAAGCGTTTCCGTAGCAGGTGGTGCCACCGTGCGCAAACGTTCGCGCAGCGGTTCGGCCAGCCGGCGGGCGTCGCGGATGGACACTGGCGGTGGCGTCCAGCCCATGCGGCGACCGAGCCGGACGACGGGCGGCGCGACCGGTGTCTCGGCGAGCACGGGGCCGGGATCACCCGCGATCGGCGCGGCTCCCCCACCCGGCAGCCAGACGACTCGGTCGGCGTACTGAGCGACGCGTTCCAGGCGGTGTTCGGCGATCAGGACGGTCATGCCGAGGTCGTGCACGAGGCGGTGGATGGCGGCGAGAACGTCTTCGGCGGCCCCCGGGTCGAGGGCCGAGGTGGGCTCGTCGAGCACGAGGACCCGTGGATGAGCAGTCAGCGTGGCACCGATCGCGACCCGTTGCTGTTGCCCGCCGGACAAGGTCGCCAGCGGTCGACCGCGGAGGTCTGCCAGGCCGAGCAGGTCGATGGTCTCCTCGACGCGTTTACGCATGACGGCCTCGGGGACCGCCAGCGATTCCATCGAGTAGGCCAACTCCTCCTCGACGGTGTCGGTGACGAATCCGGCGACCGGGTCCTGCCCGACCAGTCCGACGACGTCGGCAAGCTCGCGGGGCGGGTGGGTCGCGGTGTCCCGGCCGTCGACCACCACGCGTCCGGCCAGGGTGCCTCCGGTGAAGTGCGGGACGAGGCCGTTGACCGCGCGCAGCAGGGTCGACTTTCCGGCTCCGGTATTGCCGACGACCAGGCACAGCTCGCCTTCGGGCACCGTCAGGTCGACGCCGGACAGGACGAGGTTGTCGCCGTAGGACACCGATACGTGCTCGAACCGGATCAAGAGCGACCCTCCCCGACGAGGAACACCGGGAGCAGCGCGACAAGCACACCGATGGTCGGTAGCAGTGGCACGTCCGGTAGCTCTAACGGCACTGTCGACGGGACCAGCGAAGCATCGCCGAACGACTCGGCGAGAACGGTGACCGCGCCAGCGAGCGCACCCGACGAGGCAATCAACACCGATGGCACTGTCCAGCGATCCGGGCGGTAACGCGTGCGGCGCAGACGACGTGATCCGACTAAGAGGCCCGCGACAGCCAGGACAACGCCGATCGCGAGGACAGGACCGCCGATGAACACTGGGGCTTCGGCATCAAGGAGGCCGTAGGCACCAATGCATAGACCGACGAGGCCGCCCATGACGAGGGCAGCGGTCAGGAGTCGGGTCTGTCGCGGTATCCCGGCGGTGCGGCCGTACCCGCGCGAGTCCATGGCTGCGGCAAGATGCAACGACCGATCCAACGCGTCCTCCAACACGGGCACGAGCAGGGTGCGAATCGCCCGCCACCCGTGCGCGGTATCCCCTCGCAGCACCCGTGCTCGTCGAACAGCCTTGGCTGACACGGCCAACTGCGGTGCCACAGTCAACGCGACTACTACGGCTGCGCTCACCTCATAGAGCGCGGTTGGCACCGACTTAAGCAGACGGCGGGGATCAGCGAGTGCGTTCGCGGCACCAACGCAGCCGAGCAGCGTAGCCAGTTGAAGTCCTTGATAGAGGGCGTAGACGAGTCCTTCGGTGGTGACCGCGCCTCCGAGGCGGATGCCCTGTGCCCAGTCCGGTAGAGGGATCTCGGGCAGGGTGAACAGCACTGTGGGCCCGTTGATGCCACCGACGAGGACAGAGAACACGAGTCGGATGCCGATCACGACCAGCCCGAACTTGAGGAACATGCCGTAAGCCGACGACCACGGCGCCGACGACCGGCAGTGCACGGCGACGAACCCGGCGACGACAGCGATCATGGCCAGCAGGGCCGGGTTCGTGGTACGGCTGGCCGCCACGGCAAGACCCAGCGCCCACAGCCACCACGCCCCGGAGTGGGGTGACCGCACTAGTCGTCCCTGGCCCGGCGTCGCCGAGCGGTGATGAAGGCGAGCACGGCGAGGGCCACAACAACAACGCCCGCCACGATTACCGTCGTCGAGCCACCGGACTTCTGCTCGGACGCGACAGGCTGTGGCTGAGGCACTTCCGACGCCACCGATGCCGATGTCACCGACATCGATGACCCGGTCGTGGTGATCGGCTCGGACGACGAAGAGGGCGCTGTCGTTGTCGTAGGTGGCGTGCTGCTGGTGGGTTCCGATCCCGCGATGGGCGTCAGCGTCAACGGGGGGACGATTGTCGGCTCCGCACGCGGAGGCAGGGGTGGCGGCGCGGGCGGTGTGGTGGGCGCGGGGGGCGCCGCTGGTTTGGCCGGTGGAGCCATCGTCGGGGCCTTGCCCGAGCCGTACGACCAGCCCTCCACAGTCCCCGCACGCGGATCGCGGTTGCCCGCGCCCAACGAACTGTAGGTCCACGATCCGCCACGGTCGGCGTACCAGTAAGACCAGTAGGCGGTCGCCGGTGAGGCGTTCACGCAGGGATCGGCGTCCGGGCCGGGGCGGTTGTTGATACGGCAGACGAAGCCGGGCTGCCTCGTCGGGAAGGTGTACCCGAATCCCGCATCAGCCAACGCGGTAAGACCACTGGCGGGGTCACCCGACGCGCAGCCCGTCTGCACTCCCCCACCGAGAGACCCGAAATCGACGACCACGGTCACCCCGTTGCCCCCGCACACCGCCGCAGACGACGTCGGCGCACCGACGACGATCCCGGCGGCGGCGAGGAGAACGGTGACGAGGAGGCGAACCGTCACGGTGCCTGCGTGGGTGCCGTACCCGCGCCGAACGACCATCCCTCCACGGTCCCGGGAGCGGGGTTGTAGCTGCCCGCGCCGCTGCTGCTGTAGGACCAGGTGCCGCCGGGGGTGCCGTGCCAGTACGACCAGTACGCGGTGACCGGTGCGCCGTTGCACGGGTTGGGCAGCGAGTTGATCCGGCAGATGAAACCGGGCTGTCGGGGCACGAACGCGTAGGTGTAACCGGCACCCGTCAACGCAGTGAGACCGGAAGTGGGGTCACCCGGCGCGCACGTGCGCTGGACAGAGCCACCGAGCGCGGTGAAGTCCACGACAACGGTTACACCGCTCGTCCCAGCGCACCCGGTCGCCTGTGCGGGTGTGGCACTGCTGGCGAAAACGGCACCGGCAATAAGACCGACAGCGGAAACAGCAGCGGTACGACGAACTGCGGTCTTCACGAGTTACCCCTAATGCGGCGGGCCCGGCTCAACGCGACCAGGGCGACACCGCTCGCCAGGAGTAAGAAGCCCAACCAGGCGACAGCGGGGTGGAAGGTGCCGGTCGCGGCGAGCGCGGGCGAACGTGCGCCCTGCGGCGACGGGTTACCCACGATGTTGCCCGTACCTGTGTTGGTGCCGTCATTCGGGTTGAGGACGGGGTCGAGGGTGGGCGCCGTAGTAGTAGTGGTGGTCGTCGGTGCGGTGCAGTCGACGGTGGGAACGTCTGCGGTAGCGCCGACCGCGCTCACCTTGGCGTAGCTGATACCCACGACGCCCGGGATGGCCTGGCTGGTAGCGCGAACGGCGTTCTCGGTCTGTCCGGCCGAGTACAAAATCGCCCCGCGCAACGGCTCAGCCGCTGTACACCCTTGCTGCAACGTGAGCAGGAACGCGACAGCCTTGTCAGCCTGAGCAGTCTTGCCACCCACACGCAACGCCTGCGCGGCTAGACCGGTCGAGTTCGCGTTGTCGACAGAGTTAGGCAGGTTCGCCTTGAAGCCGCCCGCAGCAGACTGCTTACCCACCAACCAAGTCAACCCGGCGTTCGCGGCGTCGGTGCGTCCTGCGGCCAGCAACGCCTGCACCGCGAGCGCCGTGTCATCCACATCGGACACACAAGCACCGTCCAAAGCGACCGGGAACCCGCCATCCGGGCAGGCCGTGCCCACCAGGAAGTCAACCGCCTTCGCCGGGGCGCCCCCGGACCGCTCCAGGGCCAACACCGCCAGCGCCTGGCTGAACCCGTTCGAGGCGTCCGGCTGAGCGGACACGTCGGTGAACCGGCCGGACACCGCCTGCAGCTTCCCCAACTGCGCGATCAGGTCGACCTCGCCGAACGACTTGGGGTTCAACCCCCGCGACTCCGCCACCAACGCCAACTTGGCCAACGGCCCCGCGTACGACTCGGCCGCGCCGTCACCGGCGTACTCCAGCACGTTGTCCGGCTTCGCCAAGAACCCGGCCGCCTTCGCCGACGCGTCACTCGCCACACCCGCCGCGTCCAACGCCAACACCACGTCGGCGGTCAACCCGAAATCGGGGAACGACGGGGTGCTCTCCACCCACTGCCCCTGCACCAGTTGCCGGGACAACCACCCCGCCGCCGTGTCATCGGCCGCCGGAGTCGCCGCCCGAGCCTGCACCGGCACCAGGACAAGCGCCACGGCGAACGCCGCCACCCCGCCCCGCGCCGCCGCTCTGGCGCCCCGCCCACCCTGCCCGCTCATGCGCACTGCCTCTCACCCAGAGGCCGCGACCGGATCCCGGCCCCGCGTGACCAGCGCGAGCCCGGCCCCACCCCGCAGTCCTCGACGGTTCGGAGCACGCCGCGCCACACGGGCATTCGGGCTCACCGCCTCCCCGGACGGCTTACCGTTGCGGGCCAGCGCCGGAGTTCGACCGGACTTCCCCCGCACGACACGGATGCTTGTTTCGATCGGATCATGCCCACCCACCCCGAACCCCCGCAAGATCCGTCCGTGGTCACCCCCATCACCCGACGAGAACCCTGCTGCCCCCCATTCCCACCCCCACAACGAAAAACCCCCACACCCCTCACAATCAGACGTCCACCGTTGGGCAAATTGTGATCAACCCGAAGCCACCCACCCTCACCCGTTCAGCGCATCCAACACCACCACCCGGCCCAGCCAGACCAACCAACACCCAACCCCCACGCCCTACCCCCAACCCCCGCCCCCATCGACGAGGTCCCACCCCCACCCCGCGCCTCGAAACCCGCCCACCCCAGCCACCAACCGGGCGACGAAGCACCGCAACCAACCAACCCCGCGCGCCTCAACACCCCCGGCCCCCATCGACGAGCGCCACCCACCCCACCCCCCGTCCTTGCATCGACGAAGCACCACTCCCGCACCGCGCGCCTCGAAACCCGCCGACACCAACCGCCAACCAAGCGAAGAAGCATCGCGACCAACTCGCCCCCCGCTCCTCGGGACCCGCCGACACCAACCGCCCGCTGGGGTGAACTTGTTTTGTGTGGGGGGACGGCAACCGCAAAGCTGACTGGCGGGTAAGGCCACGCTTTCCAGTGGCCCCGCCTTTTAGCCTTACCGTGCGGTTGCCGTAGGGGCCCCACACAAAACAAGTTCACCCCAGCGGGCGCAGCCGCGTCATCTGGCGCCCGAGGCCGGCGTCGCCGGCAGGCGACCAGGCCGAACCCCGAGGCGCAGCCGAGGCCCAGAGACCCCTCACACCAAGATCAACCGACAACAAAGCCCCCGAATACACAGCCTAAACGGACCCACCGACAAGATCGCCCCGCCGACCAACAACCATGATCAACCCGAACTTGAGCCCCTGAATACAAGCCTAGACCGACCCACCGACAAGATCAGCCGCCCAGCGCCCAGTAGCCCAACTCCACGACGGTGAAGATCAATCGCGGTGGAGGACCAGCAACGCGATGTCGTCGTCTTTGTGGCGGCCGTAGCTGCTGAGCAGTCGTTCGCAGATGGCTTCTGGTGACTCGTCCGCCCGCATTGACGCGCGCAGGTGTTCCATGTCCACGTCCAACGGGACGGTGCGGCGTTCGATGAGTCCGTCGGTCATCAGCACGATTGTTGTTCCGGGTGAGATGTCCAGGGTGGTCGGTGCGGGGCGGGGGGCCTGTACGCCCAGTAGGGCGCCCGGCAACCGCAGGTAGCGGGCGCCGTCGCCGTCGATGATCAGGGGTGGGATGTGGCCTGCGTTGGCGAAGGTCGCGCGGCCGGTTGCCTTGTCCAGCAGGAGGACGCACAGGGTTGTCAGGCCGTCGGGGTGGAAGCGGCGGAGCATGGCGTTGAGGCGGTCCACGATCAGGTCCGGCGGGTGGCCTTCGATGGCGTAGGCGCGCAGGGCGTGCCGGACCTCGCCCATGATCGTCGCGGCTTCGATGGAGTGGCCGGTGACGTCGCCGATGGCCACCAGCAACCGGTCGCCCAGTTCGGTGACCTCGTAGAAGTCGCCGCCCACCTGGGCCACGGTGGACGCGGGGACGTATCGGGCGGCCATCGTGACGCCGGTGGCCCGTGGTAGGCCGCTCGGCAGCAGGCTCCGCTGCAACGCCAACGCGATGTCGTGTTCGTCCGCGAACGCGCGCAGGCCTTCCGCAGCGACGGCGGTGGTCAGTCCGATCTGGACGAGCAGGTCGCGTTCGTCCGGGGCCACGACCGACTGCACCGGCAACGCGACGCACGTGATGGGTTGGTCGGGTTTGATCCGGGCCAGGACCGCGCAGGTCTGGCCGTCGGGCAACGTTCGCACCGCGGATGTCGTGCCGTCCAACAACTCCTCGTCCGCGAGGTGCTCGATGAGCGGGGTGGCGGACAGAGTCACCTCGCCGCTGGGGCCCGCGCTCCCCCACATCTCTCCGCCGTCGCGCAACCGCAGCAAGACTGTCGCCGCGCTGTCCAGCACAGCGGCTGCACCTTGCGCGGCCGCGGTGACCAATGCCGGGAAGGTTCGCGCGGCGTTGATCCGCAGGCTGGCCGCGGTTAGCCGGGACAACCGTGCAGCCAACCGTTCAGCCGCTGCCCGAGCGCGGTAATACCGCAAGGCGGCTTTAACCGTGGCCAGTAGCTCCCCCGGGTCTACCGGCTCGCTGAGGTAAGCGTCCGCGCCGCGGGTCAATCCGACGGCGCGGTCGCTCGCCTCGATCAGGCTCGCCGACACGTGTACCACCGGTAGCGCCGCCGTCAGCGGGTCGTTCTTGATGGCCTCGCACACCTCGAAGCCGCTCATGTCCGGCAGGTTGACGTCCAGGATGACCAGGTCGATCCCGGGCACCCGGACCGCGGACAGCGCACCGGCGCCGGTGTCCGCCTCGACGATCTCGTGGCCGTTGCGGCGCAGCCAGCCGCCGGTGATGTAGCGGCTGGCCTCGTTGTCGTCGACGACGAGGATGCGGGCCGGGCGGTCCTGGTCGTCGAAACCCGCGCCGGTCACGGGGATGGCTCGGTCGGGGCGGCGGTCAGCGCGCGGCGGATGCCGTCGCGGACCGACTCGGTGGACAGTTGGGACGTGCGCACCACCACCAGACCGAGCTCCCGGTCGCGGTGCTCGGCCGACTGCAGGGCCAGCACCGGGGTCCCGGTCAGCCGGGCTTCGCGGCGCAGCCCGAGCAGGCAGTCCTCGGCGTGCGGGGCGGCCAGGTCCAGCACCAGCAGCCCGGGTGGCGCGGCGGCGGCCATCAGCACCGCGCCCACCCCGTCGGCGGTCTCCCGGACCTCGCCGACCAGTGGGCCCATCACCGTGGTCAGCCGGGCGCGCAGGGTGTCGTCGGCGGTGACCAGCAGCACCGACCGCGGCCGGGCCTCGGCCTCGACCGCGCTCTGGGGGAGTCGCACGGTGACAAGCGTGCCCTGACCAGGCGTGCTCCGCAGATCGAGCGACCCGCCCAGCACCTCGGCGAGGGACCGCGCGTAGGGCAATCCGAGGCCGGTGCCCGCCGAGCGCGCCTGCAGCGGGTTGGGTACCTGGTGGAACTCCTCGAAGACCTTGTCCACATGGTCCGCGGGGATGCCGATACCCGTGTCGGACACGGTGAACAGCCAGTCCGCACCATCGACGGCCGCGGTGACCCGGACCTCACCGTGCTCGGTGAACTTGAGACCGTTGGACACCAGGTTGCGCAGGATGTGCATGAGCAGCGTGTAGTCGGTGCGCAGGACGGGGCCGTCGGGCAGCTCATCGCACACGAGCGCCACCTCGCCGTCCCGGGTCACCGGGAGGAACCCGTCGCGGAGCTGGGCGAACAGCATCCGCAGGTCCACCTCGACCGGCTGCGGCTCGACCCGCCCCGACTCGGCCTTGGCCACGTCCAGCAGGTCGTTGACCAGGGTGAGCAGCCCGGTGCCGGACGTGTTGACCAGCTCCAACTGCCTGCGCTGGTCGTCGGTGAGCGGGTCGGCGCCCGGCCCGAGCAGCAGCCGGGCCAGGCCGACGATCGAGTTGACCGGGGTGCGGACCTCATGGCTGACGTTGGACCAGAACCGGTTCTTGGCCTCGCTGGCCCGTTTCAGCTCGATCGACTTCTGGTCCAGCTCCGCGTAGAGGGCGACAACACCGCGGTTGGTCTCGTCAAGCTCCTCGGTCAGCTCGCCGTAGAGGGCCAGGACACCGCGGTTGGTCTCCTCCAGCTCGGCGTTGAGGCGCAACAACTCCTCTTGTTTGCGTTCGAGGCTGTCGAGGGTGAGCAGCAGCTCCTCGTTCTGCGCGCGCAGCTCGTCGGTAGCGTTGCCTGCCTCTAGACCGCTGAGCTCCTCGCGCAACCGGGCGATCCTGGTGTCACCGGGGTAGGACGTGCCTACGGACAGGGCTTTGCGCACGGTCACTTCTACCCGACCACGACGGTGTTCAATCTTGACCTCGTCGAGCAGCCTCTCCGCAGTGACCCACCCCTGCTCGGATACCGGCGCGCTCGACAACCCGGTCATGAGCCTTACCCCCAACGACGGGACAGGTTGGGGCCGTAGTTCGAAGGTGACGGTCAACGGGACCTGGTCGGCGAGCAGTAAACGGCCGAGGTCGCTCAACGCGGTCGCGACGCGGATCTGGTCTTGTGCCTCCATACCGATGGCGCGCGCCACTTCCCGGCCGCGCCGCCGCAAGAGGAACACACCCTGCTCACCGGACAGCGACAGCACCAACAGTTCAGGATTCATGCACGCCTGCCTTGGCCACCACCACGCTCGCGTCGTCCCGGCGCACACCTGCGTCCCGCAGCAACTCCAGGGCGATCACCAGTGGCCGCGCGCGCCACAGGTCGAGCGGATCCGCGGTCCACCGCTCGGTCAGCCCGTCCGAGTGCAGCACGACGACGGCGTCATCGGGGAGTTCGTAGTCGAACCGCTTGATGGTCCGCGCCTGGTAGCCCGCGATGCCCGGTAGCGAAACCATGCCGCGCTTGCGGTCAGACACCACGGTGCCCGCGATGTTGCCAACGCCCGCGTAGCGGACAAGAGACGCGGCTGGGTCCAACTCGGCGACCGCTACAGCACCGCCACGGGTGCCGTTCATACCGGTGTGCAGCATGCGCACCAGTTCCTCAGGCGATGTCCACGGCGCGTCAAGAAAGGTTCTTACCGCTGCCTGGGACGCCGACGCCGCGAGCGGACCGTGGCCGGAGCCATCGGCGAGCATCAGCAGCATCCGGTTGTCCTGCCGTCGAATCGCGTAGGCGTCGCCGCAGATCTGCTCACCGCCCATCGGGCGGGTCACCCCCGCCGCGGTATCGACAGCTGTAGTGCGCCGCCTCGGGCTTTCGTCCGGGCAGAACCTCGCGGTAAGAATCGTTCCCCGGCCCACTACGGACCGGACAGCGTAAGAGTCCGACAATCGGACCACGGCGCCCAGACCGATACCGAGAGTGCCTGTCGTGGAGTGGCCGTCACGAAAAGCGAGATCCAGGTCGGCCATACCGGGACCGCGGTCGACCGCGGCCACTTCCAATTCAGCTCTGTCCACCGTGCGCAGAGCCCGCAGCAGCAACACACCCTGATCGGCGTGCTTGGCCAGGTTCGTCGCCAACTCCGTGACGACCAAACCGACCTCGGCCGCGCGGTTCTCCGGGAACGCCAGCCGCTCGGCCAGCCCGGTGGCGGCGCGGCGGGCCGCACCTACGGCGCTGGGCTCCTCCACCGGCAACCAGGCGACGTCCTCGGCGGTCGGGAGGTGGTCCCCGGCGGTCACCGGGACCACTTCGTCACGGTGACCGTGGTGCCCCGGCCGACCGCGGTGTCCAGGTCGAACTCGTCGACCAGCCTGCGCGCGCCGCTGAGCCCCAGGCCCATGCCCTGCCCGCTGGTCCACCCGTCGGTCAGCGCCAGGGTGATGTCCGGGATGCCGGGGCCGTCGTCGCGGAAGCTCGCCCGCACGCCCTGCCGCCTGCCCTCGCCGAGCAGTTCGACCACGGCGCTGCCGCCACCGCCGTAGGTCAGCGTGTTGCGGGCCAGCTCGCTGGTCGCCGTCACGAGCTTCGTCTGGTCCACAAGGGACAGCTTGGCCCGCTGCGCGTAGGACCGCACGACTTGGCGGACCCGCACGACATCCTCGTCCGCGACGATCGGGATGTCCTCGCGGGTCACCGGGGCGCCTGCTCGCCGAGTTCGGCGAGGATGGCCAGGCCCTTCTCCAGGTCGAGCGCGGTGCGCACCTCGCCGAGCGTCAACCCCAGCTCCACCAGGGTGATCGCCACGGCGGGCCGCATCCCGACGACGACGGTGTGCGCGTCGAACAGCTTCGAGGTGGCGGCGATGGTGGCGAACATGCGGCCGATGAACGAGTCGACGATGTCGACGGCGGAGATGTCCAGGACCACCCCGTGCGCCCCGGTCGCGCTGATCTTCTCCGCCAGGTCCTCCTGCAGCGCCAGCACGTCGCGGTCCTGCAGGTCGACCTGGATGGAGGCGAGCAGCACGTCGCCGATCTTGAGGATGGGGATGCGCTCCACGCCGGTCACCGGCGCCCGTCGGCCGCGATCACGTCGACCCCGGACCGGCGCAGCGCGTGCCGCAGGGCGTCGGCCAGCGAGGCCTTGGTGGTGATGTCGCCGAACTCGATGCCCAGGCCGACGATGGTCTGCGCGATGTGCGGGCGGATGCCGGAGATGGTGCACTCGGCACCCATCAGCCGGGCCGCCATCACCGTCTTGAGCAGGTGCTGGGCGACCTGGGTGTCCACCGCGAGCACACCGGTGATGTCGATGATGGCGTGCGCGGCGCCGGTGACGACCAGCGACTCCAGCAGCTTCTCCATCACGACCTGGGTGCGCGCCGAGTCCAGGGTGCCCACCAGCGGCACCGCCAGCACGCCGTCCCACAGCTTGACGACCGGCGTGGTCAGCTCCAGCAACTGCTCGGCCTGCTCGTCGATGACCTCTTCGCGGGCCTTGGCGTAGGCCTCGAAGGTCCACAGGCCGAGCCCGTCGAGCAGTTGGGACGCGGCGACGACCTCGGGCAGCCCGCCGCCCACCTCGGCCCGGTCGACCAGCTCGAACAGGGCCTGCTTGAGTGCGAACACGCCGATGGCGGTCTCGGACGGGGTGAACCCGGCGCGGGCCCGGCGGCGGGACAGGTCGCCGAGCAGGGCGCGGGCCTCGGCGTAGGGCTCTGCCTGGATGTCGCGGCTGCCGCTGGCCACCCCGGCCAGGATGGCGGCGTAGAGCTCATCGAGCTCGCGGGCCAACTCGGCGACGCTCAGCCTGCCTTTGAGCGGGGCGGCGGCGAGCTCGACCCAGCGTGCGGCGAGCGGGGTCGAGCCCGCACGCAGCAGATCCGCGAGGTTGTCCGAGCGCCCGGTTCCGTTGGTCATCCTGCCTCCTAGTCGAGCCGACCGGCGGAGCTTAGCGCCGGGTCTTCACGTTCGGGCCACCTCGGTCCGACGGCTCCACGCCAGGATGTCCGGTGTTCCGAGGTCATTCACCGGGGCTGTGGGCTCAACCTCGTCCGGATACGTGACCACCCTAACGCCGACGTGTGGCCGGTCGCGGGTACGGGTAGTCAACGGGGTATGGACCTCGAAGCGGTGCGCGCGTTCTTGCTCGAACGGCTCGCCGAGGACGAACGCCGAGTCGCCGCAGGTGGGGTTCCGCTGTTGGACGAAGCGGAGCGGCTGGGGCGGTTGCGTATCCTGCGCAGCGACGACGGTAGTGGGCTGCTGCTGACGCCCGGCGCGTCGGGCGAACCGGTGCCGTTCGCGGAGAAGGCGCCGTTGCTGCGCGCGGAAATCCCCGTAGCCGACGAAGACACACTACGACTCCTCGCGACCGCCTATGACGCGCACCACGGGTGGCAAGAGGAGTGGCGCGTCACTCCGGCGTAAGAGTCATCCTGGACGCATGGTCGACGCGATTGTCGTGGGCAGTGGGCCCAATGGGTTGGTCGCTGCGAACGTACTGGCCGACGCGGGTTGGTCTGTACTGGTGCTGGAAGCGACAGAAGAACCGGGTGGTGCTGTCCGCACGGCGGAGTTGACCGTGCCCGGTTTCAAGCACGACCTCTATAGCGCGTTCCACCCGTTGGCAGCGGCGTCGCCCGTACTCACTGAACTGGGGCTAGCCGATTACGGCTTGCGATGGAGGCAGGCCCCGGAAGTCTCGGCGCACGTGTTTCCGAACGACCGTGCCGTGCTGCTGTCTCGAGACGTAGAGCGCACGGCGGCGTCTGTGGCCGAGTTCGCACCCGGGGATGCCGCAGCGTGGCGCAACGAGTTCGCTCGGTACCAGAGCGTGAAGGACGAGTTGCTGGAGGCGCTCCTACGACCATTTCCCCCTGTGCGAGCCGGGCTGGGGATGCTTAAGAAGCTCGGCATCGGCGCCGCGCTGCGGGCAACGCGAACGGCAACACTGCCCGCGCTCCGGTACGGCCAAGAGCGGTTCGCGGGCGAGGGCGCCCGGATGCTGATCCTGGGCAACGCGCTGCACACCGACCTCGGACCGACCAAGGCGGGCGGCGCGATCTTCGGATGGCTGCTGGCAATGCTCGGGCAGGACGTCGGTTTTCCGGTCCCCCTGGGCGGTGCCGGAGCGTTGACCGACGCCATGGTCAAACGACTCCAAGCACGCGGCGGCCAGGTCGAATGCGGTCGGCTTGTGACGAAGGTCCTCGTCGCCCAGGGCAAAGCCGTTGGTGTTGTCGCCGACGGCGAACCGCTGCGGGCCGAGCGGGCAGTGCTGGCTGATGTGCCCGCGCCGGCGCTATACCGGTCACTGCTCGATCACGGCGTGCTACCCGCAAGCCTCGTAGGTGACCTGGACCGCTTTCACTGGGACGACGCCACCATCAAGGTCGACTGGGCATTGTCCGCCCCAATCCCCTGGCGCGCGGCCGAGGCGTCTGCCGCCGGGACCGTCCACTTGGGGGTCGACACGGCCGGGGCCGTGCAGTTTGACGCGGACTTGGCCACCGGGCGGGTGCCCGGGGAGCCCTTCTTGCTGCTAGGACAAATGACGACCGCCGACCCAAGCCGCTCCCCTGCCGGTACCGAGTCGGCGTGGCTCTATAGCCACGTACCCAGGGACGGCTCTTGGCCCGTCGAGCGGCTTGCGGAGTGGGCGGACCGGGTGGAGCGGACGGTTGAGCGGCACGCGCCCGGTTTCCGAGACCTGGTGTTGGGCCGGGTCGTGTCGGGGCCTGGTGACCTTGAGCGGGGCAATCCGAGCCTGGTCGGCGGGGCGATCAACGCGGGGACGGCAGGAATCCACCAGCAGCTCGTGTTCCGACCAACCCCTGGGCTGGGACGCGCGGACACCGTCATCGAACGGCTGTTCCTGGCCAGTGCTTCGGCGCATCCTGGCGGTGGTGTGCACGGCTCGGCAGGAGCAAATGCGGCACGAGCAGCCTTGGCGGCGAATTCTTGGTACGGCCCAGCATACCGCCCGGCGATGCGTGGGACACACCGCGCACTGCACGGTCTACCAGCAATTACCGACTAGAACGACACCACCCCCCTACCACCACGCCATATCGAATAAACGCCATCCCCCGCACCGCGCGCCCAAAACCCGCCCCACATCGACGAAGCGCCACACTTGCACCGCCCACACACACACACCAAAGCCCACCCCTCATCGACGAAGCCCACCAACCTGCACCGCGCGCCTCGGGACCCGCCGACACCAACCGCCCGTTGTGGTGAAGTTGTTTTGTTTGGGGGGAGCGGTGGCCTAAGCCGGCTGGCGGGTAAGGCCACGCTTTCCAGTGGCCCCGCCTTTTTGCCTTACCCAGGCTGCCGCTAGGGGCCCCAAACAAAACAACTTCACCACAACGGGCACTACCGTTTTAATCTGGCGCCCGTGGCCGGCGTCGCCGCCAGGCGACAAGGCCGAACCCCGAGCGCAGCGAGGCCCAGAGACCCCTCACGCCATGATCAACCCGGACGAAAGCCCCCGAATACCCAGCCTAGACGCAACCACCGACAACCCCGGCCAACCATGATCAACCTGACCATGAGCCCCTGAATACACAGCCTAGACGAACCCACCGACAGTCTCGGGGGCATGAGGGCCGACGCAGGGGACTCTGAGCCTCGGCTGCGCCTCGAGACTCGGCCTTGTCGCCTGGCGGCGACGCCGGCCATGGGCGCCAGATTAAAGCTGAAGTGCCCGTTGTGGTGAAGTTGTTTTGTTTGGGGCCCCTAGCGGCAGCCTGGGTAAGGCTAAAAGGCGGGGCCACTGGAAAGCGTGGCCTTCCCCGCCGGCCGGCTTAGGCCACCGCTCCCCCCAAACAAAACAACTCCACCACAACGGGCAGTTGGTGTCGGCGGGTCCCGAGGCGCGCGGTGCCAGTGTGGGACTTCGTCGATTCAGGGTGGGCTTTGGTGTGTGTGTGTGTGTGTGTGGGCGGTGCAAGTGTGGCGCTTCGTCGATGTGGGGCGGGTTTTTGGGCGCGCGTGTGGGTTGGCGGGGCTTGCGGTGATGATGGAGGTGGTGGTGGTGGTGGTGACGGTTGGGTTAGGCTTGGATGGCGTCTGTGTTGCGGGTCCAGGTGCGGTGGGTGGCGATTTCCTTGGCGAAGGTTTCGGTGAAATTGGCTGGGAGGTCGGGGCCGGACTTGGGGGTGGTTACGACGCCTGCGTCAACGGCAACGTCTTGACCTTCGGCTGTGGTCACGGCTAGTCCGGCGGCGGTGAGTACTTCTCGGCCGGTGCCGGAGAGGGCGATTGTTTTGTGGTGTTTGAAGGCTTCTGCGACGAAGTGGCGGGCGTGGCCGTCGGTGGTGAGGGTTTGTGTGCCGTCTGGGATGAGGATGGCGTCGTAGAGGACGGATGTTGTTGATGTCATCACGCGGTCCACGGGGAGTTCGCCGCCGTCGGCGGTTTGGACGGTGCCGCCGTGTGGGGCGAGGACTTCCGGTGTGGCACCACGATTCTTCAACTCGGTCAGCACCGTTGTCAGGCCTGGACCGTCGACGCCGTCGGTGACCAATACGGCGATCTTGCGGGTGGCGATCGTGTCTGTGGGTTGCCGGGACTGGGACAGGGCGGGTGAGGTTTCGGTGCTCGCGGGCTTGCCCGTGGTGGGTGTGGGTAGGCCGAAGCCCGCGGCGACCTGGGCGGCGAGGTCCGGGTGGACCTTGGTGAGCTGGTCGACGACCGCGGAGCGGATTTCCGGGGTTTCCACGTGGCCGAGTTCGAACTGGAAGGCGGCGACGATGTGTTCGCGCTCCACAGTAGACATGCTGTTCCAGAACAGTGCCGCCTGGCTGTAGTGGTCCTTGAAGCTCTCGCTGCGCCTGCGGATCTTCGTGCCTTCGACCTTCTCCTGGTAGTGCTCGAAGACCTCCGGGTATTGACCGTCCACGACAGGGCAACCGCCGCCGAGGGTGTTGGGGGAGTAAGAGGTTCGACCGCGGTGGATTCGGTGTTGGCCGTATCCGTCGCGTTGGTTGTTGCGGACGTCCACGACAGGTCGGTTCACCGGGATCTGGGCGAAGTTGGGGCCACCGAGCCGGATGAGCTGCGTGTCCAGGTAGGAGAAGTTGCGGGCCTGCAACAGCGGGTCGTTGCTGAAGTCGATGCCCGGGACGATGTTGGCGGTGTGGAAGGCGACCTGCTCGGTCTCGGCGAAGAAGTTCTCCGGGTTGCGGTCCAGCACCATCTTCCCCACCGGCCGCACCGGCACCCGCTCCTCCGGGATGATCTTCGTGGCGTCCAGCAGGTCGAAGTCGAAGGCGAACTCGTCGGCCTCGTCGACCAACTGCACGCCCAACTCCCACTCCGGGAAGGCGCCCGCCTCGATGTTCTCCCACAGGTCGCGGCGGTGGAAGTCCGGGTCGGCGCCGCTGATGCGCAGGCATTCCGCCCAGACCAGCGAGTGCGTGCCGAGCACCGGCTTCCAGTGGAACTTGACGAAGGTGCCGCGCCCGTCGGCGGAGACCAGCCGGAACGTGTGCACGCCGAAGCCCTGCATCATCCGGTAGCTGCGCGGCAGCGCGCGGTCGGACATCAGCCACAGCACCATGTGCAGCGTCTCCGGCTGCAGCGCCACGAAGTCCCAGAACGAGTCGTGCGCGGACTGGCCCTGCGGGATCTCGTTGTGCGGCTCGGGTTTCACCGCGTGCACGAAGTCGGGGAACTTGACCCCGTCCTGGATGAAGAACACCGGCATGTTGTTGCCGACCAGGTCGTAGTTGCCCTGCTGGGTGTAGAACTTCGTGGCGAACCCGCGCACGTCCCGCACGGTGTCGGCGGACCCGCGCGACCCGGCGACGGTGGAGAACCGGACGAACACCGGGGTCGTGACCGACGGGTCGGTCAGGAACGTCGCCGCCGTGTACGCGGCCAGCGAGTCGTCGTACGGGGTGAAGTGGCCGTAGGCACCCGCGCCTCTTGCGTGCACGACCCGCTCGGGGATCCGCTCGTGGTCGAAGTGGGTGATCTTCTCGCGGGCGTGGAAGTCCTCGAGCAGCGTCGGGCCGCGATCGCCCGCGCGCAGCGAGTCGTCCGTGTGGCCGATCCGGACCCCCTGCTGTGTGGTCAGCGGGCCGTCCTGGTCGACCCGGTCCGGGTCGAGGTCGCGCTGCTTGGACATGCGTCGGCTCCTTCGGCGTTTGGGAACACCGACCGCTTACCCAGGCATGGGGCCGACAAACGTCCGTGGCCGGTGTCCCCGCGTGGGGGACACCGGCCACGGGGCGGGGTCAGGACTCAGACTCGGAAGCGGGACACCACGTCGTTCAGCTCACCGGCCATGGTGGCCAGCACGGCGGCGGTCTCCCGGGACGCGCCCACCGTGTCGCTGGTGGAGGCGGCCGCGTCGGCGACGTCGGTGACGGTGTGCGCGATCGCGTCGGCGCCCGAGGCGGCCTCGGCGACGCTGCGGCTCATCTCGCCGGTCGTGGCGGTCTGCTCCTCCACCGCCGAGGCGATGGTGTTCTGGTAGTCGCTGATCCGGTGGATGATCTGCGAGATCCGCTCGATCGCCTCGACCGCCGACGAGGTCTCGCCCTGGATGGTGAGCACCCGGCTGGCGATGTTCTCGGTGGCCCGCGCGGTCTCCTGCGCCAGGTCCTTCACCTCACCGGCGACGACCGCGAAGCCCTTACCCGCGTCACCGGCCCGAGCGGCCTCGATGGTGGCGTTGAGCGCCAGCAGGTTGGTCTGCTCGGCGATCGACGTAATGACCTTGACGATGTTGCCGATCTCGGCCGACGACTCACCCAGCTTGCCGACGATCTCGGTGGTCTCCCGCGCCGACTCGACCGCGTCGGTGGCGACCCGCGCCGCGTCGGAGGCGTTCGACGAGATCTCCCGGATGGAGGCGCCCATCTCCTCGGACGCGGTGGCCAGGGTCTGCACGTGCAGCGACACGTCCTGGGCGGCCTGGCGGACCGCACCGGCCCGGTCGGCCGTCTGCGCGGCGCCACCGGCGAGGATGTCGCCCGCCTTGGCCATGTCCCGGGACGACCCGGTCAGCGCCGCAGCGTTGGTGCTGATGGTGCGCACGGTGTCGAGCATGCTGTCGGTGGCCCGGTTCAGCGCGGCGGCCATCTGGCCGACCTCGTCGCGGCCGTGCACGTCCGCCCGGCGGGTCAGGTCACCGTCGGCGACACCCTCCAGCACGGCGGTGACCCGGCGCAGCGGCCGGGTGACGGCGGCGGCGACCCGCCATGCCAGCAGCAGGCCCAGCAGCAGGCCGATGCCCGCGCCGCCCAGGATCAGGCGGTTGGTGCTGCTGCCGGTGTCGGCCACGTCGGTGGCGGCGGCTTGGGCGGCGGCGGCCTGGGCGGCGGTCAGCGTCCCGAACTGCTTGTCGATGGTGGTGGTCAGGGCGTCGGCCTTGTTGTAGCCGTCCCAGAAGCTGCCCAGGTTGTTCGCGTCCGCCGACGGGATCATCTGCGTGTCGCGCACCGACAGGTAGCCCTTCCAGGTGTCCCGCAGCGCCGACAGCGTCGCCGAGTCGGCGGTCTGACCGGCGTACGTGTCGAGGGTCGACTCGATCTCGGCGTCCAGCGCCTGCATGGACTGCTTGTTCTTCGGCCGCCACTCGGCGTCCGACATGTAGTAGTTCAGCATGAAGTTGCGGTCGGTGAGGATGTCCGCCCGCACCTTCGCCAGCGTCTGCGTAGCCTCGACGCCGCGCGTGTAGACCAACCGCGCGCCGTCGGTCAGCTTCCCCGACCCGCTCAGGCTCAACCCGACCACGACGGCGAAGGCCGCCAGGACCGCCGCCACCGCGCTGAAGATCTTCACCGTCACCGGGAGGTCGTTGACCCGCCCCAGCACACCCCGCCCTGCCGCCATCTGCCGACCCTTCACCCGAGGAGACCACTCGTCCCGCGGTGATTCGGCACGCGGGGGGCGGGTCTGAGCCACCGGCGGGTGACGGCCCTATCACGTGACGGGCCCGGTGCGGAAGGGCCGTGCGCCCAGGTCCGGTGGGGCTGTGTGGCTCATACCCGGACCGGGTACGGACCGCGAGGCTGGTGCCCATGAACAACGTTCACGACACCGAGCAGGTGGACCGGGCCAACGCCTCCGGTCGCACCCCCGTCGTCTTCGTGCACGGCCTGTGGCTGCTGCCCAGCAGTTGGGACCGGTGGGCGGCCGTGTTCGACGCCGCGGGGTACGCCCCGGTCACCGCGTCCTGGCCGGACGACCCGGAGACCGCCGCCGAGGCCAACGCCCACCCCGAGGTGCTCGCCGGGAAGACCGTCGGGCAGGTCGCCGACCACGTCGCGGAGCTGATCGGCGCACTGGACCGCAAACCCGCCGTCGTGGGTCACTCGTTCGGGGGGCTGATCACGCAGATCCTCGCCGGACGCGGCCTGTCGGTGGCCTCGGTGGCCATCGACCCGGCACCGTTCCGCGGCGTGCTGCCGCTGCCGATCTCGGCGCTGCGGGCGTCCGCGCCGGTGCTGGCCAACCCGGCGAACCGGCACCGCGCGGTCCCGCTGACCCTCGACCAGTTCCGCTACGCCTTCGCCAACGCCGTCCCCGAGCAGGAAGCCGAGCAACTGTTCGAGACCTTCGCCGTGCCCGCCCCGGGCGCCCCGCTGTTCCAGGCCGCCGCCGCCAACCTCAACCCGTGGACCGAGGCCAAGGTGGACACGGACAACCCCGACCGCGGCCCCCTGCTGATCATCTCCGGCGAACGCGACCACACAGTCCCATGGGCACTGGCCAACGGCGCGTACAAACGCCAACAGGGCAACCCCGGTGTCACCGAGATCGAGGAGCTGCCGAACCGCGGACACTCACTGACCATCGACAGCGGCTGGCGCGAAGTCGCCGACACGGCGCTGCGGTTCATCAACCGCTTCACCGACCAGCCTGCGGCCGATCAGTGAGCTGACCGAGGCCGGTACCGGCCAGCGGCGGTGGGGCGGGCAGGCGGGGCGGGGCGCCGGTGTAACCGGTGACCTGGCCGAACCGGCCCGCCCCGTGTTCCGGTGGGCCACGATCTCATCGTGGGTGCGGGCGGCATTGGTGAGGTACAGGGTGGGTTGACGCATCGAGGTCGCGGTGTTCATCGGGGAGACAGTTTCACATTCCCGACATCCTGAACATCTGGGATGACGCGATGTCCATCGCCGATGACGCCGGACGCCTAATGCGACTGACCAGGTCGGTATCCGACCTCCAGACGCGCTTGAAGGACTGGCATCAGGCACTGGACTCCGTGGACAAAGAAGTCGCCGCGCTCCTCAGTCAGACCGGCCGCGCGACCCTGATCAGCCAGGCGATCGGACTGGCCGAACAATATCTCCGTGACCTCGACACCACGCTTGAATAAGCGGCCCAACGAATCCAATCGTCCGCGGACCACCACCTCCTCGGCACAACCGGTCGACCACCCGGCGGCCCGACACCCAGTTCCTCACAAGCCGCGGAAGGGCAACGCCTTCGCGCCGGATTGCCTTCCGATCTACCACAGAACAAGGACCGAGCCCGTCGACGCCCCTCAGCCAAAACGCGCGGCAGATGGAGAATCCAGCACGTCACATTGGCAATCAACAACATCCCATGCACCGGCAAACTCGGGTGCGACACCCTGATCCCCCAAAGGGATACACTATGACGGTTCTCGGGACAGGAGGCTTCTACAAGATGTACCACGGAAAGGCCAAGCCATGATCGCGGTAAGTGCGTTCTTCGATGAGGACGAACCCACCGTTCTCCGAACCCCGGAAGATGTCACAGCACTCCTCGATCGCGCCCAAACCGACTCGCGCAAGTTCGACATTCCTGTGTTCATGCAGTGGTACCTCGAGGACTCGGACGCGATCGAGTTCGGCGTGGGCGTGAACGACAACCTTGGCGCCCTCAGCTTCACCGGAGGCAACTGGCCCGGACTGTGGTTCAGCCTGGGCAACCCCGACGCGGGCGATGAGTTGTTGAGCTACGACTACATGAGTCACGAGCGGCCGACCCCCGCCTACTGCGAGATCCCGTTCACAGATGTCGTCAAGGCCGCGCAGGAGTTCCTCACAACCGGAGACCGGCCGACCTCCGTCACCTGGAAGGAGATGCACGCCGATTGACCGACGACCCCCGGGAGCCGACAGGCAGTCCGAGCAGGCCACGCCCCGTCTCGGGGTGGCACGGGGCGCGGGCAGGTGACCAGGGTAGTTGTCCACAAGCTGAACGGGTGTCCACAGCGGGGTGGCACCAGGGCACGGGGCCGGGGCGGGTGGTCGTAGTATCGCGGCCGTGTCCGGCGATCCGATCGAAACCAGCCCGACCGATTCCGCACCGAGTGACCACGGGCTCTACGGCCTCGAACACCTCGAGCCACCGGAGGACCCGTTCGAGTCGTCCGACGAAGACGTGCCGGTGTACGACGATGTCGACACCGGTCCGCCCGCGCTGCCCTTCCGCAGGCCGGAGCCCGGTCCGGAGCAGGTGAGCGCGACCCGTGAGGCCGCGGTCGAGGTGCTGCGCCGGGTGTTCGGCTACGACTCGTTCCGCGGTGAGCAGGCGGAGATCATCACCACCGTGGCCGCGGGTGGTGACGCGCTGGTGCTGATGCCGACCGGTGGCGGCAAGTCGCTGTGCTACCAGATCCCGGCGTTGGTGCGGCCGGGGGTCGGTGTGGTGATCTCGCCGTTGATCGCGCTCATGCAGGACCAGGTGGACGCGTTGCGCAACCTGGGGGTGCGGGCCGGGTTCCTCAACTCCACCCAGGACCTCCAAACCCGCCGCGACGTGGAGCGGGCGTTCCTGACCGGTGAGCTGGACCTGCTGTACCTGGCGCCGGAGCGGCTGCGGTTGGAGTCGACGGTGCAACTGCTGGACCGCGCGAAGATCGCGCTGTTCGCGATCGACGAGGCGCACTGCGTGTCCCAGTGGGGCCACGACTTCCGGCCGGACTACCTGGCGCTCTCGGAGTTGCACGAGCGCTGGCCGGAAGTGCCGCGCATCGCGCTGACCGCCACCGCGACCGACGCGACGCACAAGGAGATCGCCGAGCGGCTGAACCTGGGCGACGCCAAGCACTTCGTGGCCAGCTTCGACCGGCCGAACATCCAGTACCGGATCGCGCCGAAAGCGAGCGCGAACAAGCAACTGCTGGACCTGATCCGCACCGAGCACGCCAAGGAGGCGGGCATCGTCTACTGCCTGTCCCGGGCGTCGGTGGAGAAGACCGCGCAGTTCCTGGTGGACAACGGGGTCGACGCCGTCCCGTACCACGCCGGGTTGGACTCGCGGACGCGCGCGGCGAACCAGTCCCGGTTCCTGCGCGAAGACGGCCTGGTCGTCGTGGCCACCATCGCCTTCGGCATGGGTATCGACAAGCCGGACGTGCGGTTCGTCGCCCACCTCGACCTGCCCAAGTCCGTGGAGGGCTACTACCAGGAGACCGGCCGCGCGGGCCGTGACGGGCTGCCGTCGACGGCGTGGCTCGCCTACGGCCTCGCCGATGTCGTGCAGCAGCGCAAGATGATCGACAACTCCGACGGCGACGACGCGCACCGCCGCAAGCAGACCCGGCACCTCGACGCGATGCTCGCCCTGTGCGAGACGGTGGAGTGCCGCCGGGTGCAACTGCTGAACTACTTCGGCCAGTCCGGCGAGCCGTGCGGCAACTGCGACACGTGCCTCACCCCGCCGGAGTCCTGGGACGGCACCGTCGCCGCGCAGAAGATGCTGTCCACGGTCTACCGGCTCGACCGGGAGCGCAACCAGCGGTTCGGCGCCGGTCAGGTCATCGACATCCTGCTGGGCAAGCAGACCGACAAGGTCGCGCAGCACCGGCACGACCAGTTGTCCGTGTTCGGCAAGGGCGCCGAGCTGACCGAGCAGTCGTGGCGCGGGGTGGTCCGCCAACTGCTCGCCCAGGGGCTGCTGTCGGTGGAGGGCGACTACGGGACCTTCGCGTTGACCGAGCGGAGCGCGGAAGTCCTGTTCCAGGGCCGCAAGGTCAACCTGCGCCGGGAACCGGAGAAGCCCGCCCGTCTGCCGTCCGCCCGCACGTCCTCGCCCGCCAAGCCCGCGGTGGAGCTCTCCGCCGAGGCGACGCCGATCTTCGAGGCGCTGCGCGAGTGGCGGCGGAACGCGGCCCGGGAGCAGGGGGTGCCCGCGTACGTGGTGTTCCAGGACGCGACGCTGCGCCAGATCGCGGCGGTGCGGCCGGGGAACCTGCAGCAACTGGCCGGGATCAGCGGGGTCGGCGAGAACAAGCTGGCGCGGTACGGCCAGCAGGTCCTGGACACCTTGGCGGAACTGGTCTAGCGGGGCTCAGACCGACTCACGGGCGGTCAGCACCCGCAGCACGAACTCCAGGTTCCCCGCGCTGTGCGCCTCGACCAGCGCGGCGCTGACGTCGCGCAGCTTGCGGTTGGTGTTCTGCGACGCCACGGTCAGCGTCTGGAACGCGGTTTCCGCGTCGTAGTCGAAGCGCTGCATCAGCAGGCCCTGCGCCTGCCCGATGGTGGTCCGGGTCTCCAGCGCGGTCCGCAGTTGCTCCACCAGGCGGGTGCTGTCCTGGTACAGCGAGACGTTGTCGAACACCACGCCCGCGTTCAGCGTCAGCAGCATCACGAAGTCGAACGACAGCGAGTCGAACTGGTTGGCGTCGCCGGAGAACATCGAGAACACCGCCTGCCCCGGGCGGTGCGTCGGGACCGGCAGCACCAGGCACCCCCGGTACCCGCTCATCAGCATCTGGGTGGCGAACGCGGGCCAGCGCTGGTCGGCCGCGGCGTCGTCCATCCGCCGCGGCTCGTGGTAGGCCAGCGCCTCGCGGACCGGCCCCGGGACGCGGAAGTCCACGTCGGGGGCGCCGATCGTCTCGACCTCGCCGTCGTGCGCGCGGACCGTGATGGCGGCCCGGGTGCAGCCGGGTACGGTGCGCACCGCCCGGTCGGTGAACCTGTCCAACGCGGAGGCCACGTCTTCGCCGCCAATGAGCCTGGTCACCTCGGCCAGTTCCTGGGCGAGTGAGACCACATCGGTCATACGAGCCAGCCGGGCGTCGGGGCGTCGTGCTCCTCGCACCACTCGATCGAACCGACCGTCCACAGCAGGGCCAGCACCAGCACGTCGACCGGGTCAAACCGCGGGTCGTCGCGCAGCGCCAGTTCCAGTTGCAGGTCGACGTCGTCGAAGCGGCTGTTGAGCTGGGCCAGCAGGGCGCGGACCAGCGCGCGGACCGGTGGGTCGAGCCGGTCGACGTCGACGACGTCGCCGGTGTCGTCGCGCAGGTCCAGCACGAACGCCTTGTCGGGGCCGGACGACTCCGCCCGGCACAACATCATGTCCGCGGTGGCCACCACCAGCTCACGCAGCACGGCGGCGAGACGGTCGCGGTGGTCTGGGCCTGCGAGTACGTCGAGCGCTCCGGTCTGCGTGCGCGGGTCGAGGTCACCGCCTCGGGTGACGGCGACGAGCCTGCGGGCGACACCCCGGGGGTGCTCGGTCATCTGCACTGCCCTCCAGGTCACGGATTGGCCGGGTCTTGACGGGGACTTACCCGGTCCGCCCTGGGCTCAAGCGCCCGTTCCCCGGGTGAAATGCGCCCGCACCACGGTGCCCCGGCCGTCGGCGTGGATGGTGACCAGGTCGGCCAGGCTCTGCACCAGCAGCAGACCGCGGCCGTGCGCCTGGTCCACCGGGGCGGGCCGCAGCCCGGCGAGCGGGTCGGCGAGGGTGCCGTCGTCGCGGACCTGGCAGACGAGCTCACCGTCGGCCGCCCACACCGCGAGCCGGGCGTGGCCGCCGCCGTGCTCGATGCTGTTGGTGACCAGCTCGGTGACCACCAGCGCCACGTCGCCGACCCGCTGCTCGGACAGGCCGTGCGCGCGGGCCTCGGTGGACACCATGGCGCGGGCCGCGCCGAGGTCGCCGACCCCGACCAGCAGGCCGCGGGCCGCGTCCGGCTCGGCCGGGCGGCCCACCGACCCGGCGCCGCTCAGCGCCGACTCCGGGGCGTACTCGACGCTGGACCGGTAGCCCGCGCGGTCGAGCACGCCGGGGTGGGTGGTCAACGCGTCGGCCAGCACGGACTGCTCCAGCGCGGCCGCGTCGTAGGGGCACAGCAGCCGCAGGCCGCTGCCGTCGAGCAGGCGGTTGGCCAGGGCCTCGTGCCGCACGCAGGACGGGTACTGGGCGCGCGGCCGGTCCGGCCACACCACCTCGGTGACCACTCGGGCGGGGCGGTCCAGCACCGGGTGCAGCACCACGGGCACGATCCGCCCCGGGTTGCCGCCCACCTCGGCCATGTCCAGCCAGCGCACGTCCCCGGCGATGCCCTCGGCGGCGCACGCCTCGCGCAGCAGGTCCAGGTTCTCCACGGGGGCGGCCACGGTCACCGCGTCCCCGGCGGCGACGCCGCCGCGGACGAACGGCAGGACCGCGGCCAGGTATTCCACGGCCCCGCGGTAGAGCAGGGCGGTGTGGCCCGCCCGGGTGTCCTCGGTGGTCCCGTGCGTGGTCATCGTGTCCGTTGACCCCTCACGTCGCTCACCGTCGGGCGGCCCCTTCCGGGTCTCGGATCCGGCATCCCCGGCCCACACCCGGTCCACCGTCGAACAAGATCGGTGACCGGCCTGGTCAACAATCTACGCGCGCCGGAACCGTCCGGCTTAATGCCATCGCCACCGCCTGATCAGCCCGCGGCGATGGCCGCCTCGACCGAGGGGTGCACCTCGAGCACGTTGTCCAGCGAGCTGACCTCGATGGCCCGCAGCACCGCCCCGCCGCCGGTGAGCACGCGCAGCGGGCGGCCAGCGTCGCGGCAGCGGGTGTGGTACTCGACGAGCAGCGCCAGGCCCGCGGAGGCGAGGAAGCCGACCCCGGTCAGGTCGATCAGCAGCGGCGCCCCGTCGGCGCCGCGGCCGACCGCGGTCTCCAGGTGGTCGCGCAGCGCGGGGGCGGTGCCCATGTCGATCTCACCGCGGACGTGCAGCAGCACGAGGTCGTCGCGGTCGGCGAACTCGACGGTCAGCAGGTCGGACGTGCTCATGTCAACCCTTCGCGGGTCGGCGGCGCGGGGCCGCCGTGGTGCGGACACGACAGTGGGGCGGCTGGCTGCTCAACCGCCTCGGCGTCCAGCCTAGTAGGTTCTGCGCGGGCGGATCGATCCGTCCCACGCCACCGGGGAGGGTCCGGCGTGCCCGAGTCGTCCGCCCCGTCCGGCCCGACGCCCCCGAAGGAGCACAGGTGTCCGAGCCCGCCCAGCCCGACGTCGAACTGCGGTTGCGCGCGGACCTGGTGAACCTGCCGATCGTGCGCGGCGTGGCCGCCTCGGTGGCGATGGGCGCCGACTTCACCGTGGACGAGATCTCCGACCTGCGGCTGGCGGTGGACGAGGTGTGCTCGCAGTTGATCGTGCTGGCGGCGCCCGCGGCGGACCTGGAGTGCCGGTTCACCCGGACCGCGGACGGGGTCGAGTTCCACGCCAGCACCCGCTCCAACGATGGCCGCACCCCGGCGACGGACACCTTCGGCTGGCACGTGCTGCGCACCCTGGCCGACGAGGTCACCGCCGGGTTGGGTGAAGGGGTTCGGCCGCCGGTGCACATCACCGTGCGCAAGCGCCGCGCCGCGGAGTGAGCGGGGCGAGACGCGCGTCTCGCCCACGATGACCGGTCGAGGTGGAAAGATCGACCCGGTGGGCGACCTCCTGGCGATCAGCGACCTGCACATCTCCTACGCGGAGAACAAGGACATCGTGCGCGACCTGCGGCCCGGGGCACCGGACGACTGGCTCATCGTCGCCGGTGACGTGGCCGAGCAGGTCGCGGACGTGGAGTGGACGCTCGGGCTGCTGGCCGAGCGGTTCGCGAAAGTCGTGTGGACACCGGGCAACCACGAGCTGTGGACGATGCCCGCCGACGCGGTACAGGCCCGCGGCGTCGAGCGCTATGAGCGGTTTGTCGAATTGTGCCGCAAACTGGGCGTGGTCTCCCCCGAGGACGAGTACCCGGTGTGGGAGGGCGAGGGCGGTCCGGCGCGGGTGGCACCGATGTTCCTCGGCTACGACTACACGTTCCGTCCCGAGGGCGCGGCCACCAAGGAAGAGGCGCTGAAGATCGCGCACGCCAGCGGCGTCGTCTGCACCGACGAGTACTACCTGCACCCCGACCCGTACGAGACGCGGGACGACTGGTGCCGCGCCCGGGTCGCGCACACCGAGGCCCGGTTGACCGCGGCCGCCGACCCGGAGAAGCCGTTCGTGCTGGTCAACCACTACTCGACCTCGCGCGAGCCGACCAGGGTGCTGCGGTACCCCGAGTTCGCCCAGTGGTGCGGCACGGAGCTGACGGCCGACTGGCACACCCGGTTCCCGACGGCGGTGATGGTCTACGGCCACCTGCACATCCCCCGGATCACCCACTACGACGGGGTGAAGTTCCAGGAGGTGTCGCTGGGCTACCCGCGTGAGTGGCGCAAGCACGGCCATCCGCACGGATTGTTGCGGAAGGTGCTGCCGGTTCGCGAGCGCGTGTGACCGGCGATCCGCTCGTCTAGGGCCGTTCGTTCACTCTTGCCGTAGTTACTTCCTCGTTCGTCACGATATCGGCGTTGACCTGCGGTGATACCGTTCCTTTGTGGCCGGTATCACGCGGGGGTTATGCCTTGTTGGGATGAGTCGCTGCGGTAACCGTCACCCATATTGATGAACAGAAGTCGACGGCCGGGAAACCAGGCCGGGAAGAGGCCACTCCGACCGCCGACGGCGAAAGGTGGCTCGCCATGACCGCGGCGGAACTGTCCGACCTGCGCGCGCTGGACGGGGGCGTCGACACGGCGCCCGTGTTCGACGTGCCGGACTACCGGACGAGACTGGGTTGGCCGGTGGACGGGGACGCGTTGAACGCCTACCTCGACCTCGGCGGGGACCAGGTCGGTGGCCTGCGCATGCGCGCGGGGCTGGGCGCGGAGGTGCAGTGGTGGCTGCGCCTGCGGATGCTGGCGGGCCCGGTGCTCGCCGCTCCCGGCAAGCGCACCGAGTGGACCTTCCTCACCCAGCCGATCCCCGACGAGCACCACCGCAGGCCGCTGCCGCCGGGGGTGGAGCCGGTGTCGGCGCGGGTGCTGCTGCCGACCGCGGACACCGACCGGTCGGTGACGTTCTGGGCGACCGCGCCGGACCCGTCGCACCCGAGCCTGCCCCTGTTCACCTCCGTCGTCGGCGCCGTCCGCAGCGTCCTCTACGGCCATAGGTTTTGAGTTCGGGGCACACTCCCCCGCGCACGTGGCGCGCTGTGAACTGGCACGATCGACACCACCATGACGCTCACCGCGCGGCTGCCCGCCTCCCCCGACCCCGATGGCTTGTTCGACGCGTTCGCCTCTTGGGCCGACGAGCAGGGTCTGTCCCTGTACCCGGCGCA
This sequence comes from Actinokineospora inagensis DSM 44258, assembly GCF_000482865.1. Lineage (GTDB taxonomy): Bacteria > Actinomycetota > Actinomycetes > Mycobacteriales > Pseudonocardiaceae > Actinokineospora > Actinokineospora inagensis. Next base: position 41,985 of record NZ_AXWW01000046.1, on the reverse strand, counting down.
GGAAGAGGCGTTGATGGAGATCGTCTCCGGCGCCAACGTCATCCTCAGCACGCCGACCGGGTCGGGTAAGAGCCTGGTCGCGACCGGGGCGCACTTCGCCGCGTTGGCGCACGGCAAGCGCAGCTTCTACACGGCGCCGATCAAGGCGTTGGTGTCGGAGAAGTTCTTCGCGCTGTGCGCGACCTTCGGCGCGGAGAACGTCGGCATGATGACCGGCGACTCCAGCGTCAACGGGACGGCGCCGATCATCTGCTGCACGGCGGAGATCCTGGCCAACATCGCGCTGCGCGACGGCGCGGACGCCGACGTCGGCCAGGTCGTGATGGACGAGTTCCACTTCTACGCCGAGCCGGACCGAGGCTGGGCGTGGCAGATCCCGCTCATCGAGCTGCCGAAGGCGCAGTTCGTGCTGATGTCGGCGACGCTGGGCGACGTCACCCGGTTCAAAGAGGACCTGACCCGGCGCACCGGCCGGGACACCGCGGTGGTGACGTCGGCGGAGCGCCCGGTGCCGCTGATGTTCTCCTTCGGGATGACCCCGTTGACCGAGGCGCTGGAGGAGTTGCTCAGCACCAACCAAGCCCCGATCTACGTTGTGCACTTCACCCAGGCGGCGGCGCTGGAGCGGGCGCAGGCGCTGATGAGCATCAACGTGTGCACCCGCGCCGAGAAGGACCGGATCGCCGCGTTGATCGGCGACTTCCGGTTCTCCTCGGGGTTCGGCAAGACGCTGTCGCGGCTGGTGCGGCACGGGATCGGCGTGCACCACGCCGGGATGCTGCCCAAGTACCGCAGGCTGGTGGAGCGGCTGGCCCAGGCGGGCCTGATGAAGATCGTGTGCGGCACGGACACGCTGGGCGTGGGGATCAACGTGCCGATCCGGACGGTGGTGTTCACCGCGCTGTCCAAGTACGACGGCCAGAAGACCCGCGTCCTCAAGGCCCGCGAGTTCCACCAGATCGCCGGGCGCGCGGGCCGCGCGGGCTACGACACGCTGGGCACGGTCCTGGTGCAGGCGCCCGAGCACGTGATCGAGAACGAGAAGTCGCTGGCGAAGCTGGGCGACGACCCGAAGAAGCGGCGCAAGTTCGTCCGCAAGAAGCCGCCGGAAGGCATGGTCTCCTGGGGGCAGCCGACCTTCGAGCGGCTGCGCGACGCCGAGCCGGAGCCGCTGACGTCGAGCTTCCAGGTCAGCCACTCGATGCTGCTGAACGTGATCGGCCGCCCCGGCGACGCGTTCGCCGCGATGCGGCACCTGCTGGAGGACAACCACGAGGACCGGCCCGCGCAGCGCAGGCACATCCGCCGGGCGATCGCGATCTACCGGGCACTGCTGGCCGCCGGTGTGGTGGAGCAGTTGCCGGAGCCGGACGAGCACGGGCGCCGGGTGCGGTTGACGGTGGACCTGCAGTTCGACTTCGCGCTGAACCAGCCGCTGTCGCCGTTCGCGCTGGCCGCGGTCGACCTGCTGGACCGGGAGTCGCCGTCGTACCCGCTGGACGTGCTGTCCGTTGTGGAGTCCACTTTGGACGACCCGAGGCAGGTGCTGTCCGCCCAGGCGCACAAGGCGCGCGGCGAGGCGGTCGCGGCGATGAAGGCCGAGGGCATCGAGTACGACCAGCGGATGGAGCTGCTGGAGGCGGTCACCCACCCGAAGCCGCTGGCCGAACTGCTCGGCGCGGCGTTCGAGACCTACCGGCGTGGCCACCCGTGGGTCGGCGACCACCAACTGTCACCGAAGTCCGTCGTGCGCGACATGTACGAGCGGGCGATGACCTTCACCGAGTACGTGTCGCTCTACGGCCTGGCCCGGTCGGAGGGCCTCGTGCTGCGCTACCTCGCCGACGCCTACCGGGCGGTGCGGCAGACGGTGCCGGACGAGGCGAAGACCGAGGAGCTCACTGACCTGATCGAGTGGTTGGGCGAACTGGTCCGGCAGGTCGACTCCAGTCTGCTGGACGAGTGGGAGAAGCTGACCAACCCAACGGACGACGAGGACAAGGTCGACCAACTGCCGCCCGCCGTGACGAAGAACCTGCGTGCCTTCCGGGTCCTGGTGCGCAACGCGCTGTTCCACCGGGTCCAACTGGCCGCCCGCCGCGACTACACCGCGCTGGGCGACCTCGACGGCGACTCCGGCTGGGACGCCGGGGCGTGGGAGGACGCGCTGGAGCCGTACTTCGAGCTGCACAGCCAGATCGGCGTCGGCCCGAACGCGCGCGGGCCCGCCCTCCTGATCATCGAACAGGAGCCGGAACGCTGGCTGGTCCGGCAAATCTTCGACGACCCGGCGGCCGACCACGACTGGGGCTTCACCGCCGAGGTCGACCTGGCCGCCTCCGACGAGTCGGGCACCGCGGCGGTCCACATCACCGCCGTCGGCGACCTGTGAGAGGACTGAAGTGACCAGGGGTGACGGCGACCGGATGGTCGTCTGCGGATTGGGCCACGAACACTGGGGCGAACACGGCGCGGCGGGCCTGTTGCCGGTCGCCGAGGACCACGTCCTCCTGCAACAACGCGCCGACGGCACCTGGGGCATGCTCGGCGGCGCGCGGGACAGCCACGAGGACACGATCACAGCCGCGCTGCGCGAGGCGAGTGAGGAGAGCACCCTCGACCCCGACCTGGTCGACCCCATCGGCGTGACCGTCGAAGACCACGACGGCTGGACATACTCGACGGTGATCGCCTGGGCCGACTCGCGGTTCCCGGTGGAACCCGCGTCCGCCGAGACCATCGACACCGCTTGGGTACCGGTGGGTGCGGTGACCGACCTGGACCTGTTCGCCCCGTTCGCCGCCAACTGGACCCGACTGCGCGACTGCCTCGAACCGGTGGTCTTGGTCGTCGACTGCGCCAACGTCATGGGCTCCCGCCCGGACGGCTGGTGGCGCGACCGGGCGGGCGCCGCCGTGCGGCTGCGTGACCGGTTGGGTGCTACTGAGGAGTTCCCCGGGCTCGGGCCGTTCGACATCGCTTATCCGGACATCATCCTGGTGGTCGAGGGTCAGGCACGGCGCACTCGGTCGACGGATATCGTGGAGGTCGTCTCCGCCGCGGGCGAAGGGGATGACACGATTGTTGAAGTGGCCGCGGAAAACCCCGGGTGTTTCGTGGTGACGGCTGACCGGGAACTCCGGCGCAGGTGTGTGGCGGTGGGGGCGGAGATCATGGGGCCGGGGTGGTTGCAGGACTTGATGCCGGATTGAGGCTCGTGGGCTGGGCTGTCGGTGGGTCGGTCTAGGCTCTGTCCCTAGTTGTCGCGGTTCTGCTCCGCCACGATGAAGGCGTCGATGATCTGTTGGTGTTGAGCGGTGTTCGAGCCGGTGATCTCTATGGTGCGTTTACCGGACTTGATACGGCCTCATCGACTCCGACGAGCTGTACCGCTACGTCTTCGACCAAGTGGAGTCCGGACCATTTCGACAGACCCCGCGGCTGGACAGCCAACTGGACGGGAAGCTGGTCATCGCCACCAGCGTGCGTGGGCCACGCACCTCGGTCGGACTGCCAACCGAGGTCGCGCAGGCGCTGCGCAGTGCGCTGCCTGATGTGCGGTTGGCCGCACTGCGGCACATGGTCGCCCAGGCCGAGTCGGACTCACCCAAGGACTACCCGGGTGGCGTGCGAAACCCTCTCACGGCGGGAAATCGGCTGGCTGCGGCCTCGCCACGCATACCCTCGGTTGATCTTGGTGTGGGGGCGGGTGAGGGGTCTCTGGGCCTCGGCTGCGCCTCGGGGTTCGGCCTGGTCGCCTCCGGCGACGCCGGCCTCGGGCGCCAGATTTTGCGGGCTGCGCCCGTTGGGGTGAACTTGTTTTGTGTGGGGCCCCTACGGCAACCGCACGGTAAGGCTAAAAGGCGGGGCCACTGGAAAGACGTGGCCTTACCCGCCAGTCAGCTTTGCGGTCACCGTCCCCCCACACAAAACAAGTCCACCCCAACGGGCGGTTGGTGTCGGCGGGTCCCGAGGCGCGCGGGGCGAGTTGGTTGTGATGCTTCTTCGCCTGGTTGGCGGGTTTCGAGGCGCGCGGTGCGGGAGTGGTGCTTCATCGATGGGGGCTGGGGTTTCGCGGGGCGCGGTGCGGGGGTGACGCTTCGTCGATGGGGGCCGGGGGGTTGAGGCGCGTGGGCCGGGGTGGCAGGTGCGCGTCTTGGTGGGGGGTTAGGGGAAGGTTGAGTTGACGCAGGCTAGGCGGGGGCCCGCGGTGCCGGCTTGGCCGGGTTCGGTGTGGGTGTGCTCGTTGTGGATGACGACGGCGTTGGCTTGGCGGCCTGCGAAGCGCCAGTTGACGGTGGCGACGGCGATGGCGGCGCCGTGGTCGTCGGTGCCGAAGTCGAGCCAGACCTCGTTCTGCGGGTTCGCGTAGGCCGGGTCGACCGAGGGTTGGACGGGGTCGGGGACGTTTTGGAAGTGGCTGCCCGCGTCGGCGGGGGTGGGGCCGCAGGGCTTGATGTGGACGTGGGCGCCGTAGTGGCGGTTGGGGAGGAGGCCGTAGACCCACAGGGTGATGGTGGTCCGGTTGCCGAAGGCGAAGGGGATCACCGCGACCTTCGCTCCTACCGGCACCTTCTCCTGGTCGTAGGTGATGGCTGTGGCGCCGTCGTGCCAGGTGGTGAAGGAGCCGAAGGCGCCGTGGTGGTGGAGGGGGGTCGCGGATGCTGGGGTGGCGACCGCGGCGGCGGTGAGGAGCGTTGCGGCCACGGTCAGTAGCTTGCGCATGGGGGTGATCCTGGTCGTTGCCGGCCGGAAGTCGGCCACACTGGCAAGTCCTTCACCTCATCAGGTGCATACCGGGGGGTTAGCGACCGGGCTCGACGCCGCCCTCGACCACGCGCGGACCGGGGAGGTCGACGGGGCGGTCCGGGACCACCGAGCCGACGACGACGATCGGACCGCGGGACTCGGCGCGGCGGATGACGCGGCGGCGGACCAGGGCGCGGGTGGGTGGGAACAGCAGGAAGAGGGCCACCACGTCGCTGATGAAGCCGGGGAGGGCGACCAGGACACCCGCGGCGGCGATGAGCATGCCGTCGACGACCTCGCGTTCGGGGGTCCGGCGCAGGAACACGGCCTCGCGCAGCGCGGCCAGGGTGCGCAGGCCCTCGCGGCGCAGCAGGTAGCCGCCGAGGACGGTGGCCAGGACGAGCAGGGCGATGGTCGGCAGGACGCCGATGAGGCTACCGATGGAGACCATCACCGTGATCTCGGCGGCGATGGCCAGCAGGATGATCAGCAGGACGGGCACTTCGGGCTCCTCGTACGGCGGTCAATTCAGTGGATGTCCTTCTAACGCACGAGCGGCCGGGAAAGCTCCCAACCGGCAAACCCGCAGGTCAGCGCGGCGTGTCCGGGTAACGGGCCGGTCAAGACCACGTGGTGTTCACCACGGGGACCGCTTGGCCTATCCCGGATACGCCGAGTTCACACTATTGTCATGAGAACCCCGGATGACCCCGGGGAAGCAACACGCGTGGGTGAGGACCGACTCCGCACCGGAGAACGGACCGCGGCCCACGTACTCCGGCCGCACGACGAGGTGCGCTGCCACTCTCCGCACGACGAGGTGCGTTCCACCGCCTGAGCCTGGGCGAAGCCGTATCCGCCGCACCGTTTCGACGCGCGGCACCGGGCCGCCGCGGCTGGTCGGAGTGCACCCGTGCCCACCCCCAGCCGCTGGATCCACGTGCCCGCGTGCGCGCCTCCAGAGCACTGGGAGGGCCGCTAGCTGTGACGACCCGCCAAGACCACCTCGCAGGTGGTCTCTATGACGAGCAGTACGAGCACGACGCCTGCGGGGTGGCCTTCGTCGCCGACCTCGCGGGCCGCCGGGACCATGGCATCGTCGCCAAAGCCCTCGTCGCCCTGCGCAACCTGGAACACCGCGGCGCCCGGGGCGCCGAGCCGGACACCGGTGACGGTGCCGGGATCCTGATCCAGGTGCCGGACGCGTTCTACCGCGCCGTCACCGGTTTCGACCTGCCCGACGCCGGTGCGTACGCGGTCGGCACCGCCTTCCTCCCGGTGGACGCGGCGGAGCGGGCCCAGGTTGTCGCCGTCGTCGAATCGATCGCGGCCGAGGAGGGCGCGGTCGTCCTCGGCTGGCGTGAGCTGCCGGTCAACCGCGAGCACGCGGGCGCGACCGCCGCCGCCGTGATGCCGCACTTCACCCAGTTGTTCCTCGCCGCCGCCGACGGTGTGTCCGGGCTGGCCCTGGAGCGGCTGGCCTTCTGCGTGCGCAAGCGCGCCGAGCACGCCGCCGACGTCTACTTCTCGTCGCTGTCCTCGCGCACGGTCGTCTACAAGGGAATGTTGACCGAGCCGCAGGTCGAGGCGTTCTTCCCGGACCTGGCCGACGAGCGGGTGACCAGCTCGATCGGCCTGGTGCACTCCCGGTTCTCCACCAACACGTTCCCGTCGTGGCCGCTGGCGCACCCGTACCGCTTCGTCGCGCACAACGGCGAGATCAACACGCTGCGCGGCAACCGGAACTGGATGGACGCGCGCGAGTCGCTGCTGGCGGGTGACCTGATCCCCGGTGACCTCAAGCGGATCTTCCCGGTGATCACCCGCGGTGCCAGCGACTCGGCGAGCTTCGACGAGGTGCTGGAGCTGCTGCACCTGGGTGGCCGCAGCCTGCCGCACGCGGTGCTGATGATGATCCCGGAGGCGTGGGAGAACCACGCCGAGATGGACCCGGCGCGTCGGGCGTTCTACCAGTTCCACTCGACGCTGATGGAGCCGTGGGACGGTCCGGCGCTGGTGGCGTTCACCGACGGCACCCAGATCGGCGCGGTGCTCGACCGCAACGGCCTGCGCCCGGCCCGCTACTGGGTGACCGAGGACGGCCTGGTCGTGCTGGCCAGCGAGGTCGGCGTGCTGGACATCGACCCGACGACGGTGGTGCGCAAGGGCCGCCTCGAACCGGGCCGGATGTTCCTGGTGGACACCGCGCAGGGCCGGGTGGTCGACGACGAGGAGATCAAGGGCCAGTTGGCCACCGAGCACCCGTACGGCGAGTGGGTCGCCACGGGTCTGCTGCCGTTGGCGGACCTGCCCCGGCGCGAGCGCGAGGTGCCGACGCACGCGTCGCTGGTGCGCGGGCAGCAGGCGTTCGGCTACACCGAGGAAGAGTTGACCGTCCTGTTGGAACCGATGGCCCGCACCGGCGCCGAGCCGATCGGGTCGATGGGCAACGACGCCCCGCTGGCGCCGCTGTCCCGGGCGCAGCGGCCGCTGTTCGACTACTTCAGCCAGTTGTTCGCCCAGGTGACCAACCCGCCGCTGGACGCGATCCGGGAGGAGCTGGTGACCTCGCTGGGCACCCAGCTCGGCGCGGAGCCGAACCTGCTCGGCGCGGGCGCCGACTCGTGCCGCCGGATCACGCTGCCGTTCCCGGTGCTGGACAACGACGAGCTCGCCAAGATCGTGCACGCCAACGACGACGGCGACCTGCCGGAGTTCCACGCGGTCACCGTCCACGGCCGGTTCGACGTGCGCGGCGGCGGTGACGCGCTGCGCGAGCAGTTGTCCCAGATCCGCGCCGAGGTGTCCCAGGCGATCAAGGCGGGCGCGCGCGTGGTCGTGTTGTCCGACCGGGGTGTTGACACCGAGTCGGCGCCCATCCCGTCGCTGCTGCTGGTCGGCGCCGTGCACCAGCACCTGGTGCGGGAGAAGACGCGCAGCCAGGTGAGCCTGGTGGTCGAGTCCGGTGACGCCCGCGAGGTGCACCACGTCGCGCTGCTGATCGGCTACGGCGCGTCCGCGGTCAACCCGTACCTGGCGATGGCGACCGTGGAGGACATGGCCGACCGCGGCCTGATCCCCGGCACCGACGCGCACACCGCCACCCGCAACCTGATCAAGGCGCTGGGCAAGGGCGTGCGCAAGACCATGTCCAAGATGGGTGTGTCCACTGTGGCCTCGTACCACGGCGCGCAGATCTTCGAGGCGCTCGGCCTCGGCGCCGAGGTGGTCGACGCCTGCTTCACCGGTACCACGTCCCGGTTGGGCGGCATCGGGTTCGACGTGCTGGCCGAGGAGGTCCGGCAGCGGCACTCGGTGGCCTTCCCGGCCGACGGGGTGCACGCCGACCACCGGGAGCTGGCCGTCGGCGGCGACTACCAGTGGCGCCGCGAGGGCGAGCCGCACCTGTTCAACCCGCAGACGGTGTTCAAGCTGCAGCACTCCACCCGGGCCGGGAAGTACGAGGTCTTCAAGGAATACACCCGGCTCGTCGACGACCAGTCGACGGCGCTGAAGACGCTGCGCGGGCTGTTCGCGTTCAAGGAGGGCGTGCGCCCGCCGGTGCCGGTCGAAGAGGTCGAGCCGGTCAGCGAGATCGTGAAGCGGTTCGGCACCGGCGCGATCTCCTACGGGTCGATCTCGCAGGAGATGCACGAGACGCTGGCGATCGCGATGAACCGGTTGGGCGCCAAGTCGAACACCGGTGAGGGCGGCGAGGACCCGGAGCGGCTCTACGACCCGGCCCGCCGCTCGGCGATCAAGCAGGTGGCCTCCGGCCGGTTCGGCGTGACCAGCGAGTACCTGGTCAACGCGGACGACATCCAGATCAAGATGGCGCAGGGCGCGAAGCCGGGCGAGGGCGGTCAACTGCCCGGCACCAAGGTGTACCCGTGGATCGCCCGGACCCGGCACTCCACGCCGGGGGTCGGGTTGATCTCGCCGCCGCCGCACCACGACATCTACTCGATCGAAGACCTGGCGCAACTGATCCACGACCTGAAGAACGCCAACCCGGCGGCCCGCGTCCACGTGAAGCTGGTCTCCGAGGTCGGGGTCGGCACGGTCGCGGCGGGGGTGTCCAAGGCGCACGCGGACGTCGTGCTGATCTCCGGGCACGACGGCGGCACCGGCGCGTCGCCGCTGTCGTCGATCAAGCACGCGGGCGGGCCGTGGGAGCTGGGTCTGGCGGAGACGCAGCAGACCCTGCTGGCCAACCGGCTGCGCGACCGGATCGTGGTGCAGACCGACGGTCAGCTCAAGACCGGCCGCGACGTCCTGGTGGCCGCGCTGCTGGGCGCCGAGGAGTTCGGGTTCGCGACCGCGCCGCTGGTGGTCTCCGGCTGCGTGATGATGCGGGTCTGCCACCTCGACACGTGTCCGGTCGGTGTGGCGACGCAGAACCCGGTGCTGCGGTCACGGTTCAGCGGCAAGGCGGAGTACGTGGTGAACTTCTTCGAGTTCATCGCCCAGGAGGTCCGCGAATACCTTGCGGCGCTTGGCTTCCGCTCCCTCAAGGAGGCCGTGGGCCACGCGGAGCTGCTGGACACCCGCGCCGCGGTCGACCACTGGAAGGCCGCCGGGCTGGACCTGGCGCCGATCTTCTTCGTGCCGCCGCTTGAGCCGCGCGCCGCCCGGCACCAGACCGTCGCGCAGGACCACGGTTTGGCGCGGGCGCTGGACAACACGCTGATCCAGTTGGCCGAGGGCGCGTTGGCCTCGGGCGACAAGGTGCGGCTGGAGCTGCCGGTGCGCAACGTCAACCGGACCGTCGGCACCATGCTCGGCTCCGAGGTGACCAAGCGGTGGGGCGGCGAGGGCCTGCCCGACGACACGATCGACGTGACCTTCACCGGTACCGCCGGCCAGTCGTTCGGCGCGTTCCTGCCCCGCGGCGTGACACTGCGGCTGATCGGCGACGCGAACGACTACGTCGGCAAGGGCCTGTCCGGCGGTCGGATCACCGTGCGGCCGCACGATGGCGCGCAGTTCGCCGCCGAGCAGCACGTCATCGCGGGCAACGTCATCGCCTACGGCGCCACCTCCGGTGAGGTGTTCCTGCGCGGCAAGGTCGGCGAGCGGTTCTGCGTGCGCAACTCCGGCGCGCTGGCCGTCGTCGAGGGTGTCGGCGACCACGGCTGCGAGTACATGACCGGTGGTCGGGTCGTCGTGCTCGGGCAGACCGGCCGGAACTTCGCGGCGGGCATGTCCGGCGGCATCGCCTACGTGCTCGACCTGAATCCCGCCCGGGTCAACCCGGAGATGGTCGACCTGGACCCGCTCGCGGTCGAGGACGCCGACTTCCTGCGCGAGGTGGTCGCCCGGCACGCCGCCGAGACCGACTCGGCGGTGGCGCGGGCGCTGCTGGCGGACTGGGACAACGAGGTCAGCCGGTTCACCAAGGTGATGCCCACCGACTACAAGCGGGTGCTGGCCGCGCGGGCCGCCGCCGAGGCCGAGGGCCGCGACATCGACCAGGCGATCATGGAGGCCGCACATGGCTGACCCCAAGGGCTTTCTGACCACCAAGCGCGAGAACGCCACCCACCGGCCGGTTTTCCTGCGGCTCAAGGACTGGCGCGAGGTCTACGACGAGTTCGGCAACGAGCGGGTGCAGCAGCAGGCCGGGCGGTGCATGGACTGCGGGATTCCGTTCTGCCACCAGGGTTGTCCGTTGGGGAACCTGATCCCCGAGTGGAACACGCTGGTGTGGAAGGAGGACTGGAAGCGGGCGGCCGAGCGGCTGCACGCGACCAACAACTTCCCCGAGTTCACCGGCACGCTCTGCCCGGCCCCGTGCGAGTCGGCGTGTGTACTGGGCATCAACGACGACCCGGTGTCGATCAAGCGCGTCGAGGTGTCGATCGTCGACCGCGCGTGGGACGAGGGTTGGGTGACGCCCCAGATCGCGGCGACCAAGACCGGTAAGAAGGTCGCGGTCGTCGGCTCCGGTCCGGCCGGGCTGGCCGCGGCGCAGCAACTGACCCGCGCGGGCCACGACGTGGTGGTCTTCGAGCGGGCCGACGCCGTCGGGGGGCTGCTGCGCTACGGCATTCCCGAGTTCAAGATGGAGAAGGCCCGGCTGGACCGGCGGCTCGACCAGATGCGCGCCGAGGGCACCGAGTTCCGCACGAGCGTCAACGTGGGCGTCGACGTCACCGCCGAGCAGTTGCGCGCCGAGTACGACGCGGTGGTGCTCGCCGGCGGCGCGACGGCGTGGCGGGACCTGCCCGTCCCCGGCCGCGACCTGGCCGGGGTGCACCAGGCGATGGAGTACTTGCCGCCCGCCAACCGGGTGGCCGCGGGCAGGCTGGACCGCTCCCCCATCCACGCCGGGGGCAAGCACGTGGTCGTCATCGGCGGCGGCGACACCGGCGCGGACTGCGTCGGCACCGCGCACCGGCAGGGCGCGGCCTCGGTCACCCAACTGGAGATCATGCCCAAGCCGCCGCTCTCGCGCGCCGAGGCGCACCCGTGGCCGACCTACCCGATGCTGTACCGGGTGACCTCGGCCCACGAGGAGGGCGGCGAACGCGTCTACTCGGTGTCGACGACCGAGTTCGTCGGCGACGACGCGGGCAATGTCCGCGCCCTGCGGATCACCGAGGTGGCCATGGAGAACGGCCGGTTCGCCCCGGTCGAGGGCTCCACCCGGGAGATCCCGGCCGACCTGGTCACCCTGGCCATGGGCTTCGTCGGCCCGGAGAAGGCCGACCTGCTCACCGACCTCGGCGTCGACCTCGACGACCGCGGCAACGTCGCCCGCGGCCGCGACTTCCAGACCTCGGTCGACGGAGTCTTCACCGCGGGCGACATGGGCCGCGGCCAATCGCTGATCGTCTGGGCCATCGCCGAGGGCCGCTCCGCCGCGGCCGAGGTGGACACCTACCTGACCCAGCGCACCGTCCTGCCCCGCCCGATCGAACCGACGGACCGCCCCCTGGTCTGACCGGTTCCCCCGGACAACGGCCCCCGCGAGCAATGGCGCTCGCGGGGGCCGTGCTTTGTTTGGACGCCCGTGGACGCCGATGCCGTCAGCAGGTCGGCACGGTGCCCGGCAGCGCCGATCAGGTCAGCGCGGTGTTCGTCCCCGCCACGTTGGCGCTGATGGCGCCGACCACCGGGATGGTCAGGTTGATCGAGACCGGCGTGACCGAGACGCTGGACCCGGCGTTCACCACGTGGTTGAGCCGGACGGTGCCCAGCACGCCGATCGAGATCGTCTGGTCGGGCACCGGGTTCGGGATCAGGTTGCCGAGTACCCGCAGGTTGGTGAAGGTGGCCGAACCGCTCGACGAGCGGTTGCCCACGGCGTCGGTGGTCGTGGTGGCGGTGGAGCCGATCGAGTCGGCGGTCACCACGGTGCCGAGCAGCGGGATGGTGAGCAGGCTGACGTTGCTCACCGACACGTTGGCGGTCGAGGTGCGCAGGCCCGCCGCGTCCTCGGTGCCCGCGGCGCTGACGCTGACCGTGCCCACGGTACCGACGAGCGGCACCGCCGGGGGCGACAAGGTCTGCCCGCTGGAGGCGGGGGTCGAACTGGACACGTCGGCCGGGACGAGGTTGGTCGACCCGAGCGGGGTGGTGGCGGTGAGCCCGGACGCGTGGGCTTCGAAGTGGTAGGGGACGGCCGCGGCGGCGGGCTGGGCCAGCCCGACCGCGGCGGCGCTCACCAGGGCGAGCGCGGCGGGGATCATCCGGCGGGCAACACTGCGCATGCGAGGTTTCCTCCGATTCCGGCCCAACGATGTGGGCCACCTGGATCATGGCCCCGCGGCCACCCGGAGTGCTCCCGTACAGCGCACGTTCCAGCCGAACAGCCCCGCCGAATCACCCTTCTCCCAATCGTGCGCACGCAGCGCCGAGTGCACATGCGTGCTCATGAGCAGATGCGGCGGCCGAATGGGCGCGCGGCCCACCCGGTCGAGCGAACCCTGTCCAGCCGGTGGCTGCGGAGTGCACAATCGCGGCATGGCAGAGCAGTTCACCGATGCGGAGTTCTCGTTCCTGCGGCATGTGCGTTTTGGCGAGCTGCCCGCCCGGGTTCGCCCCGAGGACATGGTCATCCTCAAGGAGACCGACCCCGCCCCCGACTACGCCGACCTCGCCTACGACGCCGAACACACCCGCCGGGCCTGACCTACCGAACGCGCGACGGGTGGTGACCGGGATCGACACGGCGCGGTAGGGCAAGGCCGGGGTCATGCTGCCGCTGACGTACTTGACCACGCGCGGCAACGGGTTCCGGACCGTGGGCGGCAAGTCGGAGACCCCGGCGCCCACGCAGGTGCTGGTCGGCGTCCCGGACACGGTGAAGCCGACCGGGAGGGTCACCGTGAAGGTGAAGCTGAACGAGGTGGGGATGGTCGAGTTACCGACCGACAACAGCAGCATCGGCGGCGTGTTGATTGCCGAGGCCTCCACCGCGTACGCCGCGTAGAGCGACGGCGGCGGGCACCAAGCGACGGAACGGACATCGCATCGACGTCACCTTTCGCACCGAGCACTGGGGACGGCGCTCGTCACCTTCCCCGGTACCCGGTGCGTGGGTGTCCACACCGGTCGGACCGCGGCATTTCACCCACCCGACCGGCGGCTCACCGAACGCGCGACGGGTGCGGCGCCTCGAAGTAGATCGACGCGCAGGTGCTCAGGTTGGTCCCGATACCGGATGTGCCGGTGATGTTCGCGGCGCACGTGTTGTAGGTGCCCTCGGTGGTGGTGGTGACCGGGATCGTGGCCGTGCAGGAGGCGGTGGACATGTTGAGCGAACCGGTGACGTACTTCATCACCGCGGGCAGCATGGTCCGTTCCGAGGTCGCGCTGCGGAACGGCGGCGAGTCGGTGATGGTGCCGCCGCTGCACGTGGTTGTCGGCGTCCCGGACACGGTGAAGGTCAGCGGCAGGGTCACCTGGAACTGGAAGCTGAAGTTCTGCGGCACGATCGGCTGGTTGGAGATGGTGAACACCAGGTTCCGCGCCGTGTTGATCGCCGAGGCGCCCACGCTGTACGCGGCGGTCAGCGTTGACCCCACCGTGGCCTGCGCGGGGATCGCCGTGCCTGCCACCACGACCGCGGCGGCCGCGACGGCGGCGGGCACCAGGCGGGAATACGAACTTCGCATCGGGGTCACCTTTCACGATCACCTGCGCACCAGACCGGTGCTCCTCAACCTGGTACCCGATGTGGACCATCCACACCGGACATCCCCATCGGACAGGTGGTGGTTTTCACCCACCCGGGCGGTGGTTCAGCCCGCGCGGGACGGGTGCGGCGCCTCGAAGTAGATCGACACGCAGGACGCGAAGTTGGTCAGGCCGCTCAGGTCCGCGATGCCCGCCGGGCACAACGAGGAGGTGCCCTCGGTGGTCGCGGTGACCGGGACGGTGATCGTGCACGTGTTGAGGCCGAGGTACATCGATCCCTCGACGTAGACGTTGTTCGGCGCGGGACCGAACGCGCTCCGGCCCAGCGGGGTGGTGGACACGGTCGTACCGCCGCAATCGGTGCTCGGCGCGCCCGCGGGGGTGAGTCCGGCCGGGATGGTCGCGGTGAACCCGTAGCTGAAAATGGTCGGCGCGTCGGAGTTGTGCGCGACCAGCACCAGGTTGCGGGTCGCGTTGATCGCGGACGCGCCCACGCTGAACGAGGCGGTCAAGGTCGGGGTCAGCGCGGCGTGCGCGGGCGTGGCGAGTGCCGCGGCGGCGACGAGGGCGACGGAGGTGGGCAGCAGGCGGGAAAGCAGACGGGACATGGCTCGCCTTTCACGTCGGGCACCGGGGTGGCTCGCCTTGCAGCGTGCACCCCGGGCACCCGACGCGCTCAGGCGCGCGTCGTCCGAATCGGACGACGCCCAGTTGGGCGGCGGTGGAGTTCACCCACCCGGGGTCACATGTTGATCATGTGTCCGGCCAGGCCGTGGATCGCCTCCTTGACCGCCTCGCCCAGCGTCGGGTGCGCGTGCACGTTGCGGGCCACCTCGTGCACGGTCAGGTCCCACTGCTGGGCCAGGGTCAGCTCCGGCAGCAACTCGGTGACCTCGGGCCCGATCAGGTGGCCGCCGACCAGCTCGCCGTAGCGCTTGTCGCTGATCAGCTTCACGAAACCGCCCGGGTCGCCCAGGCCGTGCGCCTTGGCGTTGGCGGTGAACGGGAACTTCGCGACCTGCACGTCGTAGCCCTTCTCCCGCGCCTGCGCCTCGGTGTAGCCGAAGCTGGCGATCTGCGGCTGGCAGTAGGTCGCCCGCGGGATCATCGCGTAGTCCAGCTCCATGGTCTCCGCGTCCGCGATGGTCTCCGCCGCGATGACGCCCATGGACTCGGCGGCGTGCGCCAGCATCAGCTTCGCGGTGACGTCGCCGATGGCGAAGATGTTCGGCACCGACGTCCGGCAGAACCCGTCGATGTCGATCGCCTTGCGCTCGGTCAGCCGGACGCCGGTGTTCTCCAGGCCGTAGCCGTCGACCCGCGGCGCGAACCCGATCGCCTGCAGCACCTTGTCCGTCTCGATGACGTCACGGGTGTCGCCCTTGGCCACGGTCACCTTGACCTTGTCGCCCGAGTCGTCGATCTCCTCGACCCGGGTGCCGACCCGCACGTCGATGCCGAGCTTCTTGTACCGGCGCAGCAGCTCCTTGGAGACCTCCTCGTCCTCCAAGGGCACCATCCGGTCCAGGAACTCGACGATGGTCACCTTGACGCCGTAGTTGTGCAGCACGTAGGCGAACTCGACGCCGATCGCGCCTGCGCCCGCGATCACGATGCTCGCCGGGAGCGTGTCGGAGAGGATCTGCTCCTCGTAGGTGACGACGCGCTCGGACAGCTTCGTGCCCGGCAGCAGCCGGGTCGTCGCGCCCGCCGCGATGATCGCGTTGCCGAACGTGACGGTCTCACTGCCGCCGTCGGCGAGTTTGACGTCGATGGTGTTCGCGTCGCGGAACGTGCCCCACCCGGTGAACTGGGTGATGCCGTTCTTCTTCATCAGGTAGTGCACGCCCTTGACCCGGCCGTCGGCCACGGTCCGGGAACGCTGGAAGGCGGCGCCGTAGTCGAGGCTGATCGAGCCGTCGACCTGGATGCCGAACGTCTTGGTCTCGTGCTGGAGGATGTGCGCCAGCTCGGCGTTGCGCAGGAGCGCCTTGGAGGGGATGCAGCCGACGTTGAGGCAGACACCGCCCCAGTACCGCTCCTCGATGATCGCGGTCGACAGCCCGAGCTGGGTCGCCCGGATCGCCGCCACGTACCCGCCCGGCCCCGCCCCAACCACCACGACGTCGAAGTGTGTGCTCATACCACCACGATATTCGCCCCACCCTGGCCGACGCCCGGCACCGCCCACAACCGCGACCCCGCCCACACCGGCCGGAACCGGTGGGTCCTGGCCACTGTGGATGGCAGTCGCCTGCGGGAAGAGTGCGCGATCGCCTTACTCGCCGACGGCTTCGGGAGCGGTCCAGCGAATGCGGATTGACTCCGCCTCGCGCGGGGCACGGTGGTCCGCGGCCGCCAAGGCGGCTGTGATGTCGTCGACCACGTCGGGCCGGGCCAGTGCGCCCGGCCCGACGGCGGTCTTGGCCAGGGTGACCCGACGGGTCGGTACCCCGGTCGGTTCCGGTGTGCGGCCGGGGCCGACGAGGACGAGGCCGCGGACGATGTCCGGGAACTCGGCCGCGATGCGGCAGGCCACGTCGGTCAGCGCGGTGTGCGCGACGACCTGGGTGCGGGTGCGCCGGTCGGCCAGCGTCTCCAAGACGTCCTCGACCCGGTCGAGGGAGCCCGCGCCGTCCGCTCCCGGCGGGATGGCGCACCAGGCGACCTGGTAGAGCTGTTCCAGCGGTTGCCAGGCGACCGGGAGATCGGCGGGTCTCGCGGCTGCGGGGCTGAGCACGACCACCGCGGGCCCGTAGTCCAGCCCGCGCCACAGCGGTGCCTGCGCCGTGGGGACCACCGTCAACCGCGTGCCGCGTGCCATGTTCCGCCTCCCGAGTCCGAAAATCCCCCGTCCGCTGGCTACCCAGGTCAGGTGGTTTCAATCACTCGATAGGCGCAGATCACACCTCAGTCGGTGGGCTGGTGCAGCACCGCGAAGTTGAGCTGGCCCTCCGCGTCGGGCTGCACGTCGAGGACCTTGTCGGCGAGCAGTTCGGCCGCCCCCGGCTCGAGGAAGACCTGCGCCGCGTTCGCGGTCACCACCTGGTCGCCCGCCACCGGTTCGGGTGCCAACGCCACCGCCAGTGGTGCTCCGTCGACCTCGGGCGTGACCAGGGTGAACCGCAGCCCCCCGGTCTCCGGCACCCCGTCCTGCGCGGTCAGCGCGCTGATCGCGTCCGCCGCCGCCTCTGTCACCGCCAGCATGTCTGGCTCCTTTCCGTGTCACCTTGTCGTGCGGCTTGCGCGACCCACCGTAGGCGGAACGGCCGCGGCCCGCCGGGCGGGACCCGACCCGCCTTGTGCCCGCTTCGGCGTGATCTTTAGAGTGCTCCGGTAGCGGTTGAGCAAGCAGCCGCAGCACGCCGGGGGCGACAGCCCGAGCCAGCAGGCCCTTCGGGGACCTCGCCGCCCGGCACTCGCGGGAAGCGAGGGGCTGCGTGCTGCCCGACCCCGCCGGTCTCCCGGCGGTGTTGTCGCTCGTGACGCGTCCCCTCGCCGAACGCGGACAGCCCCTGTGTCGACCCCAACGTCGCGCCGGGGTCGGCCGGATGGACGCGGAGCGGGAGGGAAGACCGTCATATGGGCACCGCGGTGCGAAGACCGCAGGGGCGAGCCGGAGGGCGCCGGTGACGCCGGACCCGAACTCGCGGGTGGCCCAGTTGCAGTCCGAGTTGGACGGTCTGCGGCGCGCCCTGCGCACCCGGGCGACCATCGAGCAGGCCATGGGCGTGCTGGTGGTGTTGCGCCGGTGTTCGCCGAAGGAGGCGTTCGACGCGCTGGTGCGGCTCTCCCAGCAGTACAACACCAAGCTGCACCGGGTCGCGCACCTGGTGGTCGGCATGTTCGCCGAACCGTCGGTCGAGCCGCTGGACAGCTACCTGCGGCGCAACATCGGCGGTGACGAGTCCGAGCCGGACGCCGGAGTGGCGCCGGTGCGGTTGGACGAGGCGCTGCTGGACGCGGCGCGGGCGCTGGCGAAAGCCGGTCAGGAGCGGGCGGAGTTGGACCAGGCGGTGCACGACCTGTACCGGGTGTTGGTGGAGCAGGGGTGGGTGCCGCCCTACGAGGTGCTCGGCCCGATCGCGGACTCGGCCCGTCCGTGAGCGGCGGCCACTCGAACGCGCACGTGTCCCCGGCCGGTTTTGCGGGTACGTGGTCGACATGACCGGAACCCCGTGCCGATGACCAGCGGCGAGCAGAACGCGCACTCGTCGTCCGGGGACGTCCCGAACGGCGGTCGGCCGGTGCGCGGTCGGGTGGCCGTGCGGGTGCGCGCGGACCTGGCGAACCTGCCCGTGTTGCGGACGGTCGCGGGGGTGTTGGCGGCCGGGTTGGACGACGACCCGGACACCTGGGCGGACCTGACGCTGGCGGTGGACGAGGTCGCCGCCACGCTGGTCGGGTTGGCCGCGCCGGGCGCGGTGCTGGAGTGCGCGTTCGTGCCGCACGCCGGGGCGTTGGAGGTGGACGCGTCGGTCGAGGCGGTGGACGACGCGGGCCCCGATACCACCTCGTTCGGGTGGCAGGTGCTCACCGCTCTCGCCGATAGTGTCGAGTGCGGTGTTGCCCCCGGTTCGGACGGGAGACCCAAGGTGCACATCAACGTCTTGCGGACCGGGACGGCGGGTGCCGGGTGAACGCGGAGACACCGACCGGCTCCGCGCACGAGTACAGCCACTTGGCGCCGCTGTTCACGGAGTTGGCGGACTTGCCCGAGGAGGACCAGCACCGCGAGGTGGTGCGGGACAAGCTGGTGACCGGCCACCTGCCGCTGGCCGAGCACATCGCGCTGCGGTTCGCCCACCGCGGTGTGGCCCGCGACGACCTGACGCAGGTCGCCATGGTGGGCCTGATCCACGCGGTGGACCGGTTCGACCCGACCAGGGGCATCGACTTCCTGTCGTTCGCCGTCCCCACGATCATGGGCGAGGTGCGCCGGTACTTCCGGGACACGGCGTGGGCGGTGCGGGTGCCGCGCCGGTTGAAGGAGCTGCACCTGACCATCACCGCCGCGGGCAACGAGCTGTCCCAGCGGCTGGGCCGGGCGCCGACGCCGAGCGAGATCGCCGCTCACCTGGGGATGAGCCGGGAAGAGGTGTACGAGGGCTTGGAGGCCGGTCAGGTCTACCAGTCGGTGTCGCTGGACGAGGCCCTCTCCGCCGGTGACCCGGACTCCGACCCGCTGGCCGACACCCTCGGCGAGGACGACTCGGCGCTGCTCGGCATCGAGGACCACGAGTCACTGCGTCCCCTGATCGAGCGACTCCCGGAACGGGAACGCCGGATCCTGCTGCTGCGGTTCTTCCGGAACATGACGCAGACCCAGATCGCCGAGAAGATCGGCGTGTCGCAGATGCACGTGTCCCGCCTGCTGGCCCGCACCCTGGAGACGCTGCGTGCCGGTCTGGTCACCGACGAGCGCTGAACAGGACTTTCGCCCCCTTCCTGGTACACACTGATGGAGTAACCCAGGAGTCGGGGAGGCAGGCGTGGCACGACCGATTTGGCACGGTGCGATCAACTTCGGGCTGGTCACGGTCCCCGTGGACCTCTACAGCGCCACCGAGGACCACACCATCAGCTTCCGCCAGTTCGAACGCGGCACCTCCGACCGCATCCGCTACAAGCGGGTGAACGAACGCACCGGCGCCGAGGTCGCCTACGCCGACATCGTCAAGGGCGCCGAAGTCGGCGGCGGTGAGTACGTCATCATCGAACCGGAAGAACTGGACCACATCGCCCCCGGCCGCTCCCGCACGATTGACATTTCGTCATTCGTGTCGGTCGAGGAGATCGACCCCATCCACTTCCAGAAGACGTACTGGCTCGCCCCGTCCAAAGAGGAGTATTCGAAAGCTTACAGCCTCCTCCTCCAAGCCATGCGAAAGACCAACCGAGCAGGCGTAGCCACCTTCGTCATGCGCGGCAAGGAATACCTGACAGCCATCCGCGCCTCCGACGACGACCTGCTGGTCCTCACCACCATGCTCTTCGTCGAAGACCTCCGCGACCCCGCCAAGGAAATCAAGTCCCTACCGGAAATCACCCCCGCACGCGGCAAAGAACTCGACATGGCCATCAACCTCATCGACTCCATGACCGACCAGTGGAACCCCGACGACTACCACGACACCTACACCCAACGCGTAGAACAATTGATCGAGGACAAAAAAGACGGCCGCGACATCGTCGCCGAAGAAGCCCCCCAGTCCCCCACCAAGGTCATCGACCTCTTCGAAGCCCTCAGCAAAAGCGTCGAAAGCCGCAAAAAGCGCACCACCCCCACCCCAAACCCAACCGAGGACGACCTCACCTCCCTCACCAAATCAGACCTCGACAAACGCGCCCGCGAACTCGACATCAAGGGCCGCTCCAAAATGACCCGCGACGAACTCCACCAAGCCATCACCGCCGCCTCCACAAAAACCCAAGCAGCCTCCTAACCACAACAACAAATCACCAAGCGCCACCCCAAAGGTCCACCCCCACCCCCATCGACGAAGGCCGCCAGCCTGCGCCGCGCGCCTCGGGACCCGCCGACACCAACTGCCCGTTGTGGTGGAGTTGTTTTGTTTGGGGGGAGCGGTGGCCTAAGCCGGCTGGCGGGTAAGGCCACGCTTTCCAGTGGCCCCGCCTTTTAGCCTTACCCAGGCTGCCGCTAGGGGCCCCAAACAAAACAACTTCACCACAACGGGCACCCCGCATTTATCTGGCGCCCGAGGCCGGCGTCGCCGCCAGGCGACCAGGCCGAACCCCGAGGCGCAGCCGAGGTCCAGTGCCCCCTCACACCAAGATCAACCCGACGAAAAGCCCCCAAATACACAGCCTAGACCGACCCCCCGACAAGAACGCCCACCCGCCCAAGCACCATGATCAACCCAAACTTGAGCCCCTGAATAAACAGCCTACCCAAGCCCCCCGACAAGATCGACAACCCACAAGATCCACACCCCTCAACACTCGATCACATTCAACGCCAACCCCCCACGCGCCGTCTCCTTGTACTTCGTGTGCATGTCATTCCCCGTCTCCCGCATCGTCTTGATCACCTTGTCCAGGTGCACGACATGCGTCCCGTCCCCCCGCAACGCCATCCGCGATGCGTTGATCGCCTTCGTCGACCCCACCGCGTTCCGCTCGATGCACGGGATCTGCACCAACCCCCCCACCGGGTCACACGTCAACCCGAGATGATGCTCCAACCCGATCTCCGCCGCGTTCTCCACCTGCGCCACCGACCCACCCAGCACCGCGGTCAACCCCGCCGCGGCCATCGCGCAAGCAGACCCGACCTCTCCCTGGCACCCCACCTCAGCCCCCGAGATCGATCCGGTCTCCTTCAACACCACCCCAATCGCCGCAGCGGTGAGGAGGAAGTCAACAACCCCATCATCATTCGCCACCGACAAGAACCGCGTGTAGTAGTGCAACACCGCAGGAATGATCCCCGCAGCACCGTTCGTCGGCGCGGTCACGACCCGCCCACCCGAGGCGTTCTCTTCGTTGACAGCCAAGGCGAACAGGCTCACCCAGTCCATCACGTACAGCGGATCCCCTTCACCGCTCTCCGCGAGAAGCTTGTCGTGCAACGCTTTCGCCCGCCGAGGCACGCGAAGCCCCCCGGGCAGCACGCCCTCCTGCTCACACCCCCGCGCCACGCAGTCCTGCATGACCTGCCAGATCGCCAGCAGCCCCGACCGCACCTCGGCCGCGGTACGCCACACCAGTTCATTGGCGAGCATGACCTGCGCGATCGTCTTCCCGCTGGACGCGCAGTGCGCCAACAGGTCCGCCGCGGTGCGGAACGGGAACGGCACCGGCGTCGTGTCGGCCGAGATCACCGGCCCGTCCGCGGCGTTCTCGTCGAGCACGAAACCGCCGCCCACGGAGTAGTACGTCCGTGACGACAGTTCGGTCCCGTCAGCGGACCACGCCACGAAGGTCATCCCGTTGGGGTGCAACGGCAGCGACTTGCGCCGGTGCATGACGAGGTCGGTGTCCTCGGTGAAGGCGATCGGGTGCGAACCCAGCAGCCGGAGCCGCCCGGTCTCCCGGATGGCGGCGACCCGGGACGGCACCGAGTCCGTGTCGATGTCTTCCGGCCGTTCCCCCTCCAGGCCGAGCAGCACCGCCTTGTCGCTGCCGTGGCCGTGGCCGGTGGCGCCGAGTGAGCCGAACAGCTCGGTCCGCACCCGGGCGGTGTCGCCCAGCGCTCCCGCCGCGCGCAGCCCGTCGGCGAACATCAGCGCGGCGCGCATCGGCCCGACGGTGTGCGAGCTGGACGGCCCGATGCCGATGCTGAACAGGTCGAAGACACTGACCGCCACGACGTTTCCTCCTTGTTAGGCCGCCGGGCCGCGCCGGGTCTCGGCGCGGCCCGGGGCGGTCGATCAGCCCAGCTCCGGGTAGAGCGGGCGGCGGCGCACCAGCGCGGCGACGCGGTCGCGCAGCCGGTCGGTGCTCGCCTGGTCGAGGTCGGGCCGCAGCGCGACCGCGATGATGTCGGCGACCTCGGTGAAGTCGGCGGCGTCGAAGCCGCGGGTGGCCAGCGCGGGGGTGCCGATGCGCAGGCCGGAG
Organism: Actinokineospora inagensis DSM 44258; assembly: GCF_000482865.1. Lineage (GTDB taxonomy): Bacteria > Actinomycetota > Actinomycetes > Mycobacteriales > Pseudonocardiaceae > Actinokineospora > Actinokineospora inagensis. The sequence continues at coordinate 19,512 of NZ_AXWW01000046.1, read as the reverse complement.
GTGATCATCGGCGGCCGCGGGTCGAACGGGACCGCGTTGCGGTTGACCGTGATCCCGACCGAGTGCAGCCGGTCCTCGGCCTGCTGCCCGTCCAACCGGGAGTCGACCAGGTCGACCAGCACCAGGTGCACGTCGGTGCCGCCGCTGAGCACCTTCACCCCGGCCTCGGCGCAGTCCGGCGCGGTGAGCCGCTCGGCGAGGATCCGCGCTCCCTCGAGTACCCGGCGCTGGCGCTCGGCGAACTCGGCGGAGGCGGCGATCTTGAACGCGACCGCCTTGGCGGCGATGACGTGTTCGAGCGGGCCGCCCTGCTGGCCGGGGAACACCGCCGAGTTGATCTTCTTGGCCAGCTCCTTGGTGCACAGCACCACGCCGCCGCGCGGACCGCCGAGGGTCTTGTGCGTGGTGGTGGTGACCAACTGGGCGTGCGGGACCGGGCTCGGGTGCAGCCCGGCGGCGACCAGGCCCGCGAAGTGCGCCATGTCGACCATGAGCAGCGCGTCGACCGAGTCGGCGATCCGGCGGAACTCGGCGAAGTCGAGCTGGCGCGGGTAGGCCGACCAGCCCGCCACGATCAGCTTCGGGTTGTGCTCCTTGGCCAGCCGCTCGACCTCGGCCATGTCGACCCGGCCGGTGTCCTTGTCGACGTGGTAGGCGACCACGTTGTACAGCTTGCCGGAAAAGTTGATCTTCATGCCGTGCGTGAGGTGCCCGCCGTGCGACAGGTCGAGGCCGAGGATCGTGTCCCCCGGCTTGAGCACCGCGAACATGGCGGCGGCGTTGGCCGAGGCACCCGAGTGCGGCTGCACGTTCGCGTGCTCGGCGCCGAACAGCGCCTTCACCCGGTCGATGGCCAACTGCTCGACCACGTCGACCTGCTCGCAGCCACCGTAGTAGCGCTTGCCCGGGTAGCCCTCGGCGTACTTGTTGGTCAGCACCGAGCCCTGCGCCTCGAGCACGCCCACCGGGGCGAAGTTCTCCGAGGCGATCATCTCCAGCGTGTTCTGCTGGCGGGCCAGCTCACCGGCGACCGCCGCGGCGACCTCCGGGTCGACCTCGGCCAGCGACTGGCCGAACGAACCCCCGGCCATCAGCCCTCCTTCGTGTGCTCGGCGTACGCGGCGGCGTCCAGCAGCTCCGGCTCGCTCTCGACGCGCAGCCGGAACAGCCAGCCGTCACCGAACGGGTCGGTGTTGACCAGCTCGGGGGTGTCCACAACCGCCTCGTTGATCTCCACCACGACCCCGTCCGCCGGGGCGAACAGGTCCGACACCGACTTGGTCGACTCGATCTCGCCGCACGACTCGCCCGCGGTCACCTGCGCGCCCACCTCGGGCAACTGGACGTACACCACGTCGCCCAGGGAGTCGGCGGCGTACTTGGTCACCCCGACGGTGGCGGCGGTCAGGTCGGCCGTGTCGACCCACTCGTGCTCCGCGGTGTAGCCGAGGTTCTCCGGGTTGCTCATCTGGATCTCGTTCTCCTGGGTTCAGGCTGGACGCTGGTAGAAGGGCAGCTTGACGACCTCGACCGGGGTGCCGGTGCCGCGGATGTCCACGGTGAGCGCGGTGCCCGGCTCGCTGACCGCGACCGGCACGTAGGCCATCGCGATCGGGTGGCCCAGCGTCGGCGAGAGCGCGCCGCTGGTGACGGTACCGACCTCGGTGCCGTCGGACGCGAGCACGGCGTACCCGTGTCGGGGGGCGCGCCTGCCCTGGCCGACCAGACCCACCAGCACCTTGGTCTCCACGTCGGCGTCGCGGCGGCGCCGCAGGGCCGCCTCGCCGACGAAGCCGTCCGGCTTGTCGAACTTGACGACCCGGCCGAGTCCGGCGTCGAACGGGGTGAAGTCGGCGGTCAACTCGTTGCCGTAGAGCGGCATCCCGGCCTCCAGCCGCAGCGTGTCGCGGCAGGCGAGCCCGGCCGGGAGCAGGCCGTGGTCCTTGCCCGCCTCGGTGAGCACCCGCCACACCTCGGCGGCGCGGTCACCGTCCACATAGACCTCGAAGCCGTCTTCGCCCGTGTAGCCGGTGCGCGCCAACAGGATGTCAATTCCCGCGATGGCGGCGGGAACGCTGGCGTAGTACTTGAGCGCGTCGAGGTCGGCGCCGGTGACCGAGCCGATGATCGCGGTCGATGTGGGGCCCTGCACGGCGATCAGCGCGAGGTCGGCCGAGCGGTCGGTGACCTCGACGTCGAACTTCTCCGCCCGCTCGCGCAGCGCGGCGGCCACCGCGGGGGCGTTGGAGGCGTTCGCGACGACCATGAACTTGTCGTCCGCGAGCCGGTAGACGACCAGGTCGTCGAGCACACCACCCGCGGCGTCGCAGATCATCGTGTAGCGGGCTTTGCCCGGCTTCACCGCGGACAGCTTGCCGACCAGCGCGTAGTCCAGGGCGCGCGCCGCCTCGGGACCGGTCAGCTCGATCTCGCCCATGTGGCTGAGGTCGAACAGACCGGACGCGGTGCGGACCGCCTTGTGCTCGGCGAGCTCGCTGCCGTAGCGCAGCGGCATCGACCAGCCCGCGAAGTCGGTGAACGCCGCGCCGAGCGCTTCGTGCACCGCGTGCAGCGGGGAGGGTGTGCTCATGGAACTCGGGTCTCCTTCGGGCGCCGGGAACAGGTCGTGTCCGCAGCGTGGCACGCCGGGAGCGCGTGGCGCAGCGTGACTGGGTCATCACAGCGCGGCGCGACCGGTCGGGCCATCGATAACTGTGGCGTATGTGGGGATCGGTGCGTCTTTACGCTGTATTCGGTGCGGGTCATGGGGAGCTCCTGTGCAGCGCGCCGGTGGACGACCGGCGCTGGAACTCCCCCTCTGTCATGGCACCTGAGAGCTTCGCCGCGAGCGCGGCTTGCACCGTGGGTGAGACGCCGAGATCGCGTCTTCTTTCCAGAGTGGCCTGGCGGGAACGGTAGCTTTACCTGAGAGATTGACGGGGAGTTTGCTCCTTCGGTGCCCCGACCCGTGGGTCGAGGACTCTCCCGGTCCCGCTCGTACGGCCCGATGTGTGGTTGTGCCCGCGAGACTAGTCGAGGCGGAACCCGAACGGAAGTTCCAGCCGGTGCCGGGCCAACAGGTCGGCGTCGGCCAGCAGCTCCCGGGTCGGGCCGTCGGCGACGATGACGCCGTCGTCGATGACGACCGAGCGCGGGCACAACTGCAGCGCGTACGGCAGGTCGTGGGTGACCATCAGCGTCGTGCGGTCCAGGCCGAGCAGCACCTCGGCCAGCTCGCGGCGGGCCCGCGGCTCCAGGTTCGCCGACGGCTCGTCGAGGACGAGGATGTCGGGGTCGCAGGCGAGCACGGTGGCCAGCGCGACCCGGCGGCGCTGCCCGCCGGACAGGTGCATGGGCGAGCGGTCGGCGTGGTCGGCCATGCCGACGTCGTCGAGGGCGCGTTTGACCCGGGCGGCCAGGTCGGTGCCGCGCAGCCCGAAGTTGGCGGGACCGAAACTGACGTCCTCACGCACGGTCGGCATGAACAGTTGGTCGTCCGGGTCTTGGAAGACGATCCCGACTCGGCGGCGGACCTCCTTGAGCGTCGCCTTCTCCACCGGCAAGCCCGCCACCTCGACGTTGCCCTGTCCGGTGAGAACGCCGTTGAGGTGCAGAACGAGGGTGGTCTTACCGGCGCCGTTGGGGCCAAGCACCGCGACCCGCTCGCCGTGCTCCACGCGCAGGTTGACGCCGAACAGCGCCTGGTGGCCGTCCGGGTAGGCGTAGGCGAGGCGCTCGACCAAGAGCGCGGGCGGGGTCATAAGGACACACCCAGCACGACGACGGCGAGGGCCGTGGGGGCCAGCCCGGTCAGCCAGGCGGATCGACCCGCGGAGTGACCCTGGTCCGGCATGGCACCGGCCCACCCCCGGGACACCATGGCCAGGTGGACCCGCTCGCCGCGCTCATAGCTGCGGATGAACAGGGTGCCGATACCGCGTGCGGTGGCACCGACCTGCCAGAGGAACCGCGGGTCGTGCCCGCGGCAGATCCGGGCGATCCGCATCCGCCGGGCCTCGGCGGCGATGACGTCGAGGTAGCGCAGCATCAGGGTGGCGATGGTGACGACCATCGTCGGCACGCGCAGCCGCTGCAGCCCGACGATCAACTCACCGGGCGCTGTCGTGGCGGACAGGGTGAGCGACACGAGGACGCCCAGGGTGCCCTTGGCGAGGATGTTCCACCCGGACAGCAGCCCGTGTTCGGAGAGCGCGACACCGAGGACGGTGGTGGTCGGCCCGCCCGCGACGAAGGGGAACACCAGCGCCAGCAGCACGAACGGCGCCTCGATCACCACGCGCCGGGCCAACCAACCCGGCGGGATCCGCGCGATCGTCCACACGCAGCCGAGCACCGCCAGGTACAGGCCGAACGCCCAGAACCGCTCCCTCGGCGTGGCGACGACGCAGAGCACCCCGAACCCGGCGGCGACGATCTTGACCTGCGGCGCGAGCCGGTGGACCGGGCTGGTGCCCGGCCGGTGCAGTGGATGCGCGTGCCCGGCGCTCACTCGGCGGACTTACCGGGGCGCTTGCGCAGCACCCAGAACAAACCGCCCGCGAGGACCACGGTCACCGCGACCCCGATGACCCCGGCGAGCCCGGTGGTGCCGGAGTCGCCGCTGATGGAGTAGCCGGCGAGCGGGCTGCTCGCCAGGTTGTGCTCCCGCGCGTTCTGGGCGATGCAACTGCCCCGTAGTTCTTCGCCGTTGGCCGTCCGCACGACCTGGCAACCCTCCAGGGTCGCGTGGTCGAGCCCATCCGGGTTCGGGTCGGCGAAGTACGACACCACACCAGCGAGCACCAGCGCGACGGCCAGGAATCCGAGCAGGAACGCGAGGTTGCGCGTCTTCGCCTTCACGCCAGGGTCTCCTCACGCACGTCCAGCGCCTTGTGGCTGCCGCGCAGCAGGTACACCAGGTCGGGCCGCACGGCAGCCACCGCGACCAGGGTCAACGCGGTGATCACGCCCTCGCCGACGCCGATCAGGCAGTGCACGCCGACCAGCGTGGCCGTCACCGTGCCCAGGCTGAACGCCGGGTCCCCGCCGATCGCGAACTCCAGGACGAACCCGAACGACGCGATCACCGTGTTGGTGAACGCCGCGACGAACGCGGTCACCGCCAACCCCGCCCTGTTCTTGGCGAACCGCTTGAGCAGCGTCGCCACCAGGAACCCGGCCGCCGTGCCGATCAGGGCCATGTTCGTGATGTTGGCCCCCAACGCGGTCAACCCGCCGTCGGCGAACACGAGCGCCTGCACGACGAGGACGATCGAGACACACAGGGCGCCGACCCAGGGGCCGACCAGCATCGCCGCCAGCGCGCCACCGAGCAGGTGACCGCTGACGCCGGGCAGCACCGGGAAGTTCAGCATCTGGGTCGCGAACACGAAGGCCGCGACCAGCCCGGCCAGCGGGGCGGTGCGGTCGTCGAGGTCGTTGCGCGCACGGGCCGCCGCCACCGCGAGGCCGACCACGGCCACACCCGCGAACAGCAGCGAGGTCTTCGTATCCAGCAGCCCATCGCTCATGTGCATGGCGACCGCGGACATCGGCGCACCTCCGGGTGGGGACTCAGTGGCGGGTCGAGCGTAGTTGCCAGCGGGACGCTACCGCCAGGGCTTGGCAATAGCGTCCCACTGGCTGGTGTGACGTTCGACTACCCCGGGGCCGGTCAGAAACGGACCAGGGTGCGGCCACCGGTGTTGGTGGGCAGGTCGGCGAGGGCGGTACCGACCTCGTCGAGGGTGATCTCGGCGGTGATGAGGCCGTCCAGGTCGAGTTCACCCGCTTGGACGTGGTCGAGGAGACGGGGCACGTCGACATCCGGGTCACTGGAGCCGTAGAGGCAACCGGTGAGGGTACGACCGAACCAGTACAGCTCAAGAGCGTTGAACTCGACGGGGGCTTTGGCCGACCCGACACCGACCACGACCACGTGCCCGCCGCGGCGAGCAGCCGACCAGGCCGTGCGGATGCCCGCGGGGGAACCGACGCACTCGAACGTGACGTCAGCGCCACGGGTGTCGGTAAGGGCGCGGATGGTCTTGGCGGTCGTATCGTCGGAGAGGAGGAAGTGGGTCGCGCCCATCGACAGCGCGAGGGCTTCCTTCTCCGGGCGCACATCCACCGCGATGATCGGGGAGGCACCGGCGAGGCGGGCGGCCTGCAGAACGGACAGCCCCACTCCCCCAACCCCCACTACTACTACGGACTGCCCCGGCTTGACGTCTGCCGTGTTCAGCACGGCCCCTGCACCGGTCAACACCGCGCAGCCCAACACCGCAGCTCGGTCCAACGGCACATCGGCCGGGATCTTCACCGTGGCCCGCTCGGACACCACGGTCTCTTCGGCGAACGCGCCCGTACCGAGCCCCGGGTACAACGGCGTCCCGTCCGGCAAGGTCGCGTGGGGTATAGAGGCAGCATCGGCCGCGCGCTCACACAGGTAAGGCTCGCCGGCGAGGCAGTACCAGCATTCCCGGCACGGCGGCGCCCAGTTGAGCAGCACGTGGTCACCCGGGGCGACCCGCGTGACACCTGCGCCGACCGACTCGACAACCCCCGCGCCCTCATGCCCCAGGACGGCGGGCACCGGCTGGCGGAGCGTGCCGTTGGCCAGTGACAGGTCCGAGTGGCACACGCCCGCGGCCACCAACCGGACCCGCACCTGGCCAGGGCCGGGATCGGGCAGCACGATGTCGGTGACCGCCAACGGCTCCCCTTGTGCGCGCAGCACCGCCGCCCTGACCATGTCGCCCCCTCGAAGTCCGTGACAAGACAAACCGCAGAGTACTCAGCCGAAGGCGTTGATCCCGGTCAGCGCCCGTCCGATCAGGAGCTTCTGGACCTGGCTGGTGCCCTCGTACAACGTCATCACGCGGGAGTCGCGGAGGATCTTGGCGACCGGGTACTCGTCGAGGTAGCCGTAGCCGCCGAAGACCTGGATGGCGAGGTTCGCGGCGCTTACGGCGTTCTCGCTCGCGTACAACTTGGCCATAGAGGCGGCGGTGCCATACGGCTCACCACGGTCGATGAGGTCGGCCACCCGCCACACCAACAGCCGCGCGGCGTCGGTGTTGACGGCCATGTCCGCCAGCATCTCCTGCACGAGTTGGTAACTGGCGATGGGTTTGCCGAACTGCACGCGGTCCTTCGCGTACTGGACGCTTGCCTGGAGCGCGCCCTTGGCCAGCCCGACGCACCCGGCGGCGACGGACATCCGGCCCTTGTCCAAAGCGGACATGGCGACCTTGAACCCGACACCCTCGTCGCCGAGCCGGTCGGCCACCGGCACGCGGACCCCGTCGAGGACGAGTTCACCGGTGGACTGCCCGCGCAGCCCCAGCTTGCCCTTGATCTCGCGGTGCTGGAAGCCGGGCGAGTCGGTGCGGACGAGGAACGCGCTGATGCCCTTGGGGCCGGGGCCGCCGGTGCGGGCGAAGACCAGCGCGAGGTCGGCCCAGGTACCGTTGGTGATGAACATCTTCGTGCCGGTGAGCACGTAGTCGTCGCCGTCGCGGACCGCGCGGGTGGCCAGGTTGGCGGCGTCGGACCCGGTGTCGGGCTCGGTCAGGCCGAAGCAGGCCAGCGACGCACCGGAGGCGATCCGGGGCAGCCACCGGGACTTCTGCTCGTGCGTGCCCCAGGCGGCGATCGACTTGCCGACCAGGCCGAGGGACACCGACACGATGCCGCGGATCGCCGAGTCGCCGCGGCCGAGCTCCTCCATCATCAGGCAGTACGACAGGTGGTCGCCGCCGGAGCCGCCGTACTCCTCGGGCAGGGTGAGACCGAGGAAGCCGACTCCGCCGAGCTTGCCGACGATGCCGCGGTCGACCTGCTCACGGCGGTCCCACTCGGCGGCGTTGGGCACGACCTCGCGGTCGATGAAGTCCCTGGCCAGGTCCCAGAGGGCCTGCTGCTCACCGCTGAGGGCCAGATCCATGCGGGTCTCCCGTCCATAAACCAAACGGTGTTAGGTTCGCTCAGGATAGGATCGCCCCGCGACCCCGGCAACCACCTCCAGGGGAGGACCCCCTCGTGCCGCGACCCCGAGTGCCCCTGCTGGACCGGCCGCGGATCCGGGCGGCGGCCCTCGCCGTGGTCGACCGGGACGGCCTCGCCGGGCTGTCGATGCGCAGGCTGGCCGCCGACCTCGGCGTGCAGGCGCCGTCGCTGTACTCCCACTACCGCACGAAAGACGACCTGCTGCAGGACATCGCCGAGGACATCATGTCCACTGTGGACACCTCGGCCTTCGCGGACGGCTGGGTCGCGGGCCTGCGCGGCTGGGCCAACTCGTACCGGACCGCGCTGGCCGCGCACCCCAACCTGGTCCCGGTACTGGCCACCGGACCCGCCCGCAGACCCACCGCCCTGGCCCGCGCCGACGCCGTACACGGCGGCCTGGTCGGCGCGGGCTGGCCACCCCGCCACGCCACGATGATCGGCGCCGCCACCAAGTACCTCGTCCTAGGCGCCGCCACCACCTCCTTCACCCACGGCTTCGACGACGACATCCAGATCTACGTCGACCGCTACCCCCACCTGAACCAGGCCCACCGCCTCCGCGACCACGCCACCCACATCGACACCGACAGCTTCGCCCTGGCCCTCGACGCCTTCATCCACGGCCTCACCAGCCTGTACACCCAAGTAGCCGTCGCCCCACCCCCGCCGTGAGCAGGGCAGCGCCCGCCCAGCCTCGACCGCACCTACCCCCGCGGTCGCCTCCACTTCACCCAGGCCACCACACCTGCCCAGAGACCACCCTCACCCCAGCCGCTGACCGCACCTACCCCAGCAGGCCACCCTCACCCTGGCCGCCAACCGCACTTGGCGCAGAGGCCACCCTTCACCCCAGCTACTGATCGCACCTGCCCCAGAGGCCACCCTCTCCCCAGCCGGTGACCCACCTACCCCAGAGACCGCCCTCGTCCCAGCCGCTAACCGCATTGGCCCAGAGGCCACCCTCTCCCCAGCTACTGACCGCACCTACCCCAGCAGGCCACCCTCACCCTGGCCGCCAACCGCACTTGGCCCAGAGGCGCTTTCACTCAGCCACTCACCGAACCCCGCCCCAACCCTGTCTGGCCCAGAAGCCCACCTTCGCTCCAGCCGCCCGGCCATGGACCGCGCCTGCCGCAAGCCTCGCCTTCGCTTCACCCGACCAACGCTTCACCCGACCAAGCGCTTGACTTCGCCCCACCCCGCCGCCAGGCAGAGCCCCACCCACCCGGGGGTCCGGTGCCCATTCATGAGCCTATCGGTTTGGCGGGGTTGTCAAGGGGTGCGGCGATGCGCTGTGGACGGTTGGGGGAGTTGTGGACAAACTCGGCCTCACCGGCCTGCGCGGCCGGGTGGGAGGAGGGCGGCTCGGGCGGCGGTGAAGACTGCCTCTGCGGTGGCTTTGAGTGCGGGGGAGTCGAGTTTCCACTGCTGCCAGTGGAGTTGGACGTCCACGTGTCGGTCGGACAGGCGGACCAAGGTGCCTGAGCGCAGCCGTGGGGCGGCCTGGGTTGTGGGTATGACGCCCCAGCCGAGGCCTGCCGTGATGGCGGCGACGAAAGCTTCGGACGCGGGGACGTAGTGGCGGAGTTGGCTGGCTGGGCGGCGGGTGAGGGTGCGCAGGAAACGGTCCTGCAGTTCGTCGCGGCGGTCGAATACGACGACGGGGGCGGTGGGGAGGCGGTGGCGCAGTGGGCCGTCCAGCCAGTGGTCGACGAAAGCCGGGGCGGCGACCGGGAGGTAGCGCATGCGGCCGAGGGGGCGGACCGAGCAGCCGGTGACCGGTTCCGGTGACGAGGTGACCGCGGCCATCACCATGCCCTCGCGCAGCAGGGAGGCCGTGTGCGACTCGTCTTCGCGGTTGAGGTCGAAGTAGACGCCGGGGACCTCGACGAGGGCGGGGAGCAACCAGGTGGCCAGCGAGTCGGCGTTGACCGCGATCGACAGGCGCACCGACTCGCCCGCCATACCCAGTTCGGCGGCCAGGTCGCGGTCGAGTTGGGCCAACTGCCGGGCGTAGCGGACGACATGGGTGCCGGATTCGGTGGGGCGTACGGGTTTCGTGCGCAGCAGCAGCACGCGGCCGGTGCGCTCCTCCAGGGCCTTGACCCGCTGGCTGACCGCGGACGGGGTCACGTGCAGGGCGGCGGCGGCCGCGTCGAACGTGCCCTCGTCGACCACGGCGAGCAGCGTCCTGACCTGGTCGAGAGGTAGGTCACCCATCACGAACGCTAAGGGTACGTAAAAACCTTGAGCTGTACTACAGGAGCGTGTCGACCGTACGGTTGGCGCATGGAGCTCGCGGTGCTGGCCGGGTTCGGCACGGGGATATCAATGATCATCGCCATCGGGGCGCAGAACGCTTTCGTGCTGCGCCAAGGCATCCGCCGCGAGTCCGTGCTGCCCGTAGTGGCGATCTGCGCGCTGTCCGATGTGGTGTTGATCGCGTCGGGCGTGGCCGGGATGGGCACCCTTGTGGCCTCTTACCCCGTCGCGCTCACCATCGTCGCGGTGTTCGGCGGCCTCTTCCTCATCGGTTACGGCGTACTGGCGGCGAAGCGCGCGTTTCGACCGTCGAGCATGGCGGCCAGCGGAACCCGAGTGGGGTCGACACGACAGGCTGTCCTCACCTGCCTGGGTCTGACGTGGCTCAACCCGCACGTGTACCTGGACACGGTATTGATCCTCGGCACCATCGCAGCAGCACACGGGACCCAACGGTGGTCCTTCGCCGTTGGCGCTACCTTCGCGAGCATCCTCTGGTTCATCGGGCTCGGTTTCGGCGCCCGGTTCCTGACGCCGCTGTTCGCCCGGACCGCCGCGTGGCGGGTGCTGGACTCGGTGATCGCGGTGACCATGGCGGTCCTCGGCGTCACCCTGCTGACCCGGGTGTGAGGGCGAACCCGCCGCCCCCACACCCGGTCCTGCACAGAGGACCTCGGTCAGCCGACCCCGGCGCCGTGCAGCGCGACCCACCGGCGCATCGCGTACTCGACCATGGTGATCAGCGCGGCCTTCACCGACTCCCGCCCGCGCGCGTCGCACGGCACGATCGGCACCTCGGGCCCGATCGCCAACGCGTCGCGGACCTGGTCGACGCTGTGCCCGAGTACCCCGTCGAAGCAGTTCAACGCCACCACGTAGGGCAGGTTGCGCTCCTCGAAGAAGTCGATCGGGGAGAACGAGTCGGCCAGCCTGCGGGTGTCGGCCAGCACCACCGCGCCGATCGCGCCGCGCACCAGGTCGTCCCACATGAACCAGAACCGCTGCTGGCCGGGGGTGCCGAACAGGTACAGCACCAGGTCCGAGTCCAGCGACACCCGGCCGAAGTCCATCGCGACCGTGGTGGTCGACTTGTTCGGCGTGGCGGCCGTGTCGTCGATCCCGGCGCTGGCGCTGGTCATCACCGCCTCGGTGGTCAGCGGCATGATCTCCGACACCGAACCGACGAAGGTGGTCTTCCCCGCGCCGAACCCGCCTGCCACCACGATCTTGACCGAGGTCAGCCCGCCGCCGGGGGCCACGTCGTCATAGCCTGCGGAGCCCACTCAACACCCTTTCCATCAGCACCAGGTGCGCCCGGTTGGCGCCGCCGGTCGCGGTCTTGTGCACGGTGACCAGCCCGAGTTGGGCCATGTCGCCGAGCAGCACCTTGGCAACGCCCAGCGGAGCCCCGAGCAGCGTCGCCACCTCGGCGACCGACCGCGGCTCGTGGCACAGGGCCCCGATCGCGCGGTGCTCGGACTCGGCGAACGCGCCTGCGTCCGGCGACCCGTCGCTGGTGGACACCATGGTCTCCACCCGCATCTCGAAGTTCGACCTGGTGCGGCCCCTGGTCCAGGCGTACGGGCGGACGATCGAGGCATCCGGGTCGGCGTCCTGGCCCGCCGCCGACACCTGCCCGACCGGGTCCAGCACCCGCTCGGCCCGCTCGGCGACCTCACCGTCCGGCCAGTCCGGCTCGGCCTCCGGTTCGTCCACATCGGACTTGCGCCGCCTGCGGCCACCGCCGAGGGCCAGGCTCGCCATCACGTCCGCGATGGTCTGCTCCGACTCGGCTCCGTCGTGCGCGCTCATGGAGTGCTCATGCTGGCTGCCCCACCATCCTCCCGGCGGTCCCCTGCAGGGCCGCGCGCAGTTCCGGGGTCAGGATCTGGCCCACCCGGTCCACCAGCAGCGTCATCTCGTACGCCACCTGGCCGATGTCACAGGTCGGGGCCGCGAGGATCGCTAAACACGACCCGTCGCTGATGGCCATCAGCAACATGATGCCGCGCTCCATCTCCACCACGGTTTCCTTGACCGCGCCCGCCTCGAAGCAGCGGGCCGCGCCCTGGGTGAGGCTGACCAGCCCGGACGCGACCGCGGCCAACTGGTCGGCGCGGTCGGCGGGCAACCGCGCGGAGGAGGTGAGCAGCAGCCCGTCTGCGGACACCACCACCGCGTGCGCCACCCCGGACACCCGGTCGGCGAAGTCGTTGACCAACCAGCCGAACTGGCCCGGTTTGGACTGCGTGGACGTCATCGTGCTCCATTTCGGCGTCGGCACCGGCTCGCTCGTCGGCTGCTCGGTCGATACTCGGCGACCTGGCTCAGGCATCCCTGCCTTCTTTCTCGGTGTCCCCCTCGGTCGGTGTCCCCGGCCGCCGGGCGATGCTGCTGCGGCCGCGGCCGATGCCGCGCTGCAGGCTGCCCAGCCGGGACCGCAGCGCCTCGGCGTCCCGCTCGACCGGCACCTGGCGGGCGGTGGCCGGGTCGAGGCTGCCGGGCAGCAGCCGTTCCCGGGGGGTGCGCCGCGGCAGCAGACCCTCCGGCTGGTCGGCGGCCGTGGTGGCCAGCGCCTCGGCGGCCTGCCAGCCCGCGTCGGGCGCGAACCGCCACGGCGCGCCGCGCAGGTCGAGCCCCGGTGTGTGCCCTGGCGTGTGCCCTGTGTCCACTGTGTCCACTGGGTCCATATCGGACTCCGGGCTGCTCAGGAGTCCGTTCGGATCGGCTTGCCGCACAGGTGACTCCGGTTCGGCGGGCAGGCGCAGCGGCGCGGTGACACCGCCGGGGCCAGGGTCGGACAGATCCATCCCGACGGCGCGGGCGGCCACTCCCGGCACCCGCTTGTCCAGCCCGGCGATCCGCACCCCGGTGGCCGGGCCGGACTCGACCCGGCGTGCCTCGGGCAGCGCACCGGCCCGGACCGCGCGCCGCGGCAACGCGCCACCCGTATCCGTTGGGCCACCCCGGGTTACGCCCCGCTCGACGGGCGACCGCCGGGCGGGCGGCCCGTTGACCGGCGGATCGACCGGCACCCGGTCACCGGGCAGCACATCGACGGGCAGCGGTTCATCGGACAGCTCGTCGACCCGCACCCGGTAACCACGTGACCGGTCACCGGACCCCCCGCCACCGGACTCCCGGCCACCGGACATGGCGGCGGCGGGCGGCATGGCGGCGGACGAAACCCGATAGCCGTGCGGAGGGTCAACAGCCCCACCGTCACCGGGCAACGCGTCGGCGGGCGCCGTGGTGGCGGGCACCCCGTCGACCGGCACCTGGCGGTCGGGCAGCCGGTGACCAGATCCCTCGTCACCGGGCTGGACGTTGCCGGGCTGGACCTTGGAGGGCAGGGCGTCGGTGGGCTGCGCGTCGGCGGGTGGGGTGGCGCGGCCGTGCCTGCCGAGTTCGGCGGTCAACTCGTCCGGCGTGGCGTGGGCCGGGCCGGCGTGGTGCGCGCCCCTGGCCCGGTGGATGCCGCGCTGGTAGCTGGACAGCCGCTTGCGCAGGTGGTTGGCGTCGCGACCGGAGAGGGGGTCGGCGGATCGCTTACCGCCTCGGGTCCCGTCGTCTTGGCCGCCGCCCGTAGCGGACGCGCCGTTCTGGACGCCGCCCGGCACCAGGTTCCGCCGCGGCGTGCGGCGGGGCAGGCCGGAGGTGGTGAAGTCGTCCGGTTCGGCCGCCAGCACCTCGCGGGCCGTGTGGAAGCCCTGGTCGGCGGCGAAGTCCCAGCCAGGGCCCCGGTCCGCGTCGGCGGCGGTGGAGTTGGGGTCGTCGGTGACCGCGCGGAACCACGCGGAGACCATCTCGTCGAAGATCGGCGTGGTCTCGTGCAGCGCGGCCGGGGGCGGCGCCTGCGCGGGTTCGTCGACCAGCGCGGCCTGGTGGACCAGTGTGGTGTCCCACCAGCCGCCGTCGTCGGTGGCGGCCGGGTCGCCGTCCGGCGCGGGGTCGTTGGTGACCAGCGCCTCGGTGGGCTCGGGCTCGGCCGCCGGGCGGGAAGCGCGCCGCGGCAGTGGGAGGCCGTCGCCGACCGGGGTGCGCAGCGGCAGTTCGGCCCCGTCGCCACCGGGCGGCCGGGTCGGGTCCCACTTCGGCTTGCCGTTGGCCAGCCTGCGGGCCAGGCCCGCGGAGAACCCGTTGTGGCCGTTGGCATGCCCATTGTAACCATGGGAACCGTTCGACCCGTTGGCACCGTTGGTGTGGCCGTTGGCGGTCGGCCGCGGCGGGTGCGCGGTGACGGTGATCCTGGGCACGTCCGGGACGACCTCGCCCACGACCAGCTCGGCCGGGATGGTGACGACGGCCCGGATGCCCGGCTGGGTAGCCGGGCGCAGCCGCACCTCCACGTTGAGCCGCGCGGCGAGCCTGCCGACCACGAACAGGCCCATCCGGCGCGAGGTGGACGCGTCGATGGTCCCGCTGTCGGCCAGCCGCTCGTTGACCTCGGCCAGCTCCGACTCGCTCATGCCGATGCCGCGGTCGACCACCTCCACCTTGAGCGCGCCCGCGTCGGTGCGGTGGCTGGCCACGGTGACCTGGGTGGCGGGCGCGGAGAACGCGGTCGCGTTGTCCAGCAGCTCGGCGACCAGGCGGACCAGGTCGCCCGCGGCGTAGCCGACGACCAGCACCGCGGCGGGCGGCGAGATCACCACCCGCGGGTACTGCTCGATCTCGGACACCGCGGCGCGCAGCAGGTCGCCCAGCTCGGTCGGCTGCTGCGCGCGGCGGGCCGAGTCGGCGCCGGAGAGCACCATCAGGTTCTCGTTGTTGCGGCGCATCCGGGTGGCGAGGTGGTCGAGCTGGAACAGCGTGGCGAGCTGGTCGGCGTCCTCCTCGTCGCGCTCCAGCCGCTCCAGCAGGTGCAACTGGCGCTGCACCAGGCTCTGGCTGCGGCGGGAGAGGTTGACGAACACGTTGCTGTAGTTGGCCCGCAGGCCCGCCTGCTCGGTGGCCAGCCGCAGCGCCTGCTGGTGCACGGCGTCGAACGCCCTGGCCACCTCGCCGACCTCGTCGTCCGGCAGGACCGCGACCGGTTCCACCACCGGCTCGGCCACGTCGCGACCGTCGCGGATGCGGGCCACGGCGGCGGGCAGCCGGTTGCTGGCGACGTCCAGCGCGCCGCGGCGCAGCAGGGCGAGCGAGCCGAGCAACTGCCTGCCGATCACCAGCATCACCCCGGCGGCGGCGACCAGGGCGAGCAGCAGCACCACCGAGGCGAGACCGGCCGCGTTGCCCGCCTCGTCCTGCAGTGCCGAGGACCGCTCCTTGATCTCGGTGCCGAGCAGCGCGCTGACCGCGCTGATCCGCTGGGACGCCTGCTCCGAGGCGGTGTTCCAGTCGGCCGAGGTGATCGGCAGCGGCACGTTGACCGCGGCGCTGCCGTCGCTGCCGTCGCCGACCGCCAACCGCAGCAGGTCGGTGCGGGCGCGCACGCTCGGGTCGTTGTGCAGCTCGTCGTAGCCCGCCTGCTGGTTCAGCGTGGCGATGGAGCGGAAGTCGGAGGTGCGCTCGGCCAGCCGGGACTGGGAGGCGCGCAGGCTGTCCAGGTCGGCCGCGTTGAGACCACCCCGGGCGATGCCGATCGCGACCATGCCCTGCTGGAAGTAGATCTCCTCCTTCGCCGCCTCCAGGTCGTGCAGGGCGGCGGCGGTGTTGGCCAGGCCGGGGTCGGCCACCTCACCGGTTGTCGCGCGGTCGAAGTTCAGCAGCGCGTGGATGACGTCGGTGTAGCCCTCGAGCGCGGTGCCGCTGTCCACCGAGCCCGCTCCCACGGGGCGCCGCAACGCGGTGAGCGTGTCGAACGCGGACGTCACGTCGCGCAAGCGCGCGCGGGTGACCTCGGTGTCGAAGGTGGCCTTGCCGATGGCGCGGTACATCTCTTCGCGCGCGTAGTCCGCGCTCTGCCGCTCCCCGGCCAGTTCCGCGGCTACATCGCGGGAACCGCTGGTGAGCAGCACGGCCGCCTTGGTGCGCTCGCGCTGCAGCCAGGTGAGCGTTTTGCGCAGGCTCTCGTTGACCGCTACGAGCTTGTCGACCCGTTGGTAGGACTGGGCGCGCTCGACCTGGCCGCTGATCCGAAGCACGCCGAGGACGACCGCGAACACGACCGGGACAAGGATGACCGCGGCGAGCTTGACCGGGATGTTCCAGTCCCGCCAGCGGGTCAGCGTGGTCATTCGCGGAGTCATCCTGCCCGCCGTCTTGGACCCGCCGGCTTCCCCACCGGCGGTGTCCGAGGCGGTCGACCGGGCGCGGCGGCGTGCCGGGCGTTGGGCCGCGCGCGTAGACGCGCCACCCACCCGGTCCGGCGACACGGTGCGGTTCACTCGCGGGCCTCCTGGTCCGCGGGTGGCCGCTGTCGGAGTAACTGCCTCACCGCGCGGATCTCCCTTCGACGAGCACGACCGGCCTGACCGGCTCACTGGCTGGCTGCGGAATTGGTTCGAGATCGACCGGCGGGGTGCGCCGATTCGTCGAGCCGCTCAGCGTCCCTACCGACATCGGTGCGGCCGCGGCGCGAACTTGAGTGCCGATGCTACCCCGATCCGGCGATCTTGAACCCATTCCCGTTGACCTGCGGGAATCGTCTGTCCGCTGTGGAACTCGCGGCCCCGAACGGGGACGCCGGGCCGGTTCGCCACATTTCCGGTCACGCTTCGCACGGAATTCTCGCCTTGATCCCTCGATCGGGTAATTCAACGTACAACGACCAGGACTGTCCGATGTGATCATCGTCCACCTGCGGGAACACAGGTCGGTCCGCTGTGGATCTTCCCGGATCGAGTGATGCGCGGCCGGTTGCCAGCCCGACGGACAACACCCAGTGACGCGGCAATTCACCATTAAGTGTGAGAGCAACGCCCCGGTTGACATGCAACCACACCGGTATCGTTCGGTAACCCGAGCCGCCCTGTGCACAACTGGCTGCACGCTCGATCCGAACCCGGCTAGCATGGCGGCCGTTCACCGGGGCGCGTCGCGCGCATTGGTGAAATCGCCCCCGGCGCCGCCCGCCGCGATTCCCGCCCGGATCGTCGCCGCCCCACTCAATTCTCGGAGGAAAACGCATGACCGAGGTCATCGGCCGCGCGGACCACCCGCGGTTGGCCACCTTCGGCGGCATCGGCGGCCCGGCCACCGCGCCCGCGGCAGGCGGCCCCGACTTCGCCGCCGTGCAGGCCAGCGCCGAGTTCGCCGTGCTGCGCGCCCGGTTCCGCCGGTTCGTGTTCGGCATGACCGGCCTGTTCCTGTGCTGGTACCTGGGTTACGTGCTGCTCGCCGCGTACGCGCACGAGTTCATGGCGATCCGGCTCACCGGGTCGATCACCGTCGGCCTGGTGCTCGGCCTGGCCCAGTTCGGCACCACCGCGCTGATCACCGCCGTCTACCTGCGGTGGGCCCGGCGCAAGCTCGACCCGGCGGTCGCCGAGCTGCGGGAGTCCACCGGGGCGGGCCGATGAGCGCCGCGGGCGGCCTGGTCGTCGCGCAGGAGCAGGCGGGCAACACGGCGCTGAACTCGGTGGTGTTCGGCGCTTTCGTCGTCGTCACGCTGTTCGTCGCCTACCGGGTCGGCTCCCGCAACAGCTCCACCGCCGACTACTACGCGGCGGGCGGGGCGTTCACCGGGGTGCAGAACGGCATCGCGTTGTCCGGCGACTTCCTGTCCGCCGCCTCGTTCCTCGGCATCGCGGGCGCCATCGCCATCCACGGCTACGACGGGTTCCTGTACTCCATCGGCTTCCTGGTGGCCTGGCTGGTCAACCTGCTGCTGATCGCCGAGCCGGTGCGCAACATCGGCCGGTTCACCATGGGCGACGTGCTGGCGTTCCGGATGCGCCAGCGCCCGGTCCGCGCCGCCGCCGCCACCTCCACCCTGGTGATCTCGCTGTTCTACATGCTGGCCCAGATGGCGGGCGCGGGCGCGGTGGTCGCGCTGCTGCTCAACGTGCACAGCAAGGGCGGGCAGGCGCTGGTGATCGCCGTCGTCGGCCTGGTCATGATCTTCTACGTGCTGGTCGGCGGCATGAAGGGCACCACCTGGGTGCAGATCATCAAGGCCGCCGTGCTGCTGCTCTGCGTCGTGCTGATGACGGTGTTCCTGCTCGGCAAGTTCGGCTTCAGCATCACCGCGCTGCTGGAGCAGGCCGCCGCCAACAACACCAAGGGCGAGAAGATCCTCGCGCCGGGCGAGCAGTACGGCCGCACCCCGATCACCACGCTCGACTTCATCTCGCTGTCGCTGGCCCTCGTCCTCGGCGCCGCCGGGCTGCCGCACGTGCTGATGCGCTTCTACACCGTCCCCGACGCCCGCCAGGCCCGCCGCTCCGTCGTGTGGGCCGTCGGCACCATGACCGTTTTCTACGTCGCCACCCTGATCATCGGCTACGGCGCCTCCGCCCTGGTCGGCTCGGAACGCATCCTGGACGCCACCGGCAAGGAGAACGCCGCCGCCCCGCTGCTCGCCTTCGAGATCGGCGGCACGGTGCTGATGGGCGTCGTCGCCGCCGTCGCCTTCGCCACCATCCTCGCCGTCGTCGCGGGCCTCACCATCACCGCGTCCGCCTCGTTCGCCCACGACGTCTACGCCAACATCCTCCGCCGCGGCAAGGCCGACACCCGCTCCGAGATCCGCGTCGCCCGGCTCACCGCCATCGTCACCGGCCTGCTCGCCATCGTCGGCGGCATCCTCGCCAACGGCCAGAACGTCGCCTTCCTGGTCGCCCTCGCCTTCGCCTTCGCCGCCTCCGCGAACCTCTCCACCCTGGTCTACTCGCTGTTCTGGAAGCGCTTCAACACCACCGGCACCCTCTGGGCCATGTACGGCGGCCTCGGCTCCTGCCTCCTCCTGGTCGCCCTCTCCCCCGTCGTCTCCGGCGCCCCCACCGCCATCTTCCCCACCGTCGACTTCCACCTCTTCCCGCTCACCAACCCCGGCATCATCTCCATCCCCACTTCCTTCATCTGCGGCTACCTAGCCACCCTCCTCAGCCACGATTCCCCCAACCCCACCAAAACCACCGAAATGGAAGTCCGCTCCCTCACCGGCATCGGCCGCTAACCCCGCCGCCCCCACACCGCACCGCAAGCAAACCACCGCATGACAACCCACCCCACAGAACCTGCACCGCGCGCCTCGAAACCCCACCCCACATAGACAAAGGCCGCCAACCCACCCCACGCGCCTCAAAACAAACCCCCCGCCCCCCGCCCCATCGACGAAGCCCACCAACCGGC
>NZ_AXWW01000045.1:7546-76826 GCF_000482865.1 Actinokineospora inagensis DSM 44258 | reverse complement strand
AAGCCCAAGCCCAAGCCCAAGCCCAAGCCCAAGCCCAAGCCCAAGCCCAAGCCCAAGCCCAAGCCCAAGCCCAAGCCCAAGCCCAAGCCCAAGCCAGGATGAGCATGCCCCTGCCCGACTTGCCCACAACCCCTAAAAGTTATCCACAGCCCAACCACCAACCCCCCAATTCCCATCCCCAGCCGGTAGACTGGCACCGGGGTCGCCCCCCGGGATGGGTGGGGGCTGGGCTGGACCCGTCAGGGGGTCACGTCGCTCGTGGGAGAGCGGAAGAAAGTCCGGTGTGGACGGTTAGACGGCGCGGCGGCCGGAGAGGGCGCGGCCGAGGGTGAGTTCGTCGGCGAACTCTAGGTCGCCGCCCATGGGGAGGCCGGAGGCGAGGCGGGTGACGGTGAGGCCGGGGAAGTCGCGGAGCATGCGGACCAGGTAGGTGGCCGTGGCCTCGCCCTCGGTGTTGGGGTCCATGGCGAGGATGACCTCGGTGACCTCTTGCGCCGAGATGCGCGACAGCAGTTGCCGGATGCGCAACTGCTCGGGGCCGATGCCGGACAGCGGGTCGAGCGCGCCGCCGAGGACGTGGTAGCGGCCTTTGAACTCGCGGGTGCGTTCGATGGCGAGGACGTCTTTGGGTTCCTCGACGACGCAGACGGCGGTGGGGTCGCGGCGGTCGTCGCGGCAGATGCGGCAGGTGGCTTGTTCGGAGACGTTGCCGCAGACGTCGCAGAAGACGACGCCGTCCTTCACCTTCTGCAGGGCCTCTTGCAGGCGGGTGACGTCGGCGGGTTCGGCGGCCAGCAGGTGGAAGGCGATCCGTTGGGCGCTCTTGGGGCCGACCCCGGGCAGCCTGCCGAGTTCGTCGATCAGATCCTGGACCGGTCCCTCGTACACCCGCGCCTCACATGCCCGGCAGGCCGAGCCCGCCGCCGAGGCCACCCGCGAGGGGACCCATCTTCTCCTCGGCGAGCCGCTGGGCGTTGTTGCCCGCGTCGCGGACCGCGGCGACGACCAGGTCGGCGAGGGTCTCGGTGTCGTCGGGGTCGACCACCTTGGGGTCGATGACCAGGGCCTTGAGCTCACCGGCGCCGGACACGGTCGCGGTGACCAGGCCGCCGCCCGCGGTGCCGCTGACCTCGGCGTCGGCCAGTTCCTGCTGGGCCGAGAGCAGTTGCTCCTGCATCTTCTGCGCCTGCGCCAGGATCGCCTGCATGTCGGGTGCGCCGCCTCCGGGAAACACCGCGGCCCCTCTCGTCTCGGGTTGGTGCCGCCACCAGCTTAGAGGGCGGGGGCGTCGGGTAGCGGTATGGCATGGTGGGACGGTGTTGAGACGACGTACGGGGCTCGCCTTCGGCTGTGTTCTCGCGGTCGCGCTGTCGGGGTGCGGCAGCTCGGATCCGACGCCGGTGGCCCAGACGGTGGGGACTTCCTCGGCCACGACGACGACCGCGGACCCCACGACAACGACCTCCACCACCACAACGACTGCACCGTCGACCACGACAACCATGACAACTACGACAACCCCGCCAAAGACGACCACCACCACGGCACCCGTGCGTGCTGTCCCCGGCGGCAAGGTCATCGTGCTCGACCCGGGGCACAACGGTGGCAACGCGAGCCACCCCGCCGAGATCAACAAGCTGGTCCCGGCGGGCCGCGGCCGGATGAAACCGTGCAACACCACCGGTACCGCCACGAACGCCGGTTACCCCGAGCACGCGTTCACCTGGGACCTGGCCATCCGGGTACGCGACGAACTGACCGCGCACGGCGTGCAGGTGGTGCTGACCAGACCGAACGACACCGGGGTCGGGCCGTGCGTCGACCAGCGCGCCGCGATCGGCAACAACTCGGGTGCGGCCGCCGTCGTCTCGCTGCACGCGGACGGCTCCACCACCGCGGGCGCGCACGGGTTCCACGTCGCTTACTCGTCGCCGCCGCTGAACGCTGCGCAAGGTGAGCCGTCGACGCGGTTGGCCCGCACGGTGCGCGACGCGATGGTGGCCGGCGGGCTCGTCACGTCCAACTACATCGGCAGCCAGGGTCTGTCACCCCGTGACGACCTCGGTGGCCTGAACCTGTCAACGCTGCCCATTGTCCTGGTCGAGTGCGGCAACATGCGCGACGCGAACGAGGCGTCAGCGTTGTCGAGTGCGGCGGGCCGACAGCGCTATGCGGACGCGATCACGAACGGGATCCTCGGATACCTAGGCTGAGCCCGCTGTGACAAGGTGGAGATCATGTCCGAAACGCGGGTGCTCGACGTCGACGAGCAAGGGCGGCTGCTGATCGCGGTGTCCGATGCCGACCACACCAGACTGGTCGAGGTCGACGCCGAGGACGGACGCCGGGAACTGGCCGGGGTTCCCGGGTTCGCCTCCGCCCGCTACCTGCCCGGCGAGCGCAAGGCCGTCGTCCAGCACGGCGCGCCCGCGCAACTGTCGCTGCTGCGCGTCGGCGGCAAGCTGACCCACCTGGTTGGCGCCGACGACCACGACACCGAGTTGTTGGGCGTCCTCCCCGGCCGCGTCGTCTACCGCACCAACCGCAAGCACCGGTTGCTCTACAGCGTCGTCATCCGGAACGTCCTGGTGGGCGAGGAACAGGCGGTGTACGACCGGGGCGGCGCTGTCGTCGCGGCGGCGGTGAGCCCGAACAGCCGCTACATCGCCATTCGGCTGCCCCGCAAGCTCGTCCTGGTCGACACGATGCCGGTCACCGAGGACGATCACGTCCGGCTGATCTCCCCGGAGCCCGCCACCCGCGGCCGGGCCGACCTCAGTTGGCTGCCGGACTCGTCCCGGCTGGTCGCCACCGAGTACGACGCGGACTCCGCCCGGGTGGTCCGGTTCGACGTCACCAGCGCGAGTTGGCACCCGGCGATCGTGTCGCTGGACCCGTCCGCCCGGTCGTGGACCGCACCCGACGGCCGCCGCACCGCGGTCGCGACCGGGTCCGAGTTGGCGTTCTACCAAGCCGACAACGGACGGCACCTGCGCGCCGCGGACCTGGACGGCGCGATCACCGACTTCCGCTGGTCACCGGATTCGTTGACCCTGGCGGTGAACACGACCGCCGGAATCGCCGTGGTCGCCGCCGACACCGCCGCCGTCCGGCAGGTCACGGTCCACTGAGGGCTGGCTCGACGGGCTACTCGACCGGGCGCGCGCCCAAGGTGTCGGCGAGGAGCTTCAACATCACTTCCTCGGGGTCCTGCTGGCGCGCGGACGGCGAGTTGGGGTCCGGTTTCTGGGCCGCCTGGGCCATCATCTCCTCCTCGTCCTCCGGTTCCGGGGGGAGGTCGGGCTCCGGTGGTTCCGGCGGCGGGATGTCCTCGACCGGGGCGGGCGCCGGGGTGGGCGCCTGGCGTCTTGGCGGTGGTTCGAAGGTCCGGGCCTCAGCGGGGGGGCGGGCCTGCCGGGCGGAGGTCTGCGGCGCGGAGCCGGGTTCGGCGTGGACGCAGCGGACCTGCCAGTGGCCACCGAGGACCGCGGTCAGCGCGGCGGCGATGGCGTCGGTGTTGCGGGCCTCGGCGAGCCTGCGGGCCAGCGGGGCCGCCGGGTGCGCGATGGTGACGGCCTGGCCCTCCACGGTGTGGACGGTGGCGTTGGTCAGCATCGCCTCGGTGCTGCGGCTGGACTTGCGGACCGCCGCGAGCAGTTCCGGCCACACGCGACGGACGGCGGTGGCGTCCATCCCGCCCGCGACGGGTGGTTCTCCTGCGGGCGCCGGGGTGGCCTCGGGCTCGGTCGATACCGCGGACTCGACCGGGGGAACGGGTTCGACCGGCCGCGCCGCTTCCACCACACGGGCCGGTTCCGCACCGCGAGCGGGTTCCGGGGTACGAGCGGATTCCGGACTGCGAACGGGTTCTGCAGCAGGAACCGGCTCCGGGGCACGGACCGGTTCCGCCTGCCGAGCCGGTTCAGCCTGACGGGCGGGCTCGGGCCGCTGCGATGGCCGGGTGATCGCCGGGCGGGACGCCGCCGCGGGTGCGGCAGCGAGGTCGGGCGCGGCGGACAGCCGCCGTTCCATCTGCTCAAGCCGTTGCAGGATCGCGGAATCCGCCGCCGCGTCGGTCGGAACCGCGCCGGGCAGCAGCATCCGGGCGCACAGCAGTTCCAGCAGCAGCCGGGGTGCCGTCGCGCCACGCATCTCGACCAGCCCGGTGTGCACGATCTCGGCGTAGCGGGCCAGCGTCGCGGCGCCGAGCCGCTCGGCCTGGCCGACCATCCTGGTCAGCTCGTCCTCGGGCGCGCTGACCAGCCCGCGGCCTGCGGCGTCGGGGACGGCGCGGATCAGCACCAGGTCGCGCAGCCGGTCGAGCAGGTCGGAGGCGAACCGGCGCGGGTCGTGGCCCGCCTCGACGAGCCGGTCGACGGTGCCGTAGACGGCGGCCGCGTCACCGGCGCCGAGGCCGTCGACCATGTCGTCGATCAGGGCGACGTCGGTGACGCCGAGCAGGGACACCGCCCGGTCGTAGGTGACGCCCTCCGGGCCCGCTCCGGCCAGCAGTTGGTCCAGCACCGACTGGGTGTCCCTGGCCGAGCCGCCGCCCGCGCGGATGACCAGCGGGAACACCGCGGGCTCCACCGTCGCCTGCTCCGCGGCGCAGTTGCGCTCCAGCAGGTCGCGCATGGCGCTGGGCGGGATCAACCGGAACGGGTAGTGGTGGGTGCGCGAGCGGATGGTGGGCAGCACCTTGTCCGGCTCGGTGGTGGCGAAGATGAAGACGAGGTGCTCCGGCGGTTCCTCGACGATCTTCAGCAGCGCGTTGAAGCCCTGCGTGGTGACCATGTGCGCCTCGTCGACGATGAAGACGCGGTACCGGGAGGAGGCGGGGGCGTAGAAGGCGCGGTCGCGCAGTTCGCGGGCGTCGTCCACACCGCCGTGGCTGGCCGCGTCGAGCTCGACCACGTCGACCGTGCCGGGGCCGTTGGGGGCCAGGCCGACGCAGGAGTCGCAGACGCCGCACGGTTCGTCGGTCGGCCCTTGGGCGCAGTTGAGCGAGCGGGCCAGGATGCGCGCGCTGGAGGTCTTGCCGCAGCCGCGCGGCCCGGAGAACAGGTAGGCGTGGTTGACCCGTCCGGCGGCCAGCGCGGTGCGCAGCGGGACGGTGACGTGTTCCTGCCCGACGACCTCGGCGAAGGTCGCCGGCCGGTACTTGCGGTAGAGGGCGAGCGCCACGCCGCGACACTACCGGTCGGCACCGACAGCCGGACAAGGCCCGGGAATCCGGCCGGGCCCGCCCGCGTTGGGAGCGGTTGTGCCTATCCCGTACTCGGTGCTCGACCTCGCCCCCGTGGCCAGTGGTTCCTCGGAGACCACGGCGCTGCGCAACAGCCTCGACCTCGCCAGGGTGACCGAGGGCCTCGGCTACCACCGGTACTGGGTGGCCGAGCACCACAACATGCCCGGCATCGCCAGCTCCGCGCCCGCCGTGCTGCTCGCGCACATCGCGATGGCCACCGAGCGGATCCGCGTCGGCTCGGGCGGGGTGATGCTGCCCAACCACGCGCCGCTGGTGGTCGCCGAGCAGTTCGGGATGCTGGAGGCGCTGCACCCGGGTCGGGTGGACCTGGGCATCGGCCGGGCGCCGGGCACCGATCAGGTGACGGCGCGGGCGTTGCGGCGCACCGAGGGTGCGCTCTCCGCCGACGATTTCCCGGACCAGCTCATCGAACTGGCGAACTACTTCACCGGTAGTGACACGAACGGGGTCACCGCGGTGCCCGCCCTGGGCAACCAGCCGACGATCTGGCTGCTCGGGTCCAGCGGCTACAGCGCGCAGGCGGCCGGGTACCTCGGGCTGCCGTTCGCCTTCGCCCACCACTTCAGCGCGGAGAACACGCTGCCCGCGCTGGCGCTCTACCGGGAGAGGTTCCGCCCGTCGGCAGTGCTGCAAGAGCCGTACTCGATGATCGCGGCGAACGTCGTGTGCGCGGAGGACGACGAGACCGCGTTCCGGTTGGCTCGGCCCGCCGCGCTGCAGTTCCTGCAGTTGCGCAAGGGAAAGCCGGGTCGGCTGCCGTCGCCGCAGGAGACCGACGAGTACCCGTACACCGAGGTGGACCGGCTGTTCCTGCAGGAGCGGATGTCCACCCAGGTCATCGGCGGCCGGGAGACGGTGCGGAACAAGATCGACGACCTGGTGGCCCAGACCGGGGTGCAGGAACTGATGATCACCACGAACGTCTTCGACCACGCCGAGCGGGTGCGCAGCTACCAGCGGGTCGCGGAGATCGCCGGGCTCACTCCGGCGGAGGTGGCATAAGGGGACCCCGCGCACCTGCCAGAGCCCGCTTATCCTTGCTGCCTTCCGGCCCTGGGGAGGTTCGCGAGGTAAACACCGCACGGGGTCCGCGTTCAGTGTAGCGGGACCGGGTACGCGGCACCGCCATCGGGGCGGACAAGGCCCCCGCCTGGGTAAACGCCGGTCAGGGCGGACAGCTCAAGGACAACCGGCGCCTGCGGTGTGATTCAGGTCATGTGACCAACCCGGACAGCGGTACCCTGTACGCCCTGAGGCGAGCACGGGGAGCGTGGCGGTGTCCCAGCCCGAGGACCAGCACACGAGCATCTTCGCCGTCGACGTCGAGCGGTACGGCGACGTGCGGCGGACTGACCGGCACCAGAAAGTCGTGCGGGACGGCCTTTACGCCGCCCTCCACCACGCCTTCGACCGCGCGGGAGTCCCGTGGGGCTACCACGAGGACCGCGGCGACGGCCTCTTCGCGCTGCTCACC
Source organism: Actinokineospora inagensis DSM 44258 (assembly GCF_000482865.1). Lineage (GTDB taxonomy): Bacteria > Actinomycetota > Actinomycetes > Mycobacteriales > Pseudonocardiaceae > Actinokineospora > Actinokineospora inagensis. The sequence continues at coordinate 70,083 of NZ_AXWW01000045.1, read as the reverse complement.
GACGTCGCCAAGTCCGAATTGGTGGCGTCCCTACCGCACGAGTTGGCAGCGGCGCTGCGCGAGCACAACGCCGACCACGGGCCGGAAACCCAGATCCGGCTGAAGGTCGCGATCCACGCGGGCGAGGTTGGCACCGACGACAATGGCAAGCACGGCACGGACTTGAACCACGCCTTCCGGCTGCTGGACTGCGACCCGTTGCGGGACGCCCTATCCGCGTCGCCCGGTGTGTTGGCGCTAGCGGTCTCGGACTGGTTCTACGAGCACGTCGTCAAACACCAGCCCGCGGCCAACCCGGGCATCTACAAGCCTTCCGCGGTGCGGCAGAAGGAAACCGCGACCACCGCGTGGATCTGCACGCCGGATTACCCTGCCGCGCCGCGATCCACGCGGAAGCGGTCTATACCGAGGCCGGTAATCCGGATTCCACAGTTGAAGCTACCGACGCCGCACATGTCCAAGCCCCGGTGGGAGCTGGTAGTCCTAACGGTGTTCTTGCTGCTGGTTCCGATGACGGACATCCTCGCCGGAGCGACGCCACCCGAAACAAAGTGCGCGAATCCGGTGCAGCTCAACGTGTTGACCTCAACCGAGATGGCGCCCGCGCTGCGGCAACTCGCGCTGGACTTCGAGCACGAGGAGATCCGGGACAACGACAGCGGCTGCAGGCCCGCCCGGCTGCTCGTGGTGGCCGACACCTACGACGGCGCGGTCGACGCCCTCGGCCGCGGCTGGTCCGGTCGCGACGACCTGCGCGACCACGGCCCGGAACCACACGTGTGGGTGCCGGACTCGACCGCCGACATCGACCACGTGCGGGAACGGCTGACCGCGAGCAGCGAGGTCGACCTGGAGCCACGGCCCGGCATCGCCCAGTCGCCGCTGGTGCTGGCCATCCCGCCGGACATGGCCAACTACCTGCGACCCGACCAACAGCGGTTCAGTTGGGACGTCATCGCCCACCACAGCCGCGACGTCGGCTTCATCCGGCCGGACCCGCGCACCTCCAGCGCGGGACTGCTCGGCACCATCGCCATCTACCAGCACCGACTGGGCAACTCCCAGCTCACCTCGACCACGTTCGCGATGCCGACGACCCCCCGGGTGGTGCACGAGGCCGAGGACGACATGCCCTACGCGGCGGGCATGGACAGCGGCGACCTGCTCTGCCAACTGCGCAACAACCCGCAGCAGCTCCGGGCCGCGCTGGTGTCGGAGAAGGCGGTCATCGACTACAACCGGGGCGCTCAACTGGGCAGCCACTGCTCGACGACGTCGACCCCGCCCACCGCGCTCGACCCGCTCTACCCACGGTTGGGCACACCGGTCCAGGACTACCCGTTCGTGGTCGTCCGGTGGACTGACCGACCGGAGAACCGGCAACGCGCCGCCGTGATCGACCGGTTCTACGACTACCTGCGCGGCAGGCAGTCGGCGGAAACGCTGCGGTTCAACGGTTTCCGCGACCCGCAGGGGCACGTCGGCCGGTTCGACGGGCCCATCCCGGAGCTGCCGACCGCGCTCCAGATCACCCCGGACTCGGCGTTCGACCAGGTCCAGGCCGCGGCGACGAGCGGGAGCAAGCACGCGCGGGTGCTGTTCGCTGTCGACACCTCGGCGACGATGGGAACACCGTTCGGGTCGGGGACCCGGCTGCAGGCGAGCACCGAACTGGTCCGCAGGCTGACCGCGCTGTTCAACCCGACCGACGACGTCGGCCTGCTGACCTTCAGCGACACCGAGCGCGATCTGGTGCCGTTGAGCCCCGGTCAGGCCAACGCCGTCAGGCTCGCGGCGCGGGTAGACCTACCGGCGTCCAAAACCAAGGCCGATGTGTACAACGCCGTAAGAGCGGGCGTGAGTCGACTGCGGACAGCGTCATCCGCGACCAGTAGCAGCCTGCTGGTCCTCATCACCGACGGCGCTACCGCGGACGTGAGCCAGACAGACCTACCGACGCTGCAAACCGACATCGCCGCACCGACCGACCAGGCCACCAAGGTGCTGGCCGTGTCCGTGCAGACAGCGCGGTGCCATGCGACCGGGCTCGACGCCGTCGCCAGGGGCACCGGCGGCGACTGCGTCGACCTCACCGACCTCGACCAGGGCATCACGGCCGTGCTGGACCAGGTGGCGGGACAACTGTGGGGGACGCAATGAGGAAACTGCTGGCCACGGCGCTCGCGGTCGTTTTCGTCGCGTGCGGCGCATGCGCGACCACCCGACCGGAGGACGACCGGGTCCACGCCAGGGGACCGATCACCTTCGTCGACGGCCGCGATTCCACGCTGGGTAAGCAGGTCGCGGGTTTAGTCGAACAGTGGAACCTGCGGCACGGGTTCAAGGAGCAGGTGACCTTCATCGAGCAGTCACCGTCGTCGGACGCGCACCGGGCCTCCCTGGTCGCCGCCGCCCAAGACGGCGCGCTGCCCGGATCCCACGTGCGCTGCAACGACGTGATGATGGTGGACTCGGTCTGGACGGCCGAGTTCGCCCGCGCGGGCTACCTGGTCCCGTTGGACCCCAACGAGTTCGACATAGACAAGTTCCTCAAAACCCCCGTCGACAACGCTACCGTCGACGGAACCCTCTATGCGATCCCCGCCCGCACGGACGCAGGGCTCCTCTACTACCGCAAAGACATCCTGGACCGCGAACACATCGCACCACCGCAGACGTGGGACGACCTGACGCGGATAAGCAAGGACCTGCACACGAAGTACAACATGGACGGTTACATCGGCCAGCTCGCCCGCTACGAGGGCCTAACGGTCAACGCGCTGGAAGCGATCTGGGCGTACGGCGGCGACCTGACCGCCAACGGCGCCATCGTCATCGACTCCCCGCAGGCGAAGAACGGCATCGAGATGCTCGCCCGCGGCCTGCGCGACGGCTGGATCCCGCGCACCGCCACCGATTTCACCGAGGAGTCCAGCCGCGCCGACTTCCAGTCCGGCAACGCCCTGTTCATGCGGAACTGGCCCTACGCGTACCCGCTGCTGACCGCCCCCGACTCCCCCGTCGTCAACCGGGTCGGTGTCACCCAACTCCCCGGCCCCAGTGCCCTCGGCGGCTGGAACCTGGCGATCTCACCGTGTTCCCAACACCAGCAGACCGCCCGCGACTTCATCCGCTTCTACACCGACGAAACCCAACAACGCACCCTCTTCGCCCGCGGCGGCCACGCCCCCACCGTCCGCGCCCTCTACGCCGACCCGGTCCTGCGCAGCCAGTTCCCCTACCTCGACGCCCTCTACCAGTCCGTCACCAACGCCCGCGACCGCGTGCAAACCCCCCAGTACGACCGCATCACCGACCTCGTCCAGGAAAGCCTCCACCACGCCCTAGACCACCCCGAAGCCGTCGACCCCACCATGACCACCCTGGCCACCGACCTCCGCACCACCCTCCACTAACACCGTGAGCAACACCCCCATTTGGTCACACACCTCGACGCGACGACCAAAGGTCGAGCAACCACCCAGGTTCGGTCAAGCGAACCACGCTGGATCCGCCGCCTACCACACCGTGGTCGCCAGCCCCATTGGCTACATACTCGACGTGAGGGCCGACAGGCCCAAACGAGCACGCTGGCTCCGGCCCCCACCGCACCGTGGGCGACAAGCCCACCGGTTACATGCCGATGTGAGGGCCGACAGGCCCGAACGAGCAACGCTGGGTCCGGCGCCCGCCGCACCGTGGGGGTCTGGGGGTCGCCCCCCAGATACGACTACGGACGACCCGGCTCACGCTTTCCGTGAGCACAAGTCGCCCGAGTCCGTTCCGGCGGAGGATGCGGGATTTGAACCCGCGAGGGTTTTAACCCAACACGATTTCCAATCGTGCGCACTAGGCCACTATGCGAATCCTCCGCGGAGGAGACTACCGGATCGGGTGCTGACCGGCCAAAACGGGGGGTTGGCGGGGGCGCCACCTGCGTGAACGGGCGGCTGGGCGTGCTGGTCGGGTCAGCAGTCGCGGATCCAGAACACCCACCACCACGGCGCGTTGGGGTCCTGGGAGAAGGCGCCGGGGTCGCTCCAGCCGGTGTTGTGGTTGCTGTCCAAGAAGCGCGCGACGGTCCCGGTGCGTTGGTTGTTGATCCACGAGCCAGGGTCGGCCCAGGGGATGGCGTAGTCGTGGCAGGCGAACATGTCGATGACGGTGCCCGTGTAGTTGGGGTACTGCCAGGCGCACATGTGCAGGTAGTTGCAGGTGCCTGCCAGTTGGTTGCCGGTGGAGAGGTCGCGGGCGGTTCGCTCACCCGGTAAGGCCACGTAGATGGTGGCGCCGTCGAGCGCGATCTCGTTGGCGGCGATCTGCCTGCCGCCGGTCTTCGCGATGTAGCCGTTGACGGTGGCCTGCAGGTCCTTGGCCTGCGCGGCGCTGAGTCCGGCAGCGCGGGCCTGGGCGGTGTACGACGGGGTGGCGTCGGCGGCGACGGCCGAGGCGGCGACACTGGCCGCGGCGGTCACCAGCGCCGCGACGGTCCAGCCGATCCAGTACTGGGTTTTTGACGCGGACATGCCTGTTCCTCCTGAAGACGGAATAGCGCGATGACGTCATGGGCAAAGATCAGGGAGCCGTGGCGGCGCGAAACTCATTGCGCGACAAGGGCTCCCGAGTCGGGACGCCGAACCGTTCGGCGTCCGCTCCAGACTTTGGACCATCGCCCGGAATGGACGTACCGCTGTTCGAGTGAGCAGCGGGAAATGCTCCGCTGAGGTAAAACAACTGCATCGTCCACAAGCGAGGGACGATCCGAGCGAACCTCTGGTGTCGCCGGGGGTCAACTGGCGACGCGGCGGTGGGGGTGGAGGTCGGCGAGGTCGGCGGCGGCGAGGCCCGCGGTCCAGCCGGAGGGGTTGGTGGCGGTGGGGCGGTGGGTGCGGATACCGGGGTAGAGGGCGGTGAACTTCGCGTCGACGGCGGCTTGGCGGGAGGCGAGGGCGGTGAGGAGGGCGGTCGACGTGGGGCGGGCGTGGGTGGCGGCCTCGGTGAGGCGTTGGTGGACGCGGTGGGCGTAGGCGACCAGGAAGGCGTGCCGGTAGGCGCGGGTGCGGCCGGGGGCGTGCGCCATCGCCCGGGTTGACTGGGTGGCCAGCGAGGTGACCAGCAGTTCGGTGATCTCCAGGTCGGTTTCGTGGCCGACCAGGCCGACGCAGCCGAGGCGGGGGTAGAACACGGAGCGGCAGCGGTTGGCGCTGGCGACGGCGTCGACCAACTGGGCCTTGGGGGCCTGGTAGGGGGCGTCGAGCCAGACGCGGCGGGCGGCGGCGAGCTGTGGTTCGTCGGCGGTGCGGACGGCCTGTTCGAACGCGTACCGGGCCATCAGCTCCTGGGCCTTGGCGGACAGGGCCTCGGCCTCGGCGGCGAACGGGGTCGACTCGGCCTTGGCGAGCAGGCCGCGCACCTTGATCATCACCCGCGGGTCGACGGCGGGGCCGTCGCTCTCGGCGGTGGCCTCGCACGGGCCAGGGACCAGGCGGGGCAACTGCGGTAACGCCATCAACGCGCCGACCAGGTCGACCACTCGCCGCAGGGCGGGCTCCAGCGGCTCGGCGAGGTCGAGCGGGGCGGTGTCCAACTCGGCGAGCTGCGCCCGCCACACCGGGTGCAGCCGGGCGGCCGGGTAGCGCCGGACCTCGTGCCCGATGGCAGCCACCACCAGCACCGCGAGCTGCCTGGGCACCGCGCTGACCGCCTCCGCGGGCAGCCACCCGCGCTGCCACAACAACTCCAGCGCCCGGGACAGCGACGCGACCGCGGCGGCCGCGGCCTGCCGAACGCCGTGCGCCGCGACCTGCTGGATCCGATCGAGAGCAGCGGCCTGCCCGAGCGCCGCGGCCTCGGTCAGCCGGGCTGCCAGCAGCGCGACCGAACCCCGCGCCTCTCGATCATATGTTCGCATGGTGCCCATACTGCACCCACCCACCGACAGTTGCCGAGCACTTCACCCAAACATGTGTTCGACCGCAAATTCACCCGACCGAGCCGCCCGTCCTACCGGGAAACGCGACCGCACCACGTGTTTTCCCGCTCGGTGGACGCCAACGGCTCGCTGGGCCAAGCGATCGAACACCAGCGGTGTCCGCAAGAGACCTTCACGCGCGGAAAGAGTGAAAGCGCAGGTCACCGGAGCGGTGACCTGCGCAGGCCACTAGTCCTCTTCGGGCGCCGCGTGATCCGGTTTGCCCGGGTTGGGGTCACGCGACAGGTCGATGAGCGGGTGCCGCTCCGCTCCCTCCGGCGCCGCGTGCTTCCCGGTCCCCTCTGGCCGTTCGTCGTGGTCGGACACGACGTCCCTCCTTTACCCCTGTCTACAGAGGAATCGAGGCTACCCCCGAACGCCCCGGACCCACTCACAGATCCCGTCCGCTGTGATGGGCAACGCGTTCGAGATGACGTCGGCGCCTGTCGCGGTGACGACCAGGTCGTCCTCGATGCGGATGCCGATGCCGCGCAGCTCCGGGGGCACGGTGAGGTCGTTGGGGTGGAAGTACAGGCCGGGTTCGACGGTCAGCGCCATGCCGACCTCCAGCTTGCCCTCGTGGTAGGCGCCCGCGCTCGACCGGGCGCAGTCGTGCACGTCCATGCCGAGGAAGTGGCCGATGCCGCAGACGATGTACCGGCGGTGGTGCTGGCCGTTCTGCTCCAGTGACTTCTCCACCGACCCGGGCAGCAGGCCCCAGTCGTGCAGGCCCTCGGCGAGCACGCGCATGGCGGTGTTGTGGAAGTCGCGGTAGTCGCGGCCGGGCCGCACGTCCTCGATGGCGGCGAGGTGCGCGGCCAGCACCAGGTCGTACACCCGGCGTTCGGCGTCGGTGAACTCGCCGGAGACCGGGAAGGTGCGGGTGACATCCGCGGTGTAGAGGGTGCTGACCTCGACACCGGCGTCGAGCAGCAGCAGCCCGTCCTCGGTGACCGGACCGTCGCAACGGGTCCAGTGCAGCACCGGCGCGTGGTGCCCGGCGGCGACGATGGAGGTGTAGCCGGGTCCGTTGCCGAGGGTGCGGGCGCGACGGTCGAAGGTGCCCTGCAGCCAGCGTTCGCCACCGCCGCGGACAGCCTCGTCCAGTTCACGAGCCACATCCGCGAAACCGAGGACGGTAGCGTCAACGGCCGCCTGGAGCTGACCGATCTCCCACTCGTCCTTGATGCGGCGCAGTTCGGCCAGGGTGGTCCGCAGTTCCGGGCTGTGCGCGCCGACGAGGGCGTCCAGGAACGGGTCGACCCCCTTCACGGCGAACACCTCGGGCAACTGGCCGCGCAGCGACCTCGGCAGGTCCTCCAGTGGGCGGCACTCGACGCCCAGCGCGGCCGACCACTCGGCGAGCCCCGGCATGGCGCCGATCCACAGCTCACCGTCGCGGGCGCTCGCGAAGAAGTCCGCCTCGCCGGGGCCCGCGGGTTCGCGCAGGTGCAGCACGGCGTCGTGGCCGCCGCCGGACGGGGTCATGACCAGCACGGCCCCCTCGGCGTAGCAGCCGGTGAGCCAGGCGAAGTCGGAATCGACCCGGAGTTGGTAGTCGGTGTCGTTGGACCGGGTCGGGGCGATGCCCGCGGCGAGCGCCACGCGCTTGCCGGGGAACGCGGCGGAGAGCCGGGCGCGGTGGGCGGCGGCCGCCTCGGCCGCGCCGGGGACCGCGTTGACCCGGCGGTCGGCCGGGCCCCAGTCGTCGCGGACGAACTCGCGGAACCCCTCGGCCTCCACCAACTTCGACGGATCGCGTCGAGCCGGGCGGTCGCTCATCTGGGCACCTCTTTCACGTGGGCTGGTTTCACATGGGCTGGTTCAAGCGGGGACTAGCGGGACAGTTGGACGGTGCGGCTGAGGGTGTAGAACGCGGCGGCGGCCTTGCCCTGCTCCTTGCCGCCGTAGCCGGAGCCACGCTCACCACCGAAAGGCAAGTGGAAGTCGACCCCCGCGGTGGGCATGTTGACCTTGACCTGCCCGGACGCGCAGCGCTCCACATAGCTCAGCGCGGCGGCCAGATCGCCGGTGTACAAGGCGGTGACCAGGCCGTAGTCGGTCGCGTTGGCCAAGTCGATCGCGGCATCGACATCGGCGACCGTGGTGACGGTGCAGATCGGACCGAACACCTCCTCGCCGTCAAGGCGGGTGCCAGGCCCGACCAGGGTGGGCTGGACGTACCAACCGTCCCGTTCGATGGCGGTGCCGCCCGCGTCGACCACGCGCCTGCGGGCGGCGGCGGTGATGACGGGGCCGATGGCGGTGGTGGGGTCGGCCGGGTCGCCGACGCGCAGTGCTTTCACGCTCTCCCAGATGGCGTCGGTGGCGTCAGCGCCCACAACTATCACCCGTTTGGTGGCCGTGCACTTCTGCCCGGCGTAGCCCATGGCGGCGTAGGCGATGTCGGCGGCGGCCCGGTCGAGGTCGGCGTCCGGCAGGATGATCGACGCGGACAGGCCGCCCATCTCGCACTGCGCCGGGATGCCGCGTTCGGCCGCCGCCACGGCCACCAACTTCCCGACCGCGCCCGACCCGGTGAACGACACGACGTCGGCGGTGTCGACCAGCGCGGTGCCTTCCTCCGGTCCACCCGGGACGACGGCGAACAGGCCGTCCGGCAGGTGTCCGTCGGCGAGTTCGGCCAACCGCAGCGCGCAGGCTGTGGCGTCCGGGGACGGCTTGACCACGGCGGCGTTGCCGAAGGCAAGAGCGGGTGCTGCCTTCCACACCGGGATCGCGAGCGGGAAGTTCCACGGGGTGATCAGCCCGGCCACACCACGCGGTCGGCGCACGGTGAAGGAGAGCCCGCCCGGGTACGTGTCGCCGATGGGGTCATAGGCCTGTTGGGCGTAGTAGCGCAGGATCGCGACAGCGCGGGCGACCTCGCCACGGGCCTCGGTGACGGGTTTTCCCACCTCGCGCACGATGAGATCGGCGAGGTCCGACCCGGCCACGGCGTCCGCGACCGCGTCCAAGGCCGCGGCGCGGGTCGCAGGCCCCGTGGTGGCCCACTCGCGCTGTGCGACGCGAGCCCGTTCGACGGCGCCGACCGCATCACCCGCCGGTACGTCGATGACGACGTCGTCGGGTGCTTGCGGCGAGCTGGACACAATCCTCACAGGACGAACCCCCTCGGGAACGGGTCGGTCGGGTCGAGCAGGTATTGAGCGGTGCCGGTAATCCACGCGCGTCCGGTCACGGTAGGCACTACCGCCGCCGTCTGGCCAACCGTGACTGACCGCACCAACCGGCCAATGAAGTGTGTTCCGAGGAGGGACTCGTTGACGTAGTCCTCGCCGATAGCCAGTTCTCCGCGTGCGTGCAGTTGAGCCAACCGGGCCGATGTCCCAGTGCCGCAAGGAGAACGGTCAAACCAACCGGGGTGGATCACCATCGCGTTGCGCGAGCCACCTCCCGCGCGCGGGGCGACCAACTGGACGTGCTTACAACCGGAGATGGCCGGGTTCTCCGGGTGCACGGGCCGGTTGGTCGCGTTGATGGCATCCATGATGGACAGCCCGGCCGACATCATCCGGGCCTTCTCGGCGCGGTCGAACGGGATGCCGAGTTCGGCGATGGGCAGGATCGCGTAGAAGTTGCCGCCGTAGGCCATGTCGTAGCGGATCTGGCCGAGGCCGGGAACCTCGACCGTGGCGTCCAACTCGACCGCGAACGACGGCACGTTCTCGATGGTGACCGATTCGGCCTTACCGTCGTTGACCACCACCGTCGCCTCGACGAGCCCGGCGGGCGTATCGAGCCTGATGACGGTCTCCGGATCGCTTACCGCGACCATCCCTGTCTCCACGAGCACGGTCGCCACGCCGATGGTTCCGTGGCCGCACATGGGCAGGCAGCCGGAAACCTCGATGTAGAGGACGCCCCAGTCCGCGTCGGGTCGGGTTGGTGGCTGCAGGATGGCACCGCTCATGGCCGAGTGACCGCGCGGCTCGTTGACCAGGTACTCGCGCAGGTGGTCGAGGTTCGCCATGAAGTACTCGCGGCGCTCGGCCATAGTGGTCCCGGGGATGACGCCGACGCCGCCGGTGATGACGCGGGTCGGCATGCCCTCGGTGTGCGAGTCGACGGCGTGCAGGACGCGGGTGGAACGCATGTCAGGCCGCCGTCAGCGAGTCGAGCGCGCGGCGCATGTCGGCTTCCAGGGCGGTGAGCTGGTCCGGCGATAGCGGTCCGCGAGGCGGTCGGCACGGGCCGCCGTACCGGCCGACCATGTCCATACCGTGCTTGATGGCCTGCACGAACTCGGTCCGCGAGTCCCAACGGAACGCCGCGACCAGCGGCTCGTACATGGCCATGGCCTCTTCGAGTTCGCCCTGCAGCGCGAGGTCGTAGAGCCGGGCGGACTCGGCCGGGAACACGTTCGGGAATCCCGCGAACCACCCGGTTGCCCCCATCAGCAACGATTCCAAGGCAACGTCATCTGCTCCGGCTACGACCGTCAGCTCTGGAGCTGCTTCGCGGATCTCCAACACGCGGCGGACGTCGCCCGAGAACTCCTTGATGGCGACAACGTTATCGATCTGGGCGATCTCGGCGACAAGAGCGGGCGTGAGGTCGACCTTCGTGTCGATGGGGTTGTTGTAAACCATCACCGGTAGCCCTACCGATGCCACGGCCGCGAAGTGCTCGATGACCTCACCCGCGTTGGCCCGGTACATCGTGGGCGGTAGGCACAGGACCCCGCTGGCACCGTCCTCCGCTGCCAACTCGGCCCAGTGCTTGGCCTGGTGGGCTCCCACGCCGTGCACACCGACGACGACGATGCCGGTGTCGCCCACGGCGGCGATGGCGGTACGGGCCACCTCACGTCGTTCGGCGTCGGTGAGCGACGAGTACTCGCCCAACGACCCGTTGGGGCCAACGCCGCGGCAACCGCTCTCGACCAGCCACCGGCAGTGCTCGGCGTACCGGTCCAGGTCGGGGCGCAGTCCGGCGGGAGCGGTGTCGTCGGGGGCGTAGGGCACGGCGGTGGCGACGATGACGCCGTCGAGTCGCTCGGTCACAGGTCCTCCTCGGGCAGGGATGCGAGTTCGCCCAGCCGCACCGGAGTGGCGATGGGGCGGCGGTGCAGGTCGGTGGGTTCGAAGAACGAGCGCCGCAGGTGGGTGGCGGCGAGTTCGGTGGCGTTGTGGCCGCACATCCGGCCTTGGCACAGACCGAGCCCGGCGCGACTGGTCAGCTTGAGGGTCCTTGTCCCGGCGGTGTCCGCTTCGACGGCCGCGCGCAGGCCCCGGTAGGTGACTTCCTCGCAGCGGCAAACGAGCGTGTCGTCGGTGAGCCAGGTATGCCAACCGGGCTCGACAGGGTGCGCGGCCGCGAGCGCTGCGGCGAACCTGCGTCCACTACGAACTTTCGCGCGCGCTGCGACCGGGTATGGCCCTCTTGCGGCAGCCGTACCGGCGACTTCGCCTTCCGCGGTAGCGAGATCGGCTCCACCGATCCCGGTTACCTCACCGGCGGCGTACCAACCGGGGACGGAGGTCGCGCCGGTGTCGTCAACAGCGACGAATCCGTCCACGAGTTTGCACCCGGCGGACACGGCCAGCTCCAGCCTCGGTGTGAAGCCGTGCCCGAGGCAGACAGCGTCAACGTCTACTCGACGTTGGCTACGGATGGTCCAGTCCGGGTTCAACCTGGCCACGGTTACAGCGACAACCCGGTCTTCGCCGTGTGCGGCAACCACCGCGGTACGAGGACGCCACGGGGCTCTTAGCCGTCGCACGTACCCGGCAAGCTCGACGACCTTCACCGGACTCGCCGCAAGAGGGTGTGTGAACCAGCCAAGACCCGTGTTCGCTTCAAAGATGCCAAGTACGCGAGCACCCGCCGCTGACAACGATTCGGCCACCGGCAACAGGAAGGGACCAGTACCAGACACGAGGACTCGCTTACCGATGGCGATTCCCTGGCCCTTGGCGAGCGCTTGCGCAGCACCGGCCGTGTACACACCCGGGAGATCCCAACCAGGGAAGGGCACTACTCGATCATGCGCGCCGGTGGCGAGGACAACTGCATCGGCGTTGATGGTCTCCCCAGCCCGGTTAGGGCTATCGGCCAAGCCAGTTCGTATGTGTAGCCGCAGCCCTTCCACCGCCCACACAGTGCTGTTCGGCAGGTGACGCACCCTCGGATCAATCCGCTGCGGGCTACCCCGGTAGAACTGGCCGCCCAGGGCGCACTCGCTGTCGACGAGAGTGGTTTCAGCGCCCGCGCGGATAGCCGCCTGGGCCGCTGCCACACCGGCTGGGCCACCGCCGATGACTACGACCTTCATGGCGTCTCCGTGGTGATGTCGTCACCGTCGACCAGAAGTCGTTGGCAAGCGCGGACATCCGCGACACCGTTCACGGTCACCAGGCAGTCGAAGCAAACACCGATACCGCAGAACACGCCGCGCGGCTTGCCCGCGCCACGCGTGGTCCGCCACGACACCTGCCCGGCTGCCAAAAGCACTCCGGCCACGGTCTGCCCAGGCTCGACTTCGCGTCGCACCCCGTCGATGGTCACGTGCACGTCATCACCCCCGGCCGGTCTACTCGGAACGGATGGGGGTCCAGGTGCGGGGTGGCGCCGGTGATCAGCTCGGCGAGCAGGGCGCCGGTGGCTGCGGCCAAACCGATGCCTGCGCCTTCATGCCCGGTGGCGTGCCAGAGTCCCGGTACGCGTGGGTCAGCACCAATCACCGGGAGGTGGTCTGGCGCATAAGGGCGGAACCCGCCGTACGCGCGCATGACAGGAACGTCGGTAAGAGCCGGGAACAGTGCCACCGCCTTGCGTGCCAACTCGCGCAGCACACGTACCCGGATCGATTCGTCGAACCCGACGCGTTCCCGGCTGGACCCGATCAGCACGGTTCCTGCTGCCGTCGATTCGACAACGGTGGAGGTCTGCAGGTCGGCTTCACCGCTCGCGACAGCGCCGACGTAATCGGCGTCGTAGACCTTGTGGTGCACGGTAGGCGGCAGTGGCGCGGTCACAAGAACCATCCCGCGTCGCGGTGCGATGGCGATTGGTGCGCCAAGAGCTCGCGATACGTCTCCCGCCCACGGCCCGCACGCGTTGACAACGTGCTCGCACGCGATAACGCCCTCACTGGTGTGGAGGCCGGTCGTGTCCAGACCCAGGGCAGTCACCCCCGGCCGGAGAACGCCACCACGTCGTCTTACCTTGGCGAGTAGGGCTTGTGTGGCAAGAACCGGTTGCAGTTGGGCGTCCTGCGGATAGAACACCGCCGCCGTGATCCGACGGGTGAGGTGTGGTTCCATCTCCAGCGCCTCCGCGCGGCTGGTCCACCTGGCGTCCACGCCCACTTCGCGCTGAGCATCGGCGAATAGCCTCAACGGCTCCGGATCACCGGTAGCGACAACCAGCCCGCCCTTGGGATCCCACTCGACGTCGTCGTCCGCGACAAGAGCCGGCCACAGCCGCAACGATGACAGGGCCAAGTCCAACTCGGAGCCGGATTCCTTGTCGGACACAAGGACGTTGCCCTCACCGGCGGCGCTCGTCCCCGCTGCCAACGGGCCCCGGTCGAGCACGGTGACCCGCAGCCCCGACGCGGAGAGGGCTTCGGCGCAGGCGGCACCGATGACCCCGGCGCCGATCACCACCACCTCCGCGACCCGCACCGCCCACCCTCCCATCGTTCATTGAAGTGAACGATGCCGAGCGTAGGCAGCCGGACCGGCAACGGTCAATCCCGGTGTGGCACCGGGATCGGCCGGGTGTCGCCCGCGGCGTATTCGAGCAATAGAACCGAGATCACCGGCCCGTCCACGGCCGAGTACACGTGTGGACCCGCCGCCGGGAAGCAGACGTAGTCGCCGGGGCCGATCTCGTACGGGTCGTTCGGCGGACCGACCCGGAGCACCCCCTCGGTCACCAACACGTGCTCCCGACCGGCGTGACCGGCCGAGTACTGGGTCTCCCCCGGGCGAACCCGCTGGTCGAACACCTCGACCACGGTGTCGGCGAGGTCGAGCCTGCGCATCATCCGCAGGTCGACGACATCGCCGGAGAGCACCTCGACGTCAACGCCGCGGACCAGGACAACCTCGGACTCGGCGGGCGCGGTCAGCAGGCTGGACACCGGCACCCCCAGAGCGTTCGACAAACTGAACACCGTCTCGATGGTCGGGTTGCCGGTGCCGGACTCCAACTGGGACAGGGTGCCCTTGGCGATCCCGGACCGCCGGGCCAGTTCCGACAGCGACAAGCCGCCCAACTCCCGCAGCGCCCGCAGGTTCCCCGCCAGTACCTGCCCCGCCTGCTTGCCCACGCCGACCTCCTCACCCCGGTTCGGCAAGTTCTACCGCACGGGCAAACCGAGCCGACACAGACAAGAGGACCGGTCACCCTCTGCAGGTGACCGGTCCTCTTGGTCATGGCGGTGGCGGTGGGATTTGAACCCACGGACGGGGTTACCGTCACGCGCTTTCGAGGCGCGCTCCTTCGGCCGCTCGGACACGCCACCGCAAGAGAGAGTACAGAACCTCCCGCCCAGACGAGCGGGGGGTTCCCCGAACGTGCGCGGGTCCGCCTTCCAGGGGATCGAAGGCGGGCCCGTGAACCAGTGGGATCAGCGGCGATCGCCGTCCAACCGCTCCTTGGCGTCGTGGACCGCACCCGCCACGTTGTCGCGCACGGTGTGCCCGACCTCCTTGGTCTTCCCGCTCACCTGGTCGGCCTTGCCGGAGTTCTCCAGATCGCGGTTGCCGGTGGCCTGGCCGAGCTTCTCCTTAACCTCGCCGATCACCTGTTCGGCCTTGTCCTTGGCCTTGTCGAACACGCTCATCGCCATTCCTCCCGTTTCCGCTTTCACGAGAGGGGTGTCCACCATCGGCGACCACCCAACGCCATTGTGACCCGAGTCACAAATGTCGGTCCGGTCGGCGCTCGCGGAAGAAATCGGCCACCAGGGCGGCGCACTCGTCGGCCAACACCCCGCCGACGACCTCCGGCCGGTGGGTCAGCCGCCGGTCCCGGACCACGTCCCACAATGAGCCAACAGCGCCGGTCTTCGGCTCCCACGCGCCGAACACGACCCGGTCGACCCTGGCCAGCACCGCCGCCCCAGCGCACATCGTGCACGGCTCCAGGGTGACCGCCAGCGTGCAGCCGGTCAGCCGCCAGCCGTCGTCGCACACCCTGGCCGCTGCGCGCAGCGCGATGATCTCGGCGTGCGCGGTCGGGTCGCCAAGCGCCTCCCGCGCGTTGTGCGCGGCGGCCAACTCGGCGCCGTCCGGCCCGAACACGACCGCGCCGATCGGGACGTCACCGGACGCGGCGGCACCAGCGGCCGCCGCCATCGCCCGCCGGACGTATCCGGCCAGGTCAGCGCCGGGTTTCACTGCAGGATGGTGTCCAGGTGCTTGTTCAGCTCGGACGCGAACCCGCACCGCTGGGCGATCATCTGCAACTGCTCGTCGGGGTACAGGTCCACCTCGTCGATGATCACCTGCAGCTCCGGCGCGGGCAGCCCGAGATCGGCGAGGATGTCCAGCGACCCCTCCGGCCACACCTCGTCGTCGTCCTCCGGCGGGTCGACCCGCAGCAGGTCGAGCGCGTCGGCGGCGATGTCGTAGTCCAGCGCCGCCGCGGCGTCCGACAGCAGCAAAGCGACCCCGCTCGGACTCGGTCGCAACACGAGGAAGAACTCGTCATCGATGGCCAACAACCCGAACACCGCCCCGGTGGAGCGGGTCTTGCGCAGCTCGGTGATAGCCGCGTCGAGCTGACCCAGCGCGGTGCTGTCCATCGTGTCGCACCGCCATTTGCCGTCCTCACGGACGACCGCAACCCCGAAGCCCGGTACCGGCTCCTCTCCCGACATGCACACACCGTATTCCGCGTGGAGGTCACCCGGAAGAAGCAGTCCCCCATACCGGCCCGCGATGACACTATCGAGAAATGACGACGGCCCCATCACCGCTGGCGGGCGACCCCCGGTTCAGCGGTCTCCTCGAAGCCGCGCACGCCGTCCAACCGAAGACGGTCGCGTTGCGCAGGCAACTGCACCAGCACCCCGAACAGGGGTTGGCTGTCCCCCGCACGCAGGCCGCCGTGCTCAAGGCGCTGGAGGACCTCGACCTGCGCCTGCACACCGGTAGCAAGGTCGGGTCGGTCATCGGTGTGCTCGACGGGGCCAGGCCGGGTCCGACGGTGCTCCTGCGCGGCGACATGGACGCGCTACCGCTGCAAGAGGACACGAAGCTGTCCTTCGCCTCCCGGGTCGACGGGAGCATGCACGCGTGTGGACACGACACGCACGTGGCGATGCTGGCGTCCGCGGCCCGCATCCTGGCCGCCCGCCGCGACCGCCTCGCGGGCTCCGTCGTGTTCATGTTCCAGCCGGGCGAAGAAGGCCACTACGGCGCCAAGTTCATGCTCGACGAGGGCCTGCTGGACGTCGCCGACCGGCCGGTGGAGCGGGCGCTGGCGCTGCACATCACCGCCAAGGAGACATCAGGGGTGCTGCGCACCCGGTCCGGCCCGATCATGGCGAGCGCGAACTCGTTCACCATCACCGTGACCGGCCGGGGCGGCCACGCCTCGACGCCGTCCGACGCGATCGACCCGGTACCGGCGGCCGCGGCCATGGTCGGTGCCCTGCAGACCGTGGTGACCAGGCGGATCAGCGTGTTCGAGCCGACCGTGCTGACCATCTCGCGGATCACCGCGGGCACCACGTCCAACATCATC
Source organism: Actinokineospora inagensis DSM 44258 (assembly GCF_000482865.1). GTDB lineage: Bacteria > Actinomycetota > Actinomycetes > Mycobacteriales > Pseudonocardiaceae > Actinokineospora > Actinokineospora inagensis. Next base: position 53,387 of record NZ_AXWW01000045.1, on the reverse strand, counting down.
CCGGAGACCGCCGAACTGGAGGGGACGCTGCGGACGCTGTCGGAGTCCTCGCGCGCGACGATGCTCGCCGAGATCCCCAAGGTGTGCGCGCAGATCGCCGCCGCGCACGGGTGCACGACCACCTTCACGGTCGACGCGGGCTACCCCGTCACCATCAACGACGACGACGTCGCCACCCGCGTGACCGATATCGGTAGAGCTGTCCTCGGCAACGACCACGTGACGGCCATGTCACACCCTCTTATGGGCGCCGAGGACTGGTCGTACGTGTTGCAAGAGGTCCCAGGGGTGATGGCCTTCCTCGGTGCTTGTCCGCCCGGGGTGGATCCAGCGGACGCCGCGCCCAACCACTCAAACCGGGTGCAGTTCGACGAGGCCGCTCTCCCGCACGGCGTCAGCACCTACGCGGCATTTGCGTTGGACGTGCTGCGCTGATCGGTGATCCATACGGCACAATCCGGCTTCATGCGATCCGTTTGCGTGGTCGGGCTGGGGCTCATCGGCGGTTCGGTGCTGCGGGCGGCGGCCGCCGCAGGTCGGACCGTGTGGGGTACGGCGGGGTCGGCGGCGGACGCGCGGGGCGCGATCGCCGCCGACTTCAGCGTGTTGGACGTGGATTCCGCGCTGCGCAAGGCGGCCGACGATGACGCGTTGGTGGTCATCGCGGTGCCGCTGCCCGCGGTCGACGCGGTGCTGCGCAAGGTGGCCGACCTGGCGCCTCGATGCCTGCTGACCGACGTGGTGAGCGTGAAGGGGCCGGTGGCCGACGCGGTCGCGAAGTACGCCCCGAACGCCCGGTTCGCCGGCGGCCACCCGATGGCGGGCAAGTCCGAGTCGGGCTGGGCCGCCAGTTCCGCGGCGCTGTTCACCGAGGCGGCCTGGGTGGTGACCGCGGACGAGGAGACCGACCTGGCCGCGTGGCGGGAGGCCGCCCGGCTCGCGCTGGACTGCGGGGCGGGCGTGGTGCCCACGACGACGCTGGAGCACGACGCGGCGGTGGCCCGGATCTCGCACCTGCCGCACGTGCTGGCGGCCGTCCTGGCCGCCTGCGGGGCCGACGGCGGGCCGCTGGCGATGGCGCTGGCAGCCGGGTCGTTCAGCGACGGGACCCGGGTGGCGAGCAGCAGGCCGGAACTGGTGCTGGCGATGTGCGAGGGGAACCGCGCCGGGCTGCTGGACGCGGTCGACGACGCGCTGGGCAAGCTCGGAGCCGCCCGCGGCGCGCTGGCCTCGACCGGGTCACTCGGCGCCACGGTGCACGCCGGTCACCACGGCCGGGCCACCTTCGAGGGCTACCGGGACGCGGGCCGGGCGCGGGCCATGATCGACCTGGCCGGACCGGACCCGATGGAGGAGCTGCGGCTGGTCGGGGCACGCGGCGGGCGGGTCGTCGGTTTCGACGGAGACCTCGCGGTGGTCGCGCTCCCGGTGCTGCCGGACTGACGAGCGCGGTGACGGCTGGAGCGGCGGGAGGTCTCGGCTCGGCAACGAAGCTGTGACCGGTCTCTCACCGGCCCTTACCTTGTGCCGGTGGATCAACCCCCGCCGTTGGTGACGCCAACCCCACCCAACCGCGTTCGTCGAATAGCGGCGATAGCGGCGGGCTTGGCCGTACTGGTCGGGGCGGTCCTCTTGCTGCGCACGCCCCCGGACGACCAGGCGACCCCTACGACCAAGCCGACGGTGGCACCGCAGACGACGGTTAAAGCGTATGCGCGTGAAGGCGTGATCGTGCCCGGACCGGAAGGGCGACCGAGTCCACCGCCCGGCGTCCACGTGGTGCCTGGGCCGCAGCGGCTGCAACTGTTGTGGGGGCCGCGGTATTACCCGTCCGGGCAGCCCGAGAACGCCGCGGGGTACGAGGTCCAGTGGGGCCGGATGGGCACGATGGAGTTCACCCGACTCGTCGCGGTTCCGGCTGTGCAGCTAGATGCCTTGGCGGACAACACCTCTTACGACATCGAGATCCGCACTGTCGATGCGTTCGGCCAGCGGTCACAACCACTTAAGACCTCAGCCACCCCGGCAGCAACTACGGACGATCCGGTGTGGTCGTTCAACGACAGGTTCACCTCGCGGGTCGTACCGGACCCGGTCAATTGGCGCTTCGCCAGCACAGGCGGCTGCGGTAAGGCCACCCACGGCGAAGGCGAAGACGGCGTGCACCTCGTGATTAGCGGTAACTGTGGGAATGATCCGGTGGCCTTACGCGCGCGTGCCCCGTTCACACTGCGCGATACGCCGGTGAACGGTGAGTTCGGCCGGTTTGTGGTCGAGACCGATCACCCGTCGCTGGGTGGCGATCTGCTGTTGGACTTGGTGCCCGGCCCGGCAGACCTCATCGACGGATCGCCGAACGGGTCCCCCGCGCCCGGACCCGCCGGGGTCGCGCAGGACGATCCCTCGCTGCCGCCCGGGGCGATCCGGGTGCGGATCTCGGCGGCGGACGACCGGACCAACGTGCAGGTGCTCGTCGCGCCGGGGACGCCGCGGGTCGCGTCGGCGGTTTCCGCCGGGACCGCGCCTCCGCCGGAGATCGGGTTCAGCGTGCGGTGGGAGGTCGTGCTGGGCGCTGGCGGGGTGACCGTGCTGCGGGACGGCGTCGTCGTCGGTGGCGGCAACGTGGTGCCCGCCTGGCGGGTGGCCACGGCGTTGGTCGGGTTCGTAGGCGCCACCAACGGCATCTACGCGGGGGTGAACCTCATCGGGTTCGTGGGGGCGCCGACAACGGTGCCGGTGCTGGTGGTGCCACCTGAGATGAACAGCGGTCCCGTCGTCGTCGCGCCCGACGCGCCGTTCTCCACGTCAGTCAACGGAGCTCGAGTGGCTGGTGCGCAGGCGGCCCAGGTGCGGGTCGTGCTGGTGCCGCAAAACCCACCTGGTGAGGCAGTGAACGACGCCTTCACCATTGAGGTCGGTGGCGGCACCTTCCCCGCTCGACCTGCGGTGCCTGGACAGCCACTCGCGCGCGGGGTGCGCTATCCGATAGTCGCGGACATACCGGTCAACAGCCTTGTCCTGGCATCCGACGGTAAGACCCTGCCGCTGCAGGTCCGTGGACCGCAGCACACGGGTCAAGCGTCGACCAGGGTCATCTACGCGACGGTAGAGCTAACGGCACCGAATGGCGCGGTCTCACCAGCGGCCGGTAGCGGTATCGACCAACCGTTGCCGAGGCCCAAACCGGCGCTGGCGAAACCGAGCGCGAAGTTCTTCGACGCGGCGGGCAACCCGGTAGCCGAGGGCGCCGACGTGCAACGCGGCCGGATGGTGCTGGAGATCGGCACCGACGGCCGGGCGGGCCAGCAGGTCGCGGGGCGGTTGGCGGGCATGGCCGGGGTCGAGGTCCGGCTGGACGGCCAGCGCGTGGCGGGGATACCCACCACCACCGACGGCCCCGGCACAGGCGGCGTGTGGCGACTGGCCCTGCCCACCGGCAACCTCACCCCGGGCAGACACGTGGTCGAGGTGAAAGCGCTCGGGGTGGACGCGACCACGGCGCCCACCTTCGTCTACGCCTCGTTCCAGTTGGCGCGCTAGACGCGGGTGGCGACGCCGGGGAAGTCGACGACGACGCCCTCGGGGTCGACCGTCAACTCGGTGCTGAACTCGCCCTGGCTGAACGCGATGACCGCGCCCCGCTCGTCCACCGACACGGTCCGGTAGGTCTGGCTGGCGAGCCGCACCCGCAGGTCGGGCAGCGACACGTGCACCACCGGGATCTCGAACTCGCCCGGGGTGCGGTGCAGGCCCAGCCTGCGGACCGGCAGCGTGGTGAAGGTGAGCGCGCCCGCGACGTGCACGGTGACCGAGCCGCCGAAGGTGTCCCGGGTGGAGTTCTGGCCGTGGTCGACCAGCCAGGTGCCGTCCTCGGCCCGGCTGAGCGAGATCTGCCGCTCCTGCTCGGCGGTGGTGGTGCGCAGCAGCAGCCGCACCGACTCCTCACCCTTGTCCAGCGACGCCTCGTAAGAGGCGCTGTAGGGCTCGCCACCGGACGACGGGTCCGCGGCGACGATGAGCCTGCCGGAGGCGCGTACCCGGCCGTCGCCCAGCAGCAGGCGCACCGACTCCAGGGATGTCGGCGCGGTGCCCTGCCAGGTGACCACGGACGGGTTGCGCAGCCGGGTCGCGCCCTCGGCCTGCTCGGTCGACGTCGGCGAGCTCACGCCTGGTCGTCCTGCTCGCGCGGCTTGTCCGGGATCAGGTCCTGGATCTTGTCCACCACGGTGTCGACCTGGCTCTCGTGGCCGAACTTGCCCTTGACGAACTCGCCCGCCTTCTCGACGCCGTCCTCGATCTTGTCCCCGTGCTGCTCCAACAGGCCCTCAGCCTGCTGCTTGAGCTGGTTGAAGTCGATGCCCATGATGCTCCTCACGCCAGGTCGAAGGGTACCCAACCGATCCAGCAGTGCCCACTGCCAAACAATCAAGATACCTACTCCGCCGCCCGAGTTCGACGCCGCGCGGGCGGTACTGGTCCGCGCAGGGTGGCGTTCACCGAGGTCAACTCGCCCACGACGTGGGCCAGCCGTTCGCGATCGGGCAGGTCGACGCGTTTGGGGGCGCGCTCGCCGCGAACAGATCTGGCCGCTTCCCGAACGGATTCGGAGAGGACGGCGGTGTCGGCGTGGTCGACAGGGTCGGCGCCCCGGTCGACGGCCACGGCGAGGCCGGTGATGGCGTCGGTGAGCCGTTCCAGACCGATGATGACCGGCCACCACGCCGCCGCTTGTTTCCCGGCGGCCGATGGCTCCACCAGGGACTGTTGGAAGGCCGTGCGCAGGTCGGAGAGGTCCCGGTAGGCCTGTCGGCGAAGGCTCGACCGTGTGTCTGTCTTCCCTGTCAGTGCGTGGTCGAGGTAGTCGGCGATAGCGTCAAGAGTGTCGGCAAGGTCTTCGCCGACGCGGGGGTGGCGTGCTCCTGGCCACAGTGCATAGCCCGCGACGAGCACGATCACGCACCCGATAGCCGTGTCGAGTAGCCGCGCACCGACCAGGCCCCAGTCACCCGCGCGGGCAAGGTCCAATTGGACCAAGACCAGCGGGGTGACGAACGTGCTGAACATGCCGTAGTTGCGTACCTGCCCCACCGGCAAGCCCAGGGCGACCACGGCCATCAAGACGACCAGGACCCATTGCGGCGGCGCCAGCGCGAGGACACCCGCGCCGAGCAGGACGCCGGTCACGGTACCGAGGCCACGCAGGACAGCCCGACCGAACACCGAGCCGAAATCGGGTTTGAGAACGATCGCCACGGTCAGCGTCACCCAGTACGCGTGTTCCAGGGCCATGAGCTTGCCGACCGCGACGGCCAGGCCGACGCAGAGCATCAGCCGCAGCACCACCAGCCAGGTGCGGCGGCCGACCAGGACCCGCAGGTCGGTCTGCTCACTGGCCTGCCGCAGGTCGGTGTCCCGATCGCCCCGGCGGAACTCGGCGACAGCCCGCAGTCCGGCGTGGAGCTTCGCGACGGCCCGACTCTCGTCGGCCGGGGTCGGCGGTTCGGCCAGCGGCTCGCGCAGGCGGATGCGGTAGGCGCAATCGAGCAGGTAGGTGACGTACTCAGGTGGAACCGGCTGCTTGGCGTTGACGAGCGCGACAGCGGCTTCGACCACCGGCGTCGTCTCCGTGAGTAGAACAAAGAGACGCCGGTAGGACCAATCGCGCCCGGCCAGGTGGGACCGCGCGGTGAACAAGGCGTCGTAGGCGGTGTTGAGCGAGGCGGTGAGATCGCGGCGGGCCTGTCGCGCGGCGGGCTTACCGGTGGCGGCGAGCATCACCGCGAGTTGGTCGTACACCGCCGCGACCGCCGCCCGCTCATGTGCGGCCCCCCGAACCGGCCACGCGGCGAGAGACAAGAAGACGGCGAAGGCAGCGCCGCCCCCGAAGCACCCGATCGCCAACCACGGATCCGCCGACTGCCCGGTACCGAGAACCGCGAAGACCAACAGTTGGAGACCGGCCATAGAGGCCGTGCTGCCAACAGCGCTGACCAACGCGGACACACCCGCGATCAACACCAACACCCACGACCCGGACTCACCGAGCAAGGTGCCAACGAGATAGCCGACCACACCGGCGAAGGCAGCCCAACCTGTCCGCTGAGCCCGATAGGGATAAGGGCCATCGGTATCGGCGAAAACGACGCAGAGCGCGCCGATGGACACCAGGACCCCGAGGTCCAGCCGCCCGACCGCCAACCCCACCGCGACCGGACCGGCGATCGTGGCGGCGGCGCGCAGACCCCGCTTCCACGGGATCGGCACGGGCTTCTGGCTCAGCAGGCCCCGCAGCCAGTGCGGGGCAGCCACGTCGTCGGTGCTCACCCCAAGACCGTAAACGCGCCGACGCCCTCCCGGGCGAACCCGGGAGGGCGTCGGTCAGCTCACGTGCTTACGCGGCGCGGCGGCGGTGCCGGAGGTAGAGCAGCGCACCCGCGCCACCACCGAGCAGGCCGAGACCGACCAGCACGGGCAGCAGGATCGAGGCGCCGGTGTTCGGCAGGTTGTTGCTCGGCTGCGGGGCCGGGGCGACCGTGGTGGTGGTCGGCGCGACCGTGGTGGTCGGCAGCGGCGAGGTCTGCACCGTGGTGGTGGTCGGCGTGGTCGTGGTGGTCGAGGACTTGACGGTCCAGTCGACCTTGGCCTGGGCCGAGAGCGGCTTGGTGTCCGAGCCCGCGACGATCAGCGGCTGCGCGGTCTTGCCATCGGTGCCGGTGAACAGCCTGCCGATCTCACGGACCGGGGACTTGCCGCCGAGCGTCACCGTCTTGGCGTCGACGGCCGGGGCGCCCGCCGGGACCTTGACGTAGAACTTGGTGCCGTTCTTGATGTCGGCCGCCGTGAGGGTCTTGCCGTCCTTGTCGGTGACCTCGACGCCGTTGGGCAGGTCGGTCGTCAACGAGTCGACCGTGCCGTTGGTGGTGACGGTGAACGGACCGATGAGGTCACCCGCCGCGCCGTGCTTGCTGCCCGGGTTGATCGCCAGGTCACCGACCGGGGTCTCGTCGACGCCGGTGTTCTTGTCGCCGGTGAGGTAGTCGTAGAGCGCCAGGACGTCCTTGTCGGAGTCGTGGTTGCCGCGGAACAGCGGGTCCGTGCGGTCGATGGTGTAGCCGTCACTGAAGTGCCACAGCGCGGCCTGGGTGGCCGTGACGGCCTCCTCGACCTCGATGCCGTCCGCGTTGGTGGCCAGGCCCAGGTTGTTCAGGTCAGCCAGCGAGACGTTCGGGTAGCCGTGGTGCAGCACCCAGTTGATCTTCTTGGAGTTGGCCTTGAACGGGGAACCCGCGTCCGGGTAGTTGTCCCACGACGCCTCGGTCATCGCACCGTTGTCGTAGCTGGCGTTGATGTTGACGCCGACGCAGTAGACCTTCAGCTCGGTGCCGTCGGAGAGCTTGAGGCGCAGCAGGTACGGGGTGACGTCCTTGGTGCCCGTGTTGTCCGCGTTGTGCAGGTGCACACGGAAACCGACGACCTCGGCATTGCCGGTCTTCGACGGGTCGAGCAGCGTGCCCGTCACCGGGTCGGCCGCGGCGATCCCCGCCATGGACGCCGTTACCGCGGCGATGGTCAGGGCGGCCCCGGCCACCTTCCAAGGACTCCGCATGGACTCTCCTCTGCGCACGAACTTGATCCCGTCGAAAGAGCTGGACGCGGCATCGGCTTCGCACGCCCGCCGCCACTGACCTGCGCAAAGATCGACTCACTCGTTGGAGTCATATTCGCCAGATCAGCGTGCGCGGACTCTACTAAGCGTTCAAAAGTCCCCACCCATCGGGGTTACTTTGAGTCCGAAGTGTTGCGGAATATTCACTTGAGTCGGTGACATCTACTCGGAGAGTAACCACCTGGATGGCGAAATCGCCGGACTGGGCGGCGACTGTCGTCGGGGGTCCACAGTGGTGGTTCGGCCGGTTCGCCCGGTTCCGCGCAGCCGAAAACGGCGGTGCGGGCCAAGGCCCACACCGCCGTTGTGCGGTGAATCAGTTTCGGATCAGACGCCCGGCCAGGCGCTCACAACCTCGTCGAGCACCTTGAGCGGCAACGGGCCGCCGCCGAGCACCAGGTCGTGGAAGGCACGGATGTCGAACCGGTCGCCGAGGCGGGCCGCCGCCTCCGCGCGCACCCGCTGCAGCTCCAGCCGACCGACCATGTAGGACAGCGCCTGGCCCGGGTACGCGATGTACCGGTCGACCTCGTTGCCGATCTCCAACGCGGACAACGGCGTGTTGTGCCGCAGGTAGTCCACGGCCTGCTCGCGGCTCCAGCCCTTGGCGTGCAGTCCGGTGTCGACCACCAGCCGACCGGCGCGCATCGAGTCCATCGCGAGCATGCCGAACCGGGCAACGTCGTCGGAGTACAGGCCCATCTCGTCGGCCAGCCGCTCGGTGTAGAGCCCCCAGCCCTCCACGTAGGCGTTGACGTCGGCGAGCCTGCGCAGCAGGGGCAGCTCGGCGAGCTCCATCGCGATGGTGAGCTGGAAGTGGTGGCCCGGAACGGCTTCGTGGAACGCGGTGACCTCGGCGACGAACCGGTCCCGCTCGTGCGCGCGGTCGGTGTTGGCGTAGTAGACACCCGGGCGCAGGCCGTCCAGCGACGGCGGCATGTAGTACGCGGCGGGCCCGCCGGGCGCCTCGGCGGCGGGCACCGGCTCCACCTTGCAGCGCTGGCCGGGCAGCCTGCCGAACCAGCGCGGGGCGGCCTCCTCGGCTCGGGCGATGGCGGCCTTGGCGTGGTCGAGCAGCTCGTCCGCGTCGCGCCAGCGCAGGGCCGGGTCGGTGATCAGCCGTTGGAAGACCTCGGCCTGGTCGGCCGTGCCGAAGACCCGGGTGCCCAGCTCGGCGTACTCGTCACGCAGGTTGGCGATGATGTCGAGTCCGGTTTGGTGGAGCTGTTCCGGGGTCAGGTCCGTTGTGGTGTGCACGCGGGACAGCGCCGCGTACGCCTCATCGCCACCCGGTAGTGCGCACAGGCCGGGGCGGTCGTCGGGCCTACCGTGCTGGACCATCTCGTCGACCAACATCGACCGGTAGGCCGCGAAAGCCGGGCGGACGACTTCGGCGACCACTCGCTCGCGCTCGGCCGCGAACCCGTTGTCGTCGCCTACGAGCTGCTGGGCGAGCAGCGGATCGGCGGCGAGGTCGGCACCCAGGTACCGGTCCAGGTGCGCGATGGCGGAGTCCACGAGCTTGCGCACCGGCACCCGCCCGGCCGCCGCACCCGCGCGGTGCCGCTCGGCGACCTGCTCCAGGTGCTCGGGCACCTGCCGCAGCCGGGCCAAGTAGGACTGTCCGCGCTCGGCGTCCGGCAGCACCACCATCGGCAGGAAGGTCAACAACGACGCGGCCGGGCCGACGAAGATGTCCGAAATGGTGTACTCGACCATCCGCGCGTCGATCCGGTCGACCATCGCCCCGGCCTGCTGGGCCACGACCTTGGCGGTGACGTCGGCGGCGAACTCCGGGTCGGCGGCCCTGGCCGCGATGTCCAGCGCGGCGGCCCGCTGCTCGGCGTCCGCGTCCTCCGAGGCGTCGGCGAGCCGGTCGTCGTGACCGGGGAGGCCGAGCAACGTCGCCCCGAGCGGCTCCGCGGCCAGTTGCAACGCGAGCAGTTCGTCGGCGAGCGCGAGCACGCGGTCGTCGGCAGTCGTCATGCCTGGCCCCAATCCGTCATCGGTGTGTGCCTGCTGGGGAGGCTACGCCGAAACCGGGGTGGAACGATCTGGGTTGTCCACAGCCCCGAGCCGGGAGGCCGCCCCATGGTCGAGCGCCAGCGCACCTTCGCCTTCGAGATCACCACGAGCAGCAGCGCGGACGCGCCGGAGCTGTTCGCGATGGTCGTCGACGGACGGCGGTGGTCGGAGTGGGCGCGGCCGGTGGTGGCGGAGTCCTACATGGAGCAAGAAGGCGATCCCGCGCCGGGCGGGGTCGGTGCCATCCGGGTGATAGGGCGCAAACCGCTGCTGGTGCGCGAGGAGACTGTCGAGTACGAACAGGACCGTCGGCACGTTTACGTACTCCGGTCGTCTTCGCCTGTCCGGGACTACCGGGGCGAGGTGACTCTTATCCCGCGCGACGGAGGTGGCACCGACCTCGTGTGGCGCTGCAGTTTCGTCGAGCGCATCCCCGGGACCGGCCCGGCGTTCCGCGCGGGCCTGCGGTCGTTCATCCAAGACCTGAGCAGGCGGCTGGTGCGCGCCGCCGAGCGTTAGCGCTGGGCACGCCACTGGTCCAGCAGGCCGTCCATCTCGGTGCGGAGGAACTCGAAGAAGCGGTGGCTGGTGGTCAACCGCCTGCCCGCCGGGCTGTCCGGGCCGAGCAGGGTGGCGCCGTCGGACATGGCGACCGACCAGGCGCCGAGCACCTTGTCCCTGTTCATGATCGCCTCGAACCAGGCGTCGTCGGGCACCGAGTAGTGGTCGCGGCGCTGGCCGGGATCGCGGCCGCGGCTGATCAGGCCCATTTGCTCCAGGTAGCGCACCGCGCCGGAGACCGCGGCGGGACTCACCCGCAGCGATTGGGCCAGTTCGGCGGCGGTGGCCTTGCCGGAGTCGGTCACGAGCAGCTTCGTGAACACCCGCGCGGGCATCCTGGGCATACCCGCGTCCGACATGAGCAACGCGAAGCGCTCCACGTAGTGCGCCACCGGGTCTTCCGCCACTGCCCCGCCTTCCGAGATGTCACCCCACCGATCGACATCACAATGTTAGCGCGTTCAGAACGTTCACAAGATTGTGAAGCACGAGTACGTTCTGAATCATGACAACCGCAATATCGGTGTCCGGCCTGGTCAAGACCTTCGGCCGGACCCGCGCGCTGGACGGTCTCGACCTGACGGTGCGGACCGGGGAGGTCCACGGTTTCCTCGGCCCCAACGGGGCGGGCAAGTCCACCACCATCCGGGTGCTGCTCGGCCTGCTGCGCGCCGACTCCGGCACCGCCACCCTGCTCGGTGGCGACCCGTGGCGCGACGCAACCGACCTGCACCGCCGCCTCGCCTACGTGCCCGGCGACGTCTCCCTGTGGCCGAACCTGTCCGGCGGCGAGGTGATCGACCTGATCGGCAGGTTGCGCGGCGGTCTCGACCAGACGCGCCGGGCGGACCTGCTGGAGCGCTTCGACCTCGACCCGCGCAAGAAGGGCCGCACCTACTCGAAGGGCAACCGGCAGAAGGTGGCGCTGGTCGCCGCTCTTGCCTCGGACGTGGAGTTGCTCATCCTGGACGAGCCCACCTCCGGTCTTGACCCGCTGATGGAGTCGGTGTTCCAGGACTGCGTCCGCGAGGAGCGCGACCGGGGGCGGACCATCCTGCTGTCCAGCCACATCCTCGCCGAGGTGGAGACCCTGTGCGACCGGGTGAGCATCATCCGCGCCGGTAGAACCGTCGAGACGGGCACCCTCGCCGACCTCCGACACCTGACCAGGACAAGCATCAGCGCGGAGTTGGCGGGCCCACCGAACGGGATCAAAGACCTGACCGGGGTGCACGACGTTGTCGTCGAGGGCAACCGCGTGCGGTTCGACGTCGACACACGCGAGTTGGACGCGGCCCTGCGGGCGCTGTCCCAGTCGGGAGTGCGATCGCTGACCAGCCAGCCACCGACGCTGGAGGAGCTGTTCCTGCGGCACTACCAGGACGAGCAGGCGGTCACGCGATGACCGGCGTGGTGGGGACCTGGCAGTTGGCGCGGCTGGCGCGGCGCCGCGATCGCGTCATGCTGCCGATCTGGATCGTGCTCTTGTCAGTGATCCCCGGGTCGACCGCGAAGACCTACGAGTCTCTCTATCCCACAGTTGCCGCGCGGGCCTCGCTCAACGCAGGCACCGGCAGCAACCCGTCCGTCGCGGTGCTCTACGGGCCCGCGTACGACCTGACCACGCCCGGGGGCTGGATCGCGTGGCGGTACGGGGCGTTGGAGGCACTGTTCATCGCTCTGTTCGTGGTCTTCACGGTCACGCGCCACACGCGCGCAGAGGAGGATTCCGGGCGGCTGGAGCTCTTGGGGTCGACCGTGGTGGGCCGGTACGCGTCTCTTACCGCCAGCGTCGTCGTGGCCGCCGCTTCCAGCTTCGTAATCGGTCTGGTTATGGCTCTCGTCATGGTGGGCGCCGGTTTGCCTGTCGCGGGCTCGTTCACGTTGGGCTTGACGGTTGCCGGTACGGGCCTCGTGTTCACCGCGATCGCCGGGGTTACCGCGCAGTTGACCGAGTACTCGCGATCGGCGAACGGGTTCGGTACGGCGATCCTCGGGGTGGCCTTCCTGCTGCGCGCGTTCGGCGACTCGACGCCGTCCGCGAACTGGGTGTCGTGGCTGTCGCCGCTGGCGTGGCCGCAGGCGTCGAAGCCGTTCGTGGCCGACCGGCTGTGGGTGTTCGCGCTGGAGGTCGGCGTGGCGGTCGCGGTCGGTGCCATCGCCTACCGGCTGGTGCCCCGGCGGGACATCGGCGCGGGCATGTTCGCGACGAAGCTCGGCCCGCCGACGGCGCCCCGGTCGCTGTCCAGTGCGTTCGGCATCGCCTGGCGCCTGCAGCGGGGCTCGTTGGTGGGCTGGGCGGTCGGGTTCGTCGTCATGGGGGTCCTCTTCGGTTCTATGGCCAACGGCGTAAGCGGCCTGGTGGGTGACAGCGACCAGGTGAAGCAGATGCTGGAGCGGATGGGCGGCGCCAACGGGCTGATCGACGCGTACCTGGCCGCGATCGTCGGGTTGTTCGGCATGCTCGGCGGCGTCTACGCGGTCCAGGCTGCGTTGCGCATGCGGTCGGAGGAGACCGCGAGCCACGCGGAATCGGTGCTGGCCACCGGGGTCAGCCGGGTTCGGTGGGCGGCGAGCCACCTGGTCTTCGCCTTGCTCGGTCCAGCGGTGCTGCTCGCGGCGGCGGGGCTGGCGACCGGGCTGGGGCACGGTCTGCGCGCGGGCGACCTCGGCCACCACCTGACGCACACGCTGGGTGCCGCGATGGTCCAACTGCCCGCCGTGTGGGTGATCGCAGGCTTGGCGGCCCTCGTGTACGGGCTGTGGCCACCGTTGACCGTCGCCGGGTCCTGGACAGTCGCGGGCATCACCGTGTTGCTGTCCCTCTACGGCCCCGTGATCGGGCTGACGCAAGCGGTGTTGGACGTCTCGCCGTTCACGCACGTACCGAAGCTGCAAGCGGGGACGGTCTTCACCGCGACCCCTCTGATCTGGCTGACGGCAATCGCCGTTGTCGCTACCGCTGCCGGGCTGGTCAGCTTCCGACGTCGCGACATCGGGTAAGAGGGCTTGAGGGGACCGGAGGCCGGGTTGGGGATACCCGGCCTCCGTGCTGCCTAGACGCGGCCCGAGTCGGCCTCAACCGGCAGGGCGGCCAACTCGCGGACGATGCGCTGGGCCAACTCCAATCCGGCGGCCTGCCCGTCACGGTAAGGCTCGTCGGTGGCCAGCGCGCGAGCGTCCCGCTCGGCCTCGGCGAGCTTGGCGAGCAGGGCGGTGACCTCGACGGTGTCGAGCGGTTCGGACATCGGTGTTCCCTCTGGTCGCGCGGGGTTGACCCTCCCCAGGTACCCCGGACCGGGCTCCCCCTCCCAGGGTTACCCCGATTGGGACATCAAGTTCTATAGTTCGCAGGGCTAACCATTCGGCGGAGAGGCGGGCGGACCGTGTCGTCGACCGAGCGGCTGCCCCGCGAGGTGTGGGTCATCGTCGTCGCCAACTTCGTCATCGCCATCGGGTTCGGCCTGGTCGCGCCCGCGTTGCCGAGTTTCGCGCGCAGCTTCGACGTGAGCGTCGCCGCCGCGTCGATCGTGGTCTCCGCGTTCGCCCTCACCCGGCTGGCGTTCGCTCCGGTCAGTGGCAGGCTCGTCACCCGACTCGGTGAACGGCGGGTCTACCTGACGGGGGTCAGCATCGTCGCGGTGGCCACCGGGGCCTGCGCGTTCACCGACCACTACTGGCAACTGGTGGCCTGCCGCGGCGTCGGCGGCATCGGCTCGACCATGTTCACCGTCTCCGGCATCGGCCTGCTCATCCACCTGACGCCGGAGCACCTGCGCGGCAAGGCGTCCGGGCTGTGGGGGACCAGCTTCCTGCTCGGCAACGTCGCCGGGCCGCTGGTCGGCGGTGGACTCATCACGATCTCGTTGCGGGCGCCGTTCTTGGTCTACGCCGCGTCGCTCATGGTCGCGGTCGGTCTGGTGTGGTTTTTCCTGCGCAAGTCAACGTTGATTGCCCCTTCGGGCAACAACCCGGCGAACGTGATGCCGCTGCGCGAGGCGTTGCGCGACAGTGGGTACCGCGCGGCCCTCACGTCGAGTTTCGCCAACGGCTGGGCCGTGTTTGGTGTGCGCGTGTCGCTGGTACCGCTGTTCGTCGCCGAGGTGCTGCACCGCGACGGCGCCTTCGCGGGCACCGCGCTGTCGGTCTTCGCCGCCGGGAACGTGGTGATGCTGCTGGTTTCCGGGAGGCTCTCGGACCGGGTCGGGCGCAAACCCCTGGTGCTGGCGGGACTGCTGGTGTCCGCGGCGGGCACCATCTGGTTCGGTTTCACTGGGACGGTCACCGAGTTCCTCGTCGCCACCGCCGTCGCGGGCTTGGGCACGGGGTTGTTGACGCCACCGCAGCAGGCCGCGGTCGCCGACGTGATCGGCGAATCCCGTGGTGGACAGGTGCTCGCGACGTTCCAGATGGTCGCCGACGTCGGTGCGATCCTCGGTCCGGTCGTGGCCGGGTTGCTGGCCGACCGGCTCTCCTTCGGTTGGGCGTTCCTGATCGGCGGCGTGCTCGCCGTCGCCGCCGCCGTCGCGTGGTTGCCCGCCCGGGAGACGTCACCGCGGTTGGCCCGGACACCACGGTCGGCACAAACACCACTGTCACCACAGTGCCACGGGGCACCCGACGGACCGCTATCGGGTGAGCCCGTTAAGTAGCCAGTCAGGCGAAAACGCGGTCACCGCGCGTGGAAACATTGCTCCGTTGGGGCGGATTCCACCCGAACAGGTGGCCAAAGTGGGTCGCCCGGCTGCGCATCCGTGCGTGAGGTGGGAACCTTTGTGGTACCTGCCCAACGGGTTGGGAACGGTTGATCCGGGGTGATCCGATGGATACCGCACTGTGGATCGGAGCCGCGGCGATCGTCGTGGCGTTCATCGTCTGGCGACTTCGACGCGCGTCGACGACGCTGGACACGATCCTCCGCGAGGAACGCGAACGCGCAGATCCGGAGCCTGCCGAACCGGATTTCGACGAGTTCGGCGCGCACCACTCGGTGGGGCGGCAACACCGGCGGCGCTAGGCGGGCACCAGGTCTGCCAAGTCACCCGATCAGGGCTGTGGATAACTTTCGACGCGTTTTCCGCCGAGTCCCTACCGTTGTGCGCATGGCATTCAACCTTGAGTACACCAGCAAACGGCAGGGCGTCAGCTACGCGCTGACCGTCTCGGCGCACGACGACGGCGACCTCGACATCGAGGTGGCGGCCCGGGACGGCCGCGGCGTCGTGGTCGCGGAGGGCTCCCTGCGACTGCCCCCGGGTGGCGCCGCGGAAACCGCGAAACTGTTGCGGGAGGCCCTGGTCGCGATCACCGCCTTCGAGGGCAGGCGCCCGGTCGGCAACGCGAACCAACCGTGGTCGGCCGAACAGGACTCGACCCTGCGCGAGGCGTGGTTGGCCCGATCACCCGCCACCCCGGCCCCCGACGTCATCCGCGAACTGGCCGCGGAACGAAAACGCAGCCCGGCGGCGATTCGCGCCCGGCTCCCCCGGGTCGGTTGCGATCCGGACGTGGCGGGCAGGCTGCTGACCGAGGCCACGGTGACCCTGGTCGGCCGGGACGCGGTGATCGCCTCCTGACCGCGGCGCTGGTCGCGCCCCGCCGCGAACCGCGGCGGGGCGAGGAGGACTGGTGGACGAACCCGCCGTGCGGCGGACTGTCCACCCAGGAGCCCAGGGGGCGGTCGGCTCGGCGTGCGCGGCCACGCGGACCAGATCTGGTGAGCCGGTCGGGCGCGGACTGAACGTCGGCACTCGGGTGAGCGATCAGTCGGTCGCCTTGAGCTGAGTGGTTGTGGTTGTTGGTGGGGACATTTCGACGGCGGTGGCGGCTGTTCGCCATGCGAACGCCGTCGGCGGCGGGGAGTGCACCAGCTCGATCGGGTCGGCGGTCGAGCATGTCGATCGGGGGGATAGTCCAATGTGGATGTTCATGGCGAGTGGGAAACGGGATGGCGCTGGGCCGTCCGAGCGATTGACGGCACCCACGGCTGATTCTTATGGTCTAGACCATAAGTCCGGCTTGTCCTGGAGGGGCACAATGCGAAGGACTTGGCGCGCGGTCGGCCTGGTGCTGGCGGCACTGGTGGCGGCGGTAGTCGTTCCGACGGAAGCGGTCGCGGCGGGCGAATCCGCTACAGCCGGACTGGTACCCCGCCCGGTGGCGGCAGAGAGCACCGGGAGCGATCCGTTCACGGTCACTGAGAACAGCGGCATCGTCGCGCGGGGTGCGGCGCGCGCGGTGGGCGAGTACCTCGGTGAGTTGTTGCGGCCCGCGACCGGGTACCGGCTGCCGGTGACCTCGCACGCGGCCCGGCGGGGCGACATCGTCCTCGACCTCGGCGTGGGGAAGGCGCCCGAAGGGCACGCGGCCGAGGGATACCGGCTGGTGGCCGATGAGCGGGCGGTGACCATCTCGGCGGACACGCCCGCGGGTCTGTTCCTCGGGGTGCAGACCCTGCGCCAACTCCTGCCCGCGTGGGTGGGAAGTCGGACCAGGGTCGACGTGCCGTGGCGGGTGCGGGCGGTGCGGATCAGCGACTACCCGAGGTTCGCCTACCGCGGCGTCATGCTCGACGTGGCGCGGAGTTTCCTCAGCGTCGCGGAGGTGGAGCGGTACATCGACACAGCGGTCCAGGTGAAGGTCAACACGCTGCACCTGCACCTGACCGACGACCAGGCCTGGCGGATCGCGATCGACCAGCCCGCGGACAACCCGTCCGGACTGGACTACGGCGCGCTGACCAGGGTCGGGTCGCTCGGGGCGACCGACGTCCTCGGCAACGGCACACCGCTGGGCACCGGGCCGGGGGTGCGCGGGTCCTACAGCCGGCGGGACTACGCGGAGATCGTGGCGCACGCGCGGTCCCGGTTCGTCACGGTGGTTCCGGAGATCGATGGGCCGGGGCACACGAACGCCGCGCTGGCGTCGATCGCGCGGTTGAACCCGGACGACGTGGCGAAACCGATGAACAACACCGCCAACGTCGGCTACTCGACACTGGACGCGACATCGCCGGTCACCTACGAGTTCCTGCACACCGTGCTCACCCAGGTCGCCGCCCTCACACCGGGGCCCTACCTGCACATCGGCGGTGACGAGGCGACCGCCACCGGGCACGACAACTACCTGAACTACGTGCGCACCGTCCTGCCCGAGGTCGCCGCACTGGGCAAGCTCCCGATGGGGTGGAACGAGTACGCCGCGGCCGACCTGCCGCCCGGCGCGGTCGTCCAGTTCTGGCGCGGCTCCAGCCTCGACCAGGTGATCCGGCAGGCCGCCAGGGGCGCCAAGGTCGTCATGTCACCGGCGGGCACCAGCTACCTCGACCAGAAGTACGACCCGACCAGCCCCATCGGCCTCAACTGGGCCTGCCGGGACGCCTGCGACTACGACCGCTACTACGACTGGAACCCGGTCCCCACCGGGCTCAGCGAGTCCGATGTGCTCGGTGTCTGCGGCCCGCTCTGGTCGGAGACCATCCGCGGCCTCGCCCAGGCGGAGTGGCTGAGCTACCCCCGCCTGGCCTCGCTCGCCGAGATCGGGTGGACCCCGCAGTCCGACCGCGCGCTCCCGGATTTCACCGCCCGGCTGGCCGCTCTCGGCAGCCGGTTGACCATCGCGGGGGTCAACTTCCGCCCCAGTCCGACCGTTCCGTGGGTCACCGACGTCACCGCGCCGACCCGACACAGCCGCACCGTGCGCGGTGAGGTCGCCCGCTTCACCTCCGCCGTCACACCCACCGCCACCGTCGACTTCGGTGACGGTGCCAGTTCCTCCGCGATTGTCAACGCCGCGAGTCCAGGCGGTCCCCTCGCCGCCCCGGGCTTATGGACCGCGACCGTGGCCGAACACCGGTACGCCCACGCGGGCACGTACCGGGCCACGATCGCCATCACCACCCCCACCGGGGTGACCACGGCTCATTTCACGGTCCACGCCCACTGAAACCTGGTACGACTGCCCCGACAGCCCACCAGGACCGGAGCAGCGCAAGGGATCAAGGGTGTCGTTCACTGTGGACCCGGTGCAGATCGGGTTGTACGCCGGGATCATCGGCAACCACCACGCCGATGCCGTCGCGGCGGCGGAGTTCGCCGAGCGCAACCTCCACATCGGAGCGCAGCCCGGTCTGCTGCGACGCCTCACGGGAGTGCACGACCACGTGCGTGCCGAGATCGTCGCCGTGCTCGGCGAACTCGCGGACGTGTGCGCGGGCAGTCGGTCCGAACTGGACCGGACCTGGCGCGAGTACGACCGCGTCGACCACGCGGAGGCCGAACACCTGGACCAGACCTACCCGGACCCAGGTCCGCCGCCGACCGTGCCCGCGCTCCCCGGCATCCCGACGGGCACCGAGCCGCTCGGGGTGCGCCAGTACCGGGTGCCCACCGGTCGGCTCGGCACGCCGGAGCCGCCCGCCGAGTTCCCCAACCCGTTCGACGTGGTCAACGACCTCGGTGATCTGGTCAGCGTGACCAACTGGGCCCAGGAGATCCTCGACGCGACCATCCACGTCGACCCGGTCGCGGAGATCACCCGCTGGTTCGCCGGGGACTGGGAGCAGTTCGCCCGCACCGCGGCGGCGCTGAACTCGCTGTCCTGGTTCTGCGCGGACCTGGCGAGCGATCAGCGGGTCAACATCGCCGAGCTCACCGACCACTGGTGGCGGGGCCACGCCGCCAACAGCGCCTTCGGGTACTTCACCGCCCTTGCCGACCACATCGACACCTACGCCACCGACCTGGCCGCCCTGCGGGACCGCTACACCGACACCGCGCACGGCGCCTACGAAACCGCCGAGGCCCTGCGCAACATCCTCCAGAACATCGCCGACAGCGTCTTCTGGGCCGCCCTCTCCGCCGCGGCGGGCACCCTGCTCACCGAGACCGTCGTCGGCCCCGCCGCCCTGTGGAGCCTCGCCGCCCTGGAGTGCCGCACCATCGTCGCCTCCTGGCAGGAAGCCACCCGCCTGCTCACCCTCCTCGAAACCACCGCCCAATCCCTGCACGGCGCACTCCTGCAGTTCACCAACTCCCCCCGCCCCCTCCCGTCCCACCCCTTCCCACCCGCCTACGACCACCCCGGAGCCTGACCATGCGCGCACAACCCCTGACCAAGGCGCGATCAGCGCTGCTCCGCCACTTGCTCGACCACACCACAAACCCCGAACTCACCAACCTGGCCCGAAAACTCGCGACCGGCCACCTGACCCCCGCCACCGCCCAGACCGACCCCACCTACCGCGAGCTTCTCACCCACGGATCCACCCAACTCCGCACCCAGTTCGCCCAACCCCCCGAACAACCCCCCACCCCAACCGAGGATTTCTCCGAACGCACAACCTGGCTAACCGGCCCCAACCCCCGCCACCCCCGGTGAAAGCGAGGAGAGTGCCCGACCCCGGATATCCTCCTCCTTGCGCCCGAAGGGATTCGAACCCCTGACTTTCTGATCACACGGCTGCGCGCAGAAGGCCAGGGTCATGTCGATGTCTTCGATTTCGCCGACCCAACCTTCGGCTTGTGCGCGGATGCCGCAGTCGAGCCGCTGCCGCCTGTCGCCTCGGTAATGTGAGGGCGCATGACGGGCACCGAGATCGAGATCACCGGAGACCTGGTCCGAGACCTGCTGCAGGAGCAACATCCAGACCTCGCCGGGCTGGCGATTCGTGAGGTGGCGGGCGGCTGGGGCAACCAGATGTGGCGTCTCGGGGACGAGTTGGCCGTGCGCATGCAGCGCATGGATCCCACCCCGGAGCTCCAACTCAAGGAGCGGCGATGGTTACCTGTGCTGGCCCCGCGCCTGCCGCTCCCGGTGCCGGTCCCGGTGCGGTTCGGCGAACCGTCCGAGCGCTTCCCCAAGCACTGGACGGTGATGACGTGGGTCCCCGGCGAGCCGCTGGACCACGGCTCAATCAGCCGCGCCGCCCACGCGGCCAACACGCTGGCGGGTTTCCTCCAGGCGCTCCACGTAGCGGCGCCCGCCGAGGCACCGATCGCCACTGACCGCGGTGCCCATCCCAGGAACTACACGGGCGGCTTCGAGAAGTTCTTCCAAGCTGTCGCTCCTGACGACATCGCCGCCGAGGTCCGGGCCGTCTGGGACGACGCCGTCGCGGCCCAGGCGTGGGAGGGCCGGCCGGTGTGGGTGCACGGCGACCTCCATCCCGCGAACGTCGTCGTCTCGGACGGAACGCTCTCGGGCATCGTCGACTTCGGTGACATGTGCGCAGGCGATCCAGCGTGGGATCTCGCTGCCGCATGGGTGCTGCTACCCGCGGGCACGGCCTCACGATTCTTCGAGGTGTACGCCCATGCGGATGAGGCGGCGATCCGACGCGCCCGCGGGCTGGCCGCTGTGAAGAGCCTCTTCCTGATGCTCATGGGGCAGAACGGAGATCGGGGTCTTCCCGGTGGCAAGCCCCACTGGGGACCTGCGGGTCGGGCGGCACTTGATCGTGTTGTGCAGGGTGTCTGACGCACGCTTCGGTGAACCCACTGTCGATCTTGTTGAGAGCCGCGCGGCAGTGATTGCCCACAACTTCTCCGTCCTGGCGCCGGAATTGGCGGATGCGAAGGTGCATCGGCTCGCAGAGTCCCTCGATGCGGACGCCGGAGTGGCGCAGCGTTTCAACGCAGGCCCAGCACAGCATTTCCGGGTGCGCACCGGAACGCCTGCTGGTAGCAGGGTCAGAGTTGGCCGAGCAGCAGGAGTACCCGCGCGTCTCGCGCTTGATTCTCGGTGGTTGGCGTTGTCATGAGCCTGCCTCCCGTCCGGTCCGCCTCGCACAGCCAGCTACCTACGCCCCTAGCTCATGTGGGGAACCATCGGGATGAACGACGGCGCCGCACGACGGACGGCTACCGCCACGTCGTCAGGTCTCGCGAGCCGGGTGGACGCACTCCTGCGCCTGCTCCGGTCCTGGCGCCAGGGCCGGCTGGCAACCGTGGGCATGTAAAGAGCCCCAGGTCGTGTGACCTGGGGCTCTTGCGCGCCCGAAGGGATTCGAACCCCTAACCTTCTGATCCGTAGTCAGATGCTCTATCCGTTGAGCTACGGGCGCTTGTTTAGTTGTCACCCGGCGGGCCGGGTGTACAGCGGAGGCTCCGGGATTTGAACCCGGGAGGGGCTTTGAACCCCAACCGCATTAGCAGTGCGGCGCCATAGACCAGACTAGGCGAAGCCTCCCGGGGCCTCTGGCCGCTCGGGAGGTAAGAGTACACAGGTGCCGCGACCGCGGGCAAAACGCCCCCCGGTCAGCGCCGGAGGGCTCTTAAAAGCGCTGGTGGGCGGCCTCCGAAGCCTTCGGCCTCGATGGCGGCGAGTGCTACTCGGGGGAGGTCGCGGACGGCGGGGAAGACCAGGAAGCGGGGGGTCCAGTAGGGGCCGAACTTGGCGTTGAAGCGGTAGAGGGTCTCGATCTGCCACCAGCGGCTGGCCAGGCGGAGGGCGCGGGCCCAGAGGCGGGCTACCGGGCCCGCGCCGATGCGACCACCCCGTTCCAGGGCGGAGCGGAAGACGGCGAAGTTCAGTGACACGCGGTCGACGCCGAGGGAGCGGCAGGAGGACAGCAGGTCGGCGATCATGAGCTCGTTGAGGCCGTTGTCGCCGATGGCGCGGTCGCGGCGCATCAGGTCGAGGGACAGGCCGTCGGTGCCCCAGGGGACGAACTGGAGGATGCCGCTGACCTCGGCCTCGCGTTCGGCGGTGACGATCACGCAGTCGGGGTCGTCGGGGCCCGCGAGGCGGGACAGGGCCATCGAGAAGCCGCGTTCGGTCTCGGTGCCGCGCCAGCGCTCCGCCAGGTCGACGAGGGCGGCGCGTTCGGTGTCGTCGATGTCGGCGGAGCGGCGGACGCGGACCGAGTAGCCCGCGCGGCGCAGCTTCGCCACGGCCTGGCGGACGCCACGCATGGAGCGGCCGTCCAGGCTGAAGGTGGGGACGTCGACGACGGCCTCGTCGCCGAGTTCGATGGCGTCGAAGCCGTGCCGCACCCACACCGTGGCGCCGCGTTCGGAGCAGCCGATGACGGCGGGCACCCAGCCGTTGTGCCTGCAGCCCGCCAGGAACACCTCGATCGCGCCCGGCCACGCCTCGATGTCGCCCAGCGGGTCCCCGGAGGCCAGCGCGACCCCGGCGAGGACCCGGAACGGGATGGCGGCCTTGCCGGACGGGGAGAACACCACCGACTTGTCCCGGCGCAGCGCGAAGTAGCCCAGCGAGTCCTCGGCGCCGCGGCTGGCGAGCAGCTCGCGCAGCCGGGCCTCGGCGTCGGCGTCCAGGCCGGGTTTGGGTTCGGCGGAGCGCAGCAGGAAGTAGCCGCCGATGAGGAGGGCGCCGATGCCGAAGGCGAGGCCGATGGCGGCGCTGAGGTCGTCGAGCCACTCGGCCGGGTGGACCGGGCCGCTGACCCCGGCGAGGGCGAGCAGCGAGTGCCCGGCCCGGTCGAGGATGTCGGTGCGGCCGGTGAACCGGATCGGGGCCGCGGACAGCAGCACGAAGTTGACGATGAACCCGGTCACCAGCAGTTGCAGGGTGACCGCGACGGCGCGCCACTTGCCGTGCACCGGGTCGGCCTGGGCGGTGAAGTGCCGCCGGGTGACGAACAGGGCGACGAACAGCACCGCCGCGGTGACCCCCGAGCCGATGCCGCGGCCCCAGCCGAGGTGGGCGACCGCGATCAGGCCGGTGACCAGCAGCGCGACCTGCCAGGCCCGTCGTTTGCGCCTGCGCAGCGCGGTGGCCAGCATCATCAGCATGACGCCGCTGGCGACCACCACCACCCCGGCCGCGACGCTGGCCTCGACCGGCAGGTCGAGCCAGCCGCCGACGGTGTCGCGCAGCTTGCGGCGGCCGATCGGCAGCACCACGGACACGACCGCGATCAGGCCGACCAGCCGCGCCGCGATGGTCAGCAAGCGCAGCGTCAGGTCATCACTGGGCCGCCAGCGGCGGCCGTCTTCCCGCACACCCACGCCCAACAGTGTCCATGGCCACTGGCGCGCGGCGATTTATGGCGCTTTCGACCACATCTGGACCGGGGTCTCCCCCGCTAGAGTCGCCGGTGCCACACCCAGAAGGAGGGGCAATGGACAAAGTCGTCCCCAGTGCCGCGGCGGCGGTGGCCGACGTGCCGGACAACGCCAGTCTCGCGGTGGGCGGGTTCGGTCTCTGCGGCATACCGAGCGCGCTCATCCAGGCGTTGCTCGACAAGGGGGTCTCCGGGCTGCGCGTGACATCGAACAACTGCGGCGTTGACGACTGGGGGCTGGGCCTGCTGTTGCGCGAGAAGCGGATAGCGAGGATGACCAGCTCTTACGTCGGCGAGAACAAGGAGTTCGCCCGGCAGTACCTGTCCGGTGAGCTGGAGGTCGAGCTGACGCCGCAGGGCACGCTCGCGGAGCGGCTGCGCGCGGGCGGCGCGGGCATCCCGGCGTTCTACACCCGGACGGGGGTGGGGACGCAGGTCGCGGAGGGTGGCGTGCCGTGGCGGTACGACGACGCGGGCAACGTGGCGGTGTCGTCCCCGGCGAAGGAGGTCCGGGAGTTCGACGGGCAGGACTACGTGCTGGAGCAGGCGATCGTCACCGACTTCGGTCTGGTGCGGGCGTGGAAGGGGGACCGGCACGGCAACCTCGTGTTCCGGGACTCCGCGCAGAACTTCAACCCGTTGTGCGCGATGGCCGGACGGGTCAGCGTGGCCGAGGTGGAGGAACTGGTCGAGCCGGGTGAGCTGGCGCCGGGTGAGATCCACCTGCCGGGGATCTTCGTGCAGCGCGTGGTGGTGTTGACGCCGGAGCAGGCCAGGGAGAAGCGCATCGAGCGCCGGACCGTCCGTACGAAGGAGGCGTGAGATGGGGTTGACCCGCGAGCAGATGGCCGCCCGTGCGGCGGCGGAGTTGTCCGACGGTTCTTACGTCAACCTGGGCATCGGGCTGCCGACGCTGGTGCCGAACTACGTGCCGGACGACGTTGAGATCGTCTTGCAGTCGGAGAACGGCATCCTGGGGGTCGGCGCGTACCCGTGGGCGGGTGAGGAGGACCCCGACCTGATCAACGCGGGCAAGGAGACGGTGACGGTGCGCCGGGGCGCGTCGTTCTTCGACTCGGCGTTGTCGTTCGGGATGATCCGGGGCGGCAAGGTGGACGCGGCGATCCTGGGCGCGATGCAGGTGTCGAAGGTCGGCGACATCGCGAACTGGATGATCCCGGGGAAGATGGTCAAGGGCATGGGTGGCGCCATGGACCTGGTGCACGGGGCGAAGAAGGTCATCGTGCTGATGGAGCACGTGGCCAAGGACGGCTCGTACAAGATCGTCGAGGAGTGTTCGCTGCCGTTCACCGGGCTGCGGGTGGCGCAGCGGATCATCACCGATCTCGCGGTGATCGACATCACCGGGGACGGCCTGGTGCTGCGCGAGGTGGCGCCGGGGGTGACCGTCGACGAGGTCAGGGCGAAGACCGAGCCGGAGCTGATCACCACCGAGGTCACCCAGACCGCGGTCTGAGCGGGCGGTGGGGGCGGTCGGCGCACCGCCCCCACCTCACGGCCGGACCGAGGCGACCAGGTCGTGCAGGCGCTTGGCCAGCCGGGGCGGGTCGGCGGGGGCGAGGGTGATCCAGTCGACGCCCTCGCGCTTGCCGGGCAGGGCGAGGTAGCGGCCCGCGGTCGTGTCGAACCAGTTGACCACGTCGGTGCGGGTGCGGCGGCCGAGCCGGTCGACGCTGTTGGCCGCGACCTGCCCGCCGCCGTGCCGGGAGTTCTCCACCAGGGTGGCGATGGTCCGCATGTCCCGACCGGTGACCCCGCCCTGGTTCAGGGCGGTCTCCAGGCCCGCGAACCCGGAGTCGACGTAGGCGTCGATCGCGTTGTGGAACACGGACTTGGGCAGGGTGACCGAGGTGCCGGGGCCGGGTTCGGCGTCGGGCAGCAGGGCCAGGATCTCGGCGACGATGCCGCCGTGGCGCGGTTGCCCGATCCGGACTCGCTCGCCCATCTGCATGGCCAGCACGGTGCGGGTGCCGCGTCCGGCGCCGATGAGCCGCACGTGGCGGCCGACCGAGAGCAGGCCGTCCACGCTGTACTCGTGCTGCCAGAGCAGGCCCAGCGAGTCCTCCAGGTCGCGGTCGAGGTCGTTGCCGTCGTGCAGGCCGCGGGCGATGAGCCCGTCGATGACCTCTTTGCGCAGCCGGTCCCGGTCGTCCACGGTCTCGCCGAAGGACGGCACTTCCAGCGGGTACGGGCGGTCGGTGCGGCCGAGCGACTCCCAGAGCAGGTCGAACTCGACCAGCGTGAGCGATGCGATCCTCACCGCAGGTGGGCGTCGAGCCAGTTGAGGGCGCGCGCCCACGCCTCGGGGGCGTCGGGTTCGGCGCGGTAGCGGACCACGTCGGTGGCGATCTTGGCCGTGCCTGCCGCCTCGCGCAGCTTCTCCACCTCGGCGCCCTGGTCGGCGTCGATGTCGTCGCGGTAGAGGCCCAGCCAGGGGACGCGCAGGTCGCCCGCGACCTCGACCAGGGCGGGCAGGCCGTCGGAGAGCGGTTCGAGGATGCCGCCGCCGGAGACGGTGACGGCGGCGGCGATGTCGCGGCGGGCGCCGACGACCATGGCGACGGTGCCGCCGAGTTCGAACCCGATCACGCCGATCCGGTCGGAGGTGAGGCCGTGCGCGGCCAGCCACGCGAAGGCGATGTCGGTGGCGGCCAGCACCGAGTCGCCGGAGAGGCCGCTGACCTTGTCCCTGGCCTCGTCGTGGCCGATCTCGGCCGAGCCCGCCTCGCCCGGGTACAGGTGCGGGACGACGGTGAGCCAGCCCTCGCCCGCGAGCCGGGCGGCCATGGCGGTGACCGTCTCGGTGATGCCCCTGGCCTCGTGCAGGACTACGAGCCCACCCCGGGTCACGCCATCCGGTTCGGCGTAGGTGAGGCGCAGCGCACGGCCGTCATCGAGCCGGTAGTCCTCAGTGCGTGTCTGGGCCATGACATACCCAACCATGCCGGGGTTAATAGCAGTCAACGTGATCACAGGCTCACCCGTCCGCAGGAAAACGGCCATTTTGGCGCCTGGCGCAGCGCACGGAGAACGGACACTCATGTCCGGTCGATACGATGCGGTCAGCGCACCACACACTCGATCAAGGAGTCCCCCGATGACCGTGCGAACCCGTGCCGACCTGGACGCGTTGCCCAGCTACGTCCCCGGCGGGACCGTGCCGGGCGCGGTGAAGCTGGCCAGCAACGAGGTCTCCATCGGCCCGCTGCCCAGTGTGGTGACCGCGATCGCGGAGGCGGCCGGTCAGGTCAACCGCTACCCCGACAGTGGCGCGGGGGCCCTGGTGGCCAGGTTGGCCGCGAAGCTGGGTGTTCACGAAAACCAGGTGAGCGTGGGCTGCGGCTCGGTGACCCTGTGCCAGCAACTGATCCAGGCGACCTGCACCGACGCCGACGAGGTCATGTTCCCGTGGCGGTCGTTCGAGGCGTACCCGCTGCTCACCGTGGTGGTCGGCGCGAAGCAGGTCCGGGTGCCGGTGACCGCCGAGCACGCGGTGGACGTCGACGCGATGATCGCGGCGCTGACCCCGGCGACCCGGCTGGTCTACGTGTGCACGCCGAACAACCCGACCGGGACCGCGTTGCACCGGGCCGAACTGGAGCGGTTCGTCGACGCGGTGCCGTCCGAGGTGCTCGTGGTGATCGACGAGGCCTACCGCGAGTTCGTCACCGACGCCGACGTGCCGGACGGCGTGGAGTTCGCCAAGGAGCAGTGGGCGCGCGGCCGGGACAACGTGGCGGTGCTGCGGACTTTCTCGAAGGCGTACGGCTTGGCCGGGCTGCGGGTCGGTTACCTGGTGGCGCCCGAGCCGGTGATCGACGTGGTGCGCAAGGTGTTCGTGCCGTTCGGGGTGAACGCGGTGGCCCAGGCGGCCGCGATCGCGTCGCTGGACGCGGAGGCCGAGCTGCTGGCGCGCTGCGGTGACATCGTGGCCGAGCGCGGGCGGGTACGGGCGGAGCTGGTCGAGGCGGGCTACGAGGTGCCGGTGAGCGAGGCGAACTTCGTGTGGCTGCCGCTGGGTGAGCGGACGGCGGAGTTCAACGAGCACTGCCTGGCGCACAAGGTGGTCGTCCGGGCGTTCGCCGGTGACGGCGCGCGGGTCACCATCGGCACGCCGGAGGAGAACGACCTGTTCCTGGCCGCCGCCAAGTCCTTCCCGCGCTAGGAACTACTTCAGCAGGAGCTGCAGGATGGCGATCGTGCCGACCAGCACGATCGCCCCGCGCAGGACGGTGGGCGGGAGCTTCTTGCCCACCTTCGCGCCGATCACGCCGCCGATGGTGGACGACACGGCGATCAGCAGCACGGCCCACCAGGCGACGTGCGCGACGAACACGAACACGATGCCGGACGACAAGTTCACCAGCGCCGCCAGCACGTTCTTGACGGCGTTGATCCGGTGCAGCGACTCGTCGAGCAGGATGCCCATGCAGCCGAGCAGCAGAATCCCCTGCGCCGCGCCGAAGTAGCCGCCGTAGATGCCGACCACGAAGGCCGCGGCGAGCAGGGCCACCCCGCCGTTCGGGTGGCGTTCGCCCTGCCGCTCGGCCAGTTTCCTGGCCAGCCAGGGCTGCGCGATCACGAGCACCAGGGCGATCGCGATCAGCACCGGCACGATCGTCTCGAACGCGCCGGGCGGCAGGACCAGCAGCAGGACCGCGCCGCAGACCCCGCCGAGCAGGGACGCGGCGCCCATCCGGAGCAGGCGGGGGCGCTGCCCGACCAGGTGCTCGCGGTAGCCGATGGCGCCGGAGACCGATCCGGACACCAGGCCGATCCCGTTGGACACGTTGGCGACGACCGGCGGGTAGCCGACGGCGAGCAGGACCGGGAAGGTGATCAGCGTCCCGGAGCCGACGACCACGTTGATGCCGCCCGCGACCAGCCCGGCGAGGAAGACCAGGGCGCCCTGCCAGAAGCTCATCGGCGACATCCCATGATCGGCACCCTAGTGGACCTCACCCGGCGCGCCGCTCGAAAGCGGCGAGCATCTCCCGCTGCGCGTCCGCGAGGTAGGTGGTGAGCAAGGCAACCGCGCCCTTGACGTCGCCGCCGCTGATGGCCTTGACGATCGCGTGGTTGCGGTCGACGTACTTCTCGTGGAACGCGCGCGGGTGGCCCATGGCCAGGAAACCCAGGCGCAGCTCGGCGGACAGTTGGTCCATCAGCTCGTCGAGCCTGCCGCTGCCGACGGCGCGCACGATCGCCTTGTGGAACCGCAGGTTCGCCGTGCCGACCCCGCGCCAGTCGCCGTTGGCCGCACGCGCCCTGCCGTCGGCGACGGCGTCGGCCATCGCGGCCCAGTCCGGCTCGGTCGAACCGCGCAGGGCGGCCACCTCGATGACGAAACGGACCCGGAACAGGTCACGCACGTCGTCGGCGGTCAGGGTGCGCACGAACACGCCGTGGTTGATCCGGTGCTCCAGCAGCTTCTCGTGCGCCAGCAGCCGGAACGCCTCGCGCAGGGTGTTGCGGGAGACCTCCATCGGTTCCAGCAGCGGCTCCTCGGCGATCCGCTGGCCGGGTTGGAAGTCACCGGCCATGATCAGGTCGCGCAGGTTGGCCGCTGCGGTCTCGGCCGCCGTTCCCCGGCGCCTGCCCGCGTTCATCTCGCGCACCCGCGCGGCGAGGTCTTCGACGCTCACCGAACCTCCGTTGTCCTGCGACCCATGGTTGAACACCCAGCCGAGCACTCAGTCGAACAGCCAGTCGAGCACCCGGTTGTCGTTGAACAAGACTACAAGTCAACAGGTGACGAGTTTAATCCCCCGATCGGTTCATTGTCATATCGTTGAACAATCCCCACACTCAACAACACTACAAGTGAACAGCCAAGTGGGGTGAGTGATGGTGCACACAGCGGAGCAGAAGACCATCCGGACCGGTCGGTGGTGGCGCGACCTGCCCCGACCCGGGCGCAAGGCCGTCGTCGGGGCCTTCCTCGGCTACGGGCTCGACTCGTACGACTTCTGGGTCCTGCCGCTCGGCCTGCCCGCGATCGCGGCGACCTTCGGCCTGAACACCGGGCAGACCGGGCTGCTGTCGACGATGACCCTGCTGTTCTCGGCGGCGGGCGGGGTCATCGCCGGGGTGCTCGCCGACCGGCTCGGCCGGGTCCGGACGCTGATGATCACCGTCGTCGCCTACGCGCTGTGCACCGCCCTGTGCGGCCTGGCGCCCGACTACGGAACGCTGCTGGTGCTGCGGGCCCTGCAGGGCCTCGGCTTCGGCGGCGAGTGGGCGACCGGGGCGGTGCTGGTCGCCGAGTACGTCGGCGCGGCGGGCCGCGGCCGGGCGGTGTCGGTCGTCCAGAGCGCCTGGGCGGTCGGCTGGGGCGCGGCGGCCCTGGTGTCGACCGCCGTGTTCAGCCTGACCGAACCGACCACCGGGTGGCGGATCCTGTTCCTCACCGGCGCGCTGCCCGCGCTGCTGCTGGTCTACCTGCGCAAGGGCATCGAGGACGCGCCCGCGTTCTCCGCCGAGCGGGCCCGCGGCTCGCTGCACGCGATCTTCCGCCGGGACCTGTTGCGGCACACCGTGTTCGCGTCCGCGTTGGCCACCGGCGTGCAGGGCGGCTACTACACGCTGGCGACCTGGCTGCCGTCGTACCTGCACAAGGACCGCGGCCTGCCCGCCCTGAACGCGGGCGGCTACCTGGGGTTCCTGGTGGTCGGCGCGTTCCTCGGGTACCTGGTCGGCGGCCACCTCGCCGACCGGTTCGGCCGCAAGAACACGTTCCGGTTGTTCGCGGTGCTCAGCGCGGCCCTGTTGCTGCTGTACACCGAACTGCCCGGCTCGGCCGGGAGCTACGTGATGTACCTGGGGCTGCCGCTCGGGTTCTGCGCGTCGGCGATCTTCAGCGGGTTCGGCGCGTACCTGTCGGAGCTGTACCCGGGCGAGGCCCGCGGCACCGGCCCCGGCTTCACCTACAACATCGGCCGCGCGGTCGGCGCGTTCTTCCCGGCCTTCGTCGGCTTCTTCGCCGTGCACTACGGGATCGGCGGCGCGATGGCCTTCGGCGCCGTCGCCTACGCGCTGGCGTTCACCGCATTGTTCTGGCTGCCCGAGACCCGCGGCCGCGAACTGTCCTAACAGGATTGGGCAGAAGGGCGGCACCCGGAACCCGGTGCCGCCCTTCTCGACTACCGCTTTACGAAACGCGGCGCCTGCGGGAGGTGCCGATGACGGCACCGGCACCCGCGATCAGCGCGATCAGACCCGCCCAGGCGAGACCGGTGACGTTCGCGCCGGTCTCGGCCAGGGAGGTGTTGGTGCTCGGGGTGATGCTCGCCTGCGCGACCGGGACGGGCTGCGGGACAACCGGGTTCACCGCGGGGACCACGTTGCCGGGATTGGTGACGGGGTTGATAACCGGGTTGGTTTCGGCGACGAGGACCTGGGCGGAGGCGCGCGCCTCGACGTAGTCCAGCCACGAGCTGTGCTGGTCGGAGTAGACCGCGCACTGGACC
This sequence comes from Actinokineospora inagensis DSM 44258, assembly GCF_000482865.1. Classification (GTDB taxonomy): domain Bacteria; phylum Actinomycetota; class Actinomycetes; order Mycobacteriales; family Pseudonocardiaceae; genus Actinokineospora; species Actinokineospora inagensis. Next base: position 22,615 of record NZ_AXWW01000045.1, on the reverse strand, counting down.
TCGATCGCGCCCTTGCCCGCGGTGTCCGGGATGGTCTGCTTGACGTGGACCGTCTCGGTCTTGCCCGCCACGACGGTGATGCCCTCGTCGAAGTAGCCGATCGGGGTCCAGTCACCGTCGAAGTCGTCCTGCACGGAGCACAGGGTCCGGACGCCGGTCTGGTCCGCGGTGCCCACGTTGCCGAAGGTGAAGGTGAAGATCACCGGGTCACCGGCGTGGTAGGTCGGCTTGTCGAAGGCGACGCTCGCGGTGAGGATCGACTGCAGGTCGCCGGTCGCGCGGATCAACACGCCGGTGCGGCCCGACTCGGTCAGCTCGAAGTCGTCGAAGGCGACACCGGTGTGGTCCGCGTTGTAGAAGCCGACTGCGTACGAGCCGACCGTGAGCTCAGTGAAGGAGAACCCGCCCTGGGCGTCGGTGCTGCTCCCGTGCGGGTCGTCGCTCGGGTCGCTCAGGTTGACGGCCCAGACCTCCAGGCCGCTGACGCCCTCGCCCTGGTCGTACTGGTTGTTGCCGTTGGCGTCGGCGTAGACCTGACCGGAGTACGCGGCGGTGACCACCGTCGCGGCTGCCTTGTCGGCCTTGTCGGCGACCGGCGCGGGCTTCTCGGCGGGCTGCTCGGCTTCTGGCTTGTCCGCGTCCGGTGTGGTGCTGTCCGGCTTGCTCGCGTCCGGCTTGGCGTCCGCGGGCTGCTCGGCGGCCGGGGTGCCCGGGTCGGGACTGGTGGAGCTCGGCTTCGTGCTGTCCGGCTCGGTGGTCGGCCCGGTCGGGGCGGGCTGGGTGTCCGGAGTGGACGGAGTGGGCGCCGGGGTGCCGTCGACCGGGGCCGGTTCGTCCGAAGTGGGCGGTGCGGTCGGCGGCGCGGGCTCGGTGCTCGGCTGTTCCGACTGCGGGGTGGGGACTTGTTCGGGCTGTGCGGTGGCGCCGGCGGGGGCGGTGGTCTCGTCCGCGGTGGCGGACGGAACGACCAGCGTCCCGCTCAGGGCGAACGCGGCAACGACTACGCCGACGCGGGTGACCGCTCGGCGCACAGAGGTGCGGCGCACTGTTGTTCGACTCTCCCCAGAATCAACGGCTCGACGCGACGGGCCCCCGAAGTTCCCGCGCGTGAGGGAATTTCAACTTGGGCCGAACTCTAGTGCCGTGCCCGGTTTGCCGGACAAGGGGATTTCGCGATGCTGCCGGTTTCGTGATTGAGTCGAGACAGTCCGGGTGGCCGCTAGCTTCAGCCGAGGTTACGAGCGCCGAACGTGTCGCACTCGGTGGGGTTTCCGCTGTTGATGCCCGCGAGGAACCACTTCTCGCGCTGCGCGGAACTGCCGTGGGTGAACTGGCTCTGGTCGACCCGGCCACCGCCGAGGTTCTGCTGGATGTAGTCGTCGCCGATGCGGGACGCGGCGTCCAGCGCCCGGTTGACGTCGTCCTGCGAGATCGAGCGGATCAACGGCTTGCCACCGGAGGTCGGTGTCGAGGTCGCGTGGTTGGCCCACACCCCGGCGTAGCAGTCGGCCTGCAGTTCGAGGCGGACGCTGTCGGAGGTCGGACCGGAGCCCCGGCGGACCTTGCCGGAGGTGCCGAGCAGGTTCTGCACGTGGTGGCCGTACTCGTGGGCCAGCACGTACGCCTCGACGAAGGTGCCGCCCTGCGCGCCGAACTTGGACTGCAACTCGCGGAAGAACGACAGGTCGATGTACACCTTCTCGTCGGCGGGGCAGTAGAACGGGCCGACGTCCGCCGTCGCGCCGCCGCAGCCGGTGTTGACCGAGCCGCTGAAGAACAGCGTCGGCGCCTGCTGGTAGGTGCGGCCGGAGCGGGCGAACTGGTCGGTCCAGTAGCCCTGGATCGAGTTGATCAGCGCGACCCTGGCGCAGTCCGGCTTCCCGTTCGCGTCCTTGCCGGTGCGGCACTCCTTGGCCAGGTCGCTGTTGGCCACCGCCTGGTTGCGCTGCACGCCGTCGGTGCTCAACGGCACCGACGCGGGCACCCCGCCCAGCGAGTTCAGCACGAAGTACACGATCAGCCCGACGATGCCGAGCCCACCACCGCCCAGCGCCACCCGCCCGCCGACCCCGCGGGAATCCTGCACCTGGGACGTGTCCAGCGCCACGTCGTCGTTGAAGTCCACGACCACACTCTCCGCATCCGCGCCGCCGACCCTGTCCGGGCAAACGATAGTGCGCGCGGCGGCTCGCGTGGGGACGACCTGGTCACGGAGCACGACCACCCGGCAAACGCCTGGGTGCGGCCCCTGCCGTAGGGGCCGCACCCAGGGTCCGTCACGTCGTAATGACCTGCCACTTCGGCGGTTGGCGTGGAGCCCAGCCGAGCGGATCAGGAGACGCGCTCGATGCGGGGGTCAACATCGTCGAGGTGCGTTGAGACCGGCACACCCGTGCCGGGCACTCGAAGAGAATCCGTCGAGCTTGCCGCCCTCGTCCGCGGCCGAGTCGAGGCTGTCGGCTCAGTCGCGGGGTAGCGGCAGGCGGCAGACCATTACGGGGCTTGTCTGCTTCGCCACGGCACCACCTACCCTTTCCCGGCGGGCGCGGTGACCCGAGTTGGATCGGCGTTTCGTGCGGTCGATCCGAGCCGGCCGTCCCCTCCATGGTGCGCCCGCCGTCCCAGATGGACAACCCCGGGGCGGGGTCTCGAACCGGTGAACTTCGGTAACGCCGTCCGATGAGGACGAAAGCGGGGGCGGTCGCCCACAGTGGACGACCGCCCCCGATCGCGTTGCCGCTGAACGGTTACGGCAGGACCGTGACCCGGTCCGACGCCGGGGGCGCCAGGTTGGGGTGCGCGGTCAGGTACGCGGTGAAGGCGTCCAGGTCGACCGGTCCACCGGCCAGGTTGGTGCCGTTCTTCAGCTCGGCGAACCCGTCACCACCGGCGGCGAGGAAGTTGTTCACCGACACCCGGTACGCGCCCGCCGGGTCGACCGGCGTGCCGTTGACGGTGATGTTCGAGACCCGGTTGCCCTGGGTCGCCGACTGGGACCACGAGTAGTGCAGCGAGGACGAGATCTGCAGGAACTTGGTGCCCGACGCCTGCCACTGCTGCTCCAGCGTGTTCTTCAACTGCGCGCCGGTCAGCGTGATCGTCTGCATGATGTTGCTGAACGGCTGGACCGCGAACGCCTCGCCGTAGGTCACCACGCCGTTGCCCTCGCCCGCCGGGGAGGTCGCGTAGACGAGGTCGGTGCGGATGCCACCCGGGTTGGTCATCGCGATGACGGCCTGGTTGCCCTGGGTGCCCGCCAGTTGCGCGTCGGCGATGACGTCACCCAGCGGGGTCTCCCCGGCGGGCGACGCGGTGCGGGTCAGGTCCGCGGTGATGGTGCCGACCTGGCGGTTGGCGATCGGGCCGGACAGGGTCACGGCCTTGTCGACCAGCGCCTGCACGGTCGGGTCCGGGGTGACGGTGCGGGTGACGACCTCGTTGTGCGCGACGGTGGCCGAGCGGTCCACGTCACCGGTGCGCTTGTTGATCTTGAGGTCGACCACGGACAGCAACCGGCCGAACGAGGCGCCCTGGATCAGCGGCCGCGGGTTGCCCGCCGGGTCGGTGACCACGCAGTTGTACTGCTGGTGGCTGTGCCCGGTGAGGAACACGTCGATCGACGCCGACGCCCTGGTGGCGATGTCGCGGGCCGGGCCGGGCAGCGTCCTGCAGTCGTCCGGGCCGCCGCCCTCGGTGCTGTCACCCTGGTGCATCAGCACCACCTGGGTGCGGATACCGGCCAGGTCGAGCAGCCGCGAGGTCTTGTTCAGCGCCTGCACCTCGTCGCCGAACTTCAGGCCCTTGATCGCCTCCGGGGTCACCACGGACGGCAGGTCGTGCAGGGTGACACCGATGATCGCGACCGGCACGTTGTCGACGAACTTGATGGTCACCGGCAGCGCGGCGGGCAGCCCGTTGTCGAAGGTGATGTTCGAGGCCACGAACGGGAACTTCGCCCCACGGAACGGCTTCTCGAACTGGCAGCCGTCCGTCGGGTGGCAGCCGCCGAACTGCATGCGCAGCAGCTCCTGGTAGCCCTCGTCCAGCTCGTGGTTGCCGATGACCGACGCCGACACGCCGACCTGGTTCAGGAAGTCGATGGTCGGCTCGTCGTGGAAGAGGGCCGACGTCAACGGCGACGCGCCGATGTTGTCACCCCCGGACAGCACCAGCGAGTTCTTGACCTGCCCCCGCAACTGCGCGATGTGCGTGGCCAGGTACGCGGCGCCACCCGCGTCGACGGTGGTCCCGTTGGACAACACCACCCGACCGGACGAACCGGCGGGCGGCTGCAGGTTGCCGTGGAAGTCGTTGAACGCGATCAACCGCAGGTCGGTGCTGGCGGCAGGCGCCGCGGCCGCCGTACCGGCCAGCCCGGTCACCGCGAGGCCAACGGCTGCGGCGACCGCCGCGATCCGCTTGGAGACGATCATCAGTCCTCCGTCCAGGCGCCGGGCACCGGACCCGGCACGAGGTGCTGGAGTCTGCCCGCCGGAGATGGCTAGGACCAGGGCCCCGAGGTGAACGCCGTAACCTGGATGCGTGACATCAGTGCGAGCCGAGCCCCGCTGGCTGGAACCCGACGAGATGCGCGCCTGGCGCGCCTACGTCATCGGCAGCGAACTCCTGCGCCAGCAGCTCAACCGCGAACTGCAGGACAACCACGGCCTGGCCCTGCCCGACTACGAGGTGCTGGTCCGTTTGTCCGAACGCGAAGGCGGCCAAATGCGGATGAGCCAACTGGCGGGCCAACTCGCCTCGTCCAAGAGCAGACTCTCCCACCAGATCTCCCGCCTGGAAAAAGCAGGCCTGGTCCGCCGCGTCGGCTGCGCCGAAGACGCCCGCGGCGTCGTCGCCGAACTCACCCAGAAGGGCGTGGAAACCCTCCGCACCGCCGCCCCCGTCCACGTCCAAGGCGTCCGAGACCACCTCGTCGACCTGATGACCCCCGACGAACAACGCGTCATGGCCGCCCTCTTTGAACGCGTCATCGAACACCTGGACCTCGGCTGAGGCCCAGCGACTAGGCTGGGGGGCCACTGGAGGTGTGGCAGAGCGGCCGAATGCATCCGCCTTGAAAGCGGAAGACGGGCAACCGTCCGGGGGTTCAAATCCCTCCACCTCCGCGGGCTTTGGGCTGCCCTGTCCACGGAAAGCGTGGACCTGGGCGCCCGCCATCGCACTGGGGGGCGACCCCCCAGACCCCCAGGCCATAGGCCCATTGGTTACATACCTGTGACCTTGCCGAGTTGGCAGGTGGATGTGGGCCTGGTTCCCACTCGCTGCAAGCGTGGTTGCGCGTCAAGGTGTGCTAACAGCCATCCCCGTATGGGCTATGCCTCGACAGTGCGCGGGCGGCACGTGGTGTAGCGGTCGCGTCCGGTGGATTCGGGATGCCCGTCAAGGTGGGTGGTCTCGTCGGGGATGTGGGTGATGTGGTCAGCCTGACTCGGTTGTGTTTGTTGGTGGGGTGGGTGGCTGTCGACGTGGCCGACGAGGTTGTCGAGGAAGTCGGTCAGGTTGCCGATGTGGTGGGCCGCGAGTTCGAGTTGGTGTTGGAGGAGTCGGAGATTGTCGGTGAGGGGGTCGAGGGTGGCGAGGGTGGCGAGGTCGTGAGGGACGGTTGGTTGGCGGTTGTGGGCGATGGCGTTGAGGTGGGCGGGGTGGAAGCCGAGGGCGGTGGAGATGGCTTCGAGGGTGCGGGTGCCCCGGCGGCGGCGGAAGGCGTGTCGTAGTTCCCGGATGACTGTTTTGGAGACGCCTGATCGGTAGACGAGTTCTTCCTGGGTGATTTTGAGGATTGCCATTCGGTGGTTGATGGCGCGGGCGACGGCGCCCCAGTCTTCGGTGGTCACCTGCGTCCGTGGGCGGCGTTGTGCAACCAGGTGATGACCGCCGTGTCGGTGATGGACCGGCCGCGATATTCCTCGACGTGGTCGGGTGAGAGGGGCGCGGTGACGAACAGCGTGGTTGCGTCGGCGATGTGGCCTGCGATGTTGACCTGGGGGGATTCGTGTTCGGTGTCGCCGGTGAGGGCGGGGCGGGGGTTGTGGAGGGTGTTGTTCCAGTGCAGGAGTTGGGCGGCGGTCGCGGCGAGGGATTCGGCCTCGATGGTGACGGTGATCTCGTGGTCGGACTTCTTGTTGTCGCGGACGGAAATGTCGACCTGGCACGGGTTGGGCAGGGCGTAGGTGACCAAGTGGTGGCCGAGTAGGGCGGCCAAGGCGGTCAGGTCGTGGGTGACGGTGGTGTGGCTCAAGGGTGCGCTCCCTGATGTGGTCCGGCCGTCCTGAGTGGGACGACCGGTGTGGGCGATGGGGACGGGGAGAGGGCGGGTGGCCTGCCGTTCTGGCTGTGGGGTTGACTGCGGGACGGGTGGCCAGGGTGTCCCGGGTGATGTGCGGTCGCCAGGCGCGGGCGGCAGGTCGACTCAGGCGTTGGTGTAGGTGGGCGTGTTGAGTTTGGCCAGGGATTCCTGGGCGAGGTGGATGAAGCGGGTGAGGCTGGTGGGGTCGAAACCGATTTCCAGGCCGTCGGTGGTGGGAGGGCCGATGAAGAAATCGATCTGGCCGGTGGTGGAGTGGGTGCTGGCCGTCATCGCGCAGTCGTCGCTGATGATGACGGTGGTGACGATCTTCAGGGACTGGAACATGGGATGGACCTTTGCTTGTGGGGTGGGTCGGTCGCTTGTCGGGCGTGGTGGGTGAGTTGTTGAGCGGCCTGGGCCAGGTCCTCGGCCAGTTGGAGTTCCTCCAGGACCGTGGGCGGGGGTCTGCGGCCGGCGTCCGCGTCGAGACAGGCCAGGACGTAGGCGGCGACGAGTTTGTTCACGGCCGAGAGGTTGGCCAGCAGGACAGCGTCGAAGGCCCGGGTCATCGGGCGGTGCGCCGGGCCAGCCATCGGCAGCAGGCGATGATGCCGATGGTCGCGTCCTCGAAGTTCTCGATCTCCCGGCCCCGGCCGAGGGTGTCGTTCTCCAGCGCAGCTTTGAGGGCCTGGACGTGTTGGCCGAGTTCGTCGAGGTCCTTCGACAGGTACGGGACACCCTGAGGACGGGGTGTACTCGACCGTGCCGGCCCTGGCCGATCGACGATCACAGGCCGCCACCCGGGCGACCCGGCCGTCGAACCCGAACCGTCCGAGGGCGACGGCGCAGTAGTGGCCGTGGGCACAGGTTCCTGGTATCGCATGTATCGCTCACTCAGGCTCGTAGTTATGCATACTGGGGAGTCACATCTACCCTGAACCCATCACTGCGGTGAATCCATATCGACTCGGGCATGCGCCATTCCTCGGCGGAATCTTTGCGGCGTGGGACCTGACCCGCAGCTACGATCCTGGTCATGGCTGACTACCTACAGGTCACGACTGTCGCGGACAGTGAAGAAGTCGCTAGGCGGCTTGCGCGGTCGGCCGTGTCTGCACGGCTCGCGGCCAGCGCCAACGTCGTCGGCCCAGTCGTTTCGGTGTTCTGGCACCTGGGCGAACTGGGAGATGGCCAGGAGTGGCAGGTAGTTTTGAAGACAACCTCAGCGAGGTTCGCGGAACTGAGGGATCATCTGCTCGCCGAGCATCCTTGGGAGAATCCCGAAATCTCGGCGGTGCAAATGGTGGCTGGCAACACCGCCTACTTTGACTGGCTAGACCGGACAGTGGGGTAGCACCTACCCGAATAGCGGCGTAACCGCGTCGAGATCCTTGTATTCGCGAAGCCTGTGCATCACCTCGGATATGAGGATCGACGGCCGGACTGATCCCACTCCTCGCGCGAGGTCCATCGACTTCGCGGTGACATGCGCTGCCCGTTCGACTTCGGCACCATCGATGAGCGCGTTCGCGAGGTACGTCAGGTACAGCGACTTGTCGCGCGCATGAGTCTCGTCGAAGTTGGCCAGGGCAGATTCCAGAGCAGTGACAGCGTCGTTGGGGCGACCCAATGCTGTCCAGCAACGGCCTGACATGATCTCGATCTCGACCTCGTCGACCCAGAACACCCAGTCAGGTTCGGGCCGATCGACCTGCATGCGCAGTGCAACCCTGGCGTCTTCCAAGGCCCGACTGGTTGCCTGGTAGTTCCCGGCAACGGCGTAGGTCCATGCCTTGCGTTCCAGCAGCAGCGCGCGAACCCGTGGTGTTGCGCCCACCTCGGCGGCCGCGAAGGATGCTTCGGCGAGGGCAACGTTTGGCCCAGTGGTCCCGACCTCCTGATAGGCCAAGAATGCGAGAGCGTTACCGGTCAGAGCTGGATCATTGGCTTCTCTTGCAGCTGAAAGGCTGTCCTCGTAGTGCCTCTTGGCCTCGGCGTGCATCCCGGCATCGAACGCCGCCCAACCGGTGAGCTGAGCCTGTTCGGCGATGAGCTTGATGAGTTCACGCTCTAGCTGTGGGTTGGACCGGGCGTGCTTGACATAGCCGATGGTCGACGATAGTTCGGACATGTACAGGTTGTACGTGTCACGACCGCCGAGGTGGTTGTCCAGGCGCCGCAGCCGTGCTGTGCGGTTGGCTAGGTAGTCGAGATCCGTCGAACCTGCCCGTGGCGACAGCGTGCGGTGGAACGGGTCTGTCATCCCCAAGAAAGCTCCAGAAGCGACCCGCATAAAGTCGCGCCTGTCCACGTCGATGTCCTCCGTGACACTTGGTTGTCGTTGACGGCTCTGCCCTGGCAGGTCGAACCACAAGAGGTGCTGCGGCAGATGAAGCACCTGTGCGTATGCGCGGAGTAGTTCAAGGTTCTGTTCCGGTTTACCGTTCTCCAGCTTGCTGACCTGCGCCTGCGTTAGGCCGAGCCACCTTCCCAGTAGTTCCTGGTTTAGCGCTTTACCAAATATTTGCAGGTGTCGGGGGTGGTGTCGGTACGCCTTGAGCACCTTTCCTATGTGTTGTGTCTGGAAAGCTGCCCGGAAGTCGTCCGTTTCAAAGAAGTCGCGACCTGGTCGGGTCGGCTGGCCCAGTTGGTCACGTTGGTCTCGAAAACATCTGTTGCAGAGTTGTGCGGTGTTGTCGAGCGCGAGCACCGCGCCACATGCTGCGCACCGACGACCGGCAGTTGTTCGGCCTGCCGTTCCGCGCGGGCTGGGAGTGCTCATCTCGGTCCCAATGTCCGTCTCTAGCTGGTAAGACATCTGCAACCGAGCGTACACCGCCTGAGTTTTGGCGTGCTGTTGCGATCAACTGGCCAGGGATCGTTAACCCGATCGGCTGACTAGTAGTTGTCGAACGGCTGCCACTCGATACAGGTAGGTCTACTCCGCGTGAGAAGCCATTCACCTAGGGCCTGACGAGCGTCCACTATCGGTATCGCTGCGGTCCGGGGAAACACGGTGCGTGTCGAGCCGTTGAAGATCAGCGCAAGGTCGGGCGCGCGGAGACGCGGGTTGTACGAGTTCGCGATCGGCGGATCACAGTTGGTGTCGCTGTGGTTCAGGGCGGCATAGCCCAGCGACGGGCGCACAGTGACGCGTAGTTGCTGGTCTGGGAACGGGCCGTTCTTGGACTGGTAGAACTGGCGGTCTCCCAGCAGGAGAATGCTCTCCCATTCGTCATGATCTAGGCGAAGGACTTCTTCGATCAACTGGACAGATGCCCTGATGCCGTAGGCGACTCGCGCGATGCCCGTAGTGAGGGAAACCGTCAAGGTGAGCCGGTCCGGTGGTCCGTTCTGATCGTCCATGCCTGTTCCGTGAGTGCGCCGAGAGCATGTAAGCGGGAATCGGTCCAACCGTGGAGCCGGAGCTGGCCCCTTGTCTATGTCGGTCTCTGCATGTCGCATACCTTGCTGGAATACGCCCTGGTCAGACCTATCTTGAAGCGCTCGACCCGTTGCTCCTGTCGCTTTCCAGACGAGGGTCGACGTGGCGTCGATCGACATTCCCGGTGGGAATATTTGCGGCGTGCACATTCTTTTTCGGAATATCGCCGATTGACTCCGCGTCGTCGACCGGGGAAATTCTCCTGCTGAATGTTTTATTCTCGACGAGAGTGGTTCTTTTCTGCTGGCTGGTTCTTACTCGACTTGCCTGCCTCGCGAGACGGCGGGGCAACGAGTCAAAGGATCATTTCAATGAAGAAGAACTCATCTGATCTAAAACGTTCTCTGCTGTCGACCCGTGATGTGGCTTGGTTGCTCGGGGTGGACGAATCGTGGGTGTGTCGGGCTGTCCGGCTGGGGCAACTGCCGTTCGTCCGACGTCGGGGCCGCGTCATGGTCCCTACGTCGGCGGTTACACGCCTTCTGGTGGTTCGGTCGTCTGGCGCTGCTGGGCAGGGTGGTGCCGGATGAGCGATCCCCGCGAGAAGCTCGCTGCCGGCCTGGACGGTGTTGGGCGATTCACCGATGACCTGCTGCACGAGGCCGTGATCGGTGGGGTGTGCATGGCTCCCATGGTTGAGCCGACGTGGGCAGGTGTTGGTCTGACGGACCGGGATGTGGCGGCTCAGATGTGCGCCGGATGTCCAGTGCGGAACGAGTGCTTGGAGCTGGTGCTACGCAACTCGGTGAGGACGCCTTGGGAGTGTGGGGCGGTCTGGCGGCTGACGATGTGCGAGAGCTGTATCCGGTCTGGCGGGCGAGGCGTTGGGGCGGTGAGCTGGCGTGAATCTGCATCTCACTGCTTCTCAGGTGGCTGCCGGGGCGGGGTTGTTGGTCGTCTTGGCTTGGGCGTGGCGTGCTGGTGCACGGCGTGCCAAGGCGGCGGAAGTGGTCCGGTCAAGCGCGCGGGTGGTGTCACTGACGGGTCGGATGTTGTTCACGGCGGGTCTGATCGTGGGTGCTCAGTGGCTGGTGATCACGCGCCCTTTGGTGGCCGGGTGGCTGGTCGTCACAGCGCTGGGTGTGCCTGCCCTCCTGGCGTCGTACACGTTGACGCGAGCGCTGACCGTGTCGATGGATGTCTCCCGCAGGCGAGGGCGCCGTCGATGACGCGCGTCGTGGCGTACATCCGGCAGGCGTGGAGTTCGGACGTAGCGCGGCAGGCGCGGTCAGTTGCTGAGTATCGGGTTCGGAAGGCGCCTGTCGACGTGGCGCGGCTTGTGTGGTTTGTGATCCGTGGTCACTGGCGATGGCTGGTCAAGGTGTGGACGTGGGCGACGTATGCCGATCTGCGCGCAGACGCCAGGACTGCGCGGTCGGCCGGTGACGCCGAGGCACGTCGGGCCGCGCAGGAACTGCTCCGCGCTGATGCTCGTGCGCGGTGGGAGCGGATGGGAACAGCCTTCCGTCGACTTGCCACCACGATGCGGCTGGTTGCGGTGTTTGCAGCACTCCTGTGGCTGGTGGATTCGCTGGTGGAGCGGGCGGACATGTGGCCATGGTTGCTCGCGGTGTACGGCTACCTGGGCGTTGCTCGGGCGGTGCTCATCGGTGCTGTGCCCTATGTTTTGGTGAGCGTGCCAGTGGTGTGGCTGGTGGCCGCAGCGTTTGAGGGGCGGGATCGCTCTCCCGGCGCGGGGTGGTTGATCCGTCCCGATCGGGATGACGGGGAGTCGTGGGTGGACGAACGGATGATCTCCCGCGCTCTGGCGCACTTGGGTATCGCGCCGTTGAACCGGTTCTTCAAGGGCGGCGGAGAGCTGATCTACACCGTTCCGGCCAGGAAGGACGGAGACGGCACATTCGCGCAGGTCAGACTCCCTCTCGGGGTCACTGCGGACATGGTCGCGGGGCAGCGCGGCAAGCTCGCGGCCAACCTCGGACGGTCCGGTTTGGAGACGTGGCCGACCAAGGGAGACGAAGACGGTCTGTTGGATCTGTGGGTCGCGGACAAGGGCGCCCTGACCGGCGGCGCCGGGCGGTGGCCGTTGATCGACGATGGCCGGGTCGACCTGTTCGACGGGGTCCCGTTCGGACTGTCCCAACGAGGAAGCGTCATCAACGCGCCGCTGATCGGTGCGTCATGGCTGATCGGCGGTCGACCCGGGCAAGGCAAGTCGTCGGCGCTGCGAACGCTCATGCTCGGCGCCGCTCTCGATCCGACTGCCGAACTGTGGGCCTTCGCGCTGGGCGAGTCGCCGGACTTCGACCCGTTGGCGCCCCGGCTGTCCCGCTACCGGATGGGGATGGACGACGCCACAGCCGAAGCCGCCATCCAGGCCCTGGCCGACCTGGTCGACGAGATGGAACGGCGGGGCAAGGTACTGGGCGACCAACCTGGACGGCCGCCGAAGGTCTCACGCAGGCTCGCCGACGATCGCAGCCTAGGACTCCACCCCCTGGTCTGCGCGTTCGACGAGTGCCACGAACTGTTCCAGCACCCCCGGCACGGCAAGCGGGCGGCCGAACTGGCGATACGCCTGGTCAAGCGAGCTCGCAAGTACGGCATCGTCCCGCTGTTCGCGACCCAGTCACCCACGACCGACAGCATCCCGAAGGAGATCACCCGCAACATCACCTGCGCCGCCGCGTACTCCGTCGCCGACCACATCGCCAACGACGGGCTCTTGGGTTCCGGCCGCTATGCCGCAGGCATCCGGGCCACGGAGCTACGCACGCACACCGATCGGGGTACCTGCGTGGCCGTCGGTCTCTCTCACGCCACGTTCGAACTCGTCCGCACGTTCTACGTCGCGCTTGAGGACGGCATCGACGAGGTCACACCGATCATCCTGCGCGCCCTGCACCTCATGGGCGGTGTCGGTCGCGCCGTACTGGGCGGAGTGCCGGAACCGGAGCCGCTCGACCACCTAGCCGACATCGCCGAAGCCATGCACGGGGAACGGCGGGTGCGGACCCAAGTCGTCCTGACTCGGCTTGCCGCGCTCAACCGGCGGTACGAGGGGTGGACCTTCACCGACCTGCACGACGCGCTGGCTGATCACGGCATCACGGTGCGGAAGTCAGACGGGTACAAGGTCATCCGGTTGGAGGACGTCACCGCCGGTGAAGGGACATCTCCCTGACGGGTCCCTGGGGGCGAATCCCTGCCATGACCAGCGAAGTTGTGGCGCCAGGGACCTAGGGAACGTTCCGGCGGGCGAGCGCTGTTCGCGGCCTTGAACGAGAGGTTCGAGGCTGATCGGGCTCCCTGCCCTGACGTGAGGTGAGAGGGGGTGAGGCAACACGACAGCACGGAACCATCAGGCATCAGGAACGCGGCTAGCAGCGGAAGGTGATCATGCGCAGTGTCCCGACGGAGTCGATCCGGAGGCGTGGGTTCGGTGGAGCAGAGCGTGCGCCGCCATGGCGCCGATGACCGGGGAGGAGATCGCGGCGGTCGCGGTCATCTTCGACCGTATCGACCGGCGGTGCGGGGGCTGATGAGCCGGGGGTGACCTGTTGGGTTGGGGTCACCCCCGGTTCGTTTGTGCTTTGGGGTCGATCCAACGGATGCGGTTCGGTCGAACACGTGCCGCACCGTTCCGACCGGGTCGATGACCATGTGCAGGGTGCCCAGGGCGCGGGTGAACATCGCACGGCGGTCCACGATCTCGCCGTTGGCCCATTGATCGGCCACCGCGTCGGCAAGGCCGGTTGCAGCGGTGGGGGTGGTAGCGCCTGCGGCTTCGATCAGGGAGTCGCGTTCGGCGGTGAGACGGGCGAGGTCAGCGGTTAGGGGTTCGTTGGCCTTGTCGAACGCGTCCAGGGTGATCTTGCGGGCGCCCAGTCGAGCGGCGAGAGCTTCGCTGATCTCGGTGCACGAGGCGATCTCGGCTTCGACCTGGTCGAGTCGCTCCGATACCCGGGCGCGAGCGGCGGTCATGGCCGCTGCGACGCGCGGATCCGACAGGCGCGCGACGGTGAACGCGTGGATCTCGCGGTCTACGCCGCGCTGGTCGGCGTAGACCTTGCCGCACCCCTTGCGCTGGCGGTTACAGAAGTACATCCGCCGTGTCGTGCCGTCCGGGTAAGCCTTGCCGCCGGAAGGACGGGCGCTGAGCTTGGCCCCGCACAACCCGCACCGGACGATGCCGGTCCCCAGGTAACGCTCACCGACCGGGGCACCAGTGCTGCGCGAGGCGAACAAGGCCTGCAGCCGCTCGAACTGGGCCGGGTCAATGATCGGGTCGCCCTGCACACGTGCTTCCAAGACACCCTTGTACTCGATCAACCCCGCCAACACCGGGCGTTCAAGCGTCGCCCGGACCGCGTTGCGCTCCCACAACAACCCGCCCGGCACGGTCCGCAACCCCGCCGCGTTCCAGTCCCGCGTCACCTGCCCGATACTCCCGCCCGCCAGGATCGACTCCACCGCGTCCCGCAGTGCCTGCCGCTCGCGTTCCACCTGCTCAGCAGGCACCGGCGTCCTCTTCCCAGTAGGGCCGACTGCCACCCCATCGAACCCGAACCGGCGCGGTCCTCCCGTCTGAGCCCGTCCGCCGGCGCGCATCGCCGCGAACTTGCGCTTCAACCGCCGCGACGTGTCATCACTCGACCGCGCAGCATGAGCCACCTCAATCCGCAGGATGAACCGGTCATCAGGGTCCGACAGATCCCGGGCACCATGCGCAGACAGCACCAAGAAGCCCTTGTCCGCGAGTTCGATCAACCGTTCCAGGTCACGTGGCTGCCGGAACAACCGGTCGATATGCCACACCACGATCCCATCCGACTCCCCGGATTCGACACGCTCCAACAGCCGCTCCCAGTCCGGACGACGGACTCGCAGGTTCCACGCGGACAGACCATCGGACAGTTCCTCACCCAGCACAGCCCCACGCCGCTCAATCACCAGCCGGTTGTCAGCCCATTGAGTCTCGATCTTCTCCAACTCACCGGTCTCAGGCACACGCGACAGCCGCCCATACGAGTCATAGACAGGACACCGCCCGCCAAGACCCTGCACACTGTTCTCGCTGGTCACCATGCCAACAGAGTATGTAACCAATAGGCTTGTCACCCACGGTGCGACAGGCGCCCGAACCAGCGTGCTCGTTTGGGCCTGTCGGCCCTCACATCGGTATGTGAGCAATGGGCTTGTCGCCCATGGTGCGGTGGGGGCCGGAACCAGCGTTTGCTCGTTTGGGCCTGTCGGCCCTCACATCGGTATGTGAGCAATGGGCTTGTCGCCCACGGTGCGGCGGGCGCCGGAACCAGCGTTGCTCGCTCGGGGCTGTCGGCCCTCACATCGAGTA
>NZ_AXWW01000045.1:0-7536 GCF_000482865.1 Actinokineospora inagensis DSM 44258 | reverse complement strand
TGTCGCCCACGGTGCCGTGGGCGCCGGAACCAGCGTTTGCTCGCTCGGGCCTGTCGGCCCTTACATCGGTATGTGAGCAATGGGCTTGTCGCCCATGGTGCGGTGGGGGGCGGAGCCAGCGTGCTCGTTTGGGCCTGTCGGCCCTTACATCGAGTATGTGAGCAATGGGCTGGCGCCCGCGGTGTGGTGGGCGGCGAATCCGGCGGGGGTCGGTCATTGGGGGCTCTGCGGAGTGGGAACCCCCAATGACCGAAATGGCTAGATGGTGGTGCTGTGGTGGTCGTCGGGGGTGGTTAGGGAGCGGTGGGATTTGGCGGACAGGCGGGTGGTGGCGCGGGAGGCTCGTGGGGGGACGCCGTTGATGTCTTCGGTGCTGATGGCGTAGGTGGCGATCACCCAGGCGATGGCGTCGGAGTTGCGGTCCAAGGCGGTGCGGTCGAGGTTGCCGAGGTTGTCGCACTTGGAGTGGTAGCACTTGTCGTAGGCGACGCCTGCTACGCCGCCCCATTTGGCGAGTTGGGCGGGGGTTTTGATCTTTTCGGCACCGGTGAAGATGCCGCCCGCGGGGATGCCGTTGGCGATGAACTCGCCGTAGTCGGAGCGGCCGTCGAAGTCGGTGCCCTCGGTGGGGGTGCCGGTGGCATTGAGGAAGCCCGCGAGCGCCGCCTCGATCTGGGCGGAGCCGTAGGGGCCGGGGCCGGACCCGGTCGCGTCCGAGTCGTCGCCGTCGTAGACGAAGTAGGCGCTGTTCGGGGACGCGATCATGTCGAAGTTCAGGTACAGCGCGATGTCGGTCTGCTGGTCGAAGGTGAGCGAGTCGACGTACTTGGTCGAGCCGACCAGGCCGAGTTCCTCCGCGCTCCACCAGGCGAACCGGACGGCGTTGTTGACCTTGGGGGAGCCGCCGAGCTGGATGGCGGTCTCCAGCAGGGCCGCGCTGCCGGAACCGTTGTCGTTGATGCCCGGCCCGGCCTCGACGCTGTCGAGGTGGGAACCCGCCATGACGACGTTGTCCTTGCGGCCGGTCTTGGTCTGCGCGACCACGTTGAACGAGGTGCGCTGCTCGCGGGTCTGCCGCAGGTCGAGCGTGGTCGACGCGCCCGCCTGACCGACCAGGGTCGCGCCGTCGGCCTTGCTGACGCCGCCGACCGGCAGGCGCGCGGCGTTCGGGTCGCTGAGGGTGCCGCTGAGCGGGCCGTCGACGTTGTTGTAGATGATCGCGCCGACCGCCCCGGCCGCCGCGGCGTTGGCCTGCTTGACCGCGAACGGGCAGCCGCCGCGCTGGATGAGGGCGATCTTGCCGGTGAGGTCGGGGAAGTCGGTGGCCTCGCAGCCGGGGGTCGCGTCGACCGGGACCACGGCGAGCGGGGCGGTGACGCCGCCGACCGGGGTGGACAGGCTGTAGGTCATGATCGAGATCGGTACCGCGGTACCGGCCACGGTCAGCTTCTGCGCCTGCGTTTGGGTGGCGGTGAACGGGAACTCGTTGCGGGTCACGTCGAAGCCCGCGTCGCGCAGTTTGCCCTCGACGTACTCGGCGGACTGGACGTGGCCGGGGCTGCCCGCGAACCTGGTGCCGCCGTTCTTGTCGGCGATGCGCTGCAGGGCGATCAGGTGCCGGTTGACGCCGTCACCGGTCACCTTCTTGACCAGGTTCCTGGCCAGGGCCGGGCCGTCCGGCAGGTCGGCGGGGGCCGCCGAGGACGGGACGGTGGTGAACGCGAGCGCTCCGGCCGCCGCGAGCATGGTGGCGCCGAGCCGGAGCGGGTGACTTCTGGGCATGCAGGTCCCTTCGTCAACAGGTGGGTGCGACCGCGAGCCGTGACCGCCCCGACGCGGTCCGTGTTCCCGGCGTGCTTGCCACCCTCGCCCGGCGCCCCGCCGCGGTCAAGGGGCGTTGTTCACCAACCGGACACCGGGCGCCCCGGTCAGCGGGCAACTCCTGCGGAAAAGCGCCGCGGCGTGGTCGGCACGGCGCCAACGGTTGCTCCCGTTGCCGCAGCGCCCGGCAAGATAACGATTTCACCCGGCGGCCCCGGAGGGCGGGTCCGACTACGGTTGGGTCATGCACGCGATCACGATCAGCGAACCCGGTGGCCCCGAGGTGCTGCGGTGGACCGAGGTGCCGGACCCGGTCGCCGGGCCGGGCGAGGTGGTGCTGCGGGTGGCGGCCGCGGCGGTGAACCGGGCGGACCTGTTGCAGCGCAGGGGTTTCTACCCGCCGCCCGCCGGAGCCAGCGAGGTCCCCGGTCTGGAGTGCTCCGGCGTTGTCGCCGAAGTGGGCGAAGGTGTCACCGGATGGCGGATTGGCGACGAGGTGTGCGCGCTGCTCGCGGGCGGCGGGTACGCGGAGCGGGTGGCCGTCCCGGCGGGGCAACTGCTGCCCAAACCGTCCGAAGTGGACCTGGTGACGGCGGCGGGCCTCCCCGAGGTGGCCTGCACGGTCTGGTCCAACGTGGTCCAGACCGGCCGGTTGACCGCCGGGGAGACGCTGCTGGTGCACGGCGGCGCGGGCGGGATCGGCACGCACGCCATCCAGGTCGGCAAGGCGCTCGGGGCGACGGTCGCCGTGACGGCGGGTTCGGCCGAACGGTTGACCCGCTGCGCCGGGCTGGGCGCCGACATCACGCTCGACTACCGGGACACCGAGTTCGAGAACGAGGTCGCCGCCGACGTCATCCTGGACAACATGGGCGCGAAGTACCTGCGCCGCAACGTCACCGCGCTCAAGCGGGGCGGTCGGCTGGTGGTGATCGGCATGCAGGGCGGCAACGTCGGCGACTTGGACGTGGCCGCGCTGCTGCGCAAGAACGGGACGGTCGCGGCGACCGGGTTGCGGCACCGGCCGGTCGGGGAGAAGGCGGCGATCGTGGCCGCCGTGGTCGAGAACGTGTGGCCGATGATCGCGGACGGCCGGGTGAAACCGGTGACGCACGCGGTGCTGCCGATCACCCGGGCGGGCGACGCGCATCGGATGCTGGAAACGGGCGGCGTGTTCGGGAAGGTGCTGCTTGCCGTCACGCTCTAAAACCGGCCAGGGCCTCCACGAGTTGGTCCACCTCAACGGAATTGGTGTAGTGCGCGAGTCCGACGCGCACCGCGCCACCCACCTCGCCGACGCCGAGGGTCGCGAACACGCCGCTGGGCGTGTCGTCGGCGAACGCGCAGATACCGCGCTCAGCCAGGTGCACCACCGCGTCCTGCGCCTTCACGTCCGCCACCGTGAACGCCAGGGCCGGGATCCGGCGCATCGCGTCACCGATGACCATCACGTGCCGCAGGCCGCGCAGGTCGCCGATCAGCCGGGACAGCAGACCGGCCTGGTAGGACTTGGCTGAGCTGAGCGAGGTGACCAGCCGTTCCCGCCGGTTGCCGCTCGCCGTGTCGTCCAACTCGGCCAGGTAGTCGACCGACGCGACCAGCCCCGCCAGCAACGGGTACGCGTGCTGCCCCAGTTCCAACCGCTCCGGGCCTGCCGCGCGCGGATCCAAGGACGACGCGGGCAGCCGCTCCACCATCGCCGCGTCCGCGAACGCCAACGCCGCCACCGCGGGACCGCCCCACGCGCCCGCCGACACCGCGACGACGTCCGCGCCCGCGGCGTTGATGTCGATCGGGATGAACGGCGCCGACGACGACGCGTCCACCACGACCACCGCGCCCTGCCCGCGGGCCACCTCGGTGATCCGCTTCAGGTCCGGCCGGGTGCCGACCGCGCCGGACGCCGAGGTCACCGCCACGACCTTGGTCCGGTGCGACACCAGGTTCTCGTACTGCCACGCGGGCAGCTCGCACGTCTCGATGTCGATCTCGGCCCAGCGCACCGTCGCGCCCGCCCGCTGCGCCACCCGCAGCCACGGCGCCGTGTTCGCCTGGTGGTCCAGCCGGGACAGCACGACCTCGTCGCCGATCAGCCAGCCGTCACCGAGCGCCTCGGCGAGCCGGGCCAGCAACACCGCCGGGTTCGGCCCGAGCACCACCCCGGCCGGGTCGCAGTTCACCAGGTCGGCCACCGCGCGCCGGGCGGCGTCCACGATCGCCTCCGCCCGCTGCGACGCCGGGAAGATCCCGCCCGGCCCGGACACCGGCGCGCGCAACGCGGTCGACACCGCCGTCGCGACCTGTTCGGGCACCTGCATGCCCGCGGGCGAGTCCAGGTGCACCCAGCCGTCACCGAGCGCGGGGAACAGCCCGCGAACACGCGCGACGTCGAAGGCCATGCGCCACACCGTACGAGAGTCCTCCCGCCGCACGCCGCGTGGGGCACTACCCTCGCAGGCGTGACTCAACCCAACCCCGGCCCGGAGGAAGCGCACCACGTGGTCGTGGTCGGCCCCGACGGTTCCCCGCTGGGCAGCGCGAAGATCCCGGACAACATCGACGACACCTCGGTCGGCGACCTGGTCGAGCAGCCCGCGAAGGTCATGCGCGTCGGCACGATGATCAAGCAACTGCTGGAGGAGGTGCGCGCGGCGCCGCTGGACGAGGCCAGCCGCAACCGGCTGCGCGAGATCCACCAGCGGTCCATCGCGGAGCTCGAGGACGGGCTGGCCCCGGAGCTGCGGGACGAGCTGGAGCGGCTGTCGCTGCCGTTCACCGAGGGCGTCACCCCGTCGGACGCGGAGCTGCGGATCGCGCAGGCCCAACTGGTCGGCTGGCTGGAGGGCCTGTTCCACGGCATCCAGACCGCGCTGTTCGCCCAGCAGATGGCGGCCAGGGTGCAGCTCGAGCAGATGCGCCGCGGTCTGCCGCCGGGCGCCTCGGGCGCCCAGGAGGAAGGCGGCGGGTCCCACCTGCGCACCAGCGGGACCGGTCAGTACCTCTAGGCCAGGCCCTCGGCTCGGATGAGGTCGGCGGGACGGTCGATGTCGACGGCCCGCTCCTTGGGGACAACCTGCGCCAGCACTTCCGGCACGAAGAAGCGGCGGTGCTCGCGCAGGTCCCCGGTGCCGACGACGTAAACACCACCGGTGGGCCTAAGAACCCGCGGCAGGGACTGGCGCGGGGCTTCAAGGTTGGACCAGTCGTGCGCGGGCTGGAGGACCCCACCTACTACTACGCACGCCTTCCACGGGTGGTGCTCGTCCACCGGCGCCATCTGCACGACCGACCCGGTGACACGATCACCGTGCAACGCCAGGCATTCCTCAACATCGGCAGTGGACCGCAACGGCGAAGTCGGCTGGAGAAGAACGATCACAGACGAGTCCGGCAACCCCAACGCGTCGGCGGCGTGCACCACGGCGTCGACCGAGCGACTTTCCGACGTGGACAGCACGGGCGGCCTGCGAACCACCTCCGCGTCACCCGCCGCCCGCGCGATGTCGTCGTCGTCGGTGCTCACCACGACCCGGTCAACCCCGCGCGCCGCCGCCGCCGTCAGCACGGTGTGCGTGACGAGTGGCGTACCGCGGAACAGCGCCAGGTTCTTACCGGGAAAGCCGACAGAGCCACCGCGCGCGGTCACCACCGCGACGACCTCACGCTCTGCCATCACACGTCCTCCTATCGTTCGAATGGACGACTCTAGATGGCCCACGTAGGGCTTGTACCAGGGTCGGCGGCCGATTTGCGCCAACGGCGCTTCGTTGATCGGCGGCACACGTTCTACGCTTGCCTGCCCCCGTACGCACACCCCGAGGCCCCCACTGACGAATGAGCGTCCTGCACAGCCACTCCGAGGCTTCGCCCTTGCCTGACTCCCGCACCGACCTGGCCGCCCTGCTCGCGGCCTACGCGCGCCACGACCCACCGCGTACGGTCGCGATCGTCGGGAACGCGCCCATGGCCACCAGCGCCGAACGCGCCGCCACCATCGACGGCTGCGACCTGGTCGTCCGGATGACCAGTTTCGCCATCGACCCCCCCGGCGGCGACCCGGCGCTGGGCGCCCGCACCGACGTCGTCGTGCTGCACCGCGGCGTCATCGCCAGCCCGCACACCTTCGCCGACTACACCTCGCGGCTCTACCTGCTCGTCGAACCCGGCAGGCTGCACTGGGAACCCGAGGTCATCCCCGACTGGTGGCCCGCCGACCTCGGTTTCCAACCCGTGCCCAACCGGGACTTCACCATCCCGCTGAACCGCCTGCTCGGCTTCGACCCCGCCGCGCCCGCGTGGTCCACCACCGGCACCCTCGCCGCGTACCTGGTGACGGAGCTGTTCCCCGCCGCCAGGGTGACCCTCACCGGCACGTCGATCATCGACCGGCCCGAGCAGACCAGCTTCGCCCACGCCTGGGGACAGTCCGTGGCCGTCACGGCCGAACACCGCTTGGCCGCCGAGGCAGCGCTGCTGCGCGGCTGGGTGGAAACCGGAAGGATCGAGGTGCTCGGATGAACCACCAGGTGACCGACCGGCTCCGCGACGCTGCCCGCGTCGTCGGCGCCCCCGTCTGGCGCAGACTCCGACCCCGCATCGAGCTGATCGCCCAAGAACACGCCACCCCGGCCGCCGTGGCCGCCGCCCGCGCGCACTCCCGGGTGGACGCCCTGGTGGACGAACTCGGCGCCCTCCGGGCCGAACTCACCCCCGAGATCGACGACCTCGGCCGCCGCGTCGACGAACTCGAGTCGACTGTGGACTGGCTGAACGGGGAACACCGGCGGATCGCACCCCAGTTGGCGGCGGTGGAAGCCCGGCTGGCCGAACTCGAACGCCGCCCCCCGGCGGTGGAGGGCGCGGTGTCGGAGGACGAGATCGGATCCGTGGCGGCGCTGGTTGAGGAGATCCGGGTGGAACACGCCCGCGTCCGGACCCGACTGGGGCTGGTGGCGCGGTACGAGGAACGGATCACCCGGCTGGAGGACGCCCAGGGGGACTGATCGGGTGTTTTTCGCCGTGCCCGGCGGCGAGTCCGCGGCCTGGCCTCGGAGTACTCGGTGACGGTGCCAGTAGGTGTTGGTCAAGGTGAGGACCGGGGTGCCGGGGCCGACTTGGACAACTTCGGTGCCTTCTGGCGCGCCCGTTGTGGGGCGGGGCGAGTTCGACTTGAAGGATGGTGACGCGCTCGCCGGGGTTGAAGCCGTCGCCGCTGACGCGCTGCAGGCTGAGGCGGTCGGGGGCGGTGGTGACGTGGTCGCCGGGGCCGTGGGATCTGCCGGTACGTCGGGAGGTCGCGAACCGCAGCCAGAGGTTCCGTGCCGGTCGGTGGGGAGCAGCGACCTTCATTCCGTTCCCCAGGAAGCTGCGAGTCCGGTTGTTCGGGCAACTTCGTGGTGGCACGTGTGTGGCCGGGGTGGATGCGCGTTCAAGTCGCGATGGCCGACGCTTGACGCAGACCGTTCGACCTGTTGCGCCCGACGTGGGAATCCGCAGGTCAGTTGCCCATTTCCGCCGCCCGCTTTCACCCGTTCCAGCGACAAAAGTTATCCACAGGAGAACCTCCCCGCCCGCTCTTTCAAGATCTTTTGTCGGACCCCACGGGTAGACTGGCATCGAGGGCTGCCCCCGGGAAGGGTGGGGGCCGCCTGGGGGTGGTGGGGGTGGCTTGGGGGTGGTGGGGGGTGGAACCACCTGATCGGGTGGGGCGGGGGC
>NZ_KI519522.1:38168-78049 GCF_000482865.1 Actinokineospora inagensis DSM 44258 | reverse complement strand
GGTAAGGCTAAAAGGCGGGGCCACTGGAAAGCGTGGCCTTACCCGCCGGCCGGCTTAGGCCACCGCTCCCCCCAAACAAAACAACTTCACCACAACGGGCGGTTGGGATCGGCGGGTCCCGAGGCGCGCGGCGCAGGTTCGTGGGCTTCGTCGATATTGGGGGCGGTTTTGTGGCGTGCGGTGCGGGTTTGCGCTTCGTCGATGAGGCGTGGGTTTTGGGGCGTGCGGTGCGGGTGCGGTTTCGTCGATAGGTGTGGGGTTGGGGCGCGGTGGGGAATGTGGTGAGGCGTTCTCGCACGGCGACCTGGGGTGGGGAGTTAGTCGTCGTTGTCGGAGTTCCAGGATTTGTCGGCTTCGTCGGCGGCTTTGGTGCGGGCGCGGGCGATGTCGAGGGCTTGTTCGGCGGTGGCTCGGTCGGGGTAGGGGCCGAGGAGGTCGACGGAGCGGGAGCGGGTGCCGTGTTCGACCTGGTTGGTGCGGGTGTTGTAGTACCAGCCGGGGTCGGGTTGGGGGTCTTGGGTGGCCATGTGGATCAGCTAACCCCACGTGGGGGCTTGTTGCACGGGGAAGCCGCGCGGTGGGGTGTCCTGGTTGGCGTTGTGGTGCTGGCTGGGGATCGGGTCGAGGCAGGAGACCAGGACTTCTTGGCGTTCCGGGTTCTCGATGCGGCGGCCGTTGCGTTCGCGGTAGACGAGTTCGCCGTCGGTGTCTATCTCCACCATGCAGCCGACTTCGGCGAGTTGGTCTTCGTCCAAATCCACCAGGCGTTCGCGGCGGGAGGGGATGACGCGGTATTCGGGCCAGTCGAGGTGGGCGTAGACCTGGTGGAACTCGTTGAGGAGGTGGACCATGTGCTGCTGCCAGGGCAGCGGCATGGCCTCGGCCAGGGAGCGGGGCAGCACCACGTAGCCCTCGGTGACGCCGGGGCGGGCGGCCGTGTTCAGCGCGTCGCGGACGGGGGCGCCGGAGGCGGGGGGGCCGGGGTGCCGGGGGATGGGGCCCGGGGGGTACATGTTCACAAGCGCTCGCCTCCTAGACACCCGGCCGCACGGCCTGGTGCATCAGTTCCGCCTCGGTCCAGGAGACCGGGCGGATGTGCACGGGTACGCCGGTCTGCTGGGCCTCCACGATCTTGCCGTCGCCCAGGTACATGGCGACGTGGTGGATGGTGGCCGGGTTGGCCGTGTCGTACGCCCAGAACAGCAGGTCACCCGGCTGGGCCTGCTCGACGGGCAGCAGGGCGCCCGCGCGGTACTGCTCGCGGGACGTGCGGGGCAGGTCGACGCCGCCGGTCCGGTACGACTGCAGCATCAGGCTGGAGCAGTCGTACGAGTCCTGCTGGTCGGTGGGGGCGCCCCACACGTACGGCTTGCCCTGCTGGCCGAGCGCGAACTTCAACGCGGTGCCCGCGGCCTGGGTGGGGGCGGGCAGCAGGTTGCCGAAGCCGGAGCCGCAGCCGGTGAAGTTCGACACCTGGCCGAGTTGGCCGATGAGCGTGGCCGCCATCGCTTCCCAGCGGTGGTAGCGGTCGGGGAACGCGGACCGCTCGACGTCCTGGGCGGAGTCGCCGGGGCGTTGGGTGTCCCAGCCGGGCACCGCCAACAGCACGTCGTAGAACTTGTTGATCTCGTAGGTGGGGTTCTGCAGCTCCGCGAGCGAACCCCAGCCCATCGAGGGGCGCATCTGGAAGATGCCGACCGAGTCGCGGTCGCCGTAGTCGATGTTGCGCAGGGTCGACTCGGTCATGCCAGCCTGGATCGCGACCTGCCAGGCGCGCGAGTTCAGGCTGCGCTGCTTGCCGATGCTGATGATCAGGGCGACGATGCCGCGCTGCTCCTCGTTGAGCGCGGCGGCGTCGGCGGCGCCGGAACCCGCCGGGCCGGTGCTGGCCGGACCGAGCGCGGCGTTGCAGTTGGACAACCCGGCCGCCTGCGCCTCGGCGGCCTGGTCCTGCTGCACGACCTGGGTGACCGCGCCGGTGCTGATCACGGTGGTGAACACCGCGACCACCACCGTGCCGATGATCAGGAAGGTCTTCATCCGGTGGCCTGCTGGTAGTCGGCGACCTTCCAGCCCTTGCCGGTGTCGATCACGGTGACGTGCAGGGTGCCGCTGTCGGTGGGGACCTCGACGTCGACCGACTTGGCGGAGGCGACCCCGGCGCGCACCGGCCCGGTCACCTTGGTGGCCGGGATGTTCGCCGGGTCGATCGTCGCCATGACGCCGATGTACTCCTCGGTGGTGAACGGCCGCAGCCGGTCCAGCCAGTCCTTCGCGGTGATGCCCGCCGGGTGGTCGACCCAGCGCTCCGCCCACTTGGAGACGGTGTCGAGCGCCTGCGGTGACGCGGACGTGGTGGTCGGGGTCGGGGTGGCGGTGAGCCGGGTGGGGAGCGCGCTGGTGGTGGTCTGCGCGCCGAGACCGCCGTCGGGGACCTGCCCGGGTTTGGTGGTGGGCGTCGCCGAGATCGACGGCGCCGCGGCCGCGGTGACGTTGGCGCCGCGGGGGCCGATCAGTTTCGGGACGATGACGCCCCCGGCGGTCAACACGAGCGCGGCCACGAACACCGCCACCCCTAAGTGCCGGGGTGAGCGCAGCGGCCACCCCCACAGCTTCCGGTACACCGCGGCGCGGCCGCGGTTGGTGCGGATCGGCACGGGGTCACCTCACCACGGAGTCGGTCTCGCGGGGGCCGTCGTGCAGCGGCATCCGCCTGCGCGGGGCGTTGTCGGCGACCTCGAGGCCGCGTGACGGCCGGTAGACCACGTGCACCGGCCTGCCCGCGACCATCTCGACGTCGGCCACCCGCGGGGTCGGGGTCGGCTGGACCTCGACCGGGGTCTCGAACTCGCCGCGCCTGCTGGGCACCATGGACGGGATGACGACGGCGTCCTCGCCGCGGTCCCAGCCCCGGTCGGCGACCGGGGCGGTGTCGATGACGCGGCTGGCGCGGCTCTCGCCGATGGACAGCCGGGTGGGGCCGCCGCGGCCGGGGAGGTTGTTGAGCACGACCTCGCCCTCGATCTGGGTGCCGGGACCCGCGGACTCGATGCTCGGTCGGGGGCCGCCGATGTTGGCCCGGGAGCGCCGGATGTCCATCCGCTCGGCGTGCACGGTGATCGGGTTGCTGGCCTCCGGCCGCGGCCTGCGCCCGCCGGAGCGGGTGAGCGCGTTCGCGGCGGCGGTCTCGGCGGACTCGTCCTCGCGCACGTGCTCCCAGAACTCGTCCTGCGGGGTCGGGCCCTGGTGCTTGTTGCGCCGGAACCGGGAGAAGATCCCGGACCCGGCGGCGGGCATCGACCCGCCCGCGGCGCCGACGGAGAGCTCCAGCATCTGCCACATCCGCCGGGTGGGGCGGCCGACCAGGAAGAACACCAGGGTGACGATGGCGGCGAGCAGCATCTGGGTCAGCAGCGACAGCTTCGCGGCCGGGGAGAAGATCAACTGCAGGAACTTGAAGTGGATGCCCGCGAGCATGGCCAGCACCAGCACGTTGAGCACGACGGCGCCGACCGCACGGCCGACCTTGCGCAGGATGTCGTGGTGCAGCAACGCGACCAGGCCGATCACCGGGGCGGTCAGCGCGAGGATGCGCAGCAACAACTGGGCCAGCAACACGGCGAGCTTCGCGAACAACTGGAACAGCGAGTACACGATGGCCTGGAACAGGGCGAGCACCCCGGCGCCGGTGCGGGAGCCGCCGGTGCCCTTGAAGTAGTCGGTGGCCGGGCCGAGCTGGGTGGCGATCGTCTTGTACTCGTTCTTCTTCGCCTGCTCGGCAGCGTTGTCGGCGTCCCGGCCGGACACCAGGTCGTCGCGGGTCCACGCCTGCGCGTCGAGCAGCTTGCGGCCGAAGTCGCGGGCCTGCGGGGAGTCCGGGCTGCCGAACTCGCCGCGCAGCCAGTTCTCGTAGACGACCTTGTTGTGCAGGTCGGTCGGCAGGATGTGCCGGACGACCCGGTCCTCGTCCGGGTCGACGAACCCGGCCTGGATGCCGGTGGTGGTGCGCACGATCAGGTCGTCGATGTGGTCGTAGTTGGCCACCAGCACCGCCGACGAAGCGGCCAGCCACATGCCGCCGAACGCGAACAGCGCGCGTTTGCTGACCGTGGCGAGGTCGCCCTTCCAGATCTGCCGGAACAGCAGGATCGCCAGCAGCAGCGCGAAGATGGAGAACAGTTGGGTGTAGATGTTGTTGAAGACCGAGTCGGCCGCCTTGCCGATCTGGTCGTTGAGCCCACCGAGGACGCCGCCGGTCATCAGCGTGTAGTGCAACGAGTTCGTGGCGCCGACGATGTTCTTCGCCATGTTGAACATCTCGTTGCCCGCCCAGTTGTCGATCGTGGCACCCGGGTCGGTGACGCCCGCGGGCACGATGCCGCCGCAGGACTCGTTGTAGACGTTCCACTCCATGCCCGCGTACCCGTAGATCAGGTACGGCGAGTCGGCCTCGCCGTTGCCCTGCGGCGGGTCGATCGCGCCGACCATGCCCGCGCCGGGGCGTTCCGGGTTCGGCACGCAGGAGTCGTTCGCGGTCTGGGCGAACGCGGGGCTGCCGATCGCGGCCTGGAAGACGAGCACCCCGACGACGGCGAGCATCGACCAGCCGCGCTTGGTCAGGGCGAAACCCTGCCGTCTGCGCCGCCGCCGCGCCGCGAGCAGCAGCGTGGCGGCGGCCAGCACCAGGAGCGTGATCATGTGACGTCCACCAACCTCGCTTGGCTCGGGGCAACGGGCACCATCTTGATCAACTCAGTCAACCGCTCCGGACCGCGGACCGGGTCCGCGCGCCGGGTCATGCCGCGTCCTCGCGACCGCGCTTCTTGCCGCCGCCCGGCTCGTCCCCGCCGGTGCCACCGCCACCGGGCACCGGCTCGCCGACGAAGTCCTCCTCGGTCAGCCCCAACTCGAACTCGGCGGCCCGCTCGAACTCCTCGTCCGTGGGCAGCGCGCCGTCCACCGGCTCGAACTCGTACTCGCTCGGCGGGGTCGGCGCGGGCAGTTCCGCCTCCACCTTCTTGGTCCTGGCCACCTCGCGCTGCGCGTCGGGGGTGGTGTCCATGACGGTGCGCAGGTGGTCGAGGTGGTCGCCGGACAGGTCGATGCGGATGCGCTCCACCCCGCCCGCGCCGTCGCCGAAGATGAACTGGCGCGGCGAGGTGTCCCGCTCGGTCGCGCCGCGGTGCGCGCCCGGCCTGCGGCCCAGGCTCGCCACCACCTGCTCATAGCCCGCGCCGACCGGGACCTTCAGCAGCCGCAACGCGTCCGCCTGGGCCTGGTCGTCGTCGAGGCGGCCGATGAACACCGAGTCCAGCAGCGTCACGAAACCCTGGATCTTCAGGAAGTCCGCCGGGATCTGCGACGACAGCAGCACCCGGACGTTCCACTTGCGCGAGTCGCGGGCGAACCGGTTCATCAGCACCCGGCCGGTCGGCACCTCGGACAGGAAGAACGCCTCGTCGATCCAGACGCCCTTGCGCATGTCCTTGGGCTTGTCGTAGATGGAGCGCTGGGTCAGCCAGGCGGCCAGGTTCAGCATCTCCACGCCGAGCGCCTCGGCGTCGGTCCAGTGCTCGCGGCCGACCCCGTCCTTGGGCAGGGTCAGGCCCGCCATGGTCAGCACGGTCATCCGGTCGTCGCGCTGCTCGTCGTACGGGTCGGCGCCGCGCTCGGGGATGAGCAGCGACATCCGCTCCTTCATCTCGTCGAGGAAGTCGGCGACCACGACGGCGTGCTCGTGGTGCTCGCTGGCGTCACGGCGCAACGCGTCGAACACCAGGCTCGGGTCGGCGTCGACGCGGCCGCCGACGGCGCGGACCGCGCGCAGCAGCACGATCCGGCTCTGCGGCAGCCGGGCCACCTCGTACGGCAGCAGACCGGTCAGCACGTCGAGCACCAGGCGGCGGCGGGTCGCGGCGGCCAACGCCTTCTCCCGGCGCCAGGCGCGCTCCGGGTCCTCGTCGTCGAGGAAGTGGTCGATCTTGGGCTCGGCGACCACCCGGTACGGGTTGAGGATGCCCGCCTGGGCGTTGAGCAGGTTGATCGGCCGCGCGTACGGGCGCAGCTCGGGCAGGTCGCACAGCCGGGCCAGCGGGCCGGACGGGTCGAGGATCGTCCAGTGCGCGCCCGCGCGCAACGTCTTGTAGACGACCGCGCCGCCGAGGAAGGACTTGCCGCCACCGAGACCGGCGACCATCGCGGTCAGCCCGGAGCCGTCCCGGATCTCCTGCGCCATCCACGGGTCCCACGCCACCGGGCGACGGGTCGCGGTGCAGGTCTCGCCGAGCAGGATGCCGCGCCGGTCGCCGACCTCGGCCGTGGCCGTCGGCACCGCGGACGCCGCCCAGATGACCGAACCCCGGCGCAGGTAGGCGCTCGACGCCAGCGGCTCGCCCGGGATGAACTCGCGCGCCATCGCGTACTGCGCCTCGGGGTGCTCGATGGCGACCTTCGGCTTGTACAGGTCCAGCAGTTGCTGGGCCAGCCGCAGCGCGTCCCGCTCGGTCGGGCCGGAGATCGCCAGCCGCCACCACGAGCGGACCCGGGTGGCCAGCGCGGTGAAGCCCGAGGTCATCTCGTCGTCGATCTCCAGCACCCGGCTCGCCTGCCGGGCCAGCGACTGCGGCGGTTCCAGCTCGTGCTCGTCGGTGTAGTGCTTGACCTGCGAGCGGACCTTGTTCATCTGCCGCTGCAGCTCGCCCTGGACCTCTTCGGGCTTGCGCACGTAGATCCGGGCCGACCACTCCACCGAGGCGGGCAGCCGGTCGCTGCGCTGCACCCACGGGTCGTCGATCTCCGGGATCTGCAGACCGTGCATCATGCCCACGGTCAACACGGTCACGTGCCGGGTGACGCCCGCGTTGGACCCGGTGCGACCGCGCACGGTGACCGTGGGGGCGTACGGGTCCTGGTGGAAGTCGGCGGCGTCGGTGAAACTCGCCAAGTCCTCCGGCTCCCACGCGGCCCCCGGCACCGCGGGCATGTTGCGCGGCGCGGGCAGGCCCAGCGAGCAGGACCGGTGCATCAGCCAGGACATCTCCTCGGCGGTGGCCGGGCGGCCCTCCAGGCCGGCCGAGCCGATCACCTGGTCCAGGTGCTCGACCTCGCTCTCGACGGCCAGCAGCTCGGCGTCCACCGCGTCCGGGAAAACCTTGCGCAGCAACGGGGCCGCGCGCTCGACGGCCCGGTCGACCACGTTGCGGGTCTGCACCTGGACGCCCAGGTACACCTCTTTCTCGGCCATCGACCGGCCGAGCAACTGCTGCTGCTCGCCGATGAGGTAGTCGTCGAAGCTCAACGCGCCCGGCACGTCCGGCAGCCGGTTGACCGCGTTGTGCACGTGCGCCTCGGCCCACATCCGGATCGGGTAGGGGCGGGTGGTGACCCGCAGGTGCAGCCAGCGGCCGGACAGCTCGGCGTACTGGCCCGCGATGGCGGCGATCAGGTCCTGCCGCTGCGAGTCGGACCGGAACGACCACCGCTGCGGCGCCAGCCGGTACCAGGCGTAGACGTCGGTGCCGGTGCGCAGCAGGTGTCCGTCGATGGTTCGGGCGGCGATTTCCGGGGTATAGCTGGGAATGGAGCCCTCCCCCGGCAACCGCTTGGTCCTGCGGGGTGCCTGCGCCTGTTGGTAGCGGGCGCTGTGCCGGGTCCGACCCGACTGGGACGCGCGGTCCTGCGGGTGACCCGCGGGCTGTGGCGCGAGCGCTTCCGGCCCGCGCTTACGGCGTCCGAACACCGCTGACCTCCCTGTTCCTCGTATTCCTGGCGTATCCGGAACCGCGCGCCTGTTGTTGCGCGCCCGAGCGGGCGGCCCTGGCGCGCCTGCGGGCCTCTTCGGCCCGGCGGGCGGTCTTCGCGCGACGCCGGTCCGAGCCGCGCCGCTTGCGCCGCGGCGGCTCGGCGCGCACCCGCAGCCCGGCGGCGCTCACCGCGCCGCCCTGGCCGGAGGTCGTCTCACGCGGGGTGTTCAGCTCGCGCACCCACATGGTGAGCACGGCACCGAGCGGGCGTTCGTGGCTGATCCGCGAGCAGATCACCATGGTCAGCGCGATGGTGGCCACCAGACCCCAGGCGAACGACCAGAACAGGCCGATCCCCAGGTTCCGCAGCACGGTCAGGGCGAGGAGGAAGACGACGGTGCCCACGCCCCACGCCACATACCTGGCCCGGAACGGGAAAGTGGCTTTGGGCGGGCCGAGCCAGACGGCGTCGACCCGGTACACCTCGTCGTCGGTGCGTATCCGCACGTCGGTTCACCGGGCCTGGATCAGCCGGTGAACAGGCCGGCGAGCCACCGGCCGATTCCCTCACCGGCGTTGGTGACGGCCAGTCCCACGATGGCCAGCGCCACGATCACACCGCCGAGGCGGCGCATCACGCCCGCGTTGTCGCCTTTGCCGCCGCCGAGCCACAGCAACAGCAGCGCCACCACCAGGAGCAGCAGCGGGATGATGTTGTTGAGGATCCAGGTGCGCAGGTTGCCCGTCTCCAGGCCACCCGATCCGGGTTGCTGCTGCTGTTGGGCGAGGTCGATGAGGGCGGCGATGGTCGGGGTAGTCATGTCGATCTCCCAAGTGCGCGGAGGCGGCCGGGGCGTCGGGCTCCCGCGCGGCAGGTCTGAGCGGTGCCACTCGAGTACAGCACGAACGGCACATCGTTGTCATTACTAACGGTAGCTACAGGGATGCGTTCCGTTGATCCACGTGACCTCTCTCTGTCCCATCCGGCTGCCATCTGACCACACCATCATCATCCTGGGCAGGCCGGTCAGGACCCACGACCACCCGATTTTCCTAGTCCCGCCCCTGTTTCACCCAGGCGCGGGAACGCCGGCCACTGACAGTGATGCAATTCACAGCATATTCCCGGGCGAGCCGCGTGCGTAGTTACTCCAATCGGTGTAGAGGCCAATCGGGGGTCACGCGCTCGGGCGAGCCCGAGCGGGCCCACCCACCGAAACGGATCAAGACCACAAGAGGGTACCGAGCCACCTCGCGGCGCCGACACGCCCAACCACCCCGGAGATCATCAGTGGACCGGGCCACCACGGCTGCGCCGATTCGCAACCCGGTCGCGCCCGCCCCGGGATCCGGGGCGGGCGGGCGAGTCGACGTGTAAGCCGGATCCTGTCCCGGGGCTGCGCCCCGGTGGCGACCATCCATCTAGACCTGCCGTCGCCGGCAGGTTCGTGCGGCCTACCCGCAGACTCGGGCGGGCAGCCCTCAAACGTCTGCGCAGGGGCCTCGCGGCCCCCTCTTGGCCTTGCTCCGGGTGGGGTTTACCTAGCCACCCCGGTCACCCGGGGTGCTGGTGGTCTCTTACACCACCGTTTCACCCTTACCCGGCCAGGTTGTGGCCGGGCGGTCTGTTCTCTGTGGCACTGTCCCGCGAGTCACCTCGGGTTGCCGTTAACAACCACCCTGCCCTGCGGAGTCCGGACTTTCCTCGTCGGTGCGGTGCACCGCCGCGGCCGCCCGGTCGACTCGCCCGCGACGACAGGATACGGGGGTCCACCACCCGGTCCGCACGTCCCACGGGGTGGACGCCGTTGAGCGGCGCCGACCCGGCCTGGTCTACTGCCGACCATGTCCGGTGACCGGGTACTCACCCGACGCAGGCACGTGGACTTCCTGCTGCTCGCGGGCGGTGGCTGTAGTCGCTGACGACCCAACCCAACCCGGTTAGTCGGCACTCCACCCCCAGGGGGACCCCGTGGGCTCGATCCTGATCATCTCCGGCAGCCCGTCCACCACCGCCCGCGCGGGCGTGCTGGTCGGCCACGTCGCGGCGGAACTGCGCGCGGCGGGCGAGCAGGTGCGCGTGCTGAGCGTGCGCGACCTGCCGACCGTGGCGCTGCTGGCCGAGAACACCACCGACCCGGCCATCTGCGCGGCCATCGACGAGGTGACCGCCGCAGACGGACTGGTGGTGGCGAGCCCGGTCTACCGCGCGGCGTACAGCGGTCTGGTGAAGTCGCTGTTGGACCTGTTGCCGTCGGGCACGTTGGTGGGCAAGGCGGTCCTGCCGTTGGCCACGGGCGGCACGCAGGGGCACCTCGTCGCGATCGACGGCGTGCTGCGGCCGCTGCTGTTCGCGATGGGCGCGACGAAGGTCCTCGCCGGGCACTTCGTGCTCGACCAGATGATCGCCGACGAGCACGAGGGCTGCTACGTGCGACCGCTGGCCGCGGCGGCGCTGACCGAGGTGCTGACCGGGTTCACCGAGACCGTGCGGCGCAGGCGACCCGCGGTGGTGCCGCTCACCGGCTGAGCGAGCCGAGCTAGGTCAGGTGTGAGACGTCGTTGACGAGCCGCACGGAAGCGTTGCCGTCCGGGTAGAACTCGACGATCGACAGCGACGCCAGGTCCAGGTGCAACCGGAACAGCAGCGACGGCCCGACCGCCAACCCCAGGCGCAGCAACGACTTGATGGGGGTCACGTGGCTGACCACCAGCACGGTGCGCCCCGCGTACCGGTCCAGCAGGTCGTCACGGGCCCCGGTGACCCTGCGGTGCACGGCGTCGAAGCTCTCCCCGCCCGGCGCGGCGACCGAGGTGTCCGACAGCCAGCGCCGGTGCAGGTCGGGGTCGCGGGTGGCGGCCTCGGTGAAAGTCAGGCCCTCCCACCGGCCGAAGTCGGTCTCCAGTAGACCGTCGTGGGTGCTGACCCGACCTCCGGTCGCGGTGGCCACGGCGGCGGCGGTGCGCGACGCGCGGCGCAACGGTGAGGCGACGATGGGGGTGTCCGCGTCGACCCCGGCCAGCTTCGCGACGCGGCGCGCGGCGGCCTCGGCCTGCGCGACACCGAGGTCGGTGAGCGGGACGTCGCCGCGGCCGGAGTAGCGGCGGTCGACCGACAGCTCGGTTTGCCCGTGCCGCAACAACAGGATCTTGGTGGGGGAGCCGGTCGCACCGGTCCAGGTGGACGGCGACGCGGTGCGCGGGGCGGGCTCGGGCGGGGCCTGGCCGTCCATCGCCCGGTTGGCGAGCCGGTCGGCGTGCTGGTTGCGCTCGCGCGGGATCCAGGTGTACGTGATGTGCGCGAACCCGGCGGCGATCTCCCTGGCCGCGGCGGCCAGCGGCTTCATCGACGGGTGCTTGACCTGCCAGCGGCCCGCCATCTGCTCGACGACCAGCTTGGAGTCCATCGCGACCTCGACCGAGTCGGCGCCGACCTCGGCCGCGGCGCGCAGCCCGGCGATCAGGCCGCGGTACTCGGCGACGTTGTTGGTCGCCACCCCGATCGCCTCGAACCGCTCGGCCAGCACCTCGTCGGTGTCCGCGGCGCGCACGACGGCCCCGTACCCGGCCGGGCCGGGGTTGCCGCGCGAACCGCCGTCCGCCTCGACGCGCACCCTCACAGGCCGGACTCCGCGGTCCGCACCATGATCGCGCCGCACTCCTCGCACTCGAGGACGTCGTCCGCGGCGGCCTCCCGGATCCGGGAGATCTCCCTGGCGTCGAGCTCCAACCGGCAGGCGCCGCAACGGCGGGCCCGCAGCAGCGCCGCCCCGATCCGGCCTTGGCCGACCCGGCGCTCGTACTGGGCGAGCAGGTCGGCGGGCAGGGTCGGCAGGATCTTGGCCCGTTCGGCGGTGCGCCGGGCGTCGTTGGTGTCGATGTCGGCGAGGTTCTCGTCCCGGCGGTGCGTGGCGTCGGCCAACACCTGTTCGGCCTTCTCCCGCGCCACGTCGGCGTGCTGGGCGTCCAGGGCGACGGCCTCGCGCCGCTCCATCAGCTCCAGCAGGTCGTCCTCCAGGACGCTCTGCCGCCGCTCCAGCGAGTGCAGCTCGTGTTCGAGGTCGGTGAGCTGCTTGGCGTTGAGGGTGCCGCCCTGCAGCAGCTTGCGGTCGCGGTCCTCGCGGGCGCGGACCGCGTCGATCTCCTTCTCCTGCCGGGTCACCTCCCGGTCGAGGTCGTCGAGCTGGGTGCGCACGGCGACGCCTGCGTCCCGGCGGGCGCGCACCGCCGCCTCGGCCGCGGTGATCTCGGCCAGCTCCGGCATGGTGGTGCGGCGGTGGTGGACCCGCGCGAGTTCGGTGTCGACCTCGGCGAGGTCGAGCAAACGGCGCTGGGCGGCGGGATCGGCTTTCACCCGGTGAACCTCCCGGTTCGGCTCGGTGCCCCGGCGGCCTGGGCGGTCCAGGGATCGGTGCGGCGAATGGAGACGTCGACGGTGACCGTACCGCCGAGCGCGGCGCGCAGGACCGCCGCCGCCTGGCCGCACCACGGCCACTCACTGGCCCAGTGGGCTACATCGACCAACGCCGGCGCGCCCGGTAGGGCTGTGTGCTCGCTGGCGGGGTGGTGCCTCAGGTCCGCGGTGACGAACGCGTCGACCCCGGCCTCGGTCGCGACGGTCAGGTATGAGTCACCCGCGCCCCCGGACACCGCGACGCGCTTGATCGGCCGATTGGGGTCGCCTGCCGCTCTTACCCCACCTTCGGTATACGGCAGAGCTTCGGCGACTCTCTCTACGAACACGGCGAACGGTTCGGCCTCACTCAGCTCACCGATCCGCCCAATCCCGGTTTTACCGTCGGCGTTCGGGTTAAGCGGCCCGGTTACCGTCAACCCGATGGCTTCCGCGAGCGCGTCGGACACACCCGGGTCGGCCGAGTCGGCGTTCGTATGCGCGCAGAACAGGGCGACCCCGTTGCGCACCATCTTGTGCACGAGCGCCCCTTTCGGCGTGTCCGCCGGGACTCCGTGCACGCCTTTGAGCAGCAGCGGGTGGTGCGCCACCACCAACTGGGCGCCGTTCGCCACCGCTTCGTCCACTGTGGACTGTGTTGGGTCGACGCACACGAGCACCCTGGTCAGCTCGTCCGCCGGGTCGCCGCAGACGAGCCCGACCGCGTCCCAGCTCTCCGCCAACCCCGGCGGGTAGGCCCGTTCCAACGCCGCGACCGCGGCACCGACCGTCGTCACCGCACAACCTCCACCGCCCGCAACGCCGCGATCAACGGCCCGCACTCCTGCGGCGACCGCACCGCGATCCGCAGGTGGTTCGGCCCCAACCCGGGGAACGTGTCCCCCCGCCGCACCGCGATCCCCCGCTCCAGCAACTCCCGCCGCACCCGCTCCCCATCCGCCACTTCGATCAACACGAACGGCGCCCGCGGCTCCCCCAGCACCAGCGCGCCAAGCTCGCCTTGGAGCACCCGCCGGTGCGCCTGCGCGTCCACCGCCGCGACCTCCGCCTCCGCCACCGCGGGCGCCTCACAACACGCCACCACGGCCTCCAGGGTCAACGTCCCCACCGGCCACTGTGGACGGTTGCGGCTCAGCGCCGCCAGCAGGTCCGGGTGCCCGACCGCGTACCCCGCGCGCAACCCCGGTAACGCCCAGGTCTTGGTGAGGCTCCGGAGAACCAGGGTGTTCGCGGCCCCCACCACCGACTCCGGCTCCCCCGGCACCGCGTCCATGAACGCCTCGTCCACCACCACGGTCGACTCGCGCGCGATCTCCCGAATCCGATCCGCCGGGTGCAACGTCGACGTCGGGTTCGTCGGATTCCCGATCACGACCAGATCGGCCTTCCCCACCTTCTCCGGGTGCAACCGAAACCCGTCCGCTTGATCCAGCAGCACCCGCTCCACCGGCACCCCCGCGTCCCGCAGCGCCACCTCCGGCTCGGTGAACTGCGGATGCACCACCTTCGCCACCCGGGGCCGGAGGTTCGCCAACAACACGAACCCCTCCGCCGACCCGTTCAGGATCAAAACCTCATCCGGCGCACACCCGTGCCGGTCCGCCACCGCCACCCGAGCCCGCTCGTCATCCGCCTTGGACGGGTACGCCCCCACCCGCTCCAACGCCCCCACCAACCGCTCCCGCAACCACCCCGGCGGCCGCCCCCCACGCACATTGACCGCGAAGTCCACCAGCCCCGGCCGCACCGCCACGTCCCCGTGGTACCTCAGCAAATCATCGCTGGTCATCCCGGCAATCCTAGGCCCAACACCCCCGCCACCCCACCACCGACCCCGCCCGCGAACCCCCCCCCCCACCCATCCCACACCCACCCCAGCCGCCAACCCCAAACCCCACCCCCGTCACACAACACGCACCCCAGCAACCAAGCGACCCCAGCCACCTCGCCCCACCCCGGCGACCAACCCACCCCCGCGCCACCAGCCCCACCCGCGCCTTGCCACCTCAACCCAAACCCACGACACACCTCACAACCGCGCCCCCGCTCCTGCCCAACTCACTCCGTGCACCCCCCGCGCCAGTCCACACCCCACTCAAACCAGCCCGAGCCGCCCACCAGAACCACCCCATCCAGCGATTGACACCCACCCCCACACCCCCAGGGCGGCCCCCACCCTTCCCGGGGGGCGTCCCCGAGGCCAGTCTACCGGCCCCCACCGACAGTCGATCTCCACAAGAGCAGCAAACACCCTCCCCTGTGGATAACTCACATCCCCGAACCGGGTGAATTCCGAAACCCAGCGCCAGGGATTTCCGCTGGTCAGGCCCGCGCAACATCCAACAAGATCCACTCCGGACCGGGGTCGACCGGACCCCTTGCCCGGCCTCCTACCCTGACCGCGTGCACATCTGCTTCGTCTGTACCGGGAACATCTGCCGCTCGCCGATGGCCGCGCTGGTGTTCGAGGAGCACCTCCGCCGCGCGGGCCTGTCCGATCAGGTGCGGGTGTCCAGCGCGGGTACGGACGGGTGGCATGTGGGTGAGTCGGCCGATCCGCGTGCCGAGCGGGTGTTGGCCAGGCACGGGTATCCGACCGCGCACACCGCCGCCCAGCTCACCGCCGATCACCTCGACGCCGATCTGCTCGTCGTGATGGATTCGAACCACGCGCGGGCGCTCCGCACCAGGGTCGCCGATCCCGACCGGGTGACACTCTTCCGGGCGTTCGATCCGGCGGCCGAGCCCGATCTGGACATCCCCGATCCCTACTACGGTGGCCCCGACGGGTTCGATCAGGTGCTGACGATGGTGGAGGCCGCTTGTCCCGGTTTGCTGCGGTGGGTGCTGGCGAACTGACCGACGCCGTCGCGGCGCTCACCGGTGGGTCGGTGACCGGTGTCCACGCGCTGAAGGACCACGTCTTCGAGGTCGACACCGACGACGGTGACCTGGTGGTCGTCAAGCACGACCCGCGCCCCAACGCGATCGAGGCCGAGGTCGCCGGGCTCATCTGGTTGACCGAGCCCGCCGCCGTCGCCGTCCCGCACGTCCGCGCGCACGACGACCAGTGGTTGATCATGGAGCAGGTCGAACCGGCGCCGCCGACCACCCGGGCGGCCGAGGACTTCGGGCGCGGCCTGGCGGACCTGCACGCGGCGGGCGCCGACGGGTTCGGCGCCTCCACCGGCCCCGAACAGGCGTGGATCGGGCTGGCCCCGATGCGCTGTTCCGCCAGCCCGACCTGGGCCGACTGGTACGTCCGGGACCGCATCGAGCCGTACCTGCGCGGCGCCGCCAACCGCGGGCTCATCGACGGTGCCGGCGTCGCGACCATCGAGACGGTGTGCAACCGGGTTGACGCGCCGGTAGAGCCACCGGCCCGGCTGCACGGTGACCTGTGGAGTGGCAACGTGCTGTGGGCCGGTGACCGTGTGTGGTTGATCGACCCCGCCGCGCACGGTGGGCACCGGGAGACCGATCTGGCGATGTTGGCGCTGTTCGGCTGCCCGCACCTGGACCGGATCGTCGGCGCCTACCACGAGCACCGTCCCCTGGCGGACGGTTGGCGCGAACGAATCCCTTTGCACCAACTGTTTCCGCTGCTCGTGCACACCGTCCTGTTCGGCTCCGGTTATGCGCGGCAGACGGTGTCGGCCGCCCAGGCGGCGCTGCGGTGCTGACCCTGGCCTACCGTGGTGGGGTGCGGTTGAAACTGCTGCTGCGTCCGGCCTGGCTGATGCTGGCACTTGTCGTGGTGGCGTTCGCCGCGAGTTGCTTCACGTTGTTGGCGCCGTGGCAGTTTCGTAGGGACGCCGAGCGAGAAGCGACGAACAACGCCATTCGGGCCTCTTACGACGCCGCGCCCGCCCCGCTCGGGTCGGCACCGCCTGGTGAATGGCGGAGAGTCACGTTGACCGGTACGTACCTTCCGGAGGCCGAGGCGGTGGCCCGTCTTCGCACGGTTCAGGGCACTGCGGCTTTCGAGATTCTTACCCCGTTCAAGCTGCCCGACGGTGGGATCGTCCTGGTCGACCGGGGCTATGTGCGACCGGCGGAGGGTGTGCGCATCCCGCAGTACGCGACGGCCCCCACTGGTCAGGTCAACCTGCTCGCGCGGGTTCGCGCGGGTGAGAACACCGAGCGGCAGGCGTTCAACGAGGACGGTCACCGACAGGTCTATGCGGTAGATCCGGACGTGGTGGCCAAGGCCGCAGGCATCACTATCCGGCCGGGCTACCTGCAACTCGAAGAGGGCGCACCGGGCGTACTGGGCGCGTTGCCGCTACCGGAGCTCGACAGCGGTCCATTTTTTGCCTACGCGCTCCAGTGGATCATCTTCGGCTCCATGGCCCTGTTCGGGCTGGGCTACTTCAGTTGGCGCGAGATCCGACCAGGTGGCTCCCTGACCGAGGAACGACCTAGGCGCCGGACGGTGGCCGAGATCCTCGCTGAGGACGACGCACGCGAGCGCGCCGCGTCAGCGTGACCACGACGGCGACGCCGGTAGCGAGGTAGCTCACTACGCGCGACAGAGTTACCGCCCGCGCGACGTCGGTGGCGTCAGGGTCCCGTCCTACCCCGAGCACAGGCCTGTCCTCGACGCCGTAGGAGTACTCGGTACGTCCACCGAGTCGGACGCCCAAGGCTCCCGCGAACGCCGCCTCAACCTGTCCCGCGTTGGGGCTCGGATGCGCGCCCGCGTCACGCTGCCACGCCTCCCACGCGCGACCACGGTCGCCCTTCACCAGGGGGGCCGCAGCCACCGTCAACGCGGCCGCCACTCGCGCGGGTGCCAGGTTCGCTAGGTCGTCCAACCGCGCGGCGGCCCACCCGAAGCGCTGGTACCGCGCCGACCGGTGGCCGACCATCGCGTCCAGGGTGTTCACGGCCCGATACCCGAGCAGCCCCGGTACACCCGCCACGGCACCCCACAGCAGCGGCGCCACTACAGCGTCTGACGTGTTCTCGGCCACTGATTCCACTGTCGCGCGCGCTAGCCCCGTCAAGTCGAGTGACGACGGGTCCCGCCCGCACAGGTGGGGCAAACGGCCCCGAGCCCGCGTGATGTCCTCGGCGCTGAGTAAACCGCCGATCATTGCCCCCTCGAGTGCCAGTGACCGACCACCCAATACGACCCAGGTAGCCGCAGCCGTCCCGACAACCCGTACGACTGGACTGCGCGACCGCTCCACCAGCAAGCCGAGCCCGACAGCGCCACCGACCAGGGCAGCGGTGTGAATGACCCCGCCTGCCCGGTTGTCCCGGTAGATCACCTTTTCCAGCCGCTGGGCGAGACGCCCGAACCCGGCGACCGGGTGCCACCGCTTCGGGTCGCCGAGCACCGCGTCCGCCGCGACCCCCAGGAGCAGGCCGAACGCTCGTGTCACGGACACCGCACGCCCCCTCGGTCGGCTTCCCCCTGGCGGGGGAACCGTATCGCGCGCGGGCGGCCGGGGTGCGCGGCTGTCGGCCGGTCGGGCTATCGTGGCCCGCCGTGGAGGACGACGAGGGGCCGAGCCAGGGGGAGTCGGCGAGCAGGCTCCAGCTCTACGCCTACCTGCAGCCCCGTGAGCACCACCACACGTACTTGGCGATCATGCGGTTGTTCACGTCGACGCTGCTCGCGGACCTGTCCGCGGGTGAGGTGTCCGGCGCGTTGGCGGCGGCCGAGCGGGACGGCCGGATCGACATCGGCGAGTCGCACATCGACGTGGTGATCCCCCGGCTGCGGCAACTGGTGGAGTGGGGCAACCTGGTGCACGGCCGCCGGGAGACGATCGCGGCCAGCATCGCCGAGTTCCAGCAGGGCTCGATGCGCTACCAGGTGTCCAAGCTGGCGGTCCGGGTCCAGCGGGACGTGGACGAGCTGCTGCGGGTGCCGGAGGGCGCCCGCGAGGTGTCCCGGGAGCTGCTGCCCGCGATCGAGCGCGGCCTGGGCGAGCTGGGCGAGGCGCTGGCGGTGGCGGCCGCGCGCAGCCAGCGGGACCCGGGGTCGCTGCCCGCGCGAAGGGCCCGCGAGCAGCTCGCCGAGCGGGTGACGACGTTGTTCCTGCAGCACGCGGAGCTGGCGGCCACGGTCCGCGACTTCTACGCGTACCTGGGGCAGATTCTGACCCGCCACCACTTGGCGCCGGAAGAGATCGCCGGGTTCCGCAACCTGCTGGTCGAGTACATCCAGCTCGTGGTGGAGGACGTGCTGCGGCACACGCCCGCCATCGCGGCGGTCCTGTCAACCCTGGCGCGCTCGCGCGCGGAACTGCTGCGGCTGCTGCGGCCCGCGGAGCAACTGGGCGCGGCGGTGGAGCGGACCCGGGGCCGCGGGACGGCGGACTGGCAGGAGCTGACCGACTGGTTCGTGGACCGGCCGGGCAACCCGTCACAGGTCACGGCGCTGCGCGAGGCGACGACCCGGGCGATCGGGGCGTTGCTGGCCACGGTGCGGCGGGCGACGACCGGCGGCGGGCTGCTGCCGAGCAGGCGCGGCGAGCTGGTGAAACTGGCGGGCTGGTTCGACGCGGCCGAGCCGAGGCGGGCGCACGCGCTGTACGCGGCGGCGTTCGGGCTGCACTCGGCGCGCAACCTGCTGCCCGCCCCGGAGCACGACGGGGACGACGAGCACACGCCGTGGCGGGATGGGCCTGCGAT
The DNA here is from genome assembly GCF_000482865.1 of Actinokineospora inagensis DSM 44258. Classification (GTDB taxonomy): domain Bacteria; phylum Actinomycetota; class Actinomycetes; order Mycobacteriales; family Pseudonocardiaceae; genus Actinokineospora; species Actinokineospora inagensis. The sequence continues at coordinate 59,245 of NZ_KI519522.1, read as the reverse complement.
CGATGTGACGGTGAGCGTGCGTGGCCGGGGAGACCGGGGCGCGCGCGGCAGGCCGTCTCGGATCATGGACGACCCGATCACGGAGCAGAGCCTGTTGGCGCAGGCCAGAGCGGCCGACGAGCGCCGGGAGGCCGCCTCGGCGGAGTTGGCGGCCGCCGCGGCGAACTTGGACGACGCGACGTTGTCGGGTGCCGCGCTGGGGGCGTTGTGCGAGTTGCTGACGTTGGCGATGGCGCAGCGGGAAGGCGCGTCAGACCCGGGCGCCGCCACGGACCAGGTTCGAGGGTTGTCGTTGACGCTGACGCCGAAGGTTGGTCAGGTAACGCGGATTAGAAGCAAGTCGGGCACGTTGACGTTGCGGGACACGGTAATCGGGATCTCTCGGGTCGAGACGGGCAAGAAGCGGGCTACCGATGCCCGTTAAAACCCGCCCCGATGTCCTCGGCGACCTGTCGGACATCGACGCCGCCAACGTTGCCCGGTGCGCCAAGGTCTTGTTGCGTCATCCCCTCTTGCGGCCAGGTGGCCCAGACGGGGACATGCTGCCGTTGCTCTACCGGTATCGGTTGCCGTTGCAGGAGATGTTCGCGACCTTGCTCGGATACCGCCTTGTGGTCGAGCGCCGTTTCGCTCGCCTCTATAAGAGCGGTCCCGGTGAGGACAACACTCGTGGCGAGGTAACGCTGTCGCCCAGGGGCTACGCGTATCTCTGTCTGACGATGGCAGCGCTAACGGGTGCGGGTCGCCAGGTACTGCTGTCGCGGCTGGTGGCCGATGTCCGTGGTGCGGCGGCCGAAGCCGGCATCGACATCGTCGACGACGTGAGCGATCGGCGGGCGTTGACGGCCGCGCTGCGGCACCTGATCGGGCTGGGCGTGATCACCGAGACCGACGGCACGGTGGCGGGCCTGGTCTCGGACAGCGCCCCCGAGGCGCTGATCACCATCCACACCGACCTGCTCGGCCAATTGTTGGCGGGCCCGCTTGCCGAGACCACCACTGCGGACGACCTGGTCGAGCTGGCGGCGAGCCCGGGTAGGCTGGGCGCGGAGCACGCGGTGCGGCGCAGGCTGGTGGAGAACCCGGTGACGCTGCACGCGGACCTGCCCGCCGAGCAGGCCGATTGGCTGCTGCGCAACCAGCGGCGCGAGTCAGTGGTGCTGGAGCGCTGCTTCGGCCTCGTCACCGAGATCCGCGCGGAGGGTGTCGCGGTCACCGACCCCGAGGAGTACCTGACCGACGTGGTGTTCCCGTCCACCGGCACGGTCGCCCGGATCACCCTGCTCGCGCTGCCCGAACTGGTGGACGCGAGCGATCGGTCCGAAGAGGACTTCCGGGTGGACGGGCGGGTTCCGGTCAGCCGCGCGCGGCTGGTCGAGGTGTGCGGGAACCTGGTCGAGGACTACCCGGCGGCGTGGTCGCGGCAAGCGACCGACGACGTCGACTCGCTGGCCGACGAGGTCGCCGACCTGCTGACGAGGCTGTCGCTGGCGGTGCCATCCGATGACGGCTGGCTCATCAGCCCGGCCGCGCACAGGTGGCTGCCGCAGCCGGACGACTCACCGGGCAAGCCGGTGGCGGTGTCCGACACACCACCGGAACCGGGGTGGTCGCTGTTCGACGAGGAGGGGGTTTCGTGACCGAGCCGGGCACGATCGAACAGGACACCACGATCCCCGCGCAGGTAGAACCGACCGTGGGCAGGTGGCGGTTGCACCGCGGTGGGATCGTCAACATCTGGCAGTACCGCGAGCAGACGTTCGACTTTTCCGGCGGACGCGCGATCTTCCAGGGCACCAACGGTTCCGGTAAGTCCCGCACCCTGGAGTTGTTGCTGCCGTTGTGCCTCGACGGCGACCTGCGGCACTTGGGCTCCAAGGGCGCCGGAACGGTCTCCATCCGCCGTCTCATGCTCGACGACTACGACGGTGGCCCCAACCGCATCGGTTACGCCTGGATCGAACTGCACCGCACCACCGCCTCCGGTGGCGACGAGTACCTGACGTGCGGCATCGGCGTGAAGGCGTCGGCGACCTCGCAGCAGATCAGCGACTCGTGGCGGTTTGTGACCCCTTCCCGGGTGGGCGCCCAGTTCCAGCTCGCTTCGGCGGACCGGGTGCCGCTCGGGCCGGCCGCGCTGCGCGAGGTGCTGGGCGCGGACCGGGTGTACGACGAGGCCGCGTTCCGGGCGAAGGTCGCCGAGACCGTCTACGGCGTCCCCGGCGGCCGCTACGGCGACCTGCTGCACCTGCAGCGCACGCTGCGCAACCCGGACATCGGCCTCAAGGTCCAGGACGGCCAACTTGAGCAGATCCTCACCGACGCGCTGCCGCCGCTGGACGCGGGCGTGGTCGAGCAGTTGGCGACGTCGTTCGAGGACCTGGAGTCGATCCGGGAGAACATCGGTCGGCTCAGCTCCGCCGACACCGCGATGGGCGCGTTCCTGGGCACGTACTCCGGTTACGCATTGGGGGCACTGCACGGGGTCGGCGGCAAGGCGCAGGGGGCGGCGAAGGCGCTGGACAGCGCGCACGCCGAGATCGGCAAGCTGGAGCAGCGGCTGGTCACCGACGCCGAGCGGCACGCCGAGGCCGAGGAGCGGGTCCGCGCGCTGGAGGAGCGCGACGCCGATCTGGAGACCAGCATCGACTCGCTGAAGTCATTGCCCGCCTACCAGGGCCTGCGCGACCTGCAGGACCGGGAGAAGCTGGTCGAGCGCACCAGGGAGGCGGCCACGGCGGCGCTGGACAACGCCGGGGTGCAGCGCAACCACGCCGACCGCGCGGTCGAGACGGTGCTGACCGTGCTGCGCAGGCTGGGCGGCGACATCGAGGACGCCGCCGAGCTCGCGCTGTCCACTTCGGACGCTGTGGCCGCCGCCGGGCTCGACCCGGCGCTGTGCCCGGCGGTGCCGGACGCCCCGGAGCCGGTCGCAGGGTCGGCGACGGACCGGGTGCGGGCCAAGCCGGACCCGGAGGCGGAGCCGCTGACCATCCAGCGCCGCACACCGCCACCGGTAGCCCCGGACGAGCTGGCCGAGACGCTGTCCGAGGCGGCGGGTCGGGCGGGCGACCTGGCGAGCGTCGTGGGCCGTCGGGCCGCTCTGGCGATGTCGCTGCACGACCGGGCGCTGTCGTTGGACGCGGATCGACAGGAGCTGGACAAGCTGCACGCGAAGGCCAGGGACGCGCAGATAGAGGCCACAGAGGCGGCCGGTAGGCGCAACGAGGCGCGGCAGCGGTACACCGTGTCGGCCGAGGTGTGGTGCGAGAAGACAGCGGCGTGGACGGTCGCGGGTCCGTTCTCCGATGACCACGCCGCGCGTCCCCCACGTCCGCCCGCCGTTGACGCTGTCTTGTCCTCTCCGGATGCCACGCGACAGGCGCGTGACGCGGTCAAGCAGTGGGCCGCGCCGCATCTAACCGGGCTGCGGCAGCGTGTTGTGTCAGCACGGCAGACCGTCGACGATCTGGTCAACCGGGTCAAGACCGCGGAAGCGCGGCTGATTGAGCTACGCAAGGGCGTTGACGCTACCCCGCAAGGTTTGGTCGAGCAGGGAGATGGCGCACCGTTCTACCGGCTCGTGGACTTCGCCGGTCTAACCGATGTCGAGCGGGCCGGTTTGGAAGCCGCGCTGCAGGGGTCGGGATTGCTGACGGCGTGGGTGCGGCCAGATGGGGCTGTCGGGTCCGCGGAGTTGGCGGGCGTTCTTGCCACTGTGGACAGTCCGGCGCCTTCGCCCTTGAGCGCGGTACTGACACCGGCGGTGGTGCCGAACGGTCCGGTGTCGTCTGAGGTTGTCGCGAGCTTGTTGGCGTCGGTGTCCTACGGCGCCGAATACACCGGGCTCGCTGTATGGCCAGACGGGCGTTGGCGCGCGGGAGTGCTGCGGGGGTCTTCCCGCAAGCCGGACGCGGAGTTCGTGGGCGCCGGAGCGCGGGAAGCCGCTCGACAGCGGGCGATCGCGGAACTGGCGGAGTCGTTGGAGGTCTTGCACACCGAACTGTCGGCGGCGGAGTCCGAACTGCGGGACCGGTCGCGCACGGTCGAGGTGTGGGACCGGCACCTGGACGCGTTCCCAGACGACCGCGAGCTGATCGGCACCCGGGTCACCGCGGAGCAGGCCGGGAGGCAGGCGGACGAGTCGGCGGCCAAGGCGGAGCGGTGGCGGTCCGAGCACGTCGCCGCCGAGGGCCGCACGCAGGCGTTGGCGACGGGGCTGGCGCAGGACGCCGGAGCCGCGGGCCTGACGCCGGACACGGAGGCGTTGCGGCACGCGCACCGGGCGGCGACCCAGGCGCGCGGGTCGGCGGAGAGCCTGCGCGACGCGTTGGCCAAACGGTGCGTTGGCACCGTGCGCGACCTCGTGGAAGCGCTGCACGACCACAACGTGGCGGTCGACGACCGGGAGACGGCTGAGCGGATCGCCGACGACAAGTGCGTGGCGTTCCACCGCGAGGCGGCCGCGCTGGCCGAGTTGACGACGGCGGTCGGCGGGGCGGCCGAGGAGGTCGCACGGCAACTGTCGAACCTCGAGCGCCAGCGGCGGGAAGCGCGCGGAGCGTTGCCGGAAGCGCGGCGGTCGGCCGGTGAGCTGTCCAACCAGGTCGTGAAGACGCAGACGCTGCTGGACACCCGCGGCGCGGAGATCGACGGCAAGCGGGCGGCCGCGACCACCGCCGCGCAAGCGTTTGCCGAGGCGTTGGCGGCACCCGGCGTGTGGCCTGCGGCGATCGCGGCGGACCGGCCGGACGACGACGCGGACGCCTGGGCGCTGGTCGAGGCCGCCGTCGCCGAGTCGAAGCGGCTGCCGAGCGAGGAGAACGTGCTCGGCAAGCTGCAGAACCTGCAGGCGTCCCTGGCCGGTACGCACAACGTGCTGCCCGAGCGGCACGCCGGGATCCTCACCGTCGTCGTGTCCGCCGAGGAGGGCCCGGCCCCGGTGGCCGTCGCCGCCCGCCGGGTCGCCGGGCGGTTGGCCGAGCGGCGCGGCTTCCTCACCGAGCAGTACCAGGGGATCTTCGCGCTGCACCTGGTCCGCGAGCTCGCCGAGCGGCTGTCCGCGCAGATCGCCGTCGCCGAGGACCTGACCCGGCGGATGAACGACGTCCTGGACACGGCCCGGTCCAGCCAGGGCGTGCACGTCCGGCTGGAGTGGCAGCCCGCGGCGTGGCTCGACGAGGCCACCCTGGAGGCGCTGCGGCTGCTGCGGGTGCCGTTCGCGCAGCGCACCGAGGAGCAGGACACCCGGCTGCAGCAGGTGTTCACCGAGCGCATCGAGTCCGAACGCGACACCGCCACCGGTGGCTACTCGGAGATCTTGGCGCGCGCGTTGGACTACCGGTCGTGGTTCGCGTTCACGGTGCGGGTCCGCGACACGGGGCCGGACGGCAAGCCCAGGTCGCGCAGGCTCCGGCAACTGTCGTCCGGCGAGACGCGGCTCATCTCGTACGTGACGCTGTTCGCCGCGGCCGCCGCCTTCTACGGCGCGATCTCCGCCGGGCTCGCCACCACCATGTCCCCGCTGCGGCTGGTCCTGCTCGACGAGGCCTTCGAGCGGCTCGACGACCCGACCATCGCGCGGATGCTGGAATTGCTGGTCGACCTGGACATGGACTGGGTCATCACCTGGCCCAGCGGCTGGGGCGTGTCGGATCGGATCCCGCGCATGCACATCTACGACGTCCTGCGCCCCAAGTCCGGCCACGGCGTCGCCTGCACGCACACCACCTGGGACGGCGCCGGTCTCGATCGGGACGACCCCTAGCGGCTGGGTCGGGCCACTAGGCCAGGTCCGCCACCAATTCGTCGGCGAGGACGTCTTCCGGGACCGCCCAACCCGCGCGCATCGCCTCGGGTAGGTCAGGGTCCCACGGCGCGTGCAGCGGGTCGGGGCCGAGGGCGGGCAGGTCGAGGCCCTTGGTGAGCGCTCGGCGGTAGTCGTCGGCCGACATGCGCCAGGGCGAGCCGGTGGCGAGTTCCATGGCCTGCCGGGCGATGAACAGGCCGTTGGCGTCGAAATCGCCGTGCACCCGGGCTCTCGACAGTCGCGATAGGACAGTCCGGGCGGCCGGGTTCAGATGGCCTTCGACGCACACAATCGGGTACTCGATCCCGGCGGCGATCGAGTTGTCCACAAGGCGCGGACTTGTGCACACCGCGGCGTCGACTCCGGCCGGAACCACGTCCCGGATGGTCAGATGGGTGGGCAAGCCAAGTTCCGTCCGCGCCTCACACCCGGGGAAAGCCCATGTCAACACCACCGTCGACACAGCGTCCAGCAGGACACCACCGCGCTGCCACAACCGCCGCTCGTCGGCGGGGGATTTGGGCAGCGGCACTCCGTGCGCTAGCGCCACCGCTCGCAGCACTAGCCCGGCTTGCCGCGTACCTCTGGCCAACCGCAGGTCACGCAACGTCAGCCATTCCCGCGGCGGCTGCTGCCCCACGTGCACCCGAGCGATCGCCGCTGCCGCCTCGGGGGCTACCGCGGCGAGCTCGTCCGGCGAGATCTTGGCGTACCGGCGGGCCTGATCCACCCACGCGGCCACCCAAGGGCCGTCCACCCCCGCCGCCGCCAACGCCGCCCCGAGCACGTCATCCGCGACCTCCGCCGCCACCACCTCAGCAACCTCGTCACCGAACAGAGAGGAGAGCAGATCGCCCAAGCCACAACCGAATACCACGCGCACCCGGCCGTCGAGATCGGCCACGGGGATGGTTGTCCCCACTCCCGCGGTCAACTCCCGCCCGATCAACGCCGACACGGCCGCGGCCGCCACCGGATCGGGGGCCTTGAAGCCCAGCTTCACCTGGCCCCGCGCCACAGCGGCCCGCGCCTGCTTCCACAACACCACGTACTCGGGACGACGGAAGTCGCTCATGCGGACCATGCTGCAGGAGCACCGAGCCTGCCTCGGTACCGGGCCACCCGGCCGCGCCCGTACGCCACCGACGCCGGGGTCAACGCCGGTGATCTCCCCGTAGCACGCCGCCGGAACTCGGTCACCCGGTCGGCGGGAGGTTGTGGAGGTCGCCGGGGATTCCAGGATTTCGGGGATGGTGGGGGGCTTGAGAGTCGTGCGGGCGTCAGGCCGCGAGAGTCGCGGAGGTCCCAGGAGTCCTGGGAGTCGCGAGGCCCAGGGAGTCGTGGGTCCCGAAGTCCCCGAGAGTCCCGGGGTCCCGGGGTTGCGGGGTCCCGGGGTTGCGGGGTCCTGGGGTTGCGGGGTCCTGGGGTTGCGGAAGTCGCGAGGTCGCGGAGGTACCGGGAGTCGTGAGGTACCGGGAGTCGCGGGGCCGCGGGAGTCGGGGAGTGGTAGGCCGTGGAGTCCTGGGGCGTCGGGGCAGCCGGGATCCCGGGAGCCGCAGGGTCCCGGAAGTCCAGGGAGTCTCGGGGATCACGGATGCCTAGGGGTCCAGCGGGTCGCGGGGTCCTGGGAGTCGTGCGGGTCGGGGAGGTCGTGCAGGACCTCGGAGACGATGGCGCGCATGGCGGCTTCGGCGCGGGGTGGGTCGCCCGCGGTGATGGCCTCGGCGACCTCGATGTGGAGGCGGACGGCTTCGGGGTTGGGGACCTCGGGCATGAGGTGGTGGTGGGTGCGGCCGCGCAGGACGGTGGCGACGACGTCGCCGAGTTGGGTGAACATGTCGTTGCCGGAGGCGGCGAGCAGGAGGCGGTGGAAGGCGATGTCGTGTTCGAGGAACGCGTCGAGGTCGTGGGAGGTGGTGCGGAGCCGGACGGCGATGGCGGTGAGCTGACCGGCCTGGTCGGGGGTGGCGCGGGCGGCGGCGAAGGACGCGGCGATGGGTTCGGTGCCCGCGCGGAGCTCGGTGAGGGTGCGGAGCTGTTCGGCGCGGTCGGGGCCCGCCAGGCGCCATTCGATGACGCGGGGGTCGTAGAGGTTCCAGTTGGGGCGGGGCAGCACGGTGATGCCGACCCGGCGCCGGGTGGCGACCAGGCACATGGACTCCAGGACGCGCAGGGCCTCGCGGGCGACGGTGCGGGAGACGCGGAAGGCGCGTTCCAGCTCCTCGGTGCGTAGGACCGTGCCGGGCGGGTACTTACCGGACACGATCGCGGGGCCGAGGTCGTCGAGCAGTTCGCCGGGCTTGCCTGTGGTCACCGGGCCAGTGTCTCACTCATATGACCATTCGAGGTCTATCTCTTGAATAAGTAGTACTTTTGGGCTTCACTGGTCGGGTGCACACTGTCGTGGTCGTGATGGGTGTGGCGGGGTCGGGCAAGACCACCGTCGCCGCGCTGGTCGCCGGGCGGTTGGGGGTGCCGCTGGCCGAGGCGGACGAGTTCCACCCGGCCGCGAACATCGCCAAGATGCGGTCCGGGCACCCGCTGACCGACCAGGACCGCATGCCCTGGCTGGCCGCCATCGCCGAGTGGATCGGCGAGCGCGGGCGCGACGGCGGCGGCGTGGTGACCTGCTCGGCGCTGAAGCGGTCCTATCGGGACCTGTTGGGCCGGGCCGCGCCACGGGTCGTGTTCGTGTACCTGCACGGCACCCGGGAGGTGCTCGCCGACCGGATGCGTGGGCGCACCGGGCACTTCATGCCGGTGTCGCTGCTGGACTCCCAACTGGCCGACCTGGAACCACTGGCCGCCGACGAGGACGGCTGGACGCTGGACATCACCCACACCCCGGGGGAACTGGCCGAGGCGGCGGTGCGCGCACTCACGGAAGGGGACCAGCCATGACCGTCGCGGCGGCGTGGACCGGGCACGACACCCGGCTGATCGGGGCGGCGGTGCTCGGCATCGCGCTCATCGTGCTGCTGATCACCAAGGCCAGGTTCCACCCGTTCCTGGCCCTGGTGCTCGGGTCCGGGCTGCTCGGCCTGGTCGCCGGGATGCCGGTGGACAAGCTGGTGGACAGCTTCACCAAGGGTGTCGGGTCCACTGTGGCCAGTGTCGGGGTGCTGATCGCGCTCGGGTCGATGCTGGGCAAGCTGCTCGCCGACTCGGGCGGCGCGGACCAGATCGTCGATACGATCCTCGGTCGGGCGTCCGGTCGGCGGCTGCCGTGGGCGATGGCGCTGGTGGCCGCGCTGATCGGGTTGCCGATGTTCTTCGAGATCGGCCTGGTCATGCTGATCCCGGTGGTGCTGCTGGCCGCGCGGCGCAGCAGGCAGCCGCTGATGCTGCTGGCGGTCCCGGCGCTCGCGGGGCTGTCGGTGCTGCACGGCCTGGTCCCACCGCACCCCGGTCCGCTGGTGGCGATCGACGCGTTGAAGGCCGACCTCGGTGTGACGCTCGGGCTGGGCGTGCTGGTCGCGATCCCGACCGTGGTGATCGCGGGTCCGCTGTTCGCCCGGCTCGCCGCGCGGTGGGTCCCGGTGTACGCGCCCGAGGAGGAGGACGAGCCGGAGCGGACCGGGAGCAGGCCGGGTTTCGCGGCGACGCTGGGCACCGTGCTGCTGCCGGTCGTGCTGATGCTGGCGAAAGCGATCGCGGACATCTTCCTGGACAAGCAGAACACGGTGCGGCACGTGCTGGACTTCCTCGGCACCCCGCTGGTGGCGCTGCTGCTCGCGGTCCTGGTCGGCATGGTGACCCTCGGCCGCGGCCTGGGCCTGGAGCGGTTGTCCGCGTCGATCGGGGCGGCGCTGCCGCCCATCGCCGGCGTCCTGCTGATCGTCGGCGCGGGTGGCGGGTTCAAGCAGACCCTGGTGGACGCCGGGGTCGGCGACGTGATCACCGGCCTGGCCAAGGGCGCGAACTTCTCGCCGCTGCTGCTGGGCTGGCTGGTCGCCGTCGCCATCCGGCTGGCCACCGGCTCGGCCACCGTCGCCACCATCTCGGCCGCGGGCATCATCGCCCCGCTGGCCACCGGGATGGCACCGACCCACGCCGCCCTGCTCGCCCTCGCCGTCGGCGCGGGCTCGCTGTTCTTCTCCCACCTCAACGACGCCGGGTTCTGGCTGGTGAAGGAGTACTTCGGGCTGGACGTGGGTCAGACCATCAAGACCTGGTCGCTGCTGGAGACGATCATCTCCGTGGTCGGCATCGCGATCATCCTGCCGCTGGGGCTGGTGCTCTAGTCGGCCCAGCCCGCGACCATCTGCCGGGCGATCGAGGTCTCGCCGGGCAGGATCAGGTCGTCGGTCTCGCCGCCGTTGGCCAGCGCGGCCCGGATCTCGGCGCGCGGGAACCAGCGGGCCTGCTCGATCTCGCCGTCCGCCGGGACGATGGGCGCGGTGGGGTCGGCGAGCGCGGCGAAACCAATCATGATGGAGCGCGGGAACGGCCACGGCTGGCTGCCCAGGTAGCGGATGTCGGTGACCTGGACGCCGACCTCCTCGGCGACCTCGCGCGCCACGCACGCCTCCAGCGACTCGCCGGTCTCGACGAACCCGGCGAGCACGGAGTACCGGCGGGCGGGCCAGATCGGTTGGCGGGCGAGGAGGACCTGGTCGCCGCCGTCGTGCACGAGGCAGATGGTGGCGGGGTCGGTGCGCGGGTACTCCTCACGTCCGCACCCGGTGCAGGTGGTCGACCAGCCCGCCGCGGACACGGCCACCGGGGAGCCGCACTTGGCGCAGAACCGGGCGCGCGCGTGCCAGTTGAGCAGACCGACCGCGGTGGTGAACAACCCCGCCGCCGTGTCGTCGAGCAGGGCCCCGATGGCGCGCAGGTCGTGCCACTGCTCGCCGGACGCGGACACGGCACCCGCCCACAGCCCCCAGGTGCCCGGCGGGGCGTCGATCGGGGTGAGGTCCTCGGTGCGCGGCACGACCCAGTACCCGGTCTCGCCCTCCGCGCCGAGCAACAGCGCCTCAGCGGGCCGTTCGTCGGCGACGGCGGCCGCCGGACGCGGGGCGAGCGCGCTGCCGTCGGCGCTGACCGGGGTGCGGCCGTGCCGGTCGACGAACAGGACCTGCCCGGACTTCCACAGCCGGTCGAGCTGGTCGGGGTCTTTGCGCGGCCCTTCGTCCCGCTGGGCGGTGGAACGGGACAACGCGGGCAGGGCGGCGAGCTGGAACGGGGCGCGGGCCGTCATTCGGTGATCACCTGACAGGTCTCGGTGCTGGTGAGCGGCCGACCCGCTCCACCGCCACCCTACGCACTCCGCCCACCGCGGGTGTTGTGTTTCGCCCCGGACGGCCAGTCCGGCCCCCGTGTCCGAATCCCGTTCCCCACAAGGGGAAACAGCCCGCCCTGGCCGGTGTGAACCGGCCTCCCGGTGGGCGGGAGCCGCCCACCGGGAGGGGGTTGGTCAGGGGAAGCGGACGCCGCCGATGCGGTGCAGCGGGGCGAGCTTGTCGACGTCGCCGACGATGATGCCGGTGAAGTTGGTGGGGGCGAAGAACTCCTGGGCGGCGGCGGCGACCTCGGCGGCGGTGACGGCCTTGAGCCGGTCGGGGTGGGTGACCAGCCAGTCGGCGCCGAGGCCGAGGACGGCGAGGGCGGCGATCTGGGAGGCGAGCCCCCCCTGGGAGGAGGTGCTGGTGAGCAGCGACCCGATGGCGTACTGGCGGACCGTCTCCACCTCGGCCTCCTCCGGGGCGACCAGGGCGAACCGGCCGAGCTCGTAGCGGATCTCGAGCAGCGCGGCGGCGGTGACGTCGCTGGCCGTGTCGGTGTCGATCAGCAGGGTGGCGCCGTCCACGGTGAACTCCGGGTAGGAGCGGGCGTGGTAGGTGTAGCCCTTGTCCTCGCGGATGTTCTCCACCAGGCGGGACGAGAAGAACCCGCCGAACGCCAGGTTCGCCAACTGCAGCGCCGGGTAGCGCGGATCGGTGCGCGGGATGGACTGCGCGCTGAGCCGGATCTGCGACTGGACCGCGCCGGGCCGGGGCACGACGAGCAGGTCGCCCGGGGTGAGCGGCGGCAGCGCGGGCAACGTGCTCGCCGACGCCTCCGACCGCCAGCCCGCGAGCGCCTCGGCGGCACCGGCGACGGCGCGCACCGGCTCGACGTCGCCGACCAGCACCAGTACCGAGCCGCGGGGCAACACGGCGGCGCGGTGCAGGGCGCGGACGGCGTCCGGCTCGACCTCGGCGACCTCGGCGGCCTCGGGGATCTCCCGGGTGAACGGGTGGTCGCCGTAGCGGTGCCGCTGCAGGGCTTGGCGGGCGATGACGTTGGGCTTGGAGCGAGCGACGGTGATCCGCTCGATCAACCGGGTCTTCTCCCCCGCCACCTCGTCATCGCGGTGGGTGGCCGAGGTGAGCGCGTCGGCCAGCACCGCGAGCAGCGTGTCGAACCCGCTGGCCAGCGCGTTCCCGCCGAGCGAGAGCAACTCCGGGTCGACGGCGGCGGCCAGCTCCCCGCCGACCAGGGCCAGCTCGGTGTCGATGGCCACCCGGTCCCGGGTCTCGGTGCCGGTGAGGATGGTGGCCGCCAAGACCTCGGCGGTCGCCGCGTGCGCCGGCTCGGCCCCGGCGAACGGGACGCGCAGCCGCAGCTCCACCATCGGCACGGCGGGCTGGTGCACGGCGATGACCCGCAACCCGTTGTCCAGCACGGTGTCCACAACGGACAGGTTGGTGGCCGCGCGCTGCTCCCCCAGCGGTGGCAGCGGTCGGGGCCCGAGCTCGGTACGCCCGATCTGCTCGGCGGTGCGGCTCACTGATCTCCTCCTGGCGACGACAATGTGGGGTGGTGGCCGGAGATCGCGCACCGGCCGAGGAAGTGGCTGGTCGGACGGCGCTGAACTCCACACGCACCGCCACGACCGACGAGGTGGCTGGTCATCGCGCACCCGCCGCGACGGGGCCCGCAGGCCCGGCGGCGGAATCCGCACCGGGTGCCGCAACCGACCGGGCGGTGGTCACGCGGCTGAGCAACGAGCGCCGCTGCACCGAAGGCGTCCCGCCACGACTGGAAAGCTCGGGACCAGTCATCCCGCACCCGTGCGCGGGACGGGATGACTGGGCGGTGGTCACGCGGCTGAGCGGCGGGCGCCGCTTTCCCGAAGGCCTTTCGCCGCGAGCGGAAGGCCAGGAGCCGGGCATCCCGCGCTGGCGGGCGGGACGGGATGACCGGGCACCGCCTCGGGTGCGCTGGGTCATTGCGCGCCCGCCGAGGGGGTGACGGTGAGGATGGCGCGGGAGTCCGGGCGCAGGGACTTGGCGGCGGCGGAGACGGCGTCGGGGGTGACCGAGCTGATCCGGTCGGGCAGTTGGTAGACCAGGGCCGGGTCGCCGTAGAGGAGCTCGAAGGCGCCGAGGGCGAGGGTGCGGCTGACGATCCGGTCGTGTTCCTTGTGCAGGCTGGCCGCCCAGCGGGCGGTGACCTTGGCCAGCTCGGTGGGGTCGGGCGGGGTGCTGGCGAGCTTCTCCAGCTCGTCGTCGACGGCCGCGAGCACCGTGTCGAGCGCGACCTCGGGCGAGTGCATGGCGGTGATGGTGAAGGTGTCCGGGTCGCGGGCCTCGAACGGGCCGAACATGCCGCAGCCCGCGCTGACGTCGCTGACCAACTGGTCGCCGTAGACCAGGCGCTGCTGCAGGCGGGAACCGTCGCCGTCGGTGAGGACACCGGCCAGCACGAGGTAGGCCAGGTAGGCGTCGACCTCGTCGACCGGGTCCGGGATGCGGTAGCCGATGGCGACGGCGGGCAGCGGGGCCAGCGGGTCGGGGTGGTCGGCGCGGACCTCGGCGGTGGGCGGCGGCTCGGCGAAGGACGGGCGCTGCGGCCGGGGCCGGGCGGGGACGTCGCCGAAGTGCTTCTCGATGAGGGCCTGCGCGGCGTCGAGGGTGAAGTCGCCCGCGACGGTGAGGACCGCGTTGGACGGGGCGTAGTAGGTGTCGAAGAAGGCGGCGCAGTCGGCGACCGTGGCCTGCTCCAAGTCTTCGAACCCGCCGTACCCGTTGTGCGCGTTGGGGAACGTGTCGAACAGGACGGGCGGCAGCAGGATCCACGGGAAACCGCCGTACGGGCGGTTGAGCACGTTGAGCCGGATCTCCTCCTTCACCACGTCGATCTGGTTGCGCAGGTTCTCCTCGGTGAGCTTCGGCGCGCGCATCCGGTCGGCCTCCAGGAACAGCGCGCGTTCCAGGGCGGCCGAGGGCAGCACCTCGAAGTAGTCGGTGTAGTCCGGGTGGGTGGACCCGTTGAAGGTGCCACCGGAGGATTGGACGTGCCGGAAGTGCGCCAGCTTCTCCAGGCTCTCGCTGCCCTGGAACATCAGGTGCTCGAACAGGTGGGCGAAGCCGGTGCGGCCCTCCGGCTCGGAGCGGAAGCCCACGTCGTAGTGCACGCTCACGCCGACGACGGGTGTGGTGTCGTCGGGGGCGAGGACCACTCGCAGGCCGTTGGCGAGGGTGTAGCGGTGCAACTGGGAAACGGTCACCGGTCGAGCCTACGGGAGGACGGCCACGGGCGGACACCTCGCGGCGCCCGCCTGTGGACAACTCGCCGGGAGTTCCGCTCTAGGCGGAACGCCTGCGCCGCTGCACGATCAACAAGACCGTGCCGCCCGCAAGTGCGAGCAGGCCGAGCAGGACGAGGCCGCCCACCGCGACACCGGTGACCGGCAGGCTCCCGTCGGGGCCGGTGCCGCCCTGGGCGACCGGCGGCGCGGGCGACGTGCTGACCGGCAGCGATGCGGCGGTGGAGCTGGACGTCGGCGCCGTGGTCGTGGTCGCGCGGGTGGTGTCCGGGTTGGACGGTTGGGTTTGTCCGGTGCTGGGCTCGCTGCGGCGTTCACAAGCGACGGTGAAGGTCACGGCGCTGTTCAAGCCGGACAGGTGCGCGGTGTAAGAGCCGTCGGGGAACTCGCCGGTGTGCCGGGTCCACTGGTAGACGCCGTCACCGTCGAAGTGCGCGGTCTCTTTGAAGGACGGCATGCCGTCGATGGTGAGGACGCGGTCGGCGGGGTAAGGCCCCACGGCGTAGTACCGGAAGGTGACAACCGACTGTTCGTCTACGCAGCGGGTCGAAACCTGGAAGCCCTTGTCGCGGTCGACCTTGACGTCCTGGCAGTAGTCGACGGAGACACCAGTGACGGCCTGGGTGCCATCCGAGCCGTCGACCACGACCTTGTAGTCGCCGCCGGGTGTACCGCCCATGTTGACGCTGCCGTGGGAGCCTGCGGCAACGGTCGCGGTTTTAGTGATGCCGTTGGCTGTAACTGTGTAGTCGACCGGCTTGCCGTTGGGGTTGTCGATCTCGACGTACAGCGCGGGCAGGCTGTTGATGTCGGCCTTCGTGTCGCACAACGCGTAGGTGCCGAGGCCGGGCGACTTGTTGCCCGAGTCGCACTTGACGCTGATCGGGACGCTGGTCAGCCAGTCGCGGGAGCCCGCGATCTCGACCTCGTACTCCCCGGCCGGGACCTTGTCGAAGGTGGCGGTGGCCGCGGCCGGGTCGTCCTTGTCCGGTTCCGTGGTCCGCTCGATGGTCTGCTCGGGCTTGTCCGACCCGGTGAGCCGCAGCGTGTAAGGGGCGTTCTTGTCGTCCAGGACGACCTTGACCGAACGGGTGCCGTTGTCGCAGTCGCTGAGCACCGTGGTCGGCGTCGACTGGCCGGTCTCGCTGGCCTGGTCCGGTGCCTGCTGCGCCGCGGCGGGGATGGCGGCGCCGAGCAGGGTCGCCCCGACCGCGACCGCCACCAGGCTGCTGTGCACGACGGCGCGCTTCACGACGGTGAGCAACGGACCTCCCGGAGGCACTGATGAAGTGCGCGAAAGGTACACCGAGTGACCAGTATTCGCCGAGCTACCCCCAAAAGAGTTATACAAGGCCGCCGAATGTGTTACCGAGCGGAGAACTGTCCGTGGCTCCCGGACCGGCCCAGCGCCCCGTCGAGCGCGCCGAGGAACGCGGCGATCCGGCTTGCGAACCGCTCCTGATCAGCGGAAACAGCCTCGTCCTGGGCCGCGAACCACTGGATGCCCGCCGGGTCGACCGGGCCGAAGCCCGCCAGCCACCGCTCGGTCTCGCCGAGTGCGAGCGCGAAGGGCAGCGACCGGGAGAAGACCAGTTCACGGTCGGTGGGGACGGCTTCGGCGGTGACACCACCGAGGTAGGCGGCCACCCCACGGACCTGCTGGGCGAGCGCCACGCCCGCTTTGGAACGCACCGGGACGAACCGGGCTCCTACGAGCAGACCAATCCCACCGATGACGACGGCGATACCGAGTAGGGCAGGTCCACCTGCGACGGCTAACGCCACCGTGCCGAGGACACCGACCGCGATGACAGCGGCGCCGATCAGTCCTAAGCGGCCGACGCTGTTGGGGCGCCTGACGAACCAACCGCGCTTGACAGCGTCATCCTGAAGAGCGGACTTGGCGGCGGCAAGATCCGGCGGTGACGCCCTCAGCACGGATAACGTCACCGAGTCTGTGCCCGCCGGAAGTAGGGCGACATAGACGGCGCGTTCGTAGTCGGTAAGGGCGTCGTCGGCCGGGTTGCGGCGCACGATCTGCCAATCGTCGTTCGCCTCGGTTACCCAGAGGTAGTTGCGCACGGCGAGGTCTACGACCGTGGCGGCCAAGTCATGCGAGTCGGCGCGTTCATCAACGACCATGCCCGCCTGCCCAGGCAAGATCCCGTCCGGTGAGGCGAAGGTGACCGCGCCGTCGTTGTTGGCGATGAGCTCGACCGGGCCCACGTCCGCAGCCAGGGCTCCCACGTCACGACTGCGTTTGGTCCACAGCACGACGAAACCACCCACGAGTAAGAGCGCGACCAACCCCAGCCCGGCCCCACCGAGCGGCGTCAACGCGAACGCGCTTGTCCCGGTCGAGTCGAATCGGGCGTTCGCGGGAACGAGCCCGGATGGCAGCTCGGCAGACACATCTACCCGGTCGCCTTTGTCCAAGTTGGACTGCACGACGCGGAGGATGCCGCTTGCGTCTGTCAACGCGGAATCGCAGATGTCCGTGGAACCCGCCGGTCCGGCGAGGCAGACGAAGTCACGGCCGGGTTTGGGGGTGAGCAGCGACGCCCGCAGCGCGAGCAGCTTGGTGTCCCAGCCGCTGGCGACCTGCCAGCGGACCTCCAAGTGGTCGCCGAGGTCGGCAACCGCGCCGTCCACGGTGTAGTCGATCTCGTTGGCGCCCTCGGCGGCGTGGATGGTGAGCGCGTCCGGAGTCACCTCGACCGAACCCTTGCCACGCGTGGTCGCGTTCCGCACGGTGAACACCCGGTCGCCGACGCGCAGCGGCGCCACCCGGGTCATCGTCTGCTTCGCCTGCACCACGACCTGCTCGCGGACGGTCAGTCCGCCGTCGCGCTCCAACTTGAGCTGGACGTTGACGCTGCGCGGAAGCGTGACCGGCGGGGCGGTCGGCGGTCGGGTCCGGCCCGAGGTGGGCGGCGCCGGGTTGATGTCCGGCGGCTGCGCGGTCCCCGGCACCGGGAACGAGATGGACGGCGCGTCCGGCGGCAGCGACGGGAACGACGGTTGCGCCGCCGCGACACCGGGCGCGGCCACCAGCACGGCCACTCCCCCGGCGACGATCCCCCTGGCCACGATCCCCCATTTTGTCAACACGGCAGCGAACGATAGCCGAGCCGCCCTATGCTCACCGCCGGTCTGGCCGAAACGGCCTGCCGGGAGCGACGGGGGAACGATGAGCCATCCGCCACAGGGTCCGTGGCGACCACAGGGGCCGTACCCGCCACCAATGCCGGTGGCACCTCCGCCGATGGCTTTACCGGGCTACCCGCAGGCGTTTCCTCCCCACTTGCCCAATCCCACACGGCCGTATCCGGTACCGCAGCAGCAGTACCCGCCACGGGGTTACCCGCCGCAGCAGCCATATCCGCCGCAGTTTCCTCCACAAAGGACGCAGTGGTACGGGCCACCTCCGCCGCCCCGCAAGTCGAACAAGGGCTTCGCCACCACCTTCTTCATCATCCTCTTAGCGCTGGTTGGCGTATACGTCCTCAGCGGTATCCCGTTCCTCTTATCGCGGTCGCACACCGACGACGTTGGCTACTCGGCTCCGACTACGACGTACCGAGCCCCCACAGCCGCGACAACAACAACGACAACGGTCACGACGACAACCACCACCACGCGCACGACAAGATCGGCGACTGCCACCCGCACGACGGTGTCCACGGCTACGACACCTGCCGGACCCAAGCCGGTTTACACGCTGGCGGACAACCCGTTGTTCAGCGCTTCCAACGGTGTCAGTTCGGCCACCTGCGCACTCCCCGCGTGGAGGAGCGATCCGCAGGCGGCACAGGCGTTCTTCACCGCCGCACTACCTTGCCTGGAGCAGGCATGGGCACCCGCGATGCAACGGGCCGGGTTGCCGTACTTCACACCGAAGCTCGCGTTTCCCGGCGGTAAGACGTGGAGCAGCCCGTGCGGGGCGGCAAAGGCCAACTGGGCGGCGTTCTACTGCCCGCAAGACAACACGCTGTACATGCCCTTCGAGGGATTGCAGACAGACACGATCGGCACGAAGGTCGGCCCTTACCTCGCGCTGTTCGCGCACGAGTTCGGCCACCACATACAGACCCTCGCGGGCGTGTGGGACGCGTACGGGGAAGCCCGGTACGAGGCGGGCGACCAGACCCCTGCCGGGTTGGACCTGTCGCGGAGGGCTGAGTTGCAGGCGCAGTGCCTCGCGGGGATGTGGTTCGTGGGGTCCGCGCACGGAGGAGCTTCCATCACGGCGACCGTCGTCAAGGACGCCATCACCGACAACTACACGCGCGGCGACTGGGACAAGGACTTCCCACCGGACCACGGGACACCACAGCACTACGGGTCGTGGATGGAACACGGCTACACCACCAACCGCACCGGTGAGTGCAACACCTGGGCGGCCGCTCCAGGCGATGTGTCCTAGCGGCGTCGGATGAGGTGGAGATAACCGGCACCGGCTATACCGGCGAAGACAAGCAATACGACGGCGAAGGGGCGGGCGTCAAAACTCGCCCCTGCGGTCGCTTGCGCCAAGTGTGCGGTGTCGCCGCCCACGGCAACATCCACCGTCTCCCCTACCTGATGACCGCACGCGTCCAGGGAAGCTTCCCTCTTGCCATCCGACGTCGGGTAGGAGATCCGCTCCAGACCGCTCTGGTCGCAGGACACGCCGGTGACGACGGTGGCACTCACCGTGGTCGGCGAACTGGAACCACCGGACCAGTGACCGAGGGCGCCGAGCATCGCCAACACCAGCGCCAGCACGATGCTGAACGCCGAGACCACCGCCCACGTGACGACGGTGGCCGGGATGGCGAACGGGACCCGCATTCCCGGATGGTCGCAGACCGCGCAAGTGGTCAGTCTTCAGCCGGGGTGACCTTCTTGATGTACAGCAGCCGGTCGCCGCTCTCGATGGCATCCGCCTCCGCCGAGTCGACCCGGTACAGGCGACCGCCGCGCACGATGCCCAGCACGATGTCCGGCAGGTGTCTCGGCGACCCGCCCACCTCGGTCTGCTCCACCTCGCGCTCGGCGATGGCCAGACCCTCGTCCGGCGTGATGAGGTCCTCGACCATGTCCACCACGGTCGGCGTGTGCGTCGCCATGCCCAACAGCCGACCGGCGGTCTCACTGGACACCACCACCTGGTTCGCGCCGGACTGGCGCAGCAGGTGCACGTTCTCCGTCTCCCGCACCGCCGCCACGATCTGCGCGTTCGGCGCCATCTCCCGGGCGGTCAAGGTGATCAACACGGCCGAGTCGTCCCGGCTCGCGGCCACCACCACGGACTTCGCCCGCGGCACCCCCGCCACCCGCAACACATCCGACCGGGTCCCCGACCCGTGCACCGTCACCAACCCCAGCGCCGACGCCGCGTCCAACATCCCCTGGTCGGTGTCCACCACCACGATCCGGCTCGGGTCCACCCCGTCGGACAGCACCACGCTCACCGCCGACCGCCCCTTGGTGCCGTACCCGACGACCACCACGTGGTCCCGCACCTTCGACCTCCACCGTTGAATCTTGAAAGCCTGCCGGGACCGCTCGGTCAACACCGCCAGGGTCGTCCCGACCAGGACGATGAGGAACAACACCCGCAACGGCGTGATGACCAGGATGTTCACCAACCGCGCCGAGTCGCTGACCGGCGTGATGTCCCCGTACCCGGTCGTCGACAACGACACGGTCGCGTAGTACACCGAATCGAGGAACGAAACCCCATCCCCGTTGGCGTCGCGGTAGCCATCCCGGTCCAGGTACACCAGCAACACGGCGACGAACAACGCGACCAACGCCCACAACACCCGGCGAACAATGGCGGCGACCGGGCTGACACTGGTCTCCGGCATGCGGATGACACCGACCAGGTCGAGCTCCGCCGACCCCACCGAACGCTTCCGCATCACGACGCCACCACCCCGCGACTCACGGGCCGAAGGCTACCCACCCGACCAGACCGGCGTGCGCTCCCCCGGGGTGTGGGCTGCGGCAATCGGCCAGGCGGGATGAACCGCCCAGTGGGAGTGGCGGGGTTGGGGCTTGGGCGGGTTGGGGCTCGGGCGGGTTCGGGGCCTGGGTTCTGGAGGGCCTGGGTTCTGGGCTGGGTCGGGTGCCGGCACCTGGGTTCTGGGCTCTGGTTCGAGACAGGGTTCCGGTGTTCGGGTGTTACGGGCACGGGCACGGGCACGGGCACGGGCACGGGCACGGGCACGGGCACGGGCACGGGCACGGGCACGAAACCAGATCTCGGAGCGGCCGGTTTGTCCACAAGGCGCGGGTTCATCCACAGCCGACGGTCAGACCCCCTTGACAAGCCAGGGATCGCGATACGGTCAGGAATGGGCCCCCGGCCCCCGGGTGGGTGGGCCCCTTGCCTGGACCACGACGGCGCTGAAGCCAAGCGCGCCGTTGGCCACGATCGGCTGAGAGCGGGCACGGTGATTGTCCACAGGCGGTCGGAGTGTCCACAGCCTTGGGTCGCCCCCTCTTGACAAACCGTGTCTCGCGCTAGTTTCAGGAATGGGCCCCGGCGCCCCGGGTGGGCGGGTCCCTGTCTGGACCACGACGGCGGTTCCGTCAAGCGTGTCGCAGGCCCCGATCGGTTGGGGTTGGGCGGGGTGGTGTGCACAGGTTGTCGGGGTGTCCACAGGTCTGGGGCATGCCCTCTTGACAAACCGTGTCTCGCGCTAGTTTCAGGAATGGGCCCCGGCGCCCCGGGTGGGCGGG
>NZ_KI519522.1:13444-38158 GCF_000482865.1 Actinokineospora inagensis DSM 44258 | reverse complement strand
TTGTCGGGGTGTCCACAGGTCTGGGGCATGCCCTCTTGACAAACCGTGTCTCGCGCTAGTTTCAGGAATGGGCCCCGGCGCCCCGGGTGGGCGGGCTCCTGCCTGGACCACGACGGCGCTGAAGTCAAGCGTGCGGTGGGCTCAATCGGGCGTGGGTGTGGTGGTTGTGCACAGGTCGTCGGGGTGTCCACAGCCAGCGATCAGACCCCCTTGACAAGCCGGGGATCGCGATATGTTCAGGAATGGGCCCCGGTGCCCCAGGTGGGTGGGCCCCTGTCTGGACCACGGCGGGCGCTGAAGTCAAGGGCGAGAGCGGGTGAAAGCGCGGATCGGGTGGACGTGTGGGAGGAGGTGAAGGGGGAGAGAGAGGGGGGACCAGCGGGGCGGTGGGCGAGGGCAGTGGGGCGGGGACGGGGGGTCAGCGGACTTCGGCGCGGGTGCCGGTTTCGCGGATTTTGGTGGCGAGGGCTTCGGCGTCGTCGTGGGGGAGGGCGGGGCCGATGGCGATGGGGGGTTCGGAGTCGACGAGGTCGCGGGCTTCTTTGAGGGTGAGGCCGAGTTGTTCGCGGAGGACTTTGATCAACTGGATGCGGAACTCGCCGACCTCGGTGATGACGACGTCGAAGCCGACTCGGCGGACGCTGACGACCTCGGAGAGGTGCAGGTAGCCGTCGAGGGCGGTGGGGTCGCGTTGGACGAGGGTGGCGAGGCGGTCGACGGAGGGGTCGTCGGTGATGTGGGCGACGGTCTTGTCCGGGCTGGTGGCGAGGAGGGCGTCGCGCGAGTCGACGATTTCGCGGTAGAAGTCGGGGCGGCGGTATTGGAGGATGAGGAGGTCGAGGAGGACCTGCGGGTCGTAGGCGTTCGGGCCGTCGAAGATCTCTTTGGCGAGTTCGTTGTTGAGCAGGAACGAGTTGACGAACCGCTTGAGGCGGCGCGGGTTCAGGTCCATCTCGGCGATGACGGCGGTGACCTCGGGGTCTTCCTCGGGCATCAGCGAACGCACGTAGCCTGCGGCGGCGGCCCTGGTGATCGGGGGCAGCCAGAACGGCACCTGGACGATCTTGTCCAGGTACACCTCGCTGATGCCCTTGTCCGCGTACCGGGTGTAGATGCTGGCGTGCAGCGCGTCGCGGTCGATGCCGAGGATGAAGACGCAGCCGCTGATGTTGAGGAACAGCTTGAGCGCTTCGAGGGTTTTGAGGATGTACTCGGGCAGGCAGCGGTCCAGGTCGTCGATGAAGAAGACCAGCCGGGTGGCGCCGCCCCCGGTGGCGCGGGAAAGCAGGTCGTCGAGGCGGTCGCGCAGGAGGATCTGCTGTTCGCGGGCGTTGAACCGCTCCTCGAAGAACAGCGTGCGGAGCCGGTCGAGGTCCGAGTTGCCGTCGATGACCGGCCGACCCCACTGGGTCAGGTCGGTGAACGCGCCTGCCACCGAGGTCAGCAGCTCGCGGACCTCGGTGTTCTTGGTCAGGTCCAACTGCGCGGCCATCGAGTGCAGCAGGCCGATCGCCGGGTTGTCGTCGAACTGGTGCTGCCAGGAGTCGAACCAGATGGTGCGGAAGCCCTCGGCGGGGTCCGCGTCCAGCTTGGCCTGCACCAGCCGCATGACCGTGGTCTTGCCGGTGCCCCAGGTGCCGTAGATGCCGATCACCAGCGGCGTGTCGCAGGCGCCGACGGCGCTGGCCAGCGCTCGGGCGATCTTGTCCCGGTTGAGCGAGTCCGTGGTCGCGGGCTCGTCGTTGCGGATCATCCCCATGGTCACCCGGTCTCCCCTCCAGTGGGCACCACTGTAGATCGGCTGCGGAGTCGAGTCGTTACTCGGCGTGAGGAATGGCGCGGAGCAGGGCGCGGAGGCCGTCGGCGTCGAGCAGGTCGGCCGGGCGGAGCGTGGTGTCCCGGCTGACGTAGTGGAAGGCGGCGCGGACCTGGTCGAGGGGGGTGCCGGACAGCCCAGCCCAGGCCAGCCGGTAGGCGGCGAGTTGGACGGTCAACGCCGGGAGCCGGTCGTCGTCGGGGACCCGGCCGGTTTTCCAGTCGACGACGGTCCAGCCGCCGTCGGGGTCGAGGAACACGGCGTCCATCCGGCCGCGGATGGCGATGCCGTCGATCTCGGTGGCGAACGGGACCTCGACCTCGTGCGGGGTGCGGTTGGCCCAGTCGCTGCGCAGGAACGCGTCGCGCAGGGCGTCGAGCTCGGTGTCCGGCGCGGCGTCGCCGTCGGCCGCGCCGGGCAGTTCGTCCAGGTCGAGCAGGGCGCGGGAGCCGAACCGGCGTTCCAGCCAGGCGTGGAAGGCGGTGCCGCGGCGGGCGACCGGGTTCGGCGGGTACGGCAGCGGGCGGCGCAATCGGCGGGCCAGCGCGTCCGGGTCGGTGGCGAGTTCGACGAGTTGGCTGACCGACAGGTGGTCGGGCAGCCGGACCTGCTCACGTCGACCACCGGAGGCGCGTTCGGCCAGCAGGACGTCGGTGTCGCGCACCCAGCCATCCGAGTCGTCACCGACGTCACCGTCGTCGTACTCCTCGCCCAGCCGCAGCGCCTCCAACTCGGCCCGCACCAGTTCGGCGCCGACCTCGACCTCGGACCGCCGGTCGCGCAAGGGGTCCGCGGGCCACGACGCGGACTTGACGGCGGTGGCCAGCGGGTTCTCCGCGCCTTCCTCCGGTTCCTCGGCCCAGACGTCCACGTGCGCGGTGAAGGTCTCCAGTTCGGTGAGGAAGTCCGACGGGCCGCGCGGGCTGCTGCCGGTGCGCGCCCACCAGTGCCCGGAGACGAACAGGGTGCGCTCGGAGCGGGTGAGGGCGACGTAGAACAGCCTGCGTTCCTCCAGCAGGCCGCGCTCGGCGAACTCCTCGTTGTGGATCTTCAGGGCCTGCTCGACCTCCTTGCGGTTCGCCGCGCCGGCCAGGTTCAGCCTGGGCAGGTCGACGGCGTCACCGCGCAGGTCGGCGGGCAGCTCGGTGACGGTGCGCAGCCAGCTCCCGCCGCGGCGGCCGCTGGGGAACACGTCGCCGACCACGTGCGGGACGGCGACGACCTCCCATTCCAGGCCCTTCGCCGAGTGGACGGTGACGATCTGCACCCGGTCCTCGGCGACCTCGACCTCACCCGGCTCCAGCCCGTCCTCGGCGGCCTCGGCGGTGGCCAGGTAGTCGAGCAGGGCGGCGAGGCTGGCGGACGGCGCGGCCTGGGCGTAGTCGGCGACGACGTCGGCGAACGCGTCCAGGTGCGCCCGGCCCGCGCCGCCCCGGCGGGCGGTGGCCTCGATGTCGAGCAGCATGGTGCGCTCGACGTCGGCGACCAGCTCCGGCAGCGGCTGGTCGAGCCTGCGGCGGAGCATGGTCAGCTCGCGGCCGAGGGAGCGGACGCGCTGGTAGCCGGTGGTGGAGTAGACGTCGGCGTCGCCGGGGTCGTCGATCGCGTCGACCAGTCCGGCCTGCTCGGCGCCCTCGCCGGGGACGAGGCTGCCCGGGTCGTTCACGTACGCCCCCGCGAGCACGCCCGCCCGGCGCCACAGGGCGGCCAGGTCGGCGGCGCCGACCCGCCAGCGGGATCCGGTGAGCAACCGGGCGGCGGCGGTGCCCGCGAGCGGGTCGATCAACACGCGCAGGGTGCTGACCAGGTCGCGCACCTCGGGTTCGTCCAGCAGGCCACCGAGACCGACGACCTCGACCGGCAACCCCCGTTCGCGCAAGGCGACCGCGAGATCGGACATGTCGGCGCGGCGGCGGACCAGCACGGCGGCGGTGGGCGGCTTGCCGCGCTCCTCGACGGCGGCGTGCCAGCGGTCGGCCACCTGGTTGGCCACCCACTGCACCTCGGTGTCCACATCGGACAACAGGGCGATCCGGATGTCGCCCGGCGGCGCGTCGTCGCGGGCGCGGAGCTCGTCCACCTCAAGACCGCAGGCGCGCAGCGGGGCGGAGACGGCGTTGGCGAGTTCGAGGACCTCGGGCGGGTTGCGGAAACTGGTGAGCAGACCGTAGCGGGTCGCGGGTTCCTTGCGGCCACGGTGTTTCTGCGGGAAGTCGGTGGTGAACCGGGGCAGGTTCGCCGCGCTCGCGCCACGCCAGCCGTAGATCGCCTGGGCGGGGTCGCCGACGGCGGTCACCGGCATCGGCTCCGCGTCGGGGTACTCCAGGGAACTGCCGAACAGGGACCGCAGCAGCACGCGCTGGGAATGGCCGGTGTCCTGGTACTCGTCGAGCAGCACGGCGCCGAACCGGGACCGTTCCCCTTGCACCACTTCGGGATGACCCGCCGCGAGCCTCGCCGCGAGGGACATCTGGTCGCCGAAGTCCAGCGCTCCCTCACGTCGCTTGCGGTCGGCGTAGGCGGCGACCAACGGCAGCAACGCGACCCGGAACCGTTGCGCGACAAGGACCCGCTGCAGATCTTGGGACGGTTCCGCGCGTTGCCCCTTGGCCCGTGGCGCGCTTTCGACGGCGGCGCACAGGGCTTCGGCGTGCGCGCGGAGCGCGTCCGGCTCGACCAGGTGCTCGGCGAGCTCACCGGCCAGGGACAACAGGTACTGGGTGACGGTCGCGGGCACGTAATCGGTGTCCAGGTCCTGCCCCCACGTGGACACCACCTTGTGCGCGGTCTGCCACGACGCCGTCTCGGTGAGCAACCGGGCCCCCGGCTCCACCGGCAACCGCAACCCGTGCTCGGCGACCAGCCTCCCCGCGTACGCGTGGTAGGTGAGGATCGTCGGCTCACCGGCGAACACGGCGGCCCTGCGCTCACCGGTCGGGTCCAACTTGTCCAACAGCCGCGCCCCGGCGAGCCTGCGCAACCGCGCCCGCACCCGATCAGCGAGCTGCCGGGCCGCCTTGCGGGTGAAGGTGAGCCCCAGCACCCGATCCGGGGTGACCAACCCGTTCGCCACCAACCACACCACACGACCGGCCATCGTCTCGGTCTTGCCCGCCCCCGCCCCCGCCACCACCAACGCGGGCTCCGCGGGCGCCGCGATGACCTCCGCCTGCTCCCGAGTCGGCGCCGCCAACCCCAACTCGGCGGCCAACTCACGGGGGCTGACCAGCGCCAACCCGGGCAGCGGCAGGCTCACCGCACACCCCACCCGCTCGCCACCATGCCCCCCAATCTACCTCGCCGAACCGCTGAGACCCCCGGCTCACACCAGTCGATCACCCGGTCCAGGGGTCGCACACCAGGTCTCGGAGGTCGATGTGGAGTGGGGTTGGGCGGTTCACCTTGAGGATGCCGCTGGTCTGCGTGGTTTCCCGGTAGAAGCCGTGGGTGAGTTCGAAGACGCGGGCGGTGAGTGGTGGGCCGGGGTCGATCAGCCAGAGGTTCGGGATGCCCGCCTTAGCGTACTGGGCGGGCTTGGTGAACAGGTCGACGCGTTTGGTGCTGGGAGAGTGGATCTCCACCGCCAGCAGGACATCCCGGGCGTGGATGCTGTCGGAGTGGAAGGTCTCGGCGGGGGTGATGATCAGGTCGGGGGCGCGCACGGTGGGCAGCGGGAAGTCGAGGTTGACGTCGACGTCATTGAAGGCGAGCAGGAATGGCGGGAGTTGCGGGAAGATCAAGTTGGATAGCCGGCTGTTGGCGTACTGATGTCTGTGTGATGGGCGCGCGCTCACGCGAAGGATGCCTTCGTCTAGTTCGTACACGAAGGAGTCCGACGGCAACGAAGCGTACTGTTGCAGCGTGAGCCGCCGTCCGCTGTGGGCCTCTATTGAACTCATGGCATCCATTAGCGGGAAACCGACAGCGGAATGCAAGCCCAGTAATCAGTTGCGGAGGTGGCAACTTTTATTCGGTCACCTGGCGGCCGCTGGGGTGGAGGGGGCAGGCGGTGCGGACGGGGCAGCGGGGGCAGTCCGGGTTCTCGTAGGCGGTGTAGTCGGGGCCGACGGTGGCGGCGGCGGCTTCGCGGACGGTGGTCAGCCACTGGTCGGCGGACTCGTCGCGGACGGGGGACTGGGTGCGTTCGGTGGCGCCGGTTTTCTTGTTGGCCTTCGAGACGTACAGCAGGCGGGCGCCGCCGGGGTCGGTGCCGACGTCGGAGAAGGCACCGTAGGCGACGGCGAGTTGGTAGACGGCGAGTTGCGGGTGTTCTTCGGCGTCGTTCGCGCTCACCGGGGATTTGCCGGTTTTGATGTCGACGATGACCGGGCGGCCCTCGGAATCGACTTCGAGGCGGTCGACGCGGCCCGCGACCGTGATGCCGTCCGGCAATTCGACTTTCACTTCGCGTTCCACGGCGACCTGTGTCAATTCCGAGCGGGTGTTGCGCAGCCAGCTCAGGAACGTGTCGACCATGGCGCGGACGCGTTGTTGTTCGCGGCGGGAGAACCAGGGGGCGCCCGCGTCGACGGAACTCCAGGCGCGGTCGAGTTCGGCCATCAGCTCGGCGCGGGTGGCACCGGCCGCGGCGGCTTGGGCGAGGGCGTGCACGAGGGTCCCGGTGACGGCGGCGAGTTCGGCCGGGTCCTGGCCGCCGTGCCGCTCGACCATCCAGCGCAGCGGGCACTTGACCAGGATTTCCACTGTGGACGGTGACACGCGCACCGGTTCGTCGTGGGCGCGCAACGGCGCGACCGAGGACAACGCGGGCAGCCCGTACCAACTGTCCGGGTGCGCGCCGGGGACCCCCGCCGAGGCCAACCGCGCGAGTTGACGGGCGGCGAGTCCACGACGCGCTTGGTCGGCGCCCGCGTCGCACACGACTTGGCGCAGCTCCCCCACCAGGTCGGCGAGCACCAAAGCACGTTCCTGCTCGGCCATCGGTACCGGCATATCGGTGTCGGCGGTCTCGGCGCCCGCGAGTTCGGCGAGGAACCGCGACGGCTGTTCCTCCTCCCCGCGCACCGCGCTGACCAGCAGCTTCGACCGGGCGCGGGACGCGGCGACGAGCAGCAGGCGGCGTTCCTCGGCCAGCAGCGGCGCGACGGCGGACACCTCTTCGCCGCGGACCCCGGCGAGCAGGTCGACGAGCCGCTCGACACCGAGCAGCGAGCCGCGCAGCCGCAGGTCCGGCCAGGCGCCCTCCTGCACGCCGGGCACGGCGACGACTGTCCACTCGCGACCGGCGGCGGCGTGCGCGGTCAGTACCGCGACGGCGTCGCCCTGCGGGGCGGTGGGCGCCAGGGTGTCCCCGGCGATCCGTTGCGACCCGATGTTCGCCACGAACCCGGCCACGTCGGCCCCGGGGAACCGTTCGGCGAACCGTTGCGCGGCGTGGAAGAGGGCGACGACGGCGTCCAAATCCCGGTCGGCCTGCGCGCCGACCGGTCCGCCCCGGGAGGCGGTGCTGACCCAGCGGACCTCCAGCCCGCTGGCCTGCCACACGTCCCAGAGGATCTGCTCCAGCCCGACGCCCTCCTCGATTCCCTTGCGCGCCAAGGAGATCAGGCCGCCGACGCGGCGGACCGGGCCCGCCTCGGTGTCGGCGAGGGCGGCGAGCCGGTCGTCGTCGTTGAGGACGTCGACCAGGAGTTCGTCGCTGGACTTGTCGCCGCCGGAGGTCAGTTCGAGCCTGCGCAGGCCGCGGCGCAACCGCCGCAGCGCCAACGGGTCCGCGCCGCCGAGCTGCGAGGCGAGCAGCATCTCGGCCATCGCCGGGTCCAGCAGCGCGGGTACCGCGGCGCACCGCAGCAACGCCAGCAGCGGGCGCACGGCCGGTTGCTGCGACAGCGGCAGCTCATCCCCTGGCGCCGCTACGGGAACCCCCGCCGCCGCGAGCGCCCGGTGCAGGACCGGCAACGACCTCGTCGCCGACCGCACGAGCACCGCCATCTCCGCCCACGGCACCTCGTCGATCAGGTGCGCGCGCCGGAGTTGGTTCGCCACCCAGGAAGCCTCGGCGGCGGCCGACGGGTGCAGCCGGACCGTGACGGTGCCGCCGTTGTCGCGTCCTTTGTCGATCCGCCGCGCGCCGCCGGGCAGTCGGGCGGCGAGGTGGGACACGGCTTTGCGCACCGCTGGGGCCATCCGGTGGCCGGACCCGAGCAAAACCGTGCCGCCGCCGGGGTCCGCGTCGCGCAGTAAAGCCGGATCGGCGCCGCGGAAGGAGAAGATGGCCTGGTCGGGGTCACCCGCGACGACGAACTCCTTCGCGGCGGTGCCCAGGGTGCGCAGCAGGGCGTACTGCAGGGGGTCGAGGTGCTGGGCGTCGTCGACGAGCAAGTAGCGGACCCTGGCGCGTTCGGTGGACAGCAGTTCGGTGTCGGTGTCGAAGGCCAGCAGCGCGCTGGCGACGAGCTCGGCGGCGTCGAGGGCGGGCGCGGTCGTGTGCGCGATGCCGGTGTCCGCCGACCCGAGCAGCAGCGTGACCTGTTCGTACTGCCTGCCGAACCGGCCTGCCGCGACCCATTCCTCGCGGCCTTCCCTGCTGCCCAGCTCCATGAGGTCTTCGGGGCCCAAACCGCGCTCGGACGCGCGCAGGATGAGGTCGCGCAGCTCCTCGGCGAAGCCGGGCACGGACAGCGCGGGGCGCAGCCGTTCGGGCCAGTGCCGGGCGCCCATGTCGAGATCGCCTTCGAGCAGCTCGCGGATCACCGCGTCCTGTTCGGGGCCGGACAGCAACCGGGGTCCGGGGCCGTCGTGCAGCATCGCCTGGATGCGCAGCACAGCGAAGGCGTACGAGTGCACGGTGCGCACCAGGGGTTCGCGCACGGTGCGCGGGGCGCCCTGGTCGGTGAGCAGCGCGGTGATGCGTCCACGCAGGTCAGCGGCGGCGCGGCGGCTGGCGGTGAGCACCAGGAGCTGCTCGGGGTCGACCCCGCCGCGCAAGATCCGGTCGGCCGCCAGCTCGGCCAGCAGGGTCGTCTTGCCGCTGCCGGGACCGCCCAGGACCCGGACGAAACCGTCGGCACCCGCGAGCACCCGCTGGGCGTCCTCGGTCCACCGGGGGGTGCGGCCGCGCGGCAGCGGGACGCGGACCAGCCGCGGCGCGAGCGAGGACTTCCCGGCGACCATCCGCCGATTGGACCACGGCCGCCCACCCGTCCCCGCGGCGGCACGCCGGGCCGGACCATCCCGGCCATGTCCGCCGTCGGGCGCACGGCCTGGAGCGCGCTGGTTCGACCGGGAACACACTGGTGGTCCGAGCCGTTCGGCAACAGTGAGCCGGTCTGTGGATTCGTGGGGTGAGGGTGTGGACGAGGAACTGCACGAGCGGGTGCGGGAGACGATCAGGTCGATCCCGGAGGGGACCGTGGCCACCTACGGCGACATCGCCGGGCTGACCAGAGCGCCGTCGCCGCGGTTGATCGGGCGGATCTTGTCCGAGGACGGGCACGACCTGCCCTGGCACCGGGTGTTGCGGGCGAACGGGACCCCGGCCCCGCACCTGGCCGAGGAGCAACTCGCCCGGTTGCGGGCGGAGGGGGTGCTCGCCGACGGCGACAAGGTCGACCTGCGTCGCCATCGGTGGCCGGAGGTGGCGGCGGAGCCGGAGCCAGGGTTGTTCGACTGAACAGGTCCTCGAATTGCGCTTTCCGATCAGTTCCGTTTGCCCGCGGACGGGTCGAGGCCGAGCATGTCCAGCAGGCGTGAGCAGTCGGCCGCGTCGGCGGCGTGGTCGGCCACCGTGCGGGCCGCCCGGCTGCACTGCTCGGCGTTGTGCAGGGACTCGACCTCTCGTGCCGCGGCGATCCTGGTCGGGGACGTCGGTGTCCCGTTCGCGAGCGTCATGGCGCACCTTCCTGCGACGGCAGGCACGCGATGGGCGTCGAGGAAGCCCACAGGGTTTCGCGTGACTGCTGAAGTGGCGTCACTCTTTCAGCCCAATGGCCGCGCCGCAAGGGGTCGAACGGACCCGCTTGGTTAAGCCTGATCGCTATTCCCGGTCACGTTCCGCGTTTGGTCGACCACGATCACTGCTGCTTGATGCGCCTTCTCGTGAACGCCACCAGGCCCGCGACCAGCAACAACGCTCCGGCGACAACGGCGATGAGACCTACGTCCATATTTCCTGGACGTTTCGCGGCGGCACCGGTTGCCCGGTGCGGGTGGGCCGATTTCCGGTCCACCCGAATCGGTTAGTGAGAAATCAACGAACTCGCGCCTCCACGTCGGCGAGCAGGGCGGCGACTTCGGTCGAACCGGTCATGGCCGCCGCCAAACGCAGGTGCGGAAGGGCCTGCGCGTGCCGGCCGCGCCGGGCCAGTGTCCGGCCCAACAAGGTCAACGCGAAGGTGTCGGTCGGATCGAGCTCGACCAGGGTGCGGGCCACTTTCTCGGCTTTTCCGAGTGCGGCCGAGTGGAAATGCGCGCGGGCCAACTCGGTCAACACCGCGCGGTTCGCCGGTTCCGCCGCGGCGGCCTCGGTGAGGTGGCGCGCGGCGGTGGACGGGTCGCCGCCGTCGAGATAACGGCGACCGATGTCGAACGCGGTCATTCAGTCCTCCACTCTCAGGTCGGCGGCCGTGCGGTGGGCGACCGGGATCTGGCCGAGCCGCCCGGCCTGGTAGTCCTCGAACGCCTGGATGATCTCCTGGCGGGTGTTCATCACGAACGGCCCGTAGCGGGCGACCGGTTCGTTGATCGGCTGACCGCCCAGCACCAGCACCTCCCAGTTCGCCGAGTTGCCCGGCTGGGTGTCGGCGGCCCGCAGGGTCAGCGCCCGACCGGACCGGCCGAACACGGCGAGCTCGCCCTCGTCGAGCGGCCTGCCCTCGCGGCCGACGGTGCCACGGCCGGAAAGCACGTAGACCATCGCGTTGAAGTGCTCCGGCCACGGCATGGTCAGCCGCGCGCCGGGGGCCACCGTGGCGTGCAGGTAGGTGATCGGGGTGTAGGTGGAACCCGGCCCGTGGTAACCGGCCAGGTCGCCCGCGATGACGCGGACCAGGGCGCCACCGTCGTCGCTCGCCAGGAGCGTGACGTCCCGCGCGGCGATGTCCTGGTACCTCGGTTCCGCCATCTTCAGCGCGCGCGGCAGGTTCACCCAGAGCTGCACGCCGTGGAACAGGCCGCCCTTGGCGACCATGTCCTGCGGTGGCACCTCGTTGTGCAGGATGCCCCGGGCCGCGGTCATCCACTGGGTGGCGCCGTCGGTGATGAGACCGCCGCCGCCGATGGAGTCGGTGTGCTGCATCGCGCCGTCGATCATGTAGGTGACCGTCTCGAAGCCGCGGTGCGGGTGCCAGGGGGCGCCCTTGGCCTCGCCGGGGCCGTACTCGACGGCGCCCATGTGGTCGAGCAGCAGGAACGGGTCCGCCTGCGCCAGGTCGACGCCGGGGAACGGGCGCCGGACCTGGAAGCCCTCGCCCTCCAGGAACTTCTCGGCCCGGACGGTGCGCGCGACCGGCCGCCACGCGGTGTCCGGCTCGGACAGCAGCGGCAGGCGGGGCAGGGTCAGCGGGTCCGCGGTGACAGCGGGCACGGGAGCCTCCTCCCACTTCCAGGGCCACCCCGGTGGCGGCCACAGCCCGGTCAACCTAGTTGCGTGCTCAATTATTCCGCGCGGTCAGCGCTGCGGCCACATCGAGTAGACGAGGTTCTCGTCGTCGGTGCAGACGACCTGCGGGAGCGCCGGTTCGAGGACCTGGTTGCAGCGCATCGGTCCGATGAGGTGCGGCGCCAAGCCGGTCCGCGGGGTGGGGCGCGCGGTGTAGTAGTCGAACAGGATCGCGGCGGCCTGGTCGCAGGTGAGCCTGCCCGCCGGGGTGTCGACGACGACGGCGAGCATGTCCTTGCCCAGCGCGCCCCGGAACGTCTTGTCGCAGTACTGCGCGGGTGCGCTCTCGTCGATGGTCGGCATCGGCGGGTACGAGGTCGCGGTGGTCGTCGTCGCGCGTTTGGTGGTGACACGCGCGCTCGTGGTGCGTGTGGACGTCCCGGTGGTGGACGTGACCGCCGTGGACGTCTCGGTGGTCGACGACTCGGTGGCGGAGCCGGCAGCGCTGCCGGTGACCGGGCTGGAACAGGCGGTGACCAGGGTCGCGACCAGGGCGCCCAACACCAGGATTGACCTCATGCCCGCTGCTTCGACCGCGCGGCCCCACCCGTTACGCCGGTTGCGACCGGTCGCCCCGGGAAGGTCCACTGCGGACGCGATGATCCACGATCGGTGGAATCCGGTGCGCGGAACGGGGCATCCGCCCTTCCCAGCCCCTACGGTTTCCCGCGTGCTCCTGCGCCCCCTCGTCCTGTTCCTGCTCGCCGCCGCCCTCACCTCCTGCGCCACCGTGTCGACAGCCGAGCCGAGCAGGCCGAAACCGGCGCTCGTGCGCGAACAGGTCAACCCGGCGACCGCCACCGCCGCCCCGACGACGACCACCCGGTCGCGGCAGCCCGGCCTGATGGTGGGGTCCCCCAAGACGGTCCCGGACGACATCGACTGCGCCCAGTTCACCCCGCTGATCAACAAGGCGACCGGGGTGAAGGCGGAGCCGCTGGACTCGTCGGCGCAACTGTGCCGGTACCGGCTGCCGTACCCGCGCGGCACGACGAACGTGTCGGTGATGTTCCGCGCCGAGCCACCCGGCACGCCGAGCTACGTGCGCACCGCCGACATGTACGGCAACACCGCGTACCAGGTCGTCGGGGTCGACTCGGCCGCGTGCGGGTACGCCGTGGCGCTGGACCCCTACCTGGCGGCCAACGAGCGGGGCTCGCACCTGACCGTGCTGGGCAGCTTCGAGAACAACCCGTGCGGGGTGGCCCGCAAGATCATCGACGCGATCTTCGAGCGGCTGCCGGACACTCCCGTTTAGACCCCCGCGTGCGCGAGGCTGGGCACCTTGGCCTCGGCGGTGGTGCGGCGCAGGTAGCAGAACCAGGTGAGCACGGCGAGCGCAACGTAAGCGCCGATGAACACGCCGAGCGCCGAGGTCGACCAGGTGGCGTGCGCGGCGGCGGCCGCCTTCTTCGCGGCGACGGTCTTGGCGCCTGCGACCGCCGTGCCGACCGGGAGGCTCGCCACCCGGAACACCTGCTGCACCAGGAACCCGCCGAAAGCACCGACGGCACCGGCGATCCCGATGACCGCCGCCCCCATCCGCTTGTAGCGCAACGCCGTCACCGGGTCGTCGGACTCCTGGCGGCCGAGCGTGCCGAAGATCACCGGGATCATCCGGTACGTGGAACCGTTGCCCGCACCGGACAACGCGAAGATCAGCAGGTACGAGCCGAAGAACACCGCGAAGTTCCGCTGGGTCACGCCCAACACCGCGACACCGGTGCACAACGCCATCGCGACGAACACCCACATGGTCACCCGCGCCCCGCCGATCCGGTCGGACAGCCAGCCGCCGAACGGCCGGGTCACCGAGCCGACCAGCGCGCCGAGGAAACCCAGGCCCGCCAGGTAGGTGCCGATGAACGGGTGGTCGGCCAGGAACTCCGGGAAGGTCAGCTTGATCACCAGCGGTAGCGCGAACGAGAACCCGATGAACGAGCCGAACGTGCCGATGTAGAGCAGCGACATCACCCAGGTCTGGCCGCGGTTCAGGCAGGCCAGGTAGGCGCCGGGGTCGGACTTGGCCACGGTCAGGCTGTCCATGAACAGCCACGCGCACACGACCGCCGCGACGACGAACGGCAGCCACATCAGCCCGGCGTACGCGAGGTGCACCGGGTGGACCGGGTTCCTGGCCACCGCGTACGGCACCCCGATGATCACCACCAGCGGGGTGAGCAACTGGACGACGGCGACGCCGAGGTTGCCGCCCGCCGCGTTGAGGCCGAGCGCCAATCCCTTGCGCCGCTCCGGGTAGAAGAACGAGATGTTGGCCATCGACGACGAGAAGTTGCCGCCGCCCAGTCCGGCCAGCGCCGAGGCCACCAGCAGGACGGTGAACTGGTCGTCGTGGGTCTGCTGCCGCAGCCAGTCGAAGTGGACCAACGCGGCCAGCGCCACCGTCGGGACCAGCAGCAGCGCCGCGCTGATCGCCGTCCACACGCGACCGCCGAACCGCGGCACCGCGAAGGTGTACGGGACGCGCAGCGCGGCGCCGACCAGGTTCGGCGCGGCGGTCAGCCAGAACAGCTCGCTCGGGGTGAACGCGGCGAACCCGGCGTTGGACAGGTTGAGCACGACCACCGACCACAGCACCCAGATGGAGAAGCCGAGGTGCTCGGCGAAAATCGAGAAGACCAGGTTGCGCCGGGCCACCCGCCTGCCGGTGGCGGCCCAGAACGCCTCGTCCTCGGGTGCCCAGTGCTCGATCCAGCGTTTCACGGCGGTTTCTCCCTGCTCAGGCGAGCCAGTCGCGGATGGTGTCGGCGCAGCTCCCGCAGCCGGTGGTGGCCCGGGTCCGGGCCGCCAGCGCGGGTAGGTCGGTGGCGCCCGACCGCCGGGCCGCGACGAGCCGGGCCTTGGTGACGGTGTTGCAGCGGCACACGACCGCGTCGTCGGGCAGGTCGTCGACCGAGCTCGTCGCCGCCGGGGCGCGGCCGAGCAGCATGGCGAGCCGGTCGGTCGGGGCGGGCGCGCCGGTGTCGTAGAACTGGGTGACCGCGGCCGCGGCGTCCGGCAGGCCGATGACCACGGCGCCGGTCACCCGGTCGTCAGTCAGCACGACCCTGGCGTAGCGGCCGCTCGCCGAGTCCTGCACCGCGACGACGTCACCGGAGTCTGCACTGTGGACATCGCCGAGCGCGGCGAGGTCCACCCCGCGGGCCTTGAGCCGGGTCACCGTCGGCGTTCCCCGGTACCGGGCGGCGGGATCGGCACCGGTCACCAGGTCGGCGAGGACGGCGGCCTGGTCCCACGCGGGTTGGACGAGACCGGCCTGGGTGCCCGGGTGGGTCGCGCAGTCGCCGATGGCGTGCACCCGGGGATCGCTGGTGCGCAACAGATCGTCGACGACCACCCCCCGGTCGACGACCAGACCGGCGGCCTCGGCCTGCGCGGTCTCCGGCCGGACCCCGGTGGCCACCACGACCAGCTCGGCCGGGACGGCGCTGCCGTCGTCCAGCTCGAGGCCGTCGCCGACCACGTGCCGGGCGGCGAGCCTGCCGAGCCGCACGTCGATGCCCAACCCGGTCAGCGTGCGGGCGAGCACGGCGCCGCCACCCGGGTCGAGTTGGCGTTCCATCAGGTGCCCGACCGGGTGGACCAGCGTGACCAGGCAGCCCCGGCCGAGCAGCCCGCGCGCCGCCTCGACGCCCAGCAGGCCGCCGCCCAGCACGGCGACCGGGGCGCCCGGCCGGACCTGGCGGAGGATCGCCGCGCAGTCGTCCAGTTCGCGGAACGTCGCCACATCCGGTGCCAGGGAACCGTTCTCGCCCCGCAGACCGTCCACCGGTGGCACCCACGCCCGGCTGCCGGTGGC
This sequence comes from Actinokineospora inagensis DSM 44258, assembly GCF_000482865.1. Lineage (GTDB taxonomy): Bacteria > Actinomycetota > Actinomycetes > Mycobacteriales > Pseudonocardiaceae > Actinokineospora > Actinokineospora inagensis. The sequence goes on along the minus strand of NZ_KI519522.1, from coordinate 22,903 downwards.
CAGCACCAGCGCGTCGTAGTCCACAGAGGACTTGTCGGACAGCGTCACCACCCGCGCTTCCCGGTCGATCTCCCGCACGCTCACACCGGTGCGCAGGTCGACCTGGGCCTGTGACGCCCAATCCGCCGCGTGCAGGCTGATCGCGCCCGCGGGCATCGACCCGGCGAGTACCCCGGAGAGCAACACCCGGTTGTACGCGGGATGCGCCTCCGCGCCCACCACGGTCAGCGCCACGAGATCACCGGCCGGGTCGCGGCGGCGCACCTCGTCGGCGAACCGGGCACCGGCCATGCCGTACCCGACGACCACCACCCGGCGCGGGCTCACGCCGCCGCCAGCCGGACCGCGCAGACCTTGAACTCCGGCATCCGGCTGTGCGGGTCCAACGCCGGGTTGGTGATCAGGTTCGCCCGCTGCGCGCCGGGGAAGTGGAACGGGAGGAACACCGTGTCCAGGCGCATCGTGGCGTCGCAGCGGACCTTCGCGCGGGTGCGGCCCCGGCGGGACGACACCGTGGCGTAGCCGCCGTCGGCGAGCCCGGCCCTGGCCGCGGTGTCCGGGTGCACTTGGACGAACACCTCGGGTTCCGCTTCGGTCAGTTCGGCGACCAGCCGGGTCTGCGCGCCGGACTGGTAGTGCTGCAGGACCCGGCCGGTGGTGGCCAGCAACGGGAACTCGGCGTCGGCCGGTTCGGCGGGGCCGGTGTGGTCGACCGCGGCGAACCTGGCCCGGCCGTCCGGGTGGGCGAACCGGTCGAGGAACACCCGGGGCGAGCCGGGGTGGTCGGTGCCGGGCACCGGCCAGTGCAACGCCTCCCCCGCGCGCAGCCGCTGGTAGGTGACGCCGGAGTAGTCCGCCGGTCCACCCGCGGCGGCGCGGCGCAGTTCGTCGAACACGACCTCGGGGTCGGCGGGGAACCGTTCGGCGGGTTGACCGAGGCGGATCGCCAACTCCCGCAGCAGTTCCAGGTCGCCGCGCACCCCGTCGGGCGGCGTGACGGCCGGTTCCCGCAGCAGGACCCGGCCCTCCAGGTTGGTCATCGTGCCCGCCTCCTCCGCCCACTGGGTGACCGGGAACACGACGTCGGCGGCCGCGGCGGTCTCGGAGAGCACGAAGTCGGCGACCACCAACAGGTCCAAAGTAGACAGCCGGTCGGCGACGTGCGCGGACCGGGGCGCGGAGACCAGGATGTTGCTGCCGAACACCAGCAGCGCTTTCGGCCCATCCCCCAACGAGTCCAGCAGCTCGTAGGCGGAGCGGCCCGGTCCGGGTAGTGACTCGGCGGGCACGCCCCACACACCCGCGACGTGTTCCCGGGCGGCCGGGTCGGTGATCTTCCGGTACCCGGGGAGTTGGTCGGCCTTCTGCCCGTGTTCCCGACCGCCCTGCCCGTTGCCCTGTCCGGTCAGGCATCCGTAGCCGGACCCGGGTCTCCCCGGCAGCCCCAGGGCCAACGCGAGGTTGATCCACGCGGACACGGAATCGGTGCCGGTGGCGTGCTGTTCGGTGCCGCGACCGGTGAGGACGTGCGCGGAACCGGCCTGTGCCAACATGTCCGCGGCCCGGTGCTGGTCGTTGGCGGGGACACCGGTCACCCGCTCCACCCGCTCCGGCCACCACGCCGCCGCGACCCGCCAAGCGGCGTCGAAGCCCGAGGTCCGCTCGTCCACGTAGTCCTTGGCGAGATGCCCGTCGGCGACCACGGCGTGCAGGATTCCCAACGCCAGCGCCACATCCGTCCCGGGCCGTGGCCGCAGGTGCAGATCGGCGCGTTCGGCGGTCGCGGTGCGGCGCGGGTCGACGACGATGAGCCGCGCGCCCGCCAGGTGTTGGGTGAACGGCGGCATCGTCTCCGCCGGATTGGCGCCCACCAGCAGGATCGCGTCCGAGGCCGCCAGATCGGTGACCGGGAACGGCATCCCGCGGTCGAGTCCGAACGCGCGCGTCCCGGCCGCGGCGGCGGACGACATGCAGAACCGGCCGTTGTAGTCGATTTGCGCGGTACCGAGCGCGACCCGGGCGAACTTGCCGAGCAGGTAAGCCTTCTCGTTCGTCAGTCCGCCGCCGCCGAAGACCGCCACGGAGTCCGCGCCGGACGACGCCCGCAGGTCGCGCAGGGTGTTCGCGACGAAATCCAAGGCTGTGTCCCAGGACACAGGGTGCAACCGGCCGTCGCGGCGGAGCAGCGGCGAGGTGAGCCGCGCCGGAGTGGACAGCAGTTCGGCGGAAGTCCAGCCCTTCTGGCACAAACCGCCGCGGTTGGTCGGGAAATCGCGCGCGGACACGGTGGAACCGGTCAGCCGCATGCCGCATTGCAAGGCACAATACGGACAATGCGTGTCGGCCGTTCTCGTCACTCGGTCTCCCCCCGACCCCGACGGCGAAGTCAGCACCGGGACTAGGAGACCGCATGACCTGGCGGCTGTCCAGCGGCGGCGGGAGTAACTTTCCCCCTATCCGCGACTAGGGGTCGGTCAGATCAACTGGCCGATCGCCTGCGCGGCCCGCTCCAGACCGCGCATCGACCGGGGCGTCGACTTGGGGTGCAGCGCGTGGACGGCCAACCGGAACAGCAGCGCCCGCAACAGCGCCTGCGGCCACTCCGGCAGGTGCCCCCACCGCTTGGCGATCGCGTCGTCCGCGCCGCCCCAGGCCATCGCGTCCACCACGACCACCGCCGCCGCCCACTCCGGCGGCCGGAAGAACGCGGTGAAGTCGATGATCCCCGGCGCGGCGTCCCCGTCGAACAGGACGTTGCCGAACAGGTCGCCGTGCACCACCTGCGCGGTCAGCGTGACGTCCTTGCGGGACTCGGCGTACAGCTCGAACAACCGGCCGCCCAGCGCGGGCTCCAGTTTGACCTTCTTCTCCTCGCCCCAGGCCAACCGGTCGGCCAGCGCGAACACGTCGGCCCGCATGCCCAGGAAGCGCGGCCTGCGCAGTTCGGCGGTGGCCTTGTGCAGCCGCAGCGACGCCGAGATCACCTCGTCGTAGCGCGGCTCGGCGCGGCCGGGGATGAACCGGAACCCGACCCAGCCGCCGACGACGTAGCGGCCGTCGGAGGAGCGCACCGGCCGGGCCACCCGCAGCTCGGGGACCTCCAGCTCACCCAGGGTCTGCGCGACCCAGGACGCCTCGGCGGGGTTGACCGCCTGGCGCAGCGCGATGTCGTCGCACCGCCACACCGGGCCGTGCTCGATCAGCACCGGCTCGGCGTTCTTGGCGCCGAAGGCGGCCCGGACGTGCGGCGGCGGCGGGTTCCTCACGGGCGGGGACGCTACCTCGCCGGGGCACGCGCGCGCGGGCGCGACACGTGCCCCCGGTCGGTTGATCTTGTTGACACCCAACGGGAACGACCGCCACCAGCGGCGGCGCGCGTCCCCTTCCCAGTTGCCGTCTTCGCCGTCGACCATCTCCAGCAACGAGACACCACCGGGGAACGGCCCGCGGTGGGACCGTTCCCAGCGGCCAGTGCCAGCCGGTGTCAGTACGTGGGCAGGCTCGGGTCGACCTCGCGCGCCCAGCCGAGCACACCGCCGCCAACGTGCACCGCGTCCTTGAACCCCGCCCGGTGCAGCGCCGCGAGCGCCTCGGCCGACCGCTGCCCGGACTTGCAGTGCAGCACGATCTGCCGGTCGGTCGGCAACTCGGCCAGCGCGTCGCCGGAGAGGATCCGGTCCTTCGGGATCAGCGTGGCGCCCTCGATCCGGACGATCTCGTACTCGTGCGGCTCGCGGACGTCGATGAGGGCGAAGGTGTCGCCCCGGTCGAACTTCTCCTTGAGCTCGCGCGGGGTGATCGTCGAGCCCGCCGCGGCCGCCTGGGCCTCGTCGCTGACCACGCCGCAGAACGCGTCGTAGTCGATCAGGCCCTCGATCGGCTTGGTCTCCGGGTCCTTGCGGATCTTGATGGTCCGGTAGGACATCTCCAGCGCGTCGTAGACCATCAGCCTGCCCAGCAGCGGCTCGCCGATGCCGGTGATCAGCTTGATCGCCTCGGTGACCATGACCGACCCGATGGACGCGCACAGCACGCCGAGCACGCCACCCTCGGCGCAGGACGGGACCATGCCGGGCGGCGGCGGCACCGGGTAGAGGTCGCGGTAGTTGAGGCCCTTGCCGTTGGGCGCGTCCTCCCAGAACACGCTGACCTGGCCCTCGAACCGGAAGATCGAACCCCACACGTACGGCTTGCCCAGCAGCACGGCGGCGTCGTTGACCAGGTAGCGGGTAGCGAAGTTGTCCGTGCCGTCCAGGATCAGGTCGTACGGGGCGAACACGTCCAACGCGTTCTCGGTGGTCAACTGCTCCTGGTGCAGGTTCACCGTGACCAGCGGGTTGATCTCGGCGATGGACTCCTTGGCGGAGAGCGCCTTGGGCTTGCCGATGTCGGACTGGCCGTGGATGACCTGGCGCTGCAGGTTGGACTCGTCCACCACGTCGAAGTCGATGACACCCAGCGTGCCGACGCCTGCGGCGGCCAGGTACAGCAGGGCCGGGCTGCCCAGCCCACCCGCGCCGACGACCAGCACCTTGGCGTTCTTGAGCCGCTTCTGCCCGGCGACCCCGACATCGGGGATGATCAGGTGGCGGCTGTAGCGGGCCACCTCGTCCCTGGTCAGCTCCTCGGCTGGCTCCACCAGGGGCGGCAGACTGCCTGACATCGGCTCCTCCTACGACACGGGTGCACACCCAGTACTAGCCGGGTACAACACCAGCATCCCACCCCGGTCTTCCCGGCTCCCAGCATCCGGGAGGCAGCTCACCCCGCGGGACGGGCCTGCGGGTTCGGCCACGCGTTCGGCTTGCACACCAACCCGTCCGCCTTGACCGGGTCCGGGTTGCCCGCGGCCTTGTTGAGCTGGGCGACGTAGTTGTTGGCGACGCCGAAGCTCTGCTGCATCATCACCGGGGCCAGCGCGCCCGCCTGCGGGCAGCCGACGTGGCCGTTGCGGAAGGCGTGCCCGACCTCGTGGTTGATCGCGTACTGGCGGTAGCTGAGCATGTCGCCGTCGAAGGCGACCGCGCCCCGGCTCCACCGGGCCAGGTTGATCATCACCCGGTGCGCGCTGGACCGGTAGCAGGACGACTCGTACTTGATCGAGTACCCGCAGAGGTCTTCCCGGTGGATCGTGTTCGGCGTGGTCAGGCTGATCCGGAAGCTCGGGTTCGGGAAGTCGGCGCCGACCCGCTGCACCGAGATCTCGCCGAGGCCGGTCCAGCCGCGCGGGTCGTCCAGGGTCTGCTCGACCAGCCGGGCGAACGTGTCGTCGCCGCCGATCACGGTCGGGTCGATGCCGTCCTCGACGTCCACCGTGTAGGTGTAGAGCTTGGGGCCGGTGCCGACCTTCTGGCCGCTGCCCGGCACCACGTGCCACTGGCCGGTCCCCGCCTGGGTGTACGGGCCGCCGTTGGGCAGTTCCGCCGTGGGGATGTTCAGGTCAACCGGGGCGGAGGGGCGTTCGGTGACGTCCGGGGGTCCGTTGGAGCCGTCCGCCACGGGGTTCACCGTGCCCGCGGTGTTGGTCGCGCCGGACGCGTCCGCCGGTGTGGACCGGTCTTTGGCGGTCTGGACGGCGACCAGCACCGTCACCGCGATCAGCAGCGGCACCGCGTACAGCCGCCACCCATAGGTGGCGACGAACCCGCGCTTGCCCTGCTTGCCGCCCGTCGACCCGCGGCGTTCCGGTGACCACGAGGCGGCCAGCGGCTCAGCGGTGGCGCGTCTGCCCCGTCTGCTGGGACCGTCGCCGGACTCACCCGCCCGGTCCGACGCGGAGCGTGACGACCGGGTGGCCGTGTTCGGCTCGCCTTGCGTCATTCGGCTCACGCGCCCCAGGGTGCCACATCATCCCGTACTCGGTTGACGAGTGCCCTCACCGCGACGGTGCGTGTCACCAAGTGCCCGCCTCGACCGACTCCCACAGCCCGAGCACGGCGCGCGCGACCTCGACCGGGCGTTCCATCTGCGCCACGTGACCGGTGCGGGGGAGGACGAGCAGGCGGGCGTTGGGGATCAGCCGGGCGGTGCGCGGGGCCTTGCGGACCGTCATCAGCCGGTCCCGGTCGCCCCAGACCACCAAGGTGGGCGCCTGGACCTGGGGCAACGCCCGCCAGAGCGACCGCGCGCCGGTGACCAGCCACGCCCGGATCAGGCCGAGCGCGCTCGCCGCCAGCGCCGGACCGGCCCACACCATCCCGGCCCGCTCGGCGGCCTCCTCGGTCGCCTCCACGATCCGGCCCTCCTCGACCGCCCACGGCTCGGCGTAGCACAGGGTCAGCATCTGCATGGTCCGCTCGCGCGGGGTCAGCCCGGCCAGCGCCTGGCGCACCCGCCGCCCGACGACCGGGAGGAACGCCAGCGGCACCCGCCGGTCGGAGATCCGGCTGACCATCGGCCGCAGGTCCGGCACGGCGGGCGAGATCAGGGTGAGCGTGCGCACCAGGTCCGGGTGCCGGGCGGCCAGCAGGATGCTGATCGCGCCGCCCATCGAGTTGCCGAGCAGGTGCACCGGCCCCAGGTCGAGCCCGCGCAGCCAGTCGGACAGGGTCCTTGTGTGCGTCTCCAGGTCGAAGCCGTACCCGCTGGGCGGCTCGGTGCGACCGAAGCCGGGCAGGTCGACGGACGTGCCGGGGGCGTACCCGCGGAGCTGCGCGGCCAGGTCGGTCCAGTTGGTGGCCGACCCGCCGAGGCCGTGCACGTAGACGGCCGGGACATCACCCGATCCGGGGGTGCGGCGCACGTGCAGCCGGACCCCGCCGGACTCGACGACCTCGCCCGGCCACGCCGGTTGGGCGAGGTCGAGCGGCGGCAGCCCCGCCTCGGACAGCGGCACCGGCGCGAGCGGGCTGCGCCGGGCCTGGCCAACGTTCACCAAGCTCACCGGTCCAGTGTGCCCGCGATCCCCGGGGCTCGCCGCACCACGGCGTGCGTCACACTGGATACTTGTCGCGGAGCACAAACGTCAGCGATATTGCCTCGAACTCCGGATACCGGCGAGTACGGTCGACTCGGCCGTGAAGTAGGCGAGACGCGGCCCGGCGACACGGTGAACGAGGGTGGAGAAGCATGTCCGAGACGGTTCAGACCAGCGGGGTTGGTCGCGGCGCGAGACTGCCGCGCACCGCCCGGCGCGCCCAGTTGCTCGCCGCGGCCCAGGACGTGTTCGCGGCCAACGGCTACCACGCGGCGGGCATGGACGAGATCGCCGAGCGCGCCGGGGTCAGCAAGCCGGTGCTCTACCAGCACTTCCCCGGCAAGCTTGAGCTGTACATGGCGCTGCTGGACAAGCACGTCGACGAACTGGTCCGCCGGGTCACCGAGGCCATGGACACGACCAGCGACAACAAGACCAGGGTGCGCGGCGCGGTGGCCGCGTACTTCGACTTCGTCGACGGCGAGAGCCAGGCGTTCCGGCTGGTCTTCGAGTCCGACCTGCGCGGCGAGCCGCTGGTGCAGGACGCCATCGAGCGGGCGACCAGCGCCAGCGTCGACGCGATCGCGGCCACCATCACCGCGGACGCCAGCCTGGACGAGGCGCGGGCCCGGCTGCTCGCGGTCGGCCTGGTCGGAGCCAGCCAGGTGGCGGCGCGGGCGTGGCTGGCGGACAACCGGTCGCTGCCCAAGGACGAGGCGATCGGGCTGATCTCCAACCTCGCCTGGCGCGGTATCGGCGGCGGCTTCCCGTTCCACCCGCACGAGGCGCACGAGTAGGGGGAGGGCTCCCCCTGCCGAGCGGACCGCGGTTTCGGGCACGGTGGAGGCATGATCTTCACTGCGGCGGACGCGACGGCGCTGGGCGGCCGGGAGACCAACCAGGACGCCTGCCATTCCGGTGACCGGTTGTTGGCGGTGGCCGACGGGGTCGGCGGGGCACCTGCGGGCGACGTCGCGGCGGGGTTGGCGATCCAGACCGCGGTCGAGCGGCCCGGGGACACCCCCGAGTCCATCGTGTCGGCCGCCAACGCCGCCGTCCGCGCCCGTGGCGACGCCGACCCGAACACGACCGGTATGGGCACCACGTTCGACGTCGTGGTGATCGCCCGCTCCGGTGGACGGTGGGTGGTGCGCGGCGCCCACGTCGGCGACAGCGTCACCTTGGTGCACACGGACGGCATCCGCGTACTGACCAAGAGCCACACCTTGGCCAATGAACTGATCGCCGCCGGTCATCTCACCGAAGAAGAAGGCGAACGCCACCCGCAGAAGTCAGCCCTGGTAAGAGCCGTCGGTCTTGAACCGACGATCCGGCCTGACCTGTGGGAACTACCCGCCCACAGGGGCGACCGGTACATCCTGTGCAGCGACGGCCTCACCAACACCCTCGGTGACGGGCTCTGGCCGTTGTTGGTCGCGCTAAGAGGGGAAACTCCCGCCGTGTGCGCCAACGAACTGGTCCGCGCCGCGTGCCAAGCGGGCCCACGTGACAATGTGACAGCGGTAGTGGGTGATGTGCGCGGGGGTGCCGGTTGGCTGAACTGATCGTCGACTACCACGCGCTGCCCGAACCCCTGGTCATCCCACCCGCCGACCAGTTGTCCCTGGACCGCGACTTCCTGTCCGGCGGCACGGACGAACGCGTCTCCCGCGCCCCCAACGCGCCGTTCCTCCGCCACATGGACGGCCGGTGGTGGCTGGTCAACGGCCACGACAAACTGACCGTCTGGGTCGCCGCCGAAAGCCGCCGATTCACCATCGGCGAGCGCTGCGCGTTCCCCCTACCCGACGGCGAGACCGAGGTCCGGGTCTGGGACACCCGCGTCCGCCTCGAAGTCCGCGACTCGGCCAGATGGACGATGCCGGAAACAACCGGCCCGGAAACCATGACCGGCCTCAACGGAGCCGCCGTCCGCGTCGCATTGTTGCTCTCCCGCAAACCCCGCCACCGAACAGTCCTCGCCGCCTACTACCGCGAATACTTCACCCCCGGCACCGAGTCCCCCAAACCGCTGGACCGCACCCGAACCCGCCTCTGCCTGGGCCTGGCGTCATTCACGGCATTGGAGCGCGCCCTCGACGAGGTCGTCACCGAAATCTGGGGCGAACCCCAGGGCCACCGCCACGAACTCCCCGACTACCTCATCCGCGAACGCCTCCTGGTGGCGGCAGATCAAAACCTCGTCCCCCACCGCCTCTGCGGACACCGCTGAACACCTCCCACCACCCCTCATCAACAAAGCTCCACACATGCACCGCACCCCTCGAAGCCAACGCCCATATCGACGAAGCCCCACACCGGCACCGCGCGCCCAAAAACCCACCCCATATCGCCGAAGCGTCACTCCCGCACCGCACCCCCAAAAAAACCACTCCTGATCGACGAAGCCCCACATCTGCGCCGCGCGCCTCGGGACCCGCCGATGCCAACCGCCCGTTGTGGTGGAGTTGTTTTGTTTGGGGGGAGCGGTGGCCTAAGCCGGCTGGCGGGTAAGGCCACGCTTTCCAGTGGCCCCGCCTTTT
>NZ_KI519522.1:0-13249 GCF_000482865.1 Actinokineospora inagensis DSM 44258 | reverse complement strand
CGTGGCCTTACCCGCCAGCCGGCTTAGGCCACCGCTCCCCCCAAACAAAACAACTCCACCACAACGGGCGGTTGGTGTCGGCGGGTCCCGAGGCGCGCGGCGCAGATGTGGCGCTTCGTCGATATGTCGATATGGGGTGGGGTTTTTTTGGGGGCGCGGTGCCAGTGTGGGACTTCGTCGATCAGGGGTGGGTTTTGGGCGCGCGGGGCGGGAATTGGTGCTTCGTCGATAAGGCGCGGGTTCGGTGGTGGGTGTGCGGTGCGAGAATGGCTGTGGCGGAGTTAGGCGAAAGCGTTGCCGGTGGGGATTTTGGGGCGGCCTAGGGGTGGGTGGGGTTTGATTGTTGCGGTGCGGTAGATGGTTGTTGTTTCTTTGGCGATTTTGGCCCAGTCGAAGACGTTTGTGAGGCGGGTTTTGGCGGTTCGGGCTCTCTTGCGGGCGGATGTGGGGTCGTTCAGTACTTGGCGGATGGCGGTGGCGATGGCGGCTACGTCTCCTGGGGTGAAGGAGAGTCCGGTTTCGCCGTCGATCACCACTTCGCCGAGGCCGCCTGCGGTGGAGGCGATCAGGGGGACGCCGACGGCTGCTGCTTCCAGGGCTACGATTCCGAATGGTTCGTAGCGGCTTGGCAGTACAACGGCGTCTGCGGCGGACAGGGTGGCGATCAACTGTTGGTCGGTCAGGTGGCCGACGAACTCCACTGCTCGGCGGACGCGGGTTTTTCGGGCGAGGTCGGCGAGGGCGGTTGCCTGGGAGCCGCGTCCGGCGATGACGAGGCGGGTGCCGGGGTGTGATCGGCGCACTTTCGGGAGGGCGGCGATCAGGTCGTGGACGCCTTTTTCCCATTCCAGTCTGCCGAAGAACATCAGCAGGGGGCCGTCGCCGTAGGCGGCGCGGGTTTCGCGGACCGATGTGGTGGGGACGCGCCAACTGCGGGGTTCGATGCCGTTGTGGATGACCGTCACCGTGGTGGGGTCGATGTCGAACAGGTGCGCGGTTTCGGCGCGCATGGCGGCGGAGCAGGTGATCAGGGCGTCGGCGCGGTTGGCGAGCCACCATTCGGCGGAGTGGACCTGGTGGTTGAGGGGCTGGGAGAGCCAGCCGCTGTGCCGACCGGCCTCGGTGGCGTGCAGGGTGGCGACCAGGGGGACGCGGGCCTGGTCGGCGAGGGCGATGGCGGGGTGGGTGACGAGCCAGTCGTGGGCGTGGACCACGTCGGGGTGCCAGTCGCCGAGGAGGCGGAGGCCCGCGCGGATCATGGCGTGGCCCATGGCGAGGGTCCAGGCGACGAGGTCTTCGGCGAAAACCAGGTGGCAGGGGTCTTCGGCGACCCGGATGACGCGGACGCCGTCGTGGGTGGCGTCCGCGGTGGGGTGGGTGTCGGCGTCGGTGCCCGCCTCGTGCCTGCACAGGACGACGACATCGTGGCCGAGGGCGGCGACGTGCCGGGCGAGGGCGTGGACGTGCCTGCCGAGTCCTCCGACGACCACCGGCGGGTACTCCCACGACAACATCAGCACGCGCATGGTCCGGGGACCCTACTCGTGGGTACGGAGGGCGCGCGCATCGAGCCCGCCGAAGACCCCGTCGGACCGGCGCAGGTCGGCCGCGCGGGCGGCGGCCCGGGTCGGGGCGCCCGCGCGGAGCAGCGACGACAGCTCGGCGTAGCGCTCGAAGTGGACCTTGGCGCGGCGGCGGGCGTAGTCGGCGGCGGAGTCCTTGGTGACCATGAACGCCCAGTCGCTGGACAGGGCCAGCAGGGCCTCGCGGGCGGCCTGGTCGAGCGTGGCGTCCCGCGCGGGGCCGCCGAGAGTGTCGACCAGGTCCAGCAGGTCGCGTTGGAGTGCGGCGTTGGCTTCGACGAGATCGGCGACCTGCGCGCCATCCCAGACGCGCCAATCTTTTCCGGAGCCCCACGACGACGCCGGTAGGTCTGCCGGGTCACCGACATAGCCCGCATCGATGGCTCCGCGCAGCGTTGTCACGTTCACGCCCGCCTTGGGCAGTCCGCGCAACACTGCTTCAAGCCAGGCCGGACCTTCGTGCCACCAGTGCCCGTACAACTCGGTGTCATAAGCGGCGACAACGAGCCCGGGTCGACCGTGGCGTTCATTCAGGTCTCTTAGCCGCTGAGCAACGGTGTCGACGAAGTCCTGAGCGTGGCGCCGGACCGCGTCTGCTGCCAGGGCGGGTTCGTACGGCTTCTTGTCGTGTGGGGCAACGTGACGACCGGTGACGCGCGACGGCTTAAGACCCGACGGGTGGTCGTACGTGTGGAAGTCGCGGTACGCGGTGTCACCAGGGTAGCCCGCCTTGGGGGACCACACGCGATAGGTGACTTCGAGGTCGCGCCCGAAGCACATGACGTCAGAGTTGCCGACTGGGCGGGCGAACGCGGTGTCACCGTGCAGGGCTGGACCGTCCACAAGGAACCGGCGTACACCGGCCGCTGAATAGTCGTCCTCTATCCCCGGCGCATAACCGCACTCGGGCGCCCAGATGCCTTCCGGTCGATGACCAACACGCAGTGCGGTGTCGTCAAGACCCAGCGTGAGCGCGAACGCTCGCACCCGGGGGTCAAGTAATGGCTGGAACGGATGTGTGGCCGGTCCACCAATCAACTCGACAACGCCACCGTCGACCAGAGGCCGTAGAACTGGTGAGAACCCATGACGCCAACGAGTCTCGAACTCCGTGAGCGCTGTCGCGGACGCCCGGTACTCCGCAGCCGCGACCTCCCGCAGTCGAGGGTCGTCACCGCGCCAACGGACTGCCGCGTACTGGGCGCGCAGGTTCCAGTTGCCCAGCCAGTCGTGCATTCCGCGCAACGCGTAGGGGTCGTCCATCTGTGCTGCCAACACGGGCGTCACGCCTAGCGTCAACACATCCCGGTAGCCGTCATCTTCCAAGCGGCGCAACATGTCCACCAGCGGCAGGTACGAGTGCGCCCACGCCTGATAGAGCCATTCCTCCCCCACCGGCCAAGTCCCGTGGTGTGGCAACCAGGGCAGGTGGCTGTGCAGGACAAGAGCGAACCCACCGATCTCGCTCATGCCCGCGCGACCAAAACGATGTCGAGGCATGCGTCCAGATCCGCATCTGAGACGGTGAAATCCTCGGCCACAACGGCTTCAACCGCTCGGAGCAGGTCATCCGGCCAGCCGCCGCCACCGAGCACCACCTGGACCTGCGCGTCGATGACACCGCCGAACCGCACGTCGAGGTCGCGCAGGCGAGGACCGTGGTGGACGCCACCGAGGTAGTCGGTGGCGAAACCCGCCGCGCGGACCAGCTCGTCCAGTTCGGACGGTGCGAGTTCGCGGGTGTGGAACGGGTTGAGCGGGGTGTCCCGGCCGGGCGAGAAGGTGATCCGGTTGGGCGTGGTGACCAGCAGCAGGCCACCCGGCCGCAGCACCCTCCGGCACTCGCGGAGAAACCCCTCCTGGTCCCACAGGTGCTCGATCACCTGCAGGTTGGCCACGACATCAACCGTGCCGTCGCCGAGCGGGAGCGCCGCCAAGTTGCCCCGGATCGCTTGCACGGCCGGGTACTTCCCGGCGACGTGGGTGGCGGTCAGGTGGTCGTAGTCGAGCCCGATGACCGTGCCCCGCTCGGCGAGCAGGGCGGCCCCGTAGCCCTCGCCGCAGCCCGCCTCCAGGATCGTCTTACCCACGCACAGCGGCGCGAGGTGGCGGTAGGCGATCTCGTGCCTGCGGAACCAGTAGTTCTCCTCGGGGACCCCGGGAACGGTGCGTTCGCCGGTCAGCGGGAGCGTCGGTTCGGTGGGCACGCGAGGCACGGTAATCGAGCCTACCGGCGGGTACGCGAGTGGGTTACGACTCCAGCGTCTTCCGCAGCGCCTTCGCCGCCTTGCGCGCCATGTCCGCCACGGCCTCCCGCCGCTCCGCGTCGGCCTCGTACACCGACACCCGGTCGCGCACTACCTTCGCGGGTATACCGGCCGCGACAGCGTAATCGGGAACATCACCCCGTACGACCGCGTGCGCCCCCACCACACAACCGCGCCCGATGCGCGTGCCCTTGGTGATCGTGACCTTCGTGCACACCCACGTGTCCGGCCCGATCCGCACCGGAGACTTCACGATCCCCTGGTCCTTGATCGGCCGGTGGATGTCGGCGGTCACGTGGTCGAAGTCGCAGATGTACACCCAGTCGGCGACCAGGGTCGCCGACCCGATCTCGATGTCCAGGTAGCAGTTCACCACGTTCTGCCGCCCGAACACCGCCTTGTCCCCGATCCGCAGCGACCCTTCATGGCACCGGATCGCGTTCCCGTCGCCGATGTGCACCCACCGCCCGATCTCCAGCCGCCCAAACCCCGGCCGCGCGTGGATCTCGACATCCTTGCCGAGGAACACCATGCCGCGCAGCACGATGTGCGGGTTGGCCAGCCGGAACTTGAGCAACCGCCAGTACCGCACCAGATACCACGGCGTGTAGGCCCGGTTCCGCAACACCCACCGCAGCGAGTCGAGCGTCAAGAACCGCGCCTGCGCCGGATCACGCCGCGACCACGCCGTCAGCCGCCCCACCACGGGCGCACCCCACATCGACGTCATCAGGACGGTTTGCGGCCGGTGATCATGACGTTGTAGAAGAGGGCGCGCGGGAGGACCTTGCGCAGGATGGTGTCGTCCAGCCAGGAGAGGCGCTGCCAGGTGCGGTAGGCGAACATCGCCCAGCCGAAGCCGAGTTTCTCGCGGGGGACGGCGGCTTCGAAGGTGCGGACGGGCCAGCCGAAGAGGGCGGCGGTGAACTCCTCGGTGGTGGCGCCCACGTCGACCATGCCCGCTGACCGGGCCGTGGTCTCCAGGTCGGTGGGGTCGAAGGTGTGGATGTCGACGACGGCTTCCAGCGCGGCGGCGCGGGAGGACTCGTCGAGTTCGGACTGGGGGCGGCGCCAGGTGGGGGCGAGGCGGGTGAGCCGGGTGGTGAGCCACCAGGTGGCGCGGCCGAGGCGGCGGGCGTAGAAGTCGCCGATGCGGGTGGGTTCGCCCGCGAAGACGAAGCGGCCGCCGGGTTTGAGGACGCGGCGGATCTCGCGGAAGGCGGCCGGGAGGTCGGGGATGTGGTGCAGGACGGCGTGCCCGACGACCAAGTCGAAGGAATCGTCGTCGTACGGGATGCGTTCGGCGTCGGCGACCCGGCCGGACACGTCGAGGCCAAGGCAGGCCGCGTTGCGCAGCGCGACCTCGACCATGCCGGGCGACAGGTCGGTGACGAAGCCCGTGCGGGCGACGCCGCCCTGCATCAGGTTGAGCAGGAAGAAACCGGTGCCGCAGCCGAGTTCCATGGCGGTCTCGTACGGCCACCCGGACGACCCGGCGACGGCGCGGAACCGGCCGGTGGCGTAGTCGACGCAGCGCTCGTCGTAGGAGATGGACCACTTCTCGTCGTACGTGCCCGCCTCCCAGTCGTGGTAGAGGACGTTCGCGAGCTTCGGGTCGTTGAACGCCGCCTCGACCTCGGCGGCGGTGGCGTGCGGGTTCGGCGCGGGGTCAACGGCCATTGAACTCCGCCTTCCCCGGTCCGTTCTCGATGAACGACCGCAGCCCGGTGGTGTGGTCCTCGGTCGCGAACAGGGCGGCGAACAAGCCGGTCTCCAGGGTCAACCCGCTGGTGAGGTCGCCGTCGAGGCCGGTGTCGATCGCGGTCTTGGCGGCGGCGAGCGCGCGCGAGGCGCCGCGGGTGAACTGACCGGCCCAGCGGCGGGCGGCCGCGTACACGTCGTCGGGGGCGACGACCTCGTCGACCATGCCGATCGCGAGCGCCTCGGCGGCCTCGACGAACCGGCCGGTGTAGACGATGTCCTTGGCGCGGCTGGGTCCGATGAGCCGGGCCAGCCGCTGGGTGCCGCCCGCGCCGGGGATGAGGCCGAGCAGCACCTCGGGCTGGCCGACCTTGGCGTTGTCCCCGGCGATGCGCCGGTCGCAGGCCAGGGCGAGTTCGTAGCCGCCGCCGAGGGCGTACCCGGTGATCGCGGCGACGGTGGGCTTGGGCAGCCGGGCGACCGCGGTGACCGACGCGCTCAGCTCGGGGCCGTAGTCGGCGATGTCGGCGTACGACATCCGGGCGAACTCCTTGACGTCCGCGCCCGCCGCGAACACCTTCTCGCCGCCGTAGACGATCACCGAGCGGACGTCCTCGCGCGCGCCCGCCTGCAGCGCCACCTCGCGCAGTTCGGCCTGGAGCTGCCGGTTGATCGCGTTCATCGGCGGCCGGTTCAGCCGGATGGTGCCGATGCCGTCCTCGACCTCGAGCGTGACGAACTCACCCACGACTTTGCTGCCCTTCTGTCGGGTTCCCCGGGAGGTTACCTGCGAGTAGTGGATCAGGCGCGGCGGCGCGCGAAGTAGCGGTCGCCGGAGCGGTCCAGCTCCAGCGGCTGGCCGAACGCGGCGGAGAGGTTCTCGCCGGTGAGCACGTCCTCGATCAGGCCCTGCGCGACCACGCCGCCGTCGGCCAGCAGCAGCAGGTGCGTGAAGCCGGGCGGGATCTCCTCGACGTGGTGGGTGACCAGCACGGTGGCGGGCGCGTCCGGGTCCATCGCCAGGTCGGTGAGCCGGGCGACCAGGTCCTCGCGGCCACCCAGGTCCAGGCCTGCGGCGGGCTCGTCGAGCAGCAGCAGCTCGGGGTCGGTCATCAGGGCGCGGGCGATCAGGGTGCGCTTGCGCTCGCCCTCGGACAGCGTGCCGAAGGTGCGGTCGGCCAGCGCGGCGACGCCCATGGCCTTGAGCAGGTCCTCGGCGCGGCCGGTGTCGAGCTGGTCGTACTCCTCGCGCCAGCGGCCCAGGACGGCGTACCCGGCGCTGACCACCACGTCGCGCACCAACTCGTCGGCGGGCACCCGGTTCGCGATGGCGGCGGTGGCGAAGCCGATCCGGGTGCGCAACTCGAACACGTTGACCCGGCCGAGCCGCTCACCGAGGACGTGCACGGTGCCGGTGCTGGGGTGCAGCTCGGCCCCGGCGAGGCGCAGCAGCGTCGTCTTCCCGGCGCCGTTGCTGCCGAGGACCACCCACCGCTCGTCCAGCTCCACCCGCCAGTCGATGTCTTTGAGCAGGTCGGCCCGGCCGCGCCGGACGCCCACCCCGGCGAAGCGCAGGACGAGGTCGTCGAGGTCATCCGGGTCGTCTGGGGTGTCGGGTCCGGGGTCAGCCTGAGTCCGCGAGGTCACGGCCGCCATTCTGCCTTTGCCCACCGGTGCGGTGTCGTTGCCTCCCTGCGCACCCCGGCTGGGTCCGGGGGCCGGTACGGGGTTGACTTGCCCGGCGGGAGAGGAGCGCCCATGTCATCGGGGTACACCGTCAACACGACCAGCCTGGCCATCCGGGTGGGTGAGCTGCGCGCGCTGGCCGACGAGGTCGACGCGGCGGCGGGCAGGCTCAGCGGGTCGAGCGGTGACCTGGGGCCGGGCGAGATCGGCGCGGCGGCGCGCGAGGTGGCCGACCAGTGGCGTGCCCACCTGGGCGACGTGCGCGACAAGATCGGCACGATCGCCGACAACGTGCGGTCCGCGGTGACCAACTACGACCAGGTCGAGCAGGGCGGGGCCGACCGGATGCGGCTGGCTGTCCAGCACTCGGTGGCCGAGGCGCAGCTCGACGCGCTCCGCTCGGGGGCGGCGGCCCAGCAAGCCGGCGTCACCCGGTTGCTCGACGAGACCAAGGGCGGCACGCCGTGAGCCGCGACTACCCGACCCTCGGGTTCGACCCGACACCAGGAGAGCTCTCGGCGGTCGGCGCGATGCAGGTGGAGTTGGCCGAGGCGCGGACCATGCTGGTCGCCGTACTCCCCCGGTTGACCGAGGCGTGCAAGATCACCGACGACGCGGACTGGGGCGGCGACGCGGCCGAGGAGTTCAGCGACCACGGCGACGACCTGCCCAAGGGCATCGCGGCGGGCGCGGAGTCGATGGGCGCGGTGGCCGAGGCACTGGCGACCTGGGCGGGTCAGATGAAGGCCAACCAGGACAAGGCGGCGGAACTGGAAGCCCGCGCCAAGAAGCTCAAAGACGCCGCGGACGACGCGCTCGACGCGCAGACCCAGGCCGCTTCGGCGATCCCCACCGATTCGACGAACCCCCACTACGGCGCGCGCTACGGGACTTTCCTGCGGTCGGTGCACGAGGCCGCGGCGGCGCAGGCGAGGTTCGAGCAGGTCATCTCGGACGCGCGCAGGCTGGGGCGCAAGCACCTGACCGAGGCCAACGCGGCCGCCGACAAGATCCGCAGCGGTCCGGACGACGTGTTCAAGGTGGAGAACGACGGCTTCGGGGTGCAGGTCCTCGACGGGATCGGCAGGGCGTCGGGCATCGTCTCCAGCGCGGCGGCCGTCGTCGCGGCGGGCTCGTTGGTGGTGCCCGGAGCGGGCGAGATCGTGGCGCCGATCGCGGGCACGGTGTCGGCGACGGCGGGCACGGTCAACGCGCTGACCGGCATCGCCCAGCACGCGGTGGGGTCGTCCAACGCGCCGTCGTGGGTCGACATCGGCCTCGGGCTGGTGCCGGGCCGCACGGTCACCTCCGGTGTGGTGGGCGCGGGCAAGGGGCTGCTGGGTGAGGCGGTCGAGAACGGCGGCAGGGTGCGCAACGCGGTCAAGGGGGCGCGGCAGGGCGCGGTCGACGGGTTCACCTCGGCGGGCGTCGGCAAGGTGGTCAAGGACGTCGGCACGCTGCGCGAGCTCGCCGCCGAGCAGGGCTCGACCGGGGCGGCGCTGCGCGCGAAGGCCGCGAAGGACCTGCGGGACAAGGGCGACAAGCTGGCCAAGACCTTCCAGGACCCGTCGAAGTTCACCCCGGCCCAGCGGGACGCGTTCGGGCGGCTGCGGGCGGCCGGGGAGGCGTACTCGGCGAGCGTCGACCTGGCGGTGAAATCGGCGCAGGCGGCCGGGGTGACGTTCACGCCGGAGCAGCGCCGGGAGCTGGAGCTGCTGAAGGTCGCGGGCAACCCCGGCCGGTCGAGCGCGGAGAACGCGGTGGTCAACACGGTCGCGGCGGGCACGAGGGCGCACACCAGGTGAGGCTCGCCCTGCCCGCGTCCGCCCGCCGGGTGCCGCTGGACGACCCGGCCGAGGCGGTCCGCGAGTACGCCCGGATCATCGCCGAACTGCGCGACGCGCCGTCGGGGGCGGCCGCCGACCTGGAACCGTTGGCCGCCGAGGCCGTGGACACCGCGATCCGGACCGGCGCGTTCCTGCTGGCCGTCGTCGCCCCGCCCGACGCCGACCCTGCCCTGCTGACCGCGGTCGCGCTGGAGGTGCCGGAGGGCTGGACGGTCGAGGTGGCCGACGCGCTGCGGGACTCCCTGGAGGACACCGCGCCGGACGTCCGGCAGACGGTGCTGGTGGCCACCGGCCTCGGCCCGGCCGTGATCGCCCAGCGGGTGCCCGGACCGGAACAGGCCAGGGTCGGCGCCCCGATGGTGCTGCAGGTGCAGGGGTTCGTGCCGGAACCGGGGACGGGGCGGATGCTGGTGCTGACCCTGTCGGCGCCGTCGCGGCGCGGGTGGACGGTCCACCAAGGTCTGTTCACCGCCCTGGTCGGGTCGGCGAGCCCGAGCGGTGCGGACACCCGGCGACCGTCGGCCCGCGACCCCGAACCGGACCACGAACCCGAAGGTGATTCGTTCGAGGGGCGCACATACCGGCTCTGACCAGGGCGCGTCGATCTCGATCCGATCTTGGTTGGCTCGGGCATATCGATAGCGCCGCCGGTCTGGTCCAGGATGGGGTGGTGCCACACGCAGCGCCACGACCCGGTAGCCCGTTCCCGCTCGGCGCCCACCCCGAGGCGGGTGGGGTGCGGTTCGCGGTCGCCTCGGCCGCGGCAGAGGGCGTGGAACTGTGCCTGGTCGACGTGGACGAGGACGGCGGGCAGACCGAGCAGCGGGTCGAGCTGACCGAGCGGACCTTCGGCATCTGGCACGGCGTTGTCCCCGGCGTCACCCCCGGCCAGCGGTACGGCTACCGGGTGCACGGCCCGTACGACCCTCGCCGCGGCCTGCGCTGCAACCCGCTGAAGCTGCTGGTCGACCCGTACGCGCGGCGGATCACCGGCACCGTCCCCGACCTGGCGGCCAGCCGGGGCTACCGGGGTGACCCGGTCACCGGCGGTCCGTCCCGGATCGACTCACTCGGCTCGGTCCCGCTGTCGGTGGTCACCTCACTGGGTGGCCCGGACACGGGGCGTCGACCGGACGTGCCGTTCGAGGAGACGGTGGTCTACGAGCTGCACGTGCGCGGCTTCACGAAGCTGCACCCCGACGTGCCCAAGCACCTGCGCGGCACGTACCTGGGGCTGGCGCACCCCGCCGTCGTCGAGCACCTGGTGCGGTTGGGGATCACCGCGGTGGAGCTGCTGCCGGTGCACACGCACGCCGACGAGCCGATGCTGCTGCGCTCGGGCAGGCACAACTACTGGGGGTACTCGACGCTGGGCTACCTGGCGCCGCACGTCGGCTACGCCAGCCGCCCAGGGCACGAGGTGGAGGAGTTCCGCACGATGGTGGCCGCGCTGCACGCGGTCGGCATCGAGGTGATCCTCGACGTGGTCTACAACCACACCTGCGAGGGCGGGGTGGCCGGGCCGACGCTGTCCTTCCGCGGGTTCGACGCGCCCGCGTACTACCTGCTCGACGGCGAGGGCAGGGACATCGACTTCACCGGCTGCGGCAACACCCTCAACCCGGGGTCGCCGACGGTGGTGCGGCTCGTGGTCGACTCGATGCGCTACTTCGCGACCGAGCTCGGGGTCGACGGGTTCCGGCTGGACCTGGCCAGCGCCATGGGCCGCCCGCACGGCGGCGGGTTCGACCGGGACTCGGCGCTGCTGACCGCGATCACCACGGACCCGGTGCTGGCCAACCGGAAGCTGATCGCCGAGCCGTGGGACGCCACCGGCGAGGGCTACCAGGTCGGCGGGTTCGGCGCGCAGTGGGCCGAGTGGAACGGCCGGTTCCGCGACGGCGCCCGCGACTTCTGGCGCGGCGCGACCGGGCCGCGGGACCTGGCGTACCGGCTGTCCGGGTCGTCGGACCTCTACGCCGGCAGACGCCCGTGGGCGTCGGTCAACTTCGTCACCGCGCACGACGGGTTCACCCTGCGCGACCTGGTGTCCTACGACCACAAGCACAACCACGAGAACGGCGAGCACGGCGCCGACGGCACCAACGACAACCGGTCGTGGAACTGCGGCGCCGAGGGCGAGACCGGCGACCAGGGCGTGCTGGCGCTGCGCGACCGGCAGGCCCGCAACCTGCTGATGACGCTGCTGCTGTCCACCGGCACCCCGATGCTGGTCGCCGGGGACGAGCGGTGGCGCACCCAGCACGGCAACAACAACGCCTATTGTCTGGACAATCAGACGTCCTGGGTGGACTGGACCGCCGACGGCCGCGCCGACGACCTGCTGGCGTTCACCCGCAGGCTGATCGCGGTCCGCGCCGAGTCCCCCGCGCTGCGCCAACCCCAGTTCTTCGACGGCCGCCCCACCCGCTCCGGCGAGCCCGACCTGGTCTGGTTCCGCCCCGACGGCGACCCGATGACCGAGACCGACTGGTTCGACGACACGAGCCGCACCCTGGGAATGTGGATAGACGGCTCGGAATGCCTGTCCCGCAGCCGCGACGGCGAACTCGTCGCCGACGACTCCTGGCTGCTGCTGCTGCACTCCGGCGCGGACTCTGTGGAATTCACACTGCCCCCCGACAGCTACGGCCGCCGCTACGTCCCGGTCCTGGACTCCGGCGCCGCTCGCGGAGCCCCCAGGGACACCGATCCGTTGCCGCCGGGCAAGCGGATCACCCTGCCGGGAAGGACTTCTTTGCTGCTCAGGGCCCCGCGTATCAGCCAGTGAGACACGTGGCCGGGCTCCCCCGTCCATGCCACGATCGCGTTCGTGACCCGGTCCGTGTTCCCACCGCTGCTGTCGTGGTGTGACCGCACGATCGACCTCCTCCTGGTGGCGTCCTGCGGCTGTACCGACACGCGGCGGTAGCTCTCGCTCACCTCGCCGCGCCCCCCAGTCGCGTGTAGACACCCCGATCGAGGAGCAGACATGACGTTGGCCCTTGCCGAGAAGGCCGTCCACCCCCGCTTCGACCACCCCGACCTGCACTCGCTGATCGCCCCCCGTGATCCACTGTGGACCCCCAGGGAGCTCAACGAACTGACGTCGGCGGTGGCAACCGACTTCCGCACCCGCCTGGTCGACGTCGTCCGCTTCGCCAGCCCGCAACGCTGGTGGACCCGACTCGCCCTCACCGACGAGATCGAACTGTGGCTGCTCTCCTGGCTCCCCGGCCAGGGCACCGCCCCCCACGACCACGGCGGCGCCGCCGGGGCGTTCACTGTTCTGCTGGGGGACCTGACCGAGACCTACCGCTACCCCGCAGGCCCCATCCGCCAACACCGCCGCCCCCTCGGCGCCTCAATCGGCTTCGGCCAGGGCCGCGCCCACATCGTGGAAAACCGAGGACCGGCCAAAGCCGCCAGCGTCCACGCCTACTCGCCGCCGCTGGTCCCCACCCACGAATACGCGAACCTGTCCGACGTCCCGGACACCCCGTCCTGGCTCACCCGATGAGCGCCATCGACAACACCCTCGCCGCCGCCCGATCGGACCTCACCCGAGTCACCCCGACCACAGCCAACACCCTGCAGTCGACAGGCGCCCTGATCGTCGACATCCGCCCCCACACCAACCGAGCCACCGAAGGCGAAATCCCCGGCTCCCTGATCATCGAACGAATCCACCTGGAATGGCGGCTGGACCCAGAAGGATCCCACCGAATCCAGGGCTTCGACGAAAACAGCACGATCATCGTGATGTGCAACGAAGGCTACGCCTCAAGCCTCGCCGCAAGAGACCTCCAACAACTAGGCCTAAAAAACGCCACCGACCTCATCGGCGGCTACCGCGCCTGGGCGGCAGCAGGACTACCCGTACAACCAGGCGGAACCCCCGCAATCCCCTAACACCGCACCACAACATTCTCTCGCACCGCACCCCCAGAACCCACAGCCCTATTCATCGACGAAGCCCCACTCCCGCACCGCGCGCCCAAAAAAAGACCACGCCGAATCGACGAAGTCCCACACCCACACCTCACCGACGAAGGCCGCCAGCCCACCCCGCGCGCCTCGGGACCCGCCGATACCAACCGCCCGTTGTGGTGAAGTTGTTTTGTTTGGGGGGAGCGGTGGCCTAAGCCGGCTGGCGGGTAAGGCC
>NZ_AXWW01000042.1 GCF_000482865.1 Actinokineospora inagensis DSM 44258 | reverse complement strand
GGGCGGCTGGAGCCGGACGTGAGTCCGTGGATGCAGACGAACTTCGGTCGTACCAACGTGATGATCTGGAACGTGGGCATCGGGGTGGAGTTGGGCCACGGCGTCCGCGCCGCCGAGGTCGCGAAGGGGTGGGCGCCCACCGGCGTGAGCAAGTCGCGCCAGGCGGCCTTCTACCTGGACGTGGGTCGGGCGTTGTCGACCGAGGCCAAGCACCGGTCCACGGGGTTGGCCGCGGTGTTGCAGGCCGAACAGTTGGCACCGCAGAAGATCCGGAACAACCCATTCGCCCGCGAGATCGTCTCCAGCGCGCTGCGAAAAGCCCGCAAAGCCGCAGGCGGCCGCGACCTGCAGGGGTTGGCACACCGCATGGGCCTCGCTTGACGACGCGATTTCCGCCGTGCGCATGCACGTGGCCCGTCACCCCGGTCTGTCACTCGCCAACGTGAGTGTCCGCGCGGGCGAGAGCGGCTCCGGGCGGGTTGAGGTCTGCGTGCCGAGTGCAGATCAGCCGACGAGTTGCGCCGCAATGTTGGTCTGGCTCGACACCCTCACCCCGCCTGGTTGATCTTGTGCTACCGCGACGACGATCCCCAGGCCCGCGCCTATACCGAACTCGCCGACGGCATATCACCGGCGGCCGTGTCCTGCACTGGCTGCGTTGGCAAGCCGTGGAGACCTGCCAACCCGGCGTCGCGGGCGGGTAGGCGGGTGTCGAAGACCCACCGCGTCTGGATCAAACGGCTGGTGCTCAAGGGGCAGGTTGAGCAGCATCGGTGGATCGCCGGGGCCTTGTTCGGGCAACGCGTCTCCCGCCGGATCGTGCCCCTGGCCAACGAGACCGCTGCCGTGCGTCGACCTCGACGAGGACCACGCGCGCGCCTGGGAACAGCCACGCGGATACCTCCTGCGCAACCGCCCCAAGCCCGACCTGGGCTACTGGCTGGCGGCGCTGTGCCCTCGCGTGCAGGTGCGTTGTCCACAGGACATCAGGTTGTCCCCAGTCATCCCGCTCCCCTTCTTGACAGGTCCCAGTTGGCGCTACCTTCAGGAATGGGCCCCCGGCCCCCGGGGGGTCTCTGCCTGCCACCCGATGCGGCGCATGTCAAGGGCCACGCTGTTCAGCGCACCCCAGGGCCACCGTTCAGAGCACGTAGTCCGCGCGCAGGTAGTGTCGGTACAGGGTGGATGCGACGGTTGGGGGGTCGGCTGCCGCCAGTGCGTCCACCAGGTCCCGGTGCATGCGCGGCATTTCGGCCAGGTCCAGGTGCTGTTCCTCCAGCGAGGACCGCATCACCGCGCCCATTTGGGCGTCCATGCCTGCGAACAGCCGCGCCAGGCGTGGTTTGTGTGCGGCGGCGACCAGGGTTCCGTGGAAGGACGTGTCCAGGTCGACCATTGCGGCGAGGTCGCGGTCTCGTGCCGCGTGCTCCATCCGGTCGACGAGGTCGGTGAGGGGGTCGACCAGCTCGGCTGTCCCGTGCGCGAGGACGGCCCGCACTGCGCCTTCCTCCAACACATATCGCGCGTAGCAGGCGTCCTGGATGTCCTCATGGGACAGTCGGGTTACGGTGCTGTGCCTGCGCGGGCTGATGTCGACCAGGCCCTCGCCGGCGAGTCTGGCGAGCGCGGAGCGGACGGTGGCTCGGCTGACCCCCAGCTCCTCCGCGATCGACGCCTCGACGAGGCGGGTGCCCGACGGGAGTTCGTTGTTGAGGATGCGGGTGCGCAGCAGGCGGTGCACGGTGTCCGGCAGGGACAGGTGTTCCAGGTCAGGCACCGGGGCACCCCAGCAGGTCCGCCGTCACTCCCACGTGGCCGGTCGGGTCGACACGCACGTCCATTTCCGCCGTCGGTCCGCACAGGATCGGCATTGCGCCGGGGCCGTGGCCGGGCAGCGGGCTGCCGCCGTGCACCAGTACCGCCACGGTCGACCACCCCTCCCTGCGTCCCGCGTTGTGCCGGACATCCACGTCGTCAATGCATACCAGATCGCCCAGCCGCCAGTGCGCCGCACTCACTTGCAGATCCAGGTCCCACTGGTGGGCGGGACGGCCGAACCCGTTCCCCACGAGGTACGACGGCACCCGGGCACGCACCGACCGCCCGCGCAGAGCCGGGACCAAGGCGGGATCGACGTTCAGCGAGTCCGCCGAGCCCTGGCCGTGCGCGTGGATGGCGACCTGGTCGCCGGGCAGCATGCGCGCCAGCACGTCCTGGGTGAACACCGCGATCACCCGCCCGTCACGCTTGCCCAGCACCCGGCCACCGGCCCCGCGCGCGTCGCCGGTGCGCACGACGGCCGCGTTGCCCAGGCAGGCGTACGCGGTCAGCGCGTGGTTGGCCGCCGGGTCGGGGTGCGACAGTGTGACGCCGGGCGCGGCGTGGTCGGCGTCGAAGTCGAATACGCCGTCGCCCAGCCGCAGCCCCAGCACGACGCCGCCGGTCGCGGTCGGGATGTACGGCAGGCCGTCCCGGTCGACCAGGTGCGGCGGCGATCCGAGGCGCGGCGTCTCGACCACGCCGAGCAGGGTGGTCCGGACCAGAGTGCTCACCAGGCGCCTCCCAGGTTCGCGGTGGCGTCGTCGACGAGGTCGAACGCCCCGGCGGGACCGGTGAACAAGGTGCTGGGGCCCGGACCGTGACCGAACAACCTGCAGTCCCCAGTACTGATCACCCCAACGGCGACATACCCGGCGCGGTGACCTCGACCGAACCGGTGGTCCTGATCCTCCAACACCACGAGGTCGCCGATCCGCACGTCCGTGACGCCCATCAGGTCGGTGTTGGCAAACTCCGACACCATCCCCGCCCCCGCCCCAACCGCCGCCGACGACACCCGCGCCGCGACCCGCACCCGCAACCGCCCGTCCGGCAAGGTCTCCACCGGTAGACGCAGCAGCAGGTCAGGATCGAGGTTCTTCACGGTGATATCGGGGTGGTCCAGCAACCGCAGCCCCTGCCCACGAGCCCGGATCGCCACCCGGTCACCCGGCACGACGCTCTCCGCACCGTCGAGATCCACCAGCACGTACGCGTGTTGGCCCAGCACCCGCCCCTTCGGCCGCCCGTCGATGAGGACGGTGACCTCATTACCGACGCACGTCAGATACTGCAGGGCGTGATTGGCGGCGGGATCGGGGTGCCACACGGACAGCCCCGGTTCGAGATGGTCGGCGGCATGCCCGGTAGCCGGATCACCAACCCGCACACCGAGAGTGACGCCACCCATACCGGGCAACAGAAACGCGTGACCATCCCCGTCAACCCGATAGCCAAACCGGTCACCCATTGGCGGACAGACCTCACCAACCAGCACCTGGGTGAGCAGACGATCGGCATTGCTGCGCGGGATCACCGTGGACCGAACCGGAAGCCGTGCGCCCGGATCGCGGGCGCGGTGACCGAGCCGTTCCACACGTTCATGATCGGCTGCGCCCGCCGCTCGATGCCCACTCCATCCACGGCGGACAACAGGTCGAACACGGACTGGGTGAATCGGGCGCCCCGGACCGGATCGGCCAGTCTGCCGTCCACGATGCGGAAGCAGGCGTCTCGGCTGACCCCGGTGATTGTGCTCGCCTGCCGGTCGACCAGTCTGGTGTACCAGAACCGCTCGATGTAGAGACCGTCTGCCACACCCGCCACCAGGTCGTCCTCCGTCCCGGGCGCCATCACGACGTTCGCCGCGACCGGTGCGGGCAGGGATTCGCGCGCGACGTGTGCGTGGCCTGTTCGGTCGGTGACCGGCCCACCCACCCTTCCCGCAATCAGCAGTGGCACAACGGCTTTCGTGGTGCCCAGGGCGTCGAACGGGATGGGTAGGCCGAACGGGTGGGACGCGTCGTCGGTGACCGTGACCAGCTCTGAAGCCACGCGCCTGCCCGGCTCGGTGGCCACGCCGACACCCGCGTCGGCCAAGCCGCCGTCGAAGCCGAGTACGCCCAGGAATCCGAGCAGTTCGCCGGTGGCCTCGGGGCCGAGTACCACGGTGTACGTGCCGTGGGGCAGTGGTTGCCTACCGCGCGTTCGCACGGCGCGGGCCACCACCTCCTGCACGGTCTGCGGGGTCAGGCCCAGTGCGTCGCTGGACCGGTGCAGGTTCGCCCAGTGCGCGGAACCATCGCCGTCGCTGATCGTCAAGCTGCCGGTGGCCTCGGTCGCGACCACGTGCCGCAGCGCGCCGGAGCTGGAGGCGACGGCGAGTTGTGTGACGGCCCGGCCGACCATGCCCGCGGCGGTGGCGCCCACTTGACGGGCCTCGGTCATCGCGTGCGCGGCGAGCGCTACCCGCGCGGGCGCGTCGAAGGCGGCGGTGTCCTCGTGCCAGAGCAGGTGATCGTCGGTGGTGTCGTGCTGTGGCGTCCACGCCGATCCGGTGTCGTCTGCCGCGCGGGCGATCGCCGTCGCCCGGCGGACAGCGTCCGGCACGCGGTCGAGCGCGCTGGTGGCGACCCGGGCGGCGTGTCCGTTGACCACGGCGCGCACCACGACCTGCTGCTCGGTGATGTTCTGCGCCTGATGCACGCGCTCGCCCGCGAACCGCGTGTACTCACCGGCACGAGCCAGTAGCGCGACCTCGACGTGGTCGGCATCGGCTCTGCGGACAGCGGAGGCCAGCAGCTCGGTGGCGCGGGCGGGGTCGACGGGGGCGGCGAAGTCCATCACGCCACCCCGATCCGCAGGCCACGCACCAATGTGGACGGTGCGCCGTGGCTGAGGAAGCTCCACTGCTTGGGTTCGCCTTTGCCGCACGGGTAACCGAAGATCCGCAGATCGTCGGCGACTGCCTCGACCGAGCCCCAGAACCGCGGGGTACTTCCGCCGTAGGAGAAGTTCTTCAGCAGCCTGCCCCGTTTGCCGCCGCGCACCTCGTAGGCGACCTCGGTGCCGAACTGGAAGTCCAGCCTGCGTTCGTCGATGGACCACGACCGGTTGTCCTCGGCGTAGTAGCCGTCACCCAGACGGTCGCACAGCTCGTCGAGTGTCCCGGTGCCGGGTTCGAGGTAGACGTGGGTGGCGAAGCACACCGGTGTGTAGGCCCAGCCGTCCGAGCGCGCGGCGCCGGTGAGGGGGAGGCCCGCACGGGCCGATGAGTCCAGTGTGGATAGTGTGTTGCGCACGATTCCCGCGTCGACCAAGGTGCTTCGGCGGGCGGGGGTGCCTTCGTCGTCGAACGCGAAGCTGCCGCGGGTGCCCAAGACGGTCGGGTCGCTGGTGATGGTGACGGCGGGGGAGCCGTAGCGCAGGGAGCCGACGTCGTCGACGCCGATGAACGACGAGCCCGCGAAGTTGACCTCATCACCCAGGATTCGGTCCAGCTCCAGGGCGTGCCCGGTGGATTCGTGGATCTGCAACGACATCTGCTGGCTGCCGAGTACCACGTCGGCCGTGCTGGACGGCGCGACGGGCGCGGTCAACAGCGCCACCGCCTCTTCGCCCACCCGGGCCGCGTTGCCGACAAGATCACGCTCCACAACGAACTCCCACCCGGCCGCTGCCGTGTCGCCGTGGAAGGAGTTCGGGTAGCTGCGCCGCTGGACGTCACCGTGCCCGGCGGCCATCACCAGCACGAGCACACCGGTCTCCAGGAAGTGCTGGTGCTGCCGCGATCCCACCGAATTGCCGAAATGCCGGTACTGCCGCTTGGCGTTGAACCCCACCTGCGCCGACACCACCTCGCGCGGCGCGCACGCCGCGTCCAACGCCTCGGCCAACAACGCCTGCTCGCCCACGGCGAACGGGTCCTGTCCGACGGTGGTCTCATACCGTCCGCTGTGGACTCCCAACTCCGGTAACCGTACCGGTTTGGACGTACCCCTCGCCGCCACCGCCAACGCGTGTGCCCGGCGCGCGGCCGTCGCGGCGTCCACGCTGTCGACCAACGGCAGAGCCGCGAACCCCCACACCCCGTCGACCAACACGCGAACCCCGATACCGAGGGAATGTTCGACGCGCTCGTCCACGTCCGCGCCCAACTGCCGGTACACCCTCAGTTCCTCGGCCTCGACCAGTCGCACATCGGCGTACTCGGCCCGCCCGTCGACAGCGTCCAGCGCCGCCTCCACCAACGCGCTGCCGATACCGTCGTCGGCCAGCGCGCCCCACCCGTGCGCACTCATGCCGCGTCCCCGAGCGGGAAGTCCACCCACGCCCGCCGCTGGAACGACGCCTCGAACGCGTTGATCGTCTCCTGCACCAACGCCCCCTGCGCGAAATCCCCCTGGTTGGTGTCACCCCCGTCCAGGATCTCGGTGACGAAGTCGGCGCACAGGTTGGCGTAGAACAGCGCACCCCAGTCCTCAGTGGATTTACCACCCGGTGGGAAGAACTCCGCCGGGATCTCCCGCTCGACGAACTCGGCATCGTCCTTTGTGGCTGTCCGAATTGTCTGGCAGAGACCGAACTCCTCCACCAGCCGCACGATCAACGCGCCTTCCGACCCGTAGACGCGCGCCTCGATCCCCGGCAGGTTCCCCACCGTGACGTACGAGGACTGGATCGACGCGATCACGTCGTTGTCGAACTCGCAGATCCACATGTCCCCGTCGTCGATGTTGAGCCGCTGCCTGCGCCCGGTGGCCTGGACCACCCGCTCCGGCACGAAGTTGCGCATCGTGCCGACCACCGAGCTCAGCCCCGCGCCCGCCCACCAGTGCATGATGTCGATGATCGGCGCCCCGTACCCCTCGATCGACGACGTCGCGATCACCGCCGGATCAGCCCCCGGGTCAACCTGCCGCATCGGCGTGGCCGGATTGATCCACTGGCTGTTCTGCTCGAACCCGTTGAACACGTACGGCCTGCCGATGAACCCCGCGTCGATCAAACTCTTCGCGTACAGCACCGCGGGCGCGTACCTGAACGTGAATCCCAGCTTGGTCTTGAGCCCCTTGGCCTTGGCCGCATCGGCGAGTGCCCTGGTTCGCCGGTAGTCCCGGTGCACGGGTTTCTCGCACAGCACGTGCTTGCCCGCCTCGATGGCCGCCGCCGACACCTCGTAGTGCGCCGAGTTCGCCGTCGCCACATCGATCACGTCGATCGAAGGGTCGGCCACCACCTCCCGGTAGTCGGTCGCGGTCCGCCGCACCCCGAACCTCGCCGCGGCCTCGTCGGCCACCCGCCGGTCGGTGTCGACCAGCGCCACCACCTCAACCCGGTCGTCCCGCGTCCACCCGGGCAGGTGGGCCCACTGAGCCCACCGCCCGGCCCCGACCACAGCCACCCGAAGCCCGTCCATGGCACACCCTCCGCTCGGCAGACCCTCACCGTAGGTCGATTGTCGATTGTCGACAACGTGCATTCCGGTGACCTGGGTCACAACTGGGCGGGTGGTGAGGCGGTCACGACCGCACCCAGCGGGAGAACGCTTTCCGGACGTCATCGGGCGAATGGGTGAGGGCGTCCGCGTCGGGCTCCGCCCCGGTGACGTGCGGGAGGTGGACGATGACGTCGTACGCGGCGAGCGGGTCGAGGTCGGCGTAGAAGGAGCCGTACCGCTGGCGCGTGCCGGCGCCGACGGTGGCGGTGTCGGCGGGCGAGAGGCGCCTGAGGTCGACCGCGAACGGGCCGTCGTGGCCGGCGGCCATGAGCGCGTCCAGCGAACCGGCCTCGGGCGCCTCCTGCTCGGAGAAGATCGAGCCGCTGAAGAAGTCCGCGCCGGTGGTGAGGGTTTGGCCTGTTCCGGTGGTGGTGCCGATGACCCGGTAGTCGTCGCCAAGGCGTTCGGCCAGGTGCATCCCCATCGGCGTCATCGGCGGCATGCCGGGCAGCGTCCCCGGCCAGCGCTGGATGTGCCCGTTGTGCGCGGCCAGCACGATCCGCTCCTCCCGACCCAAGATCCACTCGACCGTGTCGGCCATCGCGGCGTCGCGGCTGCCCATCATGGTCGCCATGTCCCGGCGGGCCATCGCCCGGACCGCGCTGTCCAGGACGCGGACCGACCGCAGGGATCGCAGGGCGCGCTCGTAGGCGTCGACGGTGGTGCTCCGCTGGTAGTCCAGCCGCCGTCCGACCACGCGCGCGACGAGATCGGCCAGGCCCGCGGTGAGCGAGTCCCGGACCTCGGGCGTCAAGTCGTTGTACGCGGCGATGGCGGCGGGTGCGGAAAACGGTGACAGTGGCGCGAAAGCCGCGGCGGTCTCCCGCAGCCGAGTGTCCACTGTGAACTCGGGATCGGCTTCGGCGAGGTAGGTGATCACCGCGTCCAGGCCGGGTAACAGGGAGACGTTGGAACCACCCAGGTCGATGCCGTAGAAGCCGACCGGTCGCGCGGCGGTGTCGTTGTGCAGACGCATCCACTCCAGGTGCGCGCGCATCGGTGTCCACATCAGCATCAACGACGTCATGCCGTTGCCCAGCAGCCCGCCGAGGTCGCCAACGGGTGAGGCGCCGCGGACCCAGGCGTCGGTGCCCCACCCTTCGGTGAACCCGTTCTCCAACGCGTACGCGCCGAACCCGTGCCGCTCGACCAGGTAGCGCAGCAGGCGGTGTCGTAGCTGGTAGGACTCGGCGTTGTAGTGCGCGCTCTCGCCGATGGCCACCACCCGCGCGTCGCCGATCGCGTCGTCGAGCCAGTCAAGGTCGTCCAGCGGCGCGTCCGGTTCCAGCGTCCGCAACGGCCGTACTGCCGCGTCGGTCAACCGCGCTTCCGTCGAGATGTCCGTCGTCATCAGAGCCCCTCACGTATGGTCCCAACTTTGGGAACAGTACCACGTGTGAGATCATTCGTGCGTGGACATCCTCGACCTGCTGCTGCACCCCATCCGACTGCGCGTCGTGTGGGCCATGTCCGGCGGCCGAACCCGCACCACGGCCGACCTGTGCGCGAGCCTGCCCGACGTCCCCCGGACCACCATCTACCGCCACGTCGCCCTACTCGCCGACGCGGGCGTCCTGGAGGTCGTCGCCGAACACCGCGTCCGCGGCGTCGTCGAACGCCACTACCGCCTCCACCGCGCCCGCGCCCACATCGACGCTACCGCGGGCGCCACCATGTCCCTCGACGACCACCGGCACGCCTTCGCAGCCGCCATGGCCGCCCTCCTCGCCGAGTTCAACGCCTACCTCACCCGCCCCGGCGTGAGCCCGTTCGCCGACTCGGTCAGCTACCGCCAAAGCACTTTCTGGCTGACCCCGGACGAACTCGCCGCCATGACCGCCGACCTCCACCGCGTCATCGCCACCCGGGCCACCAACCCCCCCACCCCCGACCGCCGCCCCCACCTCCTCAGCACAATCTTCTTCCCCACCGACGACGACTGACCTCGGTCACACCGGATCCGGGTGAATCCGCGGCGGAGGCGGCGGCGTGTGACAACCAATCCCGCAAGCCCCATCCCCCGAAAGCGCGTACCGGAAGTAGTACCCCGGGAACTGAGCCCCCGACTGCGGTTCGGTGGCAGAGTAGAAACACGCGGTCGCCGCCGCAACATCCGGATAAGTGCTGAAGGAATCCCTAACAGCCGTACAATTCGCCAAATCCGGATACGCAGGCGAAACCCGATTCAACACCACCGTCGCCTGCGCAACCCCCGTCGCCACCCCCGCCACGCCAACCGCCCCTACGGTCGCGATCAGCAACCCCACAAGACGCACCCCACGGCCTGCCATCCAAACCCTCCTCGTCGCAACTCCAAGACACCAACAGATACGCGTACGGGTTACGGCACCACGTGGGCGGTTCGACGCCCTCAGAGCTGCCGACGGGGCAGAAACCCGCAACCACCAGGCGTGGCCTGTGCGGCTCAGGCTCGTGGTCGGGTGTCGGCCACCCATTCGACACTGGTGGGTTGTCGACCGGTGCTGACGAACTCGGCGACCGCCGCCAGGACGCGGTCGAGAGCCAGTTCCCGGCCCGGTTGCTGCGGATAGTGCTCGCCAGTGGCGGTGTAGTAGTCGACGGTGGTCGTATTGGTGCCATCTGCCGGGATGTAGGTGCCGGAATCGTGGTCGTCCCAAACCAAGACGCCGCAGGTACCGCGAACGCCGACGATGAGGCACCGATCGTGATCGGGGCCAGTGTCGTCAATCCACCACACCATGCCATCCGGACTACCGCTCGCCGCCTGGGCCACGGCGTGCGCCCGCAAGGTGTCGAGGACGAGACCAGGATCGCCGTGAAGGTCGCCAAGGATGTACGCGGCAGGGGTGGTGGTCACGCCTGTCCTTCGACGCGTAGGGTGATCGGGCGACCGTCTGGGCTGGTTCCGTACACGGTCAACGTATAGCCCTGCGGCAGCGCCGCCTCGCATCCGAGGTAGGGACCGTTGTCCGGGCACGGCTGATGATGATGGTCACCACCATCTCCTTCCGGCCAGTGGCGATCATCATCGCCGCCACCCGGACTTCGACGTGAGCGGAGAGGAAGTGGGCATTGCGCCGTTTGATCCCGGCGGCGACAAGAGCCTTCTCCGCTTGAACCGACCACTGATCGTCATAGCCGGACACCACCGGATCGGCTCGCCTTGACCCGGACTCGGGCCCCGTCAGCGGCGACAAGCGATCCTGCGCTCGGGTGGCGCGTGGTCGAGCGCGTGGTCGGTGGACCCAGTTGACGGTCGGCCTCGGCCAGGATCGCGTCCCGCAGCTCGACCACCCTCGCCAGGACCATCTCCGCGGCGGACAAGGTCGTCCGGGCACCGATGACCAGGTCGGGGTGATCGGACAG
This sequence comes from Actinokineospora inagensis DSM 44258, assembly GCF_000482865.1. GTDB lineage: Bacteria > Actinomycetota > Actinomycetes > Mycobacteriales > Pseudonocardiaceae > Actinokineospora > Actinokineospora inagensis. Next base: position 67,382 of record NZ_AXWW01000042.1, on the reverse strand, counting down.
GTCCAAGACCGCGATCAACATCGCCTCGACCCCGTTGATCCCATGCCGTGCCGGTCCAACCGGCACGGCATCTGCGACCACCCGTAGCGGCAATGCGAGCTCCTCGGTACTGCTCATCCGAGCACCTGATGATCGGCGTGTTCGGTAACCCGGTCGGCGAACCGGGTCAGCGCCGCCCGCGCCTCGACCACCATTGCCCTGATCTCGCCCACCAACTGGTCGATTCCCGGGCATTGCCCACCTCGCCCAGGATGACTGTCACCCGCGCGTGGACCCCGGCAACCTCGATATCCACTCGGTCCAGCCAATTCCCCGGCGCTGCGGCGACCAATGACCGCATCGTCGTCGCCTGTTCTTCGATTCTCCGCCGACCACTCAGCCCACCCACCATGACGATGATCATGCGCTCGGCCGGAGTGCCCAGCAACACGCCAGGGTGCCACCATCCGAGAACCTTCCGGCACTTCAGCCCTACTGGTGGTTCGACGTGGTCGATCGTGAGCTGACCACGGGATGGGGTCCCTCTGGCCAGCCCGTCATGGCGCTGTTGTGGGGGTGTGGTCAGAAGCGGAGGGTCGCGCTGTTGACCTGGGGGATCTGGGTGATTGAGCCGTCTGGCCACTGGACGGCGGCTACGGTGCCGACGGAGTAGTCCGCGGAGACGTGGGGCGACTTGGAGGGGCCGGCGTTGGTGAGGATGGTGTTGTACTTGTCGCTGTCGGCGGTGGCGACGATTTGGCCGTTGCGGTAGAGGCCTGCGAGGAGGTAGATCTCGGGCATTACCTGCTTGCATTCGAGGTTGCCGAAGCCCTGTTCGCCGCCGCCGGTTCCGCCGGACCAGCGGAAGGGTGCGCTGGCGGACAGGGTGCAGGACCAAAAACCGTTGGTCACGGTGGTCTTGTCGTTGGCCGTCAGGCCTTGGGCTGTCGCTGCGGGTGCGTGTGCGGCGAGCTTGACGTCGGCGATTCCCTGTGCCGCAGCGGAAGTGGGTGTGAGCAGGAGGGCCGCGGCGCCGGCTGCGAGTACGGCGATTGCTCGGCGCGGTGTTCTTCTCATGAGGATCCTCGGCATTCGGGGACGGCGAGCGAAAGGACTCTTTGATCGCCAAAGTAACGGGCGGCTTGGTGGTCGGTCAATGCGCTCACCGGGTGACGGAAACCGTTCTCCGGGTGAACCTGGGCGCACGCCGCATTTGACGTCAGGTGACGTATTCTCGCGTGGGCGGCCACGCGAAATGAAAGGGAATTGCCATCCTCGGTTGTCGAGATGCTCGACGGTCGCCCGTGTGGGAGTATGCACACGGATGTCGTGATTGGTCGGTTTGGGCGAATGTCGAGAAGCTGGGAAATTCACGATCTTGTACCGGGATCGAGTGGCCACCAGTATTGCGCTGACCTGACGAACGGGACACCGACGACCAAGAGATGGGACCGAGAGGAATGGCCGCCATGTCGACGAAACTTCCCCAGATCACCTTGGTCTTCTGGATTCTGAAAATCGCCGCCACGACATTGGGTGAGACCGGTGGTGACCTGATCGCCCAGACGCTCAACGTGGGGTATCTGACGAGTTTCCTGGTGCTGATCGGCATCTTCGTCTGCACCCTGGTGTGGCAGCTCAGCGTGCGGTCGTTCCAGCCGGTGCTGTACTGGACGGTGATCCTGTCCACCAGCATGGCGGGCACCACGCTGTCGGACTTCATGGACCGCACCCTGGACCTGGGTTACGCCCTCGGCGCGGCCGTGCTGGTGACGGCGTTGCTGATCGTGTTCGCGGTGTGGAAGGTCAGTGGGCATTCGTTCAACGTGGTCGACATCAACACGTTCGGCGCGGAACTGCTCTACTGGATCGCCATCCTGATCTCGAACACCCTGGGCACCGCGTCCGGCGACTTCCTCTCCGACACCTCCGGCCTTGGCTACGGCGGCAGCGCGTTGCTGGTGGCGGGCCTGATCGCCGGGTTGGCGTTCGCGATGAAGTACACCCCGATTTCCAACGTCCTGCTGTTCTGGATCGCGTTCGTGCTGACCCGCCCGCTGGGCGCCACCGCGGGTGACCTGTTCAGCAAGCCGCCGGAGAAGGGCGGTCTCGGCTACGGCACCTACAGTTCGTCGATCGTGCTGCTCGCCCTGCTCGTCGGGCTGATCATCTTCAGCTACCGGCAACGCGCCCGAGCGTCGATCGCCGAGTCCGCGCACCTCGACGCCGCCGAGAACCTCGTCGTCGGGATGGCGGGCACCAGGCACGCCGAACTCGACCAGGCGGGCGTCCTGCCGGAACACGGCGGCCACGAGACCACGGAGACGCCCGGTCCACAAAGGTCATGAGCGGCTGCGGGAGCGCACCACTTGCAGGACAACGGGAACCAGTGACCCGACCACGATCGCGGCGATGATGGGCAGCAGGTAGGTGTCCACGTTGGGGATCGACGCGCCGAGGGCGTAGCCCGCGGTCGTCACGCCAACCGTCCACAAGAGACCACCGGTCACCTGCCAGATGGTGAACTCGCGGATCGGTACCCCGGTGAGCCCGGCCAGCGGGTTGAGCACGGTGCGCACCACCGGGATGAACCGGGCGAGCACGATCGCCTTGCCGTGCCCGTAGTTCGCCAGCACCCGCTTGCTGTGGGCCACCCCGTTGTGCAGGTGCCGGTTGCGGGACCGTTCCAGCAGCGCCGTCCCGCCCCGGCGGCCGATCAGGTAGCCGACGTGCGCGCCCAGGATGGCCCCTGCCGCCGCCGCGACCATTGTCTGCGGCAGCGGCAGGTGGACGGGGGAGGTGGCCGAGGTCGCGGCGAGGACCCCGGCGGTGAACAGGAGTGAGTCGCCGGGCAGGAAGAAGCCGATCAGCAGGCCGGTCTCGGCGAACATGACCAGGAAGACGCCCAGGGTGCCGAAGGCACCGAGCAGGGAGTGCGGGTCGAGCACGGACATGGGCGGGTCTCCCGTTCGTCGGGTCGCGGTCGCCATCGACGCTACGGTGCGCCAGGTGCGCGCCCGGAGAGCGCCGGGTTAGCGGACGGCAAAACACACCGCTCACTTTCGGGTGAACTAGAGCGAAAACGGCGTCGTTAACCGGGGCCTCACCTTCGGCTGGCACCGCGCTGGCCCGACCCTGCCTAATGTTCGTCGGGACCGCCGTCCACATCAGAGGGTGACCCATGAATACCGAGTACCAAGACCGCAAGCGCCTGTTGCTCAGCAAGGTCCCGGAAGTCACCGCCTATTTCTGGGTCATCAAGGTGCTGTGCACGACAGTGGGGGAGTCGGCAGCGGACTTCCTGAACGTGAACCTGGGATTCGGCCTCGGCGGCACCTCGGTCGCCACCGGCGTCCTGCTCCTGGTCGTGCTGGCGTTCCAGTTCCGGGCCGACCGGTACCTCCCGGCGCTCTACTGGCTGACCGTGGCCCTGGTCAGCGTCTTCGGCACCCTGGTCACCGACAACCTGACCGACCAACTCGGCGTGCCGTTGGAAACCAGCACGGTGATCTTCGCCGTGCTGCTCGCCGCCACGTTCGTGGCCTGGTACGCGGCCGAGCGGACGCTGTCGATCCACTCGATCCGCACCCGGCGGCGGGAGGCGTTCTACTGGCTGGCGATCCTGTTCACCTTCGCCCTCGGCACCGCCACCGGTGACCTGATGGCGGAGGTCCTGGGCCTGGGCTACCTGGCGGCCGGTCTGATCGTGGCCGGTCTCATCGCCGTCATCGCGGTCGCCTGGCGGGTGGGGCTGCACCCGGTGCTGGCGTTCTGGTTCGCCTACGTGCTGACCCGCCCGCTCGGCGCCTCCCTCGGCGACTACCTGTCCCAGCCTGCCGACCAGGGCGGCCTCGGTCTCGGGGCGACCGTGACCAGCGCGGTCTTCGGCGCGGGCATCGTGGGGGTCGTGGTCCTGCTGTCGGTCACCAAGGTCGACCGGAACCCGTCCGCCGCGGAAACCGAGACCCGCGGCGGACTCCGGCAGACGGTGGCCGTGGTCGTCATCGTGCTCGCCCTCAGCGTGACCGGCTACTACCTGCGCACCTCGGCACTCCAACACGACACCGTGCCCACGGCCCCCGGCGCGCCGCCGTCCGCCCGCCTGGGTGACCTCTCCTCGTTCCGCACCATCACCCGGGACACCCTCGACCGCCTGAACTCCGGCGACCAGTCCGGTGCCACTTCCCGGGTCGACGACCTGGAGACCGCCTGGGACCAGGCCCAAGCTCGCCTCAAACCCCGCGACCCGGGCGTCTGGACCGACCTCGACGACAAGATCGACACCGTGCTGACCGACCTCCGGGCCACCAACCCCGACCCGGCCGCCGAGAAGACCGCACTCCAGGCTTTGCTCACCGCGCTCGGCTGAGATGGCTTCCTTACGCGATTCCCGGCCGATTCTCACGGTGCTCTCATCAGCCACCGCCACCTTGGGCGCCGTGACCGAACAACCCGCCGCCCGCCCGCGAGCGGCGACCGTGGCCGTGATCGCGCTGTGCGTCAGCTCCGCGCTCGTGGTGTCGCTGAGCACGGCGACGTGGCCCGGTGTCGATCCCGTCACCGAGGTGATCAGCGACTACGCCTACCACGGGTGGGCGGCCCCCGCGTTCATCGCCGCCGTGCTCCTGCTCGCCGCGGGCGGTGTGGCGGCCGTCGCGTCCATGCCGCACCGCCGCGCGACGAGGGTGCTGGTGGCGGTGTGGGCGGCTGCCGCCGTGGGGTGCGCGGTCTTCCGGACCAACCCGGAGGTCGGTGAGCACCTGCTCACCGGTGAGATCCACCGGGCGGCCGGGGCGGTCCTGCTGACCGCGATGCCCGTCGCCGCTTGGCTGCTGGCCCCCGCGTCGGCGAAGGCGTCCACGCTCCGCTCGCTGGCCGCGCTGACCTTGGCCATGGCGGCGGTGTTCGCGATCAGCCAGGTCGGGCCTATCGCGTTGGAGCGGTTGCAGGGGCTACTGGAACGCGCCGCGCTCGGCGCCGAGGTCGCCCTGCTGCTCGTGGTGGCGACGGTCGCCCCGACCACCCGCTCAACGCACCCGCAACCCGTTGCCGAGACGACAGGAACGTCCCGATGACCGCTGTTCTGTGCGCTGTCGCGCTGGCCGCGCTCGCCGCCTGCTGCTTCGCGGCCGCTGTCCACTTGCAACACCGCGGTGTACGGGCGCTGGGCGTCCGCCTCGGCGCCCTGCTCCGCGCGCCGGACTGGTTGCTCGGCGGTGTGTTGGCGCTGACCGGCACCGGGTTGCACGTGCTGTCGCTGTCGCTGGCCCCGCTCTCGGTGGTGCAGCCGGTCGGCGTGATCGGCTTGGCCGTGACCGCGTTGGTGACCGGTCGCGGTCGGATCGCCGCCACGGTGGTTTGCGTTGGCACGGCCGGGTTCGTCGTGACGGTGGCGACCGCGGCCAACCCGATCGCGTCCGCTCCGGATCTCGCCCTGGTCCAAGGCGGGGTGGTGTTGGTCGCGGCCATGGCGTTGGTGGGGTGGTGTTTCGAGGGGCGCGCTCGTTGCCTGGTCTTGGCCTGCGCGGCGGCGGTCGCGTATGGACTCGGGTCGGCGTTGGTCAAGGCGGCGCTGGCGAGCGGTTCGCCGTTTCCCGCTGTGGAGTCGGCAGCCCTGATCGGTATTGGGGCGTGGTTGGCGCACCAGGCGTACGCGTCGGGACGGGCCGCGGTGGTCATCGGCGCGTTGACGGTGCTGGACCCGCTCACGGCGGTGGCTGTCGGCGCGGGCGTCTACGGCGAGATCGGCGCGGTCTCACCGCTGCAGTTGGTGTGCGCGGCGGTGGCGATCGTCGGTGTGGTGCTGCTCGCCCGCGACCAGGACGCCAAGGTGCGGGCGCACCGTGGTGAGCCGCGCACGGTTCTCATCGCCGCGGACACGTTCCCGCCGGACGTCAACGGGGCCGCGAACTTCGCCGACCGCCTCGCCCGTGGCCTGGCCGGACGTGGGCTCGACGTCCACGTGGTCTGCCCGTCCCCGGACGGCCGCCCGGGGACCTCGGTCGTCGCCGGGGTGACCGTGCACCGGATCAGTTCGTGGCGCACGCCGTTCCACCCGACGTTCCGGATCTGCCTGCCGTGGCGGGCATCCCGGGAGGTGGCGCCACTGCTGGACCGGCTGGACCCGGACGTCGTGCACGTCCAAGCCCACTTCGGGGTGGGCCGCACGACCCTGGGCGCCGCGACCCGGCGCGGTGTCCCGGTGGTGGCCACCAACCACTTCATGCCGGAGAACCTGTTCGGCTACAGCCCGATCCCGCGCTTCCTGCACCGCGGACTCGCCCGCCTGGCCTACCTCGACCTGCGCCGGATCTTCGGCCGCGCCTCCGTGATCACCGCTCCTACCCCGACTGCGGCGGCCCTGTTGCACCATCGCGGCCTGACCGCCCGCGCCATCTCGTGCGGCATCGATCTGAGCCGCTTCGCCGGGAGTTCGTCCGAACGCGGTCGAGGCCCGCTCATCGTGGCCTTCGTCGGGCGGTTGGACGCGGAGAAAAACATCGACGTCCTGCTGCGCGCGCTGCCGCACGTCCCCGAGGTGCGGGCCGAACTGGTCGGCATCGGAACCTGCCGGGAATCCCTGGCAGACCTGGCCGTCGAACTCGGCGTGGCGGACCGGGTGGTGTTCCACGGTTTCCGGTCGGACGAGGACTTGGTCGGCGTGCTGCACCGGGTGGACGCGTTCGTCATGCCCGGAACCGCGGAGTTGCAGAGCATCGCCACCATGGAGGCGATGGCGGCCGGGCTCCCGGTACTGGCCGCGGACGCGGTGGCGTTGCCGCACCTGGTGCGCCCCGGGGAAACCGGATTCCTGTTCCCGCCCGGCGACCACATCATGCTCGCCGCCGCACTGGCGGAACTGGCCGACAACCCGGCCCGCCGCCGCACCCTCGGTGCTGCGGGGCGCGCCCTGATCACTCGCCATGACCTCGCCACCACACTCGACGAGTTCCAGGCGGTTTACCGGGGCCTGGTCCAGAGCGCGGTCACACCCACTGTCCACTTGGCACCCGGCGGCCGCCGGTGAAGCCGGTCAGACTCGCTGGAGGCGGTCGGCGGCTCGAAGCGGTGCGCCGAGTTGGTGCAGGTGCTCGAGGACCTGGCGGTACGACCCGAACAGTCCCGTTTGGACATAGGGGATGTCGTGGTTGGCGCAGAAGCGTTGCACGATCGGCTGGGCGTGGCGCAGGTGTGGGCGGGGCATGTTGGGGAACAGGTGGTGCTCGATCTGGTAGTTCAACCCGCCGAGGAGGAAATCGGTGAACCAGCCGCCGCGGATGTTGCGCGAGGTCAGCACCTGGCGGCGCAGGAAGTCGAGGGGCGGCCCGGCCATGGTGGGCATGCCCTTGTGGTTCGGGGCGAACACGCTGCCCATGTAGAGACCCCACAGCGCCTGGTGCACCACGACGAACACCACCGCGACCCCCGGTGAGAGCACCAGGAACACCGCGGTGAGGTAGCCGACGACGTGGGCGGTCAGCAGCGCGCCTTCCACCCTGCGCATCTTGGTCTCACCGTGCCACGTCGCCCTGATCCCCGAGATGTGCAGGTTGAGCCCTTCGAGCGTGAGCAGCGGGAAGAACAGGAAAGCCTGGTGCTTGGCCATCCAGCGGAGGAACCCGTGCTTCGCCCCCGCTTGGCCGCTGGTGAAGGCCAGCGCCGCGATGTCGAGGTCGGGGTCGTGCTCCTCGTGGTTGGGGTTGGCGTGGTGCCGGTTGTGCCCGTCGACCCACCACTGGTAGCTCATCCCGACCAGACCACCGTGCGCGATGCCGACCGCGTCGTTGGGGCGGCGGGTGCGGAAGATCTGCTTGTGCCCGGCGTCGTGGCCGACGAACGCCATTTGGGCGAACACCACGGCGAGCAGGGCCGCGACCAGCAACTGCCACCACGTGTCGCCGAGGAAGGCGAACACCACCCACGCCCCGGCGAACACGACCAGGTTCGCGGTGATCTTGACCGCGTAGTACCCGTGTCTGCGGCGCAGCAGATCGGCGTCGCGGACCTCGGCGAGCAGACGGCTGTAGACGCTGGTCGCGTCGACCTCGACGTTCATCGGCGAACCTGGTGGGACTGTGAGCGCGTGCGGGACATGGCGAACTCCTGGTGCCTGGTCGTCTTGGCGTCGAGTGGGGGATGCCGCCCGGGTACGACGAAGACTCGTGGCTTCGGCGTCAGGCACACCAAGCACGCGAACCTGCTGAGCGCAACGGTACACGTCGGAAAGAGACAACCGACCGACCGCGCGGTGACGGCCGGACGGCTCGGGAGCGACTCAGCGGTGGCGTCGACCCGCCTTGGTGCCCGCGGAGAACGCGGCGGCGGAACCGGACGAGGAGGTCGAGGGAGTTGACGAGGCCGACGCCGTTGATCCAGTCGACGCCGTCGATCCGGTCGAGCTGCCACGACGCTCCGGCCGCGCCCGACCGCCGGTCCGTGCCCCACCGCCGGTCCGCGCCGTCGCCGTGCGTTGCGGACGACGCGCACCGCCACGTCCACCGCCACCACGTCCACCAGGTTCACCGCCACGTCCGCCCCCACCGCCCGCGGAAGCCGCGGCCGAGGCGGGGACGAGGGTGCGATCGCCGGGCGCGAGTTCGGCGAGCAACGGGTGACCGGGCTGCAGCCGGGTGACGGTCGGCTTGATACCGGCCTTGCGCGTCAGCTCGCGCACGTCGGCCACCTGCTCGTCGGTCATCAGCGTGATCACCGTGCCGGAGGCGCCCGCCCGCGCGGTGCGACCGGAGCGGTGCAGGTACGCCTTGTGCTCCACCGGCGGGTCGGCGTGGATGACCACCCCGACGTCGTCGACGTGGATGCCGCGGGCGGCGATGTCGGTGGCGACCAGCGTGGTCACCGTGCCGCTGGCGAAGGCGTCCAGGTTGCGGGTCCGCGCGTTCTGCCCGAGGTTGCCGTGCAACTCGACCGCGGGCACCCCGGCGGCCACCAGTTGGCGGGTCAGCCGGGTGGCCGCGCGCTTGGTGCGGGTGAACACGAGCGACCGGCCGGGCGCCGAGGTCAGGTCGACCAGGACCGGCAGCCTGCTCTCGGCGCGCACGTGCAGCATGTGGTGGGCCATGGTGTTCACCGGGGACTGCGCGGTGTCGACACTGTGCGTCACCGGGTCGTGCAGGTACCGGCGGACCAACACGTCCACCCCCGCGTCCAGGGTGGCCGAGAACAGCAGCCGCTGGCTGTCGTCCGGGGTCTGGTCCAGTAGCCGCCGGACCACCGGCAGGAACCCGAGGTCGGCCATGTGGTCGGCCTCGTCCAGCACCGTGGTCTGTACGGCGTCCAATCGCACGTGGCCCGCCTGCAGGTGGTCGGCCAGCCTGCCGGGGCAGGCGATGACCAGGTCCACCCCGGCCTTCAGCGCGGTGATCTGCGGTCCGGGCTTGACCCCGCCGAACACGGTCAGCGTGCGCAGGCCGAGCACCTTGGCCAGCGGAGCGGCGGACGCCTCGATCTGGGTGGCCAACTCCCTGGTCGGCGCCAAGACCAACGCCCGTGGCCGACCCGCCTTGGGGCGCCCGGCCACGGCGGCCAGCCTGGCCAGCACCGGGATCAGGAAGGCGTAGGTCTTGCCCGACCCGGTCCGCCCCCGACCGAGGACATCGCGCCCGGCCAGGGAATCCGGCAGGGTGGCGGCCTGGATCGGGAACGGCTGGAGCACGTTGACCGAAGCCAACGCCGCCACCATGTCAGCCGGAACGCCGAGCGCGTCGAACGTGGTCGTACCGGCGGCTACTACAGAACTCGCAGGGCGGCGTACCGCCATAAACTTCTCCGAACGTGGAAGGAAGGTCCTACCCGGCGCGGCACCTCAGCCGCAGCACATGGTCATGACCCAGATCGGGCCCGAGCCAGACTGAGCGGACCCTGAACACACAGAATACCACCCGCCCCACTCCGGGACCGGTCCGCCGACCCGGACGACGCCGCCGACCCGGTCCGGCCCGGTCGCCGGTATCTTGACCGACATCGAGCCGTACTGCGGACGGAGGGCGGGTGCGGGTCCCCATCGCGCTGGTCGCGGGCGTGTTCGTCGTCCTCGTCGGGTTGGTCCTCGGGTGGCCGCCGCTGACCGTGCTGGCGGCCGGGGCGGCGGGCGCGGTGCTCACCCAGGTCGCTCGGTTGCTCTGGCGGCACTGGAAGCCGGTGATCGTCCTGCGGGTGGACCGCTCCGGCCTGGTCAGCGGCTTCCCCCGGGCGTACCGGGACCACCTGGCGAGCTCGGTGCGCTTCGTCGACCAGAAGGGCCTGCGCACGACCGGGTTCGCCAACCCCGAACTCGACGACGTCTACGTGGACGTCAGCGTGACCTACCTCGTGCCGCACCAGGCCGACGCCGGGATCGTGACCACCGAGCTGGCGGGCGCGACCCGCAGGCGCAGCATCGACGAGTTCCTGGACCAGCCGGAGGCGACGCTGCTGGCCGTGGTCGGCGCCCCGGGCAGCGGCAAGACCACCCTGCTGCGGCACACCGTGCGCGCCATCAGCCAGAACCCCAACCGCCGCCGTCCGGTCCCGGTCCTGCTCTACCTGCGCCAGCACGTCGACGCGATCGTGGAGGACAAGTCGGTCCTGCTGCCCGAACTCGTCCGGGACACCCTCGGTGAGCTGGCCGAGCGGGAGCCGACCGGCTGGTTCGGCGACCGGCTGGTGGCCGGGCAGTGCGTGATCCTGCTCGACGGTCTCGACGAGGTCGCCGGTCAGGAGCAGCGCCTGCTCATCGCGGACTGGGTCGAGCGGCAGGCCAACCAGTACCGGGGCAACGACTTCGTGGTCACCTCCCGGCTGGACGGGATTCTCAACGCGCCGCTCACCGGCGCCAAGGTGCTGCAGACCAGGCAGTTCACCCCCAAGCAGGTACGGCGGTTCGTCCTGCAGTGGTACGGGGCGGTGGAGCGGCTGAGCACCGGCGGCAGCGAGGAGGAGGTGGCCGCCCGCGCGCTTGAGGCGGGCGAGGACCTGCTGGACAAGCTGCGCGGCGCGCCCGGCCTGGCCGACTTCACCGCCAACCCGCTGCTGCTCACCATGATCGCCAACGTGCACCGGTTCCGCGGCGCGCTGCCGGGCAGCCGGGCGGACCTGTACCGCGAGATCTGCCAGGTGATGCTCTGGCGCAGGCAGGAGGCCAAGAAGCTCCCGGTCGGCCTGGCCGGTGAGAAGAAGGAACAGATGCTGCGCGCGCTGGCCTTCCGGATGATGACCGCAGGCGTCACCGAGCTGCGGCGCGAGGAGGTGCTGGCCGGGTTCACACCCGCCCTGCGCAAGCTGTCCACCCCGCTCACCGCGGAGGACATGCTGGCCGACGCCTCGTCCAACGGCCTGCTCGTTGAGCGCGAGGCCGGTCGATATGCGTTCGCGCACAAGACTTTCCAGGAATACTTGGCCGCCGCGCACATCCGCGAACACAAACTGGTCGACGAGCTTGTCTACCGGGTCGACGACGCGTACTGGGAGGAGACGACCCTCCTCTACACCGCCGAAGCCGACGCCGACGACATCATCCAGGCGTGCCTGGCGTCGGGATCGGCGAACGCGCTGTCGCTGGCCTACAAATGCCTGGAACAGGGCGACGCGCTGGCGCTGGAACCGGACCTGCGGCAAGAACTGGCCAACCTCCTCGACACCCAGCGCTTCGGACAGGCGACCGCACAACAACGCCGCGCCACCGCCACCATCCTGGCGAACCAGTACGTGACCGGCTGGTCGCACCCGCGCCAGGGCGTCCGGATCGCGGACAAGGCGGTCCCGGCCGCGCTCTACCGGCTGTTCGAACTCGAGGTCGGCATCACCACCGACACGACTGATGACCTGAATGGGATCTGCTCTGGGATGTCGGGGAGCCACGCTCGGGATTTCTGCCTGTGGTTCAACTCCCTGCTCGGCACCGACCAAACCTACCGCCTGCCGGGCAGTCGGGAAATGGCCGAACACCCTGTCGCCAGCCTCCTGGTGTGGACCTTCGACCAGACGATCGGCGTCTGGTCCCACCACGGCCAAGCCCACTTGGTGACCGAGAACGACCTGTGGGAGGTGTTGGTTCGCGACCTTGACACGCCCGCGGTGTTTTTGATGATGTTGCTTGAGGTGTACGCCGCCGCGAGCAACCCGCAGGCCACTTGGGACAGCGTCCGCCTGACGGCGAGGTTGCACACCGCGCTCATGGGACAGAAGCAAATCCTGCAAGACTCGTTCGCCGCTTTGGTGGGCATCGAGCTCTATTCGGAAGCCGAGGTGCTGCACCCGCTGCTGGGCGACCCGGCTATCGGTTTTGTCGATCTGTGGCGGTCCACGGGTAACGTGTTCGCCCCGGTGGTGCGGAAGTTCGCCTTGGACTCGGGGCTGACGGAGCTGCGGCAGGACAATGTCTCCGCGCGCGGCTTCAGCAAAGCGTGGATCGACCAGACCGGTTTCCCCGGGTGGACCGGCTGGGACGCGCCTCCCGAGGCGTTGGGTGAGTTGCTCGGCTCGGTACTGGACCAACTCGGCCATCACGGTGCGGACCTCTGGCGAACGCGGGCAATCGCCGTCTTGCGCGACCTCCTGCCCGTCCTGACATCCGACAAGCCCCGGGTCTACTCGCTCCAAGCCAAACAAGCACGGGTCGCCTGCTTGTTCTTATCCGCCGTCTTGCGCGGCGGCAAGGAGGACCTGGCAACCCGGCTCATTGATATCGCTGCCGGGATCACTTTGGTGGAGCGGCGGTTCAGTGGCGGGGTGCGGGCGGATGAGACGATCGTGTTGGTGGCGGACTGGTCGGCGGGCGAAGGCTGATCCTGCGGGGCGGACGTAAGCTTTGGCTGTGTCTCTTGACTTCCAGGCGCGGATTCGGCGGCCGTTGCCGCTGGCGGAGTTGGTGGTGGGTGCTCGCCGCGTCGCCGCTGATCTGCTCGGGCTGGCGGATGTTCCGGCGCTCGCGCTGGTGGCTGGGCGCAGGCGGGACCGGGGGCAGGTGGTCGATCCCGGTCGGCGGCTCGGCGAGGACGACCTCGGTTCGACCCTGATCGGCCCCGGCGTGCCGGATCCCCTGGTGGAGGTGGTCGACGAGGCGGGCACCGTGGTCGTCCTCATGCCCACGGTGGCGGGCGGCGGCGGCCTGGTGTTCAGTCCCGTCCGCAGGCCGGACGCCGTGCTGACCGCCCTGACCATGGCCCTGGCGGCGGCGATTGCCCGCGACGGTCGGTTCGTGGACGACGACCTGCAGTTGGCGGTCGCCGTGGGTGTCGAAGACGAAGATCCGGCCGCCTTGATCGCCGCCACCCGGCTGGGGCCCCGGTCGGGAACCCTCGCTGAGGCGACCGACACGTACCTCCGCCAGTTCGAACACCTCGCGGGCTGGCACCTGATCTGACCGTTCGGGCCACTGGGAACGTCCTCAAGGGCAGACTTCGCGCGACCGGTGGTGGCCGCACGAGTGCCGGGCCTACGGTGGCGCGGTGGACCGCCAACGGGGCGTCGCTGCGAGCCAGGTCGCCACGGCGGACAGGACCGCCAACGGCGTCCGAGCGCCGATGCGGGCGGTGACGGCCCTCCAGCGCGCGGCCGGGAACCGGGCGATCGCGGGCCTCATCGGCGGCGGCTCGGGCGGGGCGATCAAGCCCAGCACGTTCGCGGGCGATGTCGCGGCCTTGGCCCGGGGCATGGCCGGTGCGCACCAGCAAGCCGCAGGCGCGGCAGGCGCCCTGCTGACGGCGGCGCCCGCCCCCTCGGGTCTCCCCGTGACGCCGGAACCGGTTCTCGCCGAACCCTCGATACCGGCCGTCGCCGAGGTGGGCGCGGGAGTGCCGCCGGTCCCCGCGGGCGACGGGGACAGCCTGGCCACCGGGTCCACCACCGCGGGCCTGGCGACCCGGGAGCGGGCCGAGGGCGACGCCGTCGATGCCGCCGGTCGCGCCGCCGCGGGCCAGGCCGACGCACTACGGGTCGGCCCGATGGGCGCCTCCGCCGCGCTCGGCACCGTCGCCCGGGACCCGCTTCCGCCCATCGCCGCGCCCGCGCCCGAGCTGGCGGGCATCCCCACCATCGAGCCCGCGGTGGCCCGGGTGCTGGACGCAGGCTTCGGCGGCAGGCTCTCGGCGACGGCGGGCGCCGCTCAGCAAGAGCAGGAAGCGGCCGTCGCCCAGCACGCCCAGGTGACCGGCGACGCCCGCGCCGCGCATGACAGTGCCGTCGAGGCCGAGCAGGAGACGGTCGGCGGCGAGGCCCGAGCACTCGACGCCCGCACGACAGGCGAGGTCGACGCGCACAAACAGGCGTGGCGCACCGAGAGCGGCCACGCCGCCGCTGCGGGTCGCGCCGAGTTGGGGGCCTTGCGGGCGGGCGCGAGCGCCGATGTCGAGCAACAGGCAGGCGCGGCCAACGCCGAGGCCACCACGATCATGTCCAGCGCCCGGGGCGAAGCGGACCGGCAGGGCGGGACTCCACCGGGCGCGCCCGTGCAGCGTTCCCTGTGGGGGCGGATCAAGAGCGCGGCGAGCAGTGCCGTGGGGGCGGTGCGCTCGGGCCTGTCGGCCGTGGCGTCGGCGGCCCGGTCGGTACTGGACGCGGCCCTCAACCGGGTGCGGGGACTGTTCGACCGCGTCCGCCAGGCCATCGTCGACCGCGTCGGGCGGTTCGTTGCCGCCGCGCGCGAGATCGCGGGGCGGGTCGGTGCTCGCCTGGCGTCCGCCGCGCGCGCCGCCGTCGCGACCATCCGGCGGGTCGTGGCCGCGGCCAGGGCGACGTTGGGCAGGCTGGTCGACCGGCTGCGCGGGTTCGCGGCCGGGGTCCTGCGCTCGCTGTGGTCTGCGCTGCGGGCCGTGGGCGGCTGGCTGCGTGACCGGCTGACCGGCTTGGTCCGGGGCGTGATCGCGGCGGGCCGGGCCGTGCTGGCGTTCGCCGGGCGGGTGCGTGAGCTGCTGCGGATCACCGGTAACAAGGCCCTGTCCGGGCTCGTGCGGGCGGTGCGCGACCCGGGTGCTTTCGTCGCCCCGTACCGGGCCCAGGTCGGCGGCATGGTCGCCGCGGTGCCGGAGAAGTCGCACGAGATGTATGACCAGCACGTCGCGCCCCTGTTCGGCGGTGGCCAGGAGCAGGCAGCCGCCGTCCAGCGCACGGTCCAGCGCCAGGAAGCCACGCCCACACAGCAAGAAGGGGCACCCCCGTCGCACGCCGACATCCTCTGGGAGTTCCTGAAGGCGCGGCTGGCGTACCTCGGCGGTCACTGGGGCAGCGTGGTCCTGGACGCCCTGCTGGAGATCTTCGTGCCGTTCGTGTCGCTGTACCGGCACCTGCCGCCGATGCTCACCGCCGTCTGGCAGGCGCTCAAGGACCTGTTCGCCGGGCGGTTCAGCGACGCCGTCGACGCGGGCCTGAAAGCGGCCCGCGAGCTGATGGCCATCCTGTCGACGCTGTTCGCCCAGGTGTCGATCGCCGCCTTCATCGCCGGGTCGATCCTCGGCACCCCGATCGTCGGCGAGGGCGCGATGCTGGCCGTCGGCCTCACCCTGTTGGCCGCCGACGTGGTCCTCCAGGTGGCGAGCATCGCCAAGGCGTGGTCGAACCTGAGCCGACCCGGCCGCACGGTCGACCAACTCGGTGACGACTACGGCGTCATGGCCGACTCCGTGATCTCGCTCGGCATCACCCTCGCGCTGGTGCTCATCGCCGCCATCGGCCAGAAGCTCGGCAAGGTCCTGCTGGCCCGCTTCCCCAAGGCGGCGAGCGCGTTGGCGGCGATCCGCGAGCGGATCAAGCTCCGCGCCCGCACCGCCGTCGGGCTGCCGAACCCGCCGCCGACCACCCGCCCGGTCGTCGACACCCCCAAGGCGCCCGCCGTCGCGTCCCCGGAGGTCGGGTTCCCCGGTCGGGCCGGGCTGACCGCGGGCGAGCAGGCCGCGTTCGACCGGTTCATCGCGGGCAGGCGGGCCGCGGGGAAGCTCACCCCGGAGTTCGAGGCGAAGCTCAAGGCGATGACGCCGGACCAACTGCGCCGGGTGGCCGCGGCGGAGATGGGCAAACAGGCCGATGTGGAGGCGGCTCAGCAGGCGCGGGACCGGGCCAACGCCACCAACCAGTCGGACCCGCTCAACCCGGCCATGGCGAACGGGCCGCAGGACGTGGGCGGCAACGTGAGCATCCGCTACAACGAACGGCCACCGTCCAACGCCGAGATCACCCAGGCCCAGGGCGTCGCCCGGTCCACCGGCGAACCGGTCGAACTGTTCGGCGACGACTTCGGCGGCATCGACGGCACGATCGGCAAGCCACCGCGCCCGCTGCAACTCAAGGGACCGCCCCAGGCGGGCGCGGTCGGAGCCGCCAAGGTGTACGAGTCCGCCGTGGTCGCCCACGAGAAAGCGGTCAGGTTCGGTTTCCGCGACGTCGAAACCCACATCACCGCGCCCAACGTCACCCGGGCCGAGGTGGCCGCGAGGTTCGCCCGCCAGGGCAACCCGGCGGGCTACATAGGCGGCGGCGCCGTTCGCCGGGTCGTCGTCTACTGCAAGAACGGCGAGATCTACCTACCGCCCAGCACCCCCGTCGTCCCACCACCGGTCCACGTCGACACCGGCGACGACCAACGCACCCCGGTCACCACCGGCGCGACACCGCCTGGGTAGGCCGCTTCACCGGTCTGTTCCCGTGAGTTGGCGGTCGTCGGCGGGGTCTTCGTCCACCGGTAGCGGGCGGCCGCGTGGGGGGAAACGCAGGTGGCGGAGGTCGTCGAGGTCCGCGCCGACCACCATGGCCGTGATCTGTCCATTGAGGACCCAGGCGAAGTGGGCCACCGTCCCCGCCGGTACCGGCGCTGGGGAGAGCAGGACCCAGCCGCCGCGGTAGGGGACGAGGTTGCCGATGCCGTCGGGCAGTGTGATCACGCTGCCGCGTGCGGCGGCCGCTCGTAGGTGGGTCTCGATCACTCGGGTCCGGTGTGCCCCCAACGCGGCGATGCGGTCCAGCAGGGTTCGCCGTGGTCGCCCGGTCACCTCGGCCGCGACCTGCCAGTTGACGGTCAGCTCGTGGTCGACCCGGTTGAGGTGGTCGGGAAGTGCGGTGGGTGCGCGGCCCGCCGAGTCGCCCAGTGGCTCGGTGAAGGCGCTCGTCGCCTCTTCGTACTCGCGGACGATTCCGGCGGGCAGGTGTGTCGGCCCGGACTCGGGTCCGATGTGGTTGTTGGCGCTGTCGAACGGGACCGCGAAAATCTCGGTGGAGTCGGCGATGTCGGCCGCGGCGGCGAGTTGGTGCGTGCCGTTGAGCGGGTTGACGAGCAGCACCGTGCCCTTGTGGTTGACCAGGTTCCACGCGCGCACCGCACCGCTGTCGTGCTTGGTGACCACGATGGCGTCGGAGCCCGGCCCGCCGTGGGTGACCCGGTCGACCACCACGTCCAGCCCGGTTCGGCCGTAGAAGAAGAACTCCAGCGGGTGGTCGATCGCGGACTGGCCCTCGTGCTCGACGACGAGGTGTTCGCCTTGGTAGATCGAGTGGAACCGCCGGGCGGCCGCCAAACCGTCGGCCGCCGACGTACCACCGGTGCCGTTGACCCGGTCTGCCCAACCGCGCGGGTCCGCGTGCCGGGCGCTGGGCAGTGCCGCACCCACCTCCCCGGGTCGCGGTACCGGGACGACCGGGTGGTCGACCACGACCTCGTCGGACTCCAACCGGGCCTCCGCGACGGGTGGGCTGACCTCGACCTCGGTGATTGTGCTGGGCTGGGCCGGCCTCCCGGTGGTGTCGGCGTGCATGGCGGCCAGGTCGCGGATGTCGGCAGGGCGCTGGTTGTCCGGCAGGGCTTCGGTGAACGCCTCGATGTCGCCGCGGGCGACGCCCGGGGCGATGTGCAGGACGCGGCCCCGGTCGTCGGTGCGCGAACCGGTCTGGTCCGCGGGCGGCGCGGCAGGCTGGTCGCCCGCCCGGTGCACGACGAGACCGTCGTGGGTGGCGGTGTAGGTCAGCCCGGCGGGCAGGGTGACCCCGCCGCGCTCCCAGACGTCGGACAGGGTGATCAGACCCTCGCGCAGGGCGGTGGCCTCCCAGACGCGGACCAGGACGTCCTGGCGGGAGGTGATCCTCATCGTGGTCGACCCGAAGGCGTCGAACCCGGTGCGGGCCTCGCCCGGCGCGGCCGCCTTCCCGGCCGCGGTGGACACGTAGTACTCGGCGTCCACCCGGAACAGGTAGGACTCGCCCTCCTGCGTCACCAGCCCCACGCCGTATTCGGCGGTCGACGAGGTCTGTTGGCGGCCGATCCCGGTGTCCCCGCCGACCGCTGAGGCCACCGTCGTGGCGATCCCGGTGTCGGAGATCTGCGTGGACTGCGCCGCCACGGACAGGCCGCGCAACCGCGTGACCACCCGGGAGAAGCCGTGCACCTTGACGTCCTCGAGTTCCCGGGTGTGCGTGACGGGCCGCGCGTCCGGCCCCTGCGGCACCTTGGTGAAGGTGCCGGGCACCAGGCGGGCGCGGACTTGGAAGTCGAAGGTCTCCTCACCCAGCAGGCGTTTGGGCGCGAGGACTTCCCTGGCCGAGTAGGCGTCGCTGGTGAACATCGCCCACGCGCCGTGGTAGAGCGACTGGCCCGCGGTCAGCGTGTGCAGCACGGGTTCGGACGGTTCGCCCCGGTTCGTGAACCGCGACGGCTTGCCCGCCGCGGCGGTGACCACCTGGTTGATCGACTGCCCGGGGTCCAGCGGGGTCGCGCCGAGTTGGGCGTAGGCGGCGTCCCGGATGGCCCCGGTCGTGGTCGACCCGAGCCGCTCGATGTACCACATCGACGTCGGGTCGAGCACAGTCTGCTCGACACCGCCTGCGTCCAGCGGGTTGTGCCGGAACACGGTGAACGCGGGCGCCACATCGGGTCGGGCCAGCGGCGGTGACGTGTGCGCGGCAGGTGACACCAGGTGGACCGAGCCCGCCACCGGGACCGGCGGCGCGGCGTCGCCGAAGACCCGGTCGAAGTACCGGGCGGCGGTCAGCGTCACGGCATCGGTCACCGGCATCGGCCGCTGCCTGCGGGTGATCTCCACCTGGTAGGTGATGTCGTGGTTCGTCCGGTCGAGCGCGCTGTAGGTGACCGTCATCATCGGCCGCTTGGCGCCCGACCCCGGCAGCGTCTCGCTGGTCGCGGTCTGCTTGCCGATCGCGGTGGCCACGCCCAGCGTGGCCGCCGAACTCGGTTGGGTCGCGGTGCCGTCGCCCTGCAGGCCGATCGAGTACCCGCTCGCGCTGCTTTCCTGCCGCACCTTCGTGGCCCCGGAGTAGGTGTACTGCGTCAGCGAGTTGGGCACCAGCGCGTCGGCCGCCGGTCCTGCCCGCCCCGGCGTGCTGCCGGGCGCGGCCGGGACCGCGGTGATCCGCAGGTCGACGACGTCGGTGGTGAGGATGCCGTGTTCGGGCACCGAGATCGCCCGTTGACCGCCGAGCACGTCACGCAGGTTCACCCACTCGGCCGGGTTGGTGAACAGGCCGGTGAGCTGGTCGACGACCTTCTGCTGCCACGCGGCGTCGACGTCGAGCTCGGTCAGCCGGGCCCGCACCCCGGCCAGCGGGGCGTCGGTGCCGACCAGCTCGGACTTGATCACCGCCGCGGGTCCGTAGGCGAGGTAGCCCGCGCCGTCCGGCAGCAGTTGCTGCGAGCCCGGCACCGCGGTGGGCGCGGGCGTCGCGGCGGCCAAGAGGTTGGTGAGTTCGGCGGGTATCGGCTGCCCGAGCTCGGTCAGGATGGCCTCGGCGGTGCGCGCGGGCACCTCGACCAGGAACGCCTCCGGCTCGTCGACGGTCACCTGGATCGTCTCGGCCCGGTTGGTGCGCAGCAGCGTCTCGACGGCGAGGTCGCCGGTGAAGGTGAACCGGGCGTCCAGCGCCAGCAGCACCGTCGGGCCCGAGTAGTTGAAGATCTGCCGGGAGCCGGTGCTGAACTCGTTGACCGCGGTCTGGCCGCGGCGCAGGTTCCCGGCCACCTGCAGTTGGACCTGCCCACCGAAGTCGGACCTGCGCCTGGGCGCCGAGAAGAAGGTCAACGCCGCGTCCCCGCTGTGCTGGTGCGTGGTGGCGGAGCTGACCGGGTGGTCGCCGTCGGCGCGGCGGTGCAGGGTGTTGACCGTGCGCGTGTCGACCACCCGGGGCGACAAGAACTCCACCCGCCCGCTGATCGCCCCGCCCAGGGTGGTGAAGGTGCCGGGCGCCAGCAGCGGGTGCGGGCCGCTGACCTGGCCGTCGAGTCCGAGTACGGCGAACCCGCGGGCGCCGACCTGGGACACGAACTGGCGCATCACCGCGGCCGAGTCCGAGCCGGGTTTGCTCAGCGGGGACAGCCGGTACTGCAGGACCCGCGCGGACTCGCCGTTGAACCGGACCGACTCGGTGAGCTCGCGCTGACCCCATGATGGCCACAGGCCCGCTCCCGGCGGAGACACCCGGACAGCCGGGTCGGGCCGTCGTCCGCCCCCGCCCGGGTCTGCCAGGACCTTGATGCTCTTGGCGACCGCGATCTGCCCGGCCTCCACAAGCCGGGGGGTGGTGCGCGCGTGCACGATGGCCGCGACCGCGCCGAACATCGCCGGTCGCACGGCGCGGGCCTGGATGTGCTCCGGCAGCGGGGGCGGGGCGCCCACGTAGATGCCGGGTTCGAACCCCGGGGTCGACATCAGTGCCTGGTCGGCCCACGCCAACTTGTCGCCCGCCGTGGTCACCGCGACGGCCTCGGTCACCGTGGTCCGCCGGACCAGGTTGCTGTTCGGCGGCGACTGCCGGTGGTCCTGCCCCGGCTGGCCGACCTCCGCCGCGGTCGGCTCGATGAGCCGATCGGCCGCGCGCGGCCCACCGATCATCCGGCCGAAGAAGAGGGAATCCTGCAACCGGGTGGGCAGGGCGATCTCCCGGTGCGTCACCACCAGGTTGAGATCTCCGGTGAACCCGCGGTGCTCGCCGCCGTACGTGCTGTTGCGGCTGTCGCGGCCGTTGGACCCCAAGGTGGTGGTGATCGAGCGGGTCCACGAGCCCGCGAGGCTGAGCCGCGGCAGCAGGGCCGTCGGGCCACCGCCCGTGGCCGGTGCGTCGTCGAGCAGGTGGCGCACCTCGGCGCCGACACCGATCCGGATGTCCCGGCCCGCGTGGGCGATGACCTGCTGCTGCCGGGTCACCTGGTCCAGCGCGGTCGAGTTGGACTGCCCCGAGGGGTGGGTCTCGCGCGGCGGGACGATCGTGCTCTGGATGTCCAGCACGTGCAGGCGGTTGCCGGTCCGCCAGGTCACCGGGTGACCGCCGTGCAGCGAGTCGAAGATCGCCGCCACCGCCTTGGGGTGGTCGTCGAACATCTGCCGCACCGCCGCCTGGCCCACCGGGTCGAGGCCCTCGCTGATGAAGTCCACGATGCGCTGTTCGCCCGGGATGGCGAGGATGTCGTCGGTGCCGATCCGGTAGCCACCGCCCCCGCCGATCCGCTCGGTCACCGTGCTCGCCGCCAGGTGCTCGGGGACGGGCAGCCCGAGTTCCGCCGCGCGCGTCACCGACAGCGACACCAACCCGGACGCCGCGCCGCTGATGCTCTGTCCACTCGCGACAGTCACGGTGATCGGCCGGTGCATCCGGTACTCCAGCGTGGTCCGCACCGAGAAGCGCTCGACGGCGGCCTCGTTGCCCACGACCATGCCGCCGGAGCGCTGGGTGGAGAAATCGGCGGTGGCACCCACGAACCACCGCGTGGTGCCGTTGTCGTAACCCCCGCCGAACCCGACACCGGGGGCGAAGTCGCTGCCGGACAGCTCCACCCGGGTCGCGGTCGTCCCGGCGCGCTGCTCCAGCAGCCCACCCGACACCCCGACCAGCGACACCGCGAGCGGCCCGGCGGTGACCCGCACCGGCAGATCACCGATCCGCGTGCTCGCGTTGTCGTTGTCCGGCAACCGCAACAGGTCCGCCGACCCGAGGAACGACGCCACCTCGGTCCGGTGCGCCTGCCCGACCTGGCCCACCACGGCCCGGGTCAGCTCGTGCTCGACCCTGGTCTCCGCCTGACCGGCGAGCACCGCCCGGTTGTCGCTATCGGGGAGCTGGAACCGGACTCTGCGCCTGGTCGCCGGGGGAGTGGCGGCGGATTCGGTGGTGGTACCGGTGGGGACGTGGTCCGTCGGGGCCGGAGTGACCAGCGGGACGCGCAGCTCCACCGGTACGGAGGTCTGCGCCGAGTGGGTGCCGTGGTCGTCCGTGCCCAGCCGGGTCGCGGTGATCACGACGTCGGCCCGCACGATGGACCGGTCGCCGGTGCGTGCGTCGGGCCGGGTGGTGCTGTCCGCCACCACGACGCTGTCCACCCGGCGGGACACGACGGCAGGCGTGAAGCCTCCCCGCAGGAACGGCGTGAAATCGGTGACGTTCAACGGGACGCGGAGGGCGCGGTTGGCGGCCGAGGTGGCCGTGCGCGCGTCCTGGCGGTCGGCGCCCTCGACCTTGATGACGTCCGGCCGCGCATACCGCCGAGGGGCGTCCCACGCCTCCACGCGCGTGTCGTCCGGCGCCACAACCCTGCCCTGAAGCCACACCCGCGCCGACCCGTCGCCCACGGTGACCTCGTGGCCCTGGTTGACGATCGCGGCCATGTTGTCGCGCAGGGCGTCCGCCGCGACCCGGGTGAAGTCGTCGGCCGCTCCGAGATCGGTGTCGAACAGCTCGGTGGCGATACCGGCCAGTGGTTCCCGCCCGACCGCCTCCACACCGATCCGACTGGTGAAGGGCAGGCCGCGCAGCAGGGTCGTACCCCGCTCGATGGTGCCCTGGGCGGCGGCCGCCTGGGCCGCCGCGGCGTGATCACGCGCGGACGCCACCGCGATCGCCACCGACTCGGCGGACGTGGTCGCCAGGTCGAGCCCGCTTCGACCGGCGGCCACGTGTGCGGCGACGGTGTCCTCGGCGGCGTCCGACGGCAGCGCGGCGATGTCGCGGAGCGCGGAGCTCACCTGGTCGTGCGCGCCTTGGACGAGCTCGGTGGTCGAGTGGATCTCGGCCAGCGCCAGCGCCGCGTTCGCCGCGTGGGTGGCGGCGGTGGTCGCGGCCCCGGCGGCGGCGACGGCGGTGTCCATGGTGCGCCGCAACCCGTCCACCGTCGCGGCCAGTTCCTCCCGCCATTCGGTGACCATGCCCGCCACGTCGTGGGCGCCGTCCTCGGTCAGCCCGGCGATGAACTCGTCGTACCTGTCGAGGTGCGCCTGCAACGCGTCGAAGTCCGCCATGGCCTCCGTGGGCGACCGCAGCGCGCCTGACCTGTTCATCCCCGCCGCCGTCAACCCCTGGTCCAGCCTGCGCAACGCCGCCTCGGCGCCCGCCCCGGCCACCTCCGCCGCGTGCTCCGCCGCCGCGACTTCCGTCCGCACCGTCGTCACCGCCCGCCGAACGTCACTGACCCGCCCGGCGACCTGGTCCCGCAGTTGCCGCACGGTCTCGGTGACGTGCGCGGCCGCCGCGGGCACGCTTGGCGCGACCGAACTCGGCACACCGGCGTCGACCGGGGCGGTGCGCGTCGTCGGCAGACCACCGGCCGTGGCCGTCGCAGGGGCAGCCGTGGGTTCGGTGGTGACGCTGGTACCGGGCGCGACCGTCTTGGGTGCGTCGACCGTGGGTGTCTTCGCCGGGCTCGTCGGGGTTGTGGTCACCGGGGCGCTGGACTGACCACCGGCCGTCGCCGCCACGGGTGCGGCGCTGGGACTGCCCGTCTTGGGCGAGTTCTCGGCCCGCCACTCGGTGCCAGGCGCGCTGGTGATCGCCCGGGTGTCGATCAACCCACCGGAGGTTTCCGTTGTCGCGGTGGTGGATTCGACGCCCGCGACCGTGGTGGTCGGGGAGTCGACCGCGCGTTGTCCATTGGTGGCCGTCGATGAGGTGGCGGTCGGTCGGGTGTCCGGTTGGCCACTGACAGTTGTTGGTGCGGCGGCCTTGGTGGTGCCGGTCGGGCTCTGGGCGCTGCCGGGCGTGGACCCCGTGTTCGGGGTGGTGGTGGTGGCCTGGGGGGTCGTTTGGTAGGCGGTTGTCGCCGTCGCTGTGACGAGTGAGTGCGATGTGGTGTCGGCTGTTGTCCCAGTGGTTGTCGTTGTTGTTGTGGTGGTGGGGTGTGGGGTGTTGCCTGCTGGTGATCCGGTGGTTGTGGTCGTGGCGGTCGGCTGGTGGGTGCCGGGTGTGGCTGTCGTTGTGGTGGTCGGGGGCGGCGTGCTGACGGAGGTTGACCTGGTGCCCGGTGCGGTAGTGGTGGCCGCGGCGTTCGGGTGGCCGTTGGTGGTGGTTGTGCCTGGTGTTGCGGCGTTCGGAGTGGTTGTCGTCGCGTGGGTGTTCGGTCGGGCACCGGCGGCGGCCGTGACGGTCGTCGGGGTGGTGGGCGTTGCGGTTGTCCGGCCTGCGGGTTGCTCGGCGGTGATCGGGGTGGTCGTGATCCCGGTGAGCGGGGTCGGCGTGTGCGCCACCGTGTTCACCGGCAGACTCACCGGCAGTTGGACGTGCTCGTCGACGAGATGCGCCGGGGTGCCATGGGGTCCGCTGTGGACAGTTGGGCCGCCCGCGGGGTGCAGTGCCGGTGCGTGCCCGGTGCCCGCGTGCCGGATGGAGCGGCCCGCGGCGCCGCCCATGCCCGAGATGCCACCGGAGGTCGCCGAGAAGACGTTCATGCTGAACTCACCGGTGGTGAGGAAGTTGTAGAGCGTCTCGGTGAAGACCTCGTGGAAGGCTTCCACCCCGATCTCGGAGACGAGTTCGGGGACGGTGTGTGCCCAGCCGGGCATGGATTTGGCGAACTTGGCGAACTTGGACAGCACGGATTCGACGCCCTGGGCGGCCAGGTGGCTCAGCATCTCGCCGACGCCTGCCAGTGGGATCATCAGCACACCGCCGAGCGCGCCGACGCCGAGGGCGTTGGTGGTGTAGCCGGTGTTCCACTGGTAGCGGGTGCCCATGGCGAACTGCATGCCCTGCGCCACCGCGTCGATGACGACCTGGAACGCCATGCCGATCATCTCGGCCTGGGCGAAGCGCAGCGCCAGCCTGCCCAGTGCCGTCCGCAGCAGCATCCGCACGAACGCGACCCGTTCGGCGATCCAGGCGATGCTCGCCCCGCCGGTCTCGGCCGCGACCGAGACCGCCCAGGCGATCTCCACGATCAGCGCGATCAGGCTGAGCACCGAGACGAGCTTGATGTACTCGACGTCCACGGCCAGGTCGTGCAGGTATTTCGCGAGGCCGTGGAACTGTTCCGCGGCGGCGGCGATGTAGTTGTCCGATCCTTCGACGAACGGTGACATCTTGGCGGCGAAGGCCTGTTCGGTCGCGCCGTTGAAGGTCGACCTGATGGCGACGACGGCCTTGAGCAGTTCCGGCGCCAACTCGCCGGAGAGCCGGTTCGCGGCGGTCTCCCACGCCTCGGCCAACGCGTGCAGCCGATCCTCGTTCGCGTCCGGCCACTCCTCGCCGGTGATCACGAGGAACATCCTGCGCACGTCGTCGGGAACCATCATGGCCATCGTGGTGGTTCTTTCTCGGTCCGCCTCGGATCGATCCGAGACCCTGGTCCGCCTGGTTCGGGCCCGCCCGGCCCACCGCGCGCGGTAGCCGGACCAGGAGTCATGGCCGCGAACGTAAAGCCTCTTCCCCGGGTCCCGAAACAGGACTGTAGATGAACAGAGGCTGAACTTCTTATGGCAACCCGACCGTTGCGCCGTTTGGTCTAGACCAGCCTATCGGCCAAAATGGACAACTCGGTCAGATCGACCATACCGTCCCGAGTTCGCGCTCGGCGCGGTCCTAATCGGACTCCAGTCCGCCCTGATCGGGTGGGGTGGTCGGCAGTGGACGGCCGCGCGGGGGGAACTTGAGGTGCCGGAGGTCGTTGAGGTTGGGGTCGACGACCATCGCGGTGATGCTGCCGTTGAGGACGGTGGCGGCGAGTTGGGCGACTCGGCCCGCGTCGGCCGGGGTGTGCGAGAGCAGGACCCAGCCCCCGCGATACGGCACCAGCAGCCCCTCGTGGTCGGGAAGCTCGATGACGGTGCCACGTTCGGCGGCGGCCCGGACGTGGTGGGCGATGACCCGCTGGCGGTGTTGACCGAGCGCGGCGATGCGGCGGGCGACCGGGGAACGCGAGGAGGCGCCGAGGTCGAGGTTGGCGCCCCGCGCGTCGTGCAGTTCGAGGTCGACGCGTTCGAGGTGCGCGAGCCAGTTCGGCGAATCGTCGTCGGCGAGGACGTCGAACTCGTGGGCGATGCCTGCCGGGAGGTCTGTCCCGCCGACGCGGTGGTTGTCGGCGTTGAGGACGATCGCGTGCACGAGGCCGAGGTCGGGGATCGCGTCGGGGCCTGCCGGGCGGCTCGTGTCGAGATGGGGGTCGACGAGCAGGATCTGGTTGTGGTGGTTGACCAGGTTCCAGCCGTGCCGGGAGCCGTCGGGCAGCCTGCCGAACACCAGGGCGGCGGAGCCGTGACCGGCGAGGGTGACCCGGTCTATCAGCGCACTCAAAGCCTGGGCGCCGGATCCCATGTACTCCAGCGGGTGCTGGGTCCAGTCCGCTCGGGCTGTGTTGTAGTCCGAGTGGTACGCGAGCACGGCGTCCACGCTGTTGGTCGGGGCGTCGGCCAGGTCGTCGTGTCGCGGCAACGCCTCTTCCGGCCCCGGGACATCGCTGATCAACTCCGGGTTGGTCCCGGCCGTACCGCTGATCGGCGTGGTGCCGGTGGGTGTCGTCGCGGCAGGCCGTGCCGCCGGGCGTGGTGGGGTGATCGGACCCGATCCCAGTTCGTACGCCGGCAGCGGGATGGCCGCCCAGGTGCCGTGCGCGGCACCCATGGCGTAGGCAGTGGTTGGCCGTGTGCGCAGTGGCAGGCCGCGCACCAGTTCGACGACCGCCGCGCGGGGCACGTTCGGTCCAACGTAGAGCGTCCGGCCGTCCGGTCGGCGTTGCTCGGGGGGTTTGGGTGCCTGCTCGCCCTTCAGGTGCAGGATGACGCCGTCGCCCGTGAACGCGTACGTCAGGCCCACGGGTACCTTCACCCCCGCGTACCGCCAGATATCGGCGAGGCTGAGCAGACCCAGGTTCAGCGCGTCGGGCTCCCAGACGCGGATCCGGATGTCCTGGTGGCTGCTGACCCGCGTCGTCGTCGTGGTCGTTGCCGGGGTGTCCAGGTAAAATTCCGCGTCCACCGAGAACAGGTAGGACGGGCCGCTCTGCCGCAGGTCGCGCCCCTGACTGCCCGGCACCTCCCGGCTGTGCTCGACGGTGCTCGCGCCCGGCACCGGTTCCATCAGGGTGAACGTGGTCGAGCGCAGTTGGGCGTGTATCCGCACCCCCAGGGGTTCCCCGGTCCCCGGGACGCGGTCGACCCCCGTGGACCCGCCGGTGAACAGGTTCCAGGCGGCCGTGCGCAACGCCGGGCCGGTGGTCAGCTTCTGGACGGCCAGTTCGGACGGTGTGCCCGGCTCGGTGTACCGCGAGGTCAGCCGCGCGGCGGCGGTCACCTGCTGCGCGGACGGGTGTTGATCGGTCAGCGGCGTCCGGCCCAGTTGGGCGTAGAGGGCGTTCGCGATGGCCGTGGTCGTGGCCGACCCGATGGCCACGACGCTCCACATGGCATCCGGGTCGAGCACGTGTCGATCGGCACTCCGTGTGGTCAACGGGTTACGGTCGAGCACGGTCACGGTGGGGGAACGGTCCGGCTTGGGCATCGGCGGTGACGTCTTCACGTCCGGGGACGTCAGGCCGACCGTGCCGCGTAACAGCACAGACCTGACCGCCGCGGCGCGGTTCGCGTTGCCCGCCACGGTCAGGGTGAGGGGGCTGACCGGCGAGGTCGGCACGTGCCTGCGGGTGATCGTCAGGTTGTAGACCAACTGGCGCTGGGCGACGTCGACCGAGGGGTACGTGTCGGTGAACCGGGTCCGCGCACCCGCCCGGGAGCCGGTGACCGAACCACCCCACCCGCCGACCGACACAGTCAGGTCGGCTTGCCCGATCGGGGCGAGATCCGCCGCGGTGGTGCGCGTCGCGCTGACCCGGATGTCGACCACCTCGGTCACGTGCGTGCCCGAGCCGGGCACCGACAGCGCGTGCACCCCGCCGAGTGCCTCGGTGAGGTTCACCCGCTCGGCCGGGTTGTGGAACAGGCGGTCGACCCGTTCCACGACATCGTCCGCCCACTCGCCGGTGACCCCCAGTTCGGTCAGCCGGGTGAACACCTTCCCGTGCCAGCCGCTCAGGTCCAACTGCGAGTTCGACACCACCGTCGGCCCGTACGCGACGTAACCGGAGCGGTCCGGCAGCAACTGCTGGGTTTCCCCCGACCGCGTCGGTGTCTTGCGGTCGAGGTGGATCGGGGCCATCGCGGGCTGGGGCAGCCCGGTCTCGGTGAACATCTCCACCGCGGTGTGCAAGGGCAGTTGGACGAGGACGGCCTCCGGCTCGTCCACGGTCACCTGCACCGAGTCGGACTCCGTGTTGATCCCGGCCACCCGCGTGGCGATGTCGCCGGTGAAGGTGTAGCGGGCGTCCAACGCGATGAACGCGGTTGGGCCCCGGTAGTCGAGTTCGTGGTGGGAGCCCGGCGTGGGCTCGACCGTCGCCGACCCGGCGCCGTCGACGCGCGTGTGGGCTTCCGACGTGTGCCGCAGGAACCCGTCGACCCGGATGTCGACCAAGCGCGGCGACAGGTACCGCACCCGAACGTCGAGCACCCCGCCCATGTCGTCGACCTGGCCCATCGCCGTCAACTGCGGCAGATCGAGCCTGCTGTCGATCCCGTGCAGCGCTAGGACCCGGGCGCCGGACCGGGACGCGAGCCCACGCACCTGCTCGTTCGAGGCCGAACCGGGCTTGGTCAGCGGCGACAACCGGTAACGCAGCAGCCGCCCGGGGGTGCCTTCGGACCGTGTGGACTCGACGAGTTCGCGTTCCCCCCACGAGGGCAGGTCCGATCCCGGCGACATCGCCCGGTAGCGCACCCGCCCGTCCTGGTTGTCCATTGTGGACTCTTTGTCGGACTGCTCCCGCAGTGACGATCGTCGGGTCGGCACGGGCGATGACGGCGGCCCATCCGCGTCCGGGTGCCGCCGCCACGACGGCCACCGATCCGTCCCCGGCACCACCAGCTCGCCGTCCGAACCGGAACGCCGCAACCAACGCGGCCGCCCGGCCGTCGCCTCGACGCGGGTGGCCAACGCGATGCGCGGGGCCTCCACCATGGCGGGCGACATCCGGACGTGCTCGACGTTGGCGAACACCCCGAACATGTCCATGGTGACCTCGTGCGCGCTGACCTGTTCGGACAGTGGGGGCGGCTCACCCACGTAGAGACCGGGGGAGAAGCCGGGGGTCGCCACGGGTGGTCGGTCAGCCCACACCAGCTTGTCGGCCGCCGTGGACACGACGACCGCCCTGGGCACCGTCATCGCGCGCAGGTCGTGGCGCCAGTTGGGGGAGGCGGCGCTCTCGCGCGCCGCGGCGACGTCCGCCGCGGTCGGCTCAACCAGCCGGAAGCGCTCGGTCGAACCGTCGAACAGGGTGGGGCGGACCACCCGCGACCCCACGATCTCGCGGCGCACCACCACCAGTTCCAGATCACCGGTGAACCCGTGGTGCACACCGGGGAACCCCGAGACGCGGGTGGCGGCGCTGATCGCGGAAACGCCGGTGCCGTCCCAGTACGCGACATGGTCCCGCGCGATCGAATCTGCTTGCGGCGAGAGAAAAGTCCGCCGGGGCGGGGTGATGACGCCGTGCACCTCCAGCACGACGGTGCGCTCATCGGCCGTCCGCCAAGTGAACTCCAGACCGCCGTGCAGGGCGTCGTACAGGGCGGACGCGGCGCGAGTCCGATCGGCGAACGCCTTCCCCACCTCCGCTCGGCCCGTCAGGTCCAGGTCCTCGGCGACGAAGGCCGCGATCCGCTTACGGCCGGGCACGTCGAGGATGGCGTCGGTCCCGATCCGGTAGCGGCCGCCCCCGCCGATGCGCTTGTCGACGTTGCCCGGCGAGATGTGGGGGTACATCGGCAGGCCCACCCGGGCCGCCTCGAGCACCGGCAGCGCGGTCAACCCGTACACCCGCCCGACGAGGTCCGGCCGCCCGGCGACGGCCACCGTCACCTCTCGGGACGTCCAGTAGGTCATCGTGGCATCGACCGCGCCGTGGGTCACCGCGGTCTGGCTGCCGTGCGGCGCGCCGCGCAGGGCATCGTCGGATGGCTCCACCGCGGGTGGTGCCACCACCCCGGTCGATGAGCCGATCAGGCTTACCGTGACCGGGCCACTGGTCGTCCGCACGACAGTCCCGCCGAACCGGCGGCTGAGCCCGCTGCCCTCGGGCAACCGCAACACCTCGCCCGTGCGCAGCCAGGCCGACAGGTCCACCAGGTGTTCGCCGCCCACGGACCCCGCCAACCGCCGGAGAAGTTGGGAGTCGGCGCTGATGTCCACCTGTTCGGTGAGCTTCGCCAGCACGGGCGCGGGCACCGGCCCGGTCGGGGCGCCGGGCGGCTCGTACACCATGGACATCGGTATGCCCAGCTCGGGCACGCGCAACCGGGTGTCCATGACCGCGATCCGCGACGCCCGGCCCTGGTCCACCCGGGACAGGGTGATCTCCAGCCGCACGTCCACCAGCGACCGGTCGCCACGGCGCACCGCCCGGCCCCCGGAGGGGATCGTGCCCGAGTCCGGGCGGATGTCCGTGGGCACGCTGATCCGGCCCGTCAACCAGAACGACACCGGATCGGTCGAGGTGAGCAGGCGCAGCAGGTAGCCGCCGTCGAGGATCACCGGCAGCCGGGTCCGGATGGCCGTCGTCAACGTCCGCGCGAGTGCGGACGTCCGCTCCAGGCTCGTGGCCAGACCCATGACCGCCCTGGCCAACGGTGCCACGTCGACCCGCACCACCTCGACGCGGTCGCCCACCGGCAGGCCGCGCAGCAGGACCACGCTCCGCTCGACATCGTTGTGGCTCAACGCCACGGCATCAGTGGCCGCGCCCCTGACTTGCGTGTACGCCTTCCTGGCCCGCCGGTACTCGACGATGGCGTCGTGGGCGGCCTCCAAGCTCGTCTTGACGTGCCGCTCGACGTGGGTGTCCCACGTGGCCCGGTCAGTGGCGGGAGGCAGCGCCGCCAGGTCGGCACGCGCCTTGGTCACGTCCTTCTCGTCCCGCCGCACCCACGCCTTCGACGGCCCGGAGTCGGCGTGTGCCGCGTGGGCGGCGTCGGACGCGGCCTTCACCGCCAACGTCCGTCGAGCCGCGTCGGCGGTACTGGCGGCGGAATCCGCCTTGCGACGCAAGTCGGCCAACTCCGCCCACGCGGTGTCCCGGTCGTGGGTGAGCAAGGTCAGGGACTCGTTGCCGTTGACCGCCGCGACGGACATCCGGTCCCGCGTCGCCGCGTCGGCCGTCTCGCTCGCTCGGGCTATCTTGGCCAACCTCGCCTTGAGGCTGTCGATGCGCGTGTCGTAGTCGACCAACGCCTGCTCGCGCGACGCGATCCCGGCGAGCACGTCGGGCAGCGCCTGTCCGCCCAGGTCCTCGTAGAACCCGGTTAGCTGCTCGGTCGCGTCCATCGCCACGAACGCTTCCGCGGCCTCGATGATCCCAGGTCTGGACCAGCCGAGCTGCCGGGCCGCGCTGCTCAACGACGCGGCCACCTCCAGGTAGCCGTCCACAGCGGCCAGCGCCTCGCCGGGTGCGCCCACCTCGGACGCGAAGGAGATGTGGTGCCCAGTCGGACCCACCGCGATCGTCTGGATCTTGCCGACGAGCTTGGGGTCACGCGGTCCCTTCGCCGAATCCCACCACTTCCCGGACTGGCCGTCCACGTGGTACACGACGCCGTCCTGGTTGAGCAGGTTCCACGCGTGGGAAATGTCCGCCCCCGCCAGGGAGCGAACCACCATGGCCGACGACCCAGGGCCTTCTGCCAGCAGCCTGCGCGCCACCCGGTCGATCGCGGGGGAGCCGTAGCCGACGACCTCCACATCGAATCCGGCGCGATCCCGCAGCTCATCGATCTTTCCCTGTTGGGGCTCGGCGGTGGTGGGAGATCCCCACCAGGTGTCCAAGACCGCCGTGCTCGTGTAGACACAGTTGAGTGTCCCCTGGACAGTGTTGATCTGCGGTAGCCACGTGCGGAAGTCGACGAACCGCTGCCCGGTCAGCGCCGCGAGCACCGGATCGGCGGTCGCCGGGCGCACCACCGGGCTGAACGTCTTCGCCGCGGTCCGCTGCTCGGTCGCGTCCACCCTGGTCGACTCAGGCTGCGTGGTCCTCGCAGCACGTGCGTGGACCGGCGAGGCAGTGTTCGCCGTTGTGCTCGGGACCGAGTCCATCCCCACCGCGGGTGCGACCGTCCCGGGCCGGGTGTCGCCGGAGAACTCGGCCGCGCCGACCTGCCCGCGCGGCCCATCCTGGACGGCGCCGATCGCCACCGCCTCCATCCGCCCGCCGCCGTTACCGGCCTCCGGCACGACGAATTCCGTCGCGCCCGGCACGGTCGTCAACGCCCGCACCGGACTGCTCGGCTGATCGGTCCACTGTGTACCCAACTCCACCCGCGCCGCGCGATTGCTCGCGTCAGCGGCCATCGAGCTCGCCTGATTCGCGGCGGTGGTCGGTGCGGGCGCCTTGGCGCGGGCGGCAACGGGTGTGATGGTGCTCGCCTGCATGCTGCCGGTGACCAGGTGCGGGTCGACAGGCGGCGCGGCCACGATCGTCGTGTCCTGCAGCCGGGGAACAGGCACCTTGTGGTCCATTGTGGATATCTCGTGGTGTCCACTGTGGATCTGCGGCACGACGGCCAGGTGACCGGTTCCCCGGTGCCGGACGGCTCGCCCGGCGGCGCCACCCGCACCGGAGAAACCGCCGGAGGTCGCGGAGAACACGTTCATGCTGAACTCGCCGGTGGTCAGGAAGTTGTAGAGGGTCTCGGTGAACACCTCGTGGAACGCCTCAACCCCGATCTCCGACACCAACTCCGGCACCGTGTGCGCCCACGCCGGAATGGTCTTCGCGAACTTGGCGAATTTGGCCACAACGGACTCGACCCCCTGCGCCGCCGCCCGCGCCAGCACCTCCCCAACGGCGGACAACGGGAGCATCAACACGCCACCCAGCGCACCCACGGCGAGCGCCGTGGTCGTGTAGCCGGTGTTCCAGGTGTGTCGGGTGCCCATCGCGAACTGCACCCCCTGCGCGATGACGTCGATGACCGCCTGGAACGCCATACCCACCAGCTCGGCCTGCGCCAACCGCAACGCCAACCGCCCCAACGCCGACTTGAGCAGGTACCGCACCAGCGCCACCCGCTGCGCCAGCCACACCATGCTCGCCCCACCGGTCTCCGCCGCCGCGGCCGCCGCCCACCCGATCTCCACCGCGAGGGCCACCAGGCTCAACACGGACACCAGCTTGACGTACTCCACGTCAACAGCCAGGTCGTGCAGGTACTGCGCCAACCCGTGAAACTGCCCCGCCGCCGCGTCGACGTAGTTGTCCGCCCCCTCCACGAACGGCGCCACCCGCCCCGCGAACGCCAGCTCCGCCTCCCCCGAAAACGTCGACCGGATCGCCCCCACCGCCCGCCGCAACTCCGGCCCCAACTCCCCCGAAAGCCGCCGCCCCGCCGTCTCCCAGGCCTCCGCCAACCCGTGCAGCCTGCCCTCGTCCGCGTCCGGCCACTCCTCCCCGGTGATGACCAGGAACAACCGGCGCACGTCATCGGGAACCATCATCGCCACCGGAGCCCCACCGCCCCCCACACACAGTCCATCCGAGACCCCGGTCCGCCTACCCCCGGCACCCCACCCCCGCCACCCCAACCCCACCCAGCGGAACCCACGATCGCGAAACCTAGACCACCCCCACCCCCCAACCACAATTCGAGATGAACACCACACCAACCCCGACAACAGTCAGGCGCCGACCGGGCGACGTCACCCCAGTCGAGGCCCTCGCGTCCTGCCGCATCCCGGACGTGAACTCGGCGAGCGCAGCGCCTTGCGCGGTCAGCCGCTAGGCCACCGTCGACCACGTCCAAGTTGGGCAGGACCAAGACCAGCAAAGGGTCTCTGAAATGGATTCACTGACGCGCTTCCGCATCGGTTTCGATCAGGTACCGCTCGATCGCTTGGACGAACGAACTGGTGCCCCTGCCCTGGGGTGGTCGCCAACCGGGACCGTGGGTTGCGGCAGACCGATGGGGGCCGGTACCGCCAGGTTTCGTCTCCTCGGCGCGGTGGACGACCCGTCGTGGCCGCTCTGGTAGACCCCCAGGATGGGCAGTGCGTCACCTTGCCGTTGACTTCGGCCGGTCTGCGGCCGCCATGCGGGTCGATCACCATGTCGCAGGCGTACGGCTAGTTTGTCGATGACGGTGTCCACGTCAATGACAGCACTGAATTAAATATGGCCGCGTCTTTCGCGACAATGCGGCCGCCATCTCGTAGGAATTCGATAGTGGTGGCCGGCGTTTTGCCGGACAAGGCGTGGAGCGCCACTGTCTACCCGCAAGCCGCGTGCGGCAGGCTGCTGCGCCGCGATGACTATCGCTAGTGGACTGTCGGGACCGCGAGCTCCGCCTCGCGACCAACCAGGGTCACCAGGTAACGGCCTGCTGTCGTGGCAGTGAAATCGAGCTGGCCGCTGCCGCCGGTCACGGCAGTGGCGTAGCCGAGTCCGCCGACGCGCATCTGGTGGTTGATGTCCGAAATGACTGAGATGTCGACCATCGAGCCAAGGGGCACCGATACTTCCTTGTGCTCGGCCCCGGCGTAGCCGGGTACAACCGGTACACCTATGGTCTGGGCGACCCGGTCAACAACAGCGACCCCACCGGTCATTTCGGTGCAGGCACGGTCTGTAGCGTTGCCTTAGCCTCGTTGCCTGTCCCAGTTGAAGGTGAGCTTGCAGGCTTGGGGTGCCTGTCCGTGAGCCTTGCTGAACAGGCTGTCCAGGTCAGTCGAGGTACGGGAACGCTCTTCGAGGTGTTCAAGGGCATCGACCATGCGATCTCCTGCCCGTGCGGGTACCGGGGGATGGCTTGGAACACCCGGGTGCTGCAGCCTCAGCCTGACGGCGACGGTGACGCTCCGAACTGCCGCACCATCGGGTGCGGACCGCGCAACCCCGGCGTCACCACGGCCACCAGCGGTGGTAGAGGGGGTGGCGGTGACGGGGGAGGCCGTGGCCCTACCCGGATCAAGAAAAAGGTCCCTTCTCCGCCCGAGCGGCTGAAGAAGGGCGGCAAGGACTCGGGCGTCGCTGACGCTGCCGCGTCGGCGGCCATGCGGGTACTCAGCAACGCATTGACGCCGTTGACGCGGCAGCCATCGGGGCCGACCCTCTCGCCGGAGATCCAGCGGCTGGTCGCCGACATGGGCACCGTCGTGGCGTCGGTGGTCTCGGGGCAGATGGTCCGCCAGGGCAACCTCCCGCTGGTCAACGCCGACGAGGACCCGGAGGGCGATGGCCGCAGGGCCTCTGGCCCGACGACCCAGGACGACGGTGGCCGCTGCAAGGCCAACTGGCAGAGCTACGGGGAACGCCAGAGATTTACCGACTCCTCGGACTCGATCGAGTATCGGGCGACCTTGGGCATGGCCTGCGTGGTGTCCGTTAACAAAGAGGACCGGACCAGTCTCACATTCGAACTGCCGGGACTGGACACGAGCAAGAGAATGTCGCGGTGTCACTTGATCGGGCACAAGCTCAACGGATCAAGCGTCATGTTGGAGAACTTCGTTCCGTGCTATCAGGATACGACGAACAACTCATGGATGTGGCACCAGGTCGAGAGCAGGATCGCGGAGAGGGTCGCCACAGACCCGGTGTTCATGGTCAGCATCCCGGTCTACCCCGATAAGAACACCGGAGTACCCTCCTCGATTGTTGTGGCAGCTATCAGCAACAAGGACTGGACCTGTATCGTGAACATCCCCAACACGCCGAAGGCTGAGGTATTGAGCAGTGGTTACGTCTTCAAAGGTTGTTGACGAACTGGTTGTGGCGGTCGGCTGGTTGGGGCGACCGAGGCTCGCTCCAGACTGGAAGATCACGGAAGGTGCGCTCGGTCTGACTCTGCCTGATGACTACAAGCGGCTGGGCGAGACGATCCCGGTCGGCTCGTATGGCGGGGTGGTGGACCTTCAACCGCCCTCCCCGCAGACTTGCGTCGATCTGCGGGTGATGTTCGCGAGGGCGTTGGATATCTTGCGGTCGATCCGCAAGTTGCCGTACCCGGTTTATCCGGATGTGCCGGGTTTGTTGCCCTGGGCTCGGTGCAGGGCGGAAGGCGCGGGCATGTTGTTCTGGTTGACCGATGGCGGTGATCCCAACGACTGGCCGGTGGTGCCGTCCGCCATCAACAATGACCGGTGGGAGGAGTTCGACGTCGGTGCGGTGGAGTTTCTTCTCGCACTGGTGACGGACGAGTTGCCCAGCGAGATCCTGAGGAGGCGCGACTACAAGCCGAAGTTCGCCTCCGACGAGGACCTGTTCTTCGAGTAGGGATTCTGATGAGCGCTGTTGACGATTTGAGTCAGTTGACCGGTTGGTCCGGTGTGTCGTATGCCCGGACCGACTGGGACGTGGTGGAAAGCCGGCTCGGGGTGGGGTTGCCCGCGGACTACAAGGAGTTGCACCGGGTTTTCCCGCCCGGAGACTTCTTCGGGCCGTACGGGGACTCCATCATGTTCCAGCCACCGTACGTCGTGGACGGGGTGCCCGATCAGGTGCGGCAGTTCGAGACGGAAATGGGGGAACTGGAGGACTGGCGACAGTCGCACCCCGAGGATGTCCCGGTTCCGCTGTTCCCCGAACCGGGTGGCGTACTGCCGTGGGCACGCACAAGTCGTCCCGTCTTGTTATGGGTGCGGGACCACGCTGATCCCGACCGGTGGACGGTGGCGGCGAGCAACGGAGGCGCATGGCGGATCCAACCTGAAGACCCCGTCTTGCAGTACTTCCCCTGCGGTGCCGCGGAGTTCCTGCTCGGGTTCGTCACCGGTGACATCTGGAGCCGAGTTCTCAACCCGAACGACGAAGAGCCGGATGTACCGCCCGCCCGCACGTCGTCATCGGAACTGTTCCGGGCGATACCGGAATCGGAGTGGCTGCGGATGTCCCAGGTGTCGACTCGCCCCCAGGTCCGGAAGATCTCCATGCGCAAGCGGAATCAGGCCTAACCGACGTACGATGCCGTGTGCGGCCTCGACTGGGGTGGCCGCGGGGAGCGGGGGACTGTGGTGATCCGGGTTGCGGCCGTGGGGGATGTTCACCTGGGGGAGGGCGACCGGGGCACGCTCCGCCCGGCGCTCGACCAACTCGCCGACCAGGCGGATGTGTTGCTGTTGGCCGGAGACCTGACCCGGCGCGGAGAGCCCGACGAGGCCCGCGTGGTCGTCGACGAGTTCGCGGCTCTGCCGGTGCCGGTGGTGGCGGTCCTGGGCAATCACGACTATCACAGTGATCAGGTCGAGGACATCACCACTCTCCTGTCGGACAACGGAATCCACGTCCTGGAGGGCGACGCGATCACTCTTCGGATCGGTGACCACACGGTGGGCGTCGCTGGGGTCAAGGGTTTCGGTGGCGGTTTCCCGGGCACCCGGGCATCCAATTTCGGTGAGCGGGAAATGAAGGACTTCGTCCGCCATTCGATTGTCTGCGCCGACCGCCTCCGGTCCGCGCTCAGCGGCCTGACCAGCGACGTCCGCATCGTCCTGACCCACTACTCGCCGACGGTGGACACGGTGCGCGGCGAACCTCTGGAGATCTACCCGTTCCTCGGCTGTTACCGCTTCGGTGACGTCATCGACGAGTGCGGCGCCCACCTCGCCATCCATGGGCACGCCCATTTCGGCTCTGAGGAAGGCGCCACCTCGGGTGGCGTACCCGTCCGCAACGTCGCGATGCCGGTGATCGGCAGGGCTTTCGCCACCTACAGCGTCAAGATCTGATCGTTCCCGAAGGTCAGCCCTTGAACGCGTCCTTGATTTTCTCGCCTGCCTGCTTCAGGTTGCCCTTGGCTTGGTCGCCCTTGCCTTCGGCTTCCAGTTCCTGGTCGTCGGTGGCGTCGCCGACCTTCTCCTTGACCTTGCCCTTGAGTTCGTCTGCCTTCGCGTCGACCTTGTCGTCTGTGCTCATACCCGTGGCTGCCCAATCACCGTGGTGCTCAAACCGATCCCGACGCCATCTGCTGAATGGCGTAACCACAACCAATCGGCGGCACGCACGAGGTCGACCGGCTAATTTGGTCGCCGTGTCCGAAAAGTCCTCAGCAGTGGAACCGACGACGATCACCCTGGTGCGACGGTGGTTGCGCTGGATCACCCTGGTGATCGGATGCGGTCTGCTCGTCCTGTTCGCGCTGGCCCCCTACCGCGGCCCCGGCGTCCCCATCGCCCTGCTCACCGGCCTCGGCGCGGTAGCCTCCGGCGGCCGCTCGATCTGGCTGCACCGATCACGCCCCACCCGCCCCGAAGCCCCCTCAGATTTAGGCGCTGCGGTAAGCCTGTTCGCGCTCGGAGTCGGCATCTTCACCATCCCCTACCTGTCCGACTTCCGCGCCGAAGGACGGTTCGACATCGACCACCCCCTCGGCTTCTCAGTCGAGGCCGTCGGCGCCGCGGCCACCATCGCCCTGCTCATGGCCAACGGCTTCGCGGGCGTTTTCGCCTGGTGGAAGGTGGACTGACCCGGGCTGGATCAAGGCCTCACCGAACGCGTACTGGTCGTCCGTGACGTGTTCGTGCCATTCGGTTGGGCCGTCGGTCACGGCGATGTGGGTCATGAAGGTGCCCGGAGCGGCGCCGTGCCAGTGTTCTTCGCCCGGGTGGCAGATGACGGTGTCACCGGCGCGGATCTCCTCGCGTTCGCCACCGCGCGACTGGACGACACCAACGCCTTCGGTGACGTGCAGAACCTGCCCCGCCGGGTGCCGGTGCCAGGCGCTGCGCGAGCCCGGGGTGAACAAGACGTTGCGCACCTCGGCGTTGCGCGTGGCCCCGATGCGCGGCCAGAGCCAGACGTCCCCGGAGAACCGGTCTTCCGGTCCCTTGGTCGCGTCGCCGGGGTGGCGGTTGACATCCATCGGATTTCCCCTCGTCGTCATGCTGGTGTGGACTCGGCCCGGTTCGCCAGGTGGAACAGGACCGCCGCGGTGATCGACAGCGCGGCCAACGCCCACGAGGTCACCGCGAAGGCGTGCCGCGGACCTGCGCCGGCCAGGTTGAGGTAGACGGTGCCGAAAGCAGCGACCCCGAGGGTGCCGCCGACCTGCAGCGTGGTGTTGAACAGGCCGCTGACGTCCGGGGCGTGCCGCGGTTCGACGGCGTCGGTGAGGTGGGCGAGGGTCCCGCTGAACGCCGACCCGTAGCCGACGCCGCCGACGCCGAGCAGGGCCACCAACCACCAGACGTCCGCGCCGAGTGCGACGCCCGCGAACGACACCGCCATCAGCACCCCGCCCACCGGCGCGGCCAGCGACCTGGCCTGCGGATCCATCCGGCTGAGCACGGGACCGACCAGCGCGAACGTTGCCACCCAGGACACCGGGACCAGCCCGGAGTACGTAGGACTGGCGCCGAGCCCCTGTTGCAGGTAAAGCGCCACAACGAACAGCAGCGCGAAGTAGGCCGCGCGGATCGAGGCCTGGGCGCACAGGGCGAGCGAGATCCGGGGCCGGGCCAGCAGGTGCACGGCGATCAGCGGGGCCCGTCCGCTCGCGGCGACCCGCCGCTCGACCACGGCGAACAGGGCGAACACCGGCACCGACCCGATCAGGCACATCCAGGTCCACGTGGGCCACCCCGCCTCTTGGCCGAACACCAGCGGTGTCACCAGGAGCAGCAGCCCCACCGAGAGCACCCCGACCCCCGCCAGGTCCAAACCGCAGGCCGGGCGTACCCGCGCTCGCGGGTAGGAACGCCAGCGCGAGCACGATGAGGCACACGCCGATGGGGAGGTTGATCAGGAAGATCGGTCGCCACCCGGTGTCCAGGATGTCCGCCGACACCAGCACCCCGCCCAGTGCCTGGCCGATCACCGAGCTCACCCCGAGCACGGCGGTGTAGGCGCCGAGGGCCCGCCGCCGGGCCGCGCCGTGGAAGTGGACCTGGATCTCGGTGAGCACCTGCGACACCATCAGCGCCGCGCCCAGGCCCTGCAGCACGCGAGCGACCACACCAGTACCGCGCCGGTCGGGGCGAGGCCGCAGGCCAGCGACAGCGCGGTGAACGCGGTCAGCCCCAGCACGTACACCCGCCTGCGGCCGACGATCTCGCCCAGCCTGGCGCCGGTGATCAGCAGCAACGCGTAGGCCAGCGTGTACCCGGACACGACCAGTTCCAGCTCGCTGGGGCCCGCGCCGAGCCGTTCCCGGATCGACGGGATGGCCACGTTCACCACGGCGATGTCGATGTTGCCCAGGAACAGGCCGCCGAGCAGCGCGACCAGCAGCAACCCCGGGCGGTTGACGGTAGGACCGGTTTCGCGCGGTGGTGGCGCGGTGGCCACCCTCTGCGGTTCCATGGGTTCGACTGTAACGACTAGTATGTACAGAATGCAACGCCGTACCGACTACTCGGTACGATGGGTGCACCGAGGGAAGGAGCCGGTGGTGAGCAAGAAGGACGCACTGACGGCCGCGGCGGCGGAATTGCTGTGGGAACGCGGCTACAGCGCGACCAGCCCGGCGATGATCCTGGAGCGGTCCAAGGCGGGCCAGGGCAGCATGTACCACCACTTCGCGGGCAAGGCGGAGCTGGCCATCGCGGCGATGACCCACATGTCCGACCAGTTGCGCGCCAAGATCGAGACGGCCCTCGCCGCCGCGGACACGGCCACCGCCCGCGTCAACGCCTACCTCGACTCCGAACGCGACCCGCTCGCCGGCTGCCGCATGGGTCGCCTCCTGCACGACCACGACGTCGTCGGCGACGAGCGGCTGCGCGCCCCCGTCGCCGAGTTCTTCACCTGGCTCACCGACCGCCTCACCGAAGTCCTGGCCGACGGCGTCCGCTCGGCCGAACTCCGCCCCGACCTCGACGTGGCAACCACCGCCGCCCACATCGTCGCCACCGTCCAAGGCGCCTACGTACTGGCCCGCGCCCACCAGAACCCCCACGAGTTCAACCGCGCCATCGACGGCGCCAAGCACATGCTCGCCAACCTCCGCGCCTGACCTGACCAGTCCTCAGTGGACGTTGTCGCGCAGGACCGTCGGACCTGGATGCCCCCGACGCGTCGGACACCTACCGCGGTTGGTCTTGAGGTGCCGAGGGTTCGCCGAACCAGTGGTGGAGTGCGGTTGTTCGGGTCGCTGTCTGGGGTGTGGGCCCAGCAGACGTAGCCGTCGGGGCGAATGAGCATGGGGGTTCGGTGTGGTCGATGTGGTTTGACCACGGGAGGAGGCCACGGCCGGAGCGGAGGAGTTTGTGCGTTCTGGCGTGGTCGAGGTCGGGAGAGGGGAGGCCGATGAGTGGGTGGGTTTTGGTGCCGGGCATGGGGTAGCGGATGCCCATGCCGGACAGCATGGCGTCCAAAAGGTGTTGGACGTCGCGTAGTTAGGCCATGGCAGTGAAGGTGTGTCAGGCGGCGGTGATGTCCGGGTTTGGGCGTTTTCCCGGTCCATCAGAGGGCTTTGTGCCTGGACGTTGCGCAGGACAGTGGCGCTGACCGGGTGGCGTTCGGTGTGGTAGGCGTCGAGCAGGTGGTCCGGTGCCCATCCACGTACCGCGGCGCCGAGTTTCCAGCCCAGGTTGAGTGCGTCCTGGATGCCGGTGTTCATGCCCCGCACGCCGAGGGGGAGGTGGATGTGGGCATGCCACACAGCACGCAAACCCGCCCCCGGGCGGCCCCCACCCTTCCCGGGGGGCGTCCCTGGAGCCAGTCTACCGGGTGGGCAAGATCGACGGGGGGTGGCGTTGTGGGCTGTGGGTAACTGGGCGGGATGTGGATGGACAGCGGTGCGGAATGTGGGTGGGCAACGCGCCCCGACAGCCTGGTCGCCAAACTCGGATCGTTGGACGACGAGGCCATCGCCCGCCCGCGCCCACCCCCGATCCCGCTTCACCTAGGCCCTGTCCACCTCGACGACGGCGGCCGCAAGCTCCTCGCCGCTGATGGCCGAACCGGGGTCGAGCAGTTGACCACCGCCACCGGCTGGTCACCGACCACGGTCCGCCGCCGAATGACCGAACTGCGCGAACGCGGCGTCCTGTACCTGGACATCGACATCGACGCACGACTTTTCGGCCTCGGCCCCCGAACCCTGCTCTGGCTCTCCGTCGCCCCCGCCCACCTCGAAGAAGCGGGCGCCGCCCTGGCCACCCACCCGGAAATCGCCTTCGCGGCCGCCACCACCGGCCCAACCAACCTGTACGCGACCGTCGTCTGCGCGAACCACCGGGACCTGTACCGCTACCTGACCACCCGAGTGGCCGCCCTCCCCGCCATCACCCACATCGAGACGGCACCGGTGATCAGGACCGTCAAACGCGCCGCCGCCCGCCAGACATGAGGTGCCCCCTAGCCTTCAGCGGGCGGCGTGGTGATGCCCATCAGGTCGGACTGGAGTTTCCCGCCAATCCCCCAGTGCTCGGCGGGAATCTCCTGCAGCGCCACCCAGACCCCTTCCCGCTCACCACCACAGGTCTCGACGAACGCGGTGGTCAGCCGATCAACGAGCTCCCGCTTCTGCTGTTCGGTACGCCCACTGCGGAGCTGAACAGTGATCACCGGCATGGCTTTTCCCCCAGAATCACGTCGA
The DNA here is from genome assembly GCF_000482865.1 of Actinokineospora inagensis DSM 44258. GTDB lineage: Bacteria > Actinomycetota > Actinomycetes > Mycobacteriales > Pseudonocardiaceae > Actinokineospora > Actinokineospora inagensis. The sequence continues at coordinate 24,645 of NZ_AXWW01000042.1, read as the reverse complement.
CGTGCGCTCCCACCCATCGTGACATGATCGGCGAAGCGCCGATAACGTGATTGACCCGACACGTACACCGAAGCTCATTCCGCCTCACCCCGACAATGATCGGTCGCGGTTTACCAGTGGCGGGCTTGTGCCACCAGTTGCGCGCGTACCGCGTTGATGGTGTGGCTCAGGGCGCCAGTGGAGCGGGTGGCGAGGTAGAGGGTGTTGAGCGGGGCGACTTTCGGGTGGTGCAGGACCTTGACGTCGCCGCTGCCCAGGTCGGCTGAGCACAGGTACGTCGGCAGCACCGAGATCCCCGCGCCCGCCCGCACCGCTCCCAGCACCGCCCGCAGGTCCGGGGCGGTGACCTGCGGGGTCACCGACGGGCTGTGGCCGAACACGGTGTGCCAGTAGCGCCGGATGATGGGCAGGCTCTCCGCGTACGAGATCAGCGGTGCGCACAGGAGGGCGGCCGCGCCGTCGCGGGTGATGAGGTCGTCGGGGAGTTTGACCGCCCATTCGCGGGAGCCGACCAGGGCGAACTCCTCGTCCATCAGGGGGGTTGAGGTGATGCCGGGGGATCGGTCGAGGCGGGTGGACACGACCATGTCGAAGTGGCCCTCGGCGAGGCCGCCGACCAGGTCGTCGGTGAGGCCGAAGGTCAGGCGCAGCCGCAGGCCTGCGGCGATCAGGTCGGAGAGGGCGGGCAGGACGCGCAGGGAGAGGGCCTCCGACGGGCCAGCCAGGTGGATGGTGCGGTCGGTCAGGCTGCGCGGGCGGGTGCGGCGGGTGATGGCGACCTCGAGCGCGTCGAGGGCGTCGGCGGTGTCCCGCACGAGTTCGTGGGCGGCGTCGGTGGGGACGGTGCCCTTCGCCACGCGGGTGAACAGGGTTTGGCCGAGGATTCCCTCAAGGGAGCGGATCTGCCCGGTGACGGCCGGTTGGGAGATGCCCAGCAGGCGGGCGGCCTTGGTGAGCGAGCCGCTGCGGTACACGGCCAGGCAGGTCGCCAACAACGAGTAGTCCACGAGCTTTCCCCCTTGTTCGGAAAACGCCGAACACTTTCCCTTTTGCCAGTCTATCGACCGAGGGGTGCGTGGCCGGGCCGTTCCGGTCTCACGACCACAGCCTGCTCTGCATCAGCAGGTGCGCGCGGACCTCGGCGATCCCCGGGGTCGACTCCATTCCGGCCCGGGTGGCCAGGTACAGGGTGTTGATCGGCGGGATCTCCGGCTCCAACAGGGCGACCAGCGCGCCGGACTCGAACTCGCCCGCGCACAGGTACCGCGGCAGCACCGTCACCCCCGCCCCGGCCACCGTCGCCGCCAGCACGCCGCGCAGGTCCGGGACGACAACCGCGGCCGAGGCGGTGGGGCGGTGGCCGAACACGCTGCGCCAGTACCGCCGGATGATCGGCAACTCCTCGGCGTAGGTGATCAGCGGGACGTCCCGCAGCGCCGCCGCGCCGTCGACGCGCACCCGGTCGCCGATCCTGGCCGCCCACGCCGGGTTGGCGACCAGCACGAACTCCTCGTCGGTCAGCGGCACGGCGTGGGTGGCCCGGGTTCGCGGCCGCACGGTCGAGAGCACCAGGTCGTAGCGCCCGGTCGGCAGCCCGGCCAGCAGGTCGTCGGCCAGGCCCATGGTCACCCGCAGCCGCAGCCCGCGCTCGACCAACGGGGCCAACGACGGCAACACCTTCACCGTGGTCAGCTCCACCGGCCCGGCCAGGTTCACCGGGCGGGCGAGCCGGTGCCCCGGCCGGGTCCGGGCGACCGCGGCCAGCGCGTCGATGTGCGGTCCGATCCGCGCGGCCAGCTCGTCCGCCACCGCCGTCGGCGCCACCCCGCGTGGCAGCCGCTCGAAAAGCTGCTGCGCCAACTCGCGTTCGAGCGTTCGCAGGTGCGTGGTCACCGTCGGCTGCGCCAACCCGAGCGATCGCGCCGCGGCGGTGAGCGTCCCGGCCCGGTAGACCTCCAGGAAGGTCCGCATGAGATCGAGGTCCACCGAAGCCTCCGATAGAAATCCTGATGGCGGGATGCGGTCGCGCACATTGGTTCCCGATAGGTCGACGAGCCTACGCTCGGTGCTGCGCGGGCCGTGACCGATCCGCCGCGCGTTCCCACGACAGGCTCAAGGGGAGTCCGGCATGTCCGAACGCAAGAAGATCCTCATCGCGCTGACCAGCCACGAGCAGTTGGGTGACACCGGTAGGACCACCGGGTTCTACCTGCCGGAGGCCGCCCACCCGTGGCGGGTGTTCACCGAGTCGGGCTACGAGGTCGACCTGGTGTCGGTGCGCGGCGGCAACCCGCCGCGCGACGGTGTCGACCCGTCCGACCCGGTGCAGAACCGCTTCCTGGCCGACGAGACCGTGGCCGCCAAGCTCGCCACCACCCCGACCGCGGCCGAGGTCGACCCGGCCGAGTACGCGGCGATCCTCTACGCGGGCGGCCACGGCAGCATGTGGGACTTCCCGCACGACACCGAGCTCGCCGCGGTGGCCAGGGACATCTACGAGTCCGGCGGGGTCGTCGCCGCGGTCTGCCACGGTCCGGCCGGCCTGGTGAACCTGACCCTGTCCGACGGCAGCCACCTGGTCGACGGCAAGCGGCTCGCCGCGTTCACCAACGACGAGGAGCACGCCGTCGGCCTCGCCGGGGTCGTGCCGTTCCTGCTGCAGAGCAGGCTGGAGGAGCACGGCGCACTGCACGAGGGGACGGACAACTTCGCCGCCCACGTCGTCGTCGACCAGCGCCTGGTCACCGGCCAGAACCCGGCGTCGGCCGTCGGGGTCGCCGAGGCCGTCGTGCGCGAGCTGGCGGCGACCGCCGTCGCCTGACCGCGAAATCGGGGTCCGTCCCAGCCGGGGCGGACCCCGAGTGGTTTCCGAGCACATTCTCCCGTCGCCCGACGACCGAACGGCCCACGTCGATCAATGCACCCCGACATTCCGACCTGGAGCGGCCGATGAATTCCGCACCGGTGCCCAAGGTTCGCTTATGGCCGCCTGCGGACTTCTTATTGGATCGCCGCTTCCACCCCGTGGTTCACTTTCCGCCGTCGGGGATCCGACATCGAAGGAGGGGGAGCATGGAAAAGGTGGTGGAGTTGTCGCGCCTGGCGCCGGACACGCTGGACACCGGCCGTCATCCGGTGCCGTTCGACGCGGGAACCGCCGACGTCGCGGCGCTCACCAGGCTGGTGCGCGGGGGAGCGCGTGCCGCCAACGAGCAGTTCGACACCGACGCGCACCTCGACGAAATAGTCCCGAAGCCTTGGGGCTACGAGTATCGCGCTTACGTCGACGAGTTCTTCGACTTCTGGGCGCTGCACATCGACGCGCCGCACGGCACGTCCGTCCACGTGCACCCGCGCAAGCTCACGTACCTGCTGTGCCTGGGCGGCCAGGGTGTGACAACCGGCTTGAACCGGCCCGAGGTCGACGTACGCGCGGGCACCGTGCTGCGGATCGCGCCCGGCGCGTTCCACGGCACCCGCAACACCGGCGACGAACCGCTGGAACTGATCGAGGTCGAGGTGCCGCGCAACAAGTTCGACCTCATGCGGCTGTCCGACGACTACAGCCGTACCGGCAAGGGCTACGAGACGCACACCCGGGAGGCGCCGCGGTACCCGATGCGCCGCATCCCGAGTTCACCGCACGCCCGGATGCGCGAGCGCACCCCGGACGGGCGGTTCCGGTTCGACCTGCGCACCGGCATGGACCTGTTCTACCGGCGCAGACCCGACGACCTGTTCCACGTGCCGCTGTGCCTGTCCGGGGTGGTGCGCTCCGACGTTGCGGTGCTCACCGGCCACCCGGAGGACGGCGGGCGACCGCAGACCGACGTCGACTACCTCAGCATCAGCCGCGCGTGACCGGAGGGGGAAACACATGAGCCGCAACGCCGTCATCGTCACCGGTCCTGGCTTCCAGGACCACGACGTCGTGTTCTGCTACTACCGCCTGCTCGAAGAGGGCTGGCGGGTGGACATCGCCACCAAGGGCGCCGAGCCCGCCGTCGGCAAGTACGGCGTGCCGCTGCCGATGGACAAGACCGCGCGCCCGCTGATCTCGTTCGACGACCTCGCCGTGGACGCCTACGACGCGGTCGTGCTCACCGGCGGGCACGAGGCGCCGGACCGGGTCCGCCAGCACCGCGGCGTGCTCGACTTCGTCGCGGGCATGGCCGACGCGGGCAAGGTCGTCGCCGGGCTGTGCCACGGACCGTGGATCATGGTCAGCGCGGGCGTGCTGCGTGGCCGCCGGGCGTGCGCCTACATCGGACTCCGCGACGACGTGGTCAACGCGGGCGCCGAGGTGGTCGACAGCGACGTCGTGGTCGACGGCAACATCATCACCTGCTCGTACTACGGGTACATGGGCGCGTTCATGCGCGCGGTCTTCGAGACCACCGACAAGGTGGCCGCGGCGTGACCGGTCTGCTCGCGCTGGACTTCGACGGGGTGGTGTGCGACGCGCTCGACGAGTGCGCCCTCGTCACCTGGTTCGGCGAGCACGAGCACGACCGGTCGATCCCCGGTGCCGAGCACCTGGCCGCCCTGCCGGACGAGTTCGTGGCCCGGTTCCGCGCTGTCCGCGACCACTCCCGGCTGCTGGACCACTTCGTCCTCGCCCACCACCGGGCGGTCGACGCCGTGGTCACGCAGCGGGACTTCGACGACCTGTTCGCCGCGCTCGACCCCGCCGAGGTGGCCGAGTTCACCTCGCGGGCGAGCGCGGCGCGGGCCTGGCTGCGCGAACACGAACCGGAGTTCTGGCTGGACCTGCACCGGCTGTACGCGGGTCTGCCGGACGCGCTGCGCAGGCACGCCGGGTCGGTCGCGATCATCACCGCCAAGGACAGCGCGTCGGTCCGGGCCATCCTGGACCGCCACGCCCTCGGCGACACCGTGTCCGAAGTGTACGGCGAGTGCGGCGGAAAGGCCGATGCCGTGCGCGATCTGGCCGCCCGCCGCGGCCTGGCCCCGTCGTCGGTGACCTTCGTCGACGACAACCTGGCCAACGTCCGGCGGGTGGCCGAAACCGGCGCCCGCGCGCTGTGGGCGCAGTGGGGGTACCAGATCCCCGAGCACCGGGCGGAAGCCGCCCGGGTCGGGGTGCGGCCCCTGGAACTGTCGGCTGTCTCGGGTCTGTGACCAGCGCCGTGCGGGCCCCGCCCGGGGTTCGCACGGCGCCTCCCTGGGAGGAACACATGTCCACCGTCCTCACGCGCCCCGTGCTCACCGGGGCGCAAGTGGTGTTGCTGGTGGCGCTGGCGTTGACCGTGCCTGCGCAGCTCTACCTGGTCATCCCGCTGAGCCCGGTGCTGGCGACCGAGTTCACTGTGGACTCGGCCGCCTGGGCGGGCAGCGCGTTCGCGATCGCCTACGCCGTCGGGTTCCTGGTCTTCGGGCCGTTGTCGGAACGGCTCGGTCGCCGAGTCGTGTTGGTCGCCGGAACGGCCGCCGTCGCGATCACCACGGTGCTGGTCGCCGTCGCTCCACTGTGGACAGAATTCCTGGCGGCCCGTGCCGCACAGGGGTTCGCGGCGGCATCGTTCGCGCCGGTGGCACTGGCCATGGTCGCCGAGCGGGCCGAACCAGCGCGCCGGGCGTCGGTAATGACCGCGGTGACCGGGGGCCTGCTCGGCGCGGGCATCGTCGGTCAGACGGTAGGCGCCCTCGCCATCGATGCCTGGCGGTGGCCGTTCTGGGCGGGCGCGGTGCTCTACGTCATCGCCACACTGACATTGGCCCGGGTGCTGCCCGCCGACCGCCCCGAGGTCGTGCCTTCGTGGCGTGGCGTGCTGCCCACGATGGGCCGATTGCTGACAACACGGTCGACGGCAACGGTTTTCGCCTCGGCCATCACGGTTTTCGGTGGTTTCGTGGCGCTCTACGCGGTGCTCGGCCCGCACCTGGCCGCCACCACGGAGATCACGTCCAGTGGCCAGGTCGGCGTCCGCGCAGTCGGGGCGATCTCGCTGCTGGTCGCGCCGATGCTGTCCGGAGTCCTCGCCCGACGCGGCCCCCGTCATCCGGCGGTGGTCGGGTTCCTCACGGCCGCGGCGGGCATGCTCATCGCGCTCGCCGGTACAGACCAGCCTGTGATCGCCGTCGTGGGCAGCGTGGTCGTCGTCGCCGGGATGGGACTGACCGTGCCCGGCCTGGTTGGCCTCCTGCACACCCTTGCCCCCGGCGCGATCACCATCGGCCTCAACACGGCCGTCCTGTTCGCGGGCGCCGCCATCGGCCAACTGGTCGCCACCTGGCTGGGCTACACCACCACCCTGATCATCTACGCCGCCGCACTCGCCGCAGCCGCCACCCTCATCACCTCGATCCGCAGAGCCACCCCATGACCCGCCGCCGAGTCCTCTTCGTCCTCACCAGCCACCCCACCCTCGGCAACACCGGACAACCCACCGGCTTCCACGTCGGCGAAACCGCCGCCCCTTGGCGCTCCCTACAATCCGCAGGCATCCACGTCGATTTCGCCTCCCCCCAAGGCGGCCACCCACCCCCCATCGGCCAAGACCCCACCCACGCCGACCTCCTGGCCACCCCAGCCCTCCACAACACCATCCCCATCGCCGAAGCGGAACCCACCTACGACGCCATCTACTTCGTCGGCGGCCACGGCGCCATGTGGGACTTCCCCACCAACCCGGCAATCCACTCTCTCACCCGAGAGATCTACGAACGCCCCGGCATCATCGCCGCCATCTGCCACGGCCAAGCAGCCCTGATCAACGTCACCCTCACCACCGGCCCCCACCTGGTCACCGGCAAGCGCCTCACCTCTTTCTCCCACACCGCAGAACACCACCGCGGCCTAACCACAGTCGTCCCGTTCTCGCTCCAACACACCCTGGAATCCCGAGGCGCCCACTACTCATCCGCCCCCGACAACCACCCCCACCTAATCCAAGACGGCCGGTTGATCACCGCCCAAAACCCAGCATCCGCCCCCCTCTTGGCCACCACCCTTACCGCCGCCGTCATCGAGCTGAATGGATGACCACCAACTCTTCAACTCCGAGGCCGAGTTCCGCCATCCTGGCAGAGTGACCGCAGAGACACAGCCGGACCAGCGCTTCGACTCGCCCTGATACTGCCGGTCCACCACTCGTCCAGCGTCGTTTGCGGAAAGAACCACGAGCGTGCGGTGGTTAAACCTGGCGGACCGGTGGTCCGCCGTGGTCCTCGTCACTCCTGGTTGGCGGCTGTCTCGCGGTGGCAGCGGCGGTTGAATCGAGGTCGACGTGAGGTGTTCACGTCTCTGGGGATTCGTGGCTGGGCAGCTCACTGCGCCGGCCACTCTTGGGGCAATACCACTAAGTTAAGTATGTGCTGTAGAGGCGTATTGTGGCGGGGTTGTGGTGATTTGTCCCGTGGTGCTGGGGTCTCTTGACGGCATGGGAATTGTGGCGTGCTCGTTTGACAACGCGTGGGTTTGTTCGGTGGCGGCGGCCTCTGGTGCGTCGTTCGACGATTTCTGAGAGGGTTTCGGTCCACGCCTTGTGGCGGTGTTCAGGGGGAAAAGTCCGCCTGTGCGGTGACATGGCGGCGGATGACACGCAGGGATCGCATGAAGGACAGTCGGTCGGGGTCTTCGCCGATCTCGTCGGCGGCTCGACACATCAGGCGTCGGATTCCGTAGTGGGTGAGCAGAAAGGCCCATATCTCTTGGCGCACCATGTCGGGCGACTTCGATCGAAGCACCCGCGCCGGTCCTCGCTGATGGGTGTTCATCTCGTCGATGAGTCCCTCGCACTCCCATCGTTCATGGTAGGCGGCGGCCAATTCCTCCGCGGTCGCCTCGACCGGGTCGAGTATGGAGGTCATCACGCAGACGACCTCTCGCGGTCCGCTGCCGGGTCGGTCCGGGATGTCGTATTCGACGACTCTGACCAGGTGTCCTTCGTGCGGTTCGATGTCGCCGTCGCGGCGTGCCTGATCAGATCCGCTCGTCGTGGGCCGCGGATCTTCGGATTGAACGCCATCGAGAGGTAGGAACCGTCCGGCAGCCATATCAACACGGGCAGTTCGACGTTCGCGTTGACCCTCCACAGCAGGTCGGCGCCGGTGCGGCAAAACTCGGCCCAGAGAGCGAAGCTGTAGAAGTTGCGATCCGCCGTAACCAGCATGTCCGACTCCACCCGAGGAGTGATCTGCTCGGCCAAAGCCCGTTCGTTGCCATTGCACGCACCCATGGCGGCCCCGACGATCGCATGGGAGCCGCATTCACCCAATACCACTGTCAACACCTGGGGAAACGCACCCGATTTCGCGCTGTTGCCCTTGCTGCCGAACTCCGCGGCGTTCATTTCGGTGTCCGGAACATCCCACAGGAACCCGTCGACTTCAACGACCCGACAAGCCTCCGCAAGACCTCTTCATAGTCATCGTCGAAAAACAAACACATCGCCTGACAAAACCGCACCATCACATGCGCCGGAAGCACACGCGTCCGCCGCTCACGCCGCCCCGTCTCGACCAACACATCCTCGATCACATCACGAGGAAAAACCTCCGCCAACACACCCAACGAAATACGATCCGTCAACCGCACCGCCAACCGATCGCCCGACGCCTTCACCTGCCCAACCCTGGCCACCCGACAACCTTACCGCCCAACTTAGTGGTATTGCCCATTGAGACCAAGGGGCGTGATCGCACGAGTCCATTGGTAGGCGGGATCGGCGATGACCGTGGTCTCGGCCAGAAGGTCCTCCCAGCCGCACTCGGAGAACGCTTCCTGTCGTGCATCGAGCCGGGAAAGGGGGCGGATATTCCCAGCAGGCCTCCCTCGATGTCGGCGGCGACCTGGATGTTCAGCCCCGCGCGGCGCCGCTTGCCGGAGCTTGGCGGACACCCAGTGCTTCGCCTACGACCAACTACGCCGGTTGAACGAGGCGTGGACGCCGTCGAGCGGTGACTGCGCCACGGCGAAGTCGACGTCCGCGCTGGGCGGCGCCGCGCCGTACTGGACATCCTGGACGTTCGACAACGTCAACAACCGGTCGACCGAGACCACGCACGCCGCGGCAGGCAACACCATCCGGACCTCGGCGTACCCGGCGGCGGGCGCGGCCCGCCCGCACGCGTTGACCTCGGTCACCTCAGCGGGCCCCACCGGCACCTCGGTGGACTCGTTCACCTACAACGAGGTGGGTTCGGCCAAGACGCGGACGATCGGTGGTGGTACGCAGAACATCGAGTACGACGCCGAGGGCCAGGTTTCAAAGGTCACCAACGCCAACGGCCAGGTCTCGACCTACCTCTACGACGCGGACGGCAACCGGATCATCGCCCGGGAACCCTCGGCCACCACGGTGTACGCGTTCGGCCAAGAGATCCGCCTGGACGCGGGCACCAGCACACCGTCCTGGACCAGGTACTACGTCCACAACGGACACGCGATCGCGGTGCGCAACAGCGTGACCGGCCTGTCGTGGCTGGTGGCCGACCACCAGGGCAGCAACGTGTCCTGGATCAACGCCACCACCCTCGCGGTCACCAAGCGCCGCATGCTGCCCTACGGCGGTGACCGAGGTGTCGCCCCGTCGTCTTGGCCCGACCGGCACGGTTTCGTCGGTGCGAACAAGGACGAGTCCGGCCTCCTGCGCATAGGAGCCCGCCTCTACGACACCACGTCCGGCCGCTTCCTGGCCGCCGACCCCCTGATGGACATCGGCGACCCGCAGCAGATGAACGCCTACGCCGACAACAGCCCGGTAACCTCCAGCGACCCCACCGGCCTCTTCCCCGAATGCGGCTGCCCATCCGACCGCTACGGCTACTACAACATCGCGTGGTACGCCGACGCCTCGTCGCCGCTGTCGGACTCGGACGCGGCCAAGTCCCTCACCGACAAGGTGTCCCACGACCGCTGGACCAGGGCGAGATCCTCTCCTGCGCGGGCTTGGTATTCAGCTTTGTTCCGTGGGGCAAGGTCGGCAAAATCACCGAAGCGGGTTGGGACGCCTTCAAAGCAATCCGCGCCCTCGACGGCATCCGCCGTCGCGCGCAAGCCCTGCTCGACCGCGTCAAGGCAATTGCCGACGAGGCCGAGAAGATCGCCACCCTGGTCGGAGCCGTGAGCGCCGCAGCCGGTGTAGCCGAGGCGGCGCATGAGGGTGTCGTACGCGCGGGCTGTGCGGGCCGAGGTCCAGCCGGACTCGGTGACAGGAGTGGAGAAGCCGAAGCCGGGCACGTCCGGGATCACCAGGTGGAACGCCTGGTCCGCCGGGCCGTGCACGAGCTGGTCGATCATGCCCAGGTAGTCGGCGGACGAGCCGGGGTAGGTGTGCAGGAGCAGCGGGGTCGCGTCGGGGTGGCGTGACTCGACGTGGATGAAGCGGATGGGGTGGCCGTCGATGTCGGTGACGAAATGCGGGCGGGCTGGGGGAGGCGGGTGCGGGCCGGGCGATCGGCAAGGTCGTCCAGGTCGGCCTGGGCGATCTCGACGCGGAAGGGGCGGATGCTCGTGTTGGTCATGCCGCTAACGCTAGCGTGCCTATGGGAACGTCTACTTCCTTAGTGGCGGCGGCCTGCGTGGCCAACGCCCCGGACCGGCTGCTCGCCCTGCTGTCGCTGCTGCCGTCCCGACCGGTGTGGAGCGGCACCGATCCGGCCGACTCGGCGTCGCCACCCGCACCGTCCGCACCGACATCGACCGGCTCCGCGGCCTGGACTACCCCGTCCACGCCACCCGCGGCTACCGCGGGTCGCGGCATCGCGGGCATCGGCACGCTCGCCACAGACTTCACCGTCGAGTCCCGCCCGAACTGCGGCTCCTGCTCCGCGCGTTGGTCGAACGCTACGCCCGTGCTCGATTCGGTCTTATCGGGCGCGAATTGTACCGAGCAGGCAATCTCATTACCTGTTCCTTGGTTTGTAGTGCGAACGTGGGCAGCCATTTGGTCTATTGATTCGGCAAAGGTGGACTGGTTACCGTCCATTTGGCCTGCCAACGGGCAGGTCGACTGGGGAATCACTGTCCGGCGTCCACTTTCCGGGACGTGACCGGGCACACTGGGGAAGGGCTTTCGACCATGTTCGGCTCACGCTCGCGTGGGCGGCTTTCGGCTGCCCTCACGACTCTGACCATCGCCGCGGTGGTGAGCGGTTCGGTGACACCGGTCGCCGCCGCCGATCCACCGAAACCGACCGGAATCCCGGATTTCGGTTCCACCGCCTCGACCTCGCCGGATCTGGTGGTCGACGGCTGGGGCGACAACCAGGGTTATCACGTCCACATCGGACGCGAACGGACGGGTTTCGCCTGGCAGGAAGTCGCGGTGTTGCGTCCTGCCGGTCGAGACGAATCGACCTGGACCGGTTACCAGTGCGTCTCCGGGGACGGTCGGTTCGCCGCCGTCGCGGTGCTCCCGGGCTCCGCGGTCAACCAGCAGTCCGCCCGTGACCACGGCGCGTTCGCGTATTCGGTCGACCTCGATTCCGGCGCGGTGCGGCCGCTGGCCAGTGGCGTCGGGTTGAAGTACTTCTCGCCCGGCTGCGGCGTCGACGACCGCGCGGTGTTCACCCTCTACACCGGGGCGGACGACCGGGACACCCAGCTGGTCGAGGTCGACCTGGCCACCGGTCGCCGCTCGCCCGCCATCGTGGTGCACGACCAGGTGACCTCGACCGTGCCGGTCGCGAGCGGGTTGGTCGGCGTGCGCGGCGACGGGCTGGTCCGGATCGCCCCCGACGGCAACACCACCAGGCTCACCGCTGTCTCGGGTGACGCCTACGAGCTCCGCCCGACCGCCGACGGCGGTATCGGGTTCCTGCACACTCGAGCGGGCTCCACGACCGCGGAGGCGTTGCACCTCGGCAAGGACGCCAGGACCATCACCCTCGGCACCGGCGACCGCACCCGGCTGCACCTGTTCGGCGGCCGCGCGGGTCGACCGGTCCTCACCGGCACCACCTCCACGAAGTCCGCCGAGCTGGCCGCGGCCGGCATCCGTTCGGTGACCGACGCGGGCCTGACCGGGGGCGCGTTCGCCGCCTCCCTCGACGGCGACGCGGTGACCGGTCCCGCGGGCGAACACGGTGACGAGGCCCTGCTGGCCACCGGCAGCGGCAAGCTGCTCAACCGCCCGCGTCCGCCCACCACGCACGCGCAGACCACCGCCACCGCCGACTTCGTCGCCACCGGGCCCGCGGGCCCGACGTCACTGGCCCCCGGCAGGCCCGATCCGCAGGGTGACACCGCGGCGGCCAAATCCAGCGGCCCCGCCGCGCTCACGGCCCAGACCCCGGTCTGCGCGGTCCCCCGGCTCAACGGCAACCGCCAGGTGATGCAGCCCAACCCGGCACAGGTCAACTGGGCGATCCAGATGGCCGAGCAGGGCCTGCTGACCGGTGCCGCCTACACCCGGCCTGCCGGGTTCAACAACCTCGGTCTCGCCGCCTACGCGCCCAACAGCGACTTCCCGCTGATCCCGCTGTCGCACCCGTCCGGCGACACCTGGAACACGGTGCCGCGCTCGGTGTACGAGGCGATCGTTGCCCAGGAGTCGAACTGGTCGCAGGCGTCTTGACACGCCCCGGCGGGCAGCGCGGGCGGTCCACTGGTCGCCGACTACTACGGCGCGCATGGCGACATCCGGTCGATCGACTACGCCCACTCCGACTGCGGCTACGGCCTCGGCCAGGTGACCACCGGCATGCACACCGGTGACCACGTGTACTCGGTGAACGGTCAGACCAAGATCGCCATGGACTACCAGGAAAACCTGGCCGCCGGTCTGCAGATCCTGGAGGACACCTGGAACCAGCTCTACACCGCGGGGATCACCGCGAACGGCGGCAACCCGCGCTACCTGGAGAACTGGTACTTCGCGGCCTGGGCGTACAACTCGGGCATCCAGCCCAACGCGGCCAACGGCAACACCACCGGCTGCACCCCCGGCCCGTCCTGCACCGGTCCGCACGGCACCTGGGGCCTTGGTTGGACGAACAACCCGGCGAACCTGGACTACCCGCCCAGCCGTGACCCGTACCTGAAGGACACCTACGCTGACGCGGCGCACCCCGCGAGTTGGCCGTACCAGGAGCGGGTCCTCGGGTGGATGGCGAGCCCGCTGCTGCGCTACGGCTCCCGCGCCTACGCCACACCGGACTACCACGGCGGCAAGACGTGGACGCAGCCCGCGCCGTTCACGGCGATGTGCACCCTGGCGGACAACCAGTGCGACCCGAACGCCACCAACCCGACCAACCCGGGCGCCAGCCACTGCATGCTCAACGACTTCCAGTGCTGGTGGCACTTGCCGGTCACCTGGATCCCGACGTGCTCGACGACGTGCGCCACCAGCGCCTACGCGGTCGGCACCGGGTCGACCGAGCCCGCCAACCCCTCGCGCAACCCACCGACCTGCACCCTGGACACCAGCAAGGTCGCGGCGAACGCGATCATCGTCGACGACGAGCCCAACCGGTACAACCTGCAGGGCTGCGGCGCGGCGAACTGGTCGAGCACCGGCACGTTCACCTACGCCTACGGCACGAACGCCAACGGTGACCCGATCGGCGCGATCGACACCCACCAGCTCGGCACCGGCCTCGGCGGCCACATCCTGTTCACCCACACCGAGGACGGCACCGAGCCCGCGCTGATCAACACCGGCACCTGGACGCCGAACCTGCCCTCCCTGCAGTACTACAAGGTCAAACTGCACATCCCCGGCCTGGGCGCCCAGGCGACCAACGTCGTCTACACGATCAACCCGGGCGGCGGCGTGAGCCCGTGGCGGATCCGGGTCAACCAGGCGTGGAACTCCGAGCAGTGGGTGACAATCGGCACCTTCGCGATGCAGAACGGCGGAAACGTCGTGCTGACCAACAACGGCAGCTCCACCTCACAAGGCGGCCAGGGCCTGTCGGACTACGACGTCGCTTTCGACGCCGTAGCGTTCATCCCCCAGGGCGGCACCCCGGGCCAACCGGTCGGCGGCCCACCCGGCATCCAGGACGCCCCCAAGGGCTCCAACCCGGCATTCGTCAACTGCGGCTGCGTCCGCCGCACCGCGGGCGACCCGGTCGACACCAGCACCGGCTACTACGGCGAGGAGTTCTCGGACCTGTCCACGCCGGGGCGGGGCATGCCGCTGGACTTCAAGCGCAGCTACGCGGGCGGCATCGCCAACCCCGCGGGGCCCAACGGATCCCTGGCGGCCGACGGCCCGTTCGGCTGGGGCTGGACGTATTCGTACAACCTCAAGGCCACCACGAACGCGGGCACCGGCGCGGTGACCATCGCGCAGGAGGACGGGTCGTCGGTGACCTTCCTGCTCAGCGGCGGCGTCTACACCCCGTCGGCTCCGCGCTACGACGCCACGTTGGTCAAGACCGGCACGGATTACGTGTTCACCCGGCGCGGCAAGCAGATCTTCACGTTCGACTCCGCCACCGGCAGGCTCACCGCCGAGACCGATCGCGCGGGTTCGAAGGCGAGCCCGGCGTACAGCACGCAGTTGGCCTACGACGGCTCCGGTCACCTGACCACGATCACCGACCCGGCGGGCCGCAAGTACACGCTCACCTGGACGGGCAACCACATCGCCTCGGTCGGCGACCAGACCGGGCGGCTGGTGACCTACGGCTACGACGCCGGGAGCAACCTCACCGACGTCTACGGCGTGGGCACCACCCGGACCCCGACGCTCAAGGACGACGACCACGAGCGCTACACCTACGTGGCGGGCAAGCATCTGATGGCCTCGGTCCGCACCCCGGCCAACTTCGCCGGTCCCGCGTCGGCGGTCACCTCGATGACCTACGACACCGCAGACCGGGTGACCGCGCAGAGCAACCCGAACGGTGAGAACACCACGTTCACCTACGCCCCGAACGGCGGGCTGTCGGCGGGCCAGGTGTTGATCACCGATCCGGCCGGGCACAAGGACCTGCAGACCTACCAGAACGGCCTGCTGGTGTCGGAGACCCGCGGCTACGGCACGCCGGACGCGGGCACCGCCTCCTACACCTACGACCCGGTCACACTGGGGGTGACCACGCAGACCGACGCCGACGGCCACGTGCAGACCTTCACCTACGACGACCACGGGAACCAGACATCGGCGTCGAACGCCCTCGGACTCACCACCAACTTCCAGTACGACGACGCCGACAACCTGATCGAGAAGATCGGGCCGGACGGTGTCGCCACGGTGATGGGCTACGACCAGACTGGTCACATCCCGGCGGCGGCCGCCGGCGTCGGGGTGCTCACCTCGACCACGGTGACCAAGGCGAACAACGTCGTCGAGTCCACCACCGGCAACTTCGGCCCCGAACCGGTTCGCACCACCAACTACTTCTACGACGACACCGCCCACCCAGGCGACCGCAACCGGGCGGTCGACCCGCTGGGCAAGACGACCACGTCGGTGTACGACGGGTTCGGCGACGTCAGCTCGACCACAGACCCGTTGGAGCACAAGACCTTCTACGGTTACGACACCGGACGGGGTTGGGTTACGTCCACAACGGACGCCGACAACCACACCACGTCGTACGGCCACGACGCGCACGGGCGCACTACGTCCACAACGGACGCGCTCAGCAACGTCACCAAGACGTCGTACACCGCCGACGGCGTTCCGCAATCTTCCACCGACGCGAACAACCGCACCACCTCCAAGACCATCGATCCGGTCGGCAGGACGACGAAGGTCACCCAGCCCGACACCACAACCCAGGTGTTCCACTACAACGCCGACGGAACCACGGCGAACATGGTGGACGCGCGCGGTGGCACCACCAGTTACGGCTACGACGGGCAGGGTAGGCAGACCAGCCGGACCGACCAGGACGGCAAGACCGACACCACCAAGTTCGACCCGGCCGGTCGCACCGTCTCGGTCACCGACGCGGCGGGCCGGGTGACCTCGTTCACCTCCGACGCCGTCGGCCAGACCCTGTCGGTGTCCTACTCGGACGGTGTGACCCCGGGTGCCACCTTCACCTACGACGCGGCGGGCCGCCGGGCCACTATGACCGACGCGACTGGTGTCACCCAGCACACCTACGACACCTTCGGTGAGCTCGTCTCGCTGAAGCAGGGTTCCGGCTCCCTCGTCAGCTTCGGCTACGACGACGACGGGCACCAGACCTCGATCACCTACCCCGGCCGCACCACCCCGGTGACCAGGGCCTACGACGACGCGGGTCGGATGCGCAGCACCACCGACTGGTCCGCCCGCACCACCACGTTCGGCTACAGCAACAGCGACCGGCTGACCACGACCACCTACCCCAACGGGACCACCGTCACCAACGGCTACGACAACCGGGGGGCGTTGACCTCGACCACGGCGGTCACCGGGACGACCACGGTGCTGTCAGCAGGCTACGGTCGGGACGCGGCCGCCCAGGTGTCAACCCTGACCATCGGGACGTCGCCGCAGCAGACGGTCGGCTACACCGCTCGGGAGCAGTTGGCCTCGGTCGGGTCCACCTCGTTCGCCGTCGACGCCGCGGACAACCCCACCACGGTGGGCACCGCGACGCAGGCGTTCGACCCGGCGGGCAGGCTGTGCTGGACGCTGCCGTCCGGCACCGCCACCAACCCGGCCTGCGGGACCGTCCCGCCGGGCGCGACCGCCTACACGTTCGACACGGTAGGCGACCGCACCAACAAGGGCACCGCCTCGACCTACGGGTACGACCAGGCGCGCAGGCTGACCAGCACCACCGGTCCGGGCGGTTCCGCCACCTACGGCTACACCGCCGAGGGCCTGCGCACGTGGAAGAAGGTCGGTACCACGACCACGAACTTCACGTGGGACGGCGCCGCGACCGCGAGCCTGCTCGACGACGGCACCAACAGCTATCTGTACGGGCCGGACGGCAACCCGATCGAGCAGGTCAGCGCGTCGAGCACGGTGTGGTTCGTGCACGACCAGGTCGGGTCGACCCTGGGGCTGCTCACCAGCTCCGGCACCGTCGGCGCGACCTACACCTACACCCCGTACGGCGTGGCCACCGCGTCCGGCACGGCGACCACCCCGCTGCGGTTCACCGGCCAGTACACCGACGCCGAATCCGGCCTGGTGTACCTGCGGGCCCGCTACTACGACCCGACCACCGCCCAGTTCATGACGGTGGACCCGCTCGTGCAGCGGACCCGGCAGCCCTACGCCTACTCCGGCGACAACCCGCTCGACTTCACCGACCCGACCGGCATGAGCTTCTGGGACGTGCTCGGCGCGGGGTTGATGGTCGTCGGCGCGGTCGCCGCCGTGGGTGCCTGTGCCGTCCTCGAACCCTGCGGCGCCATCGCGGTGGCCGCGGGCGGGGCGATCGCCATCGACGCGGTCGGTGTGGCGGCGGTCGCCACGGCCGGCGCGATCGCGGGCGGCCTGACCGCCATGGCCATGGAGGGCCTGGGCCGCTTCGAGGACATGGAGTGGGACTACGGCGGGGAGGACGACGATGACGACGGCTACAACTCACCCTCGTCCCGGGAACAGCAGCAGGCCGAGGCCGACCGGGCCTGGAGCGAGATCCAGCGGCGCGCAGGCAGGGCACTGAGCAAGGCCGACCGCCGCCAGTGGCACGACGCCATCACCAAGCAGGGACTGGACTACAACGGCATCCTCCGAGAGGGCCTGCGTATGTTCTGTTCGGGAGGGTGATCGATGAGTTCATTGCGGGAACTGGACGAAGCGCTGCGCGCCCTGCGGGGTGCTCGGTGGACTGACGTCGACCGCACGGTCAACATGGCCGAGGTCGGGTTCCAGCTCGGTGACGTCGAGTTCCGGCTGCACGTGCAGTGCCCGTTCCGGATCGTCCACCGGGAGAAGGTGTTGCTGGGAAGCGTGGACATGCGCTACCCGCAACGACGCTCCGACGACCCCGGTGAGGCGTTCGACGAACGGGTCACCATGTACGACCGCAACGCCCGCAAGCTGACGGACCGGTTGACCACGACCGACACCGTCAGCGACACGTCACTGGAACCGGACGGAGCCTTCACCATCACGGTGGCCGACGACATCCGAATCCAGGCGTTCCCGGCGAGCGCCGGACCGGTCGAGGCATGGCGGCTGTTCGAGCGCGGGGCGGACATCCACTACGTCCACCCCGACAGCGCCGACCAGGATTGATCCCGGTCCTCCCCGGGCAGCACCCCGCTGCCCGGGGAGGACCTTCCCGACCTGTCTCAAGCTGAGGACGCGTCACATGGGCGAGCTTGGTTGGCCGCGGGACCTGGTGACCGCGGCCGCCGGACCTGGCCATCGGGTCACCGAGGTCGTGCCCCCCGGGTTCGCGGCCTGCGTCCGCGCGCTCCATTCCTGGTACCACCCCGACGACGAGTCCCGTCGGGAACGCTGGGCGGATTTGGCCGTCCTGGCCGGGATCGCCCTCACCGGCGACACCCCAGCCCACGCGTTCGACGGGTTCGGGCTCTGCGTAGACGAGGGAACACTCGAGGTGGCTTTCAGGGACGCGCTGATCACGGTCCTGGCCGGGGACCAACCGGTCACGTTCGCCTACGACCTCGCCGCCGTCGCCGGTGGTGTCGACCCGTTCGTGGTCACCGGGCCGCTCGCCGACCTGCCCGCCATCCAATCCCGTGCCAAACCTCGCGGGCCCGCAACACTGGTGGCCCGCCGACCACACGTGGGTCGTCGCCACGGACTACGACTTTCCTCAACCTACATCGCCTGTTCCCAGGTCAACGCCGACAAGGTCCTGTCCCACCCGGACATCGAGGCCCTTCTGGTGGACCCGAACACCCGAATCGACGAACTTCCCCGCTGATCCGGGCCACCACGCCCTGTTGACATCACTGTCTGGCTTGTGAGCCTTGTCCGCTTGGATGAACCGCCCACATGGGACACAGTCCCAGCGAGGTGGGGAGCGCCTCCGTCCGCCCGAGTTCCCTGCCGCTTGGGTGTTCGAGCACAGGTTGATGCGAGGAAATCCGGTGGACTTGATCAATCCGGTCGGCCCGTGGGTGGCCATCGGGCCCGCGGCCGAGGTCGCGAGCAGGGTCGACGAACTCGGGTCGGCTGTGATCCGGTGGCCGTTCGACGCGGCGAACATGCTCGACACGTTCGCCGTGTTCAACGAGTTCCGGCGGGTCGTGCCCTTTCATGTGTTCGGGGACTTGGGACAGCCTGTGCAGTGGTCTCGACGACCTGTGAATTCCCGAGCCCGTGTCACCGGTTGTCGCCGTCGTCGAGAACGCCGGGTTGACCACCGCCGCCGCCCGTCCCACCGCCCGGGCGGCCTCGCTCGACGGGCACGCGGTCGTCGCCGACGACAACAACCAGGCGGGTGGCAACCAGGTGCTCGTCTCGACCCGCACCGACAAGGCGTTCACCCGTGGCCGCACCGGTTCCGGCCTGACACCGGTCACCGCCGTCGTCCCGGCCGTGCCGGTCGCGCCCACCCGGCACGCCGCGGCCGGTGTGCCGCAGCCGAAAGGCGACGCCGCCCCGACCGGCACGGCGTTGACCACGACCGCGCAGACGCCGACCTGCTCGGTGCGCCCCGGCTCGACCCGGCCCGGCAGGTGCCGCAGCCATCGCCCGCGCAGGTGGACTGGGCGGTGCAGATGGCCGAGCAGAACCTGTTGACAGCAGCAGGTACGCCCGCCCGGCGGGCTTCGACAATCTCGGCCTGGTCGCTTACGCGCCCAACGGCGACTTCCCGAAGATCGCGCTGAGTCACCCGGCGGGTGACACGTGGGACTCGGTGCCACGGTCGGTGTTCGAGGCGATGAACATGCTCTACACCGCGGGCATCACCGCCAACGGCGGCAACCCGCGCTACCTGGAGAACTGGTACTTCGCCGCGTGGACCTACAACACGTGTGCGGCCTCGGCAAGCGGGCGCCGGCGGCGTGCTGGTTGCGCGCACGATCGAGGAGCCGACCGAGACTTCCCGGTCGAGTTCGTCGATCGCTCCGGCGATCACCCTCGCCCGTGACACCAGCGTGGTCGGGGTGCCATCGCGAGACCAGCGCCAGAATCGGTTACAGATCGTTTTCCACGGCCCGTACCGTTCCGGCAGGTCCCGCCAGGCGATCCGGTCTTGGCCTTGCGGAGCATCCCGTTGATCACTCGACGGTCATCCACCTGAGGACGATCCTTCGCACCCGAGACCGGCAACAACGGCTCGATCACAGCCCACTGCTCATCGGCAACCCATGCCTGCGCACCACAACACAAGATCAAATCAGGTCATCCACACCTATTTGAGCAGACCAAGCACCCCCTAGTGTCACGTAAAGGTGATGTCCTTGCTTGCCGTTGTTGTCGACAAGCTTCTGTTGTCGCCGACCCGCCCGCGACAACGCTGCGGCAGGCGTTCGACCCGGCCGGGCAGTTGTGTTGGTCCGCGGTGACGACGATCGCCAACCTGACCTGCGCCAGTCCACCCGTCGGGGCCACCGGGTACACCTTTGACAGCTCGGGCAACAGGACCAAGTCGGGCACCAAGACCTTCGGCTACGACCAGGCGAACCGGTTGAGCTCGGCGTCCACCGGGTCGACCGCGTCGTACACCTACGACGGCACCGGCCTGCGCACGGGCAAAACTGTCAACGGAAACACCACCACGTGCACCTGGGACGGTGCCAACCTCGCCACTGACGGGACCACCAGCTACATCTACGGGCCTGGTGGCCTGCCGATCGAGCAGATCGGTTCGGGCGGCACCTCGTGGTACTTCCACGACCAGCAGGGCAACACCCGCGCCCTGGTCGGTTCCACCGGGCCGTCGTCGTGGCGGTGGCGGTCGTGTCCGTCGCCGCCACCGGAGGACTGGACCTACCACTGGCTGCACCGGCCTTCGCCCTCGGCCTCGGCATGATCACCGGCGCCTTCGTGGGTGGCGAGGTCGGCCCACAGACGGCGCCGACACTGCCCCGGATCAACATTCACACCGGCGACGACACCGAGCCGTCTGCCACCCCGGCACCCGCCCAAACACCGGCCCCCACCGTCCGGCCGGTGCCAAAGCCGACTCGCGACGAGAGCCCGGTCGCGATCTATCGAAACGTGATCGACCCGGAGTTCACCTCCATCGCCACCACCCACAAGTGGAGTTGTTAGGGAAACTCACTGGAGGGCAAGTGGTTCGCCCTCACCAAGGCCGGCGCCGACACCTGGGGCAAGCGCCTCAACGGTGACAGCGGCATCACCTTCACCACGAACATCCCCCCGATGGGTCTACGACCAGCTACTGCACCGCTCGATGCTCGACGGTATCGGCCCCGCCGCGTACGCTACCCCCGCGCAACTCGAATTGATCAACAGGACCATGGACGGGATCAGGATCGCGTGATCCACGCCCCCGGCTGGCACCCCGCCGCCACAGCCGAAATCGAGTGGCTCCCCGCCGAGGCGGGGGGCCACTCCTCCGGCCCCCCTAGGCCGGGCGACTACGCCGCCAACGCGGTCTTCCTCACCGCAGGCGAACCCGAACGCGCCGACCCGTGGAACGCCGACACCTATCTCAGCATCGTCATCCGCCTGAACGGCACCTCCCACAACGGCAGGGACGTAGCCGACGTCGGTTTCCTGGCACCGGAAATCGCCTCCGAATACCTCCAGCCCGGTAGGGCGCTGCTGGTGATGGAAGGACCCACCGTGGTGGCGGAGGCCAGGATCACCAGCTTGATCGACTAGCGCGAACGCGGTCGACAGCACTCACTGGAGCCTCGGCCACACCGATCACTTGAGCCGAAGCTACTTT
Organism: Actinokineospora inagensis DSM 44258; assembly: GCF_000482865.1. Classification (GTDB taxonomy): domain Bacteria; phylum Actinomycetota; class Actinomycetes; order Mycobacteriales; family Pseudonocardiaceae; genus Actinokineospora; species Actinokineospora inagensis. Next base: position 2,931 of record NZ_AXWW01000042.1, on the reverse strand, counting down.
GGCATACCTTGAGAACCCATGCGGCGCTTATGGCGCGCTTGGAAGGCCACGCGAATACCTTCCAGGCCTCAGGCTGGCAGACAGCGACGAAGCCCGTGGGAAATGGACAGGACATCAACGATCCGGTCGCCACACCGAGCGGGTAGCCCAACCCTGCTAGCATCGCGCGGAGATCACCTCCTGGCTGATCGGTAAACATCGCCCGCGGACCATCGTCTCCGGTCGGTCCGGGGTCGGACGTTGCGCCGTGCTGCGAGACGCGACAGACGCCGAGTTGGTGCACACCGGCGGGCGATTGACTAGTGTGACCGGCGCAGTCACTGAGACCGGCCTGGCGACGTCCAGGTGAAGCAAGAGTTGCCAGTTCATAGGTCGGTGCTGACCTCGTCCTCCGCGAGGTCTGTCACTGTCCGCCTCGCGCCCCGTGACCGGTACCTCATCCGGCCCGGTGACCGGAACAGCAGGCGGGACCTCGTCGACCGCAACTCCAACACATCTCTGCTTCGCCTGTGCGATCGCAAGCGAGACCGGCTGAATGGCGACCACGAGAGCGCGGGCCCGCAACAAACGTTCGTTTCATTCGTCTCCCAGTGCACCGGACATGGCCGCAATCTCCATCTAGGTAATGCTATCGTAAAACCGCGGCTCGCCGCACACGGAATTCGCCCGGTTGGTCTAGTAGGAACTGTTGAGCAGCCAAAAGTGCTCATTAGGGGCCGACCAACCCTAGGTGTTGTCGGGAGGGGGCGAGCGAAGAGGGTGACCGAGAGCACCGGCAGCTTTACCGTTTCGCTTGTCTGACATCAAATTACATGGCCACCCACTTTTGGCACCCAGGCTACGAACAAAGATGCCGCGTGGTGTACGGTGAATCGTATGCGCGCAACCATAGGATCTCTTTTTGTGCTCGTCCTGGCGGCAGGTTGCGGATCAACAGCGCCAGCGCTCCCTGACGGGACCACGGCAACACGCCCAGCTTCGATTACCGCAACCGCTCAAGCGGGCACAGCCGACCATCCAGCGGTTGGCGAGACGTACGACTACACTCTCCACACCCATTGCGGGATTCAATATGCCAATTTTGGCGGACACTGGTGGGCCGCAAAGACTCCGATTCCGCCGAAAGTAAATGCCGCAGGAAACAACACGACCACAGGGAAGATGACCCTCGTCAACGCAGATCTCGCGAGGTTTACTTGGAACGAAGGAACCTCCGATTTTGCTCCGATGGCCACTGCGCCTACGTCGCTCTGCGCGTAACCTCGCGCTATCAGGTGTCAAGATGACATGCGATGGTCCCGTGCCTATCATGGGACCATCGCATGTCATCTGCCAGTTCTGCCCTATCTGGTAATGGAGTAGATCGAAGCGAGCATTGCCGGGTTCTGTCCGCCGATGTCCTCTCGCAGGTTCGCAAGGTAGTAAAGAACGTCCCCGCTGTACGAGTTGTGGTCAAGCCCCAGCACGTGCCCGAGTTCGTGCGTCACCACATTGTTCCGAGTCCACGTCCCATCGGGCACGAATGCGTCGTTGAGTTGAACGACAGCACCCTGTTCAACGAACGGACCACCGGGACCGCTCTGCAAATGCAATTCCGTTGAACCGATCCAGCCCCCCTCGGTGCCCCAGTCGCCCGAGCGGACGTCAACACAACGCGCTCCGGCCTGGAACGGACAACTGTTCCACAGGTACTTGCTATCAATGTTGGGCGTTTGATTCCACTTGTAGACCGCGTTGTCAGTCGGCCAAGCAGAACTAGCGTGATCATTGAACCGAACCAATGGATCGGCAAACCCGTTGTTGCGCCAGTAGGCCACCGGGCACGACCACGAATGAGCGGTACCGTATGAGCAGTCGCTGGGTGCCAGAGAAGTAGCGGGCATCCTATCGATGGATACACCCTGCTTGCCTGTCTTGCGAAGTTTCTCGGCTAGCTGTTCCGGAGTCACTCCGGGAGCGGCGGTGTACCGAGTCACGATCAACCCGTCGGTCGTCCGCTCAACTGAACTGACCTCAGCGTTGGCAAGAGAGGCGGGCGCAGTGGCTTGCGCGCGGACATCCCTGGCCACGCGAGCCTTCAGTTGTTCCTGAGTAAGCTTAGGGTAGTGCACCAAGTCGACTTCCGGGGAGTTGCGCTTCGCACCCGGATCCGGTGCATCGGCAGCATCGCCTGCGACCGGTTGCGCGGTCACAGACCTGGCCGGGGCGGCCTGCGCAACGCCGACCGACAAGTTGGCCGCAGCAGTCAATGCCAGTCCGACCATAGCTGTCGTGCGCAACTTCTTTAACAAGATTATCCTCTCGTCGAAATGTCAGAACCATACAAAGAGATTCGCCTGAAGCCTTTGGCAGTGGTTAGCGGACAGTGATACACCTGAATTCATACAGGCTCGCTCGGTGGCGAGCGGCAAGAAGGAGCAAGGGGCACAGTAGTGGCTGCCACGGGTCTTGCACATAGGATAGTCTCGTTGTTCTCTCGTGATCTAAGCCACCGGCAACTTGGCAAGATCACCTAACGTTCCTGCTCTATGAGGGTTATTCACGCCTGTCTGTAGAACTGTAAGCCGAGGACCGCGGTGATGGTGGTGGCGAAGGTGTCGATGGGGCGTCGGTAGTCGGTGTGGAGGATGCGCCAGGTTTTGAGGTTGGCGATGGCGTGTTCGACGATGACTCGTTTCTTGTTGTGGTGGTGGTTGAAGTCCTTCTCCCAGTCGAGCAGGTCGCGGTGTTTGGGTTTCCTGATCGGTGTCAGCATCCCGGTGCCGACATAGCCCTTGTCGCCCATCCAGGCGGTCACGTCACGGTCGTCCAGCATTCCGGATTCTCTCAGGCAGTGCGAGTCGTGTCGGCTTCCGGGAATCGGGTCCGACACCCAGGCCAACCGGCCGGACAATGTACACGCGACCTGAAGGTTCATGCCGGTGGTGCGGT
>NZ_KI519521.1:15042-83571 GCF_000482865.1 Actinokineospora inagensis DSM 44258 | reverse complement strand
CTGTGTATTCGGGGGCTTTCATCCGGGTTGATCATGGTGTGAGGGGTCACTGGGCCTCGCTGCGCTCGGGGTTCGGCCTTGTCGCCTGGCGGCGACGCCGGCCATTGGCGCCAGATAAAAGCGGTGGTGCCCGTTGTGGTGAAGTTGTTTTGTTTGGGGCCCCTAGCGGCAGCCTGGGTAAGGCTAAAAGGCGGGGCCACTGGAAAGCGTGGCCTTACCCGCCCGCCGGCTTAGGCCACCGCTCCCCCCAAACAAAACAACTTCACCACAACGGGCAGTTGGTGTCGGCGGGTCCCGAGGCGCGCAGTGCCGGTGTGGAGCTTCGTCGATGAGGGGTGGACTTTTGGGGCGCGGTGCGGGAGTGGGGCTTCGTCGATCAGGGGTGGGTTTTGGGCGCGCGGTGCCGGTGTGGCGCTTCGTCGATATGGGGTGGGGTTTCGAGGCGCGCGGTGCGGGAGGTGGCGCCTTTTCGATGAGGGGTGGGGTTCGAGGCGTGTGGCGCCAGCGTGGTGTTTGTCGGTGAGGCGGGGGGTTTTGAGGGGTGCGATGCGGGAAGTGTGGTGGGGCCGTTGTCGCGCGTGGTGTTGCTGGGTGGGGTAGCTGTGTCGCTCGGGGTGGGGCGGTGGGGGTGGGGTGTTCACAGATCGTTTTCCTCTGGTGTGGGGGTGGGGGGTGGGGCGAGGTTGGGCGGGAGTGTTGGGTGGCTGGGCGGACCAAGGGGTGGGAGGAAATGGCTGTGTGGAAGGGATGTGTGGTGGCGGCGGTGTTGGTGGTGGGTGGGTGTCCGAGTACGGCGGTGGGGCAGGCGGCGGGGGATGGGTATCGGGTGGTTGATCTGTTGCCGTTGCCGGGGGACAGCTTGACCATCGTCAAGGACGTCAATGAGGGCGGGACGGCGGTGGGGGCGTCGGGGCCGGACAACGGGGGGCACGCGGTGCGGTGGGATCGTGGGGGGAAGCCGGTGGATCTTGGGACGTTGGGTGGGGATGCCGAGGCGGTGGCGATCAGTGATTCGGGGGTGGTCGTGGGGAATTCCGTTGGGCCGGACGGGCATCACGCGGTGCGGTGGGACCGGGGTGGGATTCGTGATCTCGGGGTGTTGCCGGGGACCACGATCAGTGAGGCCACGGCGGTGAACGACCGTGGGGACGCGGTGGGGACTTCCCGGGGGCCGAACGATCCGGGGCCCAGGCCGGTGCGGTGGAGTCGTTCGGGGCGGATGACGGCGTTGGAGTTGCCGCCCAAGGCGTTGTGGGGGGACGTGCATGGCATCAGCGACGCGGGGGTGGCGTACGGGCAACTTCAGATGGACAGCCGGGAGCCGGACACACCCGTCACCGAGGCGGTGCAGTGGGGGCCGGACGGTAAGGCGCGGGTGTTGGACGCCGGTGAGACGTTCTGGTCCGAGGTGTGGGCGGTGAACGACTGCGGGGTCGCTGTGGGTGAAGGGAGTTACGGGCCGTTCGAGTGGGACGCCGATGGGCGCGGGCACCGGTTGACTGCGCCGTCCGGGCATTACGGCGGGCACGCGGTCGCCGTCAACGACCGGGGTGCGGTGGTCGGCGAGATGCTCAACGAAGACAACATCGCGGTGGCCGGGGTTCGGTGGGATGAGGCGGGGGTGCCGCACGAGTTGGCGGGGCAGCCCGACACGTGGTCGTTCTCCGTCGGCGACATCAACAACCACGGTCTGGTGGTGGGGGCCGTGCAGAGCGGCTGGGGCAGCAGCCAGTACCCGGTCGTGTGGGGGACGGACGACCAGCCGACCGAACTGCTCGGGCCGAAGTCCGAGGAGGTGGCCGGTGGGGAGGCGACCAAGGTGACCGACTCGGGGTACATCCTCGGCAACGGCCGGACCGAAGACGACCACGCGTACATCTGGCGCCCGTGGTCCGACCACTAATGGTGCCGACGATCAGTGGGTGGTGCTCCCAGCCCCGAGCCGGTTGGCTGGACGCATGCGGAGCATCACCCATCGCGGTAGGAAAGTAGTCGCGGGTGTGGCCGTGGTGGGGTTGACCACCGCGCTTGGCACCGTCCCCGTCGCCGCGCAGGACGTGGCGTTGCCCGGATTCACCGCGGCGCACTCGGAAGCGCAACGGCGGGTGGAGAAGGACTTCATGGCCGCCATCGATCCCGCTCAGGCGCGCGAGTTGAACACGGCGCTGTCCGAGCGGCCCCACCTCGTCGGCACCGAGGGCGACAAGATCACCGGGGATTACGCGGTGGACCAACTGCGGAAGTGGGGCCTGCACCCGGACCACCTGCGGTTCTCGGTCTACGGCTCGGTGCCCAAGAGCATCAAGGTCGACATGACCGCGCCCACCAAGAAAACGTTGAGCACCAAGGAAAAGCCGTACCCGGGGCAGCAGCACCTTGACGAGGCCGTGGTCGGCTACAACGCCTACTCCCCCGCCGGTGACGTCACCGGTCAGGTGGTCTACGCCAACTACGGGCTGCCCGAGGACTACAAGAAGCTGGCCGACCTCGGCGTCGACGTGCGCGGCAAGATCGTGCTCGTCCGCTACGGCGCCAGTTTCCGCGGGGTGAAGTCCGAGGTCGCCCAGGAGCACGGCGCCAAGGGCGTGATCATCTACTCCGACCCGCGCGACGACGGCTTCACCCGCGGCCCGGTGTACCCGGACGGGCCGTGGCGGCCCGCCGACTCGATCCAGCGCGGCAGCGTGCAGTACGTGTTCAAGTACCCCGGCGACCCGCTGACCCCCGGCGAGCCGTCCACCCCGGGCACGCACCGGATCGACCCGAAGGACGCGGACAACCTGCCGCGCGTCCCGACCACCCCGATCTCCTACGGCGAGGCCGAACCGCTGCTGCGCGCGCTCGGCGGCGCCGCGGTCCCGACCGGCTGGCAGGGCGGTCTCGACTTCCCGTACCACGTCGGCCCCGGCCCCACCGAGGCGCACCTGGGGCTGGACATCGACTACCGGCAGATCCCGGTGGACAACATCGTCACCGAGATCAAGGGCCGCTCGCACCCCGAGGAGAAGGTCGTCATCGGCGCGCACCGGGACGCCTGGGTGTACGGCAGCGACGACAACACCAGCGGGTGGACGTCCGCGCTGCAGATCGCGTACGGCCTGTCGCGGCTGGTGAAGACCGGGTGGCGGCCGGAGCGGACCATCGTCATCGCGGGCTGGGACGGTGAGGAGTACGGCCTGCTCGGGTCGACCGAGTGGGTCGAACAACTGGCCCCGGAACTGCGGCGCGGCGCGGTCGCCTACTTCAACATGGACGGCACGGCGGGCAAGTCGTTCGGGGCGGCGTCGGTGCCCGCCCTCGACGACCTGATCGCGGGGGTCACCAAGGACGTCCCGGACCCCGAGCACGGCACGGTCTACGCCAACTGGACCGCCAAAGGCCCCGGGAAACCGGACCGGCTGGGCAGTGGCTCCGACTACACGGGTTTCCTGCAGCACCTGGGCATCGCGTCCGCCGACCTCGGCTTCTCCTCCCCCGGCGGCGAGTACCACAGCACCATCGACGACCCGCGGTTCGTGGACCGCTTCCTGGACCCGGGTTTCCGCTACCAGTCGGTCGCCGCCAAGACCACTGGCCTGACCGCGTTGCGCCTGGCCCAGGCGGACGTCTTCCAGCTCAACTACTCCACCTACGCCCGCGAGACGCTGACCTACCTTGCGGACGCGGGCAAGCGCGGGGTCGACGTGACGGCCGCCACCAAGGCCGCGCAGGAGTGGTTGCGGGCGGCGGAGAAGCTGGAGTCCACACGGGATAGTCTGTTGCGGGACAAGCAGTTCACGGACAGCGGCCACTCGGGGCACGAGTTCTCCCGGCTCAACAAGTCGTTGTTGGCGCAGGAACGGGCGTTGACCCAGGACGAGGGCCTGCCCGGCCGCCCGTGGTACCGGCACCAGATCTACGCCCCGGGCACGTACACCGGTTACGCGGTCAAGGTCCTCCCCGGCGTCAACGAACCCCTCGACGGCAACGACCCGGCCACCGCCACCAAGTGGCTGGGTTACCTCACCGATTCCCTCCACGACGCCGCCCGAGCAGCCGATCACTAGTGGCTAGTCCTTCCGGCGTAGTCCTCGCGGCGTAGGCCGCCCGACCGGATGTGCGACCGTCGGCTGAGGTGACTGGGCACGGCACTGCCTTACGGTGGTGCCGTGCTTGGTGAACGGGTCTACGCCTGGGCGCGGGCGCACGCGTCGGTGGTCGACGTGGGTGGGGCGCTGGCGTTGGCCGGGGTCGGGATGGCGAACTGGGCCGTGGTCCGGGCGCCGGTCGGGTTCGTGGTGTGGTCGGTGTTGTTGGCACTCCCGCTGGTGGTCCGGCGGCGGTGGGTGGTGGGGTGCGCCGCGGCGGTCCTGGTTGTCGCGATTGGACAGTGGGTCGTCGTCGGCGACTCCCTCGGGGTCGTCCCGGGGGATCTGGCGGTGCCGGTGGTGGTGCACGCGTGTGCGGCGTACGGGCCGCGGTGGTCGGGCCGGGCGGCGCTGGTGGCCGGGCTCGTCGGTGCCGGTCTGGGCGGGGTGCGCTGGCCGATGTTGCCGACGTCGACGTGGGCGCACGTGGTCACGGCGGGGTTCCTGGCGTGTTCGGTGGTGGCGGCGTGGGCGGTCGGGTCGCTGCACCGGGCGCGGCTCGGGCAGGTGGCGGTGCTGGTGGACCGGGCCCGGCTGCTGGAGGTCGAGCGGGAGCAGCGGGACCGGTTGGCGGTGTTGGCCGAGCGGACCCGGATCGCCCGGGAGATGCACGACGTGGTGGCCCACTCGCTGGCGGTGGTGATCGCGCAGGCGGACGGCGGACGGTACTCGGGGGAACCGGTGGCCGCGCTGGTGACCATCGCCGAGCACGGGCGGCAGGCGCTGGTGGAGACGCGGCGGTTGTTGGGACTGCTCCGGGCGGAGGACCCCGGGATCGACGACGTGCCCGGGTTGGTGGAGCGGGTGCGGACGGGCGGGTTGGACGTCGCGCTCCACGCGCGGCCGGTGTCGCTCGCGCCCGAACTGGGGCTGGTCGTCTACCGGATCGTGCAGGAGGGCCTGACCAACGTGATCAAGCACGTGGGGCCGACGGCCACAGCGGTCGTGTCCGTGCGGAAGGTCGACGGGCACCTGGAGGTCGACGTGCGGGACAACGGGACCGGCGCGGTCGACCCCACCGGCGGGTACGGCGTGATCGGCATGCGGGAGCGGGCCGCGGCCTTCGGCGGGACGGTCACCCTGCGGCCCGCGCCCGGCGGCGGGACCGTGCTCAGCGCCCGGATCCCGGCGTGACCGTCCGGGTGTTGCTGGTCGAGGACCAGGACCTCGTGCGGGCGGGCATCCGGATGGTGCTCGACGCCCAGCCGGACCTGACCGTCGTCGGCGAGGCGGCCGACGGGAACACGGGTGTGCTGCAAGCGCGCAGGCTGCGGCCGGACGTGGTGCTGATGGACGTGCGGATGCCGGGGCTCGACGGCATCGAGGCGACCCGCCGGGTGGCCGCGCTGCCCGAGCCGCCCCGGGTGCTGGTCCTGACCACCTACGACCTCGACGAGTCCGCGCTGGCCGCGATCCGGGCGGGCGCCAGCGGGTTCCTGCTCAAGGACGCGGCACCGGAGGACCTGCTGGCCGCCGTCCGCACGGTGCACGGGGGCGACGCCGTGCTGGCCGGGTCGACCACCCGCAGGCTGCTGGACCGGCTGGCGCCGCCGGTGGACGACGCCGCGGTGCGCGCGGTGGGCGACCTGACCGCGCGGGAACGGGAGGTGCTGGTGGCGCTGGCCCGGGGGTGGTCGAACGCGGAGATCGCCGATCGGTTGACCGTGGCCGCGGGCACGGTCAAGACCCACGTCGGCAACATCCTGGCGAAGCTCCGCGTCCGCGACCGGGTCCAGGCGGTGGTGATCGCCTACGAGTCCGGCCTGGTCCGCCCGGGTGACGACCTCAGCCCTTGGCGCAGGTGAGGTCGGCGCCGGGCAGGACCCCGTCCAGCAGGTAGTGCTCGACGACGCGGGTCACGCAGGTCGACGGGTCGTACAGGTAGACGCCGTGCCGGAACGAGTGCGCCAGGGTGACCATGCGGGACCCGGTCAACGCCCGGTGCATCACCAACTGCCCCTGGTACGCCGTGACCGGGTCGTCGCTCGCGCTCACGATCAGCGCCGGGGCGGCGTTGTCGACGCGGGTGGGCGGCTCGACCGGTCGCACCGGCCAGAAAGCGCACGGGGTGATGTGCCGGGCGAGTGGACCGTAGAACGGTTCGGTGGCCAGGTTGGCGCGGATGTCGGCGTAGTAGGCCTCCGGGTCGCGCCACGCGGGCCGGTCCGCGCACTGGTTGGCGTTGGTGGGGCTGAACCAGAAGTCGGGTGTGCTGGTGGGATCGGTGTAGAGGTCGAGCTTCTGGCGCAGGACGTCGGTCGGGGTCGCCGGGAGGCGGCGGGCGGCGTCGCGCAGGACGCGGACCTCGGCGCTGAGTTCGGCGTAAGAGGCGTCGGTGTCGTCGACCGTGAGCAGCAGACCGGGGACCATGTCGGCGTCGACCCGGTGACCACCGATGTCCAGCGGGCGACGGGCGGCCCGGTGGATCGCGGCGACGGTGCCCAGCACGGCGGCTGGTGTGCCGCCGAGCCCGTACTGTCCATTGTGGTCGGCCGCCCACCGCGCCCAGTCCCGCAGCGCGGCCGCGTCGGCCGGGGCGCTCGACCGGGTCAACGCGGGGCCGTAGGCGGTGGGGTCGCTCGCGCTGTCGAGGACCACGCGGTCGGTCCGGCCGGGGAACAACTGCGTGTAGATCGCGCCGAGGTACGTGCCGAACGACCAGGCCAGGTAAGAGATCCGGGGCACTCCCAGTGCCGCGCGGACCGCGTCCAGGTCGCGGGCGATGTTGCGGGTGCTCGCGTACGGGAGCACGTCCCGGTGCGCCGTGCACCGGCCTGCCAGGTCCGCGGCGATCGCCACGGAGCGGTCGAATGCCGGTCGGTCGGGGGTCGCGCCCTGGGCCAGGGATATGTACTCACCGGTGGGGTAGCCGCAGTCCAGGGGTGTGCTGCGGCCGAAGAACCGCGGATCGACGCCGACCAGGTCGTAGTGGGCGGCGATCGCGGGCGCCGACCGCGCGACCATGGACACCGCGTCGATCGAGGGGCCCGGCCCGCCGCCGTTGAGGAACAGGGTGCCGACCCTGGTGTCGGTGGCGGGTCGCCGGGACACCGCGATCGTGATCTTCCGACCGGCGGGGTCGGCGTAGTCCAGCGGGACGGTGAGTTCGCCGCAGGTGGCGCCCACCGAATCCAGTTCCGCCCCGGTCGCGTCATCCGGACCGAGTGCACAACCGTGCCAGGGAATTCGCGCGGCCATTGCAGGCGCCGCGCCACCGATAACCATCGTCAGCGCTAAAACAACGGTGAATGTTCTTCTCATCCGAAACTCCCGGGAATCTGTGACAAATCGCCACGGACATTAGGGTCGGATGTGCCGGCCCGTCATCTCCCGACAGGCGGGTTTCGCCTCGGTCCGGCTGGTCCTCGAGACCGAGTCGTGATCGGTTGGCGGGCTAGTCGATCTTGCCGCCCGCCCGCCGGTAGAGGTCGGTGAGGATCTCGGCGAGGCCGTCCGGGAGTTGGTTGGCCACGTCGGTGACGCCGGGCGCCCGGGTGGGCACCGTCCCCGGGACGCCGACGACGCGGGAGCGCTCGGCGGCCGGGTGCCGCCAGTGCGCGGCGTGCCCGGCCGGGCAGGGCAACTCCATGTCCACCAGCACGGTGCCACCGTCACCGTCCGGGCGGGGTTGCTGCCAGCGGATCATCCCGTCCCGCCCGCAGTGGTGCGGGCAGGGGACGCCGGGTTCAGGCGGCACGGGGCACCTGGCCGAGCCCGCCGCAGCGCGGGCAGAAGTCCTTGCGGTTGGGGGCGAGGCCGGAGCCGAGGCACTCCGGGCACTCGGACGTGCGGACGTGCGGCGTCGAGTGCGTTTGCGCGCGTGAACGGCTGCGAATCTGCATGGTCACCAGGATTCCGTACCGTGTCCGGCGATGCCAAGTCACGGCGGCCTCCCGCGCGCACGTGCTCACGGTCGGGCCTCGTGGCCCTCGGCGCCGTGCGTTCGGCGGTCCGCCTTCATCTCCGCCTCGAAAACGTGTCGCCTGCCCCGCAACAGTTCGTCACGCACGGTTTTCTCGGCGGCCCGGAAACGCGCGTGGTAACCGTCGTCGTATTCCTCGACGACCTGGAACGTCCAACGGCCGTACAGGACATTGCGGCCGACCAGGTCAGCGCGCAGCCGGTCGGCCAACTCGGTGTGGCCCGCCTCGGCCAACTTCTCGACCGCGTCGCCGAGTTGCAGGTCGGCCGACCCGGTGAGCTGGTGGAAGGAATACAGGTGGCCGCGGGCGCGCTCGGCGGTCTCCAGGGCCTCGCTGAGCTTGCCCACCGCCGCGACGGTGGCGTCGTCCACACCGGGCGGGCGGCGGTGGGCATCGTCCTCTGTGGTCTGCTCGGTCACGGCCGGTCAGTACCCCGTTGGCGGCCGCGGCAATCGCCGGAGCACCGCGGCGGCGCGTTGCGTTAGCGGTGCGCGGCCGGGGACGATCACGGGGTGCGGCCGTCGAGCAGGCCGCGGGCGCGGACCAGGGCGGCGCGGGCCTCGATGTCCCTGGCCGCCACCAGGTGACCCCGGGCCTGGCCGACGGCCTCGGCGGCGGGCAGCACCAGGCAGGTGTCGCCGGTGGCGGCGGTCCGCGCGAGCGCGCCGAGCAGTTCGTCGGCGAGGGCGCGGGCCGCCGCGGGCGACGGCGGGGTGATCAGCGCGGCCAGCGCGGCGTCCACCGCGCGGCGCAGGTCGAGACCGGGGGACGGGGTACCGGGGAAGGGCAGCGCGTCGAGTTGCCGTGTCATTGGAGTTCTCCCAGGGGTCCGGCGCTTCATTGAGCCAGTGAGCTGAGATTGCCCGCTGTACCGGTGGGGGCTGAACTCGGAGCGGCAGGGTCCACTCGTCCGGGGGAAAGGCGTTAGATCGAACGGCGCTGGACACCCGTCGCGGGGCGGGGCACCGGCAGCGCGGGCGCGTCCCGCAACTCGGCGGCGGCGTGCTCCAGCAGGCCGCGCGCCGCACCGAGCTCGCCCGCCCGGATCGCCGCCACCGCGGATCGCACACCATCCACCGGTCGGGTGATCCGGCAGGTCTCCCCCGCCGCGGCGGCCCAGGCCAGCCCGGCGGCCAGTTCGCCGGTGACGCCCGGCTCGGAGAGGTCCGGCAGCACCAGGTCGATGGCGGCGAGCAGCCGGAGGCCGAGTCGGCCCGGCGCAGCGGGCCGGGCCACGCCGCGGGCCGGTGGCGGAATGCGGGTGGTGTCCGGTGTGGACAGCGCGGACAGTGTCGACGCCGGGTCGGCTGGGGTGGGCAATGTGGGCGTGGCCATGGGCAAACCTCGATCTCTCCGGCGAACGCGGATGGGCGAGGACGTGTACCCCGATCGCGTCGGGGCGAAACCACGGTGGTGGCACCGGTTCCGGCGTGCAGGCGCACGAAGTCGCCGCGGGCCAGTCTGCCAGACCGGCGCCCGCCGATCGGCCTGGACCGATTCGGCCGGGGGTCGAACGGGTGTTCGAGTACGGTGTGGACATGGTCGACGCGTTCCAGAGCTCGCTGTTCGAGTCCACCCCCGGCCTCGCCCCGCTCACCGCCGCCACCCGCGTCCCGCTGACCGACGGCGCCTGGCTCGACGTGCTCCCCGGCTGGCTCGCCGCGACCGGCGATTTGTTCACCAGGTTGGTGGACACCGTCCCGTGGCACGCGGAACGCCGTCAGATGTACGACTCCGTCGTGGGCGTGCCTCGATTGTTGGCGTTCTACCGGGAGGGCGCGCCGCTGCCGGACCCGATCCTGCTCGCGGCAAAGGAAGCGCTATCCGCTCACTACGCCACCCCGTTCGTGACCGCGGGCCTGTGCCTCTACCGCGACGGCGCCGACAGCGTCGCCTGGCACGGCGACCGCATCGGCCGCGGTGCCCACTCGGACACCTTCGTCGCCATCGTCTCCCTCGGCGCCACCCGCCCCCTCCTGCTCCGACCCCGCGACGGCGGCAAGTCCCGCCGGGTCCCCCTCGCCCACGGCGACCTCGTCGTGATGGGCGGCTCCTGCCAGCGCACCTGGGACCACGCCGTCCCCAAGGTGCGGGAGCGCACCGGCGCGCGGATCAGCGTCCAGTTCCGCCCGGCGGGGGTCCGCTGACCACCCCGGGAACCACCCGGTCACCCGGCGCATCGATCTCGGTGCGGAATGTGCTCGACACGACACCCATCCGGGCCGTATCTTGATAGCTGATAGTGGCTATGGCTTACGCGAGGGGCGGGGATGGACGCAGGCGATGTCGGGCGGTTGATGTTCGGGCGGCCGAGCCGGTTGCGGTTGGCGTTGTGGATCCACACGCACGCCGGACCGCGGTTCTTCCAGTCGGAGCCGCCGAAGACGGTGATCGCGCAGAGCGCCTGCGGGGTCGAGCTGACCCGGCTGGTCGACCTGGGGATGCTGACCGAGCACCGGGAACCGGCGAACCGGCGGGTGTACTACGAGCGGACGCGGAGTCCACTGTGGGCGATCATCACCGCGGCGGCGAAGGTGGTGGACCCGGTCGACAAGTGAGCGGGCCCACCGGCGAGTCGACCAGGGCTACGGCGTGCCGCCGGGGCCACCCTGACCGCCGGGACCCATCCCGCCACCGGGGAAACCACCCTGACCACCGCCCTGGCCACCACCCGGGAAGCCGCCCTGACCGCCGCCGGGAGCACCGGGGAAACCACCCTGGCCACCGCCCTGACCGCCACCTTGACCACCTTGACCACCCTGATCACCCCGACCGCCCTGACCGCCGGGGAAGCCGCCGGGACCCATGCCGCCGCCGGGGAAGCCCATGCCGGTGCTCTGGGTGATCGTGGTCGCGGTGGCCGTGTCACCCGAGACGGTGGCCATGATGACGACCTTGTCGCCCTTCTTGGCCGAGTTCTGGGCGGTCTTCGCGTCGATCACGTAGGTCTTGGTGTAGCCGTCGGTGCTCTTGGCGGTGACGGCGGTCGCGGTGAGGTCGGTGATCTCACCGGTCTGGATGAGCTCGGTGCGGTACTTGCCGTTGCCGTCGGGCAGCACGAACTCGCCGTGCAGGGCGGACATCAGGCCCATGATCGCGCTCAGGCCGCCGCGGCCGTCGCCGCCGGGGAAACCGGGGAAGCCCATGCCGCGGCCGGGCTGGTTGTCGGCGGAGTTGCTCGCGGCGTAGACGGCGTACCCGCCACCGGCGGCGATGGCGACGGCCACCACCCCGGCGATGGCGGTCTTCTGCCAGGACCAGCGCGGTTGGGTGCGTTCCGGCAGCGGCGCGCCCCAGGCCGCGGGTTCCTCCCGGGGCCCGCTCGGCTCGGTGGTCGGCTGCTCGGTCATGCGTCCTCCTGGTTCGGGGCACGGTCGGGTGGACCGGGGTACCACACAAGATCACGCGCGACCCTGTGCGCGCGCTGTGTGAACCTTGGGCGGCCGCTATGACCCGTTCCCAGTTCAGGTGACCCAGTGTGGTCGAACACGAGGGAAACGGACACAGGTGGTACACAGGAACGGCACAGCGAGGGCCAAACCCGACCGAGCACCATCGAGGACATGACCGTGAACTCCCCGTCGAACCCGTCCCGCCCCGAACTGCGTCGGCCGGACGGCCAGCCCGTCCGGGTGCTGGTCGTCGACGACGAGCCGACGCTGGCGGAGTTGGTGACGCTCGCCCTGCGGTACGAGGGGTGGGACGTGCGCAGCGCGCTGGACGGCTCGTCGGCGGTGCGGGTGGCCAGGGAGTTCAAGCCGGACGCGGTGGTGCTGGACGTGATGCTGCCGGACTTCGACGGCCTGGAAGTGCTGCGCAAGATGCGCGCGGAGACCGACGCGCTGCCGGTGCTGTTCCTGACCGCGAAGGACTCGGTGGAGGACCGGATCGCGGGGCTGACCGCGGGCGGCGACGACTACGTGACCAAGCCGTTCAGCGTGGAGGAGGTCGTGCTGCGGCTGCGGGCGCTGATGCGGCGCACCGGGGTCACCGAGTCGGGTGGTGGTTCGGCGCTGGTGGTGGGCGACCTGACGCTGGACGAGGAGACCCGCGAGGTGTTCCGGGCGGGTGAGGCGGTGACGCTGACCGCGACCGAGTTCGAGCTGCTGCGGTTCCTGATGCGCAACCCGCGCCGGGTGCTGAGCAAGACGCAGATCCTGGACCGGGTGTGGAACTACGACTTCGGCGGCCAGGCCAACATCGTCGAGCTCTACATCTCCTACCTGCGCAAGAAGATCGACGCGGGCCGGGAGCCGATGATCCACACGATGCGGGGCGCGGGCTATGTCCTCAAACCCGCGGGCTAGGGCCGAGAAGCAGCCGCGGGCGATGTCGCTGCGGGCGCGGCTGATCGCCGAGCAGTTGGTGCTGCTCGGGTTGGTGCTGCTGGTGATCGGCGTGGTCACCGTCGTCGGGTTGCGGGCGTTCCTGGTGGACCAACTGGACTCGCAACTGGCCGACTCGAGCTTCCGGGCGGTCGGGTACTTCACCCGACCGGTGCAGACGCCGGACCTGAGCCAGGACCAGCACCCGCGGCCGCCGAGCCGGGCGCCCGCGCAGAGCGCCGGGACGATCAACGCCGCGTTCCGGGACAACGAGGCGATCTCGGCGCAGCGGCAGACCAGGGCGGGCGACCCGGAGGACATCGACGCGTCGCTGTACCCGATCCTGCTGGCGCTGCCGGTGGACCAGGGCGCGCGCGAACGCGACCTGGGCGACCTCGGCTGGTACCGGCTGCTGTCGGTGTCGACGCCGACCGGGGCGGTGGTGGTCACCGGGCTGCCGATGTCGCCGGTGGAGGACACGCTGTGGACGGCCGGGCTGGTGCTCGGCGGGGTGTCGCTGATCGGGTTGACCATCGCCGGGGTGGCCGGTGTGCTGATCGTGCGGCGCACGCTGCGGCCGCTGGACCGGATGGCGGCGACCGCGCGCCGGGTGGCGGAGCTGCCGCTGGACCGGGGCGAGGTGGCGCTGTCGGTGCGGGTGCCCAAGGCGGACACCGATCCGCGCACCGAGGTCGGCCAGGTGGGGTCGGCGCTGAACCGGATGCTCGGGCACATCGGGGCGGCGTTGACCGCGCGGCACGCGAGCGAGACCCGGGTGCGGCAGTTCGTCGCGGACGCCAGCCACGAGTTGCGCACGCCGCTGTCGGCGATCCGGGGCTACTCGGAGTTGGCCCGGCGCCGGTTCGACGAGGTCCCGCCGGACGTGGCGCACGCGATCTCCCGGGTGGAGTCGGAGGCGCGCCGGATGACGACCCTGGTGGACGACCTGTTGCTGTTGGCCCGCCTGGATTCCGGCCGCCCGCTGCTCTACGAGACGGTCGACCTGTCCCGCCTGGTCCTGGACGCGGTCGGCGACGCCGCGGTGGCCGGGCCGGAGCACAACTGGCGGATGGACCTGCCGGAGGAACCGGTGCTGGCGGTCGGCGACCAGGCCCGGCTGCACCAGGTCCTGGGCAACCTGCTGGCCAACGGCCGCACGCACACCCCGCCCGGCACGACGATCACGGTAACCCTGCGACTGGCCGACGCGGACGCCGTGTTCACCGTGGCGGACAACGGTCCGGGCATCCAGCCGGGCCTGCTGCCGGAGGTGTTCGAGCGGTTCGCCCGCGGTGACGAGTCCCGGTCGCGGGCGGCGGGCAGCACCGGCCTGGGACTGGCGATCGTGTCCGCCGTGGTCGCCGCGCACAACGGCGCGGTGACCGTGTCGAGCAAGCCGGGCCAAACCGTGTTCACGGTGCGCATCCCGGCGGCTGAGGCACCGGCGGGGACAGCGCAGGCCGAGGCCGCGCACGCCGGAGAGCTCGATCAATGAACGCCGTGGACAGGCCGTCCCCCGGCTCGGGCCGCTAGTCCACTCCTCGATCCGCCGCCGCCGCTGAGCGGTCCGCTCGCGGTGGCGGTGGGTGATGGGATTGCGGCATTCACTTAGCGACGCTTGGCAATTCCCCACGATCGGGTGCCTTTCCGGCGATCACGCGGGTACGGCGGGAACAATTCCGCATGAATGCGCATGAATTCACCGAGAGAGGGCCAATAGTGAAACATGTTCGCCGTCTGGTCGTCATCCTCCTCGCAGCGGTGCTCGGCGTGACCGCGATGGCTCCCCAGGCCGTCGCGGCCAGGGGGATTTTCCTGTACTACGAACCCGATGGCGGGCTCGGCATTGTCGACCCGGACGACGACTGGTGCTATCAACTCGGCTACACCGTGCGAGAACTCAACAACGACACAAACCGAACCGCTTTCCTGTTCGCCGACGACAGTTGCCTCGGCGGGCCATTCACCAGCATCCCGCCGCACAGCACCTTCCCCGCGCCCGACTCGACGCTGTCGGTCGTGTTCCACCGCGGTTCCAATTCCTGCTGCATGACCATCCGGAATCTCCCCGACAGCGCCCGCAAGGCCAAGACCACCAGGCACTGCACCCACTAGCGGCCCACTGGCGTTCACACAGGCGGCGCACAGGATCCACACACGCCCGCCCCAGCGCGGCCACCCATGGTGGGCCCATGACACTCGTCGCAGACCGCCCGGTCGTCGCCGCCACGGCGGCGCGGGCCAAGGCCCACCTGGGGAACCGGCTGTCCGTCGCCGCCATGCTCGTCGGCACCGCCCTGCTGTACCTGTGGGACCTCGGCGCGTCCGGGTGGGCCAACGCGTACTACTCGGCGGCGGCCCAGGCGGGTGGGCAGAGTTGGTCGGCGTGGTTCTTCGCCGCGACCGACAGCGCGGGCGGCATCACCGTGGACAAGACGCCCGCGTCGGTGTGGCTGATGGGCCTGTCGGTCCGGCTGTTCGGGCTCAGCTCGTGGAGCGTGCTGGTGCCGCAGGCGCTGGCCGGGGTCGCGTCGGTGTGGCTGCTGTACGCGGCGGTGCGCCGCTGGTCCGGCCACCACGCCGGGCTGATCGCGGGGGCGGCGCTGGCGCTGACCCCGGTGGCGACGCTGATGTTCCGGTTCAACAACCCGGACGCGCTTCTTGTCCTGCTGCTCACCGCGGGCGCCTACGCGACCGTGCGGGCACTGGAGAAGGCGAGCGTCAAGTGGTTGATGCTGGCGGGTGTCTTCGTCGGGTTCGGCTTCCTCACGAAGATGCTGCAGGCGTTCCTGGTGCTGCCCGCGTTCGGCCTCGTGTACCTGCTCGCGGCGCCGACCGGGCTGGGCAGGCGGATCGCGCACCTGGGTGCCGCGCTCGGCGCGATGGTCGTGGCGGGCGGCTGGTGGGTCGCGGTGGTCGAGCTGATCCCGGCCGGGTCGCGGCCGTTCATCGGCGGGTCGCAGACCAACAGCGTGCTGGAGCTGACCCTGGGCTACAACGGGTTCGGCAGGATCACCGGCGACGAGGTCGGCAGCGTCGGCGGCGGCATGGGCTGGGGCTCGGCGGGCTGGTCGCGGCTGTTCGGCACCGAGATGGGCAGCGAGATCGCCTGGCTGCTACCCGCCGCGCTGCTGGCGCTGGTCGCGGTCGGCTGGTTCGCCCGCCGCGCCGACCGGACCGACCGGGTGCGCGCGTCGGCCCTGCTGTGGGGGCTGTGGCTGGTGGTCACCGGCGCGGTGTTCAGCCTGATGGACGGCATCATCCACCCGTACTACGCGGTGGCGTTGGCCCCGGCGGCCGCGGCGCTGGTCGGCATCGGCGCGGTCGAGGCGTGGCGGCACCGGCACGAGGCGGTGGCGGTCGGGCTGCTCTCGGCCGGGGTCGCGGTGACCGCGCTGGAGTCGTGGCTGCTGCTGAGCCGGGCGTCGGACTGGCAGCCGTGGCTGCGCGCCGTGATCCTGGTCGGCGGAGTGGCCACCGCGATCATGATCGTGTTCGTGCCGGTGCTGCCCAGGCTCGCCGCGCGGGCGGTGGCGGTGCTGGCGCTGCTCATCGCGCTGGCCGGTCCCGCGGCGTACTCGCTGGCGACGGCGGCGCAGGCGCACTCCGGGGCGCTGCCCTCGGTCGGGCCGGCCTCGGCCCAGCGCGGTCCGGGCGGGTTCGGTGGCTTCGGTGGCGGCGGCCCGGGTGGTGGACAGGGTGGCGGTCGCGGCGGCGCGGGCGGGTTCACCGGCGCCGCGGGCGGGTTCGGCGGCCTCGGCGGTCTGCTGGGCGCCCCGACCCCGGGCGCGGAGCTGTCCTCGGTACTGGCCGAGAACGCGAGTGGCTACACCTGGGCGGCCGCCGTGGTCGGGTCCAACAACGCCGCCGGGTACCAGCTCGGCTCCGGCGCCCCGGTACTGGCCGTCGGCGGGTTCAACGGCACCGACCCGGCACCGACCCTGGCCGAGTTCCAGCAGCTCGTCGCCCAGCACAAGATCCACTGGTTCATCGGCGGCAGCTTGATGAGCGGCGGCTCCGGCAGCGACGACGCCGCCCGGATCGCCGAGTGGGTGGCCCAGACCCATCAGTCCACGACCGTTGACGGGGTCACCCTCTACGACGTGAGCGGTGGGTGAGCGGTCCGTGTCCGTCACCCGTTCATCCCACGCCGGTTCATTTCACACAGCGGACGCACAGGTTCAGCACACCGATCTCCCAGTGCGCCCCGAGACCGTGAGCACCATGACTCCCACTGAGATGGCGGCGGACGGGGCCGCGGACGGCTTGACGGGTGACACCGCCGTGGCCGGGGCACCGCTACCCCGGCAAGCGGCCACCCGCGGGCCGGTGCGCACCTCGGGACCGGCGCCCGTTCTGGACGTCGTGGTGCCCGTGTACAACGAGGAACGCGACCTGGAGCCCAGCGTGCGCAGGCTGCACGCGCACCTGCGCGACCACTTCCCGTACCGGTTCCGGATCACCGTCGCCGACAACGCCAGCACCGACCGCACCTGGTCGGTCGCCCAGGGCCTCGCCGACGAGCTGCCCGGGGTGCGCGCGGTGCGGCTGGAGCAGAAGGGCCGCGGCCGGGCACTGCACAGCACCTGGCTCGGCTCCGACGCCGAGGTGCTCGCCTACATGGACGTCGACCTGTCCACCGACCTGAACGCGCTGTCCCCGCTGGTGGCCCCGTTGATCTCCGGGCACTCCGACGTGGCGATCGGCAGCAGGCTGGCCCGCGGCGCCCGGGTGGTGCGCGGGCCGAAGCGGGAGCTGATCTCCCGCTCGTACAACCTGCTGCTGCGCGGGGCGCTGGCCGTGCGGTTCTCCGACGCGCAGTGCGGGTTCAAGGCGATCCGCGCGGACGTGGCCCGCACGCTGCTGCCGCACGTGGTCGACACGGGCTGGTTCTTCGACACCGAACTGCTGGTGCTGGCGCAGCGGGCGGGGCTGCGCATCCACGAGGTCCCGGTGGACTGGGTGGACGACCCGGACAGCCGGGTGGACATCGTCAGGACCGCGCTGGCCGACCTGCGCGGCATCGCCCGGCTGGCCCGGGGTCTGGCGACCGGCAGCCTGCCGATCGCGCAGTTGCGCGCCCAGCTCGGCCGGGACGCGATCGCGGTCGACCCGCCGGGTGTCCCCAGTGGACTGTTGCGGCAGGTGGTCCGGTTCGCCGCCGTCGGGGTGGTCAGCACGCTGGCGTACCTGGTGCTCTACGTGCTGCTGCGCGGCGAGTTGGGCGCACAGGCGGCGAACCTGGTCGCGCTGCTGGTGACGGCGATCGGCAACACCGCGGCCAACCGGCGGCTCACCTTCGGCGTGCGCGGGTCGGCGGGCGCGGCCCGGCACCAGTTCCAGGGGCTGCTCGTGTTCGCGCTCGGCCTCGGCCTGACCAGCGGATCGCTCGCCCTGTTGCACGGGATGACCGCACCGAGCAGGCTGACCGAGGTGGCCGTGCTGGTCGCGGCCAACCTGTTGGCGACCATCCTGCGGTTCCTGTTGATGCGTAGTTGGGTGTTCCGCCGCACCACCGATCCCGTCCTGGAGAACACGGAGAACACGCTGTGAGCACGGCAACGGCCGACTCCCTGTCGCAGCCCACCCCGGCCGACTCCCACCCCGGCACCACCACGTCGACCGCCACCGGGCGGCCGGGGTGGGAACTGCCCGCCGCCGTCACCCTGCTGGTGGCCACCGCGGTGCTGTACCTGTGGGACCTCAGCGCGTCCGGCTGGGCCAACTCGTTCTACGCCGCCGCGGCGCAAGCGGGCACACAGGACTGGAAGGCGCTGTTCTTCGGCTCGCTGGACGCGGGCAACGCGATCACCGTGGACAAGCCGCCCGCCGCGCTGTGGCTGATGGGCCTGTCCGGTCGACTCCTCGGGTTCTCCTCGTTCAGCATGCTGCTGCCCGAGGCGATCTGCGGGGTCCTCGCGGTGTGGCTGCTCTACCGCGCCGTGCGCCGCTGGTCGGGTCCGGCGGCGGGGCTGCTCGCGGGCGCCGGGCTGGCACTGACCCCGGTGGCGGCGGTGATGTTCAAGTACAACAACCCGGACGCGCTGCTGGTGCTGCTGCTGGTCCTCGGCGGGTACTGCACGGTGCGCGCGGTCGACAAGGCGAGCCCGGTGTGGCTGGCGCTCGCGGGCGCGGCGATCGGGTTCGGCTTCCTCACCAAGACGCTGCAGGCGTTCCTGGTGCTGCCCGCGTTCGCGCTGGTGTACCTGGTCGCCGCGCCGACCAGCCCGCTCAAGCGCGGGCTGCACCTGTTGTGGGCCGCGGTGTCGCTGCTGGTGTCGGCGGGCTGGTTCGTGCTCGTCAGCGACCTGTGGCCCGCGTCGTCGCGGCCGTACATCGGTGGTTCCACCGACAACACCGAACTGCAGTTGGCGTTGGGCTACAACGGCCTCGGCCGGATCTTCGGCGGTGAGGGCCCGGGTGGCGGCGGCGGTCCCGGCGGTGGCGGTGGCGGCGCTTTCGGCGGCAACTCGATGTTCGGCGGCACCAGCGGCATCGGCAGGCTGTTCGGGTCGTCGTTCGGGCTGGAGGTGTCCTGGCTGCTGCCCGCCGCGCTGGTCGGGTTGGTCGCCGGGCTGTGGTTCACCCGCCGGGCGCAGCGCACCGACCGCACCCGGGCCGGGCTGCTGCTGTGGGGCGGCTGGATGCTGGTCACCGGACTGGTGTTCAGCTTCATGCAGGGCATCGTGCACCCGTACTACTCGGTGGCGCTGGCGCCCGGCATCGTCGGCGTGGTGGCGATCGCGGCCCGCGAACTGTGGCGCGGCCGGGACTTCGTGCTGCCCAGAATCCTGTTGGCATTGATGATCGTTCTCAGTGCGGGCTGGGGCATCGTGCTGCTGCACCGGGTCGGGTCGTGGCAGCCGTGGCTGCCGTGGGTGGTCGGGATCACCGGCGTGCTCTCGGCGACGGCCGTCGCGGTTGGCGTGCACGCCTTCCGCCGGGCCGCGGCGCCGGTGGCGGTACTCGGCCTGGTCGCGTCGTTCGGCGCGACCGGGGTGTTCGCCATCGCCACCGCGACGACCGCGCACAACGGCCCGATCCCGACCTCCGGTCCGGAATCGTTCGCGAGCAGCACGGGCTTCCCCGGCGGCGGTGGCGGTGGTCGTGGCGGCATGGGCTTCCCCGGCATGGGCGGCGGCGAGGTGAGCCCCGACCTGGTGGCCGCGCTCAAGGCGACCACCGGTCGGTGGGCCGCGGCGGCCAACGGGTCGCAGGGCTCGGGCTCGCTGCAGTTGGCCAGCGGCAGGCCGATCATGGCGATCGGCGGGTTCAGCGGCAGCGACCCGGCGCCCACCCTGGCCGAGTTCCAGGCGTATGTCGCGTCCGGACAGGTGCGCTACTACGTCTCCGGTGGCGGCATGGGCGGCTTCGGCGGCGGGTTCGGTGGCGGCGGCCAGATCGCGACCTGGGTACAGGAGAACTTCACCCAGGTCACGATTGGCGGCCAAACGCTGTACGACCTGGCCAAGCCGTTGAGCTGAGCCCGCTGAGGTCTTTGGACCTCACGACAGCGGCGTCGGGCCCGCGTAGGCTGCCGTCCACTCGGTTCCGACGCCGCTGGGAGGGCTGGCCGTGCTGCACGACGCGACGCCGTCCCGGCACCCGCTGGGCGGTGGCGGCGATCACTGACCACCTGTCGTCCCCCGCGGTGAACCTCGACCAGGACCCCGCCCCGCCCGCGCGGCTGTCCGGCCAGGCCGACCTGCGCACCCGTCCGGACTTCGAGCAACTGTTGGTCGCGCTGTGCAGGCAGGCCACCGGGGACGTCCACTTGGACCTGGCCGAGCTGGACTTCATCGACGTGTCCGGTGTGATCACGCTGTTGCGCGCGGCCGACACGCTCCCCGAGTCCAGCCGCCTGGTCCTGCGCAACCCGCCCGCGTCGATGCGGCGGATCCTGGAACTGCTGGGACCCGCCGTCACCGACGCTGGTGTCGCCATCGAATAACGCGAACTCCGGTCAACGCGACAGCAGGTCGCGGACGACCGCGTCGTCGACCTGGGTGAAGTCCTCGTACCACTGGCCGACCGCGTCCAGGTCCACCGGGGCCAGCGGGCACACCACCTCGTCGGCGATCTCGCCGAGCCGGTCCAACACGGCCGCGGGCGCCACCGGGACGGCCAGGACAACCTGCTCGGCGCCCAGGTCGCGCACCACCCGGACGGCTGCCTCGATGGTGGACCCGGTGGCCACGCCGTCGTCGACCACCACGGCCGTGCGGCCGGCGAGCGACCGGGGTGCCACGTCGCCGCACAGCCGTCGCGCCCGGTCGGTCAGCTCCGCCTTGACCGCGGCGACCGTGTCGGCGACGTCCGACCAGGACAGTTCCAGCAGAGCGAGCACCGGTTCGGCGCGCACCTCCACCCACTGCTCGCCGTGCCTGCCGATCGCGCCCACCGCGAGTTCGACCGCGCCGGGAGCGCCGATCTTGCCGACCAGCACCACGTCCAGCTCCGCGCGCAGCAGGGCGGCGACCTCGGCGGCCACCGGCACTCCCCCGCGCGGCAGGCCGAGCACCACCGGGTCCCGCTCGCGCAAGTGCTCCAGGCGGGCGCCGAGCACCCGCCCGGCGTGCACGCGGTCGGCGTAGTGCATACGCCCAGTGTGCGACATCCCCGCCGTCGCCGCTGGTCGGACCGGGGTGGGCGAAAAACATGAATCACCGGACGAGTGATCCGGGTTCCCCCGGGGTACATCCCCGGCAGAACCGCTTGGCCCCACCCGACGAAGTCGAGGAGCGACGAATGACCGTCACCGGTATCTTCACCGCGCTGATCATCGGTTTGATCATCGGGGCCCTGGGACGCCTGGTGGTCCCGGGCAGGCAGCACATCCCGATCTGGCTGACCATCGTGGTCGGCATCGTGGCCGCGTTCCTCGGTACCGCCCTGGCGCGGGCGGTCGGGGTCGCGGACACCGCTGGTGTGGACTGGATCGAGATCATCTTCCAGATCGGTCTCGCGGCGATCGGCGTGTCCCTGGTGTCCGGCTACTACGGCCGCCGCCACCACGTGCACCGCTAAACCCCGGCGGGTCCCGACAGTCCCCGGGCGCGGCAAGGCCCCCGAACCTCCCCTTGGGTTCGGGGGCCTTGCCGCGTCCGATCAGCCGGTCAGCCGATCGGGGTCAGCTCGCGGGTCTCCTCGAACTCGTCGGCGACCGGGCGGCGCGGCTGGAGGAACCGCGGCACCCACCAGTTGCGCTCACCGAGGACCGCCATCAGGGCGGGCAGCACCACGGCCCGGATGATGGTGGCGTCCAACAGGATCGCGGTGGCCAGGCCGACGCCCATCTGCTTCATGTCGATGGTGCTGAGCGTGCCGAAGATGGAGAACACCCCGACCATGACCGCGGCGGCGCTGGTCACCACACCGGCCGAGGACGTGATGCCCCTGGCGACGGCGGCCCGGTTGTCCAAACCGGACTGGCGGGCCTCCCGGATGCGGCTGACCACGAACACGTGGTAGTCCATGGACAGTCCGAAGAGGACGACGAACAGCATCAGCGGCAGCCAGGCGGTGATGCCGCCGTTGGCGGTGAAGCCGAGCAGCCCCTCGGCCCAGTGGTGCTGGAAGACCAGCACCAGCACGCCGTAGGCGGCACCCGCGGAGAGCATGTTCAGCGCGATGGACGACAGCGCGATGACCGGGGCGCGGAACGTCCAGGTCATGATCAGGAAGGTGAGCAGCAGCACCACCGCGATCACCCAGGGCAGCGACTCGGTCATCTGGTCGACGAAGTCGTTCTCCCCCGCCGTCTGACCGCTCACCGCGAACTGCGCGCCCGCCACCGAACCGACCGTCTGCGGCAACGCGACGGTGCGCAGCCAGTTCAGCGAGTCGTCGGCGAGCTTGCCTGCCGCCGGGCCGGAGATGGCGGCGTCGAGCAGGAAGATCCGGCCGTCGGGCGAGCGCAGGACCTGGATCTCGCGGTCGTGGGCGAACGCCGGGTCGGCCTTGATCCGGCCCTCGAGCGCGCTGACCGCGGCCTCGGTCTGGGCGACCTTGTCGGCGGGCGCCCGGACGCCGATCTCGTGCGAGGCGCCGGTGCTCGGGAACGCGGCGGTCATCCGGTCGTAGGACTGCATGATCGGGATGCTGCGCGGCAGGTCGGAGGTCGACGGCGAGTTCAGGTTCATGCCGAACGCCGGGATGGCCAGGGCGATCAGCGCGATCGCGGCGACCAGCAGGGTGCTGCCGGGGCGGCGCAGCGACGGGCGCAGCACGGCCTTCCACACGCGGGGCTCGCCGCCGCGGTTGGACAGCCGCCAGATCAGCGGGACGCGCGGCTTGTCGATCCAGCGGCCCAACTTGGCCAGCATGGCGGGCAGCACGGTGATGGAGCCCGCGACGGCGACCAGCACGACCAGGATGGAGCCGATGGCCATCGAGTTGAACACCGAGTTGTTGGCCACGAACATGCCCGCCATCGCCACCACGACGGCGAACCCGGAGACCACGATGGCGTGGCCGGAGGTCGCGGCGGCCATCTCGACCGCGTCGAGGTGGGTGCGCCCCTTGGCGCGTTCCTCGCGTTCGCGCCGGACGTAGAACAGCGAGTAGTCGACACCGACGGCCATGCCGATGAGCAGGATCATGCTGGCGGTGTTGTCGGTCGCGGGCACCAGTTGCGAGACCAACGCGGACAGACCCATCGCCGCGCCCACCGCGGACAGCGCCAGCAGCACCGGCACCCCGGCGGCGATCACCGCGCCGAACGCGACCAGCATGATGACCAGGGTCACCGGCAAGCTGATCAACTCAGCCCGACCGAAGTCGTCGCCCAACGTGTCCGACAGCGCCTTGTTCAGCGACTCACCACCGACCTCCTCCACCCGCAGTTCCGGGTGCGCCGCCTGCACGGCGGCGGTCGCGTCGAGCAGTGGCTGCAGCCGCTCGTCAGCGGTCTTGCTGGCCCCCGCGATGTCGACGCTGACCAGCACCGCGGTCCCCTTGGGCGACGGAACCGGGTCGCTGACCTTGCCGACCTCCTTGAGGCCGGACATCTTCGCCTTGACCTCCCCCGCCACCGCGAGCGCCCCGCCCTGGTCAAGGGCGCCGTTCCTGGCGGTGATCAGGACGTTCTCGGTGGCCGGGCGGTTGAACCCCGCGTCGTCCACCATCTTCTGGAAGACCGCCATCTCGCCGGTCAGGTTGTCGTCGAAGTTGGTGGTCTTGGTGCCGACCATGTTCCCGACACCAACGCACACCGCGACGAACAGCAACCACGCGGTAATCGAGCGCCACGGGTGCTCCGCACTCCACCGCGCCACCCGAACGGTGAACATTGGTCTTGCCGAACGACTGGACATAACTGGGTTTCCCCCCACTGACCGGAAGCGGACTGCCCGTTCTCGGCGTGAAGGCTGCCGGCCCGAAGACGAACGCGAATCGGGACTCATCCCCGATCTTCACACCCGGAGCCACCCCTAGGGGTGACCCCCGTCACCCCCAACCCCGACACTTCCCGTACTGCGGTCCGGAATCACCCAGCCCACAGTCCACAGAAAACACGACCAAGCCCCACACCACACCCCTCGAAACCCGCCCCATATCGACGAAGCTCTACACCGACACTGCGCGCCGACAAACCCAGCCCTAATCGACGAAGCCCCACTCCCGCACCGCGCGCCCAAAAACCACCCCTCATCGACGAAGCTCCACACTGGCACCGCGCGCCTCGGGACCCGCCGATCCCAACCGCCCGTTGTGGTGAAGTTGTTTTGTTTGGGGGGAGCGGTGGCCTAAGCCAGCTGGCGGGTAAGGCCACGCTTTCCAGTGGCCCCGCCTTTTAGCCTTACCTGAGGCTGCCGCTAGGGGCCCCAAACAAAACAACTTCACCACAACGGGCACCCCCGCTTTATCTGGCGCCCGAGCGCCGGCGTCGCCGAAGGCGACCAGGCCGACCCCGAGGCGAAGCCGAGGCCCAGAGACCCCCAAACCCCAACAGTGGACACCCCAACCAACTCAAGGGTAACTTCCTGAACGATTGGTCAGCTCGACTCGGGGAGGGTGCGTGGACCAGCGCATCGCGATCGTCACCGGTGCCGCGCGAGGTATCGGAGCCGCGATCGCCCAACGGCTGGCACGCGACGGCTTCGCCGTCGCCGTACTCGACCAAAACGCCGCCACAGACACAGTCGACACGATCACCACCGCAGGCGGAACGGCGCTGGCAGTCGAGGCAGACGTGACCGTCACCGAGCAAGTCGACGCCGCCGTAGCCGAAGTGGCAGAGCGGCTCGGCCCACCAACAGTGCTGGTGAACAACGCAGGCATCACCCGAGACAACCTGATCTTCAAGATGGCCGACGACGATTGGGACGCGGTCATCGGCGTGCACCTGCGCGGCGCGTTCCTGATGAGCCGCGCGGTGCAGCGGTACCAGACCGAGCAGCGGTACGGCCGGATCGTGAACCTGTCCAGCACGTCGGCGCTGGGCAACCGCGGCCAGGCCAACTACGCCACCGCCAAGGCCGGGCTGCAGGGCTTCACCAAGACGCTGGCGATCGAGCTCGGCCGGTTCGGGGTCACGGTCAACGCGATCGCGCCCGGGTTCATCGAGACCGACATGACGGCGGCCACCGCCGAGCGGCTCGGGATGTCCTTCGCGGATTTCAAGGCCGGGATCGCGGCCGGGGTGCCGGTCGGGCGGGTCGGACAGCCGGAGGACATCGCGGCGACGGCGGCGTTCCTGGTCAGCGCGGAGGCCGGGTACGTGTCCGGCCAGGTCATCTACGTCGCGGGTGGTCCGACCGACTGAGCACGGACTGGTTCGACGAAGGGGGACGCGTGATCTCGCAACTGGTCGACGACCTGCTCGCCGCGCACGACCCGGCCACGACCGACCGGCTGGAGTTCCTGCGCGCCCGGTTCGACGCGGGCCTGGCGTGGGTGCACTTCCCGGTCGGGCTGGGTGGTCTCGACCTCCCGCGCGGGCGGCAGCAGGAGGTGGACGAGGCGCTGGCGGCGGCGGGCGCTCCGGACAACAACCCGCGACGGATCGGCATCGGGTTGGGCATGGCGGCGCCGACGATCCTCGCCTTCGGTTCGACCGAGCTGCGACAGCGCTTCCTTCGTCCACTGTGGACGGGCGAGGAGGTGTGGTGCCAACTGTTCTCCGAGCCCGGCGCCGGATCCGACCTGGCGGCGCTGGCGACCAGGGCCAGGCGCGACGGCGACGACTGGCTGGTGACCGGGCAGAAGGTGTGGACGTCCAGCGCGCACAACGCCCGCTGGGCCATCCTGGTCGCCCGCACCGACCCGGACCTGCCCAAGCACGCGGGCCTGAGCTACTTCGTGTGCGACATGACCGATCCCGGGGTCGACGTCCGGCCACTGCGCCAGATCACCGGTGAGGCCGAGTTCAACGAGGTGTTCTTGACCGACGTCCGCATCCCGGACGCGCACCGGCTCGGCGCCGTCGGCGACGGGTGGCGAGTAGCGCAGACCACGCTGATGAACGAGCGGGTCGCCATCGGTAGCCGGTCGGCCGCCCGGGAGAGCGGGATGATCGGCGTGGTCGCGGAGACCTGGCGGTCCTGTTCGGACGGTCGGACCGCCGCGGGGTTGGACCGCCTGCTGTCGCTGTGGGTCGAGTCGGAGGCGTTGCGGTTGGCCGGGGTCCGGCTGCGGCAACAACTCGCCGCGGGCGCGCCCGGCCCCGAGGGCTCGGCGATGAAACTCGGGTTCGCGCGGCTGTCGCAGGCGCTGTCCGGGTTCGAGGTCGAGTTGCTCGGCGCGGACGGGCTCCGCTACGACGACTGGACCCCGCGCCGCCCGGAACTCGTCGACTTCACCGGTCGCGGGGCCGGGTACCGGTACCTGCGCGCCAAGGGAAACTCCATCGAGGGCGGCACCTCGGAGATCCTGCGCAACATCATCGCCGAACGGGTCCTCGGCCTGCCCGCCGAACCCCGCGTCGACAAGGACGTACCGTGGAAGGACCTCCCGCGATGAACCTCCTCCACACCGACGTCGAGGACGACCTGCGGGCCAGCGTCGCGGGCCTGTTGACCCGGGGCGCGTCGTGGTCCGACCTCGTCGAGATCGGCGCGAACTCGCTGCACGTGCCGGAGGAACTGGGCGGGCAGGGCGCGGGATACCGGGAAACCGCTGTGGTGGCGGAGGAACTGGGACGGACGGTCGCCACGGTCCCGTTCCTGGGCAACGTGCTGGCGACGGCGGCGTTGACGCACCTGTCGGATGACGCGACCGCGCGGGAGACCCTGGGGCGAGTCGCCGGCGGGGAGATCACCGCTTGTCTGGTGGTGCCGCTTTCTTCTTGGGGCAAACAGGTTTCCGCCGACAGCGTGGTTCGGAGTGTGGCGGACGCTGACGCGGATGTGTTCCTCGTTCCGCGTTCCGGGGTGTTGCACCTGGTTTCGTCGGCCTCGGTCGTTCCGGTGACCTCATTGGACGAAACCCGCCCAGTGTCCGATGTAGATGCTTCGGGCGCCTCCGTGGCGCTCGCTGGTTCCGGCGACGACGCCGTTCGGGCCGCTTTGCTTGCCGGGGCTGGGATTCTGGCGTCGGAACAGGTCGGCATAGCACAGTGGTGTTTGGACACCACGGTCGCCTATCTGAAGGAACGCCACCAGTTCGGCCGGGTGCTGGGCTCCTTCCAAGCGCTGAAGCACCGACTGGCCGACGTGTGGCAGGACCTCGTCCTGGCCCGCGCCGCCGCCCGCAACGCCGCCGACGCCCTCACCACCGGCGTCGACGTGGAGATCGCCGTGTCCGTCGCCCAGTCGCTCTGCGCGTCGGTGGCCGTGCACGCCGCCGAGGAATGCGTCCAACTGCACGGCGGCATCGGCATGACCTGGGAACACCCGGCCCACCGCTACCTCAAACGCGCCAAGGCCGACGAGATCGCGCTCGGCACCCCGGCCCAGCACCGGGCCACCCTCGGCCCGCTGGTCAACCTCACCGTCTGACGCCGACCTGTTCGGCATGAGTCCCCGCGAGGCCGCGACCACCGACCCGCAGCAGCGGCTGCTGCTGGAGACCGCGTGGGAGGCGTTCGAGCGGGCCGGGATCGCGCCGAAATCGGTGCGCGGCAGCCGGACCGGCGTGTTCGCCGGGGTCATGCACAACGACTACGGCACGCGGCTACACCGGTCCGGTGCGCCGACCGCTCGTCCTACAGTGGGTGCATGAGCGCTTTCGGCGAACTGTTCCCCGGCCCCAAACTGCAGAAGGAATCCCCCGACGACCCCGGCTCCGGCCAGGACCCCGCCGTCGAAGACGACCCCACCACCGGCCCCATCGACCTCGACGCGGGCGTCATCTACATCCGCCGCCCACCATCCGAGCCCTAGTGGCTAGTGGCCCCGGCAGGCGTCATCGACCTCGCCCACCAACTTCTCGAACGCCGGCGCGTCGAAGGCCCCCTGGGCGATTCCCGTGCCCACCACGAGCGCCTTCGTCGCGGCGTCGTTGAGGGCCACGGAGACCCCGCTGTCCAAGTCCTTCTTGACCGCGTCCGCGCTGAAACCCGACAACGCGTCCGTCGCCCGGGTGGCCAGGTTCACGTCGATCGCCTGCCCTGACGCCCGTTGAGCGCGGAAGTCCTTGAGCGCCTTGTTGTCCGCGAACCGCTTGCACACCGCCGCCGTCACCTCCACGGATGCGGTGGACGTCGCCGTCGTGGTCCCCGCTATCGGCGTCCCCGCCGTCGGCCCCGCGTCACACCCCGCCAACGCCAGCAGAGCGGCCACCCCCACAACGACCGCTCGACCCACCACAACCCCCCGATCAGGCGAAAATCCCACCCGATCGAGTGTACTGAGCCCAGCCGCCCACCCACACCCAACTCAACCCGAGTCATCCACTCGGCCCGAGTTGTCCACAACCCTTCGACCCGCCCACAGCCCAACCGCCACCCCACCACCGACCCCGCCAAGCCGGTAGACTGGCCTCGGGGACGCCCCCCGGGAAGGGTGGGGGCCGCCCGGAGGGGTAGTGGTGGGGAGCGCCTGCTGTCAAGCGGGGTGGGTGGGTTCGGTCGGAACGGGTGGTGCGGGTCAGCCGATGCGGAGGGTGGCGTGCATTTCCCAGACCAGGACCTCCGCGCCTGCCGCGCCTGCGGTGAGGGTGCGAGGGCCCGCGTCGGTGAGGCGGACCGCGTCGCCGGTGGTGAGGGGGGTTGGGGTGGCTTCGAGGGTGGCGGCGCCCTGGGGGACGAACACGTGCACAAGGGGCGCGTCCGGCAGGGTGACGGTCGCGCCGGGGGCCAGGCGGGCGGCGTAGAGGGCGGCGTGGCGTTGGCCGATGCGGATGGCGGCGTGGTCCTGGTGTTTCGGCATGCCGGAGGCGACGGGGACGAGTCCGCTGGTCAACGTGTCGGCGGGGATTTCCAACTGCTCGTAGCCGGGGGTGCGGCCCGCCTCGTCGGGGACGACCCACATCTGGACGAAGTGGACGGGATCGGCGTGTTCGGGGGCGCCGGTGAGCCGCCAGGAGTCGTTCTTCTCGGAGTGCAGGATGCCGGTGCCCGCGCTCATCCGCTGGGCCAGGCCGGGGTAGATGACGCCGTTGTGGCCCTCGGAGTCCTGGTGGACGAGGGCGCCGCGCAGGACCCAGGTGACGATTTCCATGTCCCGGTGCGGGTGGGTCTCGAAGCCGGTGCCAGGGGTGACGATGTCGTCGTTGTTGACCAGGAGCAGGCCGAAGTGCGTGTTGGCCGGGTCCTGGTGGTGGCCGAACGAGAACGAGTGCTTGGAGTCGAGCCAGCCGAGGTCGGTCTTGAACCGGGTGTCGGCGGGGCGGATGTCGACGGTCATACCACTGCCTCTCCGTACATCTCGCCGAGCGGGTCGGCGATCAGTTCGACGCGGGCGCCGTCGGGGTCGGTCAGGTACACCGACGTGCCGCTTTCCTCCTGGTAGGTGACGCCAGCGGCGTCGAGTCGGGACTTCGCGGCGCGCCACTGGTCCAGCGCCATGGAGATCGCCAGGTGGTGCAGGCCGCCGAGGACCTCCGCGTACCGGCCGAGGTCGAGGCCGGGCAGGTCGAAGAAGGCGAGCGCGTTGCCGTTGCCCACGTCGAAGAAGAAGTGGGTGGACCCCGGGTAGTCGCGGTTCTCGAACACCTCGGTGAGCGGGAAACCGAGGACGCCCTGGTAGAAGTCGACGGTGCGGCGGACGTCGGCGGCGATCAGCGCGGTGTGGTGGATGCCGCGACCGGGGCTGGCCGGGCGGTCGGCGCGGTCGCGCAGCAGTTCGGCGCGCAGCCGGTCGCGGTCGGCGGTCAGCTCCGCGACCCGGCCTTCGGGAAGTCCCATGATCAGCTCCCGAGATGGTTAACGGTTTAACTACCTCGTACTGTAAGCCGATGTAATTGCGTTGTCAACAACCGCCGGGTTCTAGACTGACCGGGTGACGCCCTGGTTGGACCCCGCCCAGCAGCGGTCCTGGCGAGCCCTGGTCGAGGGGGCCGGTCAACTGCTCGCGCGCGTCGACCGGCACCTGCGCGACGCGCACGGCCTCACCCTCGCCGAGTACGAGATCCTGGTGCGGCTGTCCGAGGGCCACCTGCACATGTCCGAACTGGCCGACCAGGTCAGCCATTCCCGGGCCCGGGTCACCCAGACCGTCGACCGGCTGGTCCGCGCCGACCTCGTCCGCCGCTCCCCCTGCCCGGAAGACCGCCGCGGCGTGCACGCCGCCCTCACCGACCGGGGCCGCGCCGTCCTGGACACCGCCGCCCGCGACCACGTGCTCGAAGTCCGCCGACTCGTCATCGACGTCCTCGACCCCGACGAACTCACCGCGCTCGGCTCGGCCATGGCCAAGATCAGAGACGCCACCCAGGACTAGTGGCTCACCCACCGCGCCCACCGTCGAACTCGGCACCTCGGTGGCCTGCGCGGAACTGCCAGGTCGGGGACGATGCCGGGCGGGGACGAGGGGGCGGGTGGCGGGGGAGATTTATACCGTGTGTACTTCTACGCCCTCGTCCTCGAAGGCGATGACCGCTTCGGCCGGGGCGGCGGAGTCGGTGATGAGCAGTTGGATGGCCGACACGGGGCAGATCTGGGCGAAGGCGTGCCTGCCCAGCTTCGAGCTGTCCGCGATGATCACGACCTGGCGGGCGCGCTCGGTCATCAACCGGTTGATGCTGGCCTCGCCCTCGTGGTGGGCGTACGCGCCGTGCACCGGGTCGACCGCGTCCACGCCGAGGAACACCACGTCCAGGGTGATCTCGTCGAGGATGCGGGTGGCCAGCGGGCCGGACAGCTCGAACGACTGCGGCCGGGCCACTCCCCCGGTCACCACGATCTTCACGTGCGGGCGGACGGCCAGCTCGTTGGCGATGTTGAGCGCGTTGGTGACCACCGTCAGCGCGGGCTCGTCGTTCTGGCTGAAGTCGGGGCGGATGGCCAGCGCGCGGGCGATCTCGGTGGTGGTGGTGCCCCCGTTGAGGCCGACGACGGTGCCGCGGGCGACCATCGCGGCGGCGGCTTTCCCGATGCGTTCCTTCTCGGAGGCGTGCCGGGCGGTCTTGTAGCGCAGCGGCAGGTCGTAGGCCACGTTGTTGGCGACGGCGCCGCCGCGGGTGCGGGTGAGCAACTGCTGCTCGGCGAGGTGGTCGAGGTCACGCCGGATGGTGGCGGCGCTCACCGCCAGCTCGTCGGCCAGGTCGTCGACGTCGACCTTGCCGCGCTGACCGAGCATGTCCAGCAGCGTGCTGAGCCGCTCGTACCGGTCCACCCCACCCACCTCCAGATCACGCCGCGATCAGGCGCGGCGTTGCAAGGTATCGCCCCGTGAACGCACATTCAACGACCGAAACGCTTGGCATCGGCTGACCGATCACGCAGTATTCGTGGCGCGCGCGAGCAGATTCGAGCGTGTTATCAGGTTGCCCAGGGGAAGGAAGCGCATGGCAGCGGACCAGCACGTGGTCGCCGTTGACGTCGGAGGTACCTCGATCAAGGCGGCGCTGGTCGACCGGGACCTGCGCGCCATCACCACGTTGCGCGAGCCCACCCGCCGGGTCGGTGAGGTCGCCGACGTGGCGCAGATCGCCGAGCTCATCAACAAGTTGGGCGAGGGCCACGAGGTCGTCGGGGCAGGCGTCGCCGTCCCGGGCATCGTGGACGACAACCTCGGCCTGGTCCGTGCCGCCGTCAACCTGGGTTGGGTGGACGTGCCACTGCGCGACCAGGTCGCCGACGCCACCGGCGTCCCCCTGCTGGTCCGCCACGACGTCCGCACCGGTGGTCTCGCCGAGTTCACCGTCGGCGCGGGCAAGGGCGCCGACGACGCCCTGTTCCTCCCGGTCGGCACCGGCATCGCCGCCGCCGTCCAGGTCGACGGCCGCATGCTCGGCGCCGCCGGGTACGCCGGTGAGATCGGCCACGTCGTCGTCGACCCGGACGGCGCCGTCTGCGGCTGCGGCACCCGTGGCTGCCTGGAAACCCTCGCCGCCGCCCCCGCCTTCGCCCGCCGCTACGCCGAACGCACCGGCCGCACCGTCGCTGACGCCGCCGGGGTCGCCGCCCTGCTCTCCACCGACCCCGACGCCCGCGCCGTCTGGCGCGACGCGGTGGATGCCCTCGCCACGGCGTTGCTGGCAGCCGTCACCCTGTTCGGCCCGGCGGTGATCGTCATCGGTGGTGGGGTCGCCGAAGCCGGTGAAGCCCTGGTCGGCCCGGTTCGCGAGGAACTGTTGAGCCGCCTGCAGTTCCAACGCCGACCGGACGTCGTCCGCGCCGCCCTGGGCCAGGACGCGGGCCGCGTCGGCGCCGCCCTCCTCGGCTGGCAAGCCGCCGAGTCCCACTGAGTCGACGACCGCGCCTCACCGTGGCGGCGCGGTCAACTCGCAATCACCGACGCCCTGTCGTCAATCCGGGCGTTCTCCGCGTCGAAGACCCGCCGGAACGGGTTGTCCCGCACGCGATCCCACTTCCTCGCCAACCAGCCGCAGGCCCCCGCGGCCGCGGCCAGCGCGAATATGACACCCAGCAGTGTCAATGGCAGGGACTGAAAGCCGGAAACAACACCGAATACGAACAAGACGATGCCTGCCGCAATGCAGATGCCCATACCCAACAGGGAGTCATAGAGGAAGGTGAGAAGCTCGAACACCGCCCAGTCGAGCCCGTCGGTCACCGTGGCAACGCCGAACAAGACGACCGCGGCCAGAACGGACCAGGACAACCAGTCGGGACCCAACGGCCACAGACCCAGCAACGACAAGACGCACCTGATGGCACCTGCCAGCACTGTGCCGCCCCCGATCGCCCCCAGTCCCCACTTGCAGACGCGCCACAGGTGACTGGTCTGACCCCGGACGTCGCGGACCGTGGACCAGTCGGCTGTCCTGACCACAGCGCTCGTGCTCCACCCGAGTACCGCGAGAGCCGACCGGGTGTGTCTGCCCAGCAGTCTCTCCACCGGCGACACGACACCGATTCTCACGAGTGCTTCGCAAATGCGGAACACCAACTCGTCTGGTGTGGACCGATCCTCGAGAACAGTGGAGACCGGCCGGTCACCGGCGAGTCGACTGACCTCGTCCGCCTGAGTCGTGGTCGGGGTTCCCGACCGCTTGAGGCCCAACACCGCCAGCGGGATGGCGAGCCGGGAATCAATGGTGGTGATGTCCTGCGGGATGGCGGCGCCATGGAGCAACGCGGCCATCCGGCCGCAGATCGCCGTCAGCGGGTCATCTCGCCCCGACGCGAATGGCTGCCACACCCAGTCCCATTCGTGGTCTACGTCCGTGGGTGGGGTCAACTCGCGCAGTTGCTGCTCCACACCGGGATTGGGCAGGAGTTGCGCCAACCGCCACGCCGCCCGGACAGCGATCGCGTCCGGAGATGACCACAGCAGAAGTCCCGCCAGTACCTCGGCGGCCGCCGGAGTGCCCACCCGGCCGATGTCGTCCACCGCCGACACAACCGCGTTCGCCGCCTGCACCGCGAGGGCGGGCAAGGCCAACTCCCCCATTCCCCACAACGCGGCGCGAGCGGAATGGTTCTGATCGACCAGCCCCGCCAAGACATCGGCCGCTTGGGTCAGTCCAGACGCGGCCAGCGCCAACGCGGCATCCGCGTTACCCACTCGCGCCAATCGAGTGAGTTCGTCGAAGACCCGAATGCCTCGGGGTCGGGTGTCGGACGCGACCGCGCCCAGTGCGGCGATGATGGACTCCCAATCGGGATCGTCGCTGTCCAATCGGGCCAGGAAGTGCTGGATGACATCGTCGGCGAAGTCGGCGTCGACCCGGGTGGCCTCGGCCAGGCATTCCAGGGCGAGTATCCGGTGGTGTGGCTCGGTGGTGGCGAAGATGGCCCGGATCACCTTGGTCGAATCGCGGGTTGTGGCGCCACACCAGAGTTTGACCGTTTCGCGCCAGGCGGACGGGTCGGCGGCGTAGCGGCTGAGCAGGCCGTCCGGGTCGTCGGCCAGTTCGACGGCGGTCAGGTACTCCTGGAGGGTCAGGTGGCCGAAGGTGAAGTTGACGCCCACGCTGTCGACCGCCACCAGGAGTTGACTGCGCTCGATGATCTCGTCGATCAGGTCTTTGACGTGCTTCTGGTCCAGGTTGAGGTCGGGTAGCAGCTTCTTCGTGGTGGCTTCCAGCGAACGGCGGGCGATGGTGCGGCGGTCGTCGCCGGTCAGCTCCATCGAGCGCAGCGCGACCTGTTGCAGGACGGCCAGTTTCTCGCCGGGCTGGTAGATCGACCGGTCGCGGCCGAGTTGGGCGTCGCGGTCGAGGAGGTGCGCGATGGCCTCCTGGTAGAAGGCGGGGCGGGAGGTCGGCAGGCGGCGGCCGGATTTGGTGAGGACCTCGGTGTGCAGGTAGACGACCATGGTCAGCAGCAGCGGGCTGCGGGCCAGGCGCATCAGGGCGGGGTTGGTGCGCAGGCTGGTGAACAGTTCCGTGGGGTTGGCGAGGCCGCGCCAGTTGCGCAGGAACCTGACCACGGCGGCGTCGTCGAACTCGGCGACCCGGACGACGTGGGAAAAAGCGGGGCCGAGGGGTTGGCCCTGGTAGACGACGTCGCGGCAGGTGACGATGTACTGGCAGTCGGGGTATTCGCGGACCAGGTCGCGCAGGGCCTCGTGGACGCGGTGGCGGTCGTCCCGGCTGACCTCGTCGAGGCCGTCGAGCAGGAGCGCGAAAGACCCGTCGGTCAGGCCGCGCAGGACCAGGTCGCGGATGCGTTCGCCCCGGTTGAGGCGGGAGCGGGACAGTTCGGCGACGATGTGGTCGACCAGGGAGAGCTCGCTGGCGTTGCAGCGGTGCAGCTCGATGAGCACGGGGACGCGGGTCGAGCGGGGTTGGCGGGCCCACAACAGCATGGAGTGCTTGAGCAGCATCGACTTGCCCGCGCCTGCCGGACCGATGACGACCGAACAGGACTTCTCGCGGATGTTCTCGTAGATGTCCTGGCGTTCGCCGCCGCGTTCGTACTGGAGCGGGACGTAGACGTCGTCGATGTCGATGGTTCGGTCGGTGACGAAACCCATGGCGTGCGCGGGGAAGTCGCGGGCGATGGCCTCGGCGTAGCGGCGGACCAGGCGGCGACCGAACTTGGCGCGGCCGGAGAACCAACTCGCGGACCGGTCGAAGGCGGAGGCGCCCGACTTCTTGAAGTACTCGCCGAAGAACTGCTTGGCGGCGAAGGCGAGCACGACCGCGACAGCACCGAGCACAACCGTCACCACCGTGCCAGTCACGATCTTCACGTCGTGCCTGGCCGGTCAGCCGTTACAGCTGTGCGACTAGACCAAAGGGAGCAAGCTGGGTTTCCACACCCCGTCGGCGGCCAGGGCGGTGGTGCGGCGTTCGTCGGGGACCTCGCCGTACAAGGTGGTTCGTTGGCGGGCGGGGCGACCCGCGGCGGTGGCGAGGGCTTCGAGGTCGGCGATGGTTTTGTAGCTGCCGTTGTCGCTGCCCGCCATGCGGCTGATGGTTTCCTCCATGAGGGTGCCGCCGAGGTCGTTGACGCCGCCGTTGAGGACGTCGACCACGCCGGGGTCGCCGAGTTTGACCCAACTGGTCTGGATGTTGTGGACGCGGCCGTGCAGCAGGATGCGGGCGAGGGCGTGGACGGCGCGGTTTTCCAGGTGGGTGGGGCCGGGGCGGGCGATTCCGGCGAGGTAGAGGGGAGCGTTGGTGTGCACGAAGGGCAGCAGGACGAACTCGCTGAAGCCGCCGGTCTCGGCCTGGAGGTTGGCGATCAGCTTGATGTGGGCGACCCAGTGGGCGGGGGTGTCGACGTGGCCGTACATCATGGTCGACGTGGTCGGGATGCCGAGCCGGTGGGCGGTGGTGACGACCTCGATCCAGGTGGCGGTGGGGAGTTTGCCCTTGGTGAGGACCCAGCGCACGTCGTCGTCGAGGATCTCGGCCGCGGTGCCCGGCAGGGAGTCCACACCGGACTCTCGGGCGGCGGTCAGCCAGTCCTCAATGGACAGATTGGACCGAGTGGCGCCGTTGACGACCTCCATCGGGGAGAAGGCGTGCACGTGCAGCCCGGGTGCGCGTTTCTTGACCTCGGCGGCGATGTCGAAGTACGCGGTGCCGGGCAGGTCGGGGTGGATGCCGCCCTGCATGCAGACCTCGGTGGCACCGACCGACCAGGCTTGTTCGGCTCGGGTGCCGACCTGGTCCAAGGACAAGGTGTAGGCGTCGGCGTCGGTGCGGCGCTGCGCGAAGGCGCAGAAACGGCAACCGGTGTAGCAGACGTTGGTGAAGTTGATGTTCCGAGTGACCACATAGGTCACTTCGTCGCCGACGGCCTCTTGCCTTAAGGCGTTCGCGAACCCGGCCAATGCCTCGATCTCCGCGCCAGGGCCTGCGGACAAGAGCGTGAGTGCGTCCTCATCGGACAGTCCAACCGGGTTCCGTTCGGCATGCCGGAGAGCGGTGGCGAACTCGGGGCGCACCGCTCCCCCACCACCGACGACACGGTCCGCGTGGATCACCTGTTCGCGCAACGACTCCCAGTCGCCGTAGATGGAATCGAAGTCATCGCGGCGGTCGGCGGTGCGGCCCGTTGTGTCGATTGTGGAGTGGAGATCGGTTCGGCCGGAGTCGACGAGGGCGACTTCCGTTTCCTGCCAAGGTTTTCCGACCAGCGGGGCGTCCGCAATGGCCAGACCGGTGTCCGGGTCGGCGAGCGCGGCGACGTGCGCGGAGATCCTCGGGTCGAGCCAGGGTTCACCGCGCTTGATGTACTCCGGGTAGATGGTGAGCCGCTCGGCCAACCGGAAACCGGACTCGGCGGTGCGCGCGGCGAGGTCGTCGATCTGCGGCCACGGGCGTTCCGGGTTGACGTGGTCGGGGGTCAGCGGCGAGACACCGCCCCAGTCGTCGATTCCCGCGCGCAGCAACAAGGAGAACTCGCCGCCGATGAGGTTCGGCGGGGCCTGGATGCGGGCCTTCGGGCCGAGCAGGACCCTTGCCACCGCCACCGTCGCCGCCAGTTCCTCGGCCTCGGCGTCCGGCATGCCGCGCATCGCGGTGTCCGGTTTCGCCCGGAAGTTCTGGACGATCACCTCTTGGATGCCGCCGTAGCGCCGCGCGACCTGCCGGATGGCGAACAGCGACTCGACCCGGTCCGCCAACGTCTCGCCGATGCCGATCAGCACACCGGTGGTGAACGGGACCGCGGACCGCCCGGCCTCTTCCAGCACCCGCAGCCGCACCGCCGGTTCCTTGTCCGGCGAGCCGTAGTGCGGGCCACCTGGTTCAGACCACAACTGCTCCGCGGTGGTCTCCAGCATCATGCCCATCGACGGCGCGACCGGCTTGAGGCGCTGGAAGTCGGTCCAGGTCAGGACCCCGGGGTTCAGGTGCGGCAGCAGCCCGGTCTCCTCGAGCACGCGGATGGCCATGGCGCGGACGTACGAGAGGGTGTCCGGATAGCCCGCCGCCTCCAACCACTCGGCCGCCGCCGTCCACCGGTCCTCGGGCCGGTCACCGAGAGTGAACAGGGCTTCTTTACACCCCATCGCCGCACCCTGCCGCGCGATGTCCAGGACCTCGTCCGGACTGAGAAACGGCGCGGGCAACCTGCCGGGAACGGTGGCGAACGTGCAGTAGTGGCACCGGTCCCGGCAGAGGCGGGTGAGCGGGATGAACACCTTGCGGGAGTAAGTGATCACCCCCGGCCTGCCCGCCGCGTCGAGACCCGCGTCGCGAATCCGGGAGGCGGTGTCGAACAAGTCGGTGAGGTGCTCGCCGCGGGCGTGCAGCAGGACCTCGGCCTCGGTCTGGTCCACCGCGGCCCCGTCACGGGCCCTCCGCAGGGCACGGCGGAGCGCGGACTCGGTGGGCACGGCCACGGACACCTCCAGTGAGCGACTCCCACCAACCTATCCCGACCGCCCCACCGGTCCCGGTGATCCCCGACTCAGCGGAACCGGTCGCTTGACCCGGCCGGGAATCCACGCTGGTTACGGGTCTGGGCCCGAGTTGTCCACACTCCGTCCGGTCGTCCACAGCTCACCGACACAACTCCTGTCGATCATGGCTTACCGGTAGACTGGCCTCGGGGACGCCCCCCGGGACGGGTGGGGGCCGCCTGTTGGGGGTCGGATCGCCTGGCTGGGGGCTCTGGTTGATCTTGTGAATGTCTGAGTCTGCTGCTCCGGTTGCTGTTGCGGTGGATTCCGGTGTCTGATCGGCGCGGCGCTGGCCTGCGGGATTGTCGGTCGGGGCACCGATCCGCGGGGTGTGGGGGACCGCCGGTCGCGATGCCTGCGGTCGCAGTCGCCGTCGGGGGTGCGTGTGATCACGGCGATCGGGGAATGGCTGCGGGCGCCCAAGAGTGGGTGATGTGCGCGCTGGCGGCGTGGGGTGCGCTGGTGGCCGGGATCGCCTATGACGCCGGCGTGGTGATCGGTCGGCGATTTGGGTGGGCGGGCCCCTGTGTGGACCTGGGTGGCGGCGAAGCCGAGGGCCGGATCAGGCGGCTTTCCGGGAGGCATGAAGGGAGCCGCAGCCAGAGGACCGGGGTGAGCCGCGATGAGATGGGCGAGGTAGGGCGCCGGAGGCTCGCGTGCACGGTGTCGAGGCTCGCGTGCGCGGTGTCCAGGCTGGGTCAGGGGCGGCAGGCGAGCTCATCCGTGTGGTGGCGCCCGGCAGTGCGGAGATGCTCCCGGTCGCGTTGGTGGCGACCGGGAGCGGATGTGGTGGGTGGCTGGGTCAGCCGGGGAGGGCGTCGGCGAGAGCCTTGCGGGCCTTGTGGGGAGCGGCGGTCACCGCGTCGGTGACGGTGTCGGTGGTGTCGGAGAGCCAGTCGCCGAGGTCGTGGGTGGCGTGGCGGGTGCGCCAGGCCAGGGACGGCTTGCCGTGGGTGTCGGCGGTGGCCAGCAGGAGGCCGCCGAGGAGGCCCGCGTTCTTGAGGAAGTGGATTTGCTGCTGGCGGCGTTCCGCGGGGTCCTTCTCGTCCCAGAAGCGGTGTGCGGCCACTGTCGTGGGGACGATGCTGCCCGCGAGCAGCAACGCGGCCAGGCGGGGGGCTTTGCCGAGGGCCAAGGCGATCCCGGCGACGACCTTCACGGCGCCGTCGATGCGGACCAGGGTGGCCGGGTCGGTGGGGACCTGGGCGGGGAGGCGGGCGCCGAGCTTGGCGAAGGCCGGTTCCAGCAGGGGTTTGGCGGCCTCGGCGTGCGCGTCGGGGGCGCGCAGGGCGTTGACGCCGCCGCTGATGAAGATGGCGGCGAGCATCGGACGGGCCAGTCGGCGCAGGATCACGGTGTTGTCCTCTCTCGTCAGTCGACCCGGTCCTTGGTCTGTTCCACCAGGTCGCGGACGTGGGCGACGTCGCCGCAACCCGCGTCCAAGGCGAACTGGCGGGCGGTCAGGAACTTCTCGCCGAGCTCGGCGCGGCGCTGGTCGGGGACGGAGTCGCGCGCGGAGTTGAGAATGGTGCGCTCCTCCTCGTCCAGGTGGTGGTTGACGGCCTTGACCAGGTCTTCGAGCTTCTCGTCCCACTCCTCGGCGGCGGGGTCGGCGACCTCGAGGAGGGCGAGCAGGGCCTGGTGGCCCTCGGCGTGCTCCTCGGCACCGTGCTCGACCTCATGGTCGTCGACGTCGTCGAAACGGCGCAGTGCCGGGTAGACCTCGGACTCCTCGGCCTCGGCGTGCGCGACCAGCAGCGCGGACAAGTCCCGCAAGGCGGCGCGCTGGTCGGCCGAGTTGTCCCGCAACTGGCGGAACAGATCCTCGAACCGACGGTGATCGGCCAGGATCAACTCGATGACATCTCCGGACAACACGGCCTCCCTACGGTCGCTCTCACCCGGGTCAGTACCCCTCCACACGACCGGTCAACCCCCGCCAACGTAGGACGACCCTGCCGGCCCGGCCGCCCACGTCACACGATCGGGGACGCTGCCGGCGCTGGTGCTCGGCGCTGGGTGCTGGTGTCCGCGCTGGGTGCTGGCGCCGGTACCGGTGCTGACACTGGCGTCAGTGCTTGGCGCAGGTGCCAGCTCTGGAGTTGGGTGCTGGTGCCAGCGCTGGCACCCACGACCAGCATGGTGCGCTCACCACCCCGCACGCCGCCGATCCGCCGCGAGTTGTCCACACCCTCTTCGGCCGCCCACAGCCCACCACGACCGACCCTGTCGATCATGAAAGACCGATAGACTGGCATCGGGGACGCCCCCCGGGCAGGGTGGGGGCTGGGTTGGGGGCGGCCGGGGGTCAGTGGCGGTTGACAGCAGGGTGATGGGCTCGTGTGAAGCGGGCAGTGATCCCTGAGTGGTTGGGTGGTTGTCGACGCTGGT
The DNA here is from genome assembly GCF_000482865.1 of Actinokineospora inagensis DSM 44258. Lineage (GTDB taxonomy): Bacteria > Actinomycetota > Actinomycetes > Mycobacteriales > Pseudonocardiaceae > Actinokineospora > Actinokineospora inagensis. Next base: position 43,435 of record NZ_KI519521.1, on the reverse strand, counting down.
GGTGGGGAAGCCGCGTCTGGCGTGTCGTCGTGCTTGATTGGCGCAGGACGACGACACGCCGCGCGAGACTGGCGATTTCGACCACTCGGCAGCACCATCTGGTTAGCGCCGAAACCCCGCTGGGGAGCTACTCGGAACCGGCCTCGATGTCGCCCTCGACTTCCAGGTAGAGGGCCTGCAGGTGCCGCAGGGTGTCCGGGTCGGGGTTGGCCCACATCTTGCGGTCGGCGGCTTCCAGGAGGCGTTCGGCGATGCCGTGCAGAGCCCAGGGGTTGGACTCGGTGAGGAACTTGCGGTTCTCCGGGTCGAGCGCGTAGGTCTGGGCGAGTTGGTCGTACATCCAGTCGGCGACGACGCCGGTGGTGGCGTCGTAGCCGAAGAGGTAGTCGACGGTGGCGGCGAGTTCGAACGCGCCCTTGTAGCCGTGGCGGCGCATGGCCTCGATCCAGCGCGGGTTGACCACGCGGGAGCGGAACACCCGGTTCGTCTCCTCCGCGAGCGACCGGGTGCGGACCGACTCGGGGCGGGTGCTGTCGCCGATGTAGGCGGCGGGGGCGCGGCCGGTGAGCGCGCGGACGGTGGCGATCATGCCGCCGTGGTACTGGAAGTAGTCGTCGGAGTCGGCGATGTCGTGTTCGCGGGTGTCGACGTTCTTGGCGGCGACGGCGATCCGCCGGTACGCGGCCTCCATGGCGGGGCGGGCGGCGACGCCGTCGAGGTCGCGGCCGTAGGCGAAGCCGCCCCACACGGCGTAGACCTCGGCGAGGTCGGCGTCGTCGCGCCAGTTGTGGCTGTCGATCAGCGGCAGCAGGCCCGCGCCGTACGCGCCGGGTTTGGAGCCGAAGATGCGGGTGGTGGCGGTTCGGTCGTCCTTGTCGGCGTCGGCGAGGACGTGGGCGCGCACATAGTTGTCCTCTGTGGACTCATCGAGGGCGGCGACCAGCCGGACCGCGTCGTCGAGCAGGTACACGACGTGCGGGAAGGCGTCCCTGAAGAACCCGGAGATGCGCACGGTCACGTCGACCCGGGGACGGCCCAGTTCCGCCAGGGAGATGACCTCCAGGTCGCTGACCCGCCGCGACGCCTCGTCCCACACCGGGCGAACACCAAGCAGGGCAAGGACTTCCGCGATGTCGTCACCGGCGGTGCGCATGGCCGAGGTGCCCCACACCGACAGGCCGACCGACCGGGGCCACTCGCCGGTGTCCTTGCGGTACCGGGCGAGCAGCGACTCGGCCATCGCCGACCCGGTCTCCCAGGCGAGTCTACTCGGGACGGCTTTCGGGTCGACCGAGTAGAAGTTGCGGCCGGTGGGCAGCACGTTCACCAGGCCGCGCAACGGTGATCCGCTCGGGCCCGCCGGGACGTAGCCGCCGTCCAACGCGTGCAGGATGTTGCCGATCTCGTCGGTCGTCGCCGCCAGCCGGGGCACGATCTCCACGGCGGCGAACGTCAGAACCTCGACCACAGCAGGGTTTTCGGCGCCCAGAACGTCCACACAGACCTGTCGGGCGTCGCCCCAGCCCGCGTCTTCCATGCCCTGCACCAAAGCGAGCGCCTGCGCGTCGATCTCGTCGACCCGGGTGCGGCTCTCCGAGCCGTCCTCGGCCAGTCCCAACGCCTCGCGCAGGCCGGGCAGGGCCGCCGCCTGGCCGCCCCACATCTGCCGGGCGCGCAGCATCGAGTTGACCAGGTTGACCCGGGCCGGGCCGGTCGGGGCGTCACCGAGGGTGTGCAGGCCGTCGCGGATCTGCACGTCCTTGATCTCGCACAGCCAGCCGTCGACGTGCAGCAGGAAGTCGTCGAACTCGGCGTCGTGCGGACGGTCGGCCAGGCCGAGGTCGTGGTCGAGCTTGGCGGCCTGGATCAGCGTCCAGATCTGGGCGCGGATGGCGGGCAGCTTCGCCGGGTCCATCGCGGCGATGTTGGCGTGCTCGTCGAGCAACTGCTCCAGCCGGGCGATGTCGCCGTAGCTCTCGGCGCGGGCCATCGGCGGGACCAGGTGGTCGACCAGGGTGGCGTGCGCGCGCCGCTTGGCCTGGGTGCCCTCGCCGGGGTCGTTGACCAGGAACGGGTAGACCAGCGGCAGGTCGCCCAGCGCCGCGTCGGCCCCGCAGGACGCGGACAGGCCGAGGTTCTTGCCGGGCAACCACTCCAGGTTGCCGTGCTTTCCCAAGTGGACCACCGCGTGCGCGCCGAAGCTGCCCGCGATCCACCGGTACGCGGCGAGGTAGTGGTGACTGGGCGGCAGGTCCGGGTCGTGGTAGATGGCGACGGGCTTCTCACCGAAGCCGCGTGGTGGTTGGACCATCAGCACGAGGTTCCCGGCCCGCAGCGCGGCGAGGACGATCTCGCCTTCCGGGTCGCGGGACCGGTCGACGAACAGCTCACCCGGGGCCGGACCCCAGTGTTCCTCCATCGACTCGCGCAGGTCGGCGGGCAGGGTGTCGTAGAAGGCGCGGTACTCGGCGGCGGAGATGCGCACGGGGTTGCCGGTGAGCTGCTTCTCCGTGAGCCAGTTCGGGTCCTGCCCGCCCGCCTCGATCAGCGCGTGGATGAGGGCGTCGCCGTCACCGTTGGCCAGACCCGGCAGCGTGTCGGCGGGGCCGAGGTCGTACCCGGCGTCGCGCAGCGCGTTGAGCAGGCGGATCGCGCTGACCGGGGAGTCCAAGCCGACGGCGTTGCCGATGCGGGCGTGCTTGGTCGGGTACGCCGAGAGCATCAACGCGATCTTGCGCTCGGCGGGCGGGGTGTGCCGGAGGGCGGCGTGCTTGACGGCGATCCCGGCGACCCGCGCGGCGCGTTCCGGGTCGGCCACGTAGACCGACAGGCCGTCGGCGTCCCTTTCCTTGAAGGAGAAGGGAACCGTGATGACGCGGCCGTCGAACTCGGGCACGGCGACCTGGGTCGCGGTGTCCAAGGGCGACAGACCGTCGTCACTGTCCACCCAGGACGCCCGGTCCCAGGTGAGCGCGAGTCCCTGCAGGATGGGGATGTCCAGGTCGGCCAGGGCACCGACGTCCCACGCGCCGTCGTCGCCCCCGGCGCTCGCGGCGGCCGGGAGGGTGCCGCCTGCGGCGAGCACGGTGACGATCAACGCGTCCAGCGTGCCCAAGACGTCGAGCAGTTCGGCGGGCGCGGTCCGCAGCGACGCGCAGTACACGGGGACGGCCACTCCCCCGGCGTCTTCCACCGCGTCGGACAGGGTGGCGATGAACGCGGTGTTCCCGGACAGGTGGTGGGCCCGGTAGTAGAGGACGCCGACGCGCGGCCCCTCGGTGCGGTGGGCGACCCGGTCCAGGCGCCCCCACGGCGCGAGCTCGACCGGCGCGGCGAACCCGGTGCCGGTCAGCAGGATCGTGTCGGACAGGAAGTGAGCGAGCTCACGCAGGTTGTCCGGCCCGCCGTGCGCGAGGTACCGGTGGGCCTCCGCGACAACCCCGCCGGGCACGGTCGAGCACTCCATCAGCTCCGCGTCCGGGGCCTGCTCACCGCCGAGGACGACGACCGGGCGCGGTCCGGCGAGCAGCGCGGCCAGCCCGTCCTCCCAGGCCCGCCGCCCGCCGAGGAGCCGGACGACGACGACATCGGCGCCGTCGAGCAGGGCGGGCAGGTCGGCCAGATCGTTGCCGTGCAGCCGGGCGGGGTTGGCGAGCCGGTAGTCGGCCCCGCTGGCGCGCGCGGAGAGCAGGTCGGTGTCCGAGGTCGACAAGAGCAGGATCATGCGAGCCCTCCTGGGGTCCGCGCCCCGGGTCGTGGGTCGCGACGGCCGGAGTGTCCTGGCTCCCGGATCGACGCTCGCCCGGCCTTCCGGCGGTTGCCGTGGCTGGTTCAGGTCTGCTCCCCGGTGACAGTGGCGGGACCGCGCCGGATTCGCACCGGCTTCCTCCACCTGCCATCGCTGTGTCCCGCTCACCTTATATTCGGACGGTGGCCATCCCCCAGCGCCGAACGGGCGCAGACGCGTGCCCCGGCGCCCTCGACGTGCACCGGGCGGCCGATGGCGGCCTGGCGCGGATCAGGATTCCCGGCGGTCGGGTCAGTGGCGAGCAGGTGCGGCGGCTGGCGGATCTGGCCGTCGACCTGGGCGATGGCGGTCTGGAGTTGACCTCCCGGGCCAACCTGCAACTGCGCGGGCTGGCCCAGGGTGCCGAGGTGGAGCTGGGGGCGGAGCTGGCGGCGATCGGGCTGCTGCCGTCGCTGACCCACGAGAAAGTGCGCAACATCATGGCGTCGCCGCTCGGGTCCGGGGTGCTCGCGGCGGAGTTGGACGCGGCGGTGTGCGCGGAGCCCCGGCTGGCGGGGCTACCGGGGCGGTTCCTGTTCGCGGTGGACAGCGGTGCCGGGGACGTGGCGTGGCTGGGCGCGGACGTGGCGGCCATACCGGTCGACGGTTCGTTCGCGGTGCTGCTCGGCGGGGTGGACCACGGGGTGCGGGTGGCCGCCGGGGATGTGGTGGCCGCGCTGGTGGCGGTCGCGCTGGCGTTCCTCGACGTGCGGGACGGGCAGTGGCGGATCGCCGAGTTGCCGGATGTGGGCGGGCTCGCGCGCCGTTTTGCACCGGGCGTGGGACGGTTGGCCGCCCGGCGCCCCCCGACCGGTGGACCCGTGGGGCCGGTCGTGTTCGCTGACGGCGGACAGGGGGTCGGGGCGGCCGTCCCGCTGGGTCGGTTGACCGCCGAACAGGCCAGAGCGCTGGGCGATGTGGTCGTGACACCGTGGCGGGGGCTGGTGGTGCGCGGCGACCTGCCCGGCGGACTGGGGTTGATCACCGATCCGGCGGCGCCCGGTATCGGGGTGACGGCGTGCGCCGGGCGACCCGGGTGCCACCAGGCGCTGGCTGATGTGCGGGCGCTGGCGATGACGGTGTCGACGCCGGGGCGGGCGGTGCACTGGTCGGGTTGTGGGCGCCGGTGCGGACGCCCTGCCGGGGATGTACTGGACGTGGTGGCCGCGGAGACCGGGTTCCTGGTCGACGGGGTCGCGGTGGAACGGGTGGCCGAGGCGGTCGCCCGGGGAAGGCAGGAGTGAGGGTGACCGACTACATCCGGGACGGCGCGGAGATCTACCGCCGCTCGTTCGCCACGATCCGCGCCGAGGCCGACCTGGCCGGGCTACCGGTGGACGTGGCGCGCGTGGTGGTCCGCATGATCCACGCCTGCGGGATGGTCGACCTGGTCGACGATGTCGCCTACTCCCCCGATGTGGTCGTCTCGGCCCGCGCCGCGCTGCTCGGCGGGGCACCGGTGCTGTGCGACGCGCAGATGGTCGCCTCGGGCATCACCCGTCGGCGACTGCCCGCGAACAACGAGGTCGTCTGCACGTTGGGCGACCCACGAGTGCCTGACCTGGCGGCGTCGTTGGGCAACACGCGCAGCGCGGCGGCGGTCGAGTTGTGGCGGGACCGGCTGGCCGGGTCGGTGGTGGCTGTGGGCAACGCTCCGACGGCGTTGTTCGCATTGTTGGACATGATTGACGCCGGGGCCGAGCAGCCTGCCGCGATTCTGGGGTTGCCGGTTGGTTTCATCGGGGCGGCCGAATCCAAGGAAGCCCTTGCCGCGCACGGTGTTCCGTATTTGGTCGTCCGGGGGCGGCGTGGCGGTAGCGCTATGGCGGTGGCGGCCGTGAATGCGATCGCGAGTGAGGAAGAATGACCGGGACCCTTTATGGCGTCGGGCTCGGTCCCGGCGATCCGGAACTCGTGACGGTCAAGGCAGCCCGGTTGATCGGCGCGGCGGATGTGATCGCCTATCACAGTGCCCGCCATGGTCGGTCGATCGCGCGCGGGGTGGCGGCGCCGTATTTGCGTGAGGGGCAGATCGAGGAGCAGTTGATCTATCCGCTCACCGTTGAGACAACGGATCATCCGGGCGGTTACGCGGGTGCGATGGCGGAGTTCTACGAGCACGCCGCCGCTCGGCTGGCCGCGCATTTGGACGCGGGTCGCGATGTGGTGGTTTTAGCCGAGGGCGATCCGTTGTTCTACGGGTCCTACATGCACATGCACAAACGGTTGTGTGACAGGTATCCGACAGAGGTGGTACCCGGCGTGACCTCTGTCAGCGCCGCCGCCGCGGTGTTGGGTCGGCCGTTGGTCGAAGGCGAAGAGGTGCTGACTGTCTTGCCGGGCACGTTGTCCGGAGAGGACCTGGCCGAGCACTTGGAGCGCACGGACTCGGCGGCGGTGCTGAAGCTGGGTCGGACGTTCGGCAAGGTCCGGGACGCTTTCGCGGCGGCGGGGAAACTGGACCGGGCTTTGTACGTCGAGCGGGCGACGTGGTCGGAGGGACGGGCGCTACCACTGTCCGAAGTGGCCCCGTCGACCGTGCCGTATTTCTCGTTGGCGTTGTTGCCGAGTCCGTTGAATGACGGACCGGGGGCTGTCGTCGAGCCGTCGGGCGCTTCTCCGGCGGGTGAGGTCGTTGTTGTCGGCACGGGGCCCGCGGGGCGGCCGTGGTTGACGCCGGAGGTGCAGGAAGCGTTGTCCTCGGCCGATGATCTGGTCGGATACAAGACTTATCTGGATCGGGTTCCGGTCAACGCCCGGCAGCGGCGCCATGCGTCGGACAACCAAGTGGAGGCCGAGCGGGCCGCGTTCGCCCTGGACCTGGCCAAGCGCGGCCGTCGGGTGGTTGTGGTGTCCTCCGGCGATCCGGGCGTGTTCGCCATGGCCGCCGCCGTGTTGGAGGTGGCGGCGGACCCGGAATGGGCTTCGGTGCCGGTTCGGGTTTTGCCCGGTGTGACCGCCGCCCAAGCCGTGGCCAGTCGGGTGGGTGCACCGCTCGGGCATGATTTCTGTGTGATCTCGCTGTCCGACCGGCTCAAACCTTGGTCGGTCATCACCGACCGGCTCGCCGCCGTCGCCGCCGCCGACCTGGCGATCGCCATCTACAACCCGGCCTCCCGATCCCGAACGTGGCAACTCGGCGAGGCCAGGGACCTGTTGCTGCGCCACAGATCCCCCGACACCCCCGTCGTGATCGGCCGGGATGTCGGCGGCCCAACCGAATCAGTCCGCGTGGTCCGCCTCGTCGACCTGGACCCGACCACCGTCGACATGCGCTGCCTGCTGCTGGTCGGCTCGTCACAAACCGTCCACATCACCAAACCGGACGGCAGTTCCGTCGTCTACACCCCCCGGCACTACCCCGGCTGAGCCGCCGCTGTCGAGGCAGACCCTCGACAGCGGCGGGCTCTCACTTCAGGTGCCGGGCGAAGAACCGGTTCCCGGCGTCCCCCTCGAACTCGGGGACGCCGGTGTGTCCGCCCATGTTGGCGTGCAGCGTCTTTTCCTTGGAGCCGAAGGCGTCGAACAGGTCCAGGGCCTGTTGGCGGTCGTTCCCCTCGTCGTCCCACTGGAGCAGGACCTGCAGCGGGATGGTGACCTGCCGGGCCTCGTCGAACATGGCGCGGGGCACGAAACTCCCGGCGAACAGGATGGCCGCCGAGATCCGCGGTTCGACCACCGCCAACCGGACCCCGATGGAGATCACCCCGCCCGCGAACCCGACCGGGCCGCCGATCTCGGGCAACGTGAGCAGGACATCCATAGCAGCCCGCCACTCCGGAACCGCGGCCTCTACCAACGGCAGGACCAGCCGGTCGACGATCTCGTCGTCGACCGGGCCACCCGCCGCCAACGCCCGACGCAGGTCGGCGCGGGCCTCCTCGGCGGCCGGGGACCGGGGGCGGTCGCCGCTCCCGGGTAGCTCGATAGTGGCCGCGGCGTAGCCAGCCGCCACGGAACCCCGCGCCCGAGCCGCCAGTCGGGGGTACATCTTGCGCAGCCCGCCGGGATGACCGAGCAAGATCAACGGGACCGGCGCGGAGGGGGACGGGGGCGTCCACAGGACGCCGGGGATGTCGCCGAGGGTGAACTCGCGCTCGACGACACCATCGTCGAGGCGCTGTTCGGAAGTGAATCGCATGGTCGTGCCTTTCGGGAGTGCTCGTGAACGGCGCTCCCGGACGACCTACCGCCCGACCGTGACCCCAGAGGGGAGCACCCATGTCGATACGTTCACAGGTACCACCTCCCTCGCTCACTCGCACGGCAACCGGAAAGGTAGCAGCGCCCGCCACCGACCGCCAACGGGATTTCCCGCACCTCGCTCGCGACGGCCATCGCGTCGCCAAGATCGAGCCGGCCTGAGCAGCCCCCGAATCCAGCCTAGTGGTGGCTACCGACCCTCCGACCCCCTCAGCAAGCACCCTGTGGACAGCCCCACCCGCTGTGGACAACCGCAGGCCAGGGGTAGAGGTGCGCCGGCCCGCTGTCGGCAGCGGATCAGCCCACACGGGCGGAAGCACGCCGGCCCGGCCCGCCGTCGAGAACGGATCGGCACGCACAGGTGGAGGCACGCCCATCGGCAACGGGTCTGCCCGCAAGAGGGTGCAGCCAGCCGGGAACGGAGTTGTCCACACAGGGTGGAGCCGACCACAGGATGCTCGCTGAGAAGTCCGAGGGGTCGGTGGTGGTCGGTAGGCTGGATTCGGGGGCTGCTCAGAACGATCTTCAGGGAGCGGTGGTTGGGCCGGTCGCGGCGAAGGAGGCCGATCCGAACTCGTCGGGGGCTTGCCGCAGCAGAGGCGGGTGGCCGCGGTGAGAGTATGGAGAGCTTCGTGGGGTTGTCCAGCAAGGGGATCAGCCCGGTCACCCTGGGTCGGTCAGGTGCCATGCCGGGGCTCGGCTGGGGCAAGGTCGAATAGAACTGATGCGCTCGTCCCGCCAAGATCGGACCGGCCTGAGCAGCCCCCAAATCCAGCCTAGTGGTGGCTACCAACAGTCCGGCCCCTTCAGCGGAGCCTTGTGGACAACCCTGTGCACTGTGGACAACCGCCGATCGAGTCCGAGGGCGGTGTCGGTGGTGGTCAGTAGGCTGGGATTCGGGGGCTGCTCAGAGCGATCTTCAGGGAGCGGTGGTTTGGGCTGATCGCGGCGAAGGAGGCCGATCCGTACTCGTCGGGGGGTTGCCGCAGTGGAGGTGGCTGTGCGGAGAGCAAGGGGGGCTTCGTGGACGCGGGTGTCCAGCAAGGGGATCAGCCCGGTCACCCTGCGTCGGTCAGGTGCCGTGCCAGGGCTCGGCCGGGGGCAAGGTCGAATAGAACGCCGCCAAGATCGAACCGGGCTGAGCAGCCCCCGAATCCAGCCTAGTGGTGGCTACCGACAAGTCCGGACCCTTCAGCGGGGCGCTGTGGACAACCCTGCGCACTGTGGACAACCGCCGATCGAGTCCGAGGGCGGTGTCGGTGGTGGTCAGTAGGCTGGGATTCGGGGGCTGCTCAGGGCGATCCGGGGTCAACCGCGGAACTCCACCAATGCCGACAGTTCGTCGTTGTTGAGGTCGGAGATGGTCGGGTTGTCGGTGGGGAGCACGGTGGTGGCCAGGGTGCGTTTGGTGTGCAGGAGGGCCGCGATGCGGTCTTCGACGGTGCCCTCCGCGATCAGGCGGTGGACTTGGACCGGGCGGGTTTGGCCGATGCGGTATGCCCGGTCGGTGGCCTGGTCCTCAACGGCTGGGTTCCACCAGCGGTCGTAGTGGATGACGTGGTCGGCGCGGGTGAGGTTGAGGCCGGTGCCTGCGGCTTTCAGCGACAGGAGGAAGACCGGGAAGCGGCCCTCGGTGAAGTCGGCGACGAGGGTTTCGCGGTGGGGGACGGGGGTTCCGCCGTGCAGGAGGCCACAGGGGACGCCGCGGGACTCGAGGTGGTGGCGCAGGAGTTTGGCCATGGTGACGTACTGGGTGAAGACCAGCGCGGCCGAGTCCTCGGCGATGATCGTGTCGAGGAGTTCGTCCAGCAACGCCAGTTTGCCGGACCGGCCCGCCAGGCGGGTGGGGGGTTCGCGCAGGTAGTGGGCGGGGTGGTTGCAGATCTGCTTGAGCGCGGTGAGCATCTTGAGGATGTGGCCGCGCCGGGCGATGCCCTCGGCGGAGCGGATGTCGGCCATGGCGGTGCGGACCGCCGCCGTGTAGAGGCCGACCTGTTCGCGGGTCAGCGGGACCGGGTGGTCGGTGTCGGTCTTCGGCGGCAGCTCCGGGACGACGCCGGGGTCGGACTTGCGGCGGCGCAACAGGAACGGGCGGATCAGCCGGGCGAAGCGGGCCGCGACGACGGGGTCGGCGGTGTCCGACCAGCGCTGCCGGAACGCGGCGCGGGTGCCGAGCAGGCCGGGCGTTGTCCAGTCCACAATGGACCACAGGTCGGTGAGGCTGTTCTCCACCGGGGTACCGGTCAGCGCGACCCTGGCCGGGCAGGGAATCGCGCGCAAAGCCCTGGCGGTGGCGGAATCCGGGTTCTTGGCGTGCTGCGCCTCGTCGGCGACCACCAGGCCCCACGGTTGGGCCGCCAGCCGGTCGGTGTCCCGGCGGAGCACGGCGTAGGTGGTGAGCACGATGCCGGAGTCGACCAGCGCCCGCGCCGTGCCGTGGTAGCGGGTCACCGGGACGGACGGCGCGAAGCGGGCCACTTCCCGCGCCCAGTTCCCGAGCAGTGAGGCCGGGCACACCACCAGGGTTGGCTCCACAGTGGACCGGTGCAGGTGCAGCGCGATCACGGTGATCGTCTTGCCCAGGCCCATGTCGTCGGCCAGGCAGGCGCCCAGGCCGAGCCGGGTCATCCGCTCCAGCCAGCGCAGGCCGCGCAACTGGTAGTCGCGCAGGACGGCGGTCAGGCCGGGGGGTTGCGGCACCGGCGGACCGGACTCGGGTTCGGCGATCCGGGTCCGCAGCTCGTCGAGCCACCCGGTCGCGGCGACCGGCACCTCGCGCCCGTCGACCTCGGCCACCCCGGTCAGCGCGGCGTTCAACGCCTCCGCGACGGTGAACGGGCGCAGGGCCCGTGGCACCACGTCCGGCTCGACCAGGATCCAGCGGTCGCGCAACCGAACCGCGCCCGCGTGGGTGGCCGCGAGCCGGTCTACCTCGTCGGTGGTCAACGCGGTGCCATCCAGGACGAGCTCCCACTCGGCGGCCAGCACGCCGTGCGCGGACTCGGTGCGGCCGACGACCACCCGGCGGGACAACGAGCCCAGCATGTCGCGCGGCCAGTGCACGTCGACACCGAGGCGGACGGCGTTGACGAGCAGGTCGCCGACCTCGGCCTCGGTCAACGCCAACCGGTCCGGGAAGTCGTCCGCGAGCAGGCGCCGCAACGGGGGCCACCGCCGCGCGGCCCGGTGCACCAGGTCCGCCAACTCCGCCTTCGTGTCCTCGTCGCCGCGCTTGAACACCTCGACCGCGTCGACCACGACACCCGGACCGTGGGCCTGGGCGACACAGGTGCCGTCCGGGTCGAGCCGCAACGAGAGCCGGACGCCGGGCAGCCGCAGCACATCGATCGGACCGGCGATGGCCTCGACGAACAGCCGGACCGCCTCGTCGGCCGACGGGGCCAGGTGCGCGTCCGACGGCATCCGCGCGGCCAACTCGGCCAGCCGCGCCCGGTCGTCGTCGGACAACACGCCTCGGGTGAGCTGCCGGAGCGCGACGACCACGACGGCGCCCCAGAACGCGGCCGTCGGGTGGCTGCCGGGACCGCGGCGGGCCCGGGTCAGCACCGGCACCGCGTCCGCGAGGGGCAACCGGACGGCGGCGACGGTCCGGTCGGGCAGTTCGAGGGTGTCCAGTTCCACGTCATCCGGCAGGTCGTCGCCGTGGAAGGCCACGGTGGTGGCCGACTCCAGGGTCGCCGCGCACCGGTCCAGCCCGGGGATCACCGGCGCAGCCAGGCGAGGACCTGGTCGACCGACTCGACGACGGCCGCGTCCGGCGGGGCGGGCCTGCGCACGACGACGACCGGCAGCCCGACCTCCTCGGCGGCGTCGAGTTTGGCCGAGGTCAGCGACCCGCCGCTGTCCTTGGTGACCAGCACGTCGATCCGGTGCTCGCGCAGCAACGCCCGTTCGCCGTCCACTGTGTACGGTCCGCGGTCGAGCAGCAACCGTGCGCGAGCGGGCAGTGGTGGGTCCGGCGGGTCGACGCAGCGGACCAGGAACCAGCGGGCTGACCCGGCGAACGCGGCGAGGCCCTGCCTGCCGGTGGTGAGGAAGATCCGCTCGCCCAAGCTCGTCGCCACGGCACAAGCCTGGTCGAGGGAGTCCACCCAGTGCCACCCCGATCGCGAAGTCCAGCCCGGCCTGCGCAGCACCAGCAGCGGCCGCCCCACGGCGCGGGCGGCGAGCACGGCGGACGCGCTGATCCGTTCCGCGAACGGGTGCGTGGCGTCCACAATGGCGTCGACGTGGTGCGCGACAAGCCATTCGGCGAGCCGGTCGGGACCGCCGAAACCGCCGACCCTGACCTCGCCAACCGGCAGCCTCGGTTCGCGGACCCGTCCCGCGAGCGAAGAGACGACCTGGTGACCGGGGTGCTCGTGCAGGGCGGCCGCGAGTGCCCGCGCCTCGCCGGTGCCGCCGAGGACCAGCACCCTCACCCGCGGACCCGCTCCGCGGCGTAGAGGTGGCTCTCCCGGAACCCGGTGGGGTCGAGCACCCGCCCCACGATGATCACCGCGGTGCGCCGGATGCCCGCCGCCTGGACCTGGGTGGCGATGCTCGCCAGGGTGCCGCGCAGGATCACCTCGTCCTGGCGGGACGCGTAGGCCACGATCGCGACCGGGCAGTCGGCGCCGTAGTTCGGGACCAGCTCGGCGACGACCTCGTCGATCCGCTGGACCGCCAGGTGCAGCACCATCGTGGCCCGCGCGCGGCCCAGGCTCGCCAGGTCCTCCCCCGGCGGCATCGGCGTGGCCTGCGCGGCGATCCTGGTCAGCACCACCGTCTGCCCCACGGCGGGCACGGTCAGCTCCTGCTTGAGCGACGCGGCGGCGGCGGCGAACGCGGGTACGCCCGGGGTGACGTCGTAGGGCACTCCCGCCGCGTCGAGGCGGCGCGTCTGCTCGGCCATGGCGCTGAACACCGAGGGATCACCGGAGTGCAGTCTGGCCACATCGAGCCCGGCCCGGTGAGCGCTGACCATCTCGTCGACGATCTGGTCCAGCGCCAGCGACGCCGTGTTGATCCGGCGGGCCTCCGGTGGGCACAGGTCCAGCAGTTCCTCGGGTACCAGGGCGCCCGCGTAGAGGCAAACCGGCGCGGCGGCGATGATGTCGCGTCCGCGCACGGTGATCAGGTCCGCCGCGCCCGGTCCGGCGCCGATGAAGTGCACGGTCATGTTGACTCCTTCGTGGCCACCCACTGCGTTACCGGCATCGCCTGCCGCCACCCGGTGAACCCGCCGACCGGTTCGGCGCGGCCCACCGACAGTCGGGTCAGGGTGCCGCCGACGTCACTGTGCCAGCGGGCGACCAGGGTCTCGGATTCGAGGGTGACCGCGTTGACCACAATCCGGCCACCGGGCTTGACCGCCGCCCAGCAGGCCTGCAGCACCCCTTCGGCCGTCACTCCCCCGCCGACGAACACCGCGTCCGGCGCTTCGAGGCCGTCCAGCGCGTCCGGCGCCACCCCGCGCACCAGCGTCAACCCTGGTACGCCAAGGGCAAGGGCGTTGCGCTCGACCCGATCGGCCCGGTCTGCTCTGGGTTCGACCGCGATCACCCTGCAGGACGGGTGGGTGCGACCCCACTCGATGCCGACGCTGCCGGAGCCCGCGCCGACATCCCACAACAACTGGCCCGGCTCCGGCGCCAACGACGACACCGTGACCGCCCGGACCTCGCGTTTGGTGATCTGGCCGTCGTGCTCGTAGACATCGTCGGGCAGGCCTGGCACCCGGGGCAGCCGCCGCGCGCCCGGGTCGGCGGCGCACTCGATGGCGACGACGTTCAGCGCAGCGTTGTCGTGCAGGTCAGAAGTGATCCGCTCCCCCGGCCCGCCCAGTTCCTCCAGGACGGTGATCTCGCTGGACCCGAACCCGCGATCGCGCACCAGTGCGGCCACGGCGGCCGGAGTGGAGCCATCCGAGCTGAGCACGAGCACGCGGCGTCCCGGGTGCAGCACGGCGTGCAACCGTTCGACCGGTCGCGCAACGGTGCTCACGACCTCCACGTCTTGCACCGCCCAGCCCAGCCGGGCGCACGCGAGCGACACCGATGACGGATGCGGCAACACGCGCACCTCGGCGAACCGGCTCAGGGTGCTGCCGATGCCGTGGAACATCGGATCGCCGCTGGCCAGCACGCACAGGTCGTCGTGTTCGGCGAGCAAACCGGGGATGGCGGGGAGCAACGGTGACGGCCAGGTGATCCGTTCCGCAACGATGTCCGAGGGCAGCAGTGCGAGCTGACGGGCGGAACCGACGACGACCCGGGCGCGGTCCAACTCGGCGCGGGCCGACGGCGCCAACCCGGCCACCCCGTCCGCCCCGATCCCGAGCACCGTCACCGCCACGGGCCCAGACCCTAACCGACTCGAGATCCCGGCCACCCCACTCGCCCACGACTTGGCCAGGACCCCCTGGTCTGCGACGATGCCTGGGCCAACTCCAGACAGATCAGCAGGGTGTGCGAGGGAAACCGGTGTGAGTCCGGTGCGGTCCCGCCACTGTGACCGGGGTCAACCCGGGAGCCAGGACACTCGGCCCCGCTGCCCACCGATCCGGGCGCGGACCCGGAGTGAGGACCACCACGGCGTGTCAGCACCCATGACGTCACCCGGTTACCCGTTCTCGGCCGTCGTCGGCCACGCCGACCTGCGGTTGTCGTTGCTGCTCAACGCGGTGCACCCGGGGATCGGCGGGGTGCTGGTGCGGGGCGAGAAGGGCACGGCCAAGTCGACCGTGGTCCGCGCCCTCGCCGCCCTCTTGCCGCCCGCCGAGGTCGTCGCGGGTTGCCGGTTCTCCTGCGACCCGGCCCGACCCGACCCGCGTTGCCCGGACGGTCCGCACGCCGCCGTCGAGTCCGACACCCGGCCCGCCCGGCTGGTGGAACTGCCCGTGGGCGCGACCGAGGACCGGGTGATCGGCTCGCTGGACCTGGAGCGCGCGTTGACCGAGGGTGTCCGCGCCTACCAGCCCGGTCTGCTGGCCGCCGCGCACCGGGGCGTGCTCTACGTCGACGAGGTCAACCTGCTGCACGACCACCTGGTCGACCTGCTGCTCGACGCCGCCGCGATGGGCCGGGCGCACGTGGAGCGCGAGGGCGTGTCGGTGTCGCACGCGGCATCGTTCCTGCTGGTCGGCACGATGAACCCGGAAGAGGGCGAGCTGCGGCCGCAACTGCTCGACCGGTTCGGGCTGACGGTGGAGGTCCGCGCGGCCCGGGACGTGGACACCCGCGCCGAGGTGATCCGGCGCAGGCTGGCGTTCGAGGCCGACCCGGCCGGGTTCGCCGCCGCCTGGTCCACTTCGGACACCGAGCTGGCCGACCGGATCACCGTGGCCCGCAAGGCATTGCCCGAGGTTGCCCTGCCGGACGCGGAGCTGCGCCGGATCGCGGCGGTGTGCGCGGCGTTCGACGTCGACGGCATGCGGGCGGACCTGGTGGTGGCCCGCGCCGCCGTCGCGCACGCCGCCTGGCGCGGTGCCGCCGCGGTCGAGGAGGTCGACGTCGAGGTCGCCGCCCGGCTCGCCCTGCCGCACCGCCGCCGCCGCGACCCGTTCGACGAGCCCGGCCTGGACCAGGAGCAACTGTCGCAGGCACTGCGCGACGCCGCCGACGAGGCCGCCCGGGAGCCCGAGCCCGATGGACCCGGCGGCGGCAGCTCCCCGGAGCCCCAGGACTCACCGGAACCCTCGGGGGACCAGGGCAAACAGGACATCCAGCAGGGCGGCGACACCGGCGACACCACCAAGGCCCCCGCCCGCCCCGACGAGACCTTCCGGGCGCGGGTGCTGCAGATCGACGGCGTGGGTGAGGGTGCCCCGGGTAGGCGGTCCCGGTCGCGCGCGGGCGCGGGTCGGGCATTGCGGGCCTCGACGTCGCAGGGGTCGGGCATCCACCTGGTCGGGACGCTGGCCGCCGCCGCGCCGCACCAACTCGCGCGGGGCCGCAGCGGTCCTGGGCTTGTGGTGCGCGGCGGCGATGTCCGGCGGGCGGTGCGGGAGGGCCGCGAGTCGAACCTGGTGCTGTTCGTGGTGGACGCGTCCGGGTCGATGGCCGCCCGCAAGCGGATGACGGCGGTGACCGGCGCGGTGATCTCGCTGCTGCGGGACGCCTACCAGCGGCGGGACAAGGTCGGACTGGTCACCTTCCGTGGCGCGGACGCGGACCTGGCGCTGCCACCAACGTCCTCTGTGGAGACGGCGGTGGCCCGCCTGCGTGATCTGCGCACCGGTGGGCGGACCCCGTTGGCGGATGGATTGCTGCGGGCGCACAAGGCGTTGGCGGTCGAGCGGATGCGGGACCCGCGCAGGCGGGCGCTGTTGGTCCTGGTGACCGACGGCCGGGCGACCGTGGCGGTGAACCGGGGTGGTCGCACCTCTGGTGACGCCGTGGGTGACGCGGTGCGGGCCGCCTCGGTGATCGCCGCGGCCGGGGTGGCGAGCGTGGTCGTCGACTGCGAGAGCGGCCCCGTGCGGCTCGGGCTGGTCGACCGGATCACCGCCGCGCTCGGCGGAACCGGTCTGCGCCTGGACGAACTGTCCGCCGACGCCGTCGCGGGCGTGGTCCGCGCGGCCCGCGCCGCATAGGGGGAACCGTTATGCCGCAAGGAAAACCGACCGCCGTCCCAGAGGACGGGCTGACGACCCGGCAGCGCCGTAACCGGCCGCTGGTCGTGGTGCACACCGGGGAGATGAAGGGCAAGTCGACCGCCGCGTTCGGGCTGGCGCTGCGCGGCTGGAACCAGGGCTGGTCGATCGGGGTGTTCCAGTTCGTCAAGTCCGCGAAGTGGCGGGTCGGCGAGGAGTCCGCGTTCCTGGCGCTGGGCAGGCTGCACGAGCAGACCGGCGAGGGTGGCCCGGTCGAGTGGCACAAGATGGGCGCCGGGTGGTCGTGGTCGCGCAAGGCGGGCACCGAGGAGGACCACGCCGGGGCGGCGCGCGAGGGCTGGGCCGAGATCAGCCGCCGGTTGGCCGCCGAAGCGCACGACCTGTACGTGCTCGACGAGTTCACCTACCCGCTCAAGTGGGGCTGGATCGACACCGACGAGGTGGTCCGGACCCTGGCCGACCGACCTGGCCACCAGCACGTGGTGATCACCGGCCGGGACGCCCCGGAGTCCCTTGTGGACGCGGCGGACCTGGTGACACACATGACGAAGGTGAAGCACCCGATGGATTCCGGGCACAAGGGCCAGAAGGGCATCGAATGGTGACCGGCGGCGGCCTGGATGGTCATCACCGCACCCAGGTCCGGCAACGGCAAGACCGCGGTGGCACACCGCGCCACGCCCGCTCGGACCACAACACAGGTCTAGCACCAGCTGTAGGCGACGTGCACCTTGGCCCCGTCGACCTGCCAGCCGCTGATGAGTGCGTGCGCCCCGCTGGTGCCGCCCTTGGTTTCGCCGTAGGCCAGCACCCGATGAGCTCCGCGCGCAAGGGCATCGAATGGTGACCGGGTGGTAGCCCGGGTGGTCGTCGCCGCGCCCGGGTCCGGTAGTGGCAAGACCACGGTGGCGACCGGGTTGATGGCGGCGCTGCGGGGCCGTGGGCACGTGGTCGCACCGTTCAAGGTCGGTCCGGACTACATCGACCCCGGCTACCACACGCTCGCCGCCGGGCGGCCCGGCCGGAACCTGGACCCGGTGCTGGTCGGGACCGACCGGGTCCGGCCGCTGTTCCGGCACGGGTCGGCGGGCGCGGACATCGCGGTGGTCGAGGGGGTCATGGGCCTGTTCGACGGGCGGGTGGGCCACCACGTCGCGGAAGGCGGACTGGGGTCGACCGCGCACGTGGCCGGGTTGCTGGCCGCCCCGGTGCTGCTGGTGGTGGACGCGCGCGGGCAGAGCACGAGCCTGGCCGCGCTGCTGCACGGGTTCCGGTCGTTCCGGCCGGGGGTGCGGATCGCGGGCGTGGTGCTCAACCAGGTCGGGTCGGACCGGCACGACGAGGTGCTGCGCGAGGCGTGCGGGGAGGCCGGGCTGCCGGTGGTGGGTTCGGTGCGCCGGGCGGCCGCGGTCGACGTGCCGTCCCGGCACCTGGGCCTGGTCCCGGCGGCCGAGCACGGGGCGCGGGCGGTGCGGGCGGTGGCGGCGATGTCGGCACTCATCGAGTCCTCTGTGGACATCGATGCGGTGGCGCGGGTCGCCCGGTCGGCGGCCACTGTGGACTGCGCGCGGTGGTCCCCCGCCGATGAGGTGAGCCGCGTTCCCGGACGACCGGTGATCGCGGTGGCAGGTGGGCCCGCGTTCACCTTCGGCTACGCCGAACACACCGAGCTGTTGCGGGCGGCGGGCGCGGAGGTGGCCGTCGTCGATCCCCTGCGGGACGAGAAGCTGCCGGACGGCACCGCGGCGCTCGTCCTGCCCGGCGGTTTCCCCGAGGCACACGCGGAAGCCCTGTCCGCCAACGAAAGCCTGCGGACCGACGTCGCCGCGCTGGTCCGATCCGGCGCCCCGGTGCACGCCGAGTGCGGCGGCCTGCTGTTCCTGGCGCGGACCCTGGACGGCCACCCGATGTGCGGTGTCCTCGACGCGGCGGCCGTCATGACACCCCGGTTGCGCCTCGGCTACCGCGACGCCGTGGCCACCGCCGGGTCGGTGCTGTACCCGGAGGGCAGCCGGGTCACCGGGCACGAGTTCCACCGCACCCGGATCACCCCCGCGCACACCGACCGTCCATCGTGGACCTGGCGGGACCACGACGGACAGCCGCACCGCGAGGGCTTCACCCTCGGCGGGTTGCACGCCTCGTACCTGCACACGCACCCGGCGGGTAGCCCGGACGCGATCACCCGGTTCGTTCAGGCCACCACGACCTGAGCGGGCTTCTCCTCGCGCGGCGCCCACGACGCGGCCATCGCGCCCCGACCGCCCCGAACAAGGAACCGAGGAACAGGCCGCCCAGGTTGGTCAGCGGGAAGGCGGCGACCGCGACGAGCACAGCGATCGGGCCTGCGATCACCCGGGTCTGCACCCCTCTGGCGACCAGGACCTTGATCGGCGCCAGCCGGTGCAGGCACGCCAGAGTCCGGCCACAAGACCTCCCTCTCCGGCCTGCCCGGGGCGCCGGGGACGACGCTGAGGCTGTCGAGCTTGACACTGCCCGCGATCTGCGCCGACAGGGCGTCGGCGCGCAGGTTGGCGATGTCGGCCGGGTCGGTCGGCTGTGGCCGCCCGGCGCGGCGGCGGGCGGGGTCCGCCGGCGACCGGCCTGAGTGCGGCAGGATGGGCCCGATCGGACCACGACGGGATTTCGGGGGTGCGCGGGACATGTCCTCGCAGCGGGTGGTCTTGGTGTGCCACGCGGCGACGGCGGCGACCCGGGGAGCGGTGTTCCCCGGCGACGAGCCGGTGGAGGCGGTCCCGGCGGTCGTCGACCTGGGCGAGTTCGACCAGGTACTGCGCGGGCCGACGCTGCGCTGCGCGCAGACCGCGCACGGGCTGGGGTTGGCCGCGGAACCGGACGAGCGGCTGCGCGACCTGGACTGCGGGCACTGGCGGGGCCGGGGCCTGGACGAGGTGGCGGCCGCCGAGCCGGACGCGATGACGCTGTGGCTGACCGACCCGGACTCCGCGCCGCACGGCGGCGAGTCGGTGGCGGCGCTGACCCGGCGGGTCGGGGCCTGGCTGGACGAGCGGTCGGCCAGGCGGACGGCGGCGGTGACCCACCCGGCGGTGGTGAAGGCGGCGGTGGCGCACGCGCTGGGCGCGGGCCCGGCGGCGTTCTGGCGGGTGGACGTGGCACCGCTGTCGCGGACGACGCTGCGCGGCGGGCCGGGTCGCTGGACGCTGCGCTGGATTGTCTCGGGAACCGGTTGAGTTCCCATTTCAACAATGCGCTCGCCGATTCGGGATAAAACGCGCGCGGGAATCCGCCATGCCATTTGCACCGAACAGGTCATCAGCCGCGTGTATCGGTGGTCACGGACCGGGATCGCCGGTGCGGACGTCCGGGCGGCGGTCGCCCCCGTGGGCGGAGCCGGATCGGCACGCCCCGGCCGGGGCAGGCGACAGCGGGTGATCATGACGGCCGCGCTGAGCCATAAGGTCACCAACCACCCCCGGACCGGGCGAGGGGGCAACACGACTGGTCAATTCGGGGGCATCATCCCGGCCGGTCGGGACGCGCCCTTGCGCGGTGCGCGAATGTCGTGGACGCTCAACGCACCGATCACACCCGAGCAATTCCCCGGCGAGCCGTCGCGGGCGGGCGCCGGTCACCCGGCCCCCGGGGGTGTGCGCACAAGGGACACGGGAAAGAGCGGTGAACACCGTGGTGGAGGCTGGTGCGGGCAGCCCGGACGGGGCCGCGACCGGGCAGGCCGACCCGCACCCGCACCGGGCCAACCTGTTCCGCGGGCTGGTCGACCGGGCCGCGGCGGCCGAGGTGTCCCAGGAGCGGATGCGCCACCTGCTGGACGCGGTGCTCTCGGTGGCGAGCGACCTCTCCCTGCCGGACGTGCTGCGCCGCATCGTGACCGCGGGCTGTGAATTGGCCGGGGCGCGCTACGGCGCGCTGGGGGTGCTCGGGCAGGACGGCCACCTGGTCGAGTTCACCCACACCGGACTGGCCGAAGGGGACGGGGCGGTGATCGGCGCGCCGCCGGTCGGCAAGGGCGTGCTCGGCCTGGTGATCAAGAACCCGGAGCCGCTGCGCGTCACCGACCTGGCCGAGCACCCGGACACCGCGGGGTTCCCGGCGCACCACCCGGCGATGGGGTCGTTCCTCGGGGTGCCGATCCGGGTGCGCGGTGAGGTGTTCGGCAACCTGTACCTGACCGAGAAGGTCGACGGGCGGGCGTTCACCCAGGAGGATGAGGACGTGGTGGTGGCGTTGGCGGCGGCGGCCGGGATGGCGGTGGAGAACGCCCGCCACTTCGACCGCAGCCACCGGCGGGAGCGCTGGCTGCGCGCCACCACCGAGGTCACCGCCGTGCTGCGGACCAGCGCGACCGCCGCCGAGGGCTACGACCTGCTGGTGCGCCGGGCCAGGGAGACCGCGGGCGCGGTGTTCGGCTTCGTGGCGGTGCCCGACGACGGCGAGCACCTGCGGCTGGCCGCGGTGGACGGCTTGATGGCCAAGGAGTTGACCGGTGAACAGATGTCCATCCGGGACAGCCTCACCGGTGACGTGCACGGCACCGGTCGGGCCAGGATGATGACCGAGGTGGCCGAGGCGACGCTGACCCGGTCGCTGTCCACCTTCCAGCAGTTGCCGCCCGGCATCAACGCGCTCGGGCCCGCGCTGTTCGTGCCGCTGATCGCGGGCGCCCGGCCGAACGGGGTGCTGATGGTGGCCCGCGAGGAGGGCGGCACCCGGTTCGACGAGGACGACCTGCGGATGGTCATCGACTACGGCGCGCACGCCGCGCTGGCCATCGAGTTCGCCGAGGCGCAGCAGGACCGGCAGCGGCTGGCGCTGTTCGAGGAGCGCGACCGGATCGCCCGCGACCTGCACGACCTGGTGATCCAGCGGCTGTTCGCGCTCGGGCTCGGGCTGCAGGGCCTCAAGCGCGCCCCGGAGGACGCGGCGCGGCGGCTGAGCGGGTTCGTCGCCGAGATCGACCAGACCATCCGGGAGATCCGGCGCAGCATCTTCTCCCTGCAGCAGCCCGCGGGCGGCCCGTACAGCCTGCGCGGCGAGGTGCTGCGGGTGATCTCCGAGGCGAGCGTCGCGCTGGGCTTCGAGCCGACGGTCCGGCTGGAGGGGCCGCTGGACTCGGTGGTGCCCGCGGACGTGGCGCTCGACCTGATCGCCACCCTGCGGGAAGCTCTGTCGAACGTGGTCCGGCACGCCAGGGGCGGGTCGGTGGCGCTGACCGTGTCGGTGGACCGGCACGCGCGGCGGCTGCGGTTGCTGGTGCAGGACGACGGGCGCGGGCTGCCCGAGGAGGTCGGCCACCGCGGTGGCCTGGCGAACATGGTCCAGCGGGCCCGCCGCTGGGACGGTGACTGCGTGATCGACTCGCCCGCGGTGGGCGGGACCAGGGTCGACTGGGACGTGCCGTTGCCGGCCCGCCCCGGGTCGGCGACACGAGGCCAGGAGGCGCGTGGATGAGCATTTCCGTGTTCGTGCTCGACGACCACGAGGTCGTCCGCCGGGGGCTGCGCCAGTTGCTGGAGGTCGAGCCGGACATCGAGGTGGTCGGCGAGGCGGCGACCGCGGCGCAGGCACTGGCCCGGATCCCGGCGGTGCGGCCCCGGGTGGCCATCCTGGACGTGCGGCTGCCCGACGGCGAGGGCGTGTCGGTGTGCCGGGACGTGCGCTCGTCGGTCGAGCCGCCGCCCGCGTGCCTGATGCTGACCTCGTTCTCCGACGACGAGGCGCTGTTCGGGGCGATCATGGCCGGGGCGGCCGGGTACATGCTCAAGCAGGTCAGCGGGGACGACCTCGTGTCGGCGGTGCGCACCCTGGCCGAGGGCGGGTCGCTGCTGGACGCCGGGGTGACCGCGACCGTGCTGGACCGGCTGCGCGCCGGTCGGGTGGAAGACCCGCGGTACGCGACGCTGAGCCCGCAGGAGCGCAAGATCCTGGACCTGATCGCCGAGGGGATGACCAACCGGCAGATCGCGGGGGCGCTGTACCTGGCGGAGAAGACGGTGAAGAACTACGTGTCGACCCTGCTGCACAAGCTCGGCTTCGACCGGCGCACCGAGGCCGCCGTCTACGCGACCCGCCTGCAGCGCGGAATGGCACCCGACCGGCAGCTCTGAGCCCCCGTTCGGGCGGCCCAGGTTGGTGATCGGCATGTCCGCGGTCGGCCGCTCGCCCACCGGTTCGACGTCGGCGACGCCGAGGTGCGCTCACTGAGTTCTTCCTGCGCGGCCCGTCGCGCCTTCACCGCAGCCGCGTACAGCCGCCCGCACCGTACCGCGACCGCGGTCAGCCCCAGCCAACTCGCCTGCGATACCGGTGGCAGCCGTTTCGGCAGGAGCAACGGCACGGCCAGGACGACCGGGGCCACGCCGATCCCGTTGGCGGGCGCGTGCCCGGGGGTTCGCCGGGGTCGGGCAGTGTCTCGTAGGCGGACTTCACCAGCCGGAACGTGCCCGTTCGGGCGGGCGTGTCGGAGGCGATTGGCGCGACCACGGTCGGTAACGTTCCCGGCGTCCATCGCTATACCGCAGGCAGGGAACGCCGGACGCGAGTGGGGGTGTCCGCCGTGGGAGCGGAAGGGGCGCCGTGCCGAACACGTTGGTGCCGTTGCCTTCTCCGGCCGCGCCCGGGTGCGCCCCCGAGGTGTGCCTGGTCGCCGGGGACGCCGCCGCCGCGGTGAAGTTGGCTCCGCTGGCGGCCGCGATGCGGGCCCGCAGGCGGGTCCGGCCGGTGCTGCTGGCCTGCGGTGACGACGCCCGCGCGGCCACCGAGGTGCTCTCCGGGTACGGCCTGGCCACCGACGTGCTGGTCGAGTTGGCCCGCGACGGCCTGGCGACCTCCCGCGCCGCCGCGCAGTTGTTGGCGGGCCTCGACCACGCGTTCGTCGACCGGCCGCCTGCCGCGGTGGTGGTGCAGGGCGACTCGGCGACGGCGTTCGCGGCGGCGATGGCGGCGTTCTGGCGGAGGGTGCCGGTGGTGCACCTGGACGCGGGCGTCCGCTCGTTCGACCTCACTGCCCCGTTCCCGCAAGAGGGGCACCGCCGGTTGATCGCGCAGGTGTCGTCGCTGCACCTGGCCGCCACCCCGGGCGCCTCGGCGAACCTGGTCGACGAGTGCCACGGCGGCCCGAAGGTGGTGACCGTCGGCAGCACCGCCGTCGACGCCGGGTTCGACGCGCTGGACCGCTACGTCCGGCACCGCGACGACCGGGTGCAGGCCGTGGAGAACGCGGTGGTGGCGGGCGAGGTCCGGTTGTGCCCGGTCGTGCTGGCCGACGGCCACTGGCCGGACGGGCGCGCGGCGCAGGTGCTGCACGGGATCGCGGACCTGGTGTTGGCCTGCCCGGACCTGGAGGTCGTGCTGCCGGTCGCCCGCGGCCCGCTGCGCCACCTCGCCTACGACATGCTGGGCAGGCTGGTGCGGGTGACGATCACCGACCCGCTGCCGCAGCCGGAGTTGGTGTGCCTGCTGTCGGTGTCGGCCGCGGTGGTGACGGACTCGACGACCCTGGCCGAGCAGGCGCCGAGCTTCGGGGTGCCGGTGCTGCTGGTGGGCGGCGAGCCGGGGACCTGGGCGGAGCCGTGCGCGCCGGGCTACCCGTGGACGGCGGGCGCGGACCGGGCGGTGGTGGCCCGCACGGCGGAGAAGCTGGTGCTCACCCACGTGGAACGCCGTTCGGTGGCGCCCGCGGTCAACCCCTTCGGCGACGGCTTCGCGGCGGCCCGCTGCGAGCAGGCCGTGCAGTGGTTGCTCGGCCTGCGCGACCGCCCGAGCGAGTTCGACCCGAGCACGGCCTGATCAGCGGGCCTGACCGGCGGGGCTTGACCCCCGAACGCCCTTCTTGACCGGTCTACCCCGAACACCGATTCTTGTTCGGGTTTCAACGTCCGGGTCGTCCGGGAGGTCAAGTGGGCGGGCCGGGTGGTCGGTGGGTCGCCGGATTCAGCCTGGCGACGGCGGCGGTGTTCGTCGGCTGGTACGGGCCGCTGCAGATCCTGTTGGCCAGGCAGGCCGACGCGCTGTCCCCCGCGTCCAAGGAGTCCGTGCTGGCCGTGGTGGCGGCGGTCGGCGCGGCGTGTTCGATGGTGGCGAACCCGGTGTGGGGCGCGCTGTCGGACCGGTCGCGGCGGCGGACGCCGTGGGTGCTGTGGGGCGCTGTGGCGGGCGCGGGTGGGCTGGTCCTGTTGGCCACGGCCACTTCCACCGCGATGATGGTGGTCGGCTGGTCGGTCACCCAGGTCGCGCTGAACGCGCCGTTCGCGGCGTTGAGCGCGGTGATCCCGGACCAGGTGCCGCCCGAGCGCCGGGGGACGGTCGGCGGCTGGTTCGGTCTGGCCCAGACGGTCGGGATCATGGCCGGAACCGGGCTGGCGCTGGTCGGCGGGACTGTCCTGAGTGGATACCTCGCGTGCGCCGTGTTCGTTGTCCTCGGGCCGATCCCGTTCTTCCTGGTCAACCGGGACGACGTGCCCGCGCGGGGCACGGGGACCCGGTCCCGGCCGACGCCGGACTTCCTGTGGGCGTGGGCGACCCGGTTCCTGATGAACCTGGGCAACGCGCTGGCGCTGCTGTACCTGCTCTACTACCTCAAGGACCGGGTGCGGGTCGCGGACCCGGCGGGCGGGGTGTTCGTGCTGACCGCGGTCTACGCCGTCGCGTTGCTGGCCACGGTGCTGGTGGGTGGCGTGTGGTCGGACCGGGTGGGGCGGCGCCGGGTGTTCGTGTGCGGGTCCGGGGTGGTCATGTCGGTGGCGGCGGCGCTGCTGGCGGGGTGGCCGACCTGGACCGGGGCGGTGTGCGCGGCCGTCGTGCTCGGCATCGGGTTCGGCGCCTACACCTCGGTGGACTTCGCCCTCGTCACCCAGGTGTTGCCCACCGCGGCCGACCGGGGCAAGGATCTCGGGGTGATCAACGTCGCGAACGCGCTGCCTCAGGTGCTGGCGCCGGTGCTGGCCGCGCCGGTCGTGGCGCACCTGGGTGGGTACCCCGTGCTGTACGCGCTCGCCGCGGCGGTCGGCCTGGCCGGTGCCGTGCTCGTGTTCCGCATCCGCTCGGTTCGTTAGGAGCCCCCATGCCGTTCCCCGGTTTCCCCGCCGACTTCCTGTGGGGTGTGGCGTCGGCCGCGTACCAGGTCGAGGGCGCGGTCGACGCCGACGGTCGCGTCCCCTCGGTGTGGGACACCTTCTGCGCCGAGCCCGGCCGGATCGCGGGCGGCGACACCGGCGCGGTGGCGACCGACCACTACCACCGGTACCGCGAGGACGTGGCCCTGCTGAAGGACTTGGGCGTCGGCGCCTACCGGTTCTCCGTCGCCTGGCCGCGGGTCATCTCGTCCGGCTCGGGACTGGACTTCTACGACCGCCTGGTCGACGAACTGTGCGCGGCCGGGATCGCGCCCGCGGTGACACTGTTCCACTGGGACACCCCGCAGAGCCTGGAGGACGCGGGCGGGTGGCTGAACCGGGACACCGCCGCCCGGTTCGCCGACTACGCCTCGGTTGTCGGCTCCCGGCTGGGCGACCGGGTCAAGTTGTGGATGCCGCTGAACGAGCCGGTCGTCGTGACCATGTACGGGTACGCGCTGGAGGTCCACGCGCCGGGTAAGGGGTTGGGGTTCGCCGCACTGCCGGTCGCCCACCACCTGCTGCTCGGCCACGGCCTCGCCGTCCAAGCACTGCGCGCGGCCGGGTGCGACGGGATCGGGATCGCAGGCAACCACGGCCCGATCTGGCCCGCGTCCCAGTCCGAGGTCGACACGGGGGCCGCCGAAACCTACGACGTCCTCGCCAATTGGCTGTTCGCCGACCCGATCCTGCGCGGCGAATACCCGGCCCCCGAACTCGCCGCCGCCATGCCCGGACCCGTGCTCGCGGACCTGAAGGTGATCTCCGAACCCCTGGACTTCTTCGGCATCAACTACTACCAACCCACCCTCGTCGGCGCGGGTGACTCGGCAGGCTCCATGCTGCCCCCCGGCCTGCCGTTCGCCCCCCAACCGATCGACGGGTACCCGATGACCGACTTCGGCTGGCCGGTCGTCCCGGACGGGCTCAGCGAGATCATCGGGACCTTCCGGGCCCGGTACGGGGACGCGCTGCCGCCGCTGTACATCACCGAAAGCGGCTGCTCCTACCACGACCCGGACCCGGTGGACGGCCGGGTGGCCGACCCGGACCGGATCGCCTACCACGACGGCCACCTGCGCGCGCTGGCCGCGGCGATGGCCGCCGGTGCGGACGTGCGCGGTTACTTCGCGTGGTCGGCGACCGACAACTTCGAATGGGCGGCCGGATATCGGGAGCGGTTCGGCTTGGTCCACATCGACTATCCGACCCAGCGGCGAACGCCGAAGGATTCCTATTACTGGTACCGCGATGTCGTGCAGTGAGCCCGGCTCGGGAAGCGGACCACCTGCGCCGCGTAGGTGAGCCCGGCTCCGAAACCGACCAGCAGGGCCAGTCCGCCCGGGTCGACCAGGCGGTCGGACAGCAGCCGCTCCATCGCCAACGGGATGGAGGCGGCGGAGGTGTTGCCGGACTCGACGATGTCGCGGGCGATCGTCGCCTTCGGAGCGTCCAGTTTGCGCGCCAGCGCCTCGACGATCCGCAGGTTCGCCTGGTGCGGAACGATCGCGGCCAGCTCGGACGGGTCGACCCCGGCGCGTTCGCAGGCGAGGCGGGCGATCAGGTGGACCTCGGTGGTGGCCCAGCGGAACACGGCCTGGCCCTGCATCCGCATCTGCCCACCGACCGGGATCTCGATCAGCTCGGCGGCCTCTTCCGCGCCGTCGCTGCCCCAGACGACCGGGCCGATGCCGGGCTCGTCGGCGGCCTCGACGACGGCGGCGCCCGCTCCGTCGCCGAAGATGATCGAGGTGCCCAGGTCGGCGGGGTCGACCCATTCGGTCATGCGTTCGGTGCCGACGACGAGCACGCGGCGGGCCGAGCCCGCGCGGATGGTGTCGGCGGCGACGGCCATGGCGTAGCAGAAGCCGGAGCAGGCGGCGTTGAGGTCGAAGGCGGCTGCCGTGGTGGCGCCGAGTTCCTTGGCGATTTCAGCGGCGCGGACCGGGACTGGGCTGCGGGCGCTGCAGGTGGCGGCGATGACGAGGTCGATGTCGGTGGGGGTACAGGCGGCTTGGGCGAGGGCACGGGTGCCGGCGGAGGTTGCCATCGCGGCGAGGGTCTCGGCGCGGGCGAAACGGCGGGAGACGATGCCGGTCCGTTCCTGGATCCACTCGCCGGTACGGCCGAAGCGAGCGGCGATCTCGGCGCTGCCCACGGCGGTGGCCGGACGGTGCGCGCCGAGGCCGACCAGGCGTGCGCCCACGGGGCCAGGGCGCGATGCGATGACGGTCACCGGGACACTGTGGTCAACTACCATCGGGTAGCAGGGGGGCTGTGATGGATTTCTCACCGAAAGTGTTAGTGGGTAGGGAGTTTGGGGGGTGTGATCGGACGGCGGACGCTGGTGGGCGGGTCGACTCCACACTGGACTGTCGGTGGGGTTGTCCAGGCTGTGTATTTGGGGGGCTTTGCGGTGGGTTGATCATGGTTGTCGGTCGGTGGGCGGATCTTGTCGGTGGGCTTGGTTAGGCTGTGTATTCGGGGGCTTTGGAGCTGGTTGATCATGGTTCTTGGTCGGCTGGGCGATCTTGTCGGTGGGGTCGTTTAGGCTGTGTATTTGGGGGCTTTGTTCTCGGTTGATCTTGGTGTGAGGGGGCACTGGGCCTCGGCTGCGCCTCGGGGGTCGGCCTGGTCGCCTTCGGCGACGCCGGCGCTCGGGCGCCAGATAAA
>NZ_KI519521.1:13570-15032 GCF_000482865.1 Actinokineospora inagensis DSM 44258 | reverse complement strand
AGTGTGCTGGCGGCGCTGATCAGCTTCCACGCGACGTGCGCGCGCTACACGTTCGCGTTGGGCCGCGACCAGGTGTTGCCCGCGTCGCTGGGGCGGACCACGCCGCGGACCGGGCAGCCGGGTGCGGCGTCGCTGACGCAGAGCGCGCTGGCGCTGATCGTGATCATCATCTACGCGATCGGTGGGTGGGACCCGCTGACCGAGCTGTTCTACATCGCCGGGACGGCGGGTGCGCTCGGCGTGCTGATCCTGTTGGCCGCCACGGCGTTCGCGACGGTGCGGTTCCTGCGCGAGCACGAGGAGGACTCGACGGCGGTGCGCAAGATCGCCCCGCCGGTGGCGGCTGTAGCCGTGACGGCGATCCTGGTGCTGGTGGTCGCGAACTACGCGTTGCTGTTGGGCGTACCGGAGGACTCGCCGATGCGGTGGGGGATTCCGATCGCGTTCGCCGTGGTCGCGGTTGGCGGATTCCTGTATGGAGTGGTGCTGCGCCGGACTCGGCCGCAGGTGTACGAGTCGATCGGGCGGGGGGCTTCGCGGGCGATGGCGGGGGCTGCGCGATGAGTGTGGTCACTCGGGCTGGTCTGTCTGATGTGGACCGGTGTGCAGGCGTGGTGGCTGCGTCGTTTGCTTCCTTGCCGCAGACGGCGTGGTTGATTGACACGCCTGCTGATCGGGTCCCGGTGCTGGCGGCTGACTTCGCGATCTTCGTGGCGCACGCTGTCGAGTTTGGTCACGTGGATGTGTTGGGTGACCATGCGGTGGCGGTGTGGTTCTACCGCGACCGGGAGTTGCCAGCGCCTGCTGACTACGACGCCCGCGTTGCCGCTGCGACGGGGCGGTACGCGGAGCGGTTCCATCTGCTGGATGCGGCGTTCGACGGTCACCATCCGGTGGCGCCGCATCATCATTTGGCGTTGTTGGCGGTGGAGCCGGGGTATCAGAACCAGGGGCTGGGGGTGGCGCTGTTGCGGCACCATCATGCTTGGCTTGATGCTGAAGGGGTATCGGCGTTTTTGGAGGCCAGTACGGTGGAGAGTGTGCGGTTGTATCGGCGGGAGGGGTATGAGGCGATGGGGGAGGCGTATGGGTTGCCTGATGGGGGGCCGTTGATGTGGCCGCTCTGGCGGGCTGCTCGTTCTTGATCTTGATCTTGATCTTGGTCGGGGGTGGGCTGTCGGTGGGCTCGGCTAGGCTGTGTATTCAGGGGCTCATGGTCAGGTTGATCATGGTGGCCGGGGTTGTCGGTGGTTCTGGCTAGGCTGTGTATTCGGGGGCTTTCGTCCGGGTTGATCATGGTGTGAGGGGTCTCTTGGCCTCGGCTTCGCCTCGGGGGTCGGCCTGGTCGCCTTCGGCGACGCCGGCCGCGGGCGCCAGATAAAGCGGGGGTGCCCGTTGTGGTGAAGTTGTTTTGTTTGGGGCCCCTAGCGGCAGCCTGGGTAAGGCTAAAAGGCGGGGCCAC
>NZ_KI519521.1:0-13330 GCF_000482865.1 Actinokineospora inagensis DSM 44258 | reverse complement strand
GCCCGTTGTGGTGAAGTTGTTTTGTTTGGGGCCCCTAGCGGCAGCCTGGGTAAGGCTAAAAGGCGGGGCCACTGGAAAGCGTGGCCTTACCCGCCGGCCGGCTTAGGCCACCGCTCCCCCCAAACAAAACAACTCCACCACAACGGGCGGTTGGGATCGGCGGGTCCCGAGGCGCGCGGTGCAGGCGTGGGACTTCGCTGATATGGGGCGGGTTTCGAGGCGCGTGGGGTGGGTTGGCGGCCTTCGTCGATTTGGGCCGGCTTTTTGGGCGCGTGGGGTGGGCTGGCGGCCTTCGTCGATTTCGGGTGGGTTTCGAGGCGCGCGGTGCTGGTGTGGAGCTTTGTCGATCGGGGCTGGGCTTTTGGGCGCGCGGTGCTGGTTGGTCTGGGTGGGGTTGTGGAATGGTGAAGGGCCGACCCTGGGTGTGGGTCGGCCCTTCGTTTGTCCTGTGTGGACTGTCTACTTGTGGTTAGCTGGTGGTGATGGTGCGGCAGGCGGAGATGAAGTTGACTAGTTCTGTGACCTTGTCGGACTGGGTGTCGACGGCGCGGTTGAGGACCTTGATGAGGTACTCGTAGGCGTCGGTGTGGTCGTATCTGGCTGTGTCGGCGATTTTGAGGGCCCAGCGCCAGTAGCCTCGGATGGTGTCGGCCAGGGGCATGCGGAAGTCGGCGATGACGGCGCGGATGGGGTCGACGACGGCGTCGCCGTAGGTCACCAGGTAGCGTTGGAGCATGTCGGCGAAGAAGGTGAAGTGGCGGGCCTCGTCGCGGCTGAGGCGGTTGAGGATGTGGGCCAGGACCGGTTCGTCGATGACTTGGCGGAGGTTTTGGTAGTAGAGCTGGGTGGCCTTCTCCTGCACCAACGGGTAGGTGAAGAACTGGACGGCGTCCGCGTAGGTCACGGCGAACTTCTTCTGGCCTTCCACGGCCAGTGAGTCGCGCAGGGGGTCCGGGGTGGTCATGCCGGACTCGACCTGGTAGCGGGCGAGGACACGGGCGTGGTTGTCCTCTTCCTGCGCCCAGCGGATCGAGAAGTGGTAGAGCTCCCGGTTGTGCACGAACACGTTCCGGTCGACGGTGTCGTCGACCGGGAAATGCGTGTCGTACAGGGCGAAGTAGCCGGGGAGGTGGTCCTCGATGATGGTGATGAACTCGACCGCGGAGCGTTGGCCGTCGGTCAGCACACCGGCGTCGGCTTGGGACCAGTCGAAGTCGAACTCGTCCCAGCGGTTGGTGGCGGGGCCGGACCGCAGGAAGGTGGTGACGGCGGCGTCGACCTGGGACGCGGGCAGCAGTGGGCCGCCGACCTGGGTGCCCACGGGCTACCGCCGTTTCGCGCAGGTCAGGGCGTAGTGCTTCGTGGTGAAGCCCCAGCCGGCGTTGGCGGTGCGCAGGTAGCGGGTCAGCTTGTCGGCCAGGCCCGCCTCGATCTCGTTGAGGCGGTCGGCCGAGCGGGCGACGTTGGTCAGCCAGTCCTCGATGGTGCGGTGGTAGTCGTCGGTGAGGTCGTCGACCGCGACCACGCTGAAACCGGCGTCCTCGGCGCCCCTGACCAACTCCGAGAGCGGCCGCATGTCGCCCCAGCCGAAGATCGAGTCGCGGACGAACGTGGTCGAGTCGAGTTCGCTGAACTCGGCGTGCTTGGCGGCGTTGCGGAAGCAGCTCTCCGACACGTACAGCATGCCCTTGGTGCGCAGCGCCGCGTGGGCGCGGGCGAACGCGTCGCCGAGGTCGGGCATGTGCACGATGGACCCGAGCATGGTCACCGCGTCGAACGAGCGCGGTTCGATGTCCAGTTCCTGGATGTAGCCGACCCGGGTCGTCACCAGGTCGCCAAGTCCGCGTTCCGCCACCAGGCCGCGGATGTACTCGTGCTGGTTGGGCGCCGGGCTGATGCCGACGACGTTCGCCTTGTACTCCTCGGCCATGAACAGGATCAGCGAACCCCAGCCGCAGCCGATGTCGAGCAGCCGCTTGCCCTGCGCCAGCTTCACCCGGTCGGCGACGAAGTGCAGCTTGGTGCGCTGCGCCTGCTCCAGGGTGTCGTCGTCGGACTTGTACAGGCCCGAGGAGTACTTGCGCATCGGGTCCAGGTACAGGCCGAAGATCTCCGGGTCGGAGTCGTAGTGGGTGTTGGTGTCAGCGACCGCCACCGCTGGGCTCCTTCTCGGCGAGGGTGGACACGACCAGGGTCGCCGCGTCGCGGACCGTCTTCAGGCCGAACACCTGGTCGTCTTCCAGTTCGATGTCGTAGGTGCGCTCGATCTTGGCGACCGACCGCAGCACCTTCACCGAGTCCGCGCCCTCCAGCGTGCTGAGGTCCACGTCGGGCCCGATCGCGGCGACGGGCAGGCCGAACTCCCCGGCCACGATCTCGGTCACGGTGGTGATGACTTCCTCGGACATCTCGTTCCTTCCTCGGTGAACTTTCTTCAGGCCTTACGAAGATCGGCCAAGGCGTTTTCGATGAGTTCGGCTTCGTGGTCGGTGAGGTCCATCCGGTCGCGGACCTGGGCGGCGGTGGCGGGCTGGTAGGTGCCCACGGCGGTCACGCACACCGCGCCGTCGGGGTCGACGATCTCCGCGTACGCCCGGTACGGCGGTTCCGACTCCGGGCCGACCGCGTCGGCGGTGGCCACGCAGCGGTACTCGACACCGACCGACAGCGGCGAGAGGTACCGGGTGCGCAGGGTGGTGGTGAACACCGAGTTGCCGACCTTCAGCACGAGCAGGTTCCCCATGATCTCGTCGCACACCGTGGTCGCGATGCCGCCGTGCACCACGCCCGGGTACGACTCGAAGGTGCGGTCGACCCGCAGGACGCACTCGATGCCCTCGCCCGCGTGCGTGAACTCCAGCCGCAGGCCGTGTTCGTTGCTGGGGGAGCAGCCGAAGCAGCGGTAGTCCGGCAGGACCCGCCACGGCACCTCGATGGGGGTGCTCATCCGAGCGCCTCGGCCAGCGCCCGCCGCACCTTGCCGTTGGTGGTGAGGTCCTTGTCGACCAGTTGGCCGAACACCTGCCGGATCTTGCCCTGCAGCTCGTTGAGCTCGTTCTCGTCGGCGACCTGCTCGAGGAACAGGTCGAAGCCGGTGTCGATGGTGTGGTCCTCCTGCTCGGTGAGCGCGCTCTTGAACATGCTCACCGGGTGCTTGATCCGCTTGTCGGAGGTGTACACGTACAGCGTCTCCAGCACCGACGGGATCTCCTCGGGCTTGCGGGCCAGCCGCTCGCGGCAGTAGTGGATGAACTCGCGGGCGTGCCTTTTTTTTTGCCACAACGGGCGGTTGGTGTCGGCGGGTCCCGAGGCGCGCGGCGCAGGTTGGTGGACTTCGTCGATCAGGCGTGGGTTTTTGGGCGCGCGGTGTTGGGTGTGGCGCCTCGCCGATTTGCGTGGTGGTTTATGGGTGTGCGGTGTTGGGTGTGGCGCTTCGTCGATGGGAGGTGGGTTTCGAGGGGCGGGTTTCGGTGTGGGGTGTTGGTGTGGGGGGTGCTGTCGGGCCGGCACCCTTCACCCGCGCCCTACTGCCTCTCGTGGCAGCATCGACGTGTGATGCCATACAGCGTGCCTGCCGTGACTCCTGCTGATCTGCCTGCTGACGCCGCCTTGGTTGATGTTCGTGAGCACGATGAGTGGGATGCTGGTCACGCTCCGGGTGCGCTGCACATCCCCATGGGGGACTTGGTGTCTCGTCTTGGTGAGCTTCCGGCCGACAGCACTGTCTACGTTGTGTGTCGGTCTGGTGGTCGTTCGGCTCGGGTGACCCAGTATTTGAACGCCAATGGCTGGGATGCGGTCAATGTGGAGGGTGGTATGCAGTTGTGGTCTGCTCAGGGGCGGTTGGTCGTCGCTGAGTCTGGTGTGGATCCGCAGGTCATCTAGTCGTGTATCCGGGGCGGTCTTACGAGTGGGTGGCGACTCCGCCGCCTGGGTCCGGTGTGTCGTCGACGCCTCGGGTGCGGTTGCCGTATCTCGGTCCGCCCTCTTACCGGACTCCGCCGCGTTGGGGTTTTCCGGCTCTTGCTTGGCGTTGGCAGACGGCTGTGCCGGGTGCGGCTGAGGATCTGTCGTCTCCGGTGGAGCGGGTTCGGTCGCGTGCTCGGCTCGCTGTGTCCGCTCTGTGGGTTCTTGCTGCTGTGGGTCTTATTGCTGCTGGTGCGGAGGTCTGGCGGTATGTGCTGCTGCTGCAGAGCCGTACGGGTGCGCTAAGCCGCAACATCGTTCAGCTATCTGACAGTCTGGTTGTCACCGGTTCGGTTCTGTCGGTGTGCGCCGGCATCCTGAGTGCGTTGGCGACTTTGTGGTGGGTCCAGGCGGCCCGTCTCGCCGCTGCAGAGACCGCCGGGTATTTGCCTGCTCGGGAGGACTGGCGGTTGCTTCCCGGGCTGGTGGTCCCCGGCCCGAACCTCGTCGTCCCGGGGGCTGTGCTGGCCGAGTTGGAGCACGCCATCCTGCGTCGCCCGGCGGATGTCCGGCCGACGCCGACCGGCTTGATGTGGACGTGGTGGCTCACCTGGGTGGCCAACTGGCTGCTCGCCGTCTTCACCCTGCTCTGGCGGTTCCGCGATTCCGTCCAGGCCCAGGCGGACGGGGTCATTCTGACCACGCTCACCAACTTGGCGGCGGTGACCCTCGCCGTCCTCACCCTCCGCCTGGTCAGCCGCTTCTCGCTGCTCTTGGCTCCGATGGACCCCACGTCCGTCCGCCGTCTCCGGGTCGTCCAGGTCGACGGTGCCCCGACTCCGACCAGGGTTCCGCGCCCGACCACGTCCGCCCGCTAACAAACAGGCAGCGCCCGCAGGCCGCGGATCACGAACTCCGGACGGCGAACCGGCGTGCCCGCCGGCCGCAGTCCAGGTAGGCGCTGGGTCAACGCGCGCAAGGCGGCCTCGATCTCGATCCGGGCGAGCGGTGCTCCCACGCAGTAGTGGATCCCGGCCCCGAACGACAGGTGCGGGTTCACCGTCCGGGTGATGTCGAGGACCGCGGGGTCCGGCACGACGGCCGGGTCGTGCGCGGCGGCGCCGAGCAGCGCGGCGATCTTCGTGCCTGCGGCGATGTCCTGGCCGGCGATGGTGACGTCAACGGTCGCCGTTCGTTCGAACAGTTGCAACGGCGGGTCGAACCGCAGCAGTTCCTCAACCGCGCTCGGCAGCAACGCCGGATTGGTGACCAGCAGGTCCCACTGGTCGCGGTGCTCCAGCAACGCCAGCACCCCGTTGCCCACGACGTTGACCGTCGCCTCGTGCCCCGCCATCAGCAACAACACCCCGGTCGCCACGAGCTCGTCATCGCTGAGTTTGTCCGTGCCGTCCCGGACGGCCACGAGATCGCTGACCAGTCCCGGCCTGCCCGTGAGGTGACGCAGGTAGTCCGCGAACTCCGCCGAGGCGTCTTCCGCGGCGGCGGCCAACTCGGGGGCCTGCCCGTACTCGTACATCTTCACGATCGTGTTCGACCAGGGGCGCAGCTTCGCCCGGTCCGCCACCGGCACCCCGAGCAGTTCCCCGATGACCTCGATCGGCAGCGGCTCGGCCACGTGTTCGAGCAGGTCAGCCCACCCGTCAGCGGAGATCGCGGCCACCAGCGACTCCACCATGCCAGTGGCCAGTTCTTCCACGGCGGGCCGCATCCGCTCCACGTGCCCGCGTCCGAACGCGGCCGAGATCAACCGGCGCAGGCGGGTGTGCGTCGGCGGTTCGTTCTCCAGCAGCGAGTTGCGGTGCAGCGTGTTGAACGCCGAGAACGCCGACACCGGCTCCTTGTCGCGCCAGATCCGCCCCAGTCCGCGATCCCGCAGGACGGCGGAGCAGGCGGCGTGCGACACGGCGACGTGCAGGCCGAGGTGGTCGTTCCAGTGGACGTCGCCGGTGGCGCGGAGGGCGGCGAAAACCGGGTACGGGTCGGCGACGAACGCGGGGTCGGCGGGGTCGAAGGCCACGGCGGTGTCCCTTCCGGCTGTGTGGTCACCGGCGACTCTGCCAAAACCCGTGCCTGCGCGCCGTGGTGGCGGCGCGGTTGGGTAGCGTCAGCACATCAATCGGTCTCGACGAGGAGTTGCCGGATGTCCAGGCGATCCGCCGTGAAGAACAAGGCCAAGGCCCCGGACGCGTCGGGCATCGGCCCCCGTCAGCCCTGCCCGTGCGGGTCGGGCAAGCGCTACAAGGCGTGCCACGGGTCGGCCGGTGGCGCGGTCGAGGTCGCGGTGGCCCGCCCGTTCGAGGGCTTGGCGGCGGAGTGCGAGCTGGTCGCGCTGCGCGAGTTCGTGCCGTCCGGCACGGCGGCGTTGCCGCTGGTCGAGGCCGACCGGGAGATCACCCTGGCGACCGTGCTGCCGATGGCCGCCGCCGCGCTGGTGCGCGCGGACGGTGTCGCGTACGTCGGCTTGCAGGTGCAGACCCGGTCGAGCGACATCAGCCGGGACCTGGCGCGCGCGGTCCGCTGGGCGTTGACCGCCAAGGCGGGCGACGTGCTGGCCGTCGTCGGCCCGGACACCGACCCGGGTGACCAGCCGGAGCGCCTGCAGGACCTGGTTCCCACCGACGCGCCGCTGGAAGCCGCCGTGCACGGCGACTTCTCGTGGTGGATGCCCGAGGGCAGCGAGCCGACCGGCGAGGTCGCGTTGTCCCTGGAACGGGCGAACAGCGCGATCCTGCCGACCGAGCGGATCGGCGCGGCGGCGTACTGGGTCGACGCCGGTGAGCGCGCGCACCTGCGCTGGGTCCGCCCGGAGCCGGAGGAAGACCTGCTGGCCGCGCTCGCCCGGCTGCACGCCAAGGGTGAGCTGGGTCTGGGCGAGGGTTCCCGCTACGCGGGTTCGTTCCGCGCGCACGGTCTGCTGGTACCGGTGTGGGACCTGGACCGCGAGCCGCACGCCCGCGAGTGGACCGAGGCGGTCGACCAGTTGGGCACCCGCCTGGACGCCGCCCTGGCCTCGCTGGCAGGCGAGCCGCTGACCTCGGACGAGCGCCGCGCCCGGGACGGGTTGGTCGGCCGCCAGATCACCATCCGGTGATCCTGCACATCACGACGACGGCGGGCTGGCCAGTTGAGCGGGTCAGCCCGGTCGACGGTGACTTCGTGCACTGCTCCGACCCGGGGACCGTGCACCTGCCCGCGAACCGGTTGTTCGCGGGCAGGTCTGACCTGGTGCTGCTGGTGGTCGACCCGGCAGGCCTGGACGTGCGGTGGGAACCGGGTGATCCGCCGATCCCGGGTGGGCCGTGGTTCCCGCACGTCTACGGCTCGATCCCCGCGCCGTCGGTCGTGGCCGTGTACCCGTTCCCGCCGGGGCCGGACGGGCTGTTCGAGTTGCCCGCCGCGTTGGCCAGGTCCTAGCGGTTGGCCGCGTCTTAGAGCTTGCCGCCCGCCGCGCGCGGGGCCGTCGGGTCGGCGCCGGAATCGCCCGCGCTTTCGCGGGCCAGGAAGTTCTCCACGTCGAACAGGTTCCCGTTGGAGCGCTTGACCACGTTGAGCAGGGTGCGCATGGAGGCGACCTCCTCGACCTGTTCTTTGAGGAACCACTGGGTGAACTGCTCGCCCTTGTAGTCCTCTTCGTCGCGGGCGACCTTGGCCAGGTTGACGATCTCGTCGGTCACCGCGCGCTCCTGCTGCAGGGCGAGGGTGACCAGTTCGGCCGCGTCCGCGAACTCGTTGCGGACCTCGTCGACCCCGGGCACGGACACCGGGATGTCGTTGTCCAGCAGGTACTGCGTGATCATCATGGCGTGGTTGCGCTCCTCGACCGACTGGCGGTAGAAGTGCCGGGCCAGTTGCGGCAGGTCTTGCCCGTCGAACCACACCGCGAGCGCGACGTACTGCTGCGATGCGGTGAACTCGTTGCGGATCTGCACCTGCAGCAGTTTGTGGAACTTGGAGGTCATGGCATCAGACGGTACGTGAATCCGGCCGTTTCCGCGCTATCGATCTCGCCATTCCCACGGCCGTTTTGATCACGTTAGGCAAGCCTGGGGAAATGTTAGGCAAGGCTATTGAATCCCTTTTCAGGGTAGCCATTCCTAACTTTTCCAGCCGGTGGTTCACCGTATCGGGCGATAGCCGGTGACCTGCGGACCGGGGCCGCGGGTGCAAGGATCTTTCGGCACCCCTAGGAGGACCCACCGCATGGAATCGAACGGGTACTGGCCCGCGGCCGCCGTCACGGCGCTGCTGGTCGTCTTCGGCACCCTGGCTTTCCTGGCCGCGCGGTGGTTGCTTGGCTGAGTCGGGTCAGCCAAGCGGGTCGCGGGCGACCGGGCAGGACATGCACCGCGGTCCGCCGCGGCCGGTGCCCAGTTCGGAACCGCTGATCCGCAGCACCTCGATGCCCGCGTCTTCCAGTCGCGCGTTCGTTTCCACATTCCGCTCGTAGGCGACCACGACACCAGGTGCCACCGCGAGGGTGTTGTTGCCGTCGTCCCACTGCTCGCGTTCGGCGGTCACCGGGTCCAGGCCGGTGTCGATCACCCGCAGCCGGTCGACGCCCATCGCCGCCGCGGCCGCGTCCAGGAACGGCGCGGGCCCGTCGACGTGCACGCCGCCCGCGTCACCGGGGCGCAGCGTGTAGGCCCGCAGCGTGTCCCGCGCGGCCGGGTACATGACGAAGGCGTCGCGGTCGACCATGGTGCACACCGTGTCCAGGTGCATGGTCGCCCGGTCCTGCGCGATCGGCACCGCCAGCACGGTGTGCGCCAGCCCGTCGCGGAACGCCGAGCGGGCCAGCGACTCCGCGCCCGCGGGTGTCGTCCGCTCCCCGACGCCGATCGCGATCACGCCGGACGCCAGCAGCAGCACGTCACCGCCCTCGACGGGGGCCGAGTGCGCGCCGTACGCCCGCCCCGCCGTGCGGAACCGCGGGTGGTACGCGTAGATCAGGTCCAGCAGGGCCGTCTCCCTGGCCCGCGCGGGCATCGCCAGCGACGCGATCGCCACCCGGTTCCCGATCCAGACCGACGAGTCGCGGGTGAACAGCAGGTTCGGCAGCGGGTCGACCACGAAGTCGTGCGGGTGGTGCATCTTGCGCACCAGCGAGGCGCCCTCCGCCGCGGGCAGCTCCTCGAAGGTCATCCCGCCGGTGAGCACGTCGGCCAGCCCCTTGGCGTCCACAGTGGACAGGTAGCCGCTCAGCGCGTCGGCGAGCTCCGTCCCCAGCCGCCGCCGGTCGACCGCCGCCGTGGTGGCCGCCGCGTGCGCCCGCTCGTCGGTCAGCGCGACGACCAGGCTGTCGAACAGCCGCATCACCTCGACCCCGCGCCCGGTCAGCACGTCGGCGAACGCGTCGTGCTCGTCCTGGGCGCGGTCCACCCACGGGATGCTGTCGAACAGCAGTTGGTCGTTGTTGCGCGGGGTGAGCCGCTTCAACTCGTTGCCCGGCCGGTGCAGCAGCACCGTGCGCAACGGCCCGACCTCGCTGTCCACCTTGGGGACGGGCGGGGTTCGCTCGACGTCGGGGACCTCGGGGGTGCTGGTCACGCGATTGAGCCTAACCACTCGGTACGCAAAACGCCGCCCGCGAGCACCCAGAATGGCGGAGAACGCCACAGATCGCTATGAAAACCCGCTGTTCGTTAATCGGAAGTCGTGTTCGAAAGCCGGATCATTGCGTCCTAGCGGGGTAGCGTGGGTCCTTTCTTGAGCAGCGGGGCGAACAGGTCACCGTGCTCGTCGACCCGGTCGAGGACGTCGTCGGCGGTGAAGGTGAGGTCGGCGGGGGTCCGGCACGCCTCGACCTCCGCCCAGGTCACCGGGGTGGACGCGGTGGGGCGCGGGCGGGCGCGCAGCGAGTACGGGGCGACGGTGGTCTTGTTCGGGTTGTTCTGGCTCCAGTCGATGAACACCTTGCGCGGACGCAGGTTCTTGGCCATCCGCGAGACCACCAGGCCGGGGTGGTCGCGTTCGAGGCGTTCGGCCAGGGACTTGGCGTAGTCGGACGTGCGGGTCGGCGACGTGGTGGTGACGGTCGCGTAGACCTGCATGCCCTTGGAACCACTGGTCTTCGTGACCGGGTCCAGCCCGTCGGCCACCAGCAGTTCGCGCAGGTGCAGGGCGACCGCGCAGCACTCGACAACCGTGGCGGGCGC
Source organism: Actinokineospora inagensis DSM 44258 (assembly GCF_000482865.1). Taxonomy (GTDB): domain Bacteria; phylum Actinomycetota; class Actinomycetes; order Mycobacteriales; family Pseudonocardiaceae; genus Actinokineospora; species Actinokineospora inagensis. Next base: position 3,248 of record NZ_KI519521.1, on the reverse strand, counting down.
ACCGGGGTCGAGGTCGAACACCAGGCGGTCCGGGCTGTGCTTCGCGCCGCGCGGCCCGACCGTCCACTGTGGTACGTGCAGTTCCAGTCCGGCGAGGTTGGCCGCCCACACCAACGACGGCAGGTCGGGCAGGATGGCGAAGTCGAGCGACTCGGCGCCGGTCGTGCTGCCGGGGGTCTCGATGGTGACCGTGCGGATCCAGTCGGGGGCGTGCCGGGAGGCGTTCTTCTCGAAGAAACCGGGCTTGGTGACGCCGTCCGGGAAGCGGCGGAAGGTGACCGGCCGGTCGGCCAGGTGCGGGGCGAGCACCCCGGCCACCCGGCTGTAATAGTCGATCACGTCCCGCTTGGTGTACTCGTCGTCCGGGTAGAGCACCTTGTCCAGATTGGACAGTCGGAGCCGTTGGCCTGCGACCTCGACCAGCACCTCACCGGACATCGGACCACTCCGTCACGTCGTCGGGCGCCTTGTCGGCGCGCAGGCCGCGCCAGGACGGGGCGCGCATCCGGTCGTCGGGGGTCCAGTCGCGGAACACGACCTCGCCGACCAGGGTCGGCCGGACCCAGCGGGCGCCGCGCGCCCGGTCGCGGGGGATGTCGTTGCAGAACGGCGAGGTCTTGCGGTCGAGCCGGTGCAGCTTCGCGGTGAGCAGCCGCAGCGCCTCGTCGGTGAAACCGGTGCCGACGTGGCCGACGTAGCGGAGGCCGTCGGGGGAGGGGAGGCCGACGAGCAGGGAGCCGAACACGTCCGAGCGGCGGCCCTCGCCGGGCCGCCAACCGCCGATGACGACCTCGACGGCGCGCAGGTCGGTGACCTTCATCCAGTCCGGGCTGCGGCGTCCGGGGTGGTAGCGAGACCCGAGTCGCTTCGCGATGATCCCTTCCAGCTCCTGCTCGCGCGCCGTCTCGAGAACCGCTGCGCCCTCGGCGGGGTAACTCGGTGACGTGTTCCAGTGCGAGCCGCGCAGTTCCAGGTCCACGAGCAGCTCGCGGCGTCTTACGTAGGGCAGGTCCACGCAACTGCGGCCGTCAAGGTGGAGGACGTCGAAAACCACGTACGTGACAGGTAGGTCTACCGCCAGCCGACGCGTCATACGTTCATCGGTGACGTGCATGCGTTTCTGCAAGGCCGCGAAAGATGGCCTCCCATCAACGAACGCGACAACCTCACCGTCAAGCCATACCTGCGTCGAGCCCAACTCCTCGCCGAGGGTACGTAGCTCGGGATAGGTACTGGTGATCTCGTTGCCCTTACGCGAGAACAGTCGTAGGCGCCCGCCGTCGACTCTTGCCATGGCGCGCACCCCGTCCCACTTGAACTCGTACGCCCAGTTGTCGCCATCGGGCGGTAGCGCGCCGAGGGTGGCCAGCATCGGTTCAATCGCGTCCGGTAGCGCCGTCCAGTCCGACCGCTGCGGCGGATCGGACCGGCGCACCATCCAGTCTTTGTCGGACTTGCCGCCGTGGAAGAACGTGTACTTGCCCTGCACACGGTTGCCGGTGAAGACCACGGCCACCTCGCGGTCGCTCCATTTCACGGTCTCGTAGGTGCCACGGTCCCAGATCGTCATCCGGCCGCCGCCGTACTCGCCGCGCGGGATCTCCCCCTCGAAGGTCGCGTACTCCATGGGGTGGTCCTCGGTGTGCACCGCGAGCCGGATGTCACCGGGCTCGGTCGGCAGCCCCTTGGGCACTGCCCAGCTCACCAGCACACCGTCGCGTTCCAGCCGCACATCCCAGTGCAGCCTGCTGGCGTGGTGCTCCTGGATGACGAAGATGTTGTTCGCGCCCACCGGCAGGGCGTCGTCGGTCGGCACGGGCTCCGGGGTTTTCCGGGCGTCGCGCTTGCGCCGGTACTCGCCCAGGCCCGCCATGCCCCCTTGGTACCCGGAGCTGCGGCGATCCGCCAGACCAAGGTATTGAAACGCTGTTACGTAACGCTGTAATGTTTGGGCATGGTCATCCTCTCCGATCCCAGCCGCTACCTCGCCGGGGTAGTCCTGCTCACTGTCGTCGGCATCGAGTTCGGCGGCTGGTTCCTGATGCGGGTCGCGCGCGGACAGCAGAAACTGAGCCCCTTCCAGCAGAAGTTCGCCCGCGCGGGCCACGCCCACGCAGGCGTGCTGGTCACCCTGGCCCTCGTCTGCCTCGTCCTCGCCGACGCCGCGGGCCTGTCCGGCGCCCTCGGCTGGATCGCCCGCGTCGCCGTCCCCGCCGCGGCCGCGCTGATCTCTGCGGGCTTCTTCTTCTCTTCCATGGGCCGCGGCGAGGTCACCCGCCCCAACCGCCTCATCGCCCTGATCTGGCTCGGCGCCATGTCCCTGGCAGTCGGCGTCGTCTCGATCGGCCTGGGCCTGCTGACCGCCTAAGGCAGCCAGGACACCTTCCCCCGCAGCAGCGAATAGCCCACGAACGCCACGAAGTCGAGCAACGTGTGCGCGATGACCAACGGCCACAACCGGTTGGTGCGCTGCCACACCCGCCCGAACACCAACCCCATCACCACGTTCCCGACGAACCCGCCAAACCCCTGGTACAGGTGGTACGACCCGCGCAGCACAGCCGCGGACAGCAGCGATGAGTTCTCCCTGAGCCCCAACTGCCGCAACCTGGTGATGAAGTACCCCACCACCAGCACCTCCTCCGCCCACGCGTTCCCAGCCGCGAGCAACGTCAACGCCCCCGGCCGCCACCACGTGTCCCCAATGGTCGACGGCGCCACCGCCAAGTTGATCCCCAGCGCGTGGCTGACCAGGTAAAACCCCAACCCCGGCACCCCGATCAGCAAGGCCAACCCCACGCCCCCCAGCGCGTCCCGCCCCTTCTTCTCCCCATCCAGCCCAACGCTCCGAGGCTTCATCCCCGCCCGGTACAGCAGGTACAGCCCCAACGCCCCCCACGCCACCAGCCGCACCACCCCCAACAACTGCTTCAGCAGGTCAAGAACCCCCACATCCGCCTGCGAAACATTGATCGCCACCGTCTGCTGCCCCAACGAAACGGGCCGCAGCAACGCGTCAAGCAGCGAAACCAAGCTGCTCAACCCCGACAACCCCAACGTCACCGCGAAAACGATCGCCAGCTCAACCCACACAACCCGCCGCTCACCCGGGTCCCCCACCCTCGGTGGCTCCGGCACCAACCACGCCCGCAGTTTCACCACCGCCGCAAGCTACCCCGCTTGCCCCACACCCCCATTCACCCCCAACCCCCACCCTCGCTCGCCCACCGCACCCCCCGCCCTCAATC
>NZ_AXWW01000039.1 GCF_000482865.1 Actinokineospora inagensis DSM 44258 | reverse complement strand
GCCACGCACACCCACTGGTCACCACGAACACGATCGCGGTGAACACCGCCCGATCATCCAACGGCGCCGTCCCACCACCCTGCGGACGAGACACAAAACCCGGGATCAACGGCTCCACCAACGCCCACAACTCATCCGGCACCAACCGCAACGACAACTCATCCACAAAGTGGATCATCCCACACCAAGACCAACCACACGAGACAGGGTCTAAGCTGGCTGGCGGGTAAGGCCACGCTTTCCAGTGGCCCCGCCTTTTAGCCTTACCCAGGCCACCGCCAGGGGCCCCAAACAAAACAACTTCACCACAACGGGCACCACCGCTTTATCTGGCGCAATCCAGCGGCGTCGCCGAAGGCGACAAGCAGTCCCTCTAGCACCAGGACCAGCAGTCCGCACGAAAATGCGCCAGGTTTTCACATACCCAACGGCGCGCTCCGAGCACCCCGGCCAAGATCCTCCACATCGACAAAGCGCCACCCCCAACCACCGCGCCTCGAAACCCGCCGATCCCAACCGCCCGCTGGGGTGAAGTTGTTTTGTTTGGGGGAAGCGGTGGCCTAAGCCAGCCAGCGGGTAAGGCCACGTCTTTCCAGTGGCCCCGCCTTTTAGCCTTACCCAGGCCACCGCTAGGGGCCCCAAACAAAACAACTTCACCCCAGCGGGCACAGCCCGCAAAATCCGGCGCCCGAGGCCGGCGTCGCCGAAGGCGACCAGGCCGAACCCCGAGGCGCAGCCGAGGCCCAGTGTCACCCCAAATGCACATCTCCCCCCGCCTGAATCACCGTCCCGTTCACCGTCCCCCTGATCGAGTTGTACACCCGCCCCCGCTCCCCCACCCGAGGCGTGGACCGCGCGGGCAGAACCGGCCGCCGACCCAGCTCCGGCCGAATATACGGCGGCTGCCCCAGCAGCACCCGCAGCAAATCCTCCATCCCCTCCGCGTCATACCCCACCCGATAGTGATCAGCCCCCAACGGCTGCAAGAACAGCGGAATCTCGTCCGGCTCATGCCCCGGCAACAGCACCGGCAGGATCTTCCCCGTCCACACCCCCCGATCGTGCTGCAACAGATCCCGCAGAATCGCCGCCTCCGCCTGCAGCCCCCGATTGTCCTCAGCAGCGGCCTGCCCATCCCCCGCGATCCGGTACCGCGGCGAACCGACCACCAGCACGAAATCCGCGGCCGGGATCTCGGCGAGAGCCCACACGTACCAGTCCTGCCGCCCGCCGAGGTGCCACTGGTCCAGGCAGACGTCCACACCGGACTCCACCAGGCGCTCGGCGAAGTACCGGACTTCGTCGCGGTGTTCCGGGCTGTCATGGGTGTAGGACAGGAAGACCCTCGGCATCGGTCAAACTCCGCTCAATTCGCGGCGCACGCGGGCCTCGTTGAGGACAGCGGGCACCAATCTGTCGTCTTGTCGGTCCGCCCGCTCCCAGTGTGCTCGCGCGGCGGCGTGGTCGGATCGGCTGGCGGCGATGTTGCCCAGGCCGGTGCACGCGCGCGCCAGTTCGTACCGGCTGGCCGCGAGTTCGGCCAGTGCCGCGGCCTGGGTGTAGTGGTGGGCGGCCAGGTCGAGTTCGCCTGAGTTGAACCGAACCCAGGCGATCATGTTGAGTGCCATCAACTGGTCGACCGGCTGCTGATCCGGCTGCGCCCGCGCCTCTTCGGCCGCGACAAGTGCCTCGGCGTGCTTGCCCAGCCCGGTGAGTGCCAGAGCGATGCCGCGCAACGTGATGGCGACATTCCGCGTGCGGCCGGCGGCCCGGTAGGCGGCGAGCGCGGAGTTCAGGTCCAGCACCGCCGCGCTCATTTCGTGCTGGGATTGCTTGTACAGCCGGGCCCAGGCAAGACTCGACATCGCGTCGACGCGGCCGCGTTCATCCCCCGCCGTTGTGAAGGCGTGCAGGGCGCGGCAGTGGTAGTCGATCGCCTCCGCTATTTCGCCCGCGTCGATGCAGGCCATGCCCAGGTTGTGCAGGATCATCGCCGTCGCGGACAGGTCGTCGAGTGTTTGCGCGGCTTCCAACGCTCTGAGGTGGGTGCGCCGCCAGGGCTCGTAGAGCTTGTCGCGGAAGAAGAACGCCCGCATGATGTACGCCGATTGCCAGCAGTGCCGGTATAAGCCGTGTCGGGCGGCGAGATCCACGACTCGCGCCAGCGTCGGCCAGTGCGCCCGCAGCCACGTCAACGCCGCCACGTCGTCGTCGAAGCTCACTTTCGCGACGCAGTCCACCTCGGGACGGTAGCGAGCGGGTTCCATCAACTCGTCCGCCGCGAACACGCGGGCGAGCGCGTAATCAACCAACCGCGCGACGGCGGCATCCCGCTCGTCCCCGGTGGGCATCGCGTGGCGAACGGCGAAGGCGCGCACCAGGTCGTGCACGGCGACGGTGCCGTCCACTCCGATGTCGATCAGACCGGCGTCGTGCAACCGTTCCAGCAGAACCTCCGCCTCGCCGACCGGCAGCGCCGCCATCGCCTCGACCGCGTCGAACTCCACGACCGGACCGGGGTGTACCGCCAGCAGCCCGAACACCGACCGTTCCGGGTCTGTCAGTGCCGCATAGGACAATGCGAACGCCGCCGCGACCCCGCGTTCGCCGTCGTCGAGGGTCGTCAACCGGGTTCGTTCATCGATCAGCCGCTCCCGCAACCGAGGGGCGCCACCGACCACGAACCGCGCGGCCGCGATCCGGACGGCCAGCGGAAGCCGCCCGCACAGCTCCACGATGTCCTCGACCTCGGAGCCGGTCGGCCCCCGATCGCCCGCCACCGAACGGAACAACGCGACCGCGTCGGCCAGGTCGAGCATGCCCAGCGGCTGGTGCCAGGCCTCGTCGAGGGCGGGCAGCCTGCCCCGGCTGGTGACCAGCACCCGGCAGCGCGGCTCGGCGGGCAGCAGCGACCGGATCTGCGCCGCGCTCGCCACGTTGTCGAACACGAACAGGATCGCCTTGCCACGAACCAGGTCCTGTAGCAGGTTCGCGCACCCGTCGACGTCCCACGGGACCCGCTCGGCCGGGTCGGCGAGCATGCCCAGCAGGGAGTGCAGCGCGGCGCGGGGCGTCATCGGGTCCGTGCCGGGGGTGTGTCCGCGCAGGTCGAGGTACAGGGTGCCGTCCGGGAACCGCTTCTCGGCCCGCCGCGCGGCGGTGACCGCGACCGTCGTCTTGCCGACCCCGGGGAGGCCGTGCACGACCCCGATCCGGACCTCGTCGCCGAGCAGCACGGACGACAACCGGTCCAGGGCGTCGTCACGACCCAGGAAGTGCCGGGTGACCGGCGGGAGGCCGCGAAGCAACCCGGGGCGGCCGTCGAGCAACGCGAGCAGGTCTCCGCCCGCGTCCACGGCCCGGTCGCACGCGGCGCCGATCTCCGGTTTGACCGCGACCATCCCGCGCTCGATGCGACTGAGGTACCCGATGCTGATGCTGGCCCGCAGGCCGACAACCTCCAGTGTGAGACCGGCCGCTTCGCGGCGGCGGCGGAGTTCGGCTCCGAATTCGGTCATGGCTCCAGGTTCTTCGCGCTCGGCCGGGGCGACCCACCCGCGGGCGGCGTCCGGCTGCTCGCGGGTGGACCCGGTCATCCGAGCAGACCGAAGGTGCGCAGCACAATAGCCAGAAGATGGGTGTGCACGATGTGGCCCCTTCATTCGTGTGGTGTGGTCGGTAATCCCGACCGGAGCCATCGTGCGGCGCTCCGGCCGTCCGGCGCCACTGTTGCCCGTTTCCTGGTTTTTCCGATGTCGGAAAATTCCGGAAACACCCTGGCAGGTCCACTCGGGGCGGGGCGAAAATAGGATCGGGGCCGGTGTCGGGCGAAGGGATGAGTGTGGACAACGAGGATCTGCTCGACCGGGAACTGCGGTCGCTGCGCAAGGGGCTTGGCGTGCACCAGGTCGCGCTGCCGCGAGCGGCCGGTCCGGTCCTGCGGGAGCTGTCGGGGGTGCGGGCGGGCGACCCGCCGGGGGTCGTGCGGGACCGGGTGATCGCGACGGTGCGGGACCTGGTCGGCCGGTTGGCGCCGGGCTGGCGGGAGCTGGCCGGGGTGGTGTTCGGTCTGGACAACCCCGGCAACAGCGGCTACCTGAACCGGCTCGCCGGGTACGGCCGGGTCGCCGAACGGGACGTGCGGACCATCCAACGCCGGGCCAACCAGGTGGTGCGCCTCGTCGCGGAACTCGCGTACGCGGCCGAGGTCCCCGTCATCGACGCCGGGGTTCCCTGGCACACCAAGCGGCTGGCGGTGCAGGTGGCCCTACGCGGCGACCACGTCGAGATGTTCGAGACGCGGCGGATTGTCAGCCACCGCCCCAACCTGGTGGACGTCGAGCACGCCGTCTCGGTCGGCCGGTCCGCGCCCGGCGACGGGCCGGTGGACCTGGCTGCGCTGGGGATCGACGAGATCGCCGGTGGTGCCGTGCTCGCGCCGCGGATGGTGTCCGCCGACCGGGTGGCGTTCCGGTTGCGCCCACCGCGCCCGCTCGGCGTGGGCGACGAGCACGACTTCTTCTTCCGGGTGCGGGCGCCGGTGATGGCGCCGTACTGCTGCTGCACACCGCAGTTCGCGTGCGACCTGTTCACCGTCAACGTTCGGTTCGAGCCGGGCCACCGGCCGCCGCGGGCGTGGCGGATCGACGGGGTGCTGTCCCGGGAGGTCGCCGACCCGGTCGCGGAACGGCCCGACCTGCTGGTTGACAGCACCGGCGAGGTGCGAGCCGAGTTCACCAACCTGCGGCCCGCGTTGTCCTACGGCATCGGCTGGGCTTAGAGCACGTCGCATGGGGGTTCTTGAAGCAGATGAGGGTGGTGCGGGCGAGGTGGTTGCGGGCGAGACGTTCCCAGCGGCCGGTGAGTCGGCGGTAACCGTTGGTGAGCCAGGTGTGGGTGCGTTCGACGACCCAGCGGTGTTCGCGTACGTCGTGGGCTTTGTCGGCGTGGACTTTGTCCGGTCGTGACCGGCGCGTGCGGCTGGGTTGGCGTATCCGGGGCACCGCTTGGACGAGCGGGCGCAGGGTGTGGTGGTCGTTGTGGTCGGATACCCGGGCCTAGTGGAATATTCCTCTGAACGACCACCGCTTGGGCTGCACGTCGGGGTCGTGGGTCGCCAGAATTCGTCGGGCCTCTTGCGCCAATCGGTGTCGGGAAAGGCGGGCGGTCTCGAACACGGATAGGACTTCCGACGCTTGTGCGCAGGCAGCGTCAACATAGCCGGTTAGCGACAACAGGTGTGCGTGCTCGATAGCGGCGACCGGCCACTCACCTTTGTGGGACGGTGTGGGTGAAGTGCGCTCGATCCTGGGGATGAGTTCTTCGACGAGTTCGCGCGCGGGCCGGTAGTGCCCACGGCGACGTAGTGCCCGCACCCTGGTCAGGGCCATGCTGAACCGTTCGGACTCGGTGGCCCACACGGGCTCTACCTCCCACTCGTCGAAGACAGGGCAAGAGGTGTTGGCCAGGTCGTGTGCTGCTGCGGTCAGATACCTGGCGCGGTGCTCGGTGACGCTGTCGCCGTTGAGTAGCGCGGCGTGCTGGAGCACGGCGGTCGCGTCACCGGCGGCGAGAGCCAACCGGGCCGCCGCGAGGTTGTCCCCCAGGCTTGACCGGACGGTATAAGCGGCGGCGGTGTCACCGCGCTCCTCAAGCCGTTCGGCCACTACGCGCAAGAGGGGTTCGCCGGTGCGCGCGGGGACGGACTTCGCCACGTGCACGGCGTGCCGGAGGACAGTCAGGTCTACCGACGGATCGGCCACGGCGCGCCCCAGTACTACGGCGGCACGCTCAGCGGCTGCTCCTGCTGTTCGGCGGATTTCAGCGGCCGCGCCGGGGTGCAACCGCCACAACTGCCGACCGGCGGAGTCGGTCTGGTCCACGGGGTGCAAGACGCCCCCGTCAAGCACCTCGGCGACCACCATCGGCGCGCGGGAGCCGAGCGGGGACGCGGCTCCCTCGGCCAAGAGGTCACCCGGGAACGGAATCGAGTCCAGGGCGGCGGCGAAGGCCAGCACCGGGTTCGGCTCGACCGGCTCGACACACCGCTCGGCCAGGCCGACCTGGGCGAAACCCGAAGACGACGTGGTCGTGAGCAGTGTCCGCACCCGGGGAGACGGCAGCACGAGCCGCTCGGCCGGGAAACCGGGTGGCACGCCGTCCAAGATCCAGCACACGTCCTGCCCGGCCGCCGTGCAGAGGTCGGCGACGGTGTCCCGGGCGTCGTCGAACCCCAGGTCGGCGAGGTCGACGCCGAACCGGCGCCGCGCGATCGCCCGCAGGTCGGCGGCGTACCAGGCGAGCAGGTCCGCGCCTGCCAGGCTGATCGACTCGACGCCGCCCGGGTACGCGGTGCGGAACAGCACCCCGTACTGCTCAGCGAGCGCCGACTTCCCGCTCCCCGGCGACCCCACGACGGCCGTCGGGGACGGTGAAGTGTGCACCCGCCACAGCTCGGAATAGCGGCCCACAAACCGCCTCGGCCGACACAGGGATTCCACCGCCGCCCCGCCCAGCGGCTCCGCGCACCCAGCGGCCACCGCCTCCGCCGCCTGGTCGAGGGACACCGCCGTGGCCACCCCGGTCGGCTCGGAACCCACCGCGATGATCCGCCGGCCGGGGTCACCGAGTCGCTGGGCGGCGAGCACCGCCCGGGTGAACTCCCATTGGCAGACGTGCGGCTCCAGGTAACCGGGCGTGGCGACCGCAAGGAACACGGTGGCCTCGTCGACGGCCTGGCGCTGCGGGTCCGTCACCCCGCCGAACGGGGTCAGGTCCCGCCCACGGGTCACCGGGAAACCGCAGGCCCGCACCACCGCCTCGACCTCGTCGGCAGCGGCCCGGTCGTCCGGCGCAGAGCTGAGGTACACCCGCTTTGTCACTCGGCAACCATGTCCCACCGGCCCCGTGAACGGATCGGTGAACACCGGACAATGACATGACAATCTGACGCCGGCCGAAATTCCCCGGACCGGACTTGAACCCGACGCGGCGGGAGGTTCTACCGTCGAAGCCGTGGCACAGTTCTGGCGAGTGGGCGACCTGGCTCGGGCAACCGGGGTGACGGTGCGCGCCCTGCACCACTACGACCAACTGGGGCTGCTCGTCCCGTCCACCCGCACCTCGGGTGGTCACCGCGCCTACACCGGCGACGACGTGCGCAGGTTGCACCACATCGTCGCCCTGCGCGGGTTCGGCCTGGGTCTCGCCGAGGTCCAGGCCGCGCTGGACGACCCGGTGGGGCTCCCGGAGCTGGTGGAGCGCCAGCTCGCCGTCGCCGAGGAGCGGGTGCGGGCGGCGCGGCGGTTGCGGCACCGCCTGCTGCACGTCCGCGCGGGTCTGCGGGAGCTCACCGAACCGTCCACAGCCGAGTTCGTCGCACTCATCGAGGAGACCGTCACCATGAACCAGCCGCTGACCCCCGAGCAGGTCGCCAAGCTCACCGCCGAACGCCAGGCGATGATGGCCCAGCTCACCCCCGAGCAGATCGAGCAGATGAACCAGCGCCGCCGCGACGCGGTGGCGGCGCTGTCCCCCGCTGAACTGGACGAGATGCGGCAACGGCGCCGGGAGATGATGCCGCCTAGCTGATCTTCCCGTCGAGGTAGACCCACTTGCCGCCGGCGCGGACGAACCGGCTCGTCTCGTGCAGGACACCGGTTCGGCCGTGGTGGCGGAAGTGCGCCTTGAACTCGACGGTTCCCTTGGCGTGCAACGGGCCACCGCCCACTGTGGACACGATCTCCAGCCCCGTCCACACCTGCCCGGGTTCCAGGTCGAGGTCCGCGGGCCGGGTGTCGGGGTGCCAGGTGCGGTTGACGTACTCGGCGTCGCCCTTGGCGAACGCGCTGTACCGCGACCGCATCAACGCCTCGGCCGTTCCCACGGCCGCACCGGCGTGCGCGCGACCGCAGCACTCCGCGTAGTCCAACCCGGTCCCACAAGGGCACTTCTCCGCCACAACACCCGCCATGGCACCAAGTATGGCCGCCGCGTGGTCCACGGCGTCACCCGGTCTGCGCCACCCGCCCGACCCGCAGGTCGACGGCGCGGACGAAATCGTGGTACCGCCGTTCCGCCGTGTCCGGGTCGCGCTCCACCACCACGATCCCGAACCGCCCGATCTCCAGTCCGCCGAGCATGTACGCGACCGCGCCGGTGCGGGTTCCGGTGCGGAAGTGCAACCGCTCCCGCACCAACGTATCCACAACGTCCGAAGGGGACAGTGCACGGTATTCGCCGCGGTACAACCGGTCGGTCGCGAAATAGGCCCGTGGCGCTCCTTCCGGTGTCAGGTAGCGCCCGGTCAACGGGTCGTAGTTGCCCTCGACCAATCCGTGCAACAAGAAATACGGCGCCGTTCCGCCACCCATGCGCAAGTTCAGTTCCAACGCGTAGTGGGTCCACTGGTGTCCCGTGCGCACGGAAATGAAGTCCACGCTCGCGATCCCCACGATCGATTTGGCGGCGAGCACCGCGGCGGCGCGCAGGGCGAGTTCCTGGATTTCCAACCGGTACACCGCGCGCGCCGGGAACGCGCACCCGGCGAAGATCTGGCCGTCCAGCACCTGGTCGTGCGTGCTCAACACGCCGACGTCGCCCGCCGCTCCCATGATCACCTGGACCGACGGCGACGCCACCTCGTCTCCGTCGACCAGTTGCTCGACCACCGCTCCCATCGCCGTGACCTTGCCGAGGTAGTTGTCCCAGTCGTCCGGCGGCGCGGCGAACACGGCGCGGCGCGGCAACTCCCGACGCAGCCAGGGTTCCAGGCCGGTGACCGGCGCGCCCGCGAACGAGAACAGCACGTTGCCACCCGCGCCGAAGCTGTCGTTCAGCTTGATGATCGCGTTGGGCATACCGGGCACCCTGGCCCGCAACGCCGCCAACGCCGACACCACGTCGTCGAGATCGCGCAGCCCCTCGACCCCGGGCGCCACCGGCACACCGGCCTCCAGGAAAAGCCGCCGCGCGCCGGATTTCGAGCCCAGCTCGGCGAAATCCGGGTCCGGCGCGTACAACGGCACCCCAAGCCGGACCGCGAGGGTCTGCTCAAGGCCGGAACTGGTGAAGGTGACCAACACGGCGTCGTCGCCCGCCAACGCGCGCAGCCGCGCGAGCAGGTCGGGGCGGCGCAACACCTTGGCGGTCAACGGAATCGGCTCGCCGGTGCCGCAGTCGAGCATCGTCAACCGCGAACGCGCGTGCGCACGCGGCAGCGACGGCACGAGATCCAGCGCGTACTCCAGGATCTCCGGCGCGACCGGCTCGCTGGTGACGTACACCAGCTTCGTGCCGGGGTCGCGCAGCAGTTGCAGCAGGAACAGCAAACGCTCCTCGTAGTGGTTGACGCCGGGGATCTTGCGCAGGCCCGCGCCGTCCATGCTGAGGCTGGGCACCACGATCACCGTGCGCGGTGTCCCGGTGCCGCGGAAGAGGTCCGGCACCCGCCGTTGCGCCATCTGGAAGGCGGTGCGCTCTCGAATCCGGTCCACCTAGGCCCCCTATCGCCGCGCGGACTCAGGCCCATGGTGGGTGCCGGGGTGAACTCGGAGCAACTCCTTGGGGCCCAACTGTAAACGACTGGTCTAGAGCACCACCCGGACGGACTCGGGAGCGTTCCCAACAATTCCGGGCCGGAAACCCGAACACCTGCGGGATCTTGACACTTGAGTGTAATGCGGGACACACTTGAGCTTGGCTCCTGATGGGAGCGCTCCCAACCCCCGACTCAGCCTGAGGGGTCCCGTGCGCCATCTGCCGTGGAGGGCCAGCGCCCTCGTCACCGCCGTCACCACCGCCGTCATCACTGCCGTCCTCGCCACCGCGCTGACCGGGTGCGGAACCGGGTCGACCACCCCCGGCGCACCCGGGTCGCTCGAGCTGAGCATCGCCACCTTCGGCGAGTTCGGGTACGAGGACCTGCTCATCCAGTACCAGGACACGCACCCCGGGATCAAGATCCGGCACCAGAAGACCGGCCAGGGCGGCCCCTACCACCAACAGTTGTTCACCCGCCTCGGCGCGGGATCCGGGCTCGCCGACGTCGTCGCGGTCGAGGAGGGGCACCTGGCCGACGCGCTGGCCAAGTCCCGGTTGTTCTACGACCTGGCCGCGATCGGGCCGCGCGAGGTCACCGGGGACCGCTGGCTGGACTGGAAGTACGCCGCCGCCAAGGCCAAGGACGGCGCGCTCATCGGCTACGGCACCGACAGCGGGCCGCTGGCCATGTGCTACCGCGCGGACCTGTTGGCCGCGGCCGGGTTGCCGAGCACCCCCGATGCCGTCAAGCCGCTGTTCGCCAACTGGGACAGCTACTTCGCGGCGGGCGACACATACCGCGCGCGCACCGGCAAGGCCTGGTTCGACTCCGACGCGCAGATCTTCGACGCGATGAACAACCAGTTGGCCACCGGCTACTTCGACACCGAGGACAACCTGGTGGTGGAGACCAATCCGGGCATCCGGCGGAACTGGGACGCGGTCACCGCGGCGGGTGAACGGGGCCAGTCCGCCGGTCTGACCGCGTTCTCCGCCGAATGGGACGCCGGGTTCCTGGCCGGTGCCTTCGCCACGAAGACGTGCCCGTCGTGGATGCTGGGCGTGATCAAGGCGCAGGCGGGACCGGACAACGCGGGCCGCTGGGCGGTCACCGACGCCTTCCCGGGCGGCGGTGGCAACTGGGGCGGCTCGTACCTGACGGTGCCCAGGCAGAGCAGGCACCCGCGCGAAGCGGCGGCCCTGGCGGCCTGGCTGACCGCGCCGGAGCAACAGATCAAGGCCTTCGCGGCGACCGGCAACTTCCCCAGCCAGGTCGAGGCGTTGACCTCACCACAGCTGTTGGGCACGCTGGACCCGTACTTCGGCAACGCGCCGATCGGGCGGCTGTTCGCCGCACAGGCGCGGAAAGTGTCGGCACCGCAGTACAAGGGTCCGGGCGACGGCCGGATCCAGGAGAACGTCGCGACCCCGGCCCTGCGCGCCGTCGAAGAGGGCGCCTCCCCCGCCGAGGGATGGCGACAACTGGTCAACGGCGCCAAGAAGGTGGCCAGGTGAACCAACGACGTCGACCTGCCAAGTCGGGAACGATGCCGGGTGGGGATGAGGGGGCGGGTGGTGGGAGAAGTCGACACAGTGCCAAGAAGATCGCCCGGTGAACAAGTTCTACGGCTATCTGTTCATCGCGCCGTTCTTTGTGGTTTTCGTTGTCACCGGGCTGTTTCCCGTGGTGTTCACCGGATACGTGTCGCTGTTCTCGTGGGAACTGGTCGACGGCTCGCCTCGGTTCGTGGGACCGGCGAACTACCTCGAACTGGTGGCCGACGACCGGTTCTGGACGGCGGTGGTGAACACGTTCAGCATCTTCGCCTTGTCCACCGGGCCGCAGTTGGTGCTGGCGGTCGTGCTGGCGTTGGCGCTGGACCGGCGGTCAACCGGGTGGCGGGTGGCGGTTCTGCTGCCGTGTTCGATGAGCCTGGTGGCGGTGGGGATCATCTTCGCGAACCTGTTCGGGCCGAATTACGGGCTGGTGAACACGGTGTTGTCCGGGCTGGGGTTGGGGCGGGTCGACTGGCAGGGCAGCCGGATCGCGAGTCATGTGGCCATCGCGGTCATGGTGAATTGGCGGTGGACCGGGTACAACGCCCTGGTTGTCCTGGCCGGGCTGCAGGCCATTCCCCGGGTGCTGCACGAAGCGGCCACAGTGGACGGTGCGGGGCGGTGGGGTCGGTTCGTGCACGTGACCCTGCCGCTGTTGCGTCCGACGTTGCTGTTCGTGCTGGTGACCTCGACCATCGGCGGGTTGCAGGTGTTCACCGAGCCGAAGCTGTTCGACGGTCAACCGGGGTCGAACAACGGGGGCGCTTCCGGCCAGTTCCAGACCGTCGCCCTGTACGTGTACCAATCGGCGTTCGAGACGCAGCGGCTGGGCTACGCGTCGGCCATGGCGTGGGTGCTGTTCGGGATGGTCGCGGTCCTCATCGGCGTGAACCACGTGCTCACCACGAGGTCAACTGGAGCCGCGAACCACTAGTTCCGTGGGGAGGACGATGGATTGCGGGAGGTGTTGTTCGCCCGCGAGTTGGGCGGTGAGGCGCCAAGCGGCGGTGTTGCCGAGGTCTTCCGGGGAATGGCGGACGGTGGTGAGCGGTGGTGTCGTCGCTTGGGACAGCAGGGAATCGTCGAATCCGACAACCGCGATGTCCTGCGGGACGCGGGCACCCATCGATCTCAGGTGGCGGAGCGCGCCGACGGCGATGACGTCGGAAACGCAGAAGACGGCGTCCAGGTCCGGTGTGGACGCCAGCAGTCCCGCGACGGCGGCGGCCCCGGCATCGGCGGTCATCGCGCAGGGAACGGCGACGGCACGCGGGATGGCGCGGCGGAAACCGGTCACCCGGTCGACGCAGGCGGCGATGTCCGGCGGCCCGGCGAGCACGCCGACCCTGGCGCGGCCCTGGAGGTGGCGACCGGCCACCGTACCACCACCGAGGTTGTCACTGTCCACATAGGACATCTTATGTACCAGTGGCCGCCCGACCAGGACCACGGGGACGTCGAGCAGGTCGGGCAGCGGGTCGTGACCGTTGAGGCTGACCACCACCGCACCATCCACAGTGGTCACTTCGTCCGGGTTCATCGCCACCACGACGCGGTGGTCGGGCAGACCGGCGGTGACCCCGCGCAGGACGGCGGCGAGGTAGCTGTCGTCGAAAAGCCGGTCGGTGTCCTCGGAAACCACCACGGCGATCGTGTCCGTCGTCGTACCCGCCAACGACCGCGCGGCGTGGTTGCGCAGGTAGCGCGCGGACGCGACAGCGGACTGGACCACGGCCCGGGTTCGGGGGCTGACACCGGGGGAACCGTTGAGCACACGGGAGACCGTGGACCGGGACACCCCCGCAAGCCGCGCCACCTCCTCCAGGTTCACCCCAACCTGACCCCGGTCGCCACGTGCCGACCGAGCAGGGCGAACACGACCAACAGCGGCACGGTCGCCACCGTCGTCCCGGCCAGCACCAGCGGGTAGTCCACGTAGTGCCCCGACTGCAGCCGCTCCAGGGCGAGCTGGACGGTCGGGTGGTCGGCGTCCAGCGCGATCAGCGGCCACAGGAAGTCGTTCCAGCTCAGCATGAACGTGAACATGCCGAGCGCGGCCGCCGCGGGCCGGACGCACGGGAGGCAGACGTGCCAGTACACCCGCAGCACCCCGCACCCGTCGACGCGCGCGGCGTCGACCAGTTCGATCGGCACCGACGACACGGTGTACTGGCGCATCCAGAACACACCGAGCGCCGTCACCAGGTTCGGCACGACCACCGCCTGCAGGCCACCGGCCCACCCCAGCTCCGCCATCGCCAGGTACTGCGGGATCACCCCCAACTGCGTCGGCACCGCCATCGTCGCCACCACGAATGTGAACAGCCCATCGCGGCCGGGAAAGCGCAACCGCGCGAACGCGAACCCGGCCAGGCTGGCGAACAACACCGTCGACACGGTAACGGTGCCCGCCACGATGGCGCTATTGCCGAGCGCGCCCCAGAACGGCACCGAGTCGAAAACCCGCCGAACATTCCCCCAGAAGTGTCCCCCCGGCACCAGCGGCGCCCCACCCACCCCCGGCTGGCTGCCCACCGCGTACGCCCAGTAGAACGGAAAAAGCGACCCGGCGACAAAGCCGAGCAGCAATCCGGTCACCCAGTGCCACCCTCGACCCGATCGGCCGCCGCCCAACCGCCCAACCCATCCGCTCACCGGATGATTGTCCCGCCACCGCGCCCCACCCGAGCACCCCCGGCGCGGCCCCGGAGCAGGCGGTCCCGCCCCGCCGGGATCGCAGGCGGGCACCCGGACGACGGCGAACGCCTGCGGTTGGGGCGACGGGCTTCAAGATCGAACAGCACTGAGCAGCCCCGGACTCCACGCTACCGACCACCACCGACAACCCGAGAAGATCCACCAGCAGCCCCGCCCGAACCGCCCGGCCAGCCCGCCTTTCCTCCCGTCTGCCCCGCTCACGCGGCACGCTCGGGCCGACCACCTCGTCGCACTCGGCCGACCACCTCGTCGCGCTCGGCCAGCCGACTCGCCCAGACACTTCTTCCGCGCCACCTGGCCATCCCACTCTTCCAGGGCACCCTGGCCACCCCTCGGCGCGGCGGCTTGACGAAATCCCCACCCGGGTCCACGCAGGAGCCCGCCCACCCGGGGGCCGGGGGCCCATTCCTGAACATAGCGCGGAACGCGGGTTGTCAAGAGGGGAGCCGGGTGGGCTGGGGACGGCTGCGGGCACTGTGGATAACCGCTTGGACAACTGCTGCCGGTGGCCTCCGCGTCAACCAGTGTGCGAGCGGCCATCCGGAGTGGCGAGGGTCCTTGCGTGCGGGGTGCCGCCGGGCGGGTGAGGGTTTGGTTGCTGCCCACTGGGCGAGCGGCCACCCTGGCGAAGCCCCTCACGTGAAAGGCCCCAGGACTAGTAATGCCGTCGGGCGAACAGCCACCCAGGTGGCGAAGACCGCGGCGTGAGGGCCTAACCGGGCAGGTGAGGGTTGACCACTATTCAACTGGCGAGCTGCCACCTGGAGTGGCGAGGTCCTCGTGTGCGGAGTGTCGCCGGGCGGGTGAGGTTGGCTGCTCGCCCATTGGGCGAGCAGCCACCCGGGCGGCGAAGGCCCTCGCGTGATAGGCCCGACCGGGCGGGTCGGGGCTAGTTGGTGCCCAATGGGCGAGCGGCCGCCCGGGTGGCGAACGTCCCGTGTGTGGGGCCAGCCGGGGGGTGGGGTTAGTGGGTGTCCATGTGTTCGCGGAGGGAGCGGGGGCGCATGTCGGTCCACACCTGGTCGATGTGGGTGGTGCACTCGTCCTTCGTGCCGGTGGTGCCTTCGGCGTGCCAGCCCGCGGGGATGTCGCGGTCGGCGGGCCAGAGGGAGTACTGCTCCTCGTCGTTGGTCAGGACCTGGTAGGTGATGTCGTCCCTCATGGGGTGGGTTCCTCTCTGTTCTTCGGGTATCGGCGGAGGGTGGGGTTGATGGTGACCAGCACGGTGACGGCCGCCATGCCCGCGGCGGACACGAGGACCGCGGTGGACGGGGACACGGCCTCGACGAGCAGGCCGCCGAGGGCGGGGCCGAGGGCGGCGGCCCCACCGACCACGACGCTCATCACGCCGCTGAGGCGGCCGCGGAGGTCGTCGGGGGTGAGCAGGAGCTGGTGGGTGGTGATGGTGGTGTTGGCGGTCGGCGCGAGCAGGGCCATCCCTGCGAACAACGCGCCGAGGACGAATCCGTTACGGGCGAAGACCGCGACCGGCGCCAGGATCGTCAGGGCCCAGAAGACACCGGCGATGGACACGTGCGGCGGCAGGACGCGGTGCAGGTACGGCGCGATGAGCGAGCCGACGATACCGCCGACGCCGAGCATCGCGGCCATCACACCGATCTGCGCGGCGGGGACACCGCCCTTGTCGGCGAGCACGATGACGACGAGGTAGTACGCGCTGAAGAACAGGTTCAGCGCGAGCGCGCAGAAAGCGGTGACGCGGATCTCGCGGTGCCGCCAGACCCAGCGCATCCCGTCGGTCATCTCGCGGCCGAGGTGCTTGATCGGGGTCGCTTCCCTGGCCCGTTTCGGCACTCGGATGAACGCGAGCGCGACGAACGAGATCAGGTGGGTGATCACGTCCATCAGGAACGGCACCCACCGGGCGATGGTGAACAACGCGCCACCGAGCGCGTTGCCGACCATCTGACCGATCGACGACCGGGCCGCGTTCATCGAGACCGCGGTGGCCAGTTGTTCGTCCGGCACCAACGCGGGGAGGGCGGCGTCTTCGGCGGGCTCGAACATCGCCCGCCCCGCCCCCATCACGACGGCCACCGCCACCATGTGCGGCACCGTCCCCATGCCGAGCACGACCGCGACCACGAGCGACCCGATCGAGACCACTTGTGCCGCCTCGCACACCAGCATGATCCGCTTGCGATCCCACCGGTCGACGAGCGCGCCCCCGGGCAACCCCACCGCCAACTGCGCGACGGCGTCCGCCGCCATCACCACACCGGACGCGGCGGCCGAGCCGGTGAGGGCCAGGACGAGCAGCGGGAACGCGATCATGCTCGCGCTGAAGCCGATCTCCGCGCACGCCTGGCCGACCCAGAGCAGCGTGTAGTTGCGGTTGCGGGACAGCGGGACCGGGGCCTTCCGGTCCTGTGTGGA
Source organism: Actinokineospora inagensis DSM 44258 (assembly GCF_000482865.1). Lineage (GTDB taxonomy): Bacteria > Actinomycetota > Actinomycetes > Mycobacteriales > Pseudonocardiaceae > Actinokineospora > Actinokineospora inagensis. The sequence goes on along the minus strand of NZ_AXWW01000039.1, from coordinate 68,237 downwards.
CACCTCGGTCTGCTCGGTGGTCATCGGATTCCCCCCGGTTGGGTGAAGATCGAGCCTGCCTGAGCAGCCCCCGAATCGAGCCTACGCGGGGGAACCGACGGAACCGACGGCTTGGCGACCAGGCTGTGGACAACTCGACAGCCCGGCGGGACTGATCCGCGCGGGTCGGGCCGGTCCACTACGAATCCGTTCGACGGCAGGCGCCGCCCGGCCACGCGCTCACTGGTTCCAGGTGCCAAGGCAGGCCGGGTGGACGGGAACGGGGTGGACAAGATCATCCGGGGTGAGGGTCCCCCGAGGTCCATTCTTCCGGGGCGGGGGGACCGGGGCGGGGGGATGTGGGGTGGGTGGTGGATAGCCATAGGGGATGTGGATGGGCGGGGGTGGGTCATCGGGTGGTCCGGCAGTCGGCGGCGATGGCGTGGAGGGCGGTGGTGAAGTCGGCGGCGAGGGTGGTGATGGTGGGGTGGGTGAGTTGGTCGGTTTGGAAGTAGAAGGCGAAGGTGAGTTGGCCGTCGGTGGCCTCGCCGACGATGTCGAGGGGGTGGCCGGTGCGGTCGGTGGAGTGGTGGTCTTGGCCGGGGGCGCCGTGGGTTTGGCCGAAGAGGCTGGTGGTGGCGTCCTGGGCGCGGGAGTCGAACTGGCCGAGGTAGTTGAAGGAGACTTGGGGATCGGTCGCGGGGGCGGGGAGGGTGCCGAGGTAGCGGAGGGCGCTGTAGCCGAATCCGTTGCCGGGGAGCATGCGCAGTTGTTTGCGGACGTCCTTGATGATGGTGCGCCAGTTGGCGTCGGGGACGCGCAGCGCCACGGGGAACATGGTGGTGAACCAGCCGATGGTGCGGGAGAGGTCGACGCCGTCGAGGATGTCTTCGCGGCCGTGGCCTTCGAGGTGGATGGCGATGTTCGGCTGACCGGTCCACCGGGTGAGGGACCAGGCGAGAGCGGCCAACAGGACGTCGTTGACGCGGGTTCGGTAGGTGGTGGGGGCGCCACGGAGGATGGCGTCGGTGTCCTCTGTGGACAAAGTGACGGAGATGGCGTCGGTGCCGGGCGAGCCCGCGGACTCCAACGGGAGCCCGGCGCCCGTGTGTGATTGCCAGTAGGGGATTTCGTCGTCGAGGGCGCCGGATTCGACATGGGCGTGCAGGCGGCGGGACCAGTCCTGGAAGGACGTTGTCTTGCTGCCGAGGTCGATCGAGCCGGACAGGGCCTGGCCGTAGGCGGTGTCGAGGTCGTCGACCAGGATGCGCCACGACACGCCGTCGATGACGAGGTGGTGGGCGACCAGGAGGAGGCGGTACTCGGACGCCACGTGGAACAGGACGGCGCGCAGCAGCGGGCCGGTCTCCAGGTCGAACGAGGCGTGCACGGAGTCGGCGGCAGGTTCGACGGCGTCCCAGTCGGGGAGTTCGACGACATCGAGCAGAGGGACTTCCGCGACATCGTCGTTCCACTGGCGCCACGAACCATCCGCCCGCGAGAACCGGAGCCGAAGACCGTCGTGGTGAGCCAGCAAGGCCGACAAGGCCGCGCGGAGCGCCGCGATGTCCGGTGTGGACGTCAGCTCCACGTAGTGGGCCTGGTTGAAGTGGTGGTACCCCTCGCGCGGGCTGTCGAGGAACCAGCGCTGGATGGGCGTCAACGGCACCGGGCCGGTAACGGGCGCCCGATCGGCGATTTCATCCACAAAGGACACGACAGGAGCCAGGTCGCCGATGGTCTGGTGCAGGAAGAGGTCCTTGGTGGCGACCTTCAACCCGACCTGACGGGCCCGTGCGGCGACCTGGATGCTCAGGATCGAGTCGCCGCCGAGGGCGAAGAAGTTGTCCGCCAGGCCGACCCGGTCGATGCCGAGGACGTCCGCCCAGACCTTCGCGAGGGCTTCCTCCACCGGGTTGGTCGGAGCGAGGTAGGCGACCGTGCTGACGCTCAGGTCCGGCGCGGGCAGCGCCTTGCGGTCCACCTTCCCGTTGGGCGACACCGGAAGCGACGCGAGCAGCACGAACGCCGTCGGCACCAGGTGGTCCGGCTGGGTCTCGACCAGGAACTCGCGCAGTGCCGCGCTGTCCGGCAACGAAGAACCCGCGACGTAGCCGACGAGTCGCTTGTGCCCGGCGGGATCGGTGTGGACGGCGGCGGCCGCGTCGACCACGTCCGGGTGCGCCCGCAGGGCCGACTCCACCTCGCCGAGTTCGATCCGGAACCCGCGCACCTTGACCTGGTCGTCCGCCCGACCGACGAACACCAGCGCACCGTCGGCCGACCAGCGGACGACATCGCCGGTCCGGTACATCCGCCCGCCGTCGAACGGGTTCGCGATGAACCGCGACGCCGTCAACCCCGGCCGACGCAGGTACCCGCGCGCCAAGCCCGAGCCCGCGACGTACAGTTCTCCCGGCACACCAACGGGAACCGGCTCCAGGTCCGCGTCCAGCACGTAGACCCGGGTGTTGTGGATCGGCCGACCGATCGGCGGCACCCCGCCCGGTTCCAGCGGCGAACTCCACGAGGTGACCACAGTGGACTCGGTCGGCCCGTACGCGTTGATCATCCGCCGCCCCGGGGCCCACCGGGCGACCAGTTCGGCCGAACAGGCGTCGCCGCCGACGATCAGGGTCCGCAGGTCGGGGAACTGGCCCACCGGAACGGTGGCCAGCGCGACCGGCGGGATCAGCGTGTGCGAGATCCGCTCGTCGGCCAACACCGCCGCGAGCTGCTCGCCCAACAGCGGTCCCGGCGGCGGCACCACGATCGCCGCGCCCGCGCCCAGCGCCATGCACAGCTCCAGCACCGACGCGTCGAAGCTCGGCGAGGAGAACGCCAGCACCCGGTCACCCGGCCGCACGTCGAACCGCTCGACCTCGGCGGCCGCGAAGCTCGCCAGACCGGTGTGGGTCACGACGACGCCCTTGGGCTTGCCGGTCGAACCGGACGTGTAGATCACGTACGCCGGGTTCGCCAGGACCGGCTCGGGCAGCACCAGGTCGGACACGACCTCGGGCAGGACCGGCGAATCGAGCACCAGCACCGGTTCCGCGTCGGCGATCATGTAGTCGACGCGGTCGGCCGGGTAGTTCGGGTCGATCGGCAGGAACGCCGCACCGGCCTTGGCGACCGCCAGCTCCGCGACGACCAGCTCGGGCGAACGCCCCAGCCGCACCGCCACCACGGTCTCCGGCCCGGCGCCCTGGGCGACCAGCGCCCGCGCCACCCGGTCGGTCCGCGCGTCCAGCTCGGCCCAGGTGATCACCGAGGAGCCGCTGACCACGGCCGGGTCGTCCGGTCGCAGCGCGGCCGCGTGCCGGACCAGCTCGGGCAACGTCCGGGGCCGGGTGGCGACGAAGGTGTCGTTCCAGGTGACCAGGACCCGTCCCCGCTCGTCCGGCGTCATCACCGGCAGCGCGCCCAACCTGGTCGACGGGGCGGACGAGGCCGCCGCGAGCAGGGCGTCCAGGCCCGCCACGAACCGGTCGGCCGTGGTCGGGTCGAACAGGTCGGTGTTGTAGTCGAGGGTGGCGTGCAGGTCGCCGCCGTCTTCCTCGTGGAACTCGAAGGTCACGTCGTAGGCGGCGGTGACCACCGGGAACGCGACATCCGACGCCTCGACCCCGGCCAGGCCGGACGCGCGGCCGACCGCGTTCTGCAGCACGACCATCGCCTGGAACAGCGGGGTGCGGCTCGTGTCGCGCTCGGGGGCGACCGCGTCCACGACCCGCTCGAACGGCACGTCCTGGTTGGCGAACGCGTCCAGCACGGTCGACCGGACCTGGCCGATGAACCCGTCGAACGACGCCGACGAGTCCACAGTAGACCGAAGAACCAGTGTGTTGACGAAGAACCCGACCAGGTTGTGCAGGTCCGGGTGTTCGCGCCCGGCGGCGACCGTGCCAACCGCGATGTCGTTCTGACCGGTGAAACGGTGCAACAGGATCTGGGTCGCGGCGACGAGCACCATGAACAGGGTGGCGTCCTGCGCACGGGCGACCTCGCGCAGCCGGTCGACCACCTCGGCGGGAACCGTGAACGGAACCTGCGCTCCCGTGGTCGTGTGCACGGCGGGACGCGGCCGGTCGGTCGGCAACTCCAGGGCGGGCACCCCGGTCAGCACACCGCGCCAGTGGTCGAGTTGGGTGGCCATCACCTCGGTCCGACCACGTTGCCAGGCCGCGAAGTCCCGGTAGCGGATCGGCAGCGGCGGTAGTTCGGCCTCGGTGCCGGTGACCTCGGCGTCGTACAACGCGGCGAGGTCGGCCATCAGGACACCAGCCGACCAGCCGTCGGTGACGATGTGGTGCATGGTCAGCGCCAGCACGTGGTCCTCGGCACCGATCCGGAACACGACCGAACGCAGCAGCGGTCCGGTGGTCAGGTCGAACGGCTCGGCCGCCGCACGGTCCAAAGCGGACTCCAGCCCGGCCGGGGTCACGTCGACCACCGGCACCGCGACCTCGGCGGCCGGGTGGACGACCTGGGTGCCCTGCCCGTCGACCTCGTGGAACGTCGTTCGCAGCGACTCGTGCCGGGCGACCAACGCGGTCATGGCGGCGGTCACCGCGCCGAGGTCGAGCGGTCCGCGCAGCCGGATGGCCAGCGGGGTCACGTACTCGGTGCTGTTGGGCTCGAACTCCTGCAGGAACCACAGCCGCTGCTGCGCGAACGAGAGCGGCGACTCCGCGTCCTCGGGCAGCGGCGGGATCGACTCGGCGGCGGCGGCGCCACCGAGGGCGACCGCGAGCCCTTCAACCGTCGGGTTGTCGAACAGCAGTCGCGGCGAGACGTCGGTGCCCAGCGCGTCCCGCAGGCGGGCGACGACCCGGATGCTCAGGATCGAGTCACCGCCGAGCGCGAAGAAGTTGTCCGTGGCGCCGACCCGCTTGACGCCCAGCACCTCGCCCCACGCCCCGGCGACCACGCGTTCGGCGTCGGTGCGCGGTTCGACGAAGCCCGGCGCGTCGGTCCACTCCGGAATCGGCAGCGCACGGCGGTCCAGCTTTCCGTTGGCGGTCAACGGAAGTGCGTCCAGCTCAACGAAGGCGGCCGGGACCATGTACTCGGGCAGCGCGGCGAGCAGCGTGTCACGCAGCCCGGCCGTCGAGCCGACGACGTAGGCGACCAGCCGCTTCACCCCCGGCTCGTCCTCGCGGACCACGACCGCGACCGCGGAAACCGCTTCCTGGGCCCCGACCACCGTCTCGATCTCGCCGAGTTCGATCCGGAACCCGCGCACCTTGACCTGGTCATCCGCCCGACCGACGAAGACCAGCTCGCCGGAAGGCGTCCACCGCACGACATCCCCGGTCCGGTACATCCGCCCGGTACCAAAGGGATTCGCGATGAACCGGGACGCCGTCAACCCGGGCCGACGCAGATATCCCCGCGCCAGGCCGACACCGGCGACGTACAGCTCGCCGGGCACGCCGACCGGGACCGGCCGCAGGGTGTCGTCGAGGACGTAGACCTGGGTGTTCGGCAGCGGTCGACCGATCGGCGGCGCGGCTGCACCGGCCAGCGGCTCGGTCCAGGTGGCCACCACGGTCGCCTCGGTCGGGCCGTAGGCGTTGATCAGGCGGGTCACCGGTGCCCACCGGCGCACCAGGTCCGCCGAGGACGCGTCGCCGCCGACGATCAGCGTGCGCAGGTCGGGGAACTCACCTGCGGGGACGGTGGCCAGCGCGACCGGCGGGATCAGCGTGTGGCTGATCCGCAGGTCACGCAGCGCGGCCCCGAGCGGTTCGCCCACCAGCGGTCCGACCGGCGGCACGACCAGGGTCGCCCCGGCGGGCAGCGCCATGCACAGCTCCAGCACCGACGCGTCGAAGCTCGGCGAGGAGAACGCCAGCACCCGGTCACCCGGCCGCACGTCAAACCGGTCGATCTCGGCGGCGGCGAAGTTCGCCAGCCCCCGGTGGGTGACGACAACGCCCTTGGGCCTGCCGGTCGAGCCGGACGTGTAGATCACGTACGCGGGCGCGTCGACCGGGATCGCCACCTCGGGCGCGGTTTCCGGGTAGCCGGTGGCGTCCGGCAGCTCGTCCAGGGTGAGGACCGGCTGGGCGTCGTCGAGCATGAACGCGATGCGCTCGGCCGGGTAGTTCGGGTCGATCGGCAGGTAGGCGGCACCGGCCTTGAGCGCCGCGAGCTGGGCGATCACCAGATCGGCCGACCGGGGCAGCCTCAGGGCCACGATCGTCTCCGCGCGGGCACCCCGTTCGCGGAGCAGGTGCGCGACCCGGTTGGCGGCCGTGTCCAGCTCGGCGTAGGTCAGCACCCGGTCACCCTGCTCGATGGCGGGCTCGTCGGAGATCCGCACCAACCGGGGGAAAGCGACGGGCTCGACCGGGGTAGCCGTGTCGTTCCACCCGACCGTGACCAGCGCGTGCTCGGCCTCGGTCAGCCACGGCAGGTCGGCGAGGTCCCGCGTGGGGTTCTCGGCGAGCGCGCCGACCAGGGCGACCAACCGGCCGACGAAGGTGCGGGCGGTGGTCTCGTCGAACAGCGCCGGGTCGTAGCCCAGCTCGACGCGGAGCCTGCCCCCGTCGAGGTGGGCTACGAGGCTCATCGCCAGGGTCGTGGCCTCGGCCCCGTCCACGGTCTCGACGTCCGGGGCGCCCTCGGTCTCGGCGCCGTCCGGGAAGTTCTCGAAGGCGACGACGCTGTCGAACAGCTTGGGCACACCGCTCCACGCCTGCGCCTGGGCCAGCGACACGTGGTCGAACCGCCGGGACTCGGCCTGGGCGGCCTGCACCCCGCGCAGCCAGGTCAGCGCGTCGCCGCGCCGGTCGACCTGGAGGCGGGACGGGATGGTGTTGATGAACATGCCGACCATGTCCTCGACCCCGGGCAGGTCGGCGGGCCGACCGGACACCGTGGTGCCGAACACGACCTCGTCCTCGCCGCTGTAGCGGGCCAGCAGCAGCGCCCACGCGCCCTGTACGACCGTGTTCAGCGTCAACCCGTGCGCACCGACGTCGCCGACCGGGAGATCGGCCTGGACGTGTGCGGTCGACCGGGTTTGGTGCGCGTCGACCGGTTTGCGGTCGAACGGCAGTGGCGTCGGACCGTCCAGCCCGGCGAGCACCGCCCGCCAGTGCCGTTCGGCGGCCGTCATGTCCTGCGCGCCAAGCCATTCCAGGTAGTCGCGGAACGGCCGCCGCGCGGGCAGGGCGGCACCGGCGTAGCGGGCGAGGACGTCGGCGAAGACCTGCGCGGTGCTCCACCCGTCCAGCAGGACGTGGTGCGAGACCCAGAGCAGGTCGACGACACCCGGCTCGACCTCGTCCAGGACCACCCGGTTCAGCGGCCCGTGCACCAGGTCCAGCCCAGTGTCCACAGTAGACCCGTAGCTGACCGCGATCTGCGAGCCGACCAGGACGACCTGCACGGGCTCGGCGACACCCTGCCAGACGATCCGGGTGCGCAGCACGGGGTTCTGCTCGGCCACGTCGTGCCAGGACTGCCCGAGCCGCCGGATGTCGGTGACGCCGCGCAGCCGGACCCGGGTCTCGTTGACGTAGGCGTCCGCGTCGAGCAGTCCGTGGAACAGCATCCCGGCCTGCAACGAGGTCAGCGGGTAGATGTCCGAGACACCAGATCCGTCGCCGACCAATGAGTCCACTTCGGACTGGGTCAGCCGGGTCAGCGGGAAGTCCGACGGGGTACGGCCACCGGACTCGGCGCAGTGGGCGACGATCTCCCGCAGGGCGTCGATCATCCGGTCGGCGACGGCGCGGACGGTGGACTCTTCGTGCACGCCCGGCGCGTACTCCCAGTCGACGCTGAGCACGCCATCGGTCACCGCCGCCGTGATGTCCAGCAGTTGCGGCCGGGGCATGACCGGTCCGGTGCGCTCCGGGTCGGCGACCTGCTCGCGCAGTAGCCCTTCAGCGGCGTCACCCGCATCCCAGCGACCCAAGTAGTTGAAAGAGATTTCCGGCTCCGGCCGGTCCGCCAGCGTGCCCTTCACGTGGCGCAGCGCTTCGTAGCCCAAGCCCCGGTGCGGGATGGCGCGCAGGGTTTCCTTGACCGACTTCAGCGTGTCCGCCCAGCCGTCGGCGACCGGCAGCGCGACCGGGAACTGGCTGGTGAACCAGCCGACGGTGCCACCGGTGTCCAGCCCGTCGATGATCTCCTCGCGGCCGTGCCCCTCCAGGTTGACCAGGGCGGGCCCGCCGGTCCAGTCGGTGACGGCGCGGGCCAGCGCGGCCAGCAGGACGTCGTTGACCTGGGTTCGGTAGGCGTCCGGGACCTGGGTGAGCAGGGCGTCGGTGGTCTGGGCATCGAGCGTGACGCTGAAGGAGGCCGCCGTGTCCCGGTCGCCGTCCGCGTCCACCGGCAGTGCCCCGTCGACCGGGACCGCCTGCCAGTGCGGCAGGTCCGCGTCGAACCCGCCGTCCAGGGTGAACTCGGTGAACCGGTGCGCCCAGTGTCCGAACGGGACGGTGGGCTCCAGGAACTCGCCGCGGTAGGCGCGTTCCAGGTCGGCCAGCACGACCCGCCAGGACACGGCGTCGATCACCAGGTGGTGCGCCTCCAGGTGCAGCCGGTCGCCGTCGACCCAAGCCCGGACCATGTGCCCCTGGGAGATGTCGATCCGCTCGGCGAGCCCGCCCTCGGTCGGCTCCTGCACCCAACCGGCGGTGGTCTGGACGAATCGGGACCGCAGGCCTGCGTGGTGCTCGACGACCCTGGCCACGGCGGCGAGCACACGCTCGTGGTCGGCGTCGGGCGCCAGGGTGAAGGTCATCGACATGGTGAAGTGGTCGCGCTGCTCGGGCGTGTGCGTCGCGAAGAACCAGTGCTGGATCGGGGTCAGCGGCGCGGGTCCGGTGATCACCGGTTCCGGGGCGGCCGTGGTCTCCCGGGTGGCGACGGTGGCCAGTTCGGCGATGGTCTGCCGGACGAACACGTCCTTCGAGGTGATCGTGAACCCGGCGGCGCGGGCCCGGGACACCAGTTGCATGCTCAGGATCGAGTCGCCGCCGAGCGCGAAGAAGTTGTCCGTGGCGCCGACCTCGGGCACACCGAGCACGTCCGCCCAGATCCGGGCCAGGTCGCTCTCGGTACCCGGACGCGGCGGCACGTGCGTGGTGGACACGGTGACGGTCGGCTCGGGCAGGGCGCGGTGGTCGATCTTGCCGTTGTGCGTGGTCGGCAGCCGGTCGAGGCGGACGAACGCGGACGGCACCATGTAGTCCGGCAGGGTCTGGCGCAGGAAGGTCGGGTAGTCGGCCTCCTCGCCGACGAAGTAGGCGACCAGCCGCAGGTGGCCGTTGAGCTTGCGGGCGACCACGACCGCGTCGAGCACCGAGTCGTGCTTCTTCAGCGCGGCGGAGACCTCGCCGGGCTCGATCCGGTAACCGCGGATCTTGACCTGGTCGTCGGCGCGCCCCAGGAACTCCAGGGTGCCGGACGCGAGCCAGCGGACCCGGTCGCCGGTGCGGTACATCCGGGTGCCGGGGGTGCCGAACGGGTCGGCCAGGAACCGGCTCGCGGTCAGGCCCGGTCGACCCAGGTAGCCGCGGGTGACCTGCGGACCGGCCAGGTACAGCTCACCGGGGACGCCGATGGGCAGCGGCCGGAGCTGGTCGTCGAGGACGTAGCCGCGCGCGGTGGACAGCGGCGGCCCGATGACCGGGTGGTCCCCGACCATCGGCGACCAGGTGCCCTCCACGGTGACCTCGGTCGGCCCGTACAGGTTGTAGGCGTCGATGTCGGAGGCGGCGAGGTCGCGCCACAGGGCCGGGTTGATCGCCTCGCCGCCCAGGGTCATCACCCGCAGACCGGCGTCGAACAGGCCCGCCTCGGCGAGGCGGTTGGCGTGCGCGGGGGTGACGTCGAGGATGTCGAGGTGCTCGGTGGCGTAGGCGACCAGGGCGTGCGGGTCGAGCCGGGTCTCGTCGTCGATGATGTGGACGCGGTGGCCCGCGCCGAGGAACATCAGCGCTTCCAGCGAGGTGTCGAAGGAGAACACCGACGTCTCGCCGTAGTCCAGCGGCTCGCCGAGCGGGTCGATCAGCTCGGCGCGCAGGGTGGCGGTGAGCGCGCACAGGTTGCCGTGGTCGACGACGACGCCCTTGGGCTTGCCGGTCGAACCCGAGGTGTAGATGACGTAGGCGATGTTGCGCGGGTGCGGGTCGACGCCGGGATCGGTGTCCGGGAGGCCGGTCAGGTCCGGGATGTCGGTGAGCACCACGGTCGGCCGGGCGTCGTCCAGCAGGAACTCGACCCGGTCCTGGGGCATGGCCTGGTCGATCGGCAGGTAGCCGGAGCCGGTCTTCAGCACGGCCAGGATCGCCACGATCATGTCGGTCGTCCGGGGGAAGGACAGCGCGACCAGCGTGTCCGGGCCCGCGCCGAGCCCGATCAGGTGGTGGGCCAGCCGGTTGGACCTGGCCTCGACCTCGGCGAACGTCAGCCGGGCATCAATCCCGATCAGCGCGGTGGCATCCGGCGCCGTCTTCGCTTGGGCAGAAATAGACCGATAGATCGGGTCAAAAGAGACCGCCCGCGTGCCCTGCCACGACTCGATGAGGGCGGCCTCGTCGGCGTCGACCAGGGAGACGTCGCCCGCGACCGTGGTCGGGTCGGCGGCGATGGCGGCCAGCAGCGTGCCCAGGTGCCGGGCCAGCCGCTCGACGGTGTCCAGGTCGAACAGGTCCGGGTTGAACTCGACCGCGCCGCGCAGGCCCGCCGGGGACTCCTGGAACTCGAAGGTCAGGTCGTGGGTGGACGAGGTGACCGGGATGTCGACCTCGGCGACCGCCAGGCCGGGCAGCGCGGGGATCTCGTCGGGGGTGTTCTGCAGCAGCACCATGACGTCGAACAGCGGGCTGCGGCTGGTGTCCCGCTCGGGGCCGACCGCCTCCACGACCCGCTCGAACGGCGTGTCCTGGTGGGCGAACGCCTCCAGCGCCGTGGACCGGGCGCCCGCGAGCAGTTCGGCGAACGGCCGCCGGATGTCCACTGTGGAGCGCAGGGCGACCGTGTTGACGAAGAACCCGACGACCCGCTCCAGCTCGGCGCGGTCCCGACCGGAGGCGACGGTGCCCAGCGCGATGTCGTCCTGGCCGCTGTAGCGGGCGAACAGCACCTGGCAGGCGGCCAGCAGCGTGCTGAACAGGGTGCTGTCGGTGCGGCGGCCGACCGCGCGCAGCCCGGTCAGCAACTCGGCGGGCAGGGTGAACTCGTGCTTGGCGCCCGCGCTGGTCCGCACCGCGGGACGCGGCCGGTCGAGCGGCAGTTCCAGCGGCTCGACCCCGGACAGCGCCGCCTTCCAGAAGCCGAGGTCGACCTCCTGGGACCGCTGCCACCGGGTGAAGTCGGTGTAGCGGACCGGGATCTCCGGGAGCTGCGCGTCCACACCGGACAGAGCGGCCCGGTAGAGGGCGGACAGGTCGTCGGTGAGGATCGCGGTCGACCAGCCGTCGGTGACGATGTGGTGCAGGGTCAGCACCAGCACGTGCTCCTCGGGCCCGACCCGGACCAGGGTCGTCCGGAACAGCGGGCCGGTGCGCAGGTCGAACGGCCGCGCGCTCTCCCGGGCGACGACCTCGTGGGCGTCACCGTCCACAAGGGTCAGATCAGCGGGGTACGGCTCGTGCACGATCTGCACGGCCTGGCCGTCGACCTCGTCGAACGTGGTGCGCAGGGACTCGTGCCGGGCGATCAGCGCGGTCAACGCGGTGGTGAGCGCGGCGACGTCGAGGGTGCCGGTGAGCCGGAGCGCGGTCGGGCTGACGTACTCCGTGTCGCCCGGCTCGAACTGGTCGATGAACCACAACCGGCGTTGCGCAAACGATTGCGGCACCGGGCCCGCGGCCTCGACCACCGGAATCGCGTCGGTCCGCTCCCCCGGCACCGCCCGCGCCAACGCGGCGACGGTCGGGTGGTCGAACACGGCGCGCGGCGAGATCTGGGTGCCGAACGCGGCCCGCAGCCGGGACACGATCTGGATGCTCAGGATCGAGTCGCCGCCGAGGGCGAAGAAGTTGTCCTCCGCACCGACCTTCGGCAGCCCGAGCACATCGGCCCAGGCGGCGGCCACCACCCGCTCCGCCTCGGTGCGCGGTTCGACGTGGGCGGCGGTGGCGGCGAACTCGGGTGCGGGCAGGGCACGCCGGTCGAGCTTGCCGCTGGAGTTGACCGGCAGCGACGGCAGCGACAGCACGGCCGCCGGGACCATGTAGTCCGGCAGCTCACGGGCCAACGCGGCCCGCAGGTCGCCACCCGGCTCACCCACGACGTAGGCGACCAGCCGGGTACCGGTGGCGTCGGTGAACGGGACGACAGCGGCGTCGGTGACGCCGTCCTGCTCACGCAGCACGGCCGCGATCTCGCCGGGCTCGATGCGGAAACCGCGGATCTTGACCTGGTCGTCGGCGCGACCCAGGTAGTCGAGGAAGCCGTCCTCGGTCCAGCGGACCCGGTCACCGGTCCGGTACATCCGGGTCCCGACCGGGCCGAACGGGTCGGCGACGAACCGGGCCGCGGTCAGGCCCGAGCGGTCCAGGTAGCCGCGCGCGACCTGGGTGCCCGCCAGGTACAGCTCACCGGGGACGCCCGGCGGAATCAGGTTGAGATCCTGGTCGAGGACGTAAGCGCGCAGGTTGCGCAGCGGGCGGCCGATGAGCGGGCGCTCGTGCTGCCCGGAGAACAGACCGGTGGCGTCGACCGTGACCTCGGTGGGCCCGTAGTAGTTGACGACGGTCAGGCCCTTGTCCCGCGCGTCCCGCCACAGCTTCTCGGTCAGCGCCTCGCCGCCGAGCATGAGGACCTTGAGGCCGCTGTCGAGCAGGCCTGCGGCGGCGAGGTGGGCGGCGTGCGTCGGGGTGAGGTCGACGTACTCGATGCCGTGCGCGGTGACGTAGCCGACGAACGCGGCCGGGTCGATCCGCAGTTCCTCGCTGATCACGTGCACCTCGTGCCCGTCGACCAGGAACAGCAGGCCCTCCAGCGAGGTGTCGAAGGAGAACGTCGCGGTGAGCGCGAACCGGGTCCGGTCGACGCTGGTGATGTCGATCCGGTGGTCCTGGTGCAGGGCGGAGAGGTTGCCCTGGGTGACCACCACGCCCTTGGGGCGGCCGGTGGAGCCGGAGGTGTAGATGACGTACGCGGTCTGGTCGGCGCTGATGTCCAGGCCGGGGCTGATCTCGGGGAACCCGGCGGTGTCGGTCGTGCCGTCCAGGACGTAGACCGGGTTGGCGTCGTCGAGCAGGTAGGCGATGCGCTCGGCGGGCAGCGACGGGTCGACCGGCAGGAACGCCGCGCCCGCCTTGCCGACCGCCAGGATGGCGATCACCGTCTCGGCCGAGCGCGGCATGGTCAGCGCGACCACGCTCTCCCGGCCGACGCCCTCGGCGATCAGCTTGTGCGCCAACCGGTTCGCGATGGCCTCGACCTCGGCGAAGGTCAGCGACCGGCCGTCGTGGACCAGGGCGGTGGCGTCCGGGGTGCGGGTGGCCTGCCGCTCGAACACCTCGGTCAGCGGCTCGAACGGCAGCGGGTGGTCGGTGTCGTTGAACTCGACCAGCACCTTCTCGCGGTCCACATCGGACAGCCAGGGCAGCGCGCCGATCGCCCGCTCGGGGTCTTCGACCAGGGCGGTGACCAGGGCGCGCAGCCAGCCCGCGACCCGCTCGGCGGTGGGGCGGTCGAGCAGGGCCGGGTCGTAGCCGAGGTCGAGGTGGATCCGGTCGTCGACGTGCGCGGACAGGGTGAGCGGCAGGTTCGTCGTGTCGATCGCGTGGACCTCGGCGACCCGCAGCCCGTCGTCCCGGGAGGCGTCCTCGAACGGGTAGTTCTCGAAGACCACGACGCTGTCGAACAGCGCGGCACCGGCGGCGACCGAGCTGTGCGCCTGGATGCGCGGCAGGGCGAGGAAGTCGAACCGCCGGGACTCGCTCTGACCGGCCTGGATGTCACGCAGCCACTGGCCTGCCGGTCGGCCGGGGTCGGCCAGGACGCGGGTCGGCACCGTGTTGATGAACATGCCGACCATCGACTCGACGCCGTTCAGCTCGGCCGGACGACCGGACACGGTCGTGCCGAACACGACATCGGTCGTGCCCGCCCACCGCGACAGCAGCAGCGCCCACGCGCCCTGGACCACGGTGTTCACCGTCAACCCGGCCCGTTGCGCGGCGGCCCGGAGCCGGTCGGACTGAGCGTGGTCCAGGTCCGCCTTGACCGACGCGCTCGACTCGGTGCGGTGGGCTTGCGCGGGCGCGTGGTCCCACGGCACGGCCACCGGGTCGGCGAACCCGGACAGGACACCCGCCCAGTGCGCGTCAGCGGCCGCACTGTCCTGTTCGGACAACCAGCGCAGGTAGTCGCGGAACGGCCTGCGCACGGGGGTGACCGGCGCGCGACCCTCGACCAGGTCGGTGTACCGCTCGACGACCTCGCCGAAGACCTGCGCGGTGCTCCACCCGTCCAGCAGCACGTGGTGCGACGACCAGACCAGCACCACCCGCTCGTCGGTGAGCCGCAGCACGGAGACCCGCAGCAGCGGCGCGGTGTCCAACCGGAACGGTCGCGCGCGGTCCTCGGCCAGCAGGTGCCGCATCGCCTTCGCCTGGTCGGCCTCGGGCAGGTCGCGCCAGTCCCGGATGTCGGCGGCGAGCCGGACCGAGCGGCGCACGACCTGCACCGGCTCGGCCACGTCCTCCCACACCACGGCCGTGCGCAGCACCGGCGTCCGGTCCACAACGGACTGGAACGCGGCGACCAGCGCGGCCGGGTCGGTGACGCCGTCGAGCACCAGCCGGACCTGGTCGACGTAGGCGCCGTTGTCCGGGTCGACCAGGCTGTGGAAGATCATGCCGGACTGCAGCGGGGTCAGCGGGTAGATGTCCTCGACACCGGTGCCGTCGCCCGCGATGGCGTCCACTTGGGACTGGGTGAGCCTGGCCAGCGGGAAGTCCGACGGGGTGCGGCCGCCGGAGCCGGGGACGGTGCAGTGCCGGACGATCTCGCGCAGCGCCATCGTGGTCGCGTTGGCCAACCTGCGAATGGTCGCCTCGTGGTGCAGCGCGGTGGAGTACTCCCAGGTCAGCACCAGTTGGTCGGCCTCGACCACGCCGATGACCTCGATCGCGAAGTCGCGCTCGGCGGCCGGGTCCACGTCCGGTCCCGCCTCGTGCCGGGCGCCGAGCAGACCCTCGTCGTCACCGGTGTCGAAGCGGCCGTGGTAGTTGAACCCGATCTGCGGCAGCGGCCGACCGGCCAGCGGGCTGTCCGGGGTGAGGTAGCGCAGCGCCTCGTAGCTCAGGCCGTTGTGCGGGACCGCGCGCAACTGCTCCTTGACCGACTTGAGCACCGCGCCCCAGTCGCTGCCGCCGGGCACGTCCAGCGACACCGGGAACTGGGTGGTGAACCAGCCGACGGTGCGGGTCAGGTCGGCGCCGTCGAGCAGTTCCTCGCGGCCGTGGCCCTCCAGGGTGATGGCGGCGGTGTCCTCGCCGGTCCACCGGGTCAGCACCCTGGCCAGGGCGCTGAGCAGCACGTCGTTGACCCGGGTGCGGTAGCGCTCGGGCACGGAGTGCAGCACCGCGTCGGTCGTGGCGGGATCCAACCGCACGGTGACCGACGCGGCGCTGCCCGCAGTGTTGACGGGACCGGTCGTCCCGTCAACCCGGAGGTCCACCGGCAGCGGCGCGGGGGTGGGCACCGCCGTCCAGTGGTCGTTCGCGGGGTCGAGGCCGCCGTCGGCCACGAACCCGTGCAACCGGTGCGCCCACTCGGCGAAGGTCGTGCCGACCGGGGGCAGTGCCACCGGTTGTTGGTCGCGGAGCCGGGTGTAGGCCGTGACCAGGTCGTCGAGCAGGACCCGCCAGGACACGCCGTCCATGACGAGGTGGTGCACGGTGAGGAACAGCCTGCCGTCGTCGAGCAGCAGGGCGCGCAGCAGCGGGCCGTCGGCGAGGTCGATCTCGGCGCGGGCGGCCTCGATGCCACCGCCGCGGGCCAACGAAACCCCGACGTCGGCGGGCTCCTGCCGCCATTGGCCGTCGACGTGGCGGAACCGGCTGCGCAGCGCGTCGTGGTGGTTCACGACGGCCCGCAGCGCCCCTTCCAGCGCGGTCAGGTCGGTGTCCTCGGCGAGGTCGAACAGCACCGACATGGTGAAGTGCGCGCGGGGGCCGTGGGTCTCGAAGAACCACCGCTGGATCGGGGTCAGCGGGGCCGGACCCACCGGGACGGCGCGCTCGGTGGGCGCTTCCTCCCGGGTGACGACGAGGGCGAGTTCGGCGATCGTCTGGTTGACGAACACGTCGCGCGAGGTGAGCTTGAGACCGGCCTGCCGGGCGCGGGACACGATCTGGATGCTGAGGATCGAGTCGCCGCCGAGGGCGAAGAAATTGTCGGTGACCCCGACCCGCGCGGAACCCAGCGCGTCGGCCCACAGGTCGGCGAGTAGCGCCTCGGTCTCGTCGCGCGGGGCGACATACTGGTCGGCCGCCTCGGCGCCGAACTCGGGCGCGGGCAGGGCGGCCTTGTCGAGCTTGCCGTTGCGGGTCATCGGGAGCTTGTCGAGCCCGACGAACGCGGCGGGGACCATGTAGTCGGGCAGGGTCTCCTTGAGCGCGGCCCGCAGCACGGCCGGGTCCAGGTCGTCGGCGACCAGGTAGGCGACGAGCCTGCGGTGGCCGCCGTCCTCGCGGGCGACCACGGCGGCCTCGCGCACCCCGGGCCGGGCCAGCAGCGCGGCCTCGATCTCGCCGGGCTCGATGCGGAAACCGCGGATCTTGACCTGGTCGTCGGTGCGGCCCAGGTACTCGACGGTGCCGTCGGCGGTCCAGCGGGCCAGGTCGCCCGTGCGGTACATGCGGGACCCGGGCGGGCCGAACGGGTTGGGCAGGAACCGGTCCGCGGTCAGGCCCGGCCGGTGCAGGTAGCCGCGCGCGAGCTGGGCGCCCGCGATGTGCAGCTCACCGGGGACGCCGATGGGCAGGGGGCGGAGGTCGGCGTCGAGGATGTACGCCTGCAGGTTGCGCAGCGGGCGACCGATGCCGGGACGGCTGCCATCGACCACAGTGGACAGTGCGTCGACCGTGGTCTCGGTGGGGCCGTAGAAGTTGTGCACGGCCGTGTCCGGGAGCGCGCCGAGCTCGCGCCACAGGTCGTCACCCAGGGCCTCGCCGCCGAGCATCAGCACGGACGGGCGGTGGTCCGGGTGCGCGAGCAGACCGGCGGGCAGGAGCTTGCGCAGGTAGGACGGGGTGAGGTCGAGGAAGTCGATCCGCGCGCTGACCACGTAGTCGACCAGGGCGTCCGGGTCGAGGCGGATGTCGTCGCCGAGCAGGTGCAGCTCGTGGCCGCCCGCCATCAGGACCGGACCTTCGAGGGAGGTGTCGAAGGAGAACACGGCCGAGAGCGCGACCCGGAGCCGCTTACCGCCCGCGAAGTCGGCGAGGTGGCTGCGCAGCAGGTTCACCAGAGCGCGGTGCTCGACCGCGACACCCTTGGGTTTGCCGGTCGAGCCGGAGGTGTAGATGACGTACGCGGTGTTGTCCGGCCGCAGCCCGGTCTTCGGGTCGGTGTCCGGACCATCGATGGGGAGCGCGCCATCCAGGACGAGCACGGCGCCGGAGTCCTCGACGAGGTGCGCGCGGCGCTCGGCGGGCAAGGACGGGTCGACGGGCAGGTAGACCGCGCCTGCCTTGAACACGCCGAACTGGGCTACGACGGCGTCGACCGAACGCGGTAACGAGACCGCGACGATCTGCTCCAGCCCGACGCCCCGGGCGATGAGGTCGTGTGCGACCCGGTTGGCGCGGGCGTTCAACTCGGCGTAGGTCAGCGACTCGCCCGCGAAGACCAGGGCGGTGGCGTCCGGTGTCCGGCGGGTCTGGCTCTCGAAGACGGCGGGGAAGGTGGCGGCCTCGACGGGCAGGACGGTGTCGTTCCAGCCCTCGGTGACGGTGCGCAGCTCGGACTCGGTCAGCCACGGCAGGTCGGCCATCGGCCGGTCGGGGGCGGTGATGACGCCGTCGAGCAGGGTCAGCAGGTGCCCGGCGAACCGCTCGATGGTGACCGCGTCGAACAGGTCGGTGCTGTACTCCAGGACGCAGTCCAGGTGGTCGCCGCGCTCGCTGAACTCGATGCTGAGGTCGAAGTTCGCGGCCCAGCGGCGCAGGTCGACCTCTGCCACGGTCAGGCCGGGGAAGTCGGGCAGGCCCTTGGCGGCGTTCTGCAGCAACACGAGCACGTCGAACAGCGGGTTGCGACTCGGGTCGCGCGGGGCGCCGACGGCCTCCACCAACCGGTCGAACGGGACCTCGTCGTGGCTGAACGCGTCCAGCGCGGTGCCGTTGACCACGCGCAGGAAGTCCACAAAGGATACGTTTTGATCCACAGTGGACCGCAGTACGACGGTGTTGACGAAGAACCCGACAACCCGGTTCAGTTCGGCCCGGCCGCGACCGGCGGTGACCGTGCCCAGTGCCACGTCGTCCTGGCCGCTGTAGCGGGCGGCGAGCAGTTGGCAGGCCGCCATCAGCGCGGTGAACAGGGTGGTGTCGTTGGCGCGAGCCAGGTTGGTGAGCCGGGCGGTCAACGCCGCCGGGACACTGAACTGGTGCGCCGCGCCCGCCGGGGTCCGCACCGGCGGACGCGGGCGGTCCGCGGGCAGGCCGAGCGGCTCGGACCCGGACAGCGCGTCCCGCCAGTACTCCAGGTGCTTGTCCATCGTCGGACCGGTCAGCCTGTTTTGCTGCCACACGGCGAAATCGGCGTAGTGCAGATCGGGGGCGGGGAGGTCGCGACCGGCGTACAGGTCGGCCAGTTCCTCGGTGAGCACCCCCAGCGACCAACCGTCGACCGCGATGTGGTGGGAGGTGAGCAGCAGGACGTGCTCGTTGTCGCTGAGCTTGACCAACATCGCCCGCAGCAACGGGCCTTCACGCAGGTCGAACGACTTGGAGAACTCGTCCTGCAGGGTCGAGGCAAGCGCCTCCGGGGCACAACCGACCACCGGGACCGGCAGGTCGATCGACTCGTGCACGATCTGCACGGGCCGCCCGTCGACCTCCTTGAACGTGGTGCGCAACGACTCGTGGCGGGCGACCAGGGCGCGGATCGCAGAGATCAACGCGGTGACGTCGAGGATGCCGGTGAAGCGCAGGGCGGTACCGGAGTTGTAGTCGTTGCCGCCGGGGTTGAACTCGCTGAGGAACCACAGCCGCTGTTGTGCGGACGACAACGGCAGGGCGTTGCCGCGAGCGGCGACCGGGATCTGCTCCTGCACCGGGGCTTTACCGGCCTTGCCCGCGAGGCGCTTCTCCATCTGGGCGCGCAGGTGCGGCGGAAGGGCGTCCAAACGGCTCTGGCGTGGGGACTTGGAGGTGGTCATGGCTGGCTGCTCCCGGGGCGTCGCTAGTGGGTCTCGCCCGCGAGGGCTTCGAGTTCGCGCAGGATGTGGTCTTCGACGATGTCCGCGAGGCCGCGCACGGTGCGGGCGGTCAGCACGTCGCGCGGGGTGAGGCCGACCGCGAAGGCCGCGTTGGCGCGGGCGGTGACGTGCAGGCTGAGGATCGAGTCGCCGCCGAGGTCGAAGAAGCTGTCGTCCACGCCGACCTGGGGAACGCCCAGGACCTCGGCCCAGATGTCGGCGATGACCTCTTCGGTACCGGTTTCCGGTGCTGTGTAAGCACTTGCGGGACCGAAGTCCGGTTCGGGGAGGGCGCGGCGGTCGAGTTTGCCGGAGGGGGTCAGCGGCAGCGCGTCCATGGCGATGATCGCAGCGGGCACCATGTGCTCGGGCATGTCCCTGGCGAGGCCGTCGCGCAGGGCTTGAGTATCCACTGTGGATGGTGTGACGTAGCCGACCAGCTTGCCGTCACGGGCGATCACCACCGAGGAGATCACCTCGGCGTGGTCGGTCAACGCGGCCTCGACCTCGCCGGGCTCGATCCGCATGCCGCGGATCTTGACCTGCTGGTCGGTGCGGCCCAGGTACTCGACCACCCCGGCCCGGGTCCACCGCACCAGGTCGCCGGTGCGGTACATCCGGGAACCCGGCGCGCCGTGCGGGTCGGCGACGAACCGGTCCGCGGTCAGGCCGGGGCGGTCGAGGTAGCCCCGGGCGAGTTGGACACCGGCCAGGTACAGCTCACCGGGCGCGCCGACCGGCACAGGGTTCAGGTCGGCGTCGAGCACGTACAGCCGGGTGTTCCACACCGCTCGCCCGATGGGCACCGCCGACGCGCCGGGCTCGCAGGCCCAGTGCGTCACGTCAACGGCCGCCTCAGTGGGTCCGTACAGGTTGTGCAGCTCGGCCGGGAGCGCCTTGTGGAACTCCTCCGCGAGGTCGACCGGCAGGGCCTCGCCGCTGCACAGCACGCGCCGCAGGCAGTCCACACCGGACAGATCGGCGTGCGTGATGAACGCGCGCAGCATGGACGGGACGAAGTGGACGGTCGTGATCCTCTCGGCGCCGATCAGCTCGGCCAGGTAGGCCGGGTCGCGGTGGCCGTCGGGTTTGGCCACCACCAGGGTCGAGCCGACGGTGAGCGGCCAGAAGAACTCCCACACCGACACGTCGAAACTCGCGGGTGTCTTCTGCAGCACCCGGTCGTCCGCGGTCAGCTCAAACCTGCCCTGTGTCCACAACAGACGATTGACGATCGCCGAGTGCGGAACGACAACGCCCTTGGGGCGACCCGTCGAGCCGGAGGTGTAGATGACGTACGCGCTGTTGGCCGGCTTGATCGTCACCTGCGGCGCGGTGGCGGGCTGGTCGTGGGTGTCGGGAAGGGCGTCGAGCAGCAGCACGGCGTCCGTGTCGGACACCAGGAAGGCGGCCCGGTCCTTGGGCAGTTCGGGGTCAACCGGCAGGTATGCGGCGCCCGACCGCACCACCGCGTGCAGGGCGATCACCAGCTCCGCCGAGCGCGGCAACGAGACCGCCACGATCCGCTCCGGACCGGCGCCCTGGCCGACCAGCCAGTTGGCGAGCCGGTTGACGTCCGCGTCGAACTCGGCGTAGGTCCAGCGCCGGTCCCCGCACACCAGCGCCTGCGCGTCCGGCGTTCGGGCGGCCTGCTCGGCCAGCAACGCGACCAGGGTCGTGTCCGGGACGTCGACCGCGGTGTCGTTCCACTCGACCAGGACGCGCTCGCGGTCGTCCCCGGTCAGCGCGGGGATGGCGGCGACCGGGCGGTCGGGGTCGGCGATCAGTTCGGCGAGCAGGCGGCACAGGTGGGTGGACAACGCGTCGATGGTCTCGGCGTCGAACAGGCCGGGCTCGTAGCCGAAGAGGAGCCGCAGCTCAGCACCCGGGTAGACGGTGACGCTCAGCGGGAAGGTGGTGCTCTCCACCGCGGTCAGTTCGCCGAGCGCGGGGCCGTCGGCCGGGTAGTTCTCGAAGATCACCGCCGAGTCGAACAGGTCGATACCGCCCGCGACCGCGCTGTAGCCGTGCATCCGGGTCAGCGGGGTGTGCTCGAAGGCGCGCGACTCGACCTGGGCGCGTTGCATCCCGGCCAGCCACCCGGGGACCGGTCCATCCACCGTGGTCACCACCGGCAGCGTGTTGACGAACATGCCGGTGATCGCCTCGACCTGGGGCACGTCCGCCGGACGACCGGACACCGTGGCGCCGAAGCACACCTGGCGCTGACCGCTGTACTGGGCGAGCATCAGCGCCCACGCGCCCTGCACGACGGTGCCCAGGGTCAGCCGGTGGTCCTTGGCGAACCGGGCCAGCCGAGCCGTCTCCGCGGCCGTGAGCGCGACCTCGGTTCGGGCGGACGTGGTGGGTTGGGCGACCGAGGCGCGCGGCCGGTCGAACGGCAGCGGCGTCGGAGCGTCCACATCAGACAGAACAGTTCGCCAGTGGTCCTCGGCGGCGAGTGGGTCCTGCCCGGCCAGCCAGCGGTGGTACTCGGCGAAGTCCGGCCGGTCCGGCAGCGGTCGGCCCGCGTACGCCTCGGCCACATCGGACAGCACGCCGAAGATGCTCCAGCCGTCGAGCAGCACGTGGTGGAACGTCCACAGCACCTGCACCCGGCCGTCGTCGAGCGTGGCCAGGGTGAGCCGCATGAGCGGCGGGACGGCGAGGTCGAAGCCCTGCTGGTGGTCGGCGTCGAGCAGGGCGGCGAGCAACGCCTCCCGGTCGCCGCCGGTCCAGTCCACCCGGGTGATCGGCAGGTCGACCTGGGCGTGCACCAGCGACAGCGGCTCGGGCACATCTTCCCAGACGATCGACGACCGCAGGATCGCCGCCCGGTCGACCACCTGCCGCCAGGCCGACGCGAGCCGGTCGAGGTCGGCGACACCGTCGAGCACGAACGCGGTCTGCTGGAAGTAGGCGCCCTGGCCGGACTGGGACAGGCCGTGGAACACCATGCCCGCCTGCATCGGCGTCAGCGGCAGGATGTCCACCACACCCGGCCGGGCCAGGCTATCCACAGTGGACTGTTCCAACCGGACCAGCGGGAAGTCGGACGGGGTCCGGCCGCGACCACCCTCGGCGCAGTGCTTGACGATACCGCGCAGGGCGGCGGCGATGGACTCGGCGAACGCGGTCGCGGTCGCGGCGCGGTGCAGGTTCTCGCTGTAGTACACGGTGATCGCCAGCCGACCCCGCTCGACCTGGCCGACGACGTCGAGCACGTGCGGTCGCGGGGACTCCGGGTGCGCGTCGAGGGCGAGCTCGGCGGTGCCGTCGAAGCGGCCGAGGTAGTTGAACGACACATCGGCGTCGCCGCGCAGGTCCGCGCCGACCAGGTGGCGCAGGGCGCCGTAGCCGATGCCGCGCCGGGGAATCGCGCGCAGGGTCTCCTTGGTCGACTTGAGCGCACCGCCCCAGTCACCGTTCGCACCGTTCGCGAAGCCGCCCAGCACGACCGGGAACATCGTGGTGAACCAGCCGACCGTGCGAGACAGGTCGACGCGGTCGAACAGGTCTTCGCGGCCGTGACCTTCAAGGTGGACAAGGGTTTCCCGGCGGCCGGTCCAGTCGGCGAGCGCGGAGCCGAAGGCGGTCAGCAGGACGTCGTTGACCTGGGTGCGGTAGGCGTCCGGGACCTCGCGCAGCAGCGCGGTCGTCTCGTCCTCGGTCAGGGTGACCGTGACCGAGCGCTCGGAGGCGGTCGTGTTGGCGCCGTCCAGGTCGCGCGGCACGTCGGCCGGGGCGGCGACACCGGCCCAGTAGTCGGCCTCGTCGGCGAACCCACCCGCCACGGCGTGCTCGGCGAGCCTGGTCGCCCAGTCGCGGAAGGAGGTGGTGCGGCGCGGCAGCGTGATCCGCTCCCCCGCCAGTGCCTGCCGGTGCGCGGTCCGCAGGTCCTCGGCGAGCACCCGCCAGGACACGCCGTCGACCACCAGGTGGTGCGCGCGCAACTGGACGGTGGTGTCGCCGCGCAGCTCGACCAGGAAGATCGGGCTGTGCTCGCCGACCGAGCCGGATTCACCGACCGGGGCGTTCTCCTGCGACCAGTCGGCGGCCATGGTGTAGCGCATGCGCAGCGCGTCGTGGTGCTCGATCAGCGCGAACATCGCCTTGGCCAGGGCGTCCGGCTGGACCGGGGTGCCGAGGTCGATCACGCAGGTCTGGTCGAAGTGGTTGGGGTGCGCGCTGTGCGTGTCGAAGAACCAGCGCTGGATCGGGGTGAGCGGCACCGGCCCGGAGACCGGTCCCTCGTCCGGCGCGGTGTCGTCGGCGACGGCCGTGACGTGCGGGGCGAGCGCGGCGACGGTCTGGTGCACGAACACGTCCCGCGCGGTCAGCACCAGCCCGGCGGCGCGAGCGGCGGTGACCACCTGGATGCTCAGGATCGAGTCGCCGCCGAGGGCGAAGAAGTTGTCCCGCACCCCGACCCGGTCGGCGCCGAGGACCTGGGCGAACACGGCGGCCAGGGTCGCCTCGACCGGGGTGCGCGGCGCGAGGTAGCGGTTCGGCTCGACCCGGGGCGCGGGCACGGTGGCGACCTGCCCCTCCGGCAGGTCGACCAGTGTCCCCAGTGGACTGTCCGGCCGGGCCGCGACGACCTTGAGCAGGGCGGCGAGTTCCTTCGCCAGCGCGACGATCCGGCCCGCGTCGAACAGCGCGGTGTCGTACTCCAGCACCACCCGCATGCCGTCGGCCGACGGCCAGAACTCCACGGTCAGGTCGAACCGGGCGGCCGGACGGGGCAGCGGGTGGTCGGCCCAGCGCAGCCCACCGGCGTCCGGAGTGGACACCAGCGGCTGTTGCAGCGCGACGACCGCGTCGACCAGCGGGGTCCGGCTCGGGTCGCGGACGGTGGCGCACTGGTCGGCGATCCGGTCGAACGGGACGTCGTCGTGGTCGAACGCGTCGAGCACGGTCTCCCGCACGGCGGTCAGGAAGTCGCTGAACGGCAGCGTCGGGTCGATCCGGGACCGCAGGACCAGGGTGTTGACGAAGAACCCGGCCACCGACTCCAACTCGGCCACCGGCCTGCCCGCGCGGACCGTGCCCACGGCGACGTCCCTGGTGCGGGCGTGCGAGGCGAGCAGCACCTTCACGGCGGCGGCGAGGGTCATGAACAGGGTCGCCTCGTGCGCGGTGCTCAGCGTGGCGAGCCGGGCGACGAGGTCGGTGGGCAGGTCGTGGGTGTGCACGCCGCCGGAGCCGACCCGCACGGGCGGCCGGGGCCGGTCGGTGGGCAGGTCGAGCGGCAGCAGCCCGTCGAGCCGGTTGCGCCAGTGCGTGATGTCCGGGTCCGGCTGGTCCGCCTGCCACGCCGCGTAGTCCGGGTACTGGACGGCGGGATCGGTCGGCGTCGCGGCGGGGCCGCCGGTCTCCTCGGTGTAGAAGGCGGTGAGCTCGTCGACCAGGAGGGACGCCGACCAGCCGTCGGTGACGATGTGGTGCTGGGCGACGACCAGCACGTGCTCGGTGGCGGCCACCTCGACCAGGGTGGCCCGGGTGAGCGGTCCCTTGGCCAGGTCGTAGGGCTCGGTGAGCAGTTCGGTGAGGGTGGCGTCCAGGTCGGTCGTCGCGGTCTCGGCCAGCGGGAGGCTCGCGAAGTCGGCGACGGACTGGTGTGGACCGTCCACAGTGGTGCGCAGCGCGTCGTGCCTGCCCGCGACCCGGTCCAGCGCGCGGCGCAGGGCCGGGCGGTCCAGCGGGCCGGTCAGGCGCAGCGCGAAGCCGGTGTTGTTGACCGGGCCGCCGGTGGTCTGGTCCTCCAGCCACAGCCTGCGCTGGGCGGGCGAGAGCGGCAGCGGCCGGTCCCGGCGCACCGGCGGGATCACGGTCCCCTCGGCGGGCTGCTCGGGCAACAACGCGGCCAGGCTCGCGACGGTGCGGGCGTCGAAGATCGCCCGACCGGAGAGCGCGGTGCCGAACGCGGCGGCGATCCGGGTCTGCGCGCGGACGGCGAGGATCGAGTCGCCGCCGAGGGCGAAGAAGTCGTCACCCGCGCCCACCGCGTCGACCCCGAGCACCTGGGCCCAGATGCCCGCGACCACCCGCTCCCGCTCGTCGCGCGGGGCGACGTGGTCCTCGGCGACGACACCCACGGTCGGCGCGGGCAGTGCGGCCCGGTCGAGCTTTCCGTTGGGGCTCAACGGGAACGCGTCCAGCACGACGATCGCGGCGGGGACCATGTGCGCGGGCAGCCGGTCGACCAGCAGTTGCCGCAGCGCGTGCGGCTCGGGGCGACCCACGCCGGGGACGACGTAGGCGACCAGCCGCTTGAGCCCGGTCTCGGTGCGCGGCACGACGACCGCGCGGCCCACCGTCGGGTCCTTCGCCAGCTCGGCCTCGATCTCACCGGGCTCGATGCGGAAGCCGCGGATCTTCACCTGGTGGTCGGCGCGGCCGACGAACTCCAGGTTCCCGTCCGCCGCGCGGCGCACCACGTCGCCGGTGCGGTACATGCGCTCGCCGCCCGGCGCGGCGATGAACCGCTGCGCGGTGAGGCCGGGGCGGTCGAGGTAGCCGCGGGCGACACCGAGACCGGTGACGTACAACTCGCCCGCGGTGCCGTCGGGGACCGGGCGCAGGTCGTCGTCGAGGACGTGCACCCGGGTACCGGTGATCGCCCGGCCGATCGGCGGCGAGTCCGGCGACGGGACCAGCGGGTCGCTCCACGAGGTCACCACGGTCGACTCGGTCGGCCCGTAGGCGTTGATCATCGCCCGGCCCGGCGCCCACCGGCGGACCAGGTCGGCCGAGCAGGCGTCGCCGCCGACGATCAGGGTGCGGAAGGCGGGCAGGTCGACATCGGGCACGGTCGAGAGCGCGACCGGGGGGATCAGCGCGTGGCTGACTTCACGCTCCCGCAACACCTGGGCGAGCTGGTCGCCCAGCAGCGGTCCGGGCGGCGGGACGACGAGCGCGGCGCCGCCCGCGTAGGCCATGCAGAGTTCCAGGACGGACGCGTCGAAGCTCGGCGAGGAGAACTGCAGCACCCGGTCACCCGGCCGCACGTCGAACCGCTCCACCTCGGCCAGCGCGAAGGTCGCCAGACCGCGGTGGGTGACGACGACGCCCTTGGGTCGACCGGTCGACCCGGACGTGTAGATGACGTACGCCGGTTGGTCCACGAACGGTCGCCCCGGCAGGACGGCGGTCGCCTCTTCGTCCACTTCGGACAGATCGCGGACGACCAGCAGCGGCTTGGCGTCGTCGAGCATGTCGGCGACCCGCTCGGCGGGGTACGCCGGATCGACCGGCAGGTAGGCGGCACCGGCCTTGAGCACGGCCAACTGCGCCACCACGATCTCCACCGACCGCGGCAGCATCAGCGCGACCAGCTTCTCCGGCCCGGCACCCCGGGCGACCAGCGACCTGGCCACCCGGTCCGACCACCGGTCCAGCTCCCGGTAGCCGACCGGACCCGCCGCCGACACCAACGCGGGTGCGTCGGGATCACGGGCGACGTGCGCGGCGAAGAGATCCAACAGGGTTGGGTTCGCTAACCGGGCGGCGGACATGTGTTGGCCAGAACCTTTCACCAGCGGGGGATGTTCGGGGGGTGAGGGGGTGCTGTGCGCGGGTGCGGCGCACCGGGTTGGTCAACGACCGTCAACGACCCCGGTTCACCGGACCTGGGGCTCGGCCAGATCCGCGGTGGCGGAGGGTCAACACCCGGCGAGGTACACCGGGTTCAACGACGCGGGTTCGGATGAGTTACGCAAGTGCACCGGGAAAATTCCGTGTGTGCCAAGCACTTGCGGTGAGCTGCGACGACTTTCGCCCGTCCGGCGGACAAGTGGCGACGGACACGGGTCGCCGCGCGTGGAGTGCGGCCACGCGCGGCGGGGGGTGTCAAGGGGTGCCGCGGGGTTCCCAGGGGTCGACCCCGGAACCGGTCACGCGGCGACGCGGACGGCGTTGACCTTCCGGGCGAGCCTGCCGCCGACCTGCAGCCAGGCGGGGGTCCCGGTGCGCTCGTCGGTCAGGAAGCGGCCGACCTGGTCGGTCTCGCCGGTGTCGCAGTCCCGCATGGCGAAGTGCAGGTCGCGCAACGGGGTCAGGTCGGCGAACGGCTCGCCGTCCACGGTCAGGCGCAGCCCGGCCGGGGTCCGGCACACGGTGTAGACCGTGTCGCCGTTGGCGTAGTCGCCGGTGCACTCGCGCGGCGCGGGCACCGGGTCGAGCACCCGCGGCACCGGGTCGAAGTTCGACATCGGGATGCCGAAACCGGGCAACTCGTCCGCCAACGCCCGCCACAGCGCGAAACCGGACCCGGAGTTGGCGGTGAAGGCGACGACCGTGCCGGTCGACGGGTGCATCCGCAGGTGCGCGGTGGTGCCGTCGCCGGTGCCGTCGTGGCCGATCACGGCGTTCTCACCGGTGCCGAAGCCCGCGAGCCCCAGCCCCCAGCCGTCGGCCATGCCGAACGGGAGCGCGCCCGCGACCAGGCCGCGCATGTCCTTGAGGGAACCGGGGTCGAGCAGGTCGTTGCCCTCGGCGCCGGAGAGCGCCCGTCCCAACTGGACGAGCTGGCGCGCGCTGGTGGCCAGCGCGCCCGCGGGCGCCTCCAAGGCGGTGATGGACTGCGCGACTGGTCGGACCACTCCGCGGGACCGGTTCACCGTGTGACCGGTGACGATGTCGGTCGCCGCGTGGAGACCGACCACGAACTTCGCGGACACCCCGAGCGGGTCGAGCACAATCGCCCGTACGGCGTCCGCCCAGTCCATCCCGGTCACCTGCTCGATCGCGTACCCCAGCAGGAGGTAACCCACGTTGGAGTAGGAGAAGGCGGTGCCGGGCGGGGCGACCGGGACCAGCGCGGGCGCCGAGTCGTGCAGCAGCCTGCGCCGCGACGCGGCGGTGGCGAGCGCGCTTTCCCTGACGTCGGAAGGGAGTCCGGCGGTGTGGCTGAGCAGGTGCCGCGGCGTGACGCCGTCCACGTCCGGGAGCGCGCCCAGGCCGGGGACCTGCTCGACCAGCGGCTCGTCCAGGTCGAGGTCGCCGTCGACGACCAGCGCCAGCACGGTGGCCGCGGTCACCACCTTGGTGATCGATCCGATCGGGACGGCGTGGTCGTCGGTCATGGCCACACCCGTGCCGTGCCTGGTCTCCCCGGTCGTCCAGGTCCAGGTGCGGTCGTCGTGATGGACGGCCAGTTGGGTGCCCGGCGCGGCGTGCTCGGCGGCCAACTCGGTGAGCCGGGCGGCGACACCGGCTCTGACGGATGCGTCCATGAATCCTCACTGATCGGTGCCGTGTGGGCACGGTGAATGCGCGCACGAAAACGGGTGGCACGAGCGCGTTTACGGGTGGGGTCCGGCGACCGATGAATGTCACCGACGTCACGGGCGGATCTCTCCACCCCGGTGTCCGTCAGGTTCCCCGACGACACCGGATTCAATCGTGGAACCGAAACAATGTTGACCAGCGGCGGAGCAGACCAGCTACCGCCGAATGGAGCAATCAAACCCTTATGGGGTTACCGGCCCACATTGCCGGGAGCGCGCAGGCGAAATCTCGCCAAACATGTTTGAACCGGCGGACAACACGGTCGCACAACAGATTCGCCTTGCAACGAGGGAAATCTGCGCCCGTTTCTGTGACCCCAGTCACAAGAACCTGGGAGCGTTTCCGGAGTCCACTGTGGTCAAATACCAGTCCTTTTGACACAATGGAAGCCGCACTTCACCATACCCCGGTGAACGGATTTCACGTTGATTGCGTCCGATACCTGCCGGTAGCTTGCACATGCATCGGGATATTCGTTTCACCGTCTCGATGTTCGAACAACACCATATTGTCGAAAATGGGAACACCGAACTCGCGGTAACACCCGGGGTATGCTCGGAGAGATTCGCGCCACAAACACCACCGAACGGACCAGCATCTGGGAAACGCGAGACAGGCGAATGTGTGCACGGTCTCAGGTCCGGTTCCGGTTTGTCCGATCCACTCCCCGCCACGGGTGACCGGCGAATGGCGGTGGCATTGGCCGACACGTCCGGGTGAGGGTGCTGGCGGGATCCGCCGGTGGCCGGGCACCCTGCTTGGTCGAGACCGGCACCCGAGACCGAGGAAGACGGCTGGATGATCAACACGAGGACTTTGCCCTTCGACAAGGTCAGGGTCACCTTCACCCTCGACCGGAACGACCCGGACGGGGCGACCAGCGTGGTCGGCTGCTTCAACAACTGGACCCCGGGGCGCAACGTGTTCCGCGGTCGGTCCAACGGCAAGCGCTCGACCTCGGTGGTACTGCCCGCGGGGACGGCGCTGTCGTTCCGCTACCTCACCGAGGGCGGCGTGTGGACCGACGACCCGGCGGTGGCCACCCGCGACGGCCAGGGCAACCCGCACATCACCGTGTGAGGACTGTTCATTTGCGAGCCGTTTGAGCTCGCGACACCGGCGATGGCCCGCACCGGTGCCGGTGCGGGCCATCGCCCTCTCCCCCGGGTGTGCCCTACGCGGGCACCAGTTCGGCCTCCGGTTCGCCGACCGGCTCGGTGCCCCGCCGACCGGCCAGGACCAGCAGCACAAAGGACAGCGCGGCCACCGCGGCGGCGATCGGCGGCAGCACGAGCACACCCCACGAGCTGATCACCAGGCCGCCGACCACCCCGGACAGCCCGACACCGAGGTAGATCGCCGAGGCGTTGACCGACAGCAGGAGGCCGCTGGTGGTGGGAGCCAGTTCGATGAGCCAGTTCTGGATGGGTGGGTTGACCGACCAGGTCGCCAGGCCCCACAGGAAGAACACCACCCCGGCCGAGACCGCCGTCACCGCGGTGAACGGGAGCGTCGCCAGGATCGCCACGAAGAAGGTGACCGACCACAGCAGCGGGGTCCGGCTGCCGAACCGGTCGGTGAGCCGCCCGCCGAGCGCGTTGCCGATCGCGCCGCCCGCGCCGTAGCCGAGCAGCATCAGGCTGATCACGCCGCCGTGCAGGTCCGCGGTCTTGGCCAGCAGCGACGACGAGTAGGTGAACACCGAGAACGCCGACAGGCAGGCCAGCACGGTCATCCCGAGCACGAGCCGGACCCGGACGTCGGCCAGCACGGCGAACCGCTCGCGCAGCCGGACGGCGGGTGGGGCCGCCACCCTGGGCAGGCCGAACACGCTGACCACCGCCGCGACCACCGAGGCGGCGGCGACCAGCCAGAACACCCCCTGGTACCCCAGCGACGGGCCGAGCAGGCCGCCCGCGGGCACCCCGACGATCAGGGCCAGGGTCAGGCCGCCGAAGACCACGGCCACCGCCCGGCCGCGCCGCTCCGGCGGGTTGATGGTGGTGCCCACCGCGGTCGCGGTCGGTGTGAACGCGGCGGCGCCGAGGGCGGCGATCACCCGAGCGACCAGCAGCAGTTCGTAGGACGGGGCGATCGCGGAGAGCGCGTTGCCGACGGCGCTGACGAGCAGCGCGGTGATCACGAGCCGCTTGCGCTCCCACCGCCCGGTCGCCGCGGCCAGCAGCGGCGAGGCGATCGCGTAGGCGATGGCGAACGCGGTGACCAACTGGCCCGCGGCGGCGGGCGAGACCTGCAGTTCGCGGCTCACCTGCGGCAGCAGCCCGGAGATGATGTAGCCGCTGGTGCCCACCGTGAACGCCCCCGCAGCGAGCAGGTACGTACGTGGTGACATGCCGTTGTCCCCCTTGACCGGGATCGACGCTAAGTACGAGGGCCATCGTAGTACGAGTTTCGCCGAACTACGAAATCTCTCGTACTATGGAAGTCATGCCCGAGGACCTGCCGCACCCCAGCAAGGACGAGATCCGGATCGAGGCCGTGCTGCACGCCCTGGCCGACCCGGTGCGGCTCACCATCGTCCGCGAACTGGCGAGCTGCGTGGACGGCGCGACCTGCGGCACGTTCGAACTGCCGATCAGCAAGTCCACCCGCACCCACCACGTGCGCGCCCTCCGCGAGGCAGGCGTGGTCAACGTCCGCCCCGAAGGCACCTCACGCATCGTCACCCTCCGCCGCGACGACCTGGACTCCCTCTACCCCGGCCTACTCAACGGAGTCCTCGCCGCACGGCAATAGCCCTCCCGCCCGAGCGTGATCACTCTGCCCTCGACCTCGCCAAGCGCTTGTTGCAGGCGGGTGACACCAGAACCACCCCATCGGACAGCACACCCACCGCATGCCCCACCAGACAGCGCGCGTCCACCCGGGCAACCCGGCGAAGTCCCCACCGCGTGGCAATAGACCCGCCCGCCCAGACTTGATCATTCTGCCTTGATCTCGCCAAGTGCCTGTTCCAGGCGGGCGACACCAGAACTACCCCATCGGGCAAGTCCCCCACTCCCACCGCGTGCCCCGCAGCGCGGCACGCGTCCACCCGAGCGCCCCCGCGGGGTCCCCACCGCACGGCAATAGCCCCCCGGCCCAGGCGTGATCACTCTGCCCTCGACCTCGCCAAGCGCCTGCTCCAGCCAGGCGACACCGGAACCACCCCATCGAGCAAGCCACCCACACCCACCGCGTACCCCACACACACCGCGCGTCCACCTGGGCGACCCGGCGGAGTCCTCGCCATAGCGTCGCGTGGACCCGTGCTACGCCCGGTGCGCCACTGCCCGTCCGGTGATCGTTTTGCCTGGTCGCGGGTGGTGGGTCCGCCGACTGCCCGATGCCGATCGGGCATCGGGCTCGCATACTCTGGGGTGGGGATGTAACGGGGCATACCCCATAGGTAGGCGAACGCTCACCTGTCCGGAGGTCAGCGTGTGCAGCACCGGCGGATCCACGGTACCCGGGGAGCTGCCGTGCCCGCCGCCGCGCCTGCACTGCCGGTCCGACCTGATCGCGGTGCTGAACCGGGCCTGGGCGGCGGCGTCCGACGGTGGTCACGCGGCCGTGTTGACCGGTCCGCCCGCCGTCGGGCAGCTCGCCGCCGTCACCCGGTGGGCGTGGGACCACCGCGACCGCTTCCCCGGCGGGCAGGTCTACGTCGACCTCGCCGCCGACCGGGTCCGGCACGAGGCGGGCATCCCCGCCATCCAGCGCCGGGTGCTGACCGCCCTCGGCGTGCCCGGACCGGTGCGCGACGCCGACCTCACACCGGTGTTGCGGGCGGCCACCGCGGCGGCGCCGGTGCTGGTCGTGCTGGTCGGCGTCGAGCGGCCCGCCGAGATCGACAAGTTCCTGCCGACCGCCCCGCACAGCATGCTGCTCGGCACCAGCGTCCGGCGGCTGGGCAGGCACCGCCGCTGGACGCACCCGGTCGCGCCGCTGGGTCGGGCGGCCGCGACCGCGTTCCTGCGCCGCCAGTTACCCGGCGGGGTCCGGCACACCCTGGACCCCGCGATCGGCGCGCTGGTCGACCGGTGCCTCGGCCTGCCCGACCGCCTGCTGGACCTGGCCGCCCTGCTCGCCGACTGCGGCTCCACCGCGGAGGCGTTCGAGCGGGTCGGTGACGGGAGCCCGCTCGACTGGTCCGCCGGTGTCGACCCGCTGACCGGGTACGACGACGCCATCGACACCGTCCTCGACGACGCCCAACGCCACGTCTACTACTGCCTCGGCCTGCACCCCGCCGAAGCCGTCTGCGTCCCGTCGCTCGCCAAAGCCGCCGGTACCAAGGACTCCGCCGTCCGGGCGACGCTGCACCTGCTGCGCGAACTGTGCTACGTCCAGCACGCGGGCGTGCGTTACCGCCCGTACCCGGTCGTCAAGGCGCACGCCGGGGAACTGGCCCACCGCCGCCTCACCCGCCACGCCCTCGACCGGGTCAACGACCGCTACCTGTCCTGGTACCTGTCCGGCACCGCCGCCGCGAGCCGCGCGCTCGACCTGGACTGGCCCGGTGCCGCCGACTTCGCGGTCCAACCGTGGTGCGGCCCGGACCTCAGCGCGGCCGCGGCCAAGTCCTGGCTGGAGTCGGAACGCCCCGCCCTGGACCGGGTGATCGCCGAGGCCGCCGGTCGCGGCCGGGGCGGCGTCGTGTCCGCGTTCTGCCTCGGCATGTGGTCGTTCTACCCGCACCTGGACTTCGACTGGATCGGCCTGCACGTCAACGCCCTGCGGTACGACGGCCTGACCCGCGGCGTCCGGATGCGGGTGTTGCGGCAGTTGGCCCGGGTCCACGCGGACCAGGGCCGGACCGCCGACCGGGACGCGACCCTGGCCGAGGCCGCGCGGGTGCGGGACGCGCGACCGCGTGGGCTGCCCGCGAACGCGCCGGTCATCCGGCCGGGCGAACCCTGAACGTCCCCCGGTGCGCGCCGACGCGGACGACCAACTCCACGGGTTTGGTGATCGGCTCGTCTTCCACCACGTGGTGGTAGGTCGCGGCGGCGAGGGCCGTCAGGGGGACGGTTGCACCGTCGACCACCCACGTTTCCCCGCTGTACCAGGCGAACCAGGCCCGGGTGCCGGTGGCGGCCGCGGCGAGGGCGCAGTGCGTCTCGCGCAGGGTTTGGCGCACCTTGGCCAGGTCGCCGTCGGCCACGATGATCTCGGCGTTCGCGCGGAGCACCGGGTCGGCGGCGTCCGTGTCGACCAAGACCAGGATGTCCTCGCCGGAGCGGCGGCCGGGCACGTACGGGAACCGGTGGACCACGACGGCGCCTGAATCCTCCACAGTGGACACGTTGAACACCGTCGGCGGGTGCGCCACGGTTCGCAACACGTCGAACGGGCGAGGCAGCGGGGGTTGTCGGGGCTCCAGGTCGAGCAGCGCGTAGAGCTTGTCCTGCAACAACCCCGGCGAGCCGGTCGGCGCGGCGTCCGCAGTGGACACGGCGGCGCGCACGCGGGCCAGGATGTCGCCCTCGACGCGCCGCACCACCGGTTTCCCCGGCGTGTGCTTGGCCGAGTCGCCGACGACCACATCGGCGGCGACCAGGACGGCGGGCAGATCGGACTCGGTGCCGATGGTGATGAGCCCCGGCGGTTCCGGCTCGGCGCCGGGGTGCAGGGAGACCACACGGAACTCGTCGTACGGCAGGCGCGACAACACCGCCGTCGCCACGTCACCCCGGCGGTCGGCGATGGCGACCAGCACGACGCCGTCCGGAACACCCAGCAGGGCGCGGAACTCGGCGCGGCGGCCGCGCAGGGCGAGGGCGCGGTCCAGGACCGGGTCGCCCATCACGAAAGTCCGGCCGGTGGCACCGGGAATCGCGGCCTCGGCGGCCAGTTGCGCTGTCGGGTCGGGAATCCCCACCGCGATGGGGATGTCGTGCGCGTCGGTGACGGTCAGCACGAAGCCGTCGATCTCGCCGGTGGTGTGCCGGGCCAGCACCAGGTCGGACGGCGCGCCGCAGGCCCGGTGCCACGGAACGGGATCGAGGCCACGCTCACGCAGCGCGGTGTCCACGTTCGGCGCCCCGTTGGTGGCCGTCCACCGAACCGCGACCCTGGGGTCGCGTTCGAACACGTGCGCGATGTCGCGCAGCGGCCCCAGTTCGCCGACCGCGCCGACCGCGACCAGCACGTGCCGCCGCCGCGAGGCGGTGATCATACCAGCGCCGAAGACATGGACGAACCCCTTGTGAGCAGCCACTTCCTCCCACCGCGGCTGCCAGCATGACACACCGGGCACCCGGAGATCATCTCGCGTCCCCCGCCGACCGCGGCCGCGATGGCCGTTTCCCGCCGAGCCGGACAATCCACAGTGGACCCACCGGCGCGGCCACGGCTCCGCCACCACCCGCAGGGTCGGTCGATCGGGCCAGGTCGTTACGGGTGCGTCGACCGATGTGCCCGGATACCGGGCAGTTCGTCGAATTCCCTCCGCTGATGGCATCTGGCCGGTCCGCTCGGCTCATGATGACCGCGCAGTGATCGGGACCGAGGGGGCACCATCTACAGCCGCGAGATCATCACGATGACACCGCGGTGGCTGCGCGAGGTGGCGCGCCTGGCCGCCGAGCACGGCCGGACCCGGACGGTGGCCGCCATCGAACGGCTGGCCGCGGCCAGGGAACGGCCGATCTGGCGGGTGACCGTGGTCGGCGAGCCGGGGGTCGGCAAGTCGACCCTGGTCAGCCGGGTGGTGGGCCGGGAGGGCGTTCCCGGGCTCGACCTGGTCGAGGCGCCGTGGGAGCCGGGCGGGCCGCCGTCCGCCGCGGTCACCGACACCGACGGCGTGCTGCTGGTGGTGCCCGCCACCGGCCTGTGGGGGGCGGCGCAGTCCCGACTGCTGGAGGACGCGATCGCCGCGCACGTGACCTCGCTGGCCGTGGTGGTCACCATGCTCGACCGGCTCACCGCCGCCGAACGCGGCCGGGTGCTCACCTACATCGGCGCCCGGATGGGCCGGGTGGTGCTGCTCTCCGGCCCCGGCCCCACCCAGGAGGACCCGGCCCGGCAGGCGATCCGCGCCTACCTGGCCGACTCCGCGCCGGTCACCGAGCGGGCCGAGCTGCGCGCCCGCCGGATCGCCGCGCAACTGGCCGACCAGTGCACCGCCATGGCCACCAGCGCGACCGAGACCATCGCCGACGCCCGCAGGGTCCACTCCGGACAGTCGATCGACCGGCGCTCGCACCGGGCGCGGACATGGGAGCTGCTGCGGAGCAGGCTCTCCGCCCGCCAGCTCGCCCTGATCGGCCGGGTCGGCGACACCCTGCGCGCCGACCGCGCCGCCGTGCGCACCCGCCTGGAGTCCGACCTGGCCCGCGCGGGCGACCAGGCGGCGTGGTGGTCGACCACCCTGCCCACCCTGCTGCACGCCGAACTGGTCGACCAGGCCGTCCGCGCCGAACACCTCATCCTCACCGGCATCGCCACCGACGCCCAGTGGCTGGCCGCCGAACTCCCCGACACCGACCCGTGGCAACTCCCGGAAACCCTTGTGCTGCGGGTGGACCGCCCCAGCACCGACGACTCGCTGGCCACCGTCACCACCCCGGCCGACCAGGTCCGCGTCCCCATCCCCGACCGCCCCACCGGCCTCACCAAGGCGGTCGAGCACACGACGGCCGTCCTCATCAACCAAATCTGGCGACTGCTGGACTCCGCCTACGAGCCGCTGTTCACCGACCTGGCCCGCAAACAGGCCGCCTGGCGGGAATCGGAAGACTCGACCACCGAGGAACCCACCACCAACTGGCACACCTTGGCCCGGTCCGCCACCGCCCTGGCAGGCACCATCAACGCCGCACTGCGGGGCTAGCTCAGGTCACCACACGCAGTCCACCAGTTGCTCGGCTCCGGCCGCGCGTGCGACGCCCGGCACGTCGACCACCACCACCTGCCGGTACCGGGTCTCCACCAAACCCTCCGTCCGGAACCGGCGCAGCACGCGCTGCACGGACGGCACCGACGTGCCCGACAGGGCCGCCAGTTCCGCCTGGCTGAGCCGGACCGGGATGGCGGCCCCGCCGGGGTGCCGGGGGTCCTTCTCGATCAGCTCGGCCAGCACGCAGGCCACCCGGCGCTCCACCGGGTGCCCGGCGAACTCGGTGAGCCTGCGGGTGGCCCAGCGGTGCTTGGCCGACACGGCGCGCAGCACGGCGCGCAGGGCACCGCCGTGGTGGGTGAGGAAGGCCAGGAAGTCCTCCCGTTCGATGCGGCGCACCACGCCCGGCCCGTCGGCGCGGACCGACACCGTGCGCGGGCCGCCCTCGAACGCGGCGAGCTCACCGACGAGGTCACCGCCGGAGCGGACCGCGATCAGCGCCTCGTCGCCGGAGGGGCGGTTGGCGTGCACCTTGAACCAGCCCAGCAGCAGGAGGTACACGTGCGTGGCCGGGTCGCCCGCGCGCAGCACGCGGTCACCGTCGCGCACCCGGATCGGCTGGCCGAGCCCGAGCAGCTCGCGCCGCACGCGATCGTCGAGTCCACCCAGCAGACTCGCCGGGGGCCATCGGCTCGCAATGGTCATCCGCCCACCGTTCCCGTGGTCGACACACCGATCACCCTGTCCCACCGGACAGGTTTTTACGACCGAAACGGCCACACTCTCCCCTGAACGGCGCATGCGCCACAGTCCACTTGAGCAATCCGGACTAACGTGGCCCCACGAACCCCTTACGCCCCTTCGCACTGAGTGACCACGCCCGGACCGCCGTTCACCGGGACGGCCGTCCGAACTGGCCACTGCACTGTCATTGGACAAATCCACTGTGCGCCGCCAGGTCGGCCGCCACCGTGGCCACCGAGCGGTGGACCCGGGGGCACCCGTCCGGCAATACCGGAATAGCCTGATCGCTTTCCGTGGTTTACGGCGGCGGTAGCAACCGGTGCCTGCGCCGGGAGGTATACAACCCGATCACAACCGGGGTGCGGTGCGGTGGGGACTCCTGTTGGTCCCTGCTCAACCGGAGGCTATTCGGATGAGATTCACGGTATCCCGCAGAATCGCGTTGCTGGCCGGGGTCGTCGCCGTCGTCGCGGGTGTCGGTGGCGCCGTTCCCGGGGTCGCGGCCCCACCGGCCAAGGAAGGCGTGGTGTTGTACGCGGACACCCCGACCGCGGTTCCCGACAGTTATGTCGTCGTCCTCGCCGACCAGGGCTCGAATCCGGACGCGGTGAAGAAACAGGCCGGTGACGCCGTCCAGAAGTACGGCGTGTCGGTGCAGACCTCGTACTACACGGCCTTGCGCGGTTTCGCGGTGAAGGCGGACGCCGCCCAGGCCACCAAGATGGCGGCCGACCCGGCCTACAGTTATGTCGCGCAAGACCAGGAAATCACCAGCGACGCCCTCGGTGTGCAAAACCCGCCGCCGTCGTGGGGCCTCAACCGAATCGACCAGCGCTCGCTGCCCTTGGACACCAAGTACCACTACGCCAACACCGCACCCGGCGTGTACGCGTACATCATCGACACCGGTATCCGCTACACCCACCAGGAGTTCGGCGGCCGCGCGATCTACGGCATCGACACCGTCGGCGGCGTCTTCCCGCCCGGCAACGACTGCAACGGCCACGGCACCCACGTCGCCGGAACCGTCGGCGGCGCGACGGTCGGCGTCGCCAAGCAGGTCCAGTTGGTCTCCGTCCGGGTCCTCAACTGCGCGGGCACCGGCACCGCGGCCGGTGTCATCGCCGGTGTCGACTGGGTCACCAACGACACGATCCTCAATGGACGGAAGTCGGTCGCCAACATGAGCCTCGGCGGCCTCACCTACCCGCCGCTCAACACCGCCGTGACGAACTCGGTCGCCGCCAACGTGCACTACTCGGTGGCGGCGGGCAACTCCAACACCAACGCCTGTTCCTTCTCCCCCGCCAGCGCCCCCGCCGCCACCACCGTCGGCTCCACCGACAACAACGACGCCCGCTCGTCCTACTCCAACTTCGGCACCTGCGTC
This sequence comes from Actinokineospora inagensis DSM 44258, assembly GCF_000482865.1. Classification (GTDB taxonomy): domain Bacteria; phylum Actinomycetota; class Actinomycetes; order Mycobacteriales; family Pseudonocardiaceae; genus Actinokineospora; species Actinokineospora inagensis. Next base: position 29,579 of record NZ_AXWW01000039.1, on the reverse strand, counting down.
GACATCTTCGCCCCCGGCCGCAACATCTACTCCGCCTGGGCCACCGCCGACAACGCCTACACCACCCTCAGCGGCACCTCCATGGCCTCCCCCCACGTCACCGGCACCGCCGCCCTCTGGCGCCAACGCTTCCCGGGTGACTCGGCCTGGCAAACCGCGACTTCACTCACCGCCAACGCCACCCCCGGCGTAGTCCTCTCCCCCGGCACCGGCTCACCGAACCTCCTGCTGTTCTCCGGCCACGTACCGGTGTGACCCGAGCGGCAGGCCCCGGGGCTCAGCTCCCGGGGCCTGCCGCCTCGCTCCAGCCAGGGATACGGCGGTTGAGCGCGATCCGGAATTGTTCCGGATTGGACAGTCGAGGGAGCATGGTGAGCACGATCTCCACCATCCCATCGTCATCCAGCGCCTGTTCGATGAGCGGTGCGACATCGTGTTGCGCCACGGCGGAATCGAGGTTGTGAATGATCCGAACCCGCTCGGCATCATTGGCCACCCGCACCATGTCGGCCAGCGTCGATGGCTGCATGTCGGCGACGCACGCCCATCGCACGAACGCGGGCGGCGAGATGAACGATCCCCGACCCGGGTACAGCGCCTCAGCAACGTCCAACACCGCAGCCGGATCGGCAACACCGCACGCCTCGACCACAGCGTACGCACGGTGTCGGTTGACCGGGTCAAGGAGCATCAGCACATTCCGCACTTCTCGCGGTACCTGTCCCCACAAGCGCTTCTCGAAGTTGGCGATGCGCTGGTCCACGGACCGGTAGACCTGCGCGTACCTCTCGTCGAAGTCCACCAGGTCAGCCACCTGGTTCGCGGCGGGGTAGAGGTTCGGTCGAACAACGGCGTCAGGAGAGTCCCAGGTGTACTCACGTGTGGTGGGCAGCGCGGCCAATGCCCTACCCGTGCGCCTCAGCCACTTCTTTCGCACATTGCGCGGAGTCGCGATCTGCTCTCGGGCGCGTGGCAAAGGCACGACAGGGCCGGTCCACGCCTGAACGTCGATAGTTCCTCCGGCCACAACACAGAAGGCCACTACCGGCCCTCGGGGGACAAAGCCCAGTGCCTTCGTCTGGTTGGCCGTCCAGACAACAGCCCACTCGGGTGGTAGCCCGGCGGCGACGAGTGCGGTAAGTCTCGCCGGGTCCGGCACACTGCCTGCCAGTGTCAACCGGGTAATACCGCGCTCGAACAGAGCGTCATCCACCGTCTCCAGCCACTCTTGCTCGGTCCCACTGGGCAACACCCGCAGTGAAGGCTCCAGCAGCGCCGCCGGCGTGCGCACGTGCCCGAACGTGGGCAGGAGCGGAGGCGGCATACTGACCTTGACCAGTTCCAACGGCTCTGGCAAACACACCCCGGCGTGAGCGGCAACCACCTCTCGGAAGTTGTTCATCCCCAACAACCTCCGCGTCATCACCACCGGGTGTACATCGCCGCTTGAGTAGGTGATCGTAGGAACCACACCGACCACCAGGCCCTGGTAGAAAACCACCGCACCGTCGGAGTGCTGATAACCGTCGCCGTCCCGGAGATACCTCGGGTACTCCACCACCATGGAGTCCGCCAGGGCGTCCGACACGGTGATGATGAGCCGGGTCGATGCCCTGGAAACACCGATGACCTTGTATTCCACCCGCTCGCCGACTGAACACAGAACTCCCCATCGGACCGGTGGCAGGCCCGACACCACATCCACTTCCGTGGTGATCAAGGCATACCCCTCGTGCCGCCAGATCACCGTCCCGGCCACCGACTCGACCTCAACTTGGTCTGGCAGGTCTTGGAACTGACTCACCACCAGCACCAACCGAGGGGTGATCACCAGCCCGGTGCGCACCCGCCGCCCGGACGTGATCTTCACGATCCGCGCCTCAGGCTCCGGAACCTCCCGCACAACCTCCGGCGCGTCATCGGCGTCCAGCTCGTGCAGCAGATCTGCCGCCGCTTCCGCGAACTCCGTTACCTCCGCAGGCAAGCTGGATCGCGCAGCCGGATCGAGGATCAGGGCCGACACGCCGTCGCTGCCCGTCAGCGCACCCACTCGTTCGGTCAACGCGCTGACCATCTCCCAGGCGTCTTCCTGGGTCAGGCGGTCTTGGACCAACGGCCGGGCCTCGGGCAGGAATGCCAGCACCGGGTACCGCACATCCGATGACACGACCCGCAACAACCCGCTCCCCAGGAACTCCGCCGCGTCTGTCAGCCCGGCCGACGGAACCATCACCTCGCGGACCAAGTGCAGCAACGGCAACCCGAACTGCGCGAACCGCGAACACAACACCGCCAACCGAACCGCGTCCGGAGTCGCCGTGTGCAGGAACGAATCTGCCAGCTCAGCGACCGACGCCCCCAATCCCCGTCGCGGCGGCTGCCCCACCAACACCGCGTCACAACCAGCAGGCGCGCTCCGCATCAACGCGTTCGCCCAGCGGCCAAGGGAAACCGGGGTCATCTCGACGGCGGGGACCGGTAGGCCATCCACAGTGGACATACGACCGGGAGTGTCCGAACGCAACCGAATCCGGCGTTGACTCAGCCCGGAGTGCCGCCACAACCGCGACGGCAACGGGTTCACGATGACCGTCGGCGTCACCGAGGCCGCTGTCCGAACCAGCCGCCACCCGCGCTCCGATCGCCAGGACTGGTCGGCGAAGTCGGAGAACACCATGACCAGCCTGCGGCCACCCGGTGTGCGCAGGCGACGCGCCACGTCCGGTTCGTCCAATCGCCACACCCAGACCTGGCGGAACGCGCCCATTCCACGCAGCAGGGCCACGAACGCCGTGATGTCGTCGTGCCACAAAGCCATTGTGACGGCGGTGTCGACCACCACCACAACGTCGAACCAACGTTCTGGCTCGGGTGACGTGACCGGGACCAGGATGCCGTCCGACCCGTACCGCTCGATCGTCGCGTCGATGTCCAAGTGGTGCCGAAGACCCTTGCGCCACGGACGCATGAACGGCTTCAGGGCACGCCCGACCCGCAGCACGTCCAACGAAACCCGAGGCGCCGCAACGGTGACCTGACGCCCGACCCGAGGGGCACGGCTCACCGGGGTCCGCTCAACAACCGGGGCCGACGGAGCAGGCCCGCGAGGCGCAGGTGGATCAGACCGGACCGGCACCTCGCGCACCGGTGCGGGCTCGGTCGCGACGGCGGGCGTCCGTGTAACCTCCGGCGGCAATGGCACCTGGGCGGCCAACCACAGCGCGTCGGCGACCGCCCAGACGTCCAGCCCGGCTGCGGCAGCCAGCTCTGCCGTGATCCGGGCGGCCGCCTCAGCCATGGGTCAACTGGCGGAGCAGCAACGGTTCCAGCCGGGCCCGGTCCGCGCCGACCGGGCCGGTGACCAGGTGGATGATGTTGAGCAGTTGGTCCACCGCCAGCACGTCACCGCGTTCCAGCCGGGCCGCGAAGGTCTCGACCAGTTCGGTGACCTCGTCCGACGACGTGCCCAGGTGGGCGGCGACGATGCGGCGGAGGTCGTCGGCGGTGGGGCGGGGCATCTCGAAGCGGATGCAGCGGCGGAGGAAGGCGGGCGGGAAGTCGCGTTCGTCGTTGCTGGTCAGCACGATGAACGGGAACTCGGTGCAGGCGACCCGGCCGGAGACGACGGGCGAGGTAACCGCGCTGTCCCAGTGCCGCACCTGGACCTCGGCCTCGGCGTGCCGGGCCAGTTCCGGGATCTCGAACTCGCCGCGCTCCAGCACGTCGAGCAGGTCGCTGGGCAGGTCGAGGTCACTCTTGTCGATCTCGTCGATGAGCAGGGCGCGCGGCCGGTCGGACGGCAGCAGCGCGGTGCCGAGCGGGCCGAGGCGGAGGTAGTCGGTGATCTTGTCGTCGCCGTGGCCGCCGCCCGCCGCGCGCAGGTTTTGGGCGTGGACGCGACCGAGGGCGTCGTAGCGGTACAGCGCGTCGCGCAGGGTGCTGCGGGAGGTGATGTGCCAGCGCAGCACCGGACCCAGGTCGAGCTCGTGCGCGACCTGGTCGACGACCGTGGACTTGCCGGACCCGGCAGGCCCGCTCACCAGCAGCGGCCTGCGCAGCAACAACGCCGCGTTGACCGCCTCGACCAGGCCGGGTGGCGGCTGGAACTCCAGGTGCAGGGAGCGGCGCGGGAACGTGCGCCACGGAGGTGACGGCGGCAGCTTCTGCGGTCGCCGGTCGCCGTCACCGCGGTAGTACTTAGCCCAGGTCATGGTCACCTCGCCAGGGGGGAGTTGATCTCGCGCCGGGCCAGCCGTCGGCCGAACACCAGCCAGTCCTCGTCGTGCCACACCGACCGCAGCCCGCGCAGCCGGGAACGGTCGCGGTACGCGGTGGCCAGGCCCTCGGGCAGTTGCCACCACAGGTCGCGGACCGCGGTCAGCCCGTCCGGGTCGTCGCCGCGCGGCCACAGCAGGACCGGGCAGTACGGCAGCAGCAGGTCCAGCACGCCCGGCAGGTCGGCCGGGCGGTGGTCGATGGCGATGGCCCGGCCGAACTCGCCGTTGGCCAGCCGCTCGTCGAGCAGGCCGAGGTCGGCGACGGCGGCCGCGTCCAGCGGGTCCACCGGCGGCTGCCCGTCCCGCGCGGCGGCGATCCTGGCGAGCACTTCGCGGGCGTTGTCGTGCAGGTCGGGGCTGTGCGTGTCGGGGTCGAGCCATCCGGCCCACTGGGTGAGCACCTGGTAGCGAGCGCCGAAGTAGAACCGGTGGGGCCTGCTGCGCTCGGGGGTCCAGGTGTCAAGCAGGTGCGTGGGGACCGCCAGGTCGATCGACCCGAGCCGCTCACCCGCGCGGAGGTGGTCGCTGGCCCAGTGCACCGCGTCCCAGATGGCTGACTCGACGCTGGCTTGGGTGCGGCCCGCTTCGAACGCGTACTGGGGTGGGGGCCACTCCCCCGGCCGCAGCAACCAGGCGTCGACCTCGTCGGGCCAGAGGGGCGCGGCGCAGGCGAGGCTGAGCACGAGTCTTAGCTCGCGGCGGCTGGTAGGGCTCTTGGCCGCTTGTGCTGCCGCGTCGGCCAGCTCGGGTTCCGCGTTGTGCTGACTCGCCCAACTGTCCAGTGCTCGCGGACTGATACCGAGTTCACGGGCTAGAGCGACTAAGAACCGCGTGACAGGTACCTCAGGGGATTCGCCTACCGCTGCGGCCAACGCCGCCTCTTCGGTTGCGCTCCTCAGCAACTGGGTCCCGTTGAAGCTAAGAGCCCTGGTGAGTCCCACCTTCGCCCCAGCCAGGCGCATGGCCTCGGTGGAGAGGTCGGCGCCGAAGTGCTCGCGTAGGTACTCGACAGCGCTGACCGCCACGTCGAGCTGGTTGCACAACTTGATGACGCGGCGGGCGGGGATCAGGTCACGAGACCGCTCGGCGGCGGCTCTTAGCGTCGTCAGCCGCTCTTGCGTCCACGCTGATGGGATCGGGTAGTGCTGGTCCCAGCCCTGCACGGCCTTGTCCAGGGTTGACCGGCCTACCGGGCCGAGGAGGTCGATCTCCGCTGTCCACGCCGGGTTAGGGCCCAGTGCCACGGGTAAGCCGGTGAACTCGCCGTCGAGTCGTCCGGCGAGAGCGTCATCGAAGAAGAAGGCGGACCGACCGTCGGCGATGCCCGCGTGCAGGTACTCGGCCAGTTTCATCGAGAGGACGAACCCCGGCCTGGTGGACGTCATGATGGCGACACCGTCAACCGCGGCGGTAGGCCCGTCGAGTACGACCGCCACCTTGGTGTACTGGGCGGCGAGGGACACCAACTTGGGGATGTCCAGTTCGTCGCCGTCAGAACGCGGGTCGCCGAGGAAAGCCAGGAGCAGGACCTTCTTCGCACCCGCCGCCAAACGCGCGGCGGTGACCACGTGGGTCTTGGCGTCAGCGCTGTCGCCGACGGTGACAACCGCACCACCGACGTCGGTCAGCGCTGTCGTGACCTGGTCCAAACCGCGTGGCGACAGCGCCGTCGCGCTGTGCGCGGCGAGGACGAGCAGGTGCCGTGGCCGCAGGTTCGTCATCCGCGCAGTCGCCGCTCCAGTCACCGAACGTGGATCACCACCCTAGATCGGTGACCGGGGCGCGGGCATTACCGGGTCAGGCATTACCCGGTTGGGCTGTCGCGGCCTCGGCGATCGGTGCCGATCAGCCGCCGTAAGCGCGGATGGTGGTCTGTTCGACGGTGTTGCCATCGGCGTCGGTGGCCTTACCGCGCAGGGACACGTACACGGTGCCTGCGGGCTCGGTGACGGCACCCACCCCGTTGACAACGGGCACGTCGACCCAGGTCACCCCGTCGTTGAAGGACGCGGAGAGGGTCAACGACGTCACCGCGGAGCCCTTCACCGAGGGCTGACGGCTGACGGACACGCCTACCTTGGTCGTTCGAGTGGGGGCGTGGTTGCGCGGGTCAAGTCCATCGGGTGCGAACCTGAGAGCCATAAGAGGCAGGATCGTGCCGCCCTTGCTGAACGTCTGCGGCCGCACCGAGGTGAACGTCCACGTGGTCATCAGACGCGCGGACAGCGGCGCACTGCGTTCCATCGTGGCCTCAAGCCGGTAGTTCGCTGCGGCCTCCGGGACGTCGAAAGATCCCGTGCCCGGATCGCTCGTCCTACCGACAAGCTCACCTTCGCGGTATAGGGCTGTCGAGGCGGTGTCTACGAGGGATTGCCCGAGCCGGTCAGGGCCGTCGGCAAGCATCGGCAGACCAAGGGAGATCGTGTCGTTGACGCGGACAGCCGCGCCGTCACGCGGTAGCGCGGGTCCGAACGCCGCCGAGTTCCAGTTGTCCGTGTAGGCCTGGCCGGGCGACTGCTTGACCACGTCGGTGTCGGAGACCGATTCGGTGATGACCTGGTTCTTCACCACCCGCGACTGCTGGAATTCCGCCGACCACTGCTGCCCGGGATCAGCGCCGTGGAATTCCGTCCGGGTCGACGGGAGCGCCACCGGGAGGCCGTACCCGGAACCGGTCTGGAACACCGGCTCGGACACCAGCCACAACTTCGTCCCGTTCCGCTTCGTCTGCAACTGCCGGTAGGTCGAATCCGCGCGGACCAGCGCACTGTCCTCGATGTGCCTGCTGAAACCGGACGGCAGTTCGCCGGATTGGAACCACGCCAGGTTGTAGCTCACCGGTGCGCTCTCCACCCCGCCCGAGGCGTCCGGGACGTAGAAAGCTCCCCCGACATCGGCGATCACGTTGGGGATCGGTCCGCCGAGTTGGGTGGTGAAGATCCGGTCGAACGTGTTGCCGAGAATGCCCGCGTACAGGGTCCCCCAGGGCAGTCTCCGGCCATATCCGGTGCCGACGACATACGGTTGCACGCCGGGTCGGGCGAAATCGACGGAAATGGGTTTGGCCTGGGCGGCGTCCAGGGTCACCGTGGTGTCCCCGTCGACCTGGACCGTGGGCTGAACGACCTTGCGCGAGGCGATCAGCCCGCTGGACACGGGTTCGGAGATGACGGTGTCAACGTGGTAGGTGCCCTTGTGCACGCGGACCTTGCCAACGCCGTTGACCGTCCAAATCGGACGGTACCGGTCTTCGCTGACCCCCCACAGCAGTGTGTAGTTGCTGTCCGAAGGCACGCCATCGGCGTTCACCGTGCGCACCGTGAGGTCATAGCTCTCCGGTTCCCGATCCACCGCGACCGGCGTGGTGATCCGCTCGACCCCACCCTCGGCGACAACCCACGCGCTGTATTCGGCGTCATCGGCCGGAACCCGGGTGTCGATGGTGACATCGACGCTGGAACGACCACCCGCAGGCACGGTCACATCCTGGGCCGACAACGCGAACATCCCGGCGGGCGCGTTCCCGGCCAGCGACAACCTGAGCACCAACGGAACCGACGCCGTATTCACATAAGACAGCTTTTTGACCTCAACAGGATCGTCGTTGTGCGGCCACGACTGGCGGCCGGCCGAGATCGCAGGCGGGTCGGAATAGCCGACCTGGTTGATCGCCCGCCCCGCATCGACCCGCCCGGCTCCTTCCTGGAAAGCACCCGGCCCGTCCAGCCGTTTCGCCGACGCCATCAATGCGGCCTTCAACTGCGCCGGTGTCCAGTCCGGGTGCCGCTGCGCCAGCAACGCGGCCGATCCGGCGACGTGCGGGGTGGCCATCGAGGTGCCGCTCATCGTCACGTACTTGTCGGACTTCTTACCCAGCGTGGAGAACTTCGACCGCGCGGCCGTGATGCTCACTCCCGGTGCCACGATCTCGGGCTTCAACGCGGCGTCGTGCACGCGGGGGCCGCGCGAGGAGAACCCGGCGTAGTTGTCCGACTTGTCGACAGCCCCAACGGCCAACGCCGAATCCGCACTAGCCGGGGACGATACGGTCCCCGCGCCGTAGTTGCCGTCGTTGCCCGCCGCCACTACGAACAACGCGCGGTCGCTGAGCCGGTTAATAGCGGCCTCCAGCGGGTCCACGTCCTCCGTGTCCGTGCCGCCAAGACTGAGGTTGACCACCTTCGCGCCTGAGTCGACCGCCCACTGCATGCCCGCGAGGATCGCGGAGTCCGCGCAGCCGCGAACCCCGCACACCTTGCCGACCAGCAGTTTCGCCTCGGGCGCGACCCCGACGTACTTACCCGCCGACGCCGACCCGGTGCCCGCGATCGTCGAGGCGACGTGGGTGCCGTGCCCGTCGGCATCAGCCAGTTCGCCGCCCTCGCCGGTGAAGTCCTTGCTCGCGATGATGCCGCGCTTGAGGTCCGGATGGGTGCCGTCGATACCGGTGTCCAGCACGGCGACCGGCACGCCCTTGCCGGTGAACCCCGCCGCCCACGCGGTCGGCGCCCCGATCTGCGGCACGCTGACGTCCAGGCTCGGCCTGCGCACCCCGTCCAGCCACACCCGCCCGGCGGTCCGCGACCGGGTCCACCGGGTCCAGAACGAGCCCGTGTCGACCTTGGCCAGCGCCACCGCCTTCGAGTCCACAGCAGACAATGCGATCCCCGCGCCGGGCGCCGCCGCAGGCACGATCAGCGGCAGGTCGGCGCGCTTCTCGTCGCCGAACCCGTCCCGCAGCAACGCGGCGACGTCGAACAGCCGCCGGTCCACCCGCCCGGCCTGCAGCGGCGCCCACGCGTCCGACGGGACCACGGACAGGTCGTCGTCGACCCCGGAGGTCGCGAACTGCACACCCTCCCGCCCCGCCCCCGGCTGCACGGACGGCACGAGCCGCGCGCCGACCTTGGTGACCGTGACGTGGTCACCGGTGACGAGGGTGAGCGAACCGACGTACTCGGGGCGCTGCTGCGGGTCGCCGCTCGCGGCCGAACCGGGGACCGCGAGACCGAGCAACGCGGCCGCCGTGACGGTGACAAGAGCCAGGACTGGGCGCATCAGCCCAACCAACTCGACGGTGACAACGCCGGTCTAGGTCCATTCGTAGGCTGCCATTGCCAGTGACCTGACAGGTCTCTAAGGACGCCGGGGTGACACTGTCGGCATGCTGCGGGGAATCTGGACCAACGCCCGACCGGTCGAACGGGTCGCCTTCACGATCGGCGCGGTCTTGTTCACCAGCGGGTTAGTGCACGTCGGCGTACTGCTGGTGACAGGGTGGACGTGGCTCGGCCCTCTCTCGTTACGCAAGGCAGCGACCTTCGGCCTGTCATTCGGTCTTACCCTGGCGACGGTCGCCTGGGCGACGTCGTTCATCACGGTAAAAGGTCGAAACCTACTGATCGGCCTGTTCGCGGGCGCAAGCGTCGTGGAAGTGATCCTGGTCAGCGTCCAGGCCTGGCGCGGGGTGCCCTCCCACTTCAACTTCGAGACACCGGGCGACACGGCGGTGTCGATGACGCTCGCGGCGGGTGGCGGCGTCCTTGTCCTCACCACCCTCGCCTTCACCATTTCCGCGATCACCGGCACCCGCCAGTCGTCGGCCACCCTCCGCCTGGCAGTCCGTTTTGGGCTGTTCGCCCTGCTCGCCGCGCTGGGGACGGGGGCAGCCATGATCGCCCGCGGGGTGGTCGCCGCGCGCACCGGCGACCCAGAGGTCGCCTACACCACCGCTGGATCGTTGAAGCCCCTGCACGCCGTCGCCATGCACGCCATCTTGGTCGTGCCCGCTGTCGCATGGCTGCTGGACCGGACCCAGTTGGCCGCTGACAGCCGCCTTCGCCTGGTCTGGGTCGCGATCGCCGCGTACACGGGGCTGATCCTCCTGGTGGGCGTCGAGTCGATCACCGGGGTTTCGCCGCTGTCGCCGCCTGTTGCCGTTGCCATCGCTTCCGCTGTGGCCGCTCTCGCTCTCGTTGGCGTGGGGAGTTTCGCCCTGTACAGCACACGTAAGCGTCCGCAGTCGGTGCGGTGAGTCAGGCGGACGTAGGAACCAACCTCTCGGCTTCCGCACCTGCGGACTGAGTGATTAGGACTGCGTAAGAGCCAAGGGCTGCGGCGGCGGCGAGCATCAGCCACGCTGCGAGGTTCTGGTCAGCCATCAAGTCATGCGGCCACCCCAGCGCCAGCCGAGTGTAGAAGCTCTTACCCAGTGCGCTCTCTCGCATCAGCAGCAGCGCACCCGACACAGCGTAACCGGCAGCGGCTAGCAATACCGGCCCACGGCTGGTGCGGGCGAACAACACCAGGCCTGACAGCAGCGAGATACCCAGGATCACCAACCGCGCCCAGTGTTGCCCGGCCACCGTGTCGTACAGCCCCAACGCGTAGGTCGCCACTGGGATAAGAGCAGTGGCCTGCGCGGCCAACCATGGCCGAGGCAACCACGCCGCGATAGGCCCCACGAGTGCCAGCGGCTTGCCCCGGGTCAGCAACGCGGGCACCACGAGCCCCACGAGTAGTTGCACCGTTACGTGCGCGGAGAACAAGGCGGGTTCGTACTTGCCCAGGCCGGAACTCGTGGCTACTAGAAGCACCGCGCACCCGGCCAACCACGAGACGGTACGGGTAAGAGGCCATGGGTCGGTTCGTCGGCGGAGGCGGTCGAGGTACCAGAGGGCGGCAGCGACAGCGGCTGTGCCGAATACCAGGTCGAAGCGCCAGGTTGTGAGAATTCGTGACAGAGTAAGAGGTTCCGGTAGGGGGAAGCCGACAAGGACCTCGGTGGCCGACAGCTTGCGTCGCTCTCCGATGGGGCCGGGGGTGCGGCTTAGTCCTACCGCCAAGCCGATGGTGGCCAGCATAAGGACCACTTCGACAGCCCCGAGCCGCAACAGTGCTCTTGGTCGGCCGTTGTCCATCGCGCGCAGGGTGCGGGTTCGGTGGAGGTAGCCGAAGAATCCCAGGAGTAGTGCGGCACTGGTCTTGGCGACCACGAGCAGTCCGTATTGAGTGCCGAGTTCGCCCAAAGACAACCGGAGCGACGCGTTGACTACGCCGGTCACTACGACCGCCACCCAGCAACCGAGTGCGACGGCGGAGTACAGGCGCGCGGTCGAGGCGGCATAAGAGCGGCTGGTTAGGACCAACAGTGCGATGAGGCCGCCGACCCATAGAGACATGGCAACGACGTGGAGCACGAGGCTGTCGCTGGCGATGTCATGGTCGCCGCCGGCCGACGAGTGGCCGGTTAAGGCGACTGGGGCGATACCGATCAACGACAGCACCAACAGTGCGACAGGCTTCCCGTCGAGACGTACGCCCACCCACACCAGTCCAGCCACGTTGGCCACTACGAGCCACGCCAACGCTACGGACAGGCGGCCCACCGTCGACCCCAGCACGGGGAGGACACCGAATATGGACTTGCCCAGTGCGTCCGCACAGGTCAATACGACCATGGCCGCTGCCAACGCCGCCCACCAGCCAGCCAGGGTGCCCGCGATCCGCATGCCTGCGCGCTCGCGTGGTGCCAAGACGGCTGCACTGAGTAACGCGCCCACTACGAGCACGGAGGCGACCTCGGCGAACACGCGCGTTGCTGGGAGGCCGACCCGGACAAGGCCACCTGCGTCCGGTAGCCCAATCAAGGGCACGGGGGCGACGGCGGTAAGACCGGCTGCGAGAAGCGCGCCGGAGAACACGCCGACGGCGAGCAGCGGCGCGAACCGGGTCCGTTCCATAGACACAACCTTCCCGGTCGTCAGGGTCGCCCGTGGCCCCGATCCGAGGACAGCACCTCGAAGGAGGCGATCTTCCAGTTCCCGTCGACCTGGACCATCGTCACCGCGTCGACCAGGGTGAGGTTCGGCCGGACCAGGGTCACCGTTACCTTCGCGCCCTCCGGCGTGGTCACCGTGGCGCCCACCTGGAAGGACACCATGGTGTCCGCCTTGGCCCGCTCGCACAGCCCCTGGACCGTGCCGTACGCGCCCCGCACGGGGTCGGTGAGCAGGTCGAACGCCCGTGGGCAGTCCTTGTCCATGGCGGCCTGGAAGTAGCCGGACACGGCGGCGGCCGGGGTCGCCTCGTCGGAGCCGCCGAACAGCCAGAACTGGGCGGCGACGGCGGCGGCGACCGCGGCGGCCACCCCGGCTCGGACACCGGGCCGCCGCGCGAGCGACGACCCGGTGCCCTTGGCCGGGGTCTCGACCGAGGTCATCAGCCGTGCCGGAACACGACGGTGGTGACCATCCACGGCGTGTTCGCCGCCGAGTTCACCGTCGCGTTGGGCCGGGCGCCGATGGCGGCGGGCTGGTCCTCGATCACCATCTCCATGTCGCCCGCGGGCGAGGAGTTCAGGCGCTGCGTGAAGCCCGCGCCTGCCGTGAGGTTGCGGCTGAACCCGGAGTCGACATAGAAGCCGACCGCGAGTTGGCTGTCATCCGTGGTCGCCGCGGTCTGGCCGGACGAGGCCGCGGCCGAGCTCCCGACGGCGGACACGAACTTGTCCACGGCACCCAGCCCGCTCGCCAGAGAGAGACCGGAGTACTCGACCGCACCGACACCCACGTCCGCGGACGATGACGCCGACGCGGTGACCGTCAGCTTCTGCCCGCCGCCGGAGGTGATCGGCGCGGTCCAGATGCTCTGCTCGGTGTTGTCGGACGCGACGACACTGGACACCTTGGTGTAGACGTTGCCCGCGGAGTCGCGCACGCCGGTAGCCCTACCGCTGCTGGTGTTCCACACGCCGACCTGGACCACCATGCGGTCACCGGTCTGCACCGCCGACGTCGTGGTCACCGCGCGCTCGGCACCCGGCCCACGACCCGACACCTGCTGCACGTAGCCAGGAATGGGTGTCGCCGACGGGGTTACCACGTTCGACGGCTGAGATTCGCCACTGGTGCCGATGCCGTTGGTGGCGGTGACCTTGAAGGTGTAAGAGGTGCCGTTGGTCAGACCGGTGACCTGCGCGGTGGTACCCGTCACGGCGACCGGCGTCTGCGCCGTAGTGCCCACGTACGGCGTGACGGTGTAGCCCGTGATGGGGTTGCCGCCGTCGCTTGGCGCGGACCAGCTCACCGTCGCGGAGGCGTTACTGGCAACGGCAGCGACACCGGACGGGGCCGACGGCGCCGTGATCGACGGCAGGATTCGCACGGTCTTAGCGACCGACGGGACCCCGGCCGAGTTCACGATGAACACCATGTAGTCACCGGGCGGCGCCATGTTCGCCCCGGACGGGGTCTGCACGGTCAGCGTGCCCACGCCCTTGGTGAACTGCAGCGGGACGAACCGCTGGTCCATGTCGCTCTGGTGCGTGTCCGCGCCCACCGACACGAGGTTGACCGCGCTGATGTCGGCCGAGTCCGGCGTCGCCAACGAGATGCTCTGGCCGTAGGCGGTGCTCGCGGGCGCGGTGGTGATCGACGGCCGGGACCCGTTGAACAGGTACGGCGGCGAGTAGATCTGGCCGGAGGGCTGCCCCGGCACGGTCGCGCTGATGTGGTGACCGCCGCCCGCGACCAGCACCCGGCCGTCCGGCATCAGCAGCGCCGTCTGGTGGTACTGGCGCGGCACGGCCATCGACGCGGCGGTGGACCACTGCTCGGTGGCCGGGTCCCAGATCTCCGCGGTCAGGATGTTGGTGTTGAGCTTGCTCTGGTCGCTGGACGGGGCGCCGCCGACCGCGAGGACCTTGCCGTCGGCGAGCGTGGTCAGCGTGTGGAAGTCGCGCGCGACGTTCATCGGCGCGGTCCGGCGCCAGGTCGGGGTCGCCGCGGTCAGGTCGATCACCGAGGTGTTCGCCATCGCCGGGGCGCCGTCGGACACCGTGGCCGAGCCGCCGCTGTAGAGGATCTTGCCGGGGCGGTACATGGTGGACGAGCCGTTGACGACACCGCTCGCGCCGACCGGGGTCCACGTCTGGTTGTTGACGTCGAGCCAGTAGGACACGTCCTCGGACGGGCCCATGGTGAACACCTTGCCGTTCGGCGCGAGGTACGCGAACGGGTACTCCACCTCGTGGATCTGCGAGGTGTTCACGTTGGACAGCACGGTCCAGGTGTTGTTGCCCGGGTCGTAGACCTCGGGGTGCTCGGCCCAGGTGTAGGCGTCCGAGGTGTTGCCGGAGATGGTGACGTAGCGGCCGTCCGGCAGCTCGGTCACGCTCGGGTACCAGCGCGGGTAGTGCATGTCCGCGACGCGGCTCCACGAGTTGGTGGCCGGGTCGAAGATCGTGGTGTCCTTGATGCCCAACTCACCGGTCGAGACCACGCCGTAACCACCGACGACGAGCACGCGGCCGTCCGGCAGGTGCGCGTTGGCGGCGCAGAAGATGCTGTCCGGCGCCATGATCGTGGTGAAGTTGTTGGTGGCCGGGTCCCACAGGTAGGTGGGCTCCGGCTGGTGCCACCCGTCCCACAGGATGTACTTGCCGTTGTTGAGCGCGATCATGTGCACCGCGACGAACGGCCAGTTCATCGCCGGTTCCCACTGTCCCTGCGGCGAGGCCGTAGGCGTAACCGCGTTCGACGGGGCCGACGCCACACTCGTACCGATGGTGTTCGTCGCCGCGACCGTGAAGGTGTAAGAGGTGCCGTTGGTCAGATTCGGCACCTGCAACGTCGGCGTCGATCCACTAAGGATGATGGGCGCCTGCGCAGTGCCGTTCGCGTACGGCGTGATGGTGTAAGAGATGATGGGGTTACCACCGTTCGGCGGCACCGTCCAGTTCAGCGTCGCGGTGGCGTTACCGGCCTGGGCGACAACAGAAGTCGGTGCACTCGGCGCGGTCGGCCCGTTACCGCCACCCTGCGCCGCCTTGAACACAATGGTCGCCATCAACCACGGCACACCCGCACCGGTGGTCACTCCCGCGCTCGGCTGCTCGCCCGCGCCAACCGCCCTGTCTTCCAGGACGTACTCCATGTCGGACGCGGGCGACACGTTCACGCGCGAGGTGAACCCCGCGCCCGCCGTCAACGTCTTGCTGAACCCGGAGTCCGCATAGAACCCGATCGCGATCCCGTCGCCCGTGGTAACCGGCGTCGGACCCGAGGTGACGACCCCGGCGACCGTGCTGGTCCCCGTCGCCTGCGCCTTCTGGTCCACCACCGTCGCGTCCGCGACCTGCGACAACCCGGAGTACTCCGCCGCCGCGACCCCGATGTCCGCCTTCGCCGTCGGCGTCACCGTGATCGCGGGCTTGGTGCCACCGCCGTTGACAACGGGAGCACTCCACACACTCAACTCGGTACCGTCCGACGCCACCACCGAAGCCAACTCGGTATACGTGTTGTTGGCCGCGTCCTTGACCGTCTTCGCTTTGGCGTTCCCACTGCTCCACACGCCAACCTGAACCACGATCCGGTTCCCGGTCACCACATTGTTCGGCAGCGTCACCGCCTTGCTCGTAGCCACCGCCCGAGCACTCACCTGCTGCACGAAGGTAGGCGCCGCCGCCACCGCGTACCCCGGTACCGCCACCCCCACCAACACGGCCGCGATACCCGCCGCCACTCCCACCCGCACCCGGCGAGCCCGAACCACCCTCATAACCCGTCCTCACCCACCACAGGCCGACCACGTCGCCTGTACATCGCCCCTTCCCCACCAACGTTTCGCGTTCCACAAAATTAGTCCGAACAGCGGTACTGCCGACGAATTTCCTTACAGGGTAGGAAATTTCCGCACACCGAACACCCAGGGCGCCCACTCACCACAACGACGCAAAACGGACACCGCTACCTCGACGGCTCCCAGGTGAGCCCCACCACGGAGTTCTCCACCGATGGCCACACCTGCCGAATGGCGGGCCCGGTGACCGGCACCCGCTCCGCCCGCACCCGCCTGCCCGCCAGGTGGTCGGTCCACGCACCCCACGACGCCACACCGGGCACCCAGCCGTCGAACTCCACGGCGATGGTCAGGTTCTCGGTCCGCCCCAGCGCCGCCCGCCGCACCTCGGTGATCGGCTCCGCACCCACGAACCAGGCCCGGTACTCCAGCGACGCGGCTTCCCACAGCGCCAACGGCTGGTCCAACTTGATCTCCGTGGAGTGCAACCCACCTCCGTGGACGAAGGTCGGTCCAGGCTTGCCGCCCTGCAGCACCTCGATCCGCACCTCCCGCGGCTCGTGCGTGAACATGTAGGAGTCCACGCCTTCCGCCACCGCGCGAATGACGTGGAGCGTGTGCCTGCTGACGAGCGCGCCCGTCTGACCCACCGAATACCGCTCGAATACGGAAACCGTCCGGTGCCGCTGCGGCAGCACCATTTCCCGGCGGTTGCACAACGTGTCCACAACACCCTGGATACCACCAGCGGACGCCCACAGCGCCAGAAGCGAAAGACGATCTTCATCGGTCATCGAGAACGCGTCCATGAACAACGTCAGCGTGACCCCGGTGAGCACCTCACCCGAGAGCGCCCGTGAGACCAGGTCCTTGAGGCTGCGCGGTGTCCGCCTGGCCTCGCCGGTGTCCAACAGCCACTTCGCGATCACCTGGCTGATGGCGGCCTGTTCACCGCCATCAGCGGTCCGATGCCGCGAACGCCGCCACTGCTCGCGGTATGCCGAGTTGCGCAGCAACAGTTCCCGCAGGCGCATACCCGTCTCACGAACGTGAAGAGGCCGCGACACCACTGATCACCTCCGGCTCACCACGCCGATGCTACCGATTCGCAACACGTCCGAAAATCTCCACGAAAGTATGGTTCCCGCTGATTGGGACCCAATCAACCACACTGCCACGACCTATGTGCGACAAAGTTGCGACAACCCCACGGTGCGATGTCCACACCCGGGCCACATCGGCGCGGGAGAACGAGGAGGACATCGGTGTCACAACCTGAGGAACCCACCGAGCTGACCGTCGTACCGTCGCCCGCCCCCGACGTCGAGTTGCGGACCATCCACACCGCCGACAGCCCGGACCCGTTCCGGAAGCAGTTGGAGGCCGTCTACCTGGCGTACGACGCGCTACGCCCCCTGCCGCCGGAGAGCTTGCGGCAGGCGGTGTCGCTGCTGCTGCAGGCACTGGGGTACGAGTCGTCCATCGCGCCAACAGGAGCTTCAGCGGCGCGGGCCGAGACCGAGCCGGGCAACGTCAAGGAGTTCATCAAGCAGAAGAGGCCGGACAACGCCGCGGAACGGATCGCGTGCCTGGCGTACTACCTGGCCGAGTACCGCGGTACCACCCAGTTCAAGATGTCGGACATCGAGAAGATCAACCGAGAGGCCGCCATGGCGGCCTTCGGCAACCCGACTCGTGACCTGGACAGCGCGACCCGCGGCCACGGATTCTTGGTCGCCGCGGACAACGGGGCCAAGCAGTTGTCGCACCGGGGCGAAGCGGTGGTGGCGGCGTTGCCCGACCGGGCGGCCGTGCGGGCCGCGCTCACCGAGCACCCGGCTCCTCGTCGGAAACGATCGGGTGCGGCGAGGCCGAGCAGCGCGAAGGAACCCGTGAACGCCGGGATCGACGAATGAGCGAGTCGGTTGAGGCGGTGCTGGCGGTCGCGTACGACAAGGCGCTGGTGCGCGAACTGCTCGGCACGTACAAGGACGCGAAGGACAACTTCTACCTCGGCAAGCTGCGGCCGACCGAGGTAGAAGGTGGGCGGTTCTGCGAAGCCGCCTACCGCATCCTCCAGCAGATCACCACGGGGACGTTCACCTCGCTCGACGACAACCTCAAGACCGAGGAGATCGCGAATCGGCTGTCCCGGCTCCGGGAGGCCGACCACCCGAAGTCCGTGCGGATCTACCTACCGCGAGCGCTACGGGTGGTTTACGACATCCGGAACAGCCGGGACGCGGCGCACTTGGCGGATGGGATCGACCCGAACCTGCAGGACTCGACGCTGGTCATCGGGGTGTTGGACTGGGTGCTCGCGGAGTTCGTGCGGCTCAGTGGGCATGTGTCGGCCGATGTGGCGCAACGGTTGGTCGACACGCTGGTGACCCGGAAGATACCGGTCGTGCAGGAATTCGGTGATGTGCCGAAGGTGCTGCGCCGAGACCTACCGGCGAGCGATCACATCCTGGCACTGCTCTACCACTGCGGCGATGCCGGTGCTCCAGCGGGGAAGCTGAAGCAGTGGCTGCCGGAGAAGATGCGGGCCAATTTCCGGCGGACCGCGGCCAGTCTGGACGATCGCGCCCTGGTGCACGTCAACGAGGAGGTGTACCGGATCACGCGGACCGGTCAGGCCCGGGTGGAGAGCGCCGGGTTGCTCGGGCCGTTCCCGATGCAGGCGGCAGGGTGAGCGAGGCCTGGCCGGTAGTCCCCCGGGGGCGACCGGTCAGGCGTTCTTGAGGCCGCCGTGGAGGTGGCCGACCTGGATGGTGGTGCCGGAGTGCTGGCCGCCGGTGATGACGTTGTGGACGGGGGCCAGGCGGGGGTCTTGGCGGGGCTGGGGGGGGGGGGGGGGGGTGGGGTCCGGGGCGGCGGGGACCAGGCCGGAGGCGAGGAGGTCGCCGGTGGGGTGCGGGATGTGCAGGTGGGCGGCGGCCTCGTACTCCTTGATGTGGACGTCGACCGGGGTGGTGGGGAGGGTGGCGTAGCCGGCGGCGATGACGTCGTCGTGGACGCGGTTGGAGAGGATGACGGCGAGGAAGGTGCGGTCGGGGTCGGACCGCTTGAGGGCGTCGCGGAGGGGGGCGGCGTCGAGCAGGCGGTGGGCGGTGACCAGGGCACGGCCGCCGCCGGGCTGCAGGACCGGGCCGACGTGCAGGGCGGCGCGCAGCCGCAGCCGCAGGGCGCGGTCGGCCTCGCGCATCCACACGTCGCGCGCGGTGAGCACCTCCTGCAGCACCCCGAACAGCCGCGCGACCAGGGCCGGCAGGTGCCGGGGGTCGAGGCACAGGCCGAGCCCGTCGCCGGTGTCCTGGGCGTAGAGCCGCTCCTCCCAGGCGCCTGCCAGGCCGCTCTTGGCGAACGCGACCCGGATGACCTCCGGGATGGCCTCGGCCAGCCGCCGCTGGCCGGGGTCGGTGTTCGACCCGTACCGCTCGGCGTCCACGGCCAGCACGGCGCGGTACGGCGGCAGTTCGTCAGCGCTCACCACGGCAACTCACCCTCATCAGTCGGTCGATCAAGTCCGCCCGTCAACGGTACCCATCCACCCCGTCACTGACAGTTGACAATTCCTGGTCGTTCCCTCGAACGGCGCACACCGCAGACCACTCGGGCGCCGACACCCGGTGCCGCCGGGCGACAGGTCCACTACCTCTCGTCATCAAGCATCTCGCATGGCGCGTATTCACGAATTCGTCGAGCACCCGGCCCGAATTGTCGCGTTCCCCCGACCACCCCATTCCCAGTTATCCGCCGCGACCACCCTTCCGCCGCCAGGCTATCCCCCGCTGAGCAGCCCGAACAGTGACAATCCCTCGCCTGTGGACAACCTGCGGGCTATGTGGACAACTCCCGCCCGCAGCACTCCGCGACAAGATCGCCACCATCGCGACCGCCACCAGGTCCACCCGCGCACAACCGCTTGTCCGACAACGACTCCAACATCATCACCGACCAGCACAATCCGCCACAAACCAGCCGCAACCACACCCGGAGACCGTCCCCAAGATCGCCGCGGAACGGGTTCGACGAATAGCGAAAGAGCGTGCGGAGAACACCCACCGCGACATCCGGCCCGACCGAACCGAGAAGGTCGGCGCCGCCGCCAATCTGGTGATTTCCAGCGAGCGCATTGGTCTAGACCTAAACCGTTCCGCGCGCTAGATTCACTTGTGGTCTAGACCACATCGGCTATATCTCCGTCATCCCCATGGAGCCAACGCCATGAGACGCACCCTTCGTCGCTTGTCCACCGCGGCGGTGAGCCTCCTGCTGGCCACCGGCGCACTAGTCATCGCGAACCAACCGGCTTCGGCGGCGGGCGCACTCCGCGCGACGCTCGCATTGACCGGCACCACCGGCGAGTACACGGTCACCAACAGTGGTAGCGCAGCCGTCACCGGTTGGGCTATCAGCTTCGAGCTGCCGGCGGGCGTAACCGCAACCGCTAACGCGAACTCCACCGTCAGCCAGACCGGCACCCGCGTCACCCTTAGCCCGGCGTACTACATCAACACTCTTCAGCCGGGCCGCTCCACCTACCCGTACAACCCGTCCTTCCGTCTTAGCGCCACGGCGACGCCCACGAAGTGCCGCGTCGACAACGGCAACTGTGATGGCACTCCTGACACACCGCCCGCTGCCCCGGCGAACCTGCGTGCGACGGTGAAGACGACCAAGACCATCACACTGGCGTGGGACGCGGCCGCGATGGGCTCGCTGCCGATCGCCAGCTACGACGTCTACCAGGGCACCGCCCTGCTGACGAACACGGCCGACCTGACCACCAGCGTCGCCAACCTGACGCCGAACACGGCCTACACCTTCACCGTGAAGGCCAAGGACACCAACGGGTTGGCGTCCGCGGCGAGCACCCCGCTCACCGTGACCACCAACAACCCGTCCGACGACACCCAGGCACCCACCGTTCCCGCCGGTCTGCGCTCCACCGCGGCCGACTCCGGTAGCGTCACCCTCGCCTGGACCGCGTCGACGGACAACACCGGCGTGGTGGCCTACGACGTGTTCGTCAACGGTGCTGCCAACGCGACCGTCACCACCACCACGGCCAAGGTCACCGGCCTGTCGCCGTCCACCTCGTACAGCTTCACCGTGCGAGCCCGCGACGGTTACGACAACGCGTCCGCCCAGAGCGCGCCCGTTACTGCCAAGACCACCGACATCGTCAGCGGCTACGCCCGCGTCGGTTACTTCGTGCAGTGGGGCATCTATGGGCGTCAGTACTTCGTCAAGAACCTGGTCACCACCGGCGCCGCGGCGAAGCTGACGCACTTGCTCTACGCGTTCAACAACATCGACCCGACGAACCTCACCTGCCTGACGGGCGTCACCAAGAGCACGACGAGCAACCCCGAGGACCCGAACCAGGGTGACGGGGCGAGCGACGCCGAGGCCGACTACTCGCGTCCGATGTCGGCGGCCCAGTCCGTCGACGGCGTGGGCGACACCGGTTGGGAGCCGCTGCGCGGCAACTTCGGCCAGCTCAAGAAGCTCAAGGCGAAGTACCCCAACCTGAAGATCATCATGTCGATCGGCGGGTGGACCTACTCGAAGTACTTCTCCGACGTGGCCGCCACCGACGCGTCCCGCAAGAAGTTCGTCGCGTCCTGCATCGACGCCTACATCGACGGCAACATCAAGGCCTACGGCGGCGCCGGCGGCCCGGGTACCGCCGCGGGCATCTTCGACGGCATCGACATCGACTGGGAGTGGCCGGGCAGCCCCGACGGGCACCCGGGCAACCACTACTCGGCCGCCAACGACAAGGACAACCTGACCGCGCTGCTCAAGGAGTTCCGCACCCAGCTCGACGCCAAGAGCAAGACCACCGGCAAGCGGTACGAGCTGCACGCGTTCACCCCGGCCGACCCGAACAAGGTCCAGCTCGGCTGGGACATCCCCAAGGTCTTCGACTACCTCGACGTCGCCAACGTGCAGGGCTACGACTTCCACGGCTCCGGCAGCGACAACTCGTGGGAGCCGAACCAGACCGGCCACCAGGCCAACCTGTACGACGACGTGGACGACCCGAATGCCACCAAGTTCAGCGTCGAGCGCGCCATCAAGGCCTACACCGACCGCGGCGCCAACCCGCGCAAGCTGACCCTGGGTCTGGCGTTCTACGGCCGCGGCTGGCAGGGCGTGCCGGACAACGGCAAGAAGGGCGAGTGGCAGTCGGCGCAGGGCGCGGCCCCGGGCCAGTTCGCTGAGGAAGCGGGCACCCGCGGCTACAGCAACCTGCTCTCCAGCCTGCCCAACTGCACCATCTACCACGACACCCAGGCCGTCGCCACCGCCTGCTTCACCGGCGGCACCAGCGGCCAGTGGTGGACCTTCGACGACCCGTGGACCATCCAGCAGAAGACCGCCTGGCTCAAGACGAAGAACCTCCTCGGCATCATGGCCTGGGAGATGTCCGGCGACCCCGGCACCCTGATGACCGCCGTTGACACCGGCCTGAAGTAAATCCCCACCACACCGGATGGGCTCCCCGCACGCGGGGAGCCCATCCGCGTTTCTCAGGCCCACCGCTCCCGGTGCCACTTGAAGTACGTTTCGCTGTCGGGACCGTGTGCCGTGCACGTGCGTCCGGACAGGTAGTCCAAGTGTTGAGCCAACTTCCCCGTCATGCCGTCACTCTTGGCCACACGGACACGGCCACCTGTGTCAACGGTGACGATGCCAAGCTCGAACGCCTTGTCGCAGCCGAGAAGGCACGCGAGCATGGCAACGTTCTTGAGGTCTCCGCGCTCTTGGTCCGTACACTGCGACCGCTGCTTGATGTGAGCAGCGACGAGGAACCTGACGGGGAGGTCTTCGCCACACAGGTCACAACTGGCGGTTTCACCTGGCCCCACTAGGAGCTTGCGCAACGCATCCTGCTCGACCCGGTACTTGACCGTGGCCTTCCGGTCGAAGACAGCGAAGTCCTTGTCGACCGGGCCGGCGGTGCGTTTGGTGAAACGCCCGGTCCGCGCGTCGAAGTCGATGTCCGGCAGTTCCTTCAGCACCGTGCCGACGAACTCGTCCGGCAGGTCACCCGCCGCGATCGAGCCTTGCCCGTACACCTGGTCGAGGACCGGCTGGATGGCCGAGAACAGCACCGGGTGCTCGTCCAAGCCGTCGCTGGGCGCCACCCAGATCGCATCCGGGGTGAGCCGGGTGGCGATGTCCAGGCTGCCGTCGATGGCCTGCAACTTCTCCCCGGCGAAGGGCGCCAACAGGTCCCGGGCGTCTGGGCCGGAAAGACCCCGAGCCAACAGGTCGGCCAGCTTGGCCGCGTCCGCCGGTTCGTAACCGGGGACGCGCAAACGGAGCCGGATGCGCTTGGTCCTGTTGCTGTTGGTCTGGCCCGGCTGCTTCGAGATGCGCGCCTGGGGCTGGGTCAACCGGCGGTAGACGTCTTGCACGTCGACATCGGGGTGCAGCGCCAAGGGGTGGCGATGATCGTGCGCTGTTCCTCGGGCAGGTCGGCCAGGTCTTTCGACTCGACGACCGCCGACACGACGACGGCAGAGAGCGCGCCGAGACGGCGGGCCAGGAGCCGGATCGCATGGGGGTACTCGTGGTTGCGGGCGGGCTCCTTGCTGCCACCCGCGCTCTCCAGGAACAAAGAGATCGTGTCGCGATCGGGTTTGGTGGTGAACTCGGCGTTGAGCTGAGTACCTTCATCTGTTGAGGGCCGCACGAGGCAGAGTTACACCATTGCGGGGATGGCAGGACGCGGTGGGTGACGAATTGACGGACTGCGCGCACTCACAGTAAAGGGAACGACCTGGGGTGCCGCTACTGATGGGTGACGTGGCACCATCTGCGCACGCGCGGGGGACCGGGAAGGACGCACGGGATGAACAACCGGACCGAACAGATGGACGACCTGCAACTGGTCGCCCTGCCCACCGCCGTGGGGTGCACCGAGATGTTCGTGCGGTTTTCGGCCACCGAGTGGAAGCTGCGGCCGTTGCGGGACGCGGCGGCGGAGGCCGGGCGGAACCTGGCGAAGGCCGTGGTGGCGGCGGTGGACCCGGCGCGGCCGGGGATGTTGACGGCGCGGATCAGGGTGGCCGGGCCGGACCTGGTGATCGAGATCGAGACGCCGCCGGTGGTGCGGGTGCCGCCGGTGCCGGATGGTCCACGGGTGGGCGTCACCCAGTTGGGGGTCGGCCGTTATCTGCTGTGGGCGAGCCTGCCGTTACCGGCGGGCATGAGCGCGTCGGCGGTGCCGCTGCCCCGGCGGCAGCGCAAGCCGTCGCCCGCGGCGGCGATCGAGGCGGCGCGGGACCCGTTGCCCGACGACGGCGACGACGTGATGCAGCGCATCCTGTTCGGGCTGGCGAACAAGGCCCAGGAGCGGCACCGGCGTTGACGCGAGGCAGGGGCATGGGATCGGAGTGAGGATGCGCGGATCGCAGGCCCCCACGTTGGAGGCGGTCGCGCGCGCGGCCGGGGTGTCCCGGTCGACCGTGTCGCGAGTGATCAACGACCTGCCCGGGGTGAGCAAGCGGGCGAAGCTGGCGGTGGACCGGGCCATCGCCGAGTTGCGCTACGTGCCGAACCAGGCGGCGCGCAACCTGGTGACCCGGCGGACGAACTCGATCGCGCTCGTGGTGTCCGAGCGCGGCGACCGCCTGTTCAGTGACCCGTTCTTCGCGAAGATCCTGCGCGGCGTGTACGCGGGCATGGTCGGTAGCCGCAGGCAACTCGTGTTGCTGATGGACCAAGACCGCGTGGACGGTGCTCTTGAGTCCTACCTGTGCGGTGGACACGTTGACGGTGCCGTCGTCGTCAGTCTCCACCGGGGAGATCCGCTTCCGGCGCGTCTTATGGAGGCAGGGTTACCTGTCGTCCTTGTCGGTAGACCCTTAGAGGACGTCAACGTCCCTTACGTCGACTCCGACAACTTCACCGGCGCCGTCGAGGCCGCGCGGCACCTCATCGGTCTCGGCCGCCGCCGGATCGCGACGATCGCGGGGCCGCAGGACATGGCAGCGGGCGTGGACAGGCTCAACGGCTGGCAGGCCGGGATGGTCGAGACCGCCGACATGATCGCCTACGCGGACTTCAGCGTCGAAGGCGGCGCGCGCGCCATGGCCGAACTGCTCCAGAAATACCCGGACGTCGACGGTGTCTTCGCCGCAGCGGACATTATTGCCGTAGGCGCATTAAGGACCCTTGCCGAGCACGGTAAGCGCATCCCCGATGACATAGCGCTAGTCGGATTCGACGACTCCGTGCTCGCCACTACCACCGCGCCACAACTGACCACCGTGCGTCAGGACGTGGAGGAGTTGGGGCGCACCACAACCCAACACCTGTTGGCCCAGTTGGCCGGTGAGCAGCCGCTGCCGTCGTCGGTCCTGCTCCCGACGAAGCTCGTACAGCGTTCGTCAACCTGAACGCAACCGGCGCGCATACCCGGTTACCACTTTATTCACACTCGGCCTCACCGCTTAGGGTGGTATCTGTGCGACGCGCCGCTGCCTCTTGTCTCACAATGAGGTCACGTTCATAACATCGGTGGGGGTGGAATCCGATGCAACCCCAGGAAGGGGTCACGCATCCCATCAAGGGAGACCCGAACAAGCCCACCCCGAGGGGGAGATCTGCCATGAGTGAGCCCGCCGATCAGCCGAGCCACCGGGTTCGCGCCATGCTGCGCGCCGTCGCCGACGGCCGCGCCCAACTGGCCAGCGGCCGCGAACCCGACCTCTACATCGACGGCGTCCCGTGCTGCGACCAGTTCACCGCACACCAGCTCACCCACGACGGCCTCATCACCGCCACCCACGGCCGCTTCGGCGAGCTCGTCCCGGCCGTGCTGACCCCGGCGGGCCACACCGCCATCGGCACCGTCCTCGCCGCCTGACCGACTCGTGGTGCTCGGGTCCGGTCACGCCGGACCCGAAGGTCACCACCCGTCGATCACGTCCGCGGCTCGCTCACCGTCGCAGGCCCGCGCGCCGGGTCCGCGCGGCCAAGCGGAACCCGCACCGCTAGGCCGATCAGCGGTCACCGGGTTCTGTCGGTCCCCTCCCCTAGGCTTGAAATCCGGGGGCCCATCAGCCGGTTCGATCATGTACGGCTCGCTCTTGGTCAGTGGAAGATCGGGCCGGAGGCGAGGTCGGCTCCGGCGTCCGCCCACCACTGGACCTGCGCGGCGTCCGCGAGGCCGGTGACCAGCACGGAGATCCCCACCTCCCGCACCATCGGGATCAACCCGAGGGTGGCGCGGGTGAACAGGGCGGTCGGGTCGGGTTTGGCGAGGCGGCGGACGACGTGGTCGGAGACGCGGACCGTGTGGATCGGCAGGTCTTCCAGGCAGGCCAGGTCGCCGCGGCTGCGGCCGAAGCCGGTGAGCACGGAGCGGACGCCGATGTCGACCAGGACGTGCAGGTTGTCCTCGGCGGGCATGTCCGGCCCGCACAGCGACTGCACCGGCATCCCGAGTTCGAGCCGGTCGGCGTCGAGGCCGGTCTCGCCGAGCACCCGGCGCACGGCGGCGACGAGATCGGGGTCGGCGGCTTGCTCCGGGGTCAGCTCCAGGTACAGCGACGACCGCATGTCCGCGACCAGTTGGGCGGCGTGGCGGAGCACCCAGTGTCCCAAGGGGACTCCCAGACCGGTGTCGCGGAGGATCTCCTGGACCCGGGTGCTGTCCAGGGTGCCCAGTTTGGGGTGTTCCCAGCGGAGTTGGGCGTGCGTGGCCAGCCGGGTGCGGTCGGTGAGGGCGAGCACGGGCCAGAGGTCCAGGTCGAGCTCGCCGTTCTCCCAGGCCCCGGGGATGCCCGCGGCGAGGCGGTAGTGCTCGCGGTAGCGGTGGTTCTGCTCCGGGTCGACCAGGCACCACTGGCGGCGGCCCTGCAGCTTGAGCCGCCGCCGCGCGATGTCGGTGGCGCGCAACAGTTCGTCGGGGTCGCTGCCGGGTGATGGCAGGTTCAGCACGGCGATGGTGGCCGACGCCGCGATCCCCTCACCGTCCACATAGGTCGCTTCGGCGAGCACGTCGTTGATGTCACCGGCCACCGAGCCGATGTCCAGGCCGTCCGGCCCGTGCAGCAGCATGATCGCGAACTCGTCGCCCGCGATCCGGGCGATGGCGCCGGGGTGGTCGCCGACGACCTCGCGCAGCCGCTTGGTCACCTCGCGGAGCAGGTGGTCACCGGCTTCCCGGCCGACCCCGTCGTTGACGACGGCGAAATCGTCCAGGCCCAGGTGGAACACGGAGAGGGCGGCGCCGGTGCCGAGGGCTTCCTCCAACCGGCTGAGGAACGCCTGCCGGTTGGGCAGTCCGGTGAGCGGGTCGTGCGTGCCCTGGTAGCTGAGCCGGTTCTCCAGCAGGTACAGGTCGGAGACGTCCTCGACCATGGTGACGAAGTGGCCGGGCAGGTCGTCGCGGTCGCGCAGCAGCGACACGGCGATGCGCACCCAGGTGGTCTCGCCGTCGGCGCGGACGAACTGGGTGCGCTCGTGTAACTGCTGGCAGAGCCCGGCGGCGAGTTCGGCGTAGCGCTCGCGCAGGTATTCGCGCTCGGTGGGGTGGAACAGGTCGTCGAGGTCGCGCCCGAACAGCGTGCCCGGCTCGTGGCCGAGCATGACCTCCAACGCCTCGTTGGCGCGCGCGACGCCGAAGTCGAGGTCGGTGATCATCATGCCCAGCGCGGAAGTGGTGAAGACCTCGCGGAACCGGGCCTCGCTGGCGCGCAGGTCCCGCTCGACGTCAAGTGACAACGCTGTCCCCGGTTCGTGCAGGCGGGTGCCGCGGATGGCTTCGGCGAAACCGCTGGCGAGGGTGGCCAGCACGGTCGGCGCTGAGTCCACTGTGGCCAGACGGCTGGCGAACAGCTCGACGGTGGCCTGCAGGCACTCCGGCGTGTGGTACCCGGCGGCGACCAGGCGCGCGCCGACATCGCCCGGTCGGTCCAGCAGGACCGCGAGCATCGACTCCAACTCGCGCCCGACCGACGGGCGCGACACGCCGACCACCCTGGTCAACGCGGCGGCCCACTCGGTTGCCAGCTCAGCGCGGTCCACGCCAGACCGTCCTCTATCGGTTCCGACTACGCAGGTACTACTGAGGAGGTACCACTTTGCACCCGATCGAGTACCAAGCGCCACCCCATCGGCCCAACAAGTCCGGCGGTTTTCTACGCCGAACGGGTGACACTTAGGACGTCCGGGCGACAGCAACCCAAAAATCGGCACACACGGTGCAGCTCAGCCGGAACACGCGGCAACCACGGTCCAGGATTCACGCCCGGAACTACCCGACTGGTGGACACGACCACGGAGAGCACCCCTACTTCGGCGACGACGCCGCCCAGATTACTGACAAACCCCCACGTCCATTCGGGTCATCCTTGGCCCACCCCGCCCTACCCAGAGTGATCAACACCCTGCCACGTGGCAGATCGCCACCTGGCCGCCATCAGTCCATTGTGGACCCTCACAGCACCAACCCCCGCAACCGAACCGCCACGATCCGCGCCAACTCCCCCACCACCACCGCCCGCTCCGTCCCCCGGTCATGCCCCGACCGATGCCGCAGCGCCCCCAACGCCGCATCCCGGGTCAACCCCCGCCCACAGATCACAAACCGATGCCCGAACCGCCACTCGTAGATCAACTCGGCCCGCCCAAGACCAGGCCACCTGTCCCGCACCCGCCCCACCGACCGGACCTCGACCAACACCTCCGCCCAGTCCAATGTGGCCAGTACTGCGGCGGAAACCTCATCAAGCTCCCCCAACGACCGAAACGGCCGCTGCGCCCCCCCCTCCCCCACCCACCGCCGCGACCCACAACACCGCCCCAACCCGTCAACCACCCCCACCCCGAACCCCCCATTGACCACCTCCAACAACGACGCCATCCCCCCAGTAGACACCCGACGTCCGACAAGATCTACACCCCACTCCCTCCCCCAACCCCTTAGCCCACAACAACAACCCCACCACGCGACAACCCACCGCACAGAACCAGACACAGCCAGCCCACAACACCACCACCGCGCCACAACCCACCACGCAGAACCGGCACCACCAGCCCCAGAAACCCCCGCGCGATAACCCACCACACAAAACCGGCACCGCGCCCCTCGAAACCCGCCGACACCAACCGCCCGCTGGGGTGAAGTTGCTTTGTTTGGGGGACAGCAGCCTAAGCTCGCAGGCGGGTAAGCCACGCTTTCCAGTGGCCCCGCCTTTTAGCCTTACCCAGGCTGCTGTCAGGGGCCCCAAACAAAGCAACTTCACCCCAGCGGGCACAGCCCGCAAAATCCGGCGCCCCAGGCCGGCGTCGCCGCAGGCGACCAGGCCGAACCCCGAGGCGCAGCCGAGGCCCAGTGACCCTCACACCAAGATCAACCGCCGGCAAAGCCCCCAAATACACAGAGGGTTATTCACGCTTGCCTGTAGAACTGTAGGCCGAGGACTGCGGAGATGGTGGTGGCGAAGGTGTCGATGGGGCGTCGGTAGTCGGTGTGGAGGATGCGCCAGGTTTTGAGGTTGGCGATGGCGTGTTCGACGATGACTCGCTTCTTGTTGTGGTGGTGGTTGAAGTCCTTCTCCCAGTCGAGCAGGTCGCGGTGTTTGGGTTTCCTGATCGGTGTCAGCATCCCGGTGCCGACATAGCCCTTGTCGCCCATCCAGGCGGTCACGTCACGGTCATCCAGCATTCCGGATTCTCTCAGGCAGT
>NZ_AXWW01000038.1 GCF_000482865.1 Actinokineospora inagensis DSM 44258 | reverse complement strand
GGGGGTGGTGAGGACGGCTTGGCGGCGGGGTTGGTTGGCGGCGTCTTCGCCGGGGATGGGGGGGAGGGCGGTGACGCGGATGGGTTGGGTGGCGGCGAGGGTGGACAGGGTGGTGAGGAGGCGGGGGTCGGTGCGGCCCGCGCGGAGGGTTTCGGTGACGGCGGTGGGGGCGGCGATGTGGGGGGAGGTGGCGATGCGGGTGCCCGCTTGGACGCGGGCTTGGTGTTCGTCGGCTTCGGCCTCGCCGTCGGTGGTGGGGCGGTGGATTTCGACGCGGGTGTCGCCGGTGCCGAAGATGGCGACGGTTTCCGCCGTCGCCGCCGCGGTGGTGAGGGTGGGGCGGTGTGCGAAGACGAGGCGGAGGGCGGGGGTGACGAGCAGCCAGGACTGGGACACGCAGGTGGCGGCGCAATCCATCGCGCGGGTGGTGGCGGTGGGTGGGCGGCCGTCGCGGAGGAGGTCGACCCAGGTGGTGCCGTCGGTGACGACGGGGGTGGTGGGGAGGTTCTCGGTGAGCCAGTGGGCCGCGTCGGCGATGGGGGTGGGGTCGGTGCTGGGTGCGCGGAGGCCGTCGATCCAGGTGGGGAGGGTGGCGGCGGCCATGGTTGCCGCTAACAAGGCTGTGGGGACGCGCAGTGGCTTGTGCCAAGTCCACTCGCGGGGTTGGAAGCGGGTCGCGCGTTCGACAGCGCCCGCGACAAGAAGTGCTGCGGGGGCTACCGCGACCGCTAACGCCGCTGTGTCCGGGCCTCCTGGGACTGCGGCGAGCGCGAACAACGCCAGCACGCCCGCTGCCAACGGACGTAAGCGGTAAGAGAACAAGGTAAGGACGGCGGCACCGACTGCTGCGACAGCGAAGACTGTGTCTTGGGCGAACCAGTCCGTGGCGGATGGGCCCTCGGTCGCGATCTGCAGGCCGATCAACGCCGTGGACACGCCCATGCCTATTCCGGTGCCAAGCACGAACAACGACGACAGCATCAGCGACAGTCTTCGACGCCCGCGGCGCCACACGAGCCAGGCCGCGGTGATGATCAACGGGAACGCCATCGGCGCCGTGATCACCGCGATCACCAGGAACGCGGTCGCCCACAGGTCCGAGTACAGCCTGCGGTGCCGGTGCGGGGTCCACAGGACCGCCACCCCGGCCAGGGCCCACGGGACGGCGACGTTCTCCGGTCTGGTGCCCAATTGCAGGCCCAGGGCCATCGGGGAGACGGCGATCGTGGCGATGGCGGCGGCGGCGGTCAGCCGGGACAGGCCGATGCGGCGCGCGAGCACCCAGAGCAACACCGAGGTGGCCGCCGACACGACGATCATCGGTTCGCGGGCCGCGCCGACCGCTGTGCTGTGCCGGACGAACGCGTCGGTGAGGGCGGTGTAGCCGCCGGTTTGCAGCCAGGCCAACGGGGACGCGCTGGGGTCGAGCAGCGTGCCGAGGGCGTCCACGCCGTATGTCTGCGCCACGCCACGGCCTTCTCCCGCCTGCACCGGCGCGGCGGCGGCACCCACCCGCAGGACGACGGCGAAGCCGGTGAGCGCGACGAGCGCGGCCACCGCCAGGATGTCCCGGTCCAACTCCCGGGCCCGAGCCTGCGCGGCCGCCCACAGGCCCTGGGTGCCCAACCGGTCGGGGGTGTCGACGCTCCAACGGTGTGCGGTCATCTGGCGGCCCACTCGGCGGACCCGGCACGGGGCCGGGGGCGGGGCGGGCACCTCCTTCTGCGGACGGTCCGGTGCGACGGTCGACCCATGCTAGACCCGTGATCACGCAAGTGCACAGCGCAACTTTCCGTGGTGGACAGTGGGTCCTTACGAGTGATGCAGCAGCATTCCTTGGTCCATTTGGGTGTATCAGCACGGCCGATGGTCCGAACGGGCCGGTCGGTTGGCCCCATGACGCGGGTTGTCCACATTCGCCGCGTTCGTCCACAATCCTTTCGTTGATCCACGAACGACCCGGCTGCCTCGGTACAGTGGCCGCGGGATACCCTCCGGGGGTTGGCCGATTCGCCGATTGTCCACTGTGGACGGAGGTGCGGTGGGGCTCCGGTTCGGTGTCCGGGTGCGGCCCGGTGCCCGGCGCACCGCGGTCGGCGGTCGCTGGGACGGTGGTGGGCCGGTCGGTGGCGCGGCGGGCGGTGTCAGTGGTACCGGCGGCGGTGTGCTGGTGGTCGCCGTCACCGCGCCCGCGGTGGCGGGCAAGGCGAACGAGGCGGTCCGGCTGGCGGTCGCCGCGGCGTTCGGTGTGCGCGGTCGGGACGTGGTGATCGTCTCCGGGGAGCGCGGTCGGGACAAGGTCGTCGAGATCGATCCGCCACCCGCGGACGGCGGGGCGGTGTTGGAGCGGTTGCTGGGCGAGTGAGCGGGAGGTGGCGTGCACGACCTGACCTTCGCGTTGGGCATTGGCGCGGCGGTGCTGCTGGTGGCGGTGTTCGCGGTTCGCGTGTCGGTCCGGCTGGGCCTGCCGTCGCTGCTGCTGTACCTGGGGATCGGGCTGCTCATCGGCGAGGCGGGCCTGGGCATCCAGTTCTCCAACGCCGAGCTGACCCAGTCGCTCGGCCTGGCCGCGCTCGTGTTCATCCTCGCCGAGGGCGGCCTGACCACCCGGTGGACCGAGGTCAGACCGGCGCTGCTGCCCGGCATCGCACTGTCCACTGTGGCCGTAGTGGTGACCATCGGGGTCACCGGGGCCTGCTTGCACTGGCTGCTCGGGTTCGACTGGCGGTACGCGCTGCTGTGGGGTGCCGTGCTCGCCTCCACCGACGCGGCCGCCGTGTTCAGCGTGCTGCGCCAACTGTCGGTGACCCGGCGCCTGGTCGGGTCGCTGGAGCTGGAAAGCGGCATCAACGACGCGCCCAGCTACATCGCGGTCGTCGTGCTCGCGTCGTCCGACAAGGTCGATTGGCTGCTGTCGGTCACCGCGCTCTACGAGCTCGCCGCCGGTGCCGCGATCGGTTTGGTCCTGGGCTGGTTGGGCGCGCACGGCCTTCGCCGGGCAGCCCTACCTGCCACCGGTCTTTACCCGCTCGCCACGGTCGCGGTGTGTGTGTTGGCCTTCGCGTGCGGGCAGAGCGTGCACGCCTCGGGTCTGCTCGCCACCTACCTGGCCGCGTTGGTGCTGGGCAACTTCAAGCTGCCGCACCGCTCGGACACGGTGTCGTTCGCCGAGGGCTTGGGCTGGCTGGCGCAGATCGGCCTGTTCGTCCTCTTGGGACTGTTCGCCTCGCCGTACCGATTGCTCGACGCGCTGGTGCCGGGGCTGGTCGCGGGCGCCGTCGTGACGCTCATCGCCCGGCCGTTGTCGGTGGTGATCGCCACGCTGCCGTTCAAGATGCCCTGGCGCGAGCAGGTGTTCCTCTCCTGGGCCGGGTTGCGCGGCGCGGTGCCGATCGTGCTGGCCATGATCCCGCTCTCCCAGGGGGTGCCGGGCGCGCAGCGGCTCGTCGACGCCGTGTTCGTCCTGGTGATCGTGTTGACCCTGGTGCAGGGCGGCACCCTCGCCGTGCTGGCCAAGGTGCTGCGGCTCGACCAGGGTGCCCGGACCCGCGAGGTCGACGTCGACGTCGCCACCCTGGACGAGTTGGACGCCGAACTGCTGCAGGTCGGCATCCCGAACGGGTCGAAGCTGCACGGCGTCTACCTGTCGGAACTGCGGTTGCCGCCGGGCGCGACGGTCAGCCTGGTCGCCCGGTCCGGCGGCGGGTTCACCCCCGGGCCGAACACCCGGCTGCAGGAGGGTGACCAGGTGCTGATCGTGGCGACCCAGCAGGCCAGGGCCGCGGCCGAGCGGCGGATCCGGGCCGTGGACCGGGCGGGCCGGTTCGCGAAGTGGCGCGGGGAGACCGGCGAGGGGTGACCTGGGTCGCACCCCCTCGATTGGGCGGCGACGCGTCCGATAGGGTTCTCGACAAGGTAATGAGTGCCAGCGTCAAGCCCCGGCTCGTTGGCCGGCAACCCTCCTCCGCGGTGGGGTGCCCCGGGTGAGTACCTGGTCTGCCCGCGAGGTGCGGGTGGACAAGCGCGGACCCGCCGAAGTCATTCCAGGGTCCCGGACCCAGGAGTCGGCTGATGACGCTCGCCCTTTCCCCCGTGCCCGCCGCCCGCGCGGAGCAGATCCCGGTGCCGACCGTGGCCGGTGCCCGGCTCGTCGTCCCGCTGGTCGACGGCACCCGCGTCGGCTACGCCAACCTCGACCACGCCGCCAGCGCCCCCTGTCTGGACGCGGTGCGCGACGCGGTCGACGAACTGCTGCCCTGGTACGCCAGCGTGCACCGGGGTGCCGGGTTCGCCTCGCAGGTCAGCACCAAGGTCTACGAGCGGGCGCGTCGGGTGCTGCGCCGGTTCGTCGGGGCATGTGAGACCGACACGGTCGTGTTCACCCGCAACACAACGGACAGTCTTAACCTGCTGGCCAAGGCCCTGCCCAAGGCGACGTCGGTGGTCTTGTTCGACACCGAGCACCACGCCGCGCTGCTGCCGTGGCGGGGGCCGTCTGTGCGCCGGGTGCAGACTCCGGCGAACGCGGACGACGCGGTCCACGCTCTTGAAGAGGCGTTGCAGGCCACCCCGGTCGGGCCGCGGCTCGTAGTGCTCACCGGGGCTTCCAACGTCACCGGCGAGGTGTGGCCGGTCGCCGCTCTTAGCGCTGTCGCACGCAGGTGTGGCGCACGAGTCGTGTTGGACGCGGCCCAGCTCGCCCCGCACCGGCCCATCGACATCCGCGCCCTCGACGTCGACTACGTCGTCTTGTCCGGGCACAAGCTCTATGCCCCGTTCGGGTCCGGCGCTCTTATCGGCCGCGCCGACTGGCTCAAGGCCGCCGAGCCGTACCTGGTCGGTGGCGGCGCGACCGCCCAGGTCGTCGACCACGGTGACCGCCTCGGCGTCGCCTGGGCCGCCGTACCCGAGCGGCACGAGGCGGGCTCGCCCAACGTCGTCGGCGCGCACGCCCTCGCCGTCGCCTGCGACACCCTCGCCGCCGACTGGGACTCCGTCGTCGCCCACGAACGCGAACTGCTCGACCGCCTCCGCGCGGGTCTGGCCACGGTCCCCGGTCTGCGCGCGCTGAGCCTCTTCGGTGACGACCACGACCGCGTCGGCGTCGTCAGCTTCACCGTCAACGGTGTCGAGGCCGGTCTGGTCGCCGCGGTCCTGTCCGCCGAGCACGGCATCGGGGTCCGCGACGGCGCCTTCTGCGCCCACATCGCCACCCGCCGCCTGCTGGAGCGCGTGGACGCGGGGGAGGACCGCGCGGTTCGGGTCAGCGTCGGCCTGGGCACCCGCCCCGAGCACATCGACCGCCTCATCGCCGCCCTGCACGCCCTGGTCGCCGACGGTCCAGCCGTGGAGTACGCGGTGGTCGACGGTCGTTGGGCGCCTGTTGACGACGCGCGTCCGCTGCCGTCGTTCCTGGCCGAGTAAGAGCGCGAGGCCCAGGTAAGAGAGCGGGCGCCCTCAGCGTGGACAATGGGCCGGTGGACAATGGGTCGGTGAACACCGAGCGTAGCGACGACGACCAGGTCGAGAACCCGGTCGAACCCGAGGTCAGTGCGGCGCTTCCGCCGCGGCGGGGGTTGATCCTGGTCGTCGCGGCCGTGCTCGTGTACGCCCTGGACCTGGTCACGAAGATCATCGTGGTGGCGAACCTGGCGGGCGAGCAGCCGATCAAGGTGCTCGGCGGCCTGGTCTACCTGCAGTTGATCCGCAACCCCGGCGCCGCGTTCTCCATGGCGACCGGGATGACCTGGCTGTTCACCCTGATCGCGGCGGCGGTGGTGGTCGCCATCGTGTGGATCATGCCGAAGCTGCGGTCGATCGGCTGGGCGCTGGGGCTGGGCCTGGTGCTCGCCGGTGCCCTCGGCAACCTGACCGACCGGGTGTTCCGCGCGCCCGGCGTGTTCCAGGGCCACGTCATCGACTTCATCTCGGTGTTCGCGCCGAACGCGGACGTCTTCCCGGTCTTCAACGTCGCCGACTCGGGCATCAGCGTCGGCGGCGTGCTGATCGTGCTGATGGCCCTGCTCGGCCGCGACTACGACGGGACCGTGACCCGCAAGGGCAAGGGCGGCAAGGCGGAATGAGCGACTCGCGCACCCTCCCCGTCCCCGACGGCCTCGACGGCATGCGGGTCGACGCCGGCCTGGCCAAGCTCCTCGGCCTGTCCCGCACGGTGATCGCCGCGCTGACCGAGTCGGGCGACGTGCTGCTCGACGGTCAGCCCGCGGGCAAGTCCGACCGGTTGATGGCCGGGTCGTGGCTGGAGGTCACGCTGCCCGAGCCCGACCGCCCGGTCGAGGTGAAGGCGATTCCCGTTGCGGGACTGGTGATCCTGCACCAGGACGACGACGTGGTGGTGGTGGACAAGCCCGTCGGCGTCGCGGCGCACCCGAGTCCGGGGTGGAGCGGGCCCACGGTGATCGGTGGTCTCGCCGCCGCCGGTATCCGCGTGTCGACATCCGGCGCCGCCGAGCGCCAAGGCGTCGTGCACCGGCTGGACGTCGGCACCACGGGCGTCATGGTCGTCGCCAAGAGCGAGCACGCGTACACGGTGTTGAAGCGGGCGTTCAAGGAGCGGACCGTGGAGAAGCGCTACCACGCGCTCGTCCAGGGCCATCCCGACCCGAGTCTCGGCACCATCGACGCCCCCATCGACCGGCACCCGCGCCACGACTACAAGTGGGCGGTGGTCGCGGGCGGCAAGCCGAGCATCACGCACTACGAGACGATCGAGGCCTTCCGCGCGGCGTCCCTCATGGACGTCCACTTGGAGACCGGCCGCACCCACCAGATCCGGGTGCACTTCTCCGCCCTGCGCCACCCCTGCGTCGGCGACCTCACCTACGGCGCAGACCCGGTGCTGGCCAAGCGGTTGGGCCTGAGCCGCCAGTGGCTGCACGCCCGCTCGCTGGGCTTCCACCACCCGTCCGACGGCCAGTGGGTCGAGTTCACCAGCGACTACCCCGCCGACCTCGCCGCCGCGCTGGCCGTGCTGGAAGCGGACTACTGACGGCCCAGTCGGTCGTAACGGTCAGCAACCCCATAGCGATCATTATGTGACGTGAGACATCGGATACTGATCGTCACTGCGCTGGTGGTCGCTGCCGGATGCGGTAGCACGCACACCGTGTCGCCCGTGCCGACCACGCCGAGCGAGCAAGGCGCAGCGAGCGCGCAGGCCACCGCCTCCGCAGCCGACATCTCCGCGGCCGGGATACCGACCAAACCGGACGCGGCCACTGCGGACGCCTACGTTCGTGACCTGACCGCCATCGACCCCGACATCGTCGACGGGAAGCCGGACCGCGTGGTCAGCCGCGGCCGGGACCAGTGCTCCTCGGTGAAGCAGGGGTTCACCGAGGACAAGCTCGTCGACTTGGTGCAGAAGCGGTTCACCTCGGCCGATCACCCGGAGGGGTTCGGGCCGGAGAAGTCGAAGAAGATCCTCGTCGCGGTGCGCAAGTACCTGTGCCCCTGAGATCGGTGGCATCCGGCGGTGTGGGCTGGGCCGCCTGCGTGAGCGGGTGATCACCGAGGGCCAAGATCATCGTGTCTGGCCACGGCTTCCGGGGCGGGGCCACCGGCGACCGGGTAGCGTCCGTGGAGTGACGGATCCGGTTGACGCCCGCCTGCTCGGTGTGGTGGCCGAGGTGGGCAGGGCGGCGGTGCACGAGGTGGCCGCGCGGGTGGGTATCGACCCGCGGGAGGCGGCGGCGCGGCTGGTGGCGCTTTCCGGCTCCGGGCTGCCCCTGCTCGTCGGGGTCGAGTGTGATCCGAACGGGGTTCGCGCCGCGCTGGCCAGGATGGCTGCGTACGCGCCGCAGCAGCAGTACGGGCAGCCCTACCAGCAGCAGCCGGTCCAGCCCATGCAACCGGTCCAGCAGCAGCCGTACGCGCCGGATCCGTTCGCGCAGCAGGGGTATCCGCCGCCGAGCGGGCCGGTGCGGGTGGGCCCGCCGAGCCAGCCGTTCCAGTCGCCGGTGTACCAGGCGAGTCCGCCGAGCCAGCCGTTCCCGGCGGCGAGCGAACCGATCAGCACGTGGGGGCCGCCGCAGTCGTCGAGTTGGGCGCGGGGCGACCAGCCCGCGGCGGGTGGGCCGATGGACCGCACTCAGCCCGCGGTCCGGTCGAGCGCGTCCCGGCAGGGCAAGGTGGGCGCCGTGTTGGAGACCTCCGGGTTGGAGGGCGAGCGGCTGGCGATCCAACTGGTCGAGGTCGTCGACCCGGCCGACTACCTGTTCACCGCGGCCGGGTACCGGTTGCAGCCGGGTGAGCGGTCGATCGTGGTGCACACCGAGTTGACCAACCGGGGCTCCGTGCCGTTCTCCACCCTGCCGGACCTGTACCTGGTGCTGGTCGGCCCGGACGGGCAGTCGATCTCGAAGGCGCCGGTGTCGCTGTCGTCGCGGCCGCCGCACCGGATCGGGGTGCAGCCGGGCGAGATCGCCAGCGGGCACACGGTGTACGTGGTGCCGGAGCAGACGGAGATCACCTCGGTGCGCTGGAGCCCGCGGCCCGACGAGGAGAACCTGGCGCTCACCTGGGCGGTCGACTAGGCGCTGGTCACGAACGCGCCGATCGCGAAGATCGTGACCAGCGCGCACAGGCCGACCGTGATGTTGCCGCCGGTGTTGCCGCCGACCAGGGACACCAGCCAGGCCAGCACGAACACCAGCGTCAGGTAGACGTCGAGCACGGCCAGCAGCAGCGCGAAAACCAGCCGGACCAGGAACCAGATGAACCCGAGCGGCGGCCAGTCGGTCATCGTCGCGTCGCTGTAAGCCCAGTCGAACAGGTCGAACGGGTGGTAGAACGTGGTCGCCCACCAGCCCTGACCCGCCCGCGCGGACGCCTCGGTCGGTCGGAACCTGACCTCGGTGACCGACGAGTCGGTGATGTCGATGACGACCTGGTGGTCGCGCACAGTCACCACGGTCCGCCCGTCCAGCACCGCCTCGAACTCGTCGCCACCGGTGCGCACGTCGAAGACCTGGTCGGTGCCGCCGAGCCGGTGGTGGTCGCGGAAGACCACCCGGATCTTGTCGTCGTCGATCGGCTCACCGATGGTGACGCCGATGCTCACCTCGCCCAGCGGGGTCGCCATCGACACCTCGCCCTTGAACTCGACCTTGTGGTCGCTGACCGTGATGCTCGCCGACACAGGCAGGAACCCCGGCGTGCTCACCGAACCCTCGACGTTGCCGCACCCGGCGACCAGCACCAGCACGGCCAGCAGCAAGAGGATCTTCCGCATGCCCGGAGGACGTCGAAGATCGCCGGAGAGTTACACGGACAGATCACCGCGCCACCCAACGAAGCCGCTGGGCAGTGGAGCGCCGCAGAAGATCATCGTTCTGAGCTGCCCCCGAATCGAGCCTGGCAGAAGGCACCGACAGAACCGGCGCGCACGAGTGCAAGCCTGTGCACAACTCGGTTGTCCACAGCCCCTGTCGGTGAGTTGTCGGTTCTGTCGGTTCCGACAGGCAGGCTGGAATCGGGGGCTGCTCAGGCTGGTTTGATCTTGCCGGGTGTCAACTCGGTGGTTCGGCGCGCATGGCTGGGTGGCGGGGGTCGTCGACGCGGATGGCCAGGTCGGCGGTGTGCAGGGGGCGGACCTCGGTGTCGTAGCGGGTGAAGGCGGGGAGGGCCCAGTGTTCCTCGGCCGGCAGCCGTCGGGTCAGGGCGGCGGGGGAGAGCCAGAGGTGTGCTGATACCTCGTGCGGTAGTCCGCGTCCCAGTAGCAGCTCCCCGTCCAGCAGCAACACGCCACCAACGGGGAGGTCCACGTAGGCGGCGCGGGTGGCCCGGTCCACCTCGGCGTCCCACAGGGCGGGTAGGGCTCGACCTGCTCCGTCCGCACCGAGCGGGACGAGCACTTCCCGCCGCAGGGCACCCTCGTCGAGCCAGAGGTCGTAGCGGGCGTCGGGGTCTTGTTTGCCGCGTTCAAACCGCAACGAGGCGGGGCGGAGGAAGTCGCCCGCGGAGACCCGGAGCACCGGGCGGCCCAGGACCCGCAGGCGGGTGGCGACCGCGTCGGCCAGTTCGGCCGGGGCGGTGGGCGGGGCGCCGTCGATGATCACGCGGGTTCGGGTGGCGGCGCGGCGCTCGACGATCGCGGTCAGCTCATCGGCCACCACGTCGGGTGACACCGGGCGCAGGTGCATGGTCCCCAGTCTGTCGGTCCTCGCGGTTACAATGCCGAACTCTACCGATTTCCCAGTCGTACCAAGAAGTCCGGCGCGTCGCGCACCCAACGCGCCGGTTCCGCCGGGCGGGTCGCTAGGGTGGCGGAGTGGCTGACTCCTTCGCTCATCTTCACGTGCACACCGAGTACTCGATGCTCGACGGAGCGGCCAAGCTCAAGGACATGTTCGCCGAGTGCGAGCGGTTGGGGATGACGTCGGTCGCGATCACCGACCACGGCCACACCAACGGCATCTACGACTTCTTCCGGCAGGCGAAGGGCGCGGGCATCAAGCCCATCCTGGGCATCGAGGCCTACATCGCGCCCGCGTCGCGGTTCAGCAAGGACCGGGTCCGCTGGGGCGACCCGGGCCAGAAGGGCGACGACGTGTCCGCGTCCGGCGCCTACCTGCACCAGACCATTTGGGCGCGCAACGACACCGGGCTGCGCAACCTGATGAAGCTCTCCAGCCTGGCGTCGATGGAGGGCCAGCTCGGCAAGTGGCCGCGGATGGACCAGGAGCTGATCGCCGAGCACGCCGAGGGCCTGATGGCCACCACCGGCTGCCCGTCCGGCGACGTGCAGACCCGGCTGCGGCTCGGCCAGGAGCGGGAGGCGCTGGAGGCGGCCGCCACCTGGCAGGAGATCTACGGCAAGGACTACTTCCACGTCGAGCTGATGGACCACGGCCTGGAGATCGAGAACCGGGTGCGCGGCGGGCTGGTCGACATCGCCCGCAGGCTGGACATCCCGTTCGTGGTCACCAACGACTCGCACTACACGTACAAGTCGGACAGCGACTCGCACGACGCGCTGCTGTGCGTGCAGACCGGTAAGACCCTGCAGGACCCGACCCGGTTCAAGTTCGACGGCGACGGCTACTACCTGAAGTCGCCGGACGAGATGCGCGCGGTCGACTCGTCCGACCCGTGGCAGGAGGGCTGCCGCAACACGCTGGTGGTCGCGGAGAAGGTCGACATCGCCGGGATGTTCGAGTTCCGCAACCTGATGCCGCGGTTCCCGATCCCGGAGGGCAAGTCCGAGGACGAGTACTTCCGCGAGCAGGTGTGGGCGGGCATGCGCCGCCGGTTCCCGGACGGCATCGACGAGGTGCACACGAAGCAGGTCGAGTTCGAGATCGGCGTCATCCTGCAGATGGGTTTCCCGGCGTACTTCCTGGTGGTGGCCGACCTGATCGGCTGGGCCAAGAGCAACGGCATCCGGGTCGGCCCCGGCCGCGGCTCGGCGGCGGGCGCGCTGATCGCGTACGCGATGGGCATCACCGACCTGGACCCGCTGGCGCACGGGCTGATCTTCGAGCGGTTCCTCAACCCGGACCGGGTGAGCCCGCCGGACATCGACATCGACTTCGACGAGCGCCGCCGCGGCGACGTCATCCGGTACACCACGGAGAAGTGGGGCGCGGACAAGGTCGCCCAGGTGATCACGTTCGGCACCATCAAGGCCAAGGCGGCGATCAAGGACTCGGCCCGCGTGCTCTACGGCCAGCCCGGCTACGCGATCGCGGACAAGATCTCCAAGGCGTACCCGCCCGCGGTGATGGCCAAGGACATCCCGCTCAACGGCCTGTTCGACCCGAGCCACAAGCGCTACGCCGAGGCCACCGAGATCCGCGACCTGTACAACAGCGATCCGCAGGTCAAGGAGATCATCGACACCGGCCGCGGCCTGGAGGGGCTGATCCGCAACGCCGGGGTGCACGCCTGCGCGGTGATCCTCTCGGCCGAGCCGCTGATGGACACGATCCCGCTGTGGAAGCGCCCGCAGGACGGCTCGATCATCACCCAGTTCGACTACCCGACGTGCGAGTCGCTGGGTCTGTTGAAGATGGACTTCCTGGGGCTGCGCAACCTGACGGTCATCGACGACGCGCTGCGCAACATCGAGCGCAACGGCAAACCGGTGCCCGACCTGGAGACGCTGGGGCTCGACGACAAGAACACCTACGAGCTGCTCTCCCGCGGTGACACGCTCGGTGTGTTCCAGCTCGACGGTGGCCCCATGCGCGACCTGCTGCGCCTCATGCGCCCCGACAACTTCGAGGACATCTCGGCGGTCGGCGCGCTGTACCGGCCGGGTCCGATGGGCGCCAAGTCGCACACGAACTACGCGCTGCGCAAGAACAAGCAGCAGGACATCACCCCCATCCACCCGGCGCTCGCCGAGGCGTTGGAGGACATCCTCGGCACGACCTACGGCCTGATCGTCTACCAGGAGCAGGTCATGGCGATCGCGCAGAAGCTGGCGGGCTACACGCTCGGCCAGGCGGACCTGCTGCGCCGGGCGATGGGCAAGAAGAAGAAGGAAGTGCTGGACGCGGAGTACGTCAACTTCGCGGCGGGCATGGAGCGCAACGGCTACCCGAAGGACGCCGTCAAGACGCTGTGGGACATCCTGGTCCCGTTCGCCGACTACGCGTTCAACAAGGCGCACTCCGCCGCGTACGGCCTCGTGTCGTACTGGACGGCGTACCTGAAGGCGAACTACGAGGCCGAGTACATGGCGGCGCTGCTCACCAGTGTCCGCGACGACAAGGACAAGGCCGCGGTCTACCTCGCCGAGTGCCGCAAGATGGGCATCACGGTGCTGCCGCCGGACGTCAACGAGTCGGAGCGGGACTTCGCCCCGGTCGGCACCGACATCCGGTTCGGCCTCGGCGCGATCCGCAACGTCGGCGCGAACGTGGTCGACTCGATCACCAAGGCCCGGATCGAGAAGGGCGACTTCGCCGACTTCTCCGACTTCCTGCGCAAGGTCGACGCGTCGGCGTGCAACAAGAAGGTCGTGGAATCCCTGATCAAGGCGGGCGCGTTCGACTCGCTCAAGCACCCGCGCAAGGGCCTGTTCCTCATCCACACCGACGCCGTCGACGCGATCATGGAGACGAAGAAGGCGGAGGCCATCGGCCAGTTCGACCTGTTCGGCGCCGCCGGTGGCGCCGACGAGTCGGTCTCCAGCGTCTTCGACGTCCGCGTCCCCGACGACGTGTGGGAGACCAAGCACCAGTTGGCGCTCGAACGCGAGATGCTCGGCCTCTACGTCTCCGGCCACCCGCTCAACGGTGTCGAGCACATCCTCAGCTCGCAGTCCGACACGACCATCGCGGCCATCCTGGAGGGCTCCATCGCCGACGGCGCCCAGGTGGTGCTCGGCGGCATCCTCGCCGCGGTCAACCGCCGGGTCAACCGCAACGGCGAGTCGTGGGCGTCGGCGCAGTTGGAGGACCTGGTCGGCGGCATCGAGGTGCTGTTCTTCCCCAAGACCTACGCGGTCATCGGCATGGGCGTCATCGAGGACGCGATCGTCCTGGTCAAGGCCAGGGTCGCCAAGCGCGAGGACCGCATCTCGCTGATCGCCAACGACCTCGCCGTGCCCGACCTCACCAACGCCGCGGGCGCGCCGTTCCGGCTGAGCATGGCGGCCACCAAGTGCACCCCGCCGCTGGTCGCCCAGTTGAAGGACGTGCTCGGCGCGCACCCCGGGACGACCGAGGTCCACTTGAAACTGATCAACGGCCCCCGGCAGACCCTGCTGCGCCTGGACGACGCGCTGCGGGTCAGCCCGTCGCCGTCGCTGATGGGCGACCTGAAGGCGCTGCTGGGCCCTGGCTGCCTGTCCTGACGTTCCGTAGTCGGTCGATCACGGGTACGGTGGTTGGTGAACCATGTTCACCGACGCGCCGAGGGGGAACCGTGACGGTTGAGGACGAGGTGGTCCGGCTCGAGGGGGAGTTCTTCCAGGACCCGTACCGGCTGTACGCCGAGGTGCGGCGCGGCGGTCCTGCGCGGCCGGTGCTGTTGTCGCAG
The DNA here is from genome assembly GCF_000482865.1 of Actinokineospora inagensis DSM 44258. Taxonomy (GTDB): domain Bacteria; phylum Actinomycetota; class Actinomycetes; order Mycobacteriales; family Pseudonocardiaceae; genus Actinokineospora; species Actinokineospora inagensis. Next base: position 71,893 of record NZ_AXWW01000038.1, on the reverse strand, counting down.
GGGCTGCGGGCGTGGCTGGTCACCGACTACGCCGACGTCAAGGCGCTGCTGGCCGATCCGCGGCTGAGCAAGGACTTCTCCGGCGTCGAGCACCTGCTGGACCGGCACCGGGAGCCGGGCCGCAAGCGCGCCGAGTTCGGTGTGGAGCTCTCGGCGCACATGCTGAACTCGGACCCGCCGGACCACTCGCGGCTGCGCAAGCTGGTCAACAAGGCGTTCACCGTGCGCGGCGTCGGGCACCTGCGGCCGCGGATCGAGAAGATCACCGCCGACCTGCTCGACGCCCTCGACGGCCAGGACGAGGCCGACCTCGTCCCGTCGTTCGCGTTCCCGCTGCCGATGACGGTGATCTGCGAACTCCTCGGCGTCCCCAACGACGACCGCGACTCCTTCCACGAGTGGACCACCGTCCTCACCTCGTCCGGCGCGGAACCCGAGGAGATCACCGCCGTCGGCGTCGCCGCCGCGGGCTACGTCGGCGGCCTGATCGCCGCCAAACGCGTCGAACCCGGCAACGACCTGCTCACCGCGCTGATCGAGGCGAGCGAGGACGGCGACCGGCTCAGCGAACACGAGCTGATCTCCATGGTGTTCCTGCTGATGCTCGCCGGCCACGAGACCACCGTCAACCTGATCGGCAACGCGGTGCTGACGCTGCTGCGCCACCCCGACCAACTCGCCGCTCTCCGCGCAGACCCGACCCTCATCCCCGCCGCCGTCGAGGAACTCCTGCGCTACGAAAGCCCCGTCGCCACCGGCACCCTGCGCTACACCACCGTCCCCATCCAGATCGGCGCCGTCGAGATCCCCGCTCAGGAGTTCGTTCTCGTCGGCCTCGGCTGCGCCAACCGCGACCCCGCCGCCTTCCCCACCCCCGACCGCTTCGACATCCACCGGGACCTCAACTCCCACCTCGCTTTCGGCCACGGCATCCACTATTGCGTCGGCGCCCCCTTGGCCCGCCTCGAAGGCGAGATCGCCCTCGCCGCCCTCCTCACCCGCTTCCCCGGCATCGCCCTCGCCACCGACAACCTGCGGTGGCGCGAAAGCACCCTGATCCGCGGCCTCACCTCCTTGCCGGTCCGCCTGCGCTGAACCCACCCGGTCGCTCGATCGTGGGTGGAGGTTGACATCGCTCGTCAATACCGTGTTTTCGGTGCCCGGTTGGGTACCGTGGCCGGGTGCGGGGGCGTGGAGAGCGGATGGATGGTGGGGTGGTGGCTGCCCGGCTGCGGCGGGTGCGGCCCCGTCTCGCGGTGGCGGCCGGGTTGGGGCCGGTGGTCGGTCTCGCGTTGACGCCGGTGTTTCGGGGGTGGTGGTGGGGTGGGGTTCCCCTGCTGTGCGCGGTGCTCGGCGCGGTGTACTTCCGGGGGCGTCGGTTTCGGCCAAGGCGGTGGCCGTCGGCGGGGGCGGTGTTGGGGGTGCTGGGTGGGGCGTACGTGACTTCGTTGTCGCCGTGGTTGTTCCCGTCGACTGTCCTCTTCGGACTGACGGGGTGGGCGGTGGCGAAGCGGGCGCGGGACAGCGTCCTGGAGCCGTACACGCCGGAGTTGGCGGATTCCCCGGTAGAGGTTCCGTGGCAGGCGCGGGGGGCGCGGAACCTGGAGCTGCTCGTCGCGCATGATCGGATCGGGGTGGTGGGGCGGTTTCGGGGGGCGATGGTGGCGTTGAGCGGGGTTGGGGCCGTGGAGCAGGTGATGGTGGCGAAGCGGGCGACGGTGGGGGTAGGGGAGTTGAAGGTCACGGTCACGCCGGGGCCCGCGGTGCGGATCTCGGTGCCGTTGGGGGAGTGGATCGTGCCGACGGACCACGGGCGGGAGATCGCGCGGTTGGTGGCGAGGCGCAAGGAGCGCAACGCTAGCCTCGGCGCGTGACTCTGCTTGAGCTGGACCGGGCGCACGTGTGGCACCCGTACGGGCCGATGCCGGGAACCCAGGCGCCCCTGGTGGTCGAGTCGGCGCGGGGCGTGCGGCTCCGACTGGCCGACGGGCGTGAGTTGGTGGACGGGATGTCGTCGTGGTGGGCGGCGATCCACGGGTACCGGCACGAAGTCCTCGACGCGGCGGTCACGGACCAGCTCGGGAAGATGAGCCACGTGATGTTCGGCGGCCTCACCCACGAACCGGCGGTCAAGCTGGCCACCAAGCTCGTGGAGATCACGCCCGAACCGCTGCGGCACGTGTTCCTCTGCGACTCCGGGTCGGTCGGGGTCGAGGTCGCGATCAAGATGGCGTTGCAGTACTGGCGGTCCCTCGGCGACACCCGCAAGACCCGGCTCCTCACCTGGCGCGGCGGCTACCACGGCGACACGTTCAACCCGATGAGCGTGTGCGACCCCGATGGCGGCATGCACAGCCTGTGGCGCGGCGTCCTCCCCGTCCAGGTCTTCGCCGACGAGCCCCCCGCGACCTTCGAGCACGACTACGTCGCCCACCTCGCCCGGCTCATCGAGGACAACGCGGACGACCTGGCCGCCGTCATCGTCGAGCCGGTGGTCCAGGGCGCGGGCGGGATGCGGTTCCACGACCCGCGCTACCTGCACGTCCTGCGGGAACTCACCCTCGCCAACAACGTCCTGCTGATCTTCGACGAGATCGCCACCGGTTTCGGCCGCACCGGCGAGCTGTTCGCCGCGGACCACGCGGGCATCAGCCCGGACATCTTCTGCGTCGGCAAGGCCCTGACCGGCGGTTACCTCAGCATGGCCGCGACGCTCTGCACGTCCGAGGTCGCCGACGGCATCTCCCGGGGCGAGGTCCCGGTGCTCGCCCACGGCCCGACCTTCATGGGCAACCCGCTGGCCGCCGCCGTCGCGCTCGCCTCGATCGACCTGCTGCTCGCCGGTGACTGGCGGGGCACCGTCAACCGCGTCGAGGCCGATCTCCGGCAAGGGCTCGCGCCCGCCAAGGACCTGCCCAACGTCAAGGACGTCCGGGTCCTGGGCGCGATCGGCGTTGTCCAGCTCGACCACCCCGTCGACATGGCCAAGGCGACGGACGCGGCGGTCGACGCCGGGGTGTGGCTGCGGCCGTTCCGCGACCTCGTCTACACGATGCCGCCGTACATCTGCACGAGCGACGACATCGCCACGATCACCGCGGGTGTGGTCGCGGCGGCGGCAACGGGCTGAAGACCCCTACTCCGGGGTACGACGCCCCGACCGGGCCGCTAGCCTGCTCCCGTGAGCGTCGTTGTGATCACCGGAACTGGCACTGGCGTGGGCAAGACCGTCGTGACCGCCGGGATCGCCGCACTCGCCCTGGCCAGGGGGCAGCGGGTGGCCGTGCTCAAACCCGCGCAGACCGGGGTCGCGGCGGCCGAGGCCGGTGACCTGGACGAGGTCCGGGCCCTGGTGGGCGACCTGACCACCCGCGAGCTGCGCCGCTTCCCCGACCCGCTCGCCCCGGAGACCGCCGCGCGTCGGGTCGGGATGCCGCCGGTGCGACCGTCGGAGGTGGCGGGTGCCGCCGTCGAGCTCGACCACACGCACGACCTGGTCTTGGTCGAGGGCGCGGGCGGCCTGCTGGTCCGGTTCGACCCGGACGGCGGCACGCTGGCCGACGTCGCGTGGGCGATGGGCGCGCCGGTGGTCGTCGTCGCCGAACCCGGGCTTGGCACGTTGAACGCGACCGCGTTGACCGCCGAGGCGCTGCGCAGACGCGGCATCACCTGTACGGGTGTGGTCATCGGGGCTTGGCCGGACGGGCCCGACCTGGCCGCGCGGTGCAATGTCGAGGACCTGCCGGTCGTCGCGCAGGCGCCGCTGGTCGGCGCGTTCCCGGCCGGGGTCGGCGCCCTGGACCGGTCCGACTTCCTGGCCGTGGCCAGGGCGGCGTTGGCCCCGGTGCTCGGCGGCGAGTTCGACCCCAAGGACCTCGCGGGTGATGTTCGTCGCTGACCCCCGCGGTCCGCATGCGGCAGACTGTCGGCGCGGACCCCGGTCACACCGGGTGCCCGCGCAGCCAGCCCACGAGGAGGACCCCGACGTGACCGCCGCCGCCGAGCGCACCCAGCACAGCTCGACCGAGGACGTGCTCGCCGTTGCCCGCGAGCAGGTGCTCGACCGCGGCACCGGCCTCAGCCAAGAACAGGTCCTCGCCGTGCTGGAACTCGCCGACGACCGGCTGGAGGACCTGCTGGCGCTCGCGCACGAGGTCCGGATGCGCTGGTGCGGCCCGGAGGTCGAGGTCGAGGGCATCATCAGCCTGAAGACCGGCGGCTGCCCGGAGGACTGCCACTTCTGCTCCCAGTCCGGCCGGTTCCCCACCCCGGTGCGCTCCGCCTGGCTGGACATCCCGGGCCTGGTCGAGGCCGCCCGGCAGACCGCGGCGACCGGCGCCACCGAGTTCTGCATCGTGGCCGCCGTGCGCGGCCCGGACGCCCGGCTGCTGTCCCAGGTGCGCGACGGCGTCAAGGCGATCCGCGAGTCCGGCAACGACATCCAGATCGCCTGCTCGCTGGGCATGCTCACCCAGGAGCAGGTCGACGAGCTGGTCGCGATGGGCGTGCACCGGTACAACCACAACCTGGAGACCGCCCGCTCGCACTTCCCGAACGTGGTCACCACGCACTCCTGGGAGGAGCGCTGGGACACCCTGCGGATGGTGCGCGCGGCCGGGATGGAGGTGTGCTCCGGCGGCATCCTCGGCATGGGGGAGACCACCGAGCAGCGCGCCGAGTTCGCCGCGCAGTTGGCCGAGCTGGAGCCGGACGAGGTCCCGATGAACTTCCTCATCCCGCAGCCCGGCACCCCGTACGAGCACTACGAGCCGGTCGAGGGCCGCGAGGCGCTGAAGCTGGTCGCCGCGTTCCGGCTGGCCATGCCGCGCACCATGCTGCGGTTCGCGGGCGGCCGCGAGCTGACCCTGGGTGACCTCGGCGCGGAGCAGGGCATGCTCGGTGGCATCAACGCGATCATCGTCGGCAACTACCTGACCAACCTCGGCCGCCCGGCCCAGCGCGACCTGGACATGCTGGCCGACCTGAAGATGCCGATCAAGGCGCTCGCCGACTCGCTGTAGGAGACCCGTTGTACTGCGTGCACTGCGGCCGTCCCGACGCCGAGGGTGACCACTCCGGCTGCCGGGGCGTCCGCGCCGCGCTGGAACCACCCCGCTTCTGCGCCGAGTGCGCCCGCCGGATGGTGGTCCAGGTGACCCCGGTGGGCTGGTCGGCGCGCTGCAGCCGACACGGCGAGATCACCAGTGCCGAGCCGACCTCGGTGGTCTAGGAGGACTACTCTCGCGGGGACAAGGGAGTCTCGGTGAGTGGAGGTCTACGGGTGTCGGAGCAGCCGGTGCGCACGCAACAGGACGCGCAGGGCGCTCTCCCCGAGTACCCGGGCGCGTGGACGCCGCCGGCACGCAGGCCCAAGGTCGTGTTCAGACGCGACCTGCTGCCCGCGTTGAGCCTCGTGTCGACGATCTCGCTGCTCGGCCTGGCGATCGGCTGGGTGTGGTCGCGGGTCGCGCCGGGCATGCTGGTGCAGATCATCGAGGACGGCACCCCGGCGGCCCTGCGCAACGACGGCTACCACCGGTTCGACGACCTCGCCCTGTTCATGCTCCTCGGCCTCGCCGCCGGTGTGCTGACCGGCGCGGCGACCTGGCTGATGCGGGAACGCCGCGGCCCGGTGATCTTCATCGCCGCCGTGCTGGGGTCCCTGTTGGCCGCGTGGCTGGCGTACCAGGTGGGTCTGTCCTGGGCGCACGGTCGGTTCCCGAGCCCGTCGACACCGAAGGTGGGCGACGTGCTGACGCTGTCGCCGCGCCTGGAGACCGTCTGGGGCATCCTCACCTGGCCCCTGGGGGCCGCCCTCACCTACGGCATCGCGGCCGCGTGGAACGGTGAGGACGACCTGGGCCGCCGCCTGGGCTGACGGTCCCGTTCGCACCGTCCGAATCGAGCAGCCCCCGAATCAAGCCTACGGTCCGGGTACGACACTGCTGTTGATCTTCTTGCCTCAATTCAGACACAACGGCGTGTTGAACTCCGAGGGGGGCGCGGGGACGGCGTGCAGGGCGGAGAGGATGCCCGCTTCGCGGTTGAGGAGTTGGCCGACCATGCGCAGTCGGTGCAGGGGGCGGGTTTCCTCCAGCAGCTTCTGCCGGTCTTCCAGGCTCAGCAGGCAGTCGGCGGCCAGGGCGTGCGCGAGGTGGCAGGTCTCGGTGTCGGCGTCCGGTTCGGTCCAGTCGTCGCTGCGCCAGGCGGCGTTGCAGTAGCGGCGGTGGGCGGCGCGGGCGGACTCGACGAGCATGGAGACCGAGTCGGTCGCGGTCGTCGGCTGCTCGGCGTCCGGGATCCACTCGACGGTGCCCATCAGGTACGGGGCGGCGGTCGCGTCGATGTCGAGCAGCCGGAACCGGCGGTCGCCGGTGGTGATGATGTCGAACCGGCCGTCCGGCAGCCGCTTCGCCTGGCGGAGCGCGGCGGAGCAGCCGATGACGCGCAGTTGCGAGATGTCGGTCACCTCGTGGTCGGTGGACGGGCGCAGCGAGACGACGCCGAACACGCGCTCCGGGAGCGCCCCGGTGACGAGGTCGACGGTCAACTGGCGGTAGCGGGGTTCGAAGATGTGCAACGGCAGGTTCGCTCCGGGAAGCAGCACCGCCCGAAGCGGGAACAACGGAAGCGAATCGGCCACGCGACAACGCTACGACGAAGCGCAACCGCCCGCCGGGCGATGGTCGGGTGGCCGCTAGCCGTTCCGGTCCGCCGGAGGGGGTTTGAGCACCGCGAACGGGTCGGTCACCGACATCGTGCTGTCCGCGAACCGGAACTCGGCGGCGGGCCTGCCGCCCGCCCGGCCGGGTCGGGCGGTGTCCCCGGTGGCCTCCAGCAGGCCGCGTCGGGACAGGACGCGCTGCAGGTTCGTCGCGGACACCTTGTAACCGAGGGCCGCCGAGTAGAGCGACCGCAGCGCCGAGATGGTGAACACCGGTGGGGTGAGGGCGAACCCGATGTTTGTGTAAGACAGCTTCGCGCGCAGCCGATTACGAGCGCGTAAGACGATCGCCCCGTGGTCGAAGGCCGTCTCGGGCAGCGCCGACACCGGCTGCCACGCGGTGTCGCCCGGCAGTTCGGGATCCATGTGGGAGGGCACCAGGCAGAGGAACGCGGTGGCCAGCACGCGCGGTCCGGGGACCCGGTCGGGCGCGCTGAACACGGCGAGTTGCTCGACGTGCGACACCTGTCGGACGTCGACCTTCTCGGCGAGCTGGCGGCGGATCGAGGTCTCCACGTCCTCGTCGGCGCGCAGCCTGCCACCGGGCAGCGACCACCGGTTGGCGTGTGGTTCGAGGGCGCGTTCCCACAGCAGGACCTGGAGTGATCCCTGCCTCACCTGCAACACCGCCGCCAAGACCTCGTGGACGAGTGGTGGCGTGGTGGTAGCATCGGTCATGTTTTCGATCCTAAGGCGAAAACCTCGGGATCGGAAATCGGACACGACAGGAGGACCCATGACCGCGGACACGATCGACCTGACCCCGTTCGGCGGGGTGGAGGCGGACGCCGCGTGGCGGGACGAGGTGCGCGAGCTCGCCCGGCAGCGCGACGCGGTGCTGCTGGCGCACAACTACCAGTTGCCGGAGATCCAGGACATCGCCGACCACACCGGTGACTCGCTGGCGCTCAGCCGCATCGCCGCCTCCAGTTCGGCGGCCACCATCATCTTCTGCGGCGTGCACTTCATGGCCGAGACCGCGAAGATCCTCAGCCCGGACAAGACCGTCCTCATCCCGGACGCGCGCGCGGGCTGCTCGCTGGCCGACTCGATCACCGGCGCCCAGCTGCGCGCCTGGAAGGCCGAGCACCCCGGGGCCGTCGTGGTGTCGTACGTGAACACCACCGCCGAGGTGAAGGCCGAGACCGACATCTGCTGCACCTCGTCCAACGCCGTCGACGTGGTCGCCTCGATCCCGGCCGACCGCGAGGTGCTGTTCCTGCCCGACCAGTTCCTCGGCGCGCACGTCAAGCGCGAGACCGGCCGGGACAACCTGCACATCTGGGCGGGGGAGTGCCACGTGCACGCGGGCATCAACGGCCCCGAGCTGGCCGCCCGCGCCGCCGCGAACCCGGACGCGGACCTGTTCATCCACCCCGAGTGCGGCTGCGCCACCTCGGCCCTCTACCTGGCCGGTGAGGGCACGGTGGCCCCGGAGCGGGTCAAGATCCTGTCCACCGGCGACATGGTGACCCAGGCCCGCGCGACGAAGGCGAAGTCGGTCCTGGTCGCCACCGAGATCGGCATGATCCACCAGTTGCGCAAGGCCGCCCCGGACATCGAGTTCTCGGCGGTGAACGAGCGGGCGTCCTGCCGCTACATGAAGATGATCACCCCGGCCGCGCTGCTGCGGTCGCTGCGGGAGAACCGCGACGAGGTCCACGTGGACCCGGAGATCGCGGCCCGCGCGCGCGGCGCCGTCCAGCGGATGATCGAGATCGGACAGCCCGGGGGTGGCGAATGAGCTGGGAGGCTCGGGCCGACCTGCTGGTCGTCGGCACCGGCGTGGCGGGTCTGACGGCCGCGCTGCGCGCCCAGTCGCTCGGCCTGCGGGTTCTGGTCGTCACCAAGGCCGCCGCCGAGGACGGCAACACCCGGTGGGCGCAGGGCGGGGTCGCCGTCGTGCTCCCCGGTCAACACGACGAGGGTGACACGGTCGACCGCCACGTCGCGGACACGCTGGTCGCGGGCGCGGGCCTGTGCGACGAGGACGCCGTCCGCGCGATCGTGCACGGTGGTCCGGCGGCCGTGACCCACCTGCTCGCGCTGGGTGCCGTGTTCGACCCGGGTCCGGACGGGAAGCTGGCCCGGACCCGCGAAGGCGGCCACAGCGCGTTCCGCGTCGTGCACGCGGGCGGCGACGCGACCGGCGCGGAGGTCGAGCGCGCGTTGCTGTCGGCCACTCGCGACGGTCAGGTCCCGGTGCTGGAGAACCACGTCGCCGTGCAGGCCCTCAAGACGCCCTCCGGTGCTGTCGCCGGTCTGCACGTGCTGGACCCGTCCGGCGTGCCTGGCGTGTTGACGGCGTCGGCGGTGTTGTTGGCGACCGGTGGACTCGGCCAGCTCTACCAGGCCACGTCGAACCCCGAGGTCGCGACGGGCGACGGTCTCGCGCTCGCGTTGCGCGCCGGAGCCCCGGTCGCTGACGTCGAGTTCGTGCAGTTCCACCCAACCGTCCTGTACACCGGCCAGGGCGCGCGCGGCCGCTGCCCGCTGGTGACCGAAGCCGTTCGAGGCGAGGGCGCCGTGCTGGTCGACGCCACCGGCGCGCGGGTCATGGAGGGCGTGCACCCCCTCGCCGACCTGGCTCCCCGCGATGTCGTCGCCGCCGCGATCACCCGCCACATGGCCCTGGAACGTGGCGGAATCGACGACCACGTCTTCCTCGACGCCACCCACCTCGACGCCGCCACCTTCCGCACCCGGTTCCCTACGGTGTACTCGGCCTGCCTGACCGTCGGTGTCGACCCGGTCGTCTCGCCGATCCCGGTGGCCCCGGCCGCGCACTTCGCCTGCGGCGGTGTGGTGTCCGATGTGGACGGTCGGACCGGTCTGGTCGGGCTGTACGCGGCGGGCGAGGTTGCCAGCACCGGGCTGCACGGGGCGAACCGGTTGGCGTCCAACAGTTTGCTCGAAGGTCTGGTGGTGGGGGCTCGCGCCGCTGAGGCGGTCTTCGCGGATCTCGCCTCGGGTCGCCTGGCCGACCCTGGGTTGGCCGTGGTGCCCGACCTCCCGGTCGCCCCCGTGGCCGACCGCGACTCGCTGCAGCGGGTGATGAGCCGGTACGCCGCCATCGGTCGTGAGGCCGAAGGCTTGGCGGTGGTGGGTTCGGTGCTCGACGTGTCTGCTGTGGACAGAGTCTTGGATTCGCGGATCGCCGTGGAAGACGCCGCGCTGACCCTGGTCAGCCGCGCCCTGATCGCCTCCGCCTGGGCCCGCCGCGAGTCGCGGGGCTGCCATGTCCGCACCGACTTCCCCGAGCGGGACGCCGGGTGGGCCCGTAGTCAACTGGTCCGGCTGACCCCGACCGGCCAGCCCGTCCTGGGCAACGTCACCGCCCTGCGAGGTGCCGCATGATCGACAAGGCTGACCTTGACCGCGTTGTCGGTGTGGCGCTGGGCGGCGGTCTCGGCTGCGGCCCCCTTGTTCTCACCGTCCCGAGAGGTGCCGCATGATCGACAAAGACGACCTTGACCGCGCGGTTGGTACCGCGCTGGACGAAGATCTCCGCTACGGCCCCGACGCGACCACGGAGGCCACTGTTCCCGCGTCGGCCGTCGCCGTCGCCGAGTTGACCCCGCGTCGGCCAGGTGTGCTCGCGGGCGTCCCGGTTGCTTTGGCTGTGTTCCAGCGAGTCGTGCCCGATCTGGAAGTACTGTCCGCTGTGGACGATGGTTCGGCGGCGGTCGCAGGCGTCCCCGCCTTGGTGGTGCGCGGCAGCGTCCGGTCGTTGCTGACCGCCGAACGCACGGCGTTGAACTTCCTCTGCCACCTCTCCGGCATCGCGACCGCCACCGCTGCCTGGGTGTCGGCCATCGCGGGCACTGGCGCCGCCGTCCGCGACTCCCGCAAGACCCTCCCCGGCCTCCGCCTCCTGCAAAAATACGCCGTCCGCTGCGGCGGCGGCGTCAACCACAGACTGGGTCTCGGCGACGCCATCCTCATCAAGGACAACCACGTCGTCGCCGCCGGTTCCGTCACCGCCGCGTTGGAAGCCGCCCGCACCCACGCCCCCCACCTGCCGGTGGAGGTCGAGGTCGACACCCTCCCCCAACTCGACGAGGCCCTCGCCGCCGCCGCCGAACTCATCCTCCTCGACAACTTCACCGTCGAAGCCTGCGCTGAAGCTGTTCGCCGCGCCGCCGGTTCCAAAACCCGCCTCGAAGCCTCCGGCGGCCTCACCCTCCCCGTCGCCCACACCTACGCCGCCACAGGCGTCGACTACCTGTCCGTCGGCGGCCTGACCCACTCATCACCCGCACTCGATCTGGGGATGGACTTGCGCCCCGCGTAACCAGATGGGGTAGTCGCACCCAGCCCCTCCGCCGCCACGCACCTTGATACGACTCTCGGTGACGTTGGCGGGCATTTATGGCACACACCAAGTCCTGGGCCATTAGTGCCCGCCTTCGGCTTCACGCCCCACTCCGAAACCGCCGACCACACACCCGCCCTGATCGACAACGGCAACCACACCCGCGCGCGGCCCAGCCCCCACCCTTCCCGGGGGGCGTCCCCGAGGCCAGTCTACCGGGGGAGCAAGATCAGTGGGGGGTGGTGCCGTGGCCTGTGGACAACTGGGCGGGGTGTGGATACCAACAGCGAGGCGGGTGACAACGACACCCACGGCGTGCTCAAGCTCAGACGGCTGCCGTCTCGTGGTGGCGGAGGCGGGGCGAGCAAGGCGCGGCGGTGCGCGGCTCGACAGTCGGAGGTGTGGTGACCTGGAGGTCATCGTGGTCGAGGCGGCCACGATCTCGAGTCCGGGACGAGGTTTCCGACGTGCCGTGGTGGCGGAGACATGCTTGACCTAGCGCGAGTGCAGCACTACGCGTGGGCTGACGAGGACTACGACCTCTGTTTGACGGTGGCGGTGGTGACAGGGCAGTCGGTTGCTGAGGTTGTGCGGGCGTACGGCGGCGACCCTGCTCGGACACCGGACGTGCTGCCGTTTCCGGCGGCCGTGATGGAGGAGGACGAGGTTGGGTCTGTGTTCCTTCCACAGGTGCGCGAGGTCGAGGGGCGCGTTGTTGTCATCGAGAACATCGGGTGGCTCGGGACGACCGGCGAGGTAGCGACGCGGGCTTCGATGGGGGGTGAGTTCGTGTGCGTCCACTGGGACCTGAACGCGCACAGTCGGATCGTCGAGGCGGTTGATGGTCAGGTGGTAGCGACGTTCGAGCCGCTGATCGAAGAAGCGCCGCCGGGGGTGGGTGAGGTGTTTGGCCAGGACGCGCTGAATGCGGAGATGTTGGCTTGGCTGGAGCAGCGGAGTGGGGTTGGGTTCGATCGTGCCTGGCTGACGGAGCCTGCGGCGACTTATCGGGTGGTGTTGTGAGGGGATGCCTCGGGTGAGGCATCCCCTTCCCGCGCTACCTGACGGTGGTGAGCCAGGTGGTGAGTGCTGTGGTGGGGAGGAGCAGGGCGGGCCGGTGTGGTGCCTTGCTGTCCCGCACGGCGGCTGTGGTGGGGGACAGGTGGGCGAGTTCGACGCAGTTGCCGCCACCCTGGCCACCGCCGCCGGAGAAGCTGCTCCTACGCCAGTTGGTGTCAGTCACGGTGAAAATTGTCCGCCTGGATGGTGGAGATCCAAGCGGCCATTTCGGTGGTGTTGAAGCGGATTGTGCCGCGTTGAGGGGCCTTGCTGTCTCGCACGGCGATGGTGGTGGGGGAGAGGTGGGCGAGTTCGACGCAGTTGCCACCACCCACGCTGCCGCCGCCTCCGGAGAAGCTGCTCTTGCGCCAACGGATTTCCATGCTGTTCTCCTTCATGACTTGTCGAAACGTTCTGCTGCTGCGGCGATCATCGCTGCGGAGTCGGCCTGTGACAAGGCCAACTGAGTGAGAACGCCGAATCGGAGGGTGCAGTCGCGGACGTCTTCTCGTTCCTCAATATACACGGCGGGGAAGTCGGCATAGACGACGTCTGGCATGGGTTCGGGCATCGTGAGGATTGAAAACGGCCCTTCAAGGGCCAGGCTTACTCCCAGCGCCTTGGGGACGACTTGCACGGTGACGTTGGGAAGCTCCATGGCCTCCAGCACGCGGTGGAGCTGGTTGCGCATCACGCGACCGGTCCCGGCGGGGCGTTCGAGCAAACCTTCGTCGAGGATGGCGTGGAGGTGCAGAGGCGAGTCGCGGGTGAGGATTTGTTGTCGCGCCAAGCGGGTCGTCACCCGAAGCTGAACTTCGTCCTCGGAAAGGTTCGGGTACATTCCGGTGGTCAACGCGCGGATGTATTCGGCGGTTTGTAGCAGGCCCGGGATCAGCAACGTCTCGAACTGGCGCACTGCCACCAGCGCGGCTTCCCACTTGAGAAAAGTACGGAAGTGCGTGGGAGTGTTCTTGTCAACGAGCCAGCCGCGTTGGTGGGCGGTCTCGGCCAGTTCGGTCAGCTCCGCGCGGAGGGTTTGGTCGGTGACGCCGTAGATGTCGAGGAGTTGGTCGAGCTCGCGGGTCTTGACGTTGTGTTCCTGGTTTTCGATGCGGGAGACCTTGGGGCGGGACCACTTGCCCTGGCCGGTCGCCTTGAGGCGGTCGGCGACTTGTTCGGCGGTCAGACCTGCGGCGATCCGCAGGTCGCGCAGGCGGTTCGACAGGTGCCAGCGGCGGACCGTGGCGTTGTCCTGACTCAAATGGATCACCCTCCGGGTAGCACGATCGAGTGAACAACTGGACGTCCACTTCCAAAACTGGACGTCCAGGTTCACCCTGGATCTTAACGAACGGCACCCAAGTGAATCCGTTCGGTGAGGAGGGTCCAGATGCTAGTCGTGGCAGGTTCCGGCACGTCAGGTGAGGTGCGGGGTCGTGTGCCGTTGGCGGACGAGGTTGAGTTCGCGGAGATCACCCGGCAGATCGTGCGTGATCAGGCGCCCAGGTTGTTCGCGGTCGTCCAAGAGTTGGGGGAGCGGGCTGACCTGCGGATCGCGGCGTGGGGCATGGAGTTCGAGGACCACGCCGCCGTGGTCAGCGAGGACGGCGGGACTCGGCTGTCGTTGAACTCCGCGGAGTCGGCGGTGGCGGCGTTCGGGCGTCAGGAGGACGTGACGGCCAAGGTGGTGTGGGTGATCGACGAGTGACGCGAGAAGCCCCGCCGAACCAGGCGGGGCTTCTTCATCCCACAGGGTCAGACGTGGGCGGGGCGGTGTGCGGCCAGGTCCGCCAGGGCCAAGGCCTCGCGAGCGGTGCGGGGGAGTTTTTCTTCGCGCACTTCCACCACGTCGAGCGGCGGGACCAGCAGAGCGGCAGCGAATCCGATCCACACGAGGGCCAGCGGAATCGGCCACCACACCTTTGCCGACAGGGCCAGATATGCGTCGATCGCGGCGGCCGCCGTCAGGATGGTGGCTAAGGTCCAGCGGACGGCCCTCTTGTCCAACGTCGCCATGGGTGCCTCCATCCCCAGTGCCCACCAGTCGCCCGACAGATACCCGCTGTCGGTCGGGCTCAACCGTCGCCGGAGGTCACGGTTCGGTTACGGAGGGCCGCCGTCTACGCTGACCTGCGTGGCTTCAGTCGTCGTCTTGGATTACGGGTCGGGGAACCTCCGCTCGGCGGAGCGCGCGCTGCGGCGGGTGGGGGCGGACGTCGAGGTGACCGGCGACTTCCACACCGCCCTCGACTGCGACGCGCTGGTCGTCCCCGGGGTCGGCGCGTACGCGGCGTGCATGGCGGGACTGCTCGGGGTGCGCGGCGAGCGGATCATCGGGCGCAGGCTCGCCGGTGGCCGACCGGTGCTCGGCATCTGCGTCGGCATGCAGATCCTGTTCGACCGGGGCATCGAGCACGGCGTCGAGACTGCCGGGTGCGCGGAGTGGCCGGGCGTGGTCGACCGGCTGGAAGCCGACGTCGTCCCGCACATGGGCTGGAACACCGTGCGCGCGCCGGAGAACTCCGTGCTGTTCGCGGGCATGGCCCCGGACACCCGCTTCTACTTCGTGCACTCCTACGCCGCCCGCAAGTGGGAGCTGCACCCCGAGGCGCCGATGATCCCGCCGGTGGTCACCTGGGCCACCCACGGCGACGACTTCGTGGCCGCCGCCGAGAACGGTCCGCTGTCGGCCACCCAGTTCCACCCCGAGAAGTCCGGCGACGCGGGCGCGCAACTGCTGCAGAACTGGCTCAAGCACGTCACCGGTTAGGCTGTCCGGGTGAGCTTCCAGTTGCTGCCCGCCGTCGATGTCGCCCACGGCCAAGCCGTCCGCCTCACCCAGGGCGAGTCGGACCAAGAGACCCAGTACGGTTCGCCGCTGCAGGCCGCGTTGGACTGGCAGGGCGGCGGCGCCGAGTGGGTCCACCTGGTCGACCTCGACGCCGCGTTCGGCCGCGGTGACAACCGGTCGCTGATCGCGGAGGTCGTCGGCACGCTGGACGTCAAAGTCGAGCTGTCCGGCGGGATCCGCGACGACGACAGCCTCGCCGCCGCGCTCGCCACCGGCTGCGCCCGGGTCAACCTGGGCACCGCCGCGCTGGAGAACCCGGCCTGGTGCGCCGCCGCGATCGCCGAGTACGGCGACCGGATCGCCGTCGGCCTCGACGTGCGGATCAAGGACGGCGACCACCGCGTCGCAACCCGCGGCTGGACCAAGGACGGCGGCGACCTCTGGGAGGTGCTCGACCGCCTCGACCGCGACGGCTGCGCCCGCTACGTCGTCACCGACGTCAGCAAGGACGGCACCCTCACCGGTCCCAACGTCCAACTCCTGCGCGACGTCTGCGCCCGCACGTCCGCGCCGGTGGTCGCGTCGGGTGGCGTGTCCACTGTGGACGACGTGCTGACGCTGGCCGGGGTGCCCGGTGTCGAGGGCGCGATCATCGGAAAAGCCCTCTACAACGGCAACTTCACGCTGCCCCAGGCCCTGGCCGCCATCGCCTGACCCCGATCGCGAACCGGCCCGCTGATCAGCCCATCGGGCCGGGGGTCCACGTCGGGTCGGTGACGACGGTCCGGGCGAGGTCGCTCAACCTGGTGCCCCGGGCGCGGGCGTGCCTGCGCAGCATGGTGAACGCGCTCGCGATGTCCACTCCGTACCGTTCGGCCAGCACGCCCTTGGCCTGCTCGATGGTGATCCGGCTGGTGAGCGCGTACTGGAGCTGCTCGGCGACCACCTCCTGGTTGCGGATGGACCGCGCCTGCAGCAACCCGATCGTGGCCACGCTCACCAGCGCCTTCGCCGTTCTCGCCGAGAGGTCGTCCAGCGTGCCCGCGCTGCTGCGGAACAGGTTGAGCGAACCGATGGTCTCGTTGCGCAGGCGCATCGGGAACGCGAAGACCGCGCGGTACCCGGAGTTGAGCGCCGCCGCGGCGAACCGCGCCTCGGCGGAGTCCGCCAAGGTGAGATCGGGGCGGGCGACGGGCTCGCCGGTGCGGTAGGCGGTGACGCACGGGCCCTCGCCGCTGGTCGCCTGGAACCGCTCCAGCCTGCCGACGTCGTCGTTCGAGCTGGCGATCATGTGCAGGTCGCCGTCGGCGGTGGCCAGCAGGATGGACGCGGCGTCCACGCTCAGCAACTCGATGCTGCGCTCGACCAGCATGTGCAGGAACTCGACGACGTCGAACTCCGCGACGAGCGTGTCCGCCAACTCGACGAAGGTCTCCACGAGACGCTGCTGTCTCACGGCAACTCATCTCCTCGTTGTGGTGGTTCGGATCTCGGGTGGTGCTCGTCGTTCTCGAACCGCACCCGCCGGGCGACGACGTCGTCCGCCAGGTCGGCCACCGCGCGCCCGTCGGTGAACGCCCTGGCGCGCAGGCTCGCGAACGCGGTGGACACGTCGACGCCCAACTGCACGGCCACCATGCCGGTCGCCTGGTGGATCTGCGGGGTGGTCAACGGGGCGGTCCCGGCGACAACCAGGTCCATCGCGATCCTGGCGAACCGCCGGGCCTCGCGCAGCACCGGGTCCGGCGGTAGCCCCGCCGCGGTGCGGTGGATGCCGAACGCCCCCAATTTGACCATGCCGATGGCCATCGGGAACGCGCAGACGGCCGAGATGGCCAGCCCCTCGTTGAGTTGGCCGAACAGCGGCCATCGGCTCCGCGCGGCGGGCGCCGACAGGTCCGGCACCAGCACCGGCGACTCGGTCTCCGTCGCCGACGTCATGGGTCCCTCACCGGCGATCAGCTCCAGCTCGGCCAAGCGGCGGCCGTCGTCGTCGGTGGCGTGGGTGAACGGCGCGGCCCGGTCGACACTGATCACGACGAGCGTTCCGTCGACCGCCAGCCGGTCCCTGGCGAGGGCGCACAGCAGATCCGGGGACAGTTCGCGCCCGGATCGCGCGACCACGGTCGAGAGCCAAGCCATGAGGTCGGTGTGCCGCCCGCCCCGGTCGTGGTCGAAGTCCACACGCTGCGCTTTCCCTCGGTTAACGCGGACCTGGCGTCGTAGTCACGACCGAGAGAACTCCAGGCGTCGAAGGGGCGAAGCGTACTCGGTCATCCACCGCGGCACCCGGCCGATCGAGTGATCGCGCTGGAGGATCTGCTCGCGCCTTGCGACCATAGGACCACAAACGCCCCGGTCCCCGGCGCCCAACGAGATGGTGACAAGGGTGAAAAGTGTCACACATCACATCTTATTCGGTCATTTCCGGGCCCACGACAACGATCCGGGGTGATTCGCGCCCACAGCGGCATGCGGTGTCCGCGGATTTCACCCCCGCTCCTGTGCGGAGTGCAACACCCGTCGATACCGCGCGGTGCATCTTGCAGGTATTGCGGCAGTCCCATTTCGCGGTGCGGCAGGTTCAGCCAAAAAGAGCAGTCCGTGGCACCGCTCCCATTGCAACCATTGCGGTGCTCGATCTCGTCAAGCAGCATTGTCATCGACACGGAGTCGGCAGAATGGCGTTGGGCCGACCGGGAGTCCGTGTCTCGGGCGTTTGCAGGGAACGCCCAATCCGGTGCGAGGGCGTTGGCTGAGGCGATGGGTGAATCGACAGTTTACACCGCCCCCAACGCCCTCGCGCCACCGGGTTCCCCGTCGGGAAAGGCACGCAGACGGGCGGTCGAGGAGCTGATGACCACCGATCAGGCCTGGCGGCGCTGCCTGCGCAGACGTTCCCGGCTGTGCGGGTCGGTCGCGCGTTTCGGTTTACCGGACCACGCCGACGACATCGTGCACGACGTTTTCATAGCAGTCATGACGATGCCGCGCCTCTATCCCCGGGGATTCGACTCGCTATTGGACATGGCGGTGTGGCGACGATGTCAGGCGGTGGCGATAATCGAGGCCGGACAACAACGGCTCGGCCGCGTGGCGACTCTCCAGCCGGAACACCCGGGTGATCCGGCCGACTCCGTGCTCGACCAGGTGAGTGCCGCGAGTGTATTGCGTGATTGCGGTGCACTGGGCGAGCCGGATATCTGGATGATCGACATGATCAGCCGTGGCTACCAGAAGAAAGAGGTCGCACACTTGGCTGAACGGTCGCTGAACGACGTAGACCGAACAGTCCGCGCCATTCGCAGGCGGAGTAGGGACAAGATGACCAAATCGGTCGGTCGGGAATCGAAACACGCTTGACCTCGCCAATTGCATTCGGCGTCGGCACGTGCACACAACAGCGACTGGAAAAGGCGACACGGCGACCTCACGCGGGCACGGGCGTAGGCCGCCATCGCCTGGCCGCGATCGCGGCGGCGGACATCGCGACCGCCGCGATCGCGGCCGACCAGCGCACCCCCGTGGTCAGATCGGTGGCCGCGGTGAGGGAGCCGAACAACGCCACCCCCACCGCGTTGCCCAGTTGCCGCGCGACGTGGAACGTCGCGGACGCGACCCCGGCGTTACCCGGCGGCGCCGACTCGATGATCGCCGCCGTCGCCGCGGGGACCGTCATCTGCGTGGCGATGCCGGTCGCGACCAGCGCCGGGACCAGCAGGACGTACGGCGTGGTGGGGCCCGCGACCAGCCAACCGAGGAAGCCAACCGCGCCAAGGGTGAGCGCGCCCCGCCATGACCCGGTACGGCCCGTGGCGGGCGGTGAGCCGTCCGGACAGCGGCGCGCCGATCAACGCCAGGCCCACCGTCGGCAGCAACGCGAATCCCGTCACCAGCGCGCTGTAGCCGCGTTGCTGCTGGAAGTACAGCGTCGAGAGGAACAGCATCCCGTAGTAGCCCATGTTCAGCAGCAGGCCGACGGCTGTGGCGACGACGAACCCCGGTTCGCGGAACAACCCCAGTGGCAACAGGGGGTTCTCGGCCGCGCGCTCCCGCACCACGAAACCGATCAGCGCGACGACGGCCACCACCGCCATGACCACTGTGGACGGTGTGTACGCCGCTTCGTTGAGCGCGCCCGCCAGGCACGTGAGCCCGCTGACCGCCAAGACCTGGCCCACCACGTCCATCCTGCCGACCTCGCGGTTCTCCGGGGTGGGCACGTGCAGGCGGGTCAGGTGCCAGGCGGCCACCGCGACCGGCACGTTGACCCAGAACACCGCGCGCCACCCCGGCCCCGACACCAGCACCCCACCGACCACCGGCCCCGCCGCGAACGCCACCGCCGACACACCGGCCCACACCCCCAGCGCGCGGGCCCGCCGCTCCCGGTCCGGGTGGGCCGCCGCCACCAGCGCCAACGACGTCGGCACCATCGCCGCCGCGCCGACCCCCTGCAGCAGCCGCCCGAGCACGACCATCCCGGGACCGGCCGCCGCCGCGCACACCACCGACGCCGCCGCGAACACCCCGAGCCCGGCGAGGAACACCCGCCGGTGTCCGACCCGGTCGCCCAGGCCGCCGCCGAACAGCAACAGCGCCGCGAACACCGTGCTGTACCCGTCCACCACCCACTGCACGGCGGACGGGCTCGCACCGAGCGACCGCTGGATGTCCGGCACCGCGACCGTCACCACGGTCACGTCCAACATGACGAGGAAGTAGCCCAGGCTCAACGCCAACAACGGTCGGTCGCGCATGCCCCGAGTCTGCGACCCGGAAACTTCGTTGCCCGGCGAAGTGTCCTCGGCCTACCGTGGTGCCGGTGGACCCGGACATCGCGAGCGTGGCGGCCCTGATCGCCGACAACTCCCGCGCCCTCATCCTCAAAACCCTCTGCGACGGCCGACCCAGCACCGGGTCGGCCCTCGCCGCCGAGGCCGGGATCGGGGCGTCCACCGCCAGCGCCCACCTCGCGAAACTCGTCGACGCGCGGCTGGTGACGGTCGTCCGCGCCGGCCGCACCCGCCGCTACCGCCTCGCCCGGCCCGAGGTCGCCGCCGCCCTCGAAGCCCTCGCTGCCCTGGCCGCGCCGCTGCCGGTCCGCTCCCTGCGGCAGAGCACCCGCGTCGCCGCCCTCCGCCGGTCCCGCACCTGTTACGACCACCTCGCGGGCGACCTCGGCGTCCGCCTGATGCGCGCCCTCCTCGACCGCGGCCACCTCACCGGCGGCGACGGCCTGCACCACCCCGACCGCGCCGTCCTGGACCGCGAATCCGCCCCCGGCACCGACATCCACTACGAACTGACCCCGTCCGGCGCCACCGCGCTGACCGCCCTCGGCGTGCAGATCCCCACCACCCGCCGCCCCCTCGTCCGCTACTGCGTCGACTGGACCGAACGCCGCCACCACCTCGCGGGCGCCCTCGGCGCCGCCATCACCACCCGCCTGCACACCCTCGACTGGATCCGGCACGGCTCCACCCCCCGCGTGATCCACCTGACCCCCGCAGGCCGCGTCCACCTCCCCGATTGCCTCGGCGTCACCCTCGACTAGCGGCTGACTGTCCACAGCGGACCCCGAGCACCGACGGTCGGCCATGATCAACGGCGGTGAGCAGCCCCCGATTCCAGCCTAGTGCTGGGCGCCAACGGAAACCGCGCCGCGGAAATGCCGGTGGACGGGTACGGAGGATGTGGACAAACGGTCTACACCTGCCGTCGATGGGCACGGGAGATCTGGGTGGACAGTCCGCATCTGTTGTCGATCGGCGTGGAGGATGTGGGCTAACGGTCCACGTTTGTGGATGGGCGTGAGGGATGTGGGCGAACGGTCCGCATCTGTTGTCGATCGGCGTGGAGGATGTGGGCTAACGGTCCACGTTTGTCGATCGGCTTGAGGGGTGTGGGTGAGCGGTCCGCATCTGTTGTCGATCGGCGTGGGAGATGTGGGTGGACTGTCCACATCTGCTGTCGATCGGCGTGAGGGATGAGGGCGAATGGTCCGCATTTTCTGCGGGTTGGCGCGGGGGATGTGGGCGAACAGTCCACACCTCTCGTCGTGGTGCACGGGCCAGGGCGTGTCATCCACACCGTGCCGAGGTGTTCACAGCCTGCCGGACGAGTGGTCCGTTCGGTCGGTGTCGGCCACTAGGCTGGAATCGGGGGCTGCTCAGGTCGCTTTGATCTTGACTGCGGGTGTGCCGGCGCCACGGGTTGGCGGAAGGGGTCAGCGGCAGGTTGGGAAGAGGTTCTGGGAGTTGTCCGCGACCTTGACCGGTCGGCCGCCGGTTTGCTGGTACATCCTGGTGCCGAGGCTGATCGGGTTGCCGGGTTGGAAGGACTCGCCGCCGAAGGGGGTGAGGGTGATGGGAGTTCGCTGGTCGGTGGCCGGGCAGGGCAGGTCGAAGACGGCGCCTTCGCCGTGGACGCCTGCGCTGTCGGCTTCGACGCCGATGGTGATGGGGTCGTTCTCGGCGCAGGAGTAGTCGACCACTACCCGCAGGGCGCCGGACGGGTAGGCGAAGTCCGCTTGATCGGATGACACCGCGACCGTGAACCCGTCATCGGCGCGGGCGGGTGCGGCGGTGAGGAGCACGGTGGCGACGGCGGCGGCGAGGACCTTCATGGCGGCTCCTGTCCACAGTGGAAAGACAGGTGCCACGGTAAACGGAGTCCACTGTGGTCGCTATTCGGACGTGAACGCGATTCCGATGGTGCCGTCGCGACCGCGGCGCAGCAGGCTGCCGCGCACCACGAACCAGCCGACGACGCCGTACTTGCGTTGGATGAGCTTGCGGACGCGGTCGGTGTCGGCGGCGTCGAGCAGCCGGGCCTTGACCGTCGACGACTCGCCGAGCGGGCGGCCGCGCACGTCGCACGGGCCGACCTCGACCCGGCACCCCGCGCGGATCCGCTTGACCTTGCCCGAGTCGCGCACCGTCCAGGCGACCAGGTCGGCGCCGTCGCGGGCCACCCACACCGGGGTCGGCACGGCGGTGCCGTCGCGCCGGTAGGTGGTCACCAGCAGGTACTTGCCGTCGCCGAGGGCGGGGTCCATGGGGTCCAGGCTATTACAGCGTGGCCAGCAGTTCGGCCAACCGGTCGTAGGACTCGCGGGCGCCCTGTTCCATCCCGTTGGCGATGTGCTGGTCGCGGGCCTCGATGGAGAAGCCGACGCTCACGGCGTGCACCGTGGTGCGGCCGTCGACCTCGGTGAACCGCACCCGTTCGAGGGCGATGTCCCCTGGCATGCCCTCGAACTCGAAGGTCTGGGTGATGCCGTCGGCGACCGACGGGGTGCCGTGGAAGACACCGCGGAAGCCGTACTGATTGCCGTTGGGGTCGACGTGCAGGTAGCGGTAGCCGCCGGAGTGTGTGGCGTCCCAACGGTCGACCTTCATGGTCAGCCTGCGCGGGCCGAGCCACTGGGCGACCAGGTCGGGTTCGGTGTAGGCGCGGAACACCAGCTCGGCGGGCGCGTCGAACTCGCGGGTGATCTCGACGTACGGGCTGTCGGCCTTGGCGGTGATGACGGTCTCGCTCATCGTTCGTTCTCCTTCAACTGGGTCAGCAGGTCGTCGAGGCGGTCGTGGCTCTCCCGCCAGTACGCGCGGTAGTCGGCCAGCCAGTCGCGGGCCGCGCGCAGCGGGCCCGCCTCCAGGTGGCTCAACCGAGCCGTGGCCCGCCGGGTCCGCGAGATCAACCCGGCCTGCTCCAGCACCTTCAGGTGCTTGGACACGGCGGGCTGGGACATCGCGAACGGCTCGGCCAACTCGGCCACGGTCGCCTCACCGTCGCGCAACCGGGCCAGGATCGCCCGGCGGGTCGGGTCGGCGAGGGCGGCGAACACGGCGCTGAGCTGGTCGGTCACCCCGGCCACCTCCATAACCTGTGCGTTTCAGAACCATTAGGTTAAGGATGCGGGTGGACGGGTGTCAAGGCGCATTTCCCTGGATGTTCACCCGGGCAGTAGCTGTGACACTTACCTTCCCGGTGTATCACTGGCAGGCGTGACTCCCACCACGCCCAACCGCCGCGTCCTCCTGAAGTCCGCCGCGGTCGCCGGTGGCGCGCTGCTGGTCCCCGCCGCCATCACCACCGCCACCGCCGCTGCCGCCGCACCCCAGTTCGCGCACGGGGTCGCCTCCGGTGACCCGCTGCCGGACGGGATCCTGCTCTGGACCCGCGTCACCCCGACCCCCGAGTCGACGCCGGGTTCCGGCGCGGGCCCGACCGTCCAGGTCCGCTGGGAGGTCGCCACCGACACCGGGTTCGCCTCGGTCGTCCAGTCCGGCGCCACCACCACCGGACCCGACCGCGACCACACCGTCAAGGTCGCCGTCGGCGGCCTGAACCCCGCGACCACCTACTACTACCGGTTCACCCTCGACGGAGTTCGTTCCGGCACGGGCCGCACCCGCACCGCGCCCGCGGTGAACGCCGACGTGACCAAGCTGCGGCTGGGCCTGGTGTCCTGCTCCAACTGGCAGGCCGGGTACTTCTCCGCGTACCGGCACCTCGCGGCCCGCACCGACCTGGACGGCGTGCTGCACGTCGGCGACTACATCTACGAGTACCAGGTCGGCGGTTACGGGGCCCGTGGCGTGACGGTCCGCCCGCACGACCCGACCACCGAGATCCTCTCGCTGTCGGACTACCGGCGGCGGCACGCCCAGTACAAGACCGACCCGGACCTGCAGGCCCTGCACGCCGGACAGCCCTGGTTCATCACCTGGGACGACCACGAGTACGCCAACGACACCTGGTCCGGCGGCGCGGAGAACCACCAGCCCAACGAGGGCGACTGGAACGTGCGCAAGGCCAACGCGCGGCAGGCGTACTTCGAGTGGATGCCGGTGCGGCAGGGCGCGAACGGCGAGATCTACCGGCGGTTCCGGTGGGGCAAGCTCGCCGAACTGTCCCTTTTGGACCTGCGCAGCTACCGGTCCAAGCAGGTGACCGCGTCCAGCGGGAACGCGGGCGACCCGAGCCGGACCATCACCGGTGACCCGCAGATGGAGTGGCTCAAGAGCGGCCTGTCCGGCACGGACGCCCGCTGGAAGCTGGTCGGCAACTCGGTGATGATCACGCCGATCTCGCTGGGCAGTGTGGAGTCGAAGTTCCTGGAGGCGTTGGGTTCCCTGCTCGGCCTGCCGATCGGGAGTGTCGCCGCCAACGCCGACGCGTGGGACGGGTACACCGCGGACCGGCAGGAACTGTTGGGGCACCTGAAGGACAACAAGGTCAAGAACACCGTCTTCCTGACCGGCGACATCCACTCGTCGTGGGGCGCGGACGTGCCGATCGACCGGTCGAGCTACTGGTACAACGGCAACTCCGCCGCCGTCGAGTTCGTGACGACCTCGGTGACCAGCGACAACATCGACGACATCCTCAAGGTCGACCCGCGCACCGTGTCGGTCGCCGCCGAGGCCGCGATCCAGGTGGGCAACCTGCACGTGCGGTACGTCGAGTTGGACTCGCACGGGTACTCGGTGGTCGACGTGAACCCGCAGCGCGTGCAGACCGACTGGTACTACCTGGCCGACCGGACCAACCCGACGTCCACCGTCCGCTACGCCAAGTCGTTGGCCACCGCCGACGGCTCGCAGAAGGTCAAGTCGGTCTCCGGGCCGGTCGCCTGATCTCGTTGCCCTGCCTCGGTTCTGCCGCTCCCGCTAGCGCGGGGGTGGCAGAACCGGCCAGATCTGGTTCGCCAACTGGGTCGCCTGGGTGCACGTGACGGCGGCGTCCGCGACGTCGCGCACGGTCAGCGCGATCATGGCGTTCTCCGAACCGCCGGACTCCTGGTCCTTCGGGCCGTTGGTGAACAGCAGGCACATCGAACCCGGGCCGCTGGGGACCTGCATTTGGGACGTCGGCCTGCCCGCGATCACGGTGTTCGTCATCGTCTTGTCGAAGTCCGGAGTGGAGCGTCCGAAGGTGACGCGCAGGGTGGTGTTCTTCGACGCGTCGGTCCACTCGCAGTTGTGCCTGCCGGGCCAGTTCTTCTTGGTGGGGAAGGCGGCGACGCTGGCCCGGGGGACGGTGCCGCACGGGTCGATTGTGGCCAGTCCGGCGGGGGTGAAGGTGTGGTGCTTGACCAACTGGGGTTTGTCCCTGAGCCTGCGCAGCGTCTTCTCGAAGCCCTGAGCGAGTTGGCCGCACGCGGAGCCGCTCGAACCCTCGGTGGTGGTGGCCCGGTCGACGCGGAGGGTCAGGCCGAGGGTGGTGGAGTTGTCGTTGGTGAACGGCAGGACCCGGCCACACGGGGTCAGACCGTTGGTGTACTGGGAGTACTGGAAGCCCAGGAGTTCGGTGGGCGCGGTCCGCGGCCCGAGGGTGTCCACCAGGTCGATGTCGCCGACGCTGATGGTGGCGGCGCCCGCACCCGCGGTGACCGTGATGGAGCAGACGTCCCACGAGCCCAAGGTGATGGGCTTGCCGTTGCCGAAGTCGGCCGGATCGATCAGCGAGCACATGTCCAGTGTGGTCAGATCCCCGAGAATCTTGACGAGGTCTGGTTTCGGCGGTGTGTAGCGGGGGATCGCCCTGGCCGACTCGACGGGCGGCGAGATCACCCGGGTGCAGCCCGCCAACAACACTGGCAGCGCGACCAGTGCGATCGTGACCTTGCGTAAACCCCTCATCCCCGGCCCCCGAACCATCCACGAGTGTCGGGACGAGATGGTAGGCGATCACCCGGGGGATCGAGCGACCAGGACGTTCCCGTTCAGGCGGTCTGCCTGCGCAGCGTGCCAGCGCCGAGAGCCAGGGCGAGCAACACGCACCCGGCGACGACAAGGAGATCGGTGCGGATGGCGCCGGTGAACCCGGTGCCCGCGGTGACCCGGGACAGCGCGTCCACCGCGTAGGACAACGGCATCACGTCCGAGAGCCACCGCAGTGGCCAGCCCATCTGGTCGCGTGGCTGCAACAGGCCGCACAGCAGGAACTGGGGGAGCACGAACAGCGGCATGAACTGGATCGCCTGGAACTCGCTGCTCGCGAACGCGCTGACGAACAGGCCCAGCGCCATGCCGAGCAGCGCGTCCAGCACGGCGATCACCAGCAGTGTCCACACCGAACCGGTCACCGCCATGCCCAGCCACCACGCGCACACCGCCGTCGCGATGCCGACCTGCGCCACGGCCAGCGCCCCGAACGCGATGGCGTAGCCCAGGATCAGGTCGAGCCTGCCCATCGGCATGGTCATCAACCGTTCCAGGGTGGCGGTCGTGCGTTCGCGCAACGTGGTCACCGACGCGACCAGGAACATGATCATGAACGGGAAGACGCCGAGCAGCGCGGGCGCGGTGCGGGTGAACACGCGCTCGTCGTTGAAGACGAACCGCAGCAAGGTCATCAACAGCGTCGGCACGACGAGCAGCATGGCGACGGTGCGCGGGTCGTGCCGCAACTGGGTGAGCACCCGCCGCGCGGTCGCGAGGGTGGTGGTCGGGTTCATGCCGCGCTCCGAACCAGATGTAGGAAAGCCTGTTCGAGGTCTTGCTCACCGGTTTCGGCGCGCAGACCGGCGGGGGTGTCGTCGGCCAGCACGCGACCGTCGCGCAGGAACAGCAGGCGGTCGCAGCGGGCGGCCTCGTCCATGACGTGACTGGAGACGATCAAGGTGGTCCCGGTCGCGGCCAGTCGGTGGAACAACGTCCACAGGTCCTCGCGCAGCACCGGGTCGAGACCGACGGTGGGCTCGTCGAGCACCAGCAGTTCGGGGGAACCGAGCAGGGCGACGGCGAGGCTGGCGCGGCCGCGTTGACCGCCGGAGAGGGTGCCGACGAGGTGGTCGGCGTGGTCGAGCAGGTCGACGTCGCGCAGGACCTGGTCGACGTCACCGGCGCCGAGCACGGCGGCGAAGTAGCGCAGGCACTCGGCGACGGTCAGGTCCGCGTAGACGGCCGGGTTCTGCGTGGCGTAACCGATCTTGTGGCGCAGCGCGGTGTGCCCGGCGGGTCTGCCAAGCACCTCGACCGCGCCCCCGGTGATCGCCTGCACGCCGACGACGGCGCGCAGCAGCGTCGTCTTCCCGCAGCCGCTCGGGCCGAGCAGGCCGGTGACCGAGCCGCGCGGGATCGCGAAACCCACGTCCCGCAGCACCTCCCGCCCGCCCCGGGCCACCCGGAGGGCTGTCGCGGTGACCGCTGAATTAGTCATGTGGTTAATTCTGCGCCCGCTGAGATTAGCCCGTCAAGACCTTCACCAGCGCTCGCCGAGGTCCTAGCGTGATCACCCTCACCGACCGGAGGTCTTCATGCCCGCCGAGTTGTCCCTGGCCGCGCTGACCGAGGCGCTGGACCAGGTGCGCGGCCCCCTGCGCGGCGACCCCGCGCCCGCCGCCTTCCTGACCCGTTTACGTTCGGGCGTCGACGCGTGGGAAACCGCGATCGCCGCCCTCGACGCGGGCGGCACCGCCGCCGACGCCCTCACCCGCGTCGCCACCGCCTTCACCATGGACGAAGACTTCGCCGACCCCACCCGGGAAGCCCAGGAGATGACCCGGCTCGGCGTCGGCACCCCCGCCCACCACTTCCTCGTGGCGCTGGCACCCATCCGCCGCGACCTCGTCCGCGCCAGCCAGCGTCCACTCTCCCAACTGCGCCGCGCCGTGTCGTTGGAGCGGCGCGCGCACAGCCGTTGGCGCGGTGGCGAAGGGCGCGCGGCGGCGTTGGTCGATCGGGACCTGGAGTTGGAAGAGGTCCGGGTCAGCGCCAAGGTCGTCGTCGATCAGGTGATCGGCTTGATCGACACCTTCACTCGCTGGCGGGCGGGCACGTAACCGTTGTGTCGTCGGGTGACTGTGGCTCCTGGATGGGTTCGACGGCCAGGGTGCCCGCCTGGATGACCGAACCGGTCACGTCGGCCGCGTAGTTCGCCGTCGCCGAACCCACCGCCATCGCGCCGTTGTTGACGATGCAGGCGTTGCCGTCCGCCTGGATCCCGTGATTGGTCATGATCCCTTCCTCGTCGCCGTGGCGGTGGTGCCGACGGCCATGGCGCCCGTGTTGAGCACCTGGCCGCTGCCCATGTTCAGCACGCCGTAGTTCAGGACGGTCTGCCTGCGGTTGTCGAACTCCGACAGGTCGACCCGCTTGCCGCGCAGGAAGTCGTGGATCACGTCGGTGACCCGGCGCTCGATGATCTTCGTGTACTTCTCCTGGTCGACCTGCTGGAAGAAGTTGTGCGGGCGGGTGTCCGCGCCGAGCGCTCGGACACCCGCGCGGGCACCGAAGTCGATGACCTTCAACCCCCGGGCACCCACGGAGTTGGCGCGGTCGCGTTTGCGGCGGGCGGCGCGTTCCGCGGTGCGGCGGGCGGTCAACCGGCGACCCGCGGCGACGGCGGCGGGCAGCAGCCACAAACCCACGGCGACCCCGATCGCCCACCGGACATCCGCGAGGCTGGACCACAGGACGAACAGCGACCCGACGGCGGCGAGCGAGGTCGCGAAGACTCCGGTCTTGGGCCGCTCCGGCAGCACGGTGTGCGCGAACCCGACCAGCCCCCGAGCGATGTCCGCGACCGCGGAAAGCGGTGCCCGCACGGCGATCAGCAACACCGCCCACACCCCGAGTCGCTCCGGCAACCGGTCGACCTCGTGGAAGCCGGCGCGGACCGGGTGCAGGACGTAGCTGTGCAGCTCCGTGTACAGCGTGTCGGCGCGGACGTCGAAACCGACGAAGATCGACGTGACCAGTTCGTTGTCCCAAGTACCGACCTGGACGGTCGCGTACGAGCGGGCGCTGCCGTAGCCGTCGCGGGCGAGCTCGGCGTCCGTCTCCTCGGTGTCGTGGGGGAGGAGGCGGGTGGCGTAGCGGCGGCGGGCGATGTGCACGGTGCCGACGCGGCGGTCCTCGTCCACCAGGTCCTTGAGGATGGCGGTCATCTCCGCGCACACGTCGTCGACCAGCTCGTCCGCCGTGAACCGCTCGGGCTCGCCGTCCGCGCCGCGCAGCACGATGGCGAACGACCAACTCCGCGACAGCGTCCCCGCCCCGACGAACGGCACGGGACCGCTGTAATACACCGAATCCAGGTGCTGCTGCCGGGAGATGTCCTCAGCGCGGGCCTGCAACGCCTTGTGCGGACGGAGGTAGATCGGGCCACCGCGCGGCAGACTGGTCATCAACGTGTGCGTGCGAACGAGGCGTTCGACGAACACGGCGAGCCACGCCAACCACAACGCCACACACACCCAGATCGTCGAGCGGTCGGTGTCGGTGAACGCGAGGAACAGCGGTGCGACGCACGCGACCAACGCCAGGGCCCGTAGCCGACGACGGCGCCGCGACTCCAACGCGTGCGCGAGCACCGCGACCGTGTCGTACCCGAACGCCGGGGCGACCCGCCGGTGCCGCTGGTCGAGCAACTCGGTCAACACCTCACCGCAGTACGCGCTGTCCAGGTGCGCACCCGCGCACAACAACCGGGTCACCACGAGGTCCGTTTCGATCACAGATCACCCTCCTGCCAGGTGGTCAGCCCCCGCGCGGCGGCGATCCCGTTCCAGTCGGCGACGAACACCTGCTTCGCCTTGGTCGCGCTCGCGCTCAACTGGGTCGCCGCCGACAAGTGCTGGTTGGTGGCCAGTTGTGTGCACTGCACCCGCAGGTCGTCGATCCAGGCGGCGTACTCGCGGTCCGCGTTGGCCGAGGTTCGGAGCAGGGAGACGAGGTTGCCGCGCATCTCGTCCCCGCCGGTGACCTGGTTGGCGTCCACTGTGGACGCCGCATCCGCCAGTCGGTCACGCTCGGCCGCTGCTGCTCGGACCCGGTCGGCGTCGCCCCCGAGGTCGGAACCGCAGGCCGCCGCGTCCTGCACGGCCGCCTTGACCTGATCGCGGGCGTCGTGGGTGCGGTGCAGCAGGCTGTCCAACTCGGTGACGAAGTCGGCTTGGCTCTCGGTGGAAGACGGCGCGGTGGTTTCGGTGGATCCGGCGGTGTCAGTGGATCCGGTGGTTTCGGTGGTTGACGTCACCTCGACCGGCACCGGCCGGCCTGCGGACGGCGCGGACCCGAGCGGCAGCACCGCCCACAAACCGAGACCCAGCAGGGGAACCAGACCGAGGACGGCAACGGTAACCCGAGCCGACGTCGGCAACCGGGCGTCCGGAGAGCGCCCGAGCACCGCCCACTCCCGCATGACCAGACCTCCAAGCCCCTTCAGGCCAACCATCCTGGCCCGAGCAGGAACCCAAGCCCAGGACAGATCAAGGTCAAAAGTTATCCACATCGGCTGGGGTGATCCCCAGCTTTGGTGCGGCCCTTTCGGCGCAGGTCAGGGCCGGTAGACTGGACCAGGGACGCCCCCCGGGACTGGGTGGGGGCTGGACCGCATTGGGTGGGGGACTGGGTGGGTCCGTCGACGTCGATCGCCTGGTGGAGGGTGGAGGTCCGTTGGGGTTGATCGCTCGGGTGGAGGTCGGTTGGAGTCGATCGCGTGGGTGGGAGCGGGTGCGGTCGGTGGTTGATCGTGGGGGTGCTTGGCCGCACGATCATGTGAGGGGGGTCGCCAGGGGTGGTGATGGCTCGCCCAGAGAACTGGAGTCCTGGCGGAGGGGTGTGACTCGGAATCGGGGTGGAGTCAGAGCAAGCGGTTGGCGTCGAAGCAGGTGTGGTTGCCGGTGTGGCAGGCGCCGCCGGATTGGGTGACGGTGAGGAGGAGGGTGTCGCCGTCGCAGTCGAGGGTGACGGAGTGGACGTGTTGGGTGTTGCCGGAGGTGGCGCCCTTGACCCACAACTCGTTGCGGCTGCGGGAGAAGTACGTGGCCTGGCGGGTGGTCAGGGTCAGGTGCAGGGCCTCGTCGTTCATCCAGGCGACCATCAGGACGTCGTTGCTGCCCCGCTCCTGGACCACCGCGCAGACCAGGCCGTCGGCGTTGCGCTTGAGTTGGTCGGCGATCGCCGGGTCAAGACTCGTCACCGGGTTCCTTTCCCGAGAACTTGCGGGCCGGGCGGGTCAGCAGCAGCACCCCGGCGTACACGTACCCCGCCGCGAACACGCCGGACGCGATCCGCAGCCACACCGTGAGGTCGCTCAACGCGATCGCGGCGTGCGCGATGGCCGCGAGCGCGGACACGATCAGCGCCACGCCGACGTACCGGCCGACGTAGGCGCTCACCGCCGCCAGCAAGGTGATCACGCCGAGCACCGCGGGGAACACCAGCGACCGGGCGTCCCCGCGCGTCAGCCCGGTCACGAAGAACAACACCGCGACGGCGGTCAGGATCAGCGCGGCGACCCGGATCTCCAGCGGGCGGCTCACCGGACCTCGACCCCGGCGGCGCGCAGGGTGTCCTTCACCTCGCCGATCCGCAACTGTCCGAAGTGGAACACGCTGGCCGCCAGCACCGCGTCCGCGCCCTCGGCGACCGCGGGCGGGAAGTGCGCCAGGTCGCCCGCGCCGCCGCTGGCGATCAGCGGGACGTCCACCCTGGCCCGGACCAGCCGGATCAGCTCCAGGTCGAACCCGGCCTTGGTGCCGTCGGCGTCCATCGAGTTCAGCAGGATCTCGCCGACCCCCAGTTCCTGCCCCCGCTCGGCCCACTCGACCGCGTCGATGCCGGTGCCGCGCCTGCCGCCGTGCGTGGTCACCTCGAACCCGGACGGCGTGGGCGCGCTGCCCTCCGGCACCCGGCGCGCGTCGACCGACAACACGACGCACTGCGCCCCGTACCGCCGCGACGCCTCACCCAGGAACTCCGGCCGCGCGATCGCCGCCGTGTTGACGCCGACCTTGTCCGCGCCCGCCCGCAGCAACGTGTCGATGTCCTCGACGGTGCGAACCCCGCCGCCCACGGTGAGCGGGATGAACACCTGCTCCGCGGTCCGCCGCACCACGTCCAACGTCGTCGCCCGGTCCGAAGAGGACGCGGTCACATCCAGGAACGTCAACTCGTCCGCGCCCTCGGCGTCGTAGGCGGCCGCCAACTCCACCGGGTCCCCCGCGTCGACGAGGTCGGTGAAGTTGACCCCCTTCACCACCCGACCGGCGTCAACGTCGAGACACGGGATCACGCGGACCGCTACTGCCATGCCCCCGAGCCTACGGGGCGGCGATACTGGACCCGCGAGCACAAGGGGGAACAATGACCAGGAGCGGCCGACGACCCGGCCCCACCGAAACCCGCGACCACATCCTCGCCGCCGCCCGCGCCCAGTTCGCCACCCACGGCTACCGGGGCGCCACCCTGCGCGGCATCGCCGCCGAAGCCGGGGTCAACCCCGCCCTCATCCACCACTTCTTCGGCACCAAGGACCAGGTCTTCGCCGCCGCCCTGAACCTGCCGATCAACCCGGACCTGATCGTCACCACCATCCTGGACGGCCCCCGCGCGGAAATCCCGGCCCGCCTCGTCCGCCTCTTCCTGACCCTGTGGACCGCGCCGGAATCGTCCAAAGCCATGCACGCCCTGATCCGCTCGGTCACCACCAGCGAGTCCGCCGCCGACCTGCTCCGCCAGTTCCTGGAACGCGCCATGCTCGCCAGGGTCACCGACGCCCTCAACGTCCCCCGCCTCCGCGCCGCCGCGATGGCCGCCCAACTCGTCGGCCTCGCCATGGTCCGCTACATCATCCGCGTCGAACCCCTCGCCTCCGCCCCGGAAGACGAGGTCGTCGAGCTACTGGCACCGGTATTGGCGCACTACCTCGACCTCGACTGACCCCGGAACGGCACTCGATCGGCGTAGTCGTACTCTACCTAGCCCTAGGTAGAGTAAGGGTCATGGCTGGACCGCGGATGACGATTCCCACGCAGTTGGTGCTGCGTGCGCTGTTGGAGGAACCAGACCGGGAGATGTACGGGCTGCAGATCTGCGCGGCGGCCGGGTTGCCCACCGGCACCATCCATCCCATCCTGGCTCGTCTGGAAAAGGTGGGCTGGTTGCGGTCTCGTTGGGAAGAGATCGACCCGGGTGAGCAGGGCAGGCCCCGACGCCGCTACTACAGCGTCAACCCCGACAGCGCCGCCGCCGTCCGCGCCGCCCTGCACCGTGTCGAAGCCTCTCATCAGGCCCTGCTGCGCCTGCGGCCCGATCTTGCGGGGGGAGCCCAGTGAGCAACGAACGCGCCGCCGCTCGCGATCTTGCGTTCCACCTCGCGCTCGACCTCGGTACCGTCGGCGCGCTCGTCCGCTTGCATGCCCCATTCTGCGACCGCGACCTTGGCTGGTTGCGTGCTCGCGACCTCCTCCTCTGCTTGCGCCTCTGATTAGGCGTCCGTGCCCTCGCCCGAGTCCAAGCTCTCTTCCATAACGCCGCCTACATTCGGGGTCGCGCCTTCGGCTGCGACCGTGCCCTTGCTCGAGACGTCGCTTGCGACCTTGCCCGTGACTACGACCGTGTCGTCGTCCTCGCGCGCGACTCTTCTGGCGGGTTCGATCGCGGGTCCGTTTGCTTGCTTGACATCGTCCGCGATCTCGACCGTGTCTCTGCCATCGGTCTCGTCCGCGGCCGTTTTGTGGAGCGTGTCCATGAGGCGGCGATGCATTTGTCCACTGTGCTGGAGCAATCCGAGCACATGGAGCAGATTCACTCGTCGCCGGCGCGGTCGGCAACCGTGTCCCGCTGGCTGACCGATCGCGCGGTGCGGATACTGCCCGCTGCCCACCGGGCGGACTACGACGAGTTGTTCCGTGGTGAGCTCTACGATTTGGCGGCCTCGGGCTGTTCACGGTGCGTGCAGTTCGCACATGCCCTGCGGGTTGTCCTGCACGCCCCCGGGCTTCGTCGGAATCTGCGGGCCCCTGGCCCCGGAACATCCGAACGGAGCAGGGCATGGTGACCCGACGCCCTCACGGCCTGCTCGGGCACATTGTTGACGACGACGATCGCACTCGGCGCGCGCTACGGCTGCTGCGTTGGTCTCTTCTTGCTCTTCTCCTACTCGTCGTCGGGATCGGCGGCTTGGCTGTGCTCGCCACCGTCTTCCCGGCCGCCAGTCTCGTCGGGGCGGGTGCGGTCGCCGCCGTGGCTGTGCGCCGCCGCCGACCCCGATAAGTCGATCGACGTCAGTCCAACGGTTCGGTGAGGTATCGCTGGATTGTCGGCCCGACGGCCTTGGCCAGGGTTTCCACCTCGACCGTGGCGGTGGGGTCGAAGCGGGTGACGTAGCGGACTATGCCGAGGCCGATGAGTTGGGTGGCGACGAGGTTGGCGCGGAGGGGGGCGTTGTCCTTGGCGACGGTGGCGAGTTCGGCGAAGACGTTGTGGTGGAAGAAGTCGCGGAGGGCGTGGGAGACCTGGTCGTGGGCGGCGACGCTTCTGATCAGGGCGGCGAAGATGCCGCCGCCGTGGGCGTCCCAGGTGGTGAGGAAGGTGCGGGTGACGCGTTCGCCCATCAGCGCCGGGTCGCCGTCGCGGAGGGCTTGGGCGAGGTGTTCGCGGGGGTTGAACGGCAGTTTCAGGACCGCCTCGGCGAAGAGGGACTCCTTGCCACCGAACCAGTGGTTGACCATGGCGGCGTCGACGCCCGCCCGCCGGGCGATGGCGCGGACGGTGGCGCCGTCGTAGCCCTGTTCGACGAAGACCTCGCGGGCGGCGGTGAGCAGGGCGGCTCTGGTGTCGGCGCCGCCGGGGCGGCGGCCGCGGGGGGCGCTGGTCACGATGGGCATCATGGACCACAGCCGACCGGTGTTCAACATGTGTTGAATTGGGTCACGGACAACCGGCCGACCCGCACCCGGCAGAATGGCGCCATGGTGAGCGCGATCGGTGTCCCGGCCCGTCCCCCGGTCGGGGCGACCGGCCTCGGCGAGGTCAGCCCGAGCCGGGAGCAGTTCCACGCCCTGGCGGCCGACCGGCGGGTGATCCCGGTGGTGCGCCGGGTGCTCGCGGACGCCGAGACCCCGGTGGGCGTGTACCGCAAGCTGGCGGGCGACCGGCCGGGGACGTTCCTGCTGGAGTCGGCGGAGAACGGCCGGTCCTGGTCGCGCTGGTCGTTCGTGGGGGTGTCCAGCCCGGCCGCGTTGACCGCGACCGGCGGCGAGGCGCACTGGACCGGCACGCCCCCCATCGGCCTCCCGCAGGGCGGCGACCCGCTGGAGGCGCTGCGCGAGACCGTCCGGCTGCTGCACACCGACCCGCTGCCGGGCCTGCCCCCGCTGACCGGCGGCATGGTCGGCTACATCGGCTACGACGCGGTGCGCCGCCTGGAGCGGCTGCCCGAGCTCGCCGAGGACGACCTGGAACTGCCGGAACTGGTCATGCTGCTGGCCACCGACCTGGCCGCCCTCGACCACCACGAGGGCACGATCACCCTGATCGCCAACGCGGTGAACTGGGACGACTCGCCGGAGCGGGTGGACGCGGCCTACGACGACGCGGTGGCCAGGCTGGACGCGATGGTGCACGGCCTGCAGACCACGGCCGCCCCCACCTCGGCGACCTTCGACCGGCCGACCCCGGAGTACACCCGGCGCCGCGAGCCCGACGAGTTCCAGCGGGCCGTGCTGACCGCCAAGGAGGCCATCCGGGCGGGTGAGGCGTTCCAGGTCGTGCTGTCCCAGCGGTTCGAGATGCGCACCGAGGCCGACCCGCTGGACATCTACCGGGTGCTGCGCACCACCAACCCGAGCCCGTACATGTACCTGCTCCGGCTCGACGGGTTCAGCATCGTCGGCTCCAGCCCCGAGGCTCTGGTCACGGTGCGCGACGGGCGGGCGACGACCCACCCGATCGCGGGCACCCGGTGGCGCGGGGTAGACCCGGAGGAGGACCAGATCCTGGAGAAGGACCTGCTGGCCGACGAGAAGGAGCGCGCCGAGCACGTCATGCTGGTCGACCTCGGCCGCAACGACCTGGGCCGCGTGTGCAAGCCGGGCACCGTGCAGGTGGTCGACTTCTTCCGGGTCGAGCGCTACAGCCACGTCATGCACATCGTCTCGACGGTCACCGGTGAGCTCGCCGAGGGCAAGACCGCGTTCGACGCCGTCGCCGCCTGCTTCCCGGCGGGCACCCTCTCCGGCGCCCCCAAGCCGCGCGCGATGGAGCTCATCGAGGAGTTGGAGCCGACCCGGCGCGGCCTCTACGGCGGCGTCGTCGGCTACCTGGACTTCGCGGGCGACGGCGACACCGCGATCGCCATCCGCACCGCCCTGGTCCGCGACGGGGTGGCGTACGTGCAGGCGGGGGCCGGGGTCGTCGCCGACTCCGTGCCCAGCTCCGAGGACACCGAGTGCGTCAACAAGGCGCGCGCCGTCCTCGCCGCCATCGCCACGGCGGAGACCATGCGACCGGCCGCGAGTGCCCGTGGCTGAACCGCCGAGCCCGGAGCGGGGGAACCGACCACGTAGTCCACTGTGGATCGTGATCGGCCTGTTGCTGCTCGCCGCGGCCGCCCTCTGGGGCTCGTCGCGGCTGGCCTGGGGCCAGTCGACGCACGTCCGGCCGGGCACCGACGTCACGGTCGCCGTTGCCGTCCCCGGTTCCACCGCCGCGCCCGCCCTGGTGCCGTTGGCCGTGCTCGCGTTGGCCGCCGTGGCCGGGGTGCTGGCGGTGGGCGGACAATGGCGGCGTTGGCTGGGCCTGGTGGTGGCCGCGGCGGGCGCGGTCCCGGTGTGGAACGCGCTGTTCCAGCACACGGACGGCACCGAGTTCGCAGGCCGGGCGGTGGCCGTGGTCGGCGGGTCGCTGACCATCGCCGCCGGGGTGCTGTTGCTGCTGCGCGGCCACCAAACCCCACGCCTGGGTGGTCGTTACCGCAGCCCGGGGGCAGCCCGGGAAACGGCTCGTGACGAACAAGACCTGTGGCAGGCGTTGTCGGAGGGGGAGGACCCCACGCGTTGAAGCGAGGACCCGGTTCCCAGGAGGGGGAAGGGCCGGAGTTAGCATCAATTCGGCGGGAAGGGGCAGTGGTTGTGAGGGACTACACCAGCCAGACTCGGGTTCGAGGTGCGCGGTGAGCATTCTGGACTCGATCATCGACGGTGTCCGGGAAGACCTCGCCGCGCGTGAGGCGGCCGTTCCCTTCGACACCATCAAGGAACTGGCCGCCAAGGCGGCGGCACCGCGGGACGCGCTCGGCGCGCTGCGCGGTTCGGACGTCGGCGTCATCGCCGAGGTCAAGCGGCGCAGCCCGTCCAAGGGCGACCTGGCGCCGATCGCCGACCCGGCCGCGTTGGCCAAGGACTACGAGGCGGCGGGCGCGCGGGTGATCAGCGTGCTCACCGAGCAGCGCCGGTTCGGCGGTTCGCTGGCCGACCTGGACGCGGTCCGCGCCCAGGTCGA
The DNA here is from genome assembly GCF_000482865.1 of Actinokineospora inagensis DSM 44258. Lineage (GTDB taxonomy): Bacteria > Actinomycetota > Actinomycetes > Mycobacteriales > Pseudonocardiaceae > Actinokineospora > Actinokineospora inagensis. The sequence continues at coordinate 34,760 of NZ_AXWW01000038.1, read as the reverse complement.
CATCCCGTTGCTGCGCAAGGACTTCGTCGTCAGCCCGTACCAGGTGCACGAGGCCCGCGCGCACGGCGCCGACCTGGTGCTGCTCATCGTGGCCGCGCTGGAGCAGAACGCCCTGGTGTCGCTGCTGGACCGGGTCGAGTCGCTGGGCATGACGGCGCTGGTCGAGGTGCACACGGCCGAGGAGGCCGACCGGGCGCTGGAGGCCGGGGCGCGGGTCATCGGGGTCAACGCCCGCAACCTGCACACCCTGGAGGTCGACCGGGACGTGTTCGGTCGGCTGGCCCCCGGGCTGCCGCTGGAGACGATCAAGATCGCCGAGTCCGGTGTGCGCGGCCCGAGCGATCTGATGACCTACGCGGGCGCGGGCGCGGACGCCGTGCTGGTCGGCGAGGGCCTGGTCGCCACGGACGACCCGAAGGCGGCGTTGGTGCAGTTGGTCACCGCGGGCTCGCACCCGGCCTGCCCGAGGCCGGGCCGGTGAGCGAGCAGCAGGCGGTCGACCCGCGGCAGGACCCGCACGCCCAGGGCAGGCACGACCCGGACACAAAGGGCCACTTCGGCCCCTACGGTGGCCGGTTCATGCCGGAGGCGCTGATCGGGGCGCTGGACGAGCTGTCCGCCGAGTACGACAAGGCCCGGTTGGACCCGGAGTTCACCGCCGAGTTCACCCGGCTGCTGCGCGACTACGCCGGTCGGCCGTCGCTGCTGACCGAGGCGCCCCGGTTCGCCGAGCACGCGGGCGGGGCGCGGGTGTTCCTCAAGCGCGAGGACCTCAACCACACCGGCTCTCACAAGATCAACAACGTGCTGGGCCAGGCGCTGCTCACCAAGCGGATGGGCAAGAAGCGGGTCATCGCGGAGACCGGCGCAGGCCAGCACGGCGTGGCGACGGCCACCGCGTGCGCGCTGATGGGCCTGGAGTGCGTCGTCTACATGGGCGAGGTCGACACCCAGCGGCAGGCGCTCAACGTGGCTCGGATGAAGCTGCTCGGCGCCGAGGTCATCCCGGTCAAGTCCGGCTCGCGCACCCTCAAGGACGCCATCAACGAGGCGCTGCGCGACTGGGTGACCAATGTGGACACCACGCACTACCTGCTCGGCACGGCCGCGGGCGGCCACCCGTTCCCGGTGATGGTGCGCAACTTCCACAAGGTCATCGGCTTCGAGGCGCGCGCCCAGTTCCTGGCGCAGACCGGCCGGTTGCCCGACGTCGTCACCGCGTGCGTCGGCGGCGGGTCGAACGCCATCGGCATCTTCCACGGCTTCATCGACGACGCCGACGTCCGGCTGGTCGGCATCGAGCCGGGCGGCAAGGGCATCGACACCGGTGAGCACGGCGCGACGCTGTCCGAGGGCACCCCCGGCATGCTGCACGGCGCCCGGTCGTACCTGCTGCAGGACGAGGACGGCCAGACCATCGAGGCGTACTCGATCTCCGCGGGCCTGGACTACCCGGGGGTCGGCCCTGAGCACGCCTGGCTCAAGGACACCGCCCGCGCCGAGTACCGGTCCGCGACCGACGACGAGGCGATGGCCGCCTTCCAGTTGCTCTCGCGCACCGAGGGCATCATCCCGGCCATCGAGTCGTCGCACGCCCTGGCCGGTGCCATCAAGCTCGGCAAGGAACTGGGGCCCGAAGGCCACATCCTGGTCAACCTGTCCGGGCGCGGTGACAAGGACATGGACACGGCGGCGAAGTACTTCGGTTTTTACGAGGAGAGCTAGATGGGCAGGTTGGACCCGCTGTTCGAGCGGACCCGCGGCGAGGGCCGGGGCGCGCTCATCGGCTACCTGCCCGCCGGGTTCCCCACCGTCGACGGCTCGGTCGACCTGCTCAAGGGCATGGTCGACGCGGGCTGCGACCTGGTCGAGGTCGGCGTACCGTACTCCGACCCGGTGATGGACGGCCCGGTCATCCAGGCCGCCGCCGAGACCGCGCTCAAGAACGGGTTCCGGCTGCGGGACCTGTTCACCGTGGTCGAGGCCGTGTCCGCCGCTGGTGGCCAGGCGGTCGTGATGACGTACTGGAACCCCGTGCACCGCTACGGCGTGGACGCGTTCTCCCGCGACCTGGCCGCCGCCGGTGGCCTGGGGCTCATCACCCCGGACCTGATCCCGGACGAGGGCGCCGACTGGATCGCCGCGTCGCGGGCGCACGACCTGGACCGGATCTTCCTGGTCGCCCCGTCGTCGTCCGAGGAGCGCATCGCGCTGACCACCGCCGCGTCCTCGGGCTTCGTGTACGCGACGGCCGTCATGGGCGTCACCGGCGCGCGTGACGCCGTCGGTGGGGCCGCCGCCGGGCTGGTGGAGCGGACCCGGGCGCACACGTCGCTGCCGATCGGCGTCGGCCTGGGCGTTCGCTCGGGCGCGCAGGCCGCCGAGGTCGCGTCGTTCGCCGACGCGGTGATCGTCGGGTCGGCGTTCGTCACCCGCGGCACCGACGCCGGTGTGGCAGGCGTGCGGGCGCTGGCGGGCGAGTTGGCCGAGGGCGTGCGGTCCACCCCGGCCCCGATCGGGTGAACTCGGTGACCGAAGTTTCCCAGTCGGGCTCCTGCCGGTACCACTTCACCGGCAGACCACCCCACCCCGTTACGGTAACCCCGTGACGAGCGCCTCGAACCTAGTCCTGGCGAGCATCCCCAGCCCCGACCGCGGCGTGTGGGAGCTGGACCTGGGGATCTTCACCCTCCCGCTGCGGGCCTACGCGCTGTGCATCATCGTCGGCATCATCGTGGCGATCTACTGGGGCGAGAAGCGGTTCGTCGCGCGCGGCGGCCTGCCCGGCACGGTCCTCGACGTCGCCGTGTACGCGGTGCCGTTCGGCCTCGTCGGCGGTCGCCTCTACCACGTCGCCACCGACTACTACCGGTACTTCGGCGCGGGCAAGAACCCGCTCAACGCGCTGAAGATCTGGGACGGCGGCCTGGGCATCTGGGGCGCCATCGCGCTCGGCGGGCTCGGCGCCTGGATCGGCTGCCGCCGCAAGGGCGTGCCGCTGCCCGTGTTCGCCGACGCCATCGCGCCCGGCATCGTCACCGCGCAGGCCATCGGCCGGATCGGCAACTACTTCAACCAGGAGCTCTACGGCGGGCCCACCAACCTGCCGTGGGGCCTGGAGATCTACCGCCGGATCAACCCGGCCACCGGCCTGGACGACCCGCTCAACGGGGTCGCCGCGGACCACATCCCGATCGACGGCAGCCCGGTCCACCCCACGTTCCTGTACGAGCTGATCTGGAACCTGGTCATCGCCGTGGTCGTGGTGCTGGTCGACCGCCGGTTCAAACTCGGTCACGGCCGCGCGTTCGCCGTGTACGTCGCCGGCTACACGATCGGTCGCGGCGCGATCGAACTCATGCGCACGGACCCGGCCACCATGGTGCTCGGTCTGCGGATCAACGTGTGGACCTCGATCCTGGTGTTCGCGGGCGCGGTGGTCTACTTCGTGCTCGCCGGTCGCCGCGGCCCGCGCGAGGACCTGGCCGCCATCGTCGCCGCGCAGCAACCCGACGAGCCCGACGAGTCCCGAGCGGACGACGAAGATCCCGACGGCGCAGGCGCTGATCACGACCGCGCCGACGATCTCGATGACGACGATCGTGATGAGACGGACGAGGCGGACACCGCCGCCGAACCGCGCGACTCCGCCGACGAGACCGACGTGGACGCGCGCAGCAAGTCCTGACCCGCACCACCGATTCCACCACCGACGAATTCCCCTACCGGACCGATATCTCGATGAGTGTCGGGCCGGTTAGCGGGCTGTTAAGCTCGAAAAAGCACACCTCGCGGGCCGCTGCCGTCCCGCGCCAGGATCCGGTTGTGCCCCCTCGGGCCCGCCGGGCTGAGCGCGCGATCGCAGACAGGAGGCCTCTCCATGTTGTTCTCGGCCTTTCCGCGCCCGGACGGCCTCTACGACCCGGCCGCCGAACGCGACTCCTGCGGGGTCGCGATGGTCGCCGACATCCAGGGTCGCCGTTCGAACGGCATCGTCCAGGACGCGTTGACCGCGCTGGCGAACCTGGAGCACCGCGGTGCCGCCGGGGCCGAGCCGACCAGCGGCGACGGCGCGGGCATCCTGCTGCAACTGCCCGACGACCTGCTGCGCGCCGAGGTCGGGTTCACCCTTCCCGAGCCCGATGAGCACGGCGCCCACGGGTACGCGACCGGACTGGCGTTCCTGCCCGCCGACCCGACCGAGCGCGCCGAGGCGGTCGCCCTGGTCGAGCGGGTCGCCGAGCAGGAGGGTTTGCGGCTGCTGGGCTGGCGGCCGGTCCCGGTCGCGGTGGACGCCGTGGGCATCGGACCGACCGCGCGCTCGGTGATGCCGTACTTCGCCATGCCGTTCCTGGTCGGACACCCCGACTCGGACGGTCACTGTCCGACCGGGATCGAGCTGGACCGGCTGGTGTACTGCGTGCGCAAGCGGGTCGAGCACGAGAGCGTGGCGCACGGTTGCGGCACGTACTTCCCGTCGCTGTCGTCGCGCACGCTTGTCTACAAAGGAATGCTGACCACCGCGCAGCTCCCGGCGTTCTTCCCGGACCTGCGCGACCCGCGGCTGCGCAGCGCGATCGCCCTGGTGCACTCCCGGTTCTCCACCAACACGTTCCCGTCGTGGCCGCTGGCGCACCCGTTCCGGTTCGTCGCGCACAACGGCGAGATCAACACGGTGCGCGGCAACCGGAACCGGATGCGCGCCAGGGAGGCCCTGCTCTCGTCCGGCCTGCTGCCCGGCGACCTGAGCCGGTTGTACCCGGTGGTCGACCCGGACGGCTCCGACTCGGCGAGCTTCGACGAGGTGCTCGAACTGCTGCACCTCGGCGGCCGGAGCCTGCCGCACGCGGTGCTGATGATGATCCCGGAGGCGTGGGAGAACCACACCGGGATGGACGCCCAGCGGCGCGCTTTCTACCAGTTCCACGCGAGTCTGATGGAGCCGTGGGACGGTCCGGCGTGCGTCACCTTCACCGACGGGTCGCTGGTCGGCGCCGTCCTCGACCGCAACGGCCTGCGGCCCGCGCGCTGGTGGCGGCTGGCCGACGACCGGGTCGTGCTGGCCAGCGAGACCGGGGTGCTCGACGTCCCGGCGGACCAGGTCGTCGCCAAGGGTCGGCTGCGGCCGGGCCGGATGTTCCTGGTCGACACGGCCGCCGGTCGGGTGGTCGACGACCGGGAGGTCAAGGACGCGCTGGCCGCCCGCGAGCCGTACGACGAGTGGCTGCACGCCGGGCTGCTCACCCTCGCCGACCTGCCCGACCGGGAACACGTGGTGCAGCCGCACGAGTCGGTGCGCCGCCGCCAGCTCACCTTCGGCTACACCGAGGAGGAGCTCAAGATCCTGCTCACCCCGATGGCGGTCACCGGCGCCGAGCCGATCGGGTCGATGGGCACCGACACCCCGCCCGCCGCGCTGTCCCAGCGGGCCCGGCTGCTCTACGACTACTTCAAGCAGATCTTCGCGCAGGTCACCAACCCACCGCTGGACGCGATCCGGGAGGAGATCGTCACCTCGGTGCAGCGGATCATGGGGCCGGAGCAGAACCTGTTGGAGCCGGGACCGGCGTCCTGCAGGCACATCCAGCTCCCGTACCCGGTGATCGACAACGACGAGCTGGCCAAGCTGATCCACGTCAACGACGACGGCGACCTGCCCGGCTACGCCTGTACCGTCCTCTCCGGACTGTATGAAGTGGACGGTGGCGGGGCCGCGCTGGCGACCGCCGTGGAGCGGGTCCGCCGGGAGGCGTCGGTCGCGATCGCCGCCGGGGCGCGCACGTTGGTGCTCTCCGACCGCGACTCCGACCACCGGATGGCGCCGATCCCGTCGCTGCTGCTCGTGTCGGCCGTGCACCACCACCTGGTGCGCACCAAGGAGCGGCTGCGGGTCGCCCTGGTGGTGGAGAGCGGCGACGCCCGCGAGGTGCACCACATCGCGCTGCTGCTCGGCTACGGCGCGGCCGCGGTCAACCCGTACCTGGCGTTCGAGACCATCGAGGACCTGATCTCGCACGGCGCGATCACCGGCGTCGAACCGGCCACCGCGGTGCGCAACTACGTCAAGGCGCTGGTCAAGGGCGTCCTGAAGATCATGTCGAAGATGGGCATCTCCACCGTCGGCGCCTACACCGCCGCCCAGGTCTTCGAGTCGTTCGGCCTGGCGCACACCGTGCTCGACGAGTACTTCACCGGCACCACCTCGAAACTCGGCGGCGTCGGCTTGGACGTCATCGCCGAGGAGGCCCGCATCCGACACCGCCGCGCGTACCCGGACAACCCGGCCGACCGGGTCCACCGCCGCCTCGACGTGGGCGGCGAGTACGCCTACCGGCGCGAGGGCGAACTGCACCTGTTCACCCCGGAAACCGTTTTCCTGCTGCAGCACGCCACCCGCACCGGCCGCGACGAGGTCTACCGCGAGTACAGCGCCGAGGTCGACCGGCTCAACCGCGAGGGCGGCGCGCTGCGCGGCATGTTCCGGCTGCGGACCGCGGCGACCCCGGTCCCGATCGACGAGGTCGAGCCGGTCGAGTCGATCCTGGCCCGGTTCAACACCGGCGCCATGTCCTACGGCTCCATCTCGGCCGAGGCGCACGAGACGCTGGCGATCGCGATGAACCAGATCGGCGGCCGGTCGAACACCGGTGAGGGCGGCGAGGACCCGGAGCGGCTCTACGACCCGGCCCGCCGCTCGGCGATCAAGCAGGTGGCCTCCGGCCGGTTCGGCGTGACCAGCGAGTACCTGGTCAACGCGGACGACATCCAGATCAAGATGGCGCAGGGCGCGAAGCCGGGCGAGGGCGGCCAGTTGCCGCCGAACAAGGTGTACCCGTGGATCGCGCGCACCCGGCACTCCACGGCCGGGGTCGGCCTGATCTCGCCGCCGCCGCACCACGACATCTACTCGATCGAAGACCTGGCGCAGTTGATCCACGACCTGAAGAACGCCAACGAGCAGGCCAGGATCCACGTCAAGCTCGTGTCGGAGATCGGGGTCGGCACGGTCGCGGCGGGGGTGTCCAAGGCGCACGCGGACGTCGTGCTGATCTCCGGGCACGACGGCGGCACCGGCGCCTCACCGCTGAACTCGCTCAAGCACGCCGGCACCCCGTGGGAGGTCGGGCTCGCCGAGACCCAGCAAACCCTGGTGCTCAACGGGTTGCGCGACCGGATCACCGTCCAGGTCGACGGCGCGCTGAAGAACGGCCGGGATGTGGTCATCGCCGCGCTGCTGGGCGCCGAGGAGTACGGGTTCGCGACCGCGCCGCTGGTGGTGGCCGGGTGCGTGATGATGCGGGTCTGCCACCTCGACACGTGCCCGGTCGGTGTGGCGACGCAGAACCCGGTGCTGCGCGAGCGGTACACCGGCCAGGCCGAACACGTGGTCAACTTCTTCCGGTTCGTCGCCCAGGAGGTCCGGGAACACCTGGCGGCCTTGGGTTTCCGCACGCTGGACGACGCCATCGGGCACGCGGAGCTGCTGGCGGTCGACGACACCGTCGAGCACTGGAAGGCGCGCGGCCTGGACCTGTCGCCGGTGTTCGCCGTGCCGGACACCCCGTACGGGACGGCGCGCAGGCGGGTCCGCGCGCAGGACCACGGTCTCGCGCACGCGCTGGACCGGACGCTGGTCCAGCTCGCCGAGGCGGCGTTGGAGGACGCCCACCCGGTTCGGTTGGAACTGCCGGTGCGCAACGTGAACCGCACGGTCGGCACGCTGCTCGGCTCCGAGGTGACCCGCCGCTACGGCGGCGACGGCCTGCCCGACGACACGATCCGGATCCGGCTCACCGGGTCCGCGGGCCAGTCGCTCGGCGCGTTCCTGCCGCCCGGGATCACCCTGGAACTGTTCGGCGACGCCAACGACTACGTCGGCAAGGGCCTGTCCGGCGGCCGGATCGTGGTGCGGCCGGACCCGTCGGCCGGGTTCGCCGCGGAACGGCAGGTCATCGCGGGCAACGTGATCGCCTACGGCGCGACCGCAGGCGAGGTGTTCCTGCGTGGACGGGTGGGGGAGCGGTTCGGGGTGCGCAACTCCGGCGCCGTGATCGTCGCCGAAGGGGTCGGCGACCACGCCTTCGAGTACATGACCGGCGGTCGGGCGGTCGTGCTCGGGTCGACCGGGCGCAACCTCGCGGCGGGCATGTCCGGCGGCATCGGCTACGTCCTCGACCTGGACCCGGCCCTGGTCAACACCGACATGGTCGAGCTGCAGCGGCCCGCGTCCGACGACCTGCGGTGGCTGCGCGAGATCGTCACCCGGCACCGGGCGCACACCGGTTCCGCCGTCGCCGCGTCCCTGCTCGGCGACTGGACCCGCCGCGCGGCGGGCTTCACCAAGGTCATGCCGCGCGACTACCAACGCGTCCTCGCCGCAGTCCGGCTGGCCCGCGCCGAGGGCCGCGACGTCGACACCGCCGTCATGGAGGCGTCCCGTGGCTGACCCGTCCGGTTTCCTCGAGCACGCCCGCGAAGACGCCGCCAAGCGCCCGGTCGACGAGCGCGTCGCCGACTGGCGCGAGGTCTACCGCGACCTGCCCGCCGACGACCGCGACCGGCAGGTCCGCGGGCAGGCCACCCGCTGCATGGACTGCGGCATCCCGTTCTGCCACTCGGGTTCCGCCGGGTGTCCACTCGGGAACCTCATCCCGGAGTGGAACGACCTGGTCCGCCGCGGCGACTGGGCGATGGCGGGCGAGCGGCTGCACGCCACCAACAACTTCCCCGAGTTCACCGGCAGGCTCTGCCCCGCGCCCTGCGAGTCCGCCTGCGTGCTGGCGATCTCCCCCGCGGCGGGTGGCGCGGTCGCGATCAAGCGGGTCGAGAGCACGATCGCCGACGTCTCCTGGGAACGCGGGTACGTGGAGCCGGTGCGGCCCTCGGTGTCGTCCGGCCGCCGGGTCGCGGTCGTCGGGTCCGGCCCCGCCGGGTTGGCCGCCGCGCAGCAGTTGACCCGGGCCGGCCACGAGGTCACCGTGTTCGAGCGCGACGACCGGCTCGGCGGCCTGCTGCGGTACGGCATCCCCGAGTTCAAGATGGAGAAGAAGGTCCTCGACCGCAGGCTGGCGCAACTGCGGGCCGAGGGGACGCGGTTCGTCACCGGCTGCGACGTCGGCAGCCCGGCGTTCCCGGTCGCCCGCCTCCAGGCCGAGTACGACGCGGTCGTGTTGGCCGTGGGCGCGTTGCGCGGTCGCGACACCGACACCCCCGGCCGGTCGCTGAGCGGCGTGCACCTCGCGATGGACCACCTGGTCCCGGCCAACCGCGCCTGCGCGGGCGACGGGCCCGCCCCGGTCGACGCCGCGGGCAAGCACGTGGTGATCATCGGCGGCGGCGACACCGGGGCGGACTGCTACGGCACCGCCGCCCGGCAGGGGGCGCTGAGCATCACCCAGCTCGACCAGTACCCGATGCCACCGTCCCTTCGGGACGATTCCCGCTCGCCGTGGCCGGTGTGGCCGTGGATCCTGCGCAGCTACCCGGCGCACGAGGAAGCGGGCTCGCGCCGGTTCGCCGTGGCCGTCGAGGCGTTCGTCGGCACCGATGTCGTGACCGGTGTGCGGCTGCGTGAGGTCAAGGTGTCCCGCGACGCTTCCGGTGCGCGCCAAGTGGTCCCGGTCGGCGACCACGTCGAGGAGATCCCCGCGGACCTGGTCCTGCTGGCGATCGGGTTCGAAGGCGTCGAGCACATGCCGCTGCTGGACGGGCTCGGGCTGTCGCTGACCGCGCGGGGAACGCTGTCGTGCGGCCACGACTGGCAGGCGTCCCCCGGTGTGTTCGTGTGCGGCGACGCTCATCGAGGCGCTTCGCTTGTGGTGTGGGCGATCGCGGAAGGCCGGTCGGTCGCGCACGCCGTCGACACCTACCTGACCGGCGCGTCCGATCTGCCCGCCCCGGTCCGACCCAACGCGCTGCCGCTCTCGGTTCGATGAGCGATCCCTGGGCGGCCCTCGCGGACGCCTTCGTGGATGGCGCCTACGCGACGGTGAAAGGGCGGGTGCGCACGTATGTCCTGCACCGGCAGTTGCTGCGGCACCTCCCCGAACCACCCGCCACGGTCCTCGACGTCGGCGGGGGAGCGGCGCACCAGTCCCTCCCGCTCGCGCGCCTCGGTTACCGGGTCACGGTGCTCGACTCGTCCGAGGCCATGCTCGCCAAGGCCCGACAACGGGTCGCCGCCGAACCGGCGGATGTCCAACACCGCGTGCGATTCGTCTTGGCCGAGGGCGAGAACGCCGCCGAGGCCACCGGCGCCACCTTCGACGTCGTGCTCTGCCACGGCGTCCTGATGTACCTGGACCGCCCCGAACCCATGATCGCCGCGCTGGCCCGCTGCGTCGCCCCCGGCGGCCTGCTCTCGATCATGGCGCTCAACGCGCACACCCTCGCCGTCCGCCCCGCTCTCGAACGGCGCTGGACCGACGCCCTCGCCGCGTTCACCGCCACCACCGAGATCGGGGTCCTCGGCGCCCCCACCCGCGCTGACACCGTCGACCACCTGTCGACCCTGCTGACCTCCCACGCCATCACCCCCGCGGCCTGGTACGGGGTCTGGCTGTTCAGCGACTGGCAGGACCTCCCGGTGCAGGACACCGACGTCGAGGCGGTCGCCGCCGTCGAACTCGAGGCGAGCCTGCGGGACCCGTACCGGGCGATGAGCCGGGTGTTCCACCTCGTCGGCCACCACGCCTAGGGCCGCTCGAACCGGCGTGCGAGACTGCGGGGCGATGAGTGCGCAGACCGACATCCCCGCGTCCCTGGCCCTGGTCAACTACGGCCACTTCACCACCATGCACGTCGCCGCCGGTCGGGTCAGAGGATTGGCCCGGCACCTGGAGCGGTTGAACCGGGACGCCTGGGTGGTGTTCGGGCAGGGGCTGGACGAAGGTGTTGTGCGCGCGGCGATCCGGGCGGCCATCAGCGGCGCGGAAGGGCCGCTGGCGGTGCGGGTGACCGTGCACGCGCCCGGGTTCGACCCGCGCCGGCCGGAGGCCGATGTCGAGCCCGAGGTGGTCGTCACCACGAGCGCGCCGCCGACCCAGGCGTCCGCGCTGAAGGTCCGGACCGCCGGGTACCAGCGGGATCTGCCGCAGGTCAAGCACGTTGGCACGTTCGGGTTGTTCTACCAGCGCAGGCTCGCCCGCCGCGCCGGGTTCGACGACGTGCTGTTCGTGGCGCCCGACGGCCAGGTCAGCGAGGGCTCCACCTGGAACGTGTGCTTCCTCGACCGGGACGGCGCCCTCGTCATCCCGAGCGCCCCCGTGCTGCCCGGCATCGCGCTGGGGCTCATCCAGAGCGGGCTCGCGCGCACCGGCGCCAAGGTGGTCACCCGGCCGGTGCCGACCGCTGAGCTGCCCGAGTTCGCCGCCGCCTTCGCCACCAACGCGCTGGTCCCGGTGCGGGTCATCAGCCACATCGACGACGTCGAGTACAAGGTGGACGACCCGGCCGTCGAGCGGCTGGTCCGCGCGCACGACCTGACCTCGGCGGAGCGGGTGTGAGCTTCACCGGCTTCGGCGAGTACGCCATCGACTTCTACGACGGCCTGGTCGTCGACAACTCCAAGACCTACTGGGACGCCAACAAGGCCACCTACGACAACGACGTCCGCGCCCCGATGACCGCGCTGCTCGGCGAGCTCGAGAAGGAGTTCGGCGGCGACTTCGGCAGCCCCAAGGTCTTCCGGCCGCACCGCGACGTCCGGTTCGCCAAGGACAAGCGGCCCTACAAGGACCACTGCGGCGGCGTCATCGAGTCCGGGCGCGGCGCGGGCGCGTACTACGTCGAGGTCGGCCCGGACGGCCTGCGCGTCGGCGGCGGTTGCTTCCACCTGGAGTCCGACCAGCTCGCCCGGTTCCGCGCCGCGGTCGCCGAGGAGATCCACGGGGAGCCGCTGCGCGACATCCTCACCAAGCTGGAGCGCGCGGGCTGGGACATCCGCGGTGACCGGCTGCGCACGGTGCCGCGCGGGTTCGACAAGGAGCACCCTCGGCTTGACCTGCTCAAGTACCGGTCGGTGTTCGCGGTCCGGGTCTGGGAGCCCGACGACGCGCTGCACGAACGGGCGTGCCTCGACCGGGTGCGCAAGGCGTGGCGGCAGCTCCGGGCGTTCAACGAGTGGGCCCGTGACCACGTGGGATTGACCGATCGCACACGGTAGCGAACATGTTGCCACTGGTAGAACACTCTGAATCGAGTCGGCCCGATCGGTGAGTTCATCGGGATCGTTACAGCCCCCGGGGCTAAGCTGCGCAGGTGTGAACCGACGAGCAAAAATCGTGTGCACCATGGGCCCGGCCGCCGCGACGCCGGAGCGGGTGCGCGAGCTGGTCGCGGCGGGCATGGACGTGGCGCGGATGAATTTCAGCCACGGCAGCCACAGCGACCACAAGCAGGTCTACGACCTGATCCGCACCGCTGGCGACGAGTCGGGCCGCGCCGTCGGCATCCTCGCCGACCTGCAGGGCCCCAAGATCCGGCTGGGCACCTTCGCCAACGGCCCGGTGGAGTGGCGCACCGGTGACACCGTGCGCATCACCGTCGAGGACGTCGCGGGCACCCACGACCGGGTCTCCACCACCTACAAGGGCCTGGCCAACGACGCCAGGCCAGGCGACCGGCTGCTGGTCGACGACGGCAAGGTCGGCCTGGTCGTCACCGGTGTCGACGGCCCCGACGTGGTCTGCGAGGTCACCGAGGGCGGCCCGGTCAGCAACAACAAGGGCCTGTCGCTGCCCGGCATGGACGTCTCGGTGCCCGCCCTGTCCGACAAGGACATCGAGGACCTCGAGTTCGCCCTGTTCCTCGGCGTCGACTTCATCGCGCTGAGCTTCGTCCGCTCGCCCGCCGACATCGACCTGGTGCACCAGGTGATGGACCGGGTGGGCCGGGGCAGGCTGCCGGTCATCGCCAAGCTGGAGAAGCCGGAGGCGGTGGACAACCTGGAGGCCATCGTGCTGGCCTTCGACGGCGTCATGGTCGCCCGCGGCGATCTGGGGGTCGAACTGCCGCTGGAGCAGGTGCCGCTGGTGCAGAAGCGGGCCATCCAGATCGCCAGGGAGAACGCCAAGCCGGTCATCGTGGCCACCCAGATGCTCGACTCGATGATCACCAACTCCCGGCCGACCCGGGCCGAGGCCTCCGACGTGGCCAACGCCGTGCTGGACGGCGCCGACGCCCTCATGCTCTCCGGCGAGACCTCCGTCGGCCGCTACCCGGTCGAGTCGGTCCGGACGATGAGCCGCATCATCGAGGCCGTGGAGAACGAGATCCCCACGGTCCCGCCGCTCACCCACGTCCCCCGCACCAAGCGCGGCGTGATCTCCTACGCCGCCCGCGACATCGGCGAGCGGCTCAACGCCAAGGCCCTGGTCGCCTTCACCCAGTCCGGCGACACGGTCAAGCGGCTCGCCCGCCTGCACACGAGCCTGCCCCTGCTGGCCTTCACCCCGGAGCCCGGCGTCCGCAGCCAGTTGGCGCTGACCTGGGGCACCGAGACGTTCCTCGTCCCGGAGGTCGACTCCACCGACCGGATGGTCCGCCAGGTCGACCAGTCGATGCTCTCGATCGGCCGCTACCAGCCCGGCGACCTCGTCGTCATCGTCGCGGGCTCCCCGCCCGGCACCATCGGCTCCACCAACCTCATCCGCGTCCACCGGTTGGGCGAGGAAGACCACGCCTGACCCTTTCGCGGCGCCCGTTCCCGTCCCTGCGGACCGAGCGCCCACTTGGTGCCGGAACGTCCCTTCCGGCACCAAGTCCCGTGTCCCCGCAGGTCTACTGTGGACTGATCGACGGGCGTGGGCACCACGCGCGGGCGTCGGGTGGGTGCGCCCACTAGCCTTCACGGCATGACCGACCACGAGTTGGCTGAAGATGGTGTCCCGCGTGGCCAGGGTGTGCTCGACCTGCTGGTCGACCTGTTGGACCTGGAGCGGATCGAGGACGACATCTACCGGGGTGTGAGCCCGGAGCACTCCTCGGTGCGGGTGTTCGGCGGCCAGGTGGCCGGGCAGGCCCTCGTCGCCGCGGGGCGGACGGTTCCGCCGGAGCGCGGGGTGCACTCGCTGCACGCGTACTTCATCCGTGGTGGCGATCCGAGCGTGCCGATCGTGTACGAGGTGGACCGGATCCGCGACGGGCGGTCGTTCACGACCAGGCGGGTGGTGGCGGTTCAGCGCGGTAAGGCGATTTTCGCGTTGTCCGCGTCGTTCCAGACCACGGAGCCGGGGATCGAGCACGCCGAGGAGATGCCGGACGTGCCGGACCCGGAGTCGTTGCCCACGCACGGGGAGCGGATGACGCCGGATCTCCGGGCGAAGTTCGGGGCTTGGGCGGACCGGCCGCGGCCCATCGATGTGCGTTACGTCAGTGAGCCGCCGTGGCTTTCCCGGGAGACGGGGCCGAGGGACGCGCGCAACCAGGTGTGGATGCGGGCCGACGGCAAGCTCGCGGATGACCCGCTGCTGCACGTGTGCGTGCTCGCGTACGCCTCCGACATGACCCTCTTGGACGCAGTTCTGGCCAAGCACGGCGTGTACTGGGGTACCGACAAGGTGATGGGCGCGAGCCTGGACCACGCGATGTGGTTCCACCGGCCGTTCCGCGCCGACGAGTGGATCCTCTACGACTGCGCCTCCCCCAGCGCTTCCGGCGGGCGCGGCTTGGCCACCGGGCGGTTCTTCACCCGGGACGGCAGGCTCGTGGCGACCGTCGTTCAGGAAGGACTGCTGCGGCTGGTGCGTTGACCGGACGGACGCGGGTCCGGTGTGGAATTGTCAGCCTGCCAGGTGTTCGCGGTAATCCGTGTCCTCGGTCTCGTCGGTCTCCTCGGTGACCAGCAGGCACAGGTGCGCGGTCAGGTAGGCCCGGCACGGCGACGGGGCGCGGGTCAGCAGCCGGGTGCGGCAGGTGCGGCAGCGACCGTCCCGGTCGGGACGGTGCTCGTCGAGCAGGGCGCGCAGCGCGGCGACGACCCTGGGCAGTTCGGTTCGGGCCAGCCGGGCGGCCTCGGCGTCGCCGTCCACTCGGGCGCGGTCGCCGAGGTCGGCGAGGTGACCGCGCAGCGCTGCTTCCATGTGCCCGAAGATCGACCCGCTCACCCGTGGCCTCCAGCCCTCGTCGTGTCCCGCGAACCTCACCGCC
This sequence comes from Actinokineospora inagensis DSM 44258, assembly GCF_000482865.1. Lineage (GTDB taxonomy): Bacteria > Actinomycetota > Actinomycetes > Mycobacteriales > Pseudonocardiaceae > Actinokineospora > Actinokineospora inagensis. Next base: position 19,613 of record NZ_AXWW01000038.1, on the reverse strand, counting down.
ACCAACCGGCTACTAGGTCACTGTGCAATCGCATGGTGGCAACCGGATCGCTCGGTGCTCGCCCCGTTCGGCCGCCGGGTAGTCCGATCAACGGAAAAACCCGACCGTCGAACCGGGACGCTCTCAAGCGGACGGCCGAATCGGCCGATGACCGTCTGGTGCGGTCCCACGCCCCCCGACGCGTTTCGCGTGTCCCTTGCGTCCGATTCGCAGACATCCGCGCTTACCCGTGCAGCCTGCTTTATGGGAATGTCATTTTGCAAGTTGCACTACACGATCGGGTGACATCGGCGGGCCGATCCGGTTAACCGCACCGGGCCTCCGGCGCACCGGCTCCTTGTGCTCGACAAGATCAGCATCGACACTTGCCCACGGCGCGCTCCCAGGTCGCGCCGCGGCCGCGGGAAACGCGACGCCGCCCCCCAGCACCCGAACGGGCAGAAGGCCGCCTCCACGCGGCCGGAAACGAGGTGGACACGTGACCCGAGCACCCAGTCCGACGGTTCGCCGCCGCAGGCTCGCCGCCGAACTGCGGCGGTTCCGGGAAGCGGCGGAGCTGACCATCGACGAGGTGGCCGACCGGCTGGAGTGCTCCGCGTCGAAGGTCAGCCGGATCGAGACCGGGCACGTCGGCGTCACCCCGCGCGACGTGCGCGACATGGCCGAGCTGTACGGCATCGTCGACGACCGGCGCGACGCGCTGGTGCAGTTGGCCCGCGAGGCCAGGCAGAAGGGCTGGTGGCACGCCTACAACGAGGTGTTCACCGGCGCCTTCGTCGGGCTGGAGGCGGACGCGGCCTCGCTGCACGCCTTCCAGGCGCTGCTGGTGCCCGGCCTGCTGCAGACCGCCGCGTACAGCAGGGCGGTGCTGCGCGCGGTCCGGCCCGACTCGCCGCCCGCCGAGCTCGACCGCAGGGTCGAGGCCAGGATGACCCGGCAGAAGCTGCTCGTCGACCCGCACCCGCCGGAGTACTGGGCGGTCATCGACGAGGCCGTGCTGCACCGGCTCACCGGCGGTCGGGACGTCATGTACGAGCAATTGCGGAAACTCGTCGACATCGCCCAACTACCGCACGTGACGCTGCAGGTGCTGCCGTTCGAGATCGGCGCGCACGCGGGCATGGAATCGCCTTTCCTCATCATGGGGTTCCCCGACCCCGACCCGGACGTCGTCTACGTCGAGAACGCCACCTCCGGCGTGTACCTGGAGAACTCGGCGGACGTCCGCAAGCACTCCTTGTTGTTCGACCACTTGCGTGCGGCGGCGTTGCGACCAGACGACTCCGTCGGCCTGGTCCAGCGGATCGCGGAGAGGTTGGCCGTGATTCCCGAATAACACCGAGAGGAGTGGGGCGTGACTGTTTCTGACCTGATCGGCGCCGATTGGCGAACGAGCACCCGCAGTGGTGGTAACGACTGCGTGGAACTCGTGGTGGGCAGAAATGGCGCGGCGGTGCGCGACTCCAAGAACGCGGAGTACGGGCACCTGTCGTTCGCGGACACCGAGTGGGCGGTGTTTGTCGGAGCCGTGAAGGGAAACCTTCTGGCGCTCCGGTAGCCCCGAGCCCGGGATGATCGACAGCATCCCGGTCCGGGAGCCCCTCGATGGCGGGGCCACGGCACCACCCGTGGCCCCGTTCCCCCCTCACCCCCTTACTCCCCTCAGCACCCCTCCGAACGCCCCCGACTGAGGGTCGGTAAGGGCCAGGACTGCGTGATCGCCCGATCTGCCCCGCCACCCCTCAGCAGCACAGTGGGGGTCAGCCGGGAAGGACCCGGCGGCGGAGGGAAAACGGAGTGATCCACATGACGTGGACGATCGAGGCGATCCAGGCCGAGACCAACTACCGCACGCACGGCACCCGGGACCGCACCAGCAGGTTGCACGCCCACGAGGTCCGCAGGCACCACCCCCGCTGGCGGCGCCTGGTCGGCCTGCGCCCGGACCCGAGGCAGGGCGACCGCGCCTGACCGGTGGTCGACCGGGCGGTTGACCGGTGGCTCCGCACTGGCGGGGCGCCGAATGGGGGTGTGCGGAGACACCGGTCAACCGGTGGACGCCGGGAAACGCGTTGGCGCACGCGACCAATCGCGGCGGCGGAGCGGATTCCCGGGATGTGCCGCTGTTTCGTCGCCCGCGGGGCGATCGGTCCACAACGGCACCGGCACTTGTCCGGGGGCGTCGGCGGTTCCGTGGCCGTGGTGGGCGCCGCTGTCGGGGAGGTGTGCGAACATGCTGGTCATGCCGCGTCTTGGTTCGGGGATTCCGCTGGTCGCGCGTGGCCGGGAGCTGCGCGCGCTGCGGTCGGCTGTGTCGGCGGCCGCGGCCGGGCGGGCGTCGGCGGTGCTGTTGGCGGGGGACGCGGGGGTCGGCAAGACCCGGATGACCGAGGAGGTCGGGGGGTACGCGCGCGAGCAGGGGGCGCTGGTGCTCACCGGGCGCTGCCTGGACGCGGGGGAGGCGGGGCTGCCGTACCTCCCGGTCGCCGAGGCGTTGGCGCAGGTGCGGGACAAAGCGGTCGGGCGGCCTGCCTTGGGGCGGCTGTTCCCGGAGATCGGCCTGCCGGATCCGGGGCGTCCGGAGTCGGGGATGGCGTTGCCGCCCGCGGGATCGCGCGCGGAGCAGGACATCGGGCAGTTGCAGTTGTTCGACGGGGTGCACGGGATGCTGACCGACCTGGCGGAGCGGTCGCCGGTCGTGTTGGTGTTGGAGGACCTGCACTGGGCGGACGCGTCGACGCGGAGCCTGTTGTCGTTCCTGCTGTCCCGGTTGCGGTCGCAGCGGTTGTTGGTGCTGGGTACGTACCGCGGTGACGACCTGCATCGGCGGCACCCGTTGCGGCCGCTGTTGGCCGAGTTGGTGCGGTTGCCGCAGGTGGAGCGGATCGAGTTGGCGCCGTTCGGGTCGGCGGACACCCGGGCGTTCGTGGCGGCGTTGGCCGAGGGGCGGCTGCCGGAGCGGGTGTTGCGGGAGGTCGCGGGGCGGTCCGAGGGCAACGCGTTCTTCGCCGAGGAACTGCTCGACGCGTACGCGGCGGACGACAGCGTCGGCATCCCGGCCACCCTGGTCGACGTGTTGTTGGCGCGGGTCGAGCGGTTGAGCCAGCCCGCGCAGGCCGTGGTGCGGGTCGCGGCCGTCGCCGGTCGACGGGTGCCGGACGCCCGCTTGCGCGAGGTCGCCGGGATCGATGAGGCCGGATTGGACGCCGCGTTGCGCGAGGCCGTCGCGCACCACGTCCTCGTTCCCGCGGACGGTGAGGTCTACACCTTCCGGCACGCCTTGATGCGTGAAGCCGTCTACGGCGATCTATTGCCCGGTGAACGTGTGCGCCTGCACGCCGCTTATGCCCATCAGCTCGCGAACGACGTCGGCATAAGAGGTGCGGCCGCGGCCCTTGCCCACCACAGCATGGAGAGCCACGCGCTGCCGACCGCTCTTGCCGCGTCGATCACAGCCGCGCTGGAGGCCGAACGGTTGGGGGCGCCCGCCGAATCGTTGGAACACGCCGAGCGCGCGTTGAAGCTGTGGGAAGCCGTTCCCGGCGACCGGCGCCCGCCGGGTGTCACCGAGATGGCGTTGCTGCAACATGCATCCTGGGTTGCCGTGATGTCCGGCGACCCGGAGCGCGCCATCGCCTTCGCCAAGTCCGCGGTGCGGGTCGCCGACGACACCGTCACCCCGGAGAGCGCGGCCAAGCTGCACCGCAGGCTCGCCCAGTTCCAGTACGCCGTCGAGGGCCGCGAGGACGAGGCGTGGGCCAGCATCGAACAGGCCTGGCGGCTGGTCGCCGAGCGACCGCCGAGCGCGGACCAGGCGTGGGTGCTCGCGGTGTACGCCACGATCCTGCGGTCGCACCGCCGCGCCGACGAGGCCCGCGAGCGCGCCGAGCGCGCCGTCGCCGTCGCCCGCGAGGTCGAGGCGGGCGGACCGGAGGCCGACGCGCTGATCACCGTCGCGATCCTGGACGAGGCCCGCGGCCACAGCGACGAGTCCCGCGAGCTGCTGAACACGGCGATGACCCGCGCCAAGGACGTCGAGGCGATCACCGTCGAGCTGCGCGCCCGCTACTCGCTGTCGGTCAACCTCTACGAGGCGGGCAGGCTCGACGAGGCCGCCCGGGTCGTCGACGAAGGCGTGGAACGGGCCCGCTGCACCGGCCTGACCTGGAGCACCTACGGCCTGGAACTGCGCGTGATCCAGGTGGTCATCCGCTACGCCCACGGCGACTGGGACGGCAGCGAGGCCGCCGCCGAACCCCCGGGGCACAAGGTGTCCAGCACCGTGTCCGCCCGGCTCGCCGCCGTCGGCGCGTACGTGACCGTCGGTCGCGGCCGGTTCGCCGAAGCCGAGCGGCTGCTCGCCGAACTCCGCGCCGACTGGCACCGCGACCTGCAGATCCCGCTCGCCACCGGCGGCGTCGGCGCGGAACTCGCGATCTGGCGCGGCCGACCGGACAAGGCCGTGGAAAGCGTCCGCGAGGCGCTGGACTGGGTCGCGCGCGCCGGGGAGCAGTGGGTGCTCGCCGGGATCCGCATCGCCGCCATCGGCATCGCCGCGTACGCCGACCTCGCCGCCACCGCCCGCCGCGCGGGCAACGAGGTGTCGACGTTCACCACCGAGGGCGCGCGCCTGCTGGCCATGGCCCGCACGACCGCCGAGTGCGGCAGCCCGCGCACCGGCGTCCTCGGCCCCGAGGGCCGCGCCTGGCTCGCCCGCGCCGAAGCCGAACACACCCGCCTCACCGGCACCAGCGACCCCGACACGTGGCGCGCGGCCGTCGACGCGTTCGACTACGGCGCCGTCTACGAACAAGCCCTCTGCCGCCGCCGCCACGCCGAAGCCCTCCTCACCGCCGACGACCGGGAAGCCGCCGCCGCCCAGCTCCGCGCCGCCGACGCCACCGCCACCCGCCTCGGCGCCAAACCCCTCTCCGACGCCCTGCACAAAATCGCCCGCCGCGCCCGCGTCTCCCTCGAAGGCGCCACCACCCCCCGCGACGAGGTCGACCCCTTCACCCCCCGCGAACGCGCCGTCCTGACCCTGGTCGCCGCGGGCCGCACCAACCGCCAGGTGGGCGAGGAACTGTTCATCAGCGAGAAGACCGTCAGCGTCCACCTCAGCCGCATCATGGCCAAACTCGGCGCCAGCCGCCGCACCGAGGCCGTCGCCGTCGCCTACGACCGCGGCCTGCTCACCGACCACTGACCCCTCGGTCGTCCCGCCGCGCTCGAAGATCAACGGCCCTGAGCAGCCCCCGTTTTCCAGTCTACCGAAGGGAAAGCGCGGGTGGGGCTGTCGTGGGACGGTTGTGGATGGCCGCCCGGGGTGTGGACAACTGTGGGCGGCAATGGTCATTTTGGCCATCCACGACCTCGGTGTTGATCCGCCGCGCCGAAGCCGTCGCCGACGACCGCCGCCCTGCTCACTGCCCTCGGTTGTCCCGCCTGCTAGGGCTAGCGGGCAGTGTTCGAAGATCAACGGTGCTGAGCAGCCCCCGTTTTCCAGCCTATCGAAGGGAAAGGCGGGGGCGGGCGTGTCGCGGGCTGGTTGTGGATGGTCGCCAGGAGTGTGGACAACGGTGGATGGCAATGGTCAGCGGCCACCCACGACCCCGGTGTTGATCCACTGCGTCGAAGCCGTCGCCGTCGACGCGGCCTGCTCACTGACCCCTTGGCCGTCTCGCCCGCGGGGGCTTGTGGGCGGCACTCAAAGATCAACAGTGCTGAGCAGCCCCCGTTTTCCAGCCTATCGGGGGGACAGGCGCGGGCGGGCCTGTCGCGGGTCTGTTGTGGATGGTCGCCGGGAGTGTGGACCACCGTGGGTGGCAATGGTCAGCGGCCATCCACATCCCCGGTGCTGAGCCGCCGCACTGATGCCGTCGCCGTCGTCCACGACCACGGCTTGCTCGCCGATCCCTCGGCGGTCTCACGGCGTCCGAAGATCAACGGTGCTGAGCAGCCCCCGTTTTCCAGCCTACCGAGGGGAAAGGCTCGGGCGGGCGTGCCGTGGGCTGGTTGTGGGTGGCCGCAGGGTGTGTGGACAACCATGGGCGGCAACGGTAGGCGGCCATCCACCGCGGCCGATCGTCGGGTTGTCGTCCGTCGGTACCGGGAGCCATGACGGTCGTCGTCCACATCGTGAGGAACTGTCCACAGGCGACTTGCGGGCAGGTCTTCCTCGCGCATTCCTTCGGTAGGCTGGAAAACGGGGGCTGCTCGGAACTGTTGATCTTCTACCGGGGTATCCGCTTGAGCGCGCGCAGGCCCGCGGTCAACCCCGCGGTCCACGCCCGTGCCGGTATCCCGAACGCGGGTCGGAGGGGGAGGCCCCGTTGGGCCGCAATCGTTTGCGGCTCGGTGTACTTCAGCAACCCCTCGGGGCCGTTGCGCCGTCCGACACCGGAGTCGTGCATGCCGCCCATGGGGGCGTCGATGCTGCCGAAGGTGGCGCCGAAGCCGTCGTTGATGTTGACGGTGCCCGCGTGGATTCGGGTGGCCACTTCCTCGCCCGCTCGGCGGTCGCGGGTCCAGACGCTGGCGTTGAGGCCGTAGCGGGTGTGGTTGGCGAGGGTGATGGCCTGGCTGACGTCCGTGTAGCCGTGGATGGCGACGACGGGGCCGAAGGTCTCTTCGGCGAACAGGGTCATGCCCTCGTGCACGTTGTCCAGGATCGTCGGCTCGTAGAACAGCGGGCCCAGGTCCGGGCGGGGTTTTCCGCCCGCCAGCAGCCGGGCGCCCTGGGCGAGCGCGTCGTCCACGTGCGACGAGATGGTGGCCAGTTGGGCGGTCGACGTCAGCGAGCCCACGTCCACGCTGTAGTCCAAAGCGGACCCCAGCCGCAACGCCGACGTCCTGGCGACGAAGGCGCGGGTGAACGCCTCGCGGATGTCCTCGTGGACGTAGATCCGTTCGATGGACACGCACAACTGGCCCGCCGACGAGAAGCAGGCCGTCACGGCGCCCTTGGCGGTGTGGTCGACGTCGGCGTCGGGCAGGATGATCATCGGGTTCTTGCCGCCGAGTTCCATCGAGAAGCCGGTCAGCCGCTCGGCGGCTCGGGCGGCCAGGCCGCGGCCGGTGCTGGTGGACCCGGTGAAGCCCAGGTAGTCGCCCTCCTCGATGAGGGCGCCGCCCACATCCGAACCCCGGCCGAGCACGATCTGCCACACCTCCTCCGGCAGGCCGGCCGCCACCGCGAGTTCTCGCAACCACAGGGCGCTCAGCGCGGTCTGGTTGTCCGGTTTCTGCACCAGCGCGTTCCCGGCCACCAGCGCGGGGATGGCGTCCAGGCCGGTCAGCGCGAGCGGGTAGTTCCACGGCGAGATCATCGACACGACGCCCTTGGGGTGGCGGACCTCGGTGGTGCGGGTGAACACCGGCAGCGTGCCCGCCCTGCGCCTCGGGGCGAGCAGGCGCGCGGCGCGGCGGCCGTAGTACGCGGCGGTCATGGCGGTGACGGCGACCTCGTCGTACGCGTCGACGCGGGACTTGCCGGTCTCGACCTGCATCAGGTCCAGCACCTCGCCCTGCCGGTCCAGGACCAGGTCGTGCAGCCGCAGCAGCACCCGCGCGCGGTCGGCCACCGGCGTGTCGGCCCAGCCGCGTTGCGCGTCGCGGGCCACCTTGAACGCCTGCCGGACGTCCGCGTCGAGCAGTTGCGGGATGGTGGTGATCGGCGCGCCGGTGAACGGGGCGGTGACGGTGACCGGGTCGGCGCCGCCGGGGACGGCGCCTGCCACCAACTGGGCGGCCCGGTCTGCGGTGGGGGCGCCGGGAACCGATCCGATGGTGGTCATGGCGTGCTCCTTCGCTCCGGCCGACCCGCTCATGTTACTTCCGAGTAGCCCGCGCGTCACCTGCCCCGCACGCCGAGGGCGACGCGCAGCAGGTCGTCCTCGTGGCGCGCGGTCACCGGCAGCCCGGACGCGGCGGCGGCGCGGACGAACCCGGGCTCTGCGGGCAGGCACCACGCGATCAACCGCTGGTGCCCGGTGGCCCTGGCGTCGGCGGCGAGCCTGCGGATCAGCGCTGTGCCGAGACCGCGCCGCTGCCACCCGTCCTCCACGAGCACCGCCACCTCGGCCTCGGCCCGGCCGGTCGGGATCAGTTGCGCGATCGCCACCACCTCCGACCCGCAGGCGGCGACCACGGTGGTCCCGTTCGGCGGCTGGAGCAGTCTGGTCAACCAGCGTGGCGGGATCTTCCCGAGGCCGGCGTGGTAGCGGGTGAACAGGGTCTGCGCGGAGCAACGGGCGTGCAACGCGCCAACGGCGTCGGTGTCGGCGGTGGTGCCGAGTCGCAAGGTGATCTGCATGGCGCCCAGCCTGCGCGACGACTGTTGCCCGCCGAGTGCCCGGCGTGTTTCGGTCGTGTGCGGCCAACCCGCCGCCGCGTTGGTCACCCAAATCGCCCGCGAAGGACGTACCGTCATCCCCAGGCGGTTTTCTGCTTCACCCACTGCGAGGGCGCGGGTGAGGGGGTGCGCGTGTCCGGCCACACGTCGCACCACCCGCCCGGGTGACCAACTTCCGCGAGCACCCCCGAAATCCAGCGTAGTGGCGACTTCGGATGAGGTCGTGCCGGTGCGCGGTCGCTGTGGACAGTCGGTGACGTTGTGGACAACTCGCCGGATAGCCGGGTTGGCAGTGGGGGATTTTCGGCGTGCGGCCGAAGGAACGCCCGGGTTTGTGGCATTCGGCGCAGCGCAAGTGGGTCGGGGGATAGTGGGAACCGCGCCCAGGATTTGCCTACGCCACGCACAGCGCCCGCACAGGGTCGGGGTGCAGCGTTGGGAGACTGATGACCGGAGGGTGCGTCGTGAGTGAGCGAGTGGTGTGGCCGCCGTCGCGCGACTGGACGGTGTGGGAACAAGACCTGCCAGTGGGTGTCGGCCGTGACCGCGCGCGCTGAGTTCTCGGTGTGGGGGACGTCGGCTGTCGTTGTCGTCGGCGACCCGCTGCTGCTGCGCGAGGCGACGGCGACCTTACGCGCGGAACTGGCCGCTTTCGACGACGCCTGCAGTTGGTTCCGCGACGACTCCGAGCTGTCCCGGTTACCGCGCGGGCGGGCGGCTCGGATCAGCCCGCTGCTGGCCGACGCCCTCGACGTCGCCCTGCGCGCCGCCCAGGTGACCGACGGCCTGGTCGACCCGACCGTCGCCGACGCGTTGCGCGGCCAGGCTTACGACCGCGACTTCGCCGTCCAACCCGGCAACGACCCGCGTCCGGCTGAGACGCACGCGGTGCCGGGCTGGCACCGGGTCGCCCTCGACCTCGACCGCGACGAGGTCCTCCTGCCGCCCGGGGTGAACCTGGACCTCGGCGCGACCGGCAAGGCCCTGGTCGCCGACCGGGCCGCGGCGCTGATCGCCGAGGTGATCGGCAGCGGCGTCCTGGTCTCGATCGGCGGCGACTACGGCACCGCCGGGCAACCCCCCAAGGGCGGCTGGCAGATCGCGATCAGCGACGACCACCGCACCGCCGAACGCGCGCCCTGGGCCAGGGTCGCCATCACCGGCGGCGGCCTGGCCACCTCCAGCATCGCCCGCAGGCGCTGGCACCGCGGCGGCCGCGCCGTGCACCACGTGATCGACCCCCGCACCGGCCGCAGCGCCACCGAGGTCTGGCGCACCGTGTCGGTCGCCGCCGAGTCCTGTGTGGACGCCAACACGGCCAGCACCGCGGCCCTGGTGCTCGGCGGTCAGGCCCCCGCCTGGCTCGCCGATCGGCACCTGCCCGCGCTGCTGGTCGCGGTCGACGGCGCCGTCCTCACCGTCGGCGACTGGCCCGTCCGCGACCGGGTGGTGGCGTGACGGAACCGGTGCCCGGCACGGTCTTGGTGCTCCGGGGCGAACCGGGGCCGGTCCTTCGGCGGACGCGGTGACTCGCCCCGGGACGAGTCGTTAGGACTCCGGTTCGCCGTCGGTCGGGGGCCCGCTGGTGCTGATCGGCAGCCAGGTCAGCAGCGTGGCCAGCACGGCGGCGGCGGTGGCGATGATCAACACGGTCAGGCCGGGGCCCGCGGTGAACGCCTGCGCCGGGTCGGCGTCGGTCGTGTCCTCCAGCGCGGACAGGTCGTCCACGGACAGGGCACTGGTCATGGTGATGCCGGTCAGGATGCCGGTGGCCAGCGCGGCGGTCACCCTGGTCGGGGTGACCCGGCGCAGCGCGGCGAGGACACAGGCCAGCGCCGCGAGCCCGGCGCCGATCAGGACCGGGGCGGTGGGCGCGTTCGTGGTGCTCGCGTCGGCGGCGGAGCCGTCGACCGGCAGGTCGATGACGGGCTGGGTCAGGCCGACCACCGCGAGGGTGGTGGCGGCCAGCAGCAGGACCGCCGCCGACCACCAGAGGAGCGCTCGTGCGGTCACCCGGTGATCCTGGCAGACCCGGCGACCGGGGCCGCTGTCAGACTATTCGCGAAAGCGAACGTCCCGTTGGCGTCCCACCGCACTCATCTATGGGTACGGCGGCCGACCCGAGCGAGGGCCGGGTCGGCTGCCGCGGATGCGATCGACGAAGCATCGAGCGGGACCCCGGCCGGTTCCGCCCGCCTGCACCGGGCGGAATCCGGCCGGGGTCGTGCGGGACGGGTCGTTCGGGCCGGACTCGTCAGCCTTGGTCGCCGCCGGTCACCGACGTGTAGCGGTCCAGGACGGTGGCCTTCCACTCCTCCAGCAGCCGCTCCCGGCGTTCGGCGCCGCCGCCGATCATGGCGTCGAGGGCGAGGCCGCGGACGAGGTTGACGCTGAGCAGCAGGAGGGTCTCCACCTCGGCCTCCGGCAGTTCGGCGCCCGCCGCCTCCCGGTAGAGCTCCAGCGTGGCGTGGCCGAGCGCCCGGTCGACCGGGCGCAGGGTCTCCCGCAGTTCCGGGTCGGTGCGGGCGGCCACCCACAGTTCCACCGCGGCGGTCGACAGGGTGCCCGAGTAGGCCTCCCAGAGCAGGTCGATGCCCTTGCTGAGCCGGGCGCGGCCGGGCGGCAGGTCGGTGGCGGCGTCGCGCAGTTGGCGGGTGAGGCGGGCGAACAGGTGCTCGAGGGCGGCCGTCATCAGTTCGGCCTTGGTGGTGAAGTGGTGCTGCTGGGCGCCCCTGGACACCCCGGCACGGGCGCAGATCTCCTGCACCGTGGTGCGCGCGTGGCCGAGTTCGACCAGGCAGCCGATGGTCGCGTCGAGCAGCGCCTCGCGGGTCTGCTCGCTGCGTTCCCGCTGGGTGCGGTGCGTGCGCACGGCCACCACTCGACCTCCTCGACCCGGGCTCGGCAGGCACTTTACGGGCTGGTCCGGGCCCCGGTACCTTCTGGGGGGAACTTACCTGCAGTCCGGAATGTTTTCTGGCCCGAGGAGGCCCCCGGTGACCCAGCAGTCCCCCTGGATGGACCCCGACCTGGCCGCCTTCCGCGACCTGGCGCGCACCTTCTGCGAGAAGGAGCTGACCCCGAACACCGAGCGCTGGATCGCCGACAAGCAGGTGGACCGCGGGCTGTGGACCAAGGCGGGCGAGGTCGGCCTGCTCTGCCTGTCCATCCCGGAGGAGTACGGCGGCGGTGGCGGCACCTTCGCGCACGAGGTCGTGCTGCTGGAGGAGCAGAACCGGGCGGGTGACAGCGGCTGGGGCGTGTCGCTGCACAACGGCATCGTCGCGCACTACGTGCTGGCCTACGGCACCGAGGAGCAGAAGCACGCCTGGCTGCCCAAGCTGGCCTCCGGCGAGTGGGTCGGCGCGATCGCGATGACCGAGCCCGGCGCCGGGTCGGACCTGCAGGGCGTCAAGACCAAGGCGGTCCGCGACGGCGACGAGTACGTGGTCACCGGCGCGAAGACCTTCATCACCAACGGCGGCCAGTGCGACTTCGTCATCGTGGTCACCAAGACCGACCCGACCAAGGGCGCCGAGGGCACCTCGCTGGTGATCGTCGAGGCCGACCGGCCCGGGTTCCGCCGCGGCCGGGTGCTGGACAAGATCGGCCTCAAGGCGCAGGACACGGCCGAGCTGTTCTTCGACGACGTGCGCGTCCCGGTCGGCAACCTGCTCGGCGGGGTCGAGGGCCAGGGCTTCGTCCACCTGATGCAGCAGTTGCCGCAGGAGCGGCTGATCATCGGCATCAGCTCGGTGATGGCCATGGAGCTGGCCCTGGAACAGACCCTGCGCTACACGAAGGAGCGGCAGGCCTTCGGCCGCCCGGTCTTCGCCTTCCAGAACACCAAGTTCACCCTGGCCGAGGTCGCCACCGAGGCCAGGATCGCCCGCGTCTTCCTGGACGACTGCATCGCCAAGCACCTGCGCGGCGAGCTGGACATCCCGACGGTGGCGATGCTCAAGTGGTGGACCAGCGACCGGGCGATGAAGGCCGTCGACGAGTGCCTGCAACTGCACGGCGGCTACGGCTACATGAACGAGTACCCGATCGCCCGCATCTACGCCGACCAGCGCGTGCAGCGCATCTACGGCGGCACCAACGAGATCATGAAGGAGATCATCTCCCGTTCGCTGTAGTTCCCGACCTGCCACGAGGAACCCCATGGGACCACTGACCGGGGTGCGGGTCGTCGAACTCGCCGGACTCGCCCCCGCCCCGTTCGCCTGCACCGTGCTCGCCGACCTCGGCGCCGACGTCGTCCGGGTCGACCGGGCCCGGCCGAGCCCGGACGTGCTCGGCTTCCCGGACGACCCGCTCACCCGCGGGAGGCGCTGGATCGGCGTCGACGTGAAGTCGCCCGCGGGTCTCGACCTGGTGCTGCGGTTGACCGACCGGGCCGACGTGTTGGTCGAGGGCTTCCGGCCCGGTGTCGCCGAGCGGATGGGGCTGGGGCCGGACGTGCTGCTGGCCCGCAACCCCGGCCTGGTCTACGGCCGCATCACCGGGTGGGGCCAAGACGGCCCGCTGGCCGGTGTCGCCGGGCACGACATCAACTACATCGCCGTCGCGGGCGCGCTCGACCCGATCGGCCGGGCGGGGCAGCAGCCGACCGTGCCGCTGAACCTGGTCGGCGACTTCGGCGGTGGTGGCCTGCTGCTGGCCATGGGCGTGCTCGCTGCCCTGGTCGAGCGGCAGACCTCGGGGCTGGGCCAGGTGGTGGACGCGTCGATGGTGGAGGGCGCGGCGCTGCTGACCACCAGCCTGCACGGCATGCGCGGCCTCGGCCTGTGGCCCAACGGGCGCGGCGAGAACCTGCTCGACGGCGGCGCCCCGTTCTACGACACCTACGAGACCGCCGACGGCAAGTACGTGGCCGTGGGCGCCATCGAGGTCCGGTTCTTCGGCGCGCTCGCCCGGGTCTTGGGCCTGGTCGACCCGCCCAACCACCTGGACCCGGCCAACTGGCCCGAGTTGCGCGAGCGGATCGCCGCCGCCGTGCGCACCCGGAGCCGGGACGAGTGGACGGAGCTCGCCGAGGGCACGGACGCCTGCCTGACCCCGGTGCTGTCGCCCGCCGAGGCGCCTGGCCACCCGCACAACGCCGCGCGCGGCTCCTTCGTCGACGTGGGTGGCACGCCGCAGCCCGGCCCCGCGCCGCGGTTCAGCCGCAGCGCCACCGCGACGCCGACCCCGCCGAGCGCCCCCCGCGCGGACACCGCCACCGTTCTCGCCGAGTTGGGCGTGTCGGAAGTGGAATTCGCGGCACTCCGTGATAAAGGCATTGTCGGGGAATAGCCCACCAGGCAATGGCGCGGCCCGTCGCGGGTAATTCGATAGGCGCCGTCGCGCGCGGGAGGACGCCGAGGGGAAAGGGCTGTGCGGGTGCTTGTGGCGTTCGCACAGCCCCGGGCACGCGCATGGTGGCGGCCTGCCGGGCGCCCACCTGCTGGGCGGGTGCCGAGGGCCTTCCGGGCCGGGCGGCGGCGGGTGGTGACCCCGGCGCCGCGCAGGGGAGTTGTACCGGATCGCGGGTCGCCGAGGGTGTCCGATCCCAGCCGCCTGCACAAAGATGACGCGAATTCTGGGCGGCGCCGCGTTCTCCGTCGACCGTCCGGTGTGTCCACCCGGTGATCGACCGCGTCCGCCCGTAGAGTGATCGGTCCGCCAACGGTGTGGCTGGACCCGGGCCCGGTTGGCCGGTTTCTCACCGTCGGTGTCGGCCATCGGCGAAAACCGCCGCGCCGGTGGGCGGAATGGGGGATCATGGACCCGGTCGGTGCGCCGTGGGCGCGGAGAGACGGAGTGGGCGATGAACGTGCGGAAAGTCGTGATCCTCGTCGCGGTCGCGCTGGTGCTGTTCTACGTGGTCAGCCAGCCCACCCAGGCCGCGCAGGCCGTCCAGGGCCTGTTGGGCTGGTTGAGGGACGGCGCCGAGGCGATCATCACCTTCCTGAAGAACCTGTTCGCCTGAGCGTCACCGCCGGACCGGCCGGTCGCCGGGGACAGGCGCGCCCGCCACCGGCCAGGACCAGCGGCGGGCCGGTAGACCGTCACGATCAGTGATGTCCGGTCGCGGTGGAAGATCCATATTGGACCGTCCGAGTGGATCTGCCGGTTTCCGCGGTCCGTTCGGCGAACTGGTCCGTTTTGCCTCTGGCGATCTGTCGGTCCCTCCCCCTACGGTTTCAGCCATCGAGTGATCATGAGACCTCCAGGAGGCAGAATGCTCGACGATCCCGGGGTCGATGCCCTAGTTCGCCAGTGGACCGCGGAACGCGCGCACGACGCCGACGCCGACGAGGCCCACCGCATCGCGTCCGAGTGGCTTGCCGACGCCCCCACCGTGTCCACGCCGGGCATTCCCGGTCAACGCGCCCGTGCCGGGGCCGCGAGCTGGGCCACGGTCGAGACCGCCGACCCGCGCTACCTCACCGCCATGCGCAAGCGGCTGCCCGAGGTGCCGCACGAGCTGCTCGCCGCCGCGGCCGGCTGGTGGCAGATGGTCGGCGGCGTCGCCGAGGCCGAGGAGTGGTGGGACGCGGGGATGAGCCCGCTGGACCAGCGCGCCTTGGACTACCGGGCGGCGGGCCTCGCCCCGTCCGACCTGGCCCGCAGGCTCGGTCCCCTCACCGTGCTCGAGCACCTGCGCCGGGGCAGCGCCCCCGCCTGGTGCGTGGCCCGGCTGCAGCGCCAGCGCCGCGACGGCGCGGCCTGACCTCCCGAGGACCCCACCCCCGCGTAACGCCACGGTGCCCCGTCATCGATGCTTGTCGTGAGACCGGGCGCCGCCCGGTGCCGACGAGCCCGGTGGGAGCACGGTGGCGGACCCGAAACCCCGCGGACGGACCGACCTGTGGTTCCGGGTCGCCCTCGTCGTGGTCCTGCTCGCCGTGGTCGGCGCCATCGTCTGGATCGTGCGGATCGCCTCGGTGACCCCGCAGGTGGAGAGCCCGGCGGCCGAGGTGGCCCCCGCCCAGGTCGAGCCGGACGTCGCGGCGCCGGTCGAGGTCGCCGAGGTGCCCCGGCCGGGTCGCCCGGACCTGCGCGGCTGGGCCAACCGGCTGGCCCGGCCCACCGGCATCCCGGCGCGCGCGTTGCTGGCCTACGGCAACGCCGAGCTGGTGGTGCGGGCGAGCACGCCGCGCTGCGGGGTGTCCTGGGCCACGCTGGCGGGCATCGGCCGGATCGAGTCCAACCACGGCCAGTACGGCGGCGCGACCCTGGGCGACGACGGCAGGCCGTCGAAGCCGATCGTCGGCGTCCCGCTCGACGGTTCCACCGGGGTGCGCGACATCCCGGACACCGACCACGGCGAGTACGACGGCGACACCGCCGTCGACCGGGCCGTCGGTCCCCTGCAGTTCATCCCGTCCACCTGGCGCAAGTGGACCTCCGACGGCAACGGCGACGGGATCGGCGACCCGCAGCAGATCGACGACGCCGCCCTCGCCGCCGCCCGCTACCTGTGCGCCGACGGCCGCGACATGACCAGCCCCAAGGGCTGGTGGCAGGGCGTGTTCTCCTACAACAACTCGGTGACCTACGGCCAGAAGGTCTTCGGCCTGGCCGACGGGTACGCGCGCGCCGCCCTCGGGTAGCTGTCGCGGCCGTCACCACGGTCTTACCGCGGTCCGCGGCTCTCAGCGGCGGCGCGTTAGCATCGGCCGGTGGCGCAGCGATCCGGCAAGGGACGTCCACTCCTGGTGATCGGGGGGTCGACGCTCGCGCTGGTCGTGTGCTGCGGGTTGGCGTGGTGGCAGTGGCAGCGGTTCGAGTCGGCCAACGGGACCCTCCAGAACCTGGGCTACGTGCTGCAGTGGCCGTTGTTCGGCCTCGCCCCCGCCTACATGTTCTGGCGGTTCCGCAAGCTCAGGCAGCGCGAGGCCGAGCGGCCCGCCGAACCGGAGCCGATCCCCGCGCCGCCGCCCCGGCCGGTCGCCGTCGTCGAACCCGATGACGATGACGACGAACTGGCCGCGTACAACCGCTACCTCGCTGACCTGAACGCCCGCGCCAACCAGGAGTCCCGATGAGCATGACCGACGAGGAGAACCCGGCCCAGGCGGTCGGCGCCAAGGGCACCCGGGGCGCGCTGGCCCGGTACCGGGTGATGGCCTACGTCGTCGGGGTCGGCCTGCTCTGCCTGGTGGTGGCCATGGTGGTCAAGTACGGCTACGACGACGCCACCCCGGTCGCCATCGTCGGCCCCACGCACGGGTTTCTCTACGCGGTGTACCTGCTGTTCGCCTTCGACTTGGCGCTCAAGGCGCGCTGGTCGGTCAAGGGGACCCTGCTGGTGCTGGTCGCGGGCATGATCCCGTTCGTGTCGTTCTTCGTGGAGCGCCGGGTGACCCGGCAGGTGCGAGCGGGCCGGAAGCTCTAGGCCCCCGGCCCGCCCGGTCTCACCGCGACTTGCGCACGGTGTACGGCGGGATCGTGTTGCCGCGCAGCGCGTCGGCGTCGATCGTCTCCGGCCGGTAGGGCAGCGTCTCCAGCCTGCGCAGCATCCGCGCCGTGGTGGCGGACAACCCTGCCGGGTCAGTGTCCGGTTCGGTCTCCGCGAGTCCGAACAGGAACGCCCACTCGTGCTCGTCCGACCCGTAGTACACGGTGGTGCCGAACACCTCGTTGAACCGGCGCCACGACCGGATCAACGTCTCGTTGCGCCACATGGTCTGGCAGCCCGCCTGGCACACCACCACGCCGCCGTCGGTCAGCACCGAGCGGCAGCGGGTGAGGAACTCCTCCTCGTAGAGGCGGTTGTGCTGGGCGAACTCCGGGCGCTCGTCGGGCAGGTCCACCAGCACCACGTCGTAGCGCTCCTGGGTGTCCGCCAGGTACTGCCACCCGTCGGTGTAGTGCACCCGCACCGGGCCCTCGTGCTTGACGGCCTGGGCGAGCTCATCGGAGGTGTAGCCGTACGGCAGGTGCTCCGCGCACAGCTCCACGGCCTGCTGGTCGATGTCCACGTGGTCGACCACGCTCGCGCCCGCCGCGACCGAGATCTGCGACACGACCCCCTCGCTGGAGCCGACGACCAGGACCCGGTCCAGGGTCTTGGCCAGCAGCAGCGCGGGCACCAGCAGCGCCTCGTGGTAGGTGAGCTGGCTGAACTCGGTGCTCTGCCGGTCGTCGTCGCAGAACAGGCTCACGCCCTGTGCGGTCCGGCCGATCACCAGGTGCTGGAACTCGGTGTTCGCGTCCACCAGCACCTCGGTCACGTCCCACGTCCGGGTGAGGCCGGGACCCAGCGGCTCGACGATCATCGGGCGGTCTCCGACGGCACCGGGTGTCCCCTGTGGACGGTGTTGATCCTGGCGTCCAGCGCGCCGAGCCGGTCGCGCAGCAACGCCGCCGCCAGCTCCGGGTCCGCGGTCTCGCCGCAGGTGAAGATGTCCACGAACATCGATCCGATCTCCGGGTAGGTGTGGATGGAGGCGTGCGACTCCGACAACAGCGCCAGCACCGTCACCCCCTGCGGCTCGAACTGCTTGGACACCACGTCGCAGATGGTGGCGCCCGCGTCGCGCAGCGCGGACTCCAGAGCTTCGCGCAGGAAGCCCAGATCATCGAGCAGCAACGGATCGACCCCGTCGAACTCGGCCAGCACGTGTCGGCCTGCGAAGTTACCCACGCCCGGTTCAGGCGCGCGGTCATACGACATCTGTCTTACCTCCTGCGAGGAAATCAGCCGACGATGAGCGTCGGAAGGGGCGGAAAACCGTTGAACGACACCGAGGAGTAGCTCGCGGTGTACGCGCCCGCGTCGAGGACGTCGACGTGGTCGCCTGCCCGCAGCGCCGTCGGAAGACGATACGGGGTGTTCTGGTAGATCACATCATCGCCGTCGCAGGTGGGCCCGGCGATGATCACCGGACCGCTCGGCTCGGCCGGGTGCGCGGTGCGCAGCCGGTAGGCGATGTACTCGTTCTCGGTCTCGGCGAGCCCCGAGTAGCGACCGACGTCGAGGTAGACCCAGCGGTGCTCGTCGGTGTCGGACTTGCGCGACACGAGCACGACCTCGGTCCGGATCACCCCGGCGGTGGCCACGATCGCCCGACCGGGCTCCACGACCAGCTCCACCGGGGAGTCGAAGTGCGCGGCCACCGCGGCCCGGATGGCCTCGGTGTGCGCGGTCAGCGGCGGCACCTGGTCCCGGTACGACGCCGGGAAACCACCGCCCAGGTTCACCGACCGGGTCGGCACCCCGGCCGCGGCCAGCCCCTTCGCGATCCGGGCCGCCTGGGCGATGCCCGCCGTCCACGCCGCCGGGTCGGTGTGCTGCGAGCCCACGTGGAAGCAGGCGCCGTCCACGGCGAGACCCAGGTCGGCCGCCTTGGTCAACAACCGTAGTGCCAACTCGGGGGAACATCCGAACTTCGCCCCGAACGGGGTGCCCGAGGCGGGCGCGTCGACCAGGAACCGGCACCACACCCGGGAACCCGGCGCGTGCGCGGCCAGGTTCTCCAGGTCGCCCTCGGCGTCGAAGGTGAACCGGCGCACGCCGAGCCGGTATGCGTAGGCGATGTCCTTCGCCTTCTTGATGGGGTTGCCGTAGGACAGGGCCGCGGGCGCCGCGCCCTGCGCCAGGCACAGGTCGATCTCACCGGTGCTGGCGACGTCGAACGAGGAGCCCTCCTCGACGAGCGCCCGGACGACCTCGGGGGCCGGATTGGCCTTGACGGCGTAGAAGATCGCGGCCTCGGGCAGCGCGGCCCGCATGGCGCGGTAGTTGGTCCGTACCACCTCGAGGTCCAGCACCAGGCAAGGCGTCTCGGGCGCGCGGTCGTCGAGGAACGCGCGCAGCCGGGTGGACAGTCCCGGTGACGCCACTGAGTCGAGCACGGCGTGCACTGTAATACCGAGCTGACTCGATCGGGATGGGCTGGG
This sequence comes from Actinokineospora inagensis DSM 44258, assembly GCF_000482865.1. Taxonomy (GTDB): domain Bacteria; phylum Actinomycetota; class Actinomycetes; order Mycobacteriales; family Pseudonocardiaceae; genus Actinokineospora; species Actinokineospora inagensis. The sequence continues at coordinate 367 of NZ_AXWW01000038.1, read as the reverse complement.
CTTGACCGACTCGATCACAGTGGTCGTACTATCCGGGCGGGTTGGGGTGGTGGTGGTCCTTTCACCTGCTGGGGTGGGGGATTGGTGGGCGGGCAACGGGGGTTGTTGCGCGCGTCACATCCGGGGGTGGGGTCCTTTGTGGACTTACTTGGTCGTGGGGCGGGGTTTGTCGGGGGGCTTGGTTAGGCTGTGTATTGGGGGCTTTGGATCGGGTTGATCATGCTGTTGTGTGGGCGGTCTGGGGTGTCGATGGGTCGGTCTAGGCTGTGTATTTGGGGGCTTTGTTCTCGGTTGATCTTGGTGTGAGGGGGCTCTGGGCCTCGGCTGCGCCTCGGGGGTCGGCCTGGTCGCCTTCGGCGACGCCGGC
>NZ_AXWW01000037.1 GCF_000482865.1 Actinokineospora inagensis DSM 44258 | reverse complement strand
GGCAGGTTGACCCCCGTCGAATACGAAGCAATCATGACCACGCCAGCCAGCCAGGCTGCGTGACTACCACTGTCACCTACTCGTGCAGCAGACCCATCTGCTGGGTAATCACGACGCAGATCGGGCGGTCTCTCACCAGGCAAGCAAGAGCGGTTATTACTAACGCCGCGACTATGAGCTTAATTGGCGGTGTGGATTCGTTCACCGCGAGGCTTGTTCAGCGCGCGCTGTAGCAACCGGCCGGAACGCTCGACCCGGGGCAGACCCCACCGACACGGCCGAAGACGCCAACCTTCTCATGTTCACCACTCCCACGACCGAACGGCGCCGAACCCGCAACCACCCCAGCGGACCCGTCGCACTGACCGCCCACTGCCACGTCCTTGTCTCGTGACGGTTGGCGCGCCCGATACAAGCACCCGGACGGCACTCTCGGAGGTCGCTCCGGGTTCACCTCGCAGAAGGAAGCGGAGGAGTGGGATGATGAACAGGAAGCGCTCACCCGGCGCAACTTGTGGATCAACCCGCGCAGCACCGAGATGCTGTTCAGGGACTCCACCGAGGAGTACCACGACGCGGTGACGTCACACCTCGGCGAAGTACCGGTCTCACCTGGACACGCATTTACTGCCGCAGTGGTCGGACTGGCCGATGATCGGCATCTTCAACAGCTAAATCGAGATCGAGAAGTGGGTCTCGGAGCTGCACGAAGAGTATGCCGAGTCCACCGTGGCCTCGTTCTTCGTCAAGGCGCGACTCATCCCGGCCAGTCCTTGCATCGGCATCCGGGTGACCCCGGGCGAGTACGAGCCCGGAGCAGTTCATCGCCACACCGGTACAAGCGTTGCGCGGATACGCGACTGTATGAGATCGGCCTGGGCGTGGGTTGCTTCACCTTGTGTCTGCTCGACTTCTACACCGGATAGCGTTCCCGAGGTCGCCCGCCGGCCACAGTTGGGGCAGAAAATAAAGAGCATCACGAGGATCTACGACCACGTGACCGACGTCATGCGCAAGCAGATCATCGACTGCATCGAAGCCCGCTGGGAGACAAGCCTGCGCGCACTGAAGGTCGAGGAACGGTCACGGTTGGTGACGTGGTTCCCGCACCTCGCCACACTGAAGATCGAGTTCCAACACGGTAAGAATTGCACCAACGCCACAAAAACGCCACATGATCACTGAAGCCCCGTCCTCCAACAAGGAGGACGGGGCTTGTGACCAGTGTATATAACTGGTGGGCGATACTGGGATTGAACCAGTGACCCCTACCGTGTCAAGGCTGGCAAGCGCCGCGCTGACCTGCGAAGACTCCACTCTTCGCAGGTCAGCGCGACCCGTTACGTCACCTGACGACGCGTTGAGACATGTTCAGGCGAGTTCCGATCGCCACAAGATCGCCATTTGATCTTGCGGAGACACTGCTGATCACGCGATCTTCCGCCGTGACTCCTTGTAGTAACGCAGCTTGGCCTTCATCGCGGTACAAGACCGACCAGGCGAGGATGGCAGTTCGGTGCGGAGGGCAGGGCCATCACGGTCGGAGTCGCGGATGAACTGCTGTGGCGAGCTCGCCAGACGGCTCTCAACTCGGCCCCAGGTGCTGCTTGGCGAGCCTTCTGATCTTGGCGAGACGTTTGGAGATGGCGCTGTGATTGGCGTAACCCATGGTCTCTGCGATCTGGGTGAGGTTGGTGGTGCCGCTTTGCAACAGGACCACGATCCTGTGGCTCTCAGGGTCAAGCAGCGCCATGAAGTCCGACAGCACGGTGTTGCCAACAACCTCGGTCTCGGGTCCCTGTACGGGGATGTTGTCAGTGAGTTCGACGAAGGTGACCTTGACTTTGGCTCGTTTGCGGTAGAGCTTGCGCTCGAAGTCTTCCTTGGCGTAGCTCCACACGTCTGAGAAGTCGTCCTGGACGCGGTGTGATCGGATCGCGTCCAGGATCGCGCGAAGTTTGCCGGTCGAATCGGCCAGTTCAACTGCTCGCCGTCTGACCTGGCTGGCTTCCTCTTCTCCGCACCAGAGGATGCCTCCTTGGCGCGGACTGACGAGCTTCGCGCCGTCGAGAAAGGTGCCGTCGCTCAGAGGAACCGGGCCGGGTGCGGTTTTGCGGTCCGATCGAGGCCAACCGGTGACGATCTCGGTCGCAGCGGCGGTCATCGCGGGCGTCCAGTAGTCAAGGTTGTGCGCCAGCAGCCGAATCGGCTCGTTCGTCGAGAACCCGCGCATCGGGGAGCCGGACACAAGATCTCGCCAGACCGTATCCGCCCACGCGCGGCTCAACCGGGCCTCGAAATCCACCGGTAGGCATTGATCAACGTAAATGTTCTGGGCCAGGTACGGCCAAGTTCCACCCCTTAGGAGCGGGATTCCATGGCGTTGCAATGTGGCCTTCGGTAACAGGTGCAGGTGAAGTGAGTACTCGTAGAATCGAGACTTGGTCCTGGGGACCAGCATGAGGTTGTTCTCGCCAAGATCGGCAAGTGCCTGCAGCCGAGGCGGAAGCTCGTCTTCTTGGAAGTAGAGTCTTCGGTACTGGGCAGATTCCCAGAACATGTTCCATTGAGCGACACAGTTCGCGGTTCGCAACCAGAGTTCACCACGGTCTCGGTTCATTGGGACAGTCACGTACTCGGGCGCCTGGGGGTCGTCCGCCTCGATAACCGCCTTGGCCATGAATCCCGGCGATATCGTGCGCATGGTCGGGTAGCAGTCGGGATCAGCCAAAGGATCGGTATCGAGCAGCTGATGGTCGTACTCGTCGGCGAGGTCGGGTGTGCCGTGTTGGAGTTCGGTCATCTCTGGTCCTGCTCGGTTTCGTCGCAGGAGTCGGTTCCGTCCTGCGCATCCTCGGCCTTGGTGCTGTTCCAGTCGATCTGGACACCGGTGATACTGATCTTAATGCGGAAGGACCTTCCCTTGTCGGCCAGCATGCCGACCAGCGATCGGATGAGCAGGAAGGTCGCCAGTAGAGAGATGATCCAATGCGCGGCGATCTGGGTGCTCATGACTTCTCGAAGAAGTCGGCGGCGCGCTTGCGGATGCGCTCCAGGCGCTTGGATACCGCGCTGTGGTTGGCGTAGCCCATCTGTTCGGCGATGTCGGTGAAGCTGGTCATGCCGCTGTACAGGAGGACGATGAGTTCGCGATCCTTGGGTTTGAGCAGCGTGAGGAAGTCACCAACGAGGACGCGACCGATGACCTCAGTCTCCGGGCCGTGGACGGGCACCACGTCGGTCATCTCGACGAACGTGACCTTGATCTTCAGGCGTTTGTGGTGGACCTTGCGCTCGAAGTCCTCCTTCGCGTAGCTCCACCGGTCCGAGAAGTCGTCTGCCACGCGGTTCGTCCTGATCGCCTCGATGATCCCGCGCAGCTTGCCGTCGGCGTCCGCCTGGTCGACGACCCTGTCCCGAACGCCTGCGGCATCGGTCTCACCCAGCCAGACGTCCCCGCCCTGACGTGGAGCGTCCCAGTAGGTGCCGGTCAGCGGACTGCCGTCGACAAGCCTCGGAGGCTCTGCCGTCACAACGTCGCCAACCTGGGGGAACTTCGACAGCGACTCCTGGAGCACTGACGTCACCGCGGGTAGCCAGAAATCGAGGTTGTGGGCGAGCAGGCGCACCGGGTCGTCCCGGGTGAACGCGGCCATCGGTGACCCCGACATCAGATCGTGCCACACGACAGAGGCCCATGCGCGGGACAGGGCCTCCGCGAAATTGGTGGGCAGGTACGGGTCTACCGGTGTGTGCTCGGCCAGGAACGGCCAGTGCCCGCCGTGCAGGAGGGGCAGGCCATGCCGTTCGACCACCGTCCGCGGCAGGAGGTGGAACAGCGGCGCGTACTCGTGGTACCTCGACCTGGTGCGAGGGATGAACACCACGTTGACGTCGCCCTGCTCGGCGATCGCCAGCATCCGCGGACTCAGGTCCTCCTCGGCCATCACCCGCCTGCGGAACTGTGCCGCCTCCCATTGCATGTTCCACTTCGCGACCTGACCGACCAGGACCGAGGTCGACTCGCTGTTGCCACCGCTCATCGGCAACGTCACGAACTCCGGCGCCTCGGGTTCCCGCGCCCGCAGCATCCGGCGGTGAAGCGGCGCCGGAGACAACGTCCACAACCTCGGGTACAGGTCTGCGGCCGCCCGGTGGTCACCAGCGTCCAGCACCACGTCGGCACGCTCATCGCGCACCCCCGTCACCGGGAGGCCGACCGCGGCCTCAGCACCTGCCTGATCTGCTCTCATACCCCGCCCACGACACTCGACCCGAGATCCGTTCCAGTCCTCCGAAACTTCTTTCACAGGATCTCAGCCGCTCACCTTGGGCGGCAGCCACACAGGGGTTGCGGCAACGCGCGATCGTTCCGCGGTAAGTCTTCCCGCAGGTCAGGCAGACGGTCGCTCAACTCAGCCAGCATGCCGTTTGTCGACCGCGTCCCCCACGACTAGGGTCGTGATCACCAAGACCTCGCGGGTGTGAGTCCACCATAAGGACTCGCCGCTGTTGACCTGTCCGGCGGCGTACCAAGCACACGGTTCACAGCCGGTGCCATCGACCGTCAAAGGGCGAACTGGTTCGGTGCTCCCGGCCGGTGTGCTCAAGGCGGTCCCTCGCTCACGTGTTTTGGCGTCCGCGGAGCGAAGACGATGCGGCCACCCGGCCATCCATCGACCCCCCGGCCCGGCAAGCGGTTAATGACCACGGCGGGGTGATGCCAAGCGGCACACCTCCCTTTCGGCGACATCATCTTGAACGCAGATGTCGCCGAGGGGGGCTCCACCTGCGCCCCGGGGTGCCCCCTTGCTACGCGGACGCGTAGCAATCAAGACTCGTACTGGCTACGCCAGGCATAGAGACACCCGTAGCGAGTCCAGCTATGGGCAAAGCGATCCCGTAACAGGCCCGGTTGGCAGCAGAACGAGACACAAGCGCCGTTGAGCAGTGCTGAGGCGGAGCCGAAGTGCAGTAAACCGGACCACCCACTACGCGCGCACGCGCGAGGCTGCCAGCCACGAATTGAACGGTGGTGCCAGAACCATGTACCCAGACTTTGAGGGCAGGCTGAGTACCGACCTTGAAGGACGAACACTGAGTTGCAAGCTTCCTATGATCCTGGCAAGGCTGCGATCCTGCTGGTCCGCACTTCGTGGTCGGTGTTCGACCGGTCGGCGCCGTACGCCACACTAGCGGGATGGGTGGTCGGCCTGGGCTAGTCGTGGAGACCGTCGCGGCGTCGGACTCGGCGTTGATCGAGCAGTTGGTGGCGATGGGTGACACCGCCGCGAGCACACTGGGGATGCTCCGTCCGGCTGTGTACGACGACGCCGCTCGCAGTGGGTACCTGCTGGTGGCGAGGGACGCGGGCAAGGTAGTCGGATACACGTTGTACCGGTGTCCAAGAAGCGAGGTCGTGGTCACCCACGTCTGCGTCGACGCGGCACACCGTCGTCGTGGCATCGCGCGCCACTTGGTCGAGGAGGTCAGTTCACGCCACCCGAACCGCCACGGGCTTCGTGCCAAGTGTCGCAACAACTATGAACTCGGCGCGTTCTGGCGGTCGTTGGGCTTCGACTACCTCGGAGACACGCACGGACGCGGGGCCGATGAGGCTCCGATGACGGTCTGGTGGCGAGACCACCAGATCCCCAACCTGTTCAGCCCGCCTGTCGACGAGGTGGCAGCGCGCCTGCTCGTGGCGATCGACACCAACATCCTCATGGACCTCAACACCCGTCCCGATACGCCCCAGGCGCGAAGGTCACAGGTCCTTCTCGGACCCGACTTGGTCGACCGGATGGAACTGGTCGTCTCCCAAGGTTTGGAGCGTGATCTCGAAGGCCAGCCAGAGGAGGCCAAAGCGCGCCTAGTCGGTGCGGCCGAGCAGTACCAACGGCCCAACGTCGATCCAGTTCGCGCGCGTTCACTGTTCGACACGTTGCTGGCCACCGTGAAGCTCCACTCTCCGGGATTTGGCTCACGTTCCGGTGACGAGGGCGATCTCTGGCAAGTCGCCCACGCGGCGGCGGCTGGGATCAAGGTGCTGGCGACCTGGGACGATCGTCTGCGCACGGTGATCGGTCCGATCGTCGCCAGGATCGCGCGACCCGAGTTCGAGGCGCTGCGGATCATCGACCCTGATCACCTCGTCGTCTATCTCGACCAATTGGTCCATGCCGCCGCCTATCAGCCGCGTGCTCTGCAAGGCAGCGAGTTCAGCGGCGAGCAAGCCGGGGCGGCCTCGGAGGCCGCACTGCTCGCGCTGCTCAACAGCGCCGCCGGGGAGGCCAGGTCCGACCTGCGCGCACGCGTGCGTGCCGCAGCGAGGGCCGGACGGCCGCCGGTGATCATCCGCGACGCGGAGGGGATCGTCGTTGCAGGCTTCGCCACCTATGTCGATGGGCCCCGGCTGCGGGTTCCGTTTCTTCGCGTGAACAACCACGAGCACGCCAGCACGATCGCTCGCCGGCTGCTGTGGTGGCTGAGGGAACAGGCACGGGACGAAGGCACGACGGTGGTCGTGGTCGAAGACCCCCACTTGTCACGGATCGTCAGGTGGGCAGCGGTTCACGAGTCCTACGAGGTTGTGGGAGAGCGTCTGGTGGCCTGGGTGATCGACCGGTGCGGCACCAGCCTCGCCGTGACGACCGCGGTCACCGCCGCGCGCGCTTCGCTCGACCTCGGACCCGCATCGTTGCTCACTCCGCGACTGCCTGCCGAGGTCGCGGCACAGTACGAGCGGACCTGGTGGCCCGCCAAACTTACCGACAGCGAACTGCCCCACTTCGCCGTGGCCATCCAACCCGACTGGAGCGCGGGCCTGTTCGGCATACCCGCCACACTCACCGAGCGCCCCAGTCTGCTGGCCCTGGGCCGTGAGCAGGTCTACTACCGCTCCGGCAAGAACAGCGGCGTGGCTGCCCCAGGCAGGATCTTGTGGTTCCTGAGCCAGGACAGGACAGCGCGTCGCCCTCGCACCCCCGGAGAAGCGCGAACCTCGTCGTTCATCGGTACATCACTGCTCGATGCCGTCGATACCGACACGCCAGAGAACCTTCATTCAGCACTGCAGCACTACGGTGTCTACCCCATTGAACGTATCCGCGACGCCGCCGACCGGCGTGGATTGGCCCAGGCGTTCCGCTTCTCCGACACCGAGTTCTTCCCCACGCCGGTGAGCTGGAAGCAGTACGAAGAGCTCTTGGAGGTGCACGGCGGCCCAAGGCAGATCCTGGCCCCAGTGCGGTTGTCCACGCCGCTGTTCAGCGATATCTACGCGCTCGGCCAGCAACGAGCCGACACGACCGGGTAGTGAACTGCCACCTCGCACGATCTTGACGGACCCCACCGCTAGAGTCCCCCGACGTGACCACGACCAACGGCGAACACACCGGAGACCGACCCCGGCCCCTGCTGATCTCCGTTCACCCACGCTTCGCCGAAGCCATCCTCGACGGCACCAAGACCGTCGAACTGCGCCGGACCCGAGTGGCCGCCCCCGAGGGCAGTCTGATCGTGCTCTACGCCACCGCCCCGGTCATGGCCGTCGTCGGATCGGTCACGCTCGCCAAACGGCACACCGCGTCGCCCAGCACAATCTGGCGACGGCACCGCCAGCACATGAACCTCACCCGCGCCGAGTTCAACGACTACCTCACCGGCGCAACCACAGCAACGGCGCTCATCCTGGAATCGCCGCAACGCCTTAACCAGGCATTCCCATTGGCGACACTCAGAGAACATGGCCCTTTCTCACCACCGCAGAGCTATCGCTATATAGCCCCCACAGATCCAGATGCGCTCCACGAGTTGGTCAGCTAACCCTCCGCTGTTCGGGCGGTCGTGCTACCTCGAAACGACACCGGGTAGCGACCCGAAGATGTAGCGACTGCCGAGACAACTCACAACGATTGCAGTTTCCACGGTTGCATCCGGTATCGCGAATGGACAGGAGATGAACAAGTTCAGGGTGACGACGCAAGGCATCTTCTGAGGTGATGCGCATGGTTCACGCTGCTCGTTACTCCGCGTCACTCAGCGGCCGGTGTATCCGCCGTGCCCTGTTCCTCAGCGGTTGGGTCCGCCAACGGCGGCGCTTCCAGTAGGGTCAAAGACAATTGGGCGCGGACCCGGTCCCGGAGAAGAGGATCGTCAATCGTGCTCGCCAATTCCCTCGCAGCACTGAGCTTGCGGTCGTCCTGGCTCTCCTCGCGCAGCATCACACCCTGCTGCCCCATACTCGCTCGGGCCCGATTGGACTGTACGAAGAAGACCGAGGAGATAAGGTGGGTCACCACCCCGGCCATCGCGGTGACGATGCTCGCGTACTGGTCCCCGTCGGTGGTCGCGTGGAAGATCGCCAGCCCGACCCCGAGGAACAGCAGTAACGCCCCAATCGACGCGAAGATTAGGCTCACCGTGAAGCTGCGCTTGGCCTGGGTCAGTCCTTGGGTATAAATCTCCCGGAGGATGGCCTCCTGCTTCTCCAAAGAGTCCGAGGCGCGAAGTGTGGCGGGATCAGGCACGAGCGTGCCCATGTTCAAGTGTCCATCATTGTGCTGGACGTTGACCACGATCCGCGAGCCCGAGTCACGTTCAACTCTTTCTCGCAGGTTCTCCGCTTGGCGGTCGAACGAGTCGGGCCACACTTGTCGCACTCCGGCGAGAGGCAACGCGATCCCGATCAACAGCAGGAGCGCGTAGTACGGCGAGAACGGTCGCAACAGCAAGAGGACCAAGCCACAAACAACGATCCCCAGCGAGGTCGCCGCCATTAGCGCCGCCATCCACCACGGCAGCCGGACAGCCGCATGTCGCGTTGACTCAACGACACCTGCCGCCGGATCAGCGTCATCCCGCATCACCACACTTGGTTCGAGCGGGTAGTCCTCGTCACCCTGGCTGTGGCCGGTACTCACCTTCGGGTCTGTCCCGTCCACCCTGCTCCCATCGCTCAACTTGCGGGCCAAATAACATCGCCCCGGTCTCCCACGCGGCCCCAGGTGGCCGCGGGCAACTTAACGCTTGCCCCACTCACAATTGCCTTCCCGACGACAACGATGATCTCCCCGAGCATCGTTCCTAACACTGATCCGTTACACGCAGTGAATCCGGGGGCCGCCTTGGGTCATCCCATCGACCAGGTAGGCCACTGTGCCCAGGTCGATATCGTCGCGCGCGGTCACGACAAGGACGCGGGGTTCCCTCCGGGAGGGGAGAGGTTGTCGAGTCGGATCCAGGCCGGAGTAGAAACACGGTTGCGCCAGTGCAGGGCGTCGCCATCGCAGGAGATGTACGGACTGATGATCATGACCGCTCGGGTTCTGCCACCTCGCGGTCCTGAAGTGACGGACGGGATGGTCACCATAGAAGCGCTCGTCCAGCTCGGCTCAGTCCGGATAGGGGCAATCACCGGTCAGTCGTCACCCGGTGTCGGTACCGCTCGGCGCCGTTGCGCAGAATGGGCAGTCGACCCGGAGTCCGCTGCCTGCGGCGACCACAGTGCTGATGACGGGAACAAATGGGACCGCCCGCTCTTGCATCTCGTGGGCAGGACGGCGATCACCGCGCCCGCGAGACCGAGTCAGTACCGCAGCACCTCGTCCGGGAGGTCGCCGACCTGACCCAGGAGTAACTGGCCGAACGAGCGAACGCCCAGGTCCAGGCGGCGACGGGCACGCCGGGCGCGATGGACGCCGACTACATCAGCAAGCTCGAACGCGGCGTCCACCGCTGGCCCAACCAGGGCTACCGGTCGGCCTTTCGCGCCGTCTTGGACACCGCCACGGACCGCGACCTCGGCTTCTTCAGCACCCGTGCCCGTGCGGTTACCGTGGAGAGGACAGGCCCTCGCTACCGTGAAGGAGGGGACGACGTGGAGCGGCAGGCGTTCCTGCGGGTGCTGGCCGGATCGGTGGCTGGCCTTACCTTCGCCGACCCCCTCGGCGAGTTCGCGGCCCGAGCCGCTGCGGGCAGGGGACGACAGATCGGGCAAGCCGACGTCGACCAGGTCCGCCAGCTCGCCCGCATGTTCGCCAGCCAGGACCATCAGTACGGCGGCCAGCTCTCCTCCCGCGCGGTCATCACCCAACTTGCCGCGACCGCGGAACTCACCGACAGCCCGTTCGCCGACTCCCGCGTCCGCGGTGACTGGTTCTCCGCCGTCGCCGAACTCGCCGACACCGCCGCGGGCGTGTGCTTTGACGCGGGCCTACACCCCCAAGCGGAGCGAGCCTTCCGATTCGGGGTCGGATGCGCCACCGAGTCCGGCGACTGGGCTATGCGCGCCAAAGCACTCTCCGGCCTGGCGAACCTCTCCGTCCACCTCGATCACGATTCAGTCGACTTTGACCACAAGGATCGTGCTCTCAGCTTCGCCGAGGAAGCACTGGTACGGGCTGACCGACTGACCCCCAAGGTCGGCGCGATGATCCACACCCGCCACGCCCGCGCGCTGGGGCTGATCGGCGCGTCGCGTGCCGAGGACTGCCGCACTGCCGTCGCCAAGGCTGAAGACCTGTTCGCCAACGCTGCGCCCGAGGACGAACCGACTTGGCTGGCGCACTACAGCCAGGCTCACCTCGACCGCGATGCCGGACGGGCCATGTTCTTCTTGGCGCTCAACGGGGGCGGTCATGAGCAAGCACGCCAACGACTCCAAACCGCCATCGCCCGCTTCCCTGATGGCCACTCCCGCGGCAAAGCACTGGCCAAAGCCAACCTCGCCGCCCTGATGATGGCCTGCGACGACCCACACGAAGCCGTAGTTCTCGGCAACGACGCCCTCGCTTCCGTCGGCGCCGTCCGCTCCGACCGAGTCAACGACGCCCTCAAACGCCTCGCCGACGCCGCCCGCGCACACCGGAAGACACCTGGGGTGCGTGACCTTGCCCAGCGAGTGCGACGAACACTCCAAACCCAGGTCTGACCAACGCTCACAGCGCGTTCGCCGCGTCCTGCCGATACTGCAGCTCGTAAAGGTGGGCGCCCTTGATCAGGGTGGATGCTTCGACCGGCCGATCCTGGTGGCTGTAGATGACGCGCAACTGCCGGATGACGGGTGTGCCGTCCGGCAGGTCCAGTGCCTCGATTTCGTCGGTCGTGGGTGGTCGAGCGGAGATCCGGTCGACGAAGTGGTGCTGCGGGTGGCCGAGGTCGGCCAGCACACGGGGAGCGCCGCCGCGGATCTTCGTGGCCTGGGCCAGGCTCGTGCCCGCGGCGATCTCGCCGGGGTAGTACGACATGGACAGTTCCACTGGTTGCCCGTCGTGCAGCAGCAGCCTCGTGCGGACGACTGCTGTGTCCTCGGGCGCCAAGCGGAGGCCGTCGGCGATCTCCTTGGGTGGGAGGACGGTGTCGACGGAGAGCAGCCGGTAGCGGAAGCGGCCCGGCTCGGGTGCGATGTAGGCCGCAGCGTCGATGACGAAGGGTTGGCGGTCGCGGACGAAGACGCCCTTGCCGACATGGCTGTCGAGAAAGCCCTCGTCCTTCAACGCCTTGAGCGCGTGTTGGATCGTGGCGTTCGCCGCACCGTAGCGTTCGACGAGTTGCGAGGTGGAGGGTAGGCGCTCGCCGGGCACCAGTTCGCCTCGCATGATCAGGTCGCGGATCTCCGCGGCGATCTGCTGGTGGCGTGGCCGTGGGTCACGAGTGGGAGGCAAGACCAGCTCCCGGGATCGTTGTCGCCGCGGTCATGGTGTCAGCTCGTAGCGCAGCCGCCGCCCGTCGGCGATCATCGTCATCACGCTCGCCTCAACGGGGCGATCCTCGTCGGTCAGCAGGACTCGGGCGAGCAGCAGCACACAGGCCGGAGCGTCCAGTCGCAGCGCGGCCTGCTCGTCCGGGGTGGCCAGCCGCGCGCTGACGTCCTCGCGGAGCCGCCGGGGCGGGTGGCCGAGGTCGGCCAGGAGGGCGACGGCCCCGCCGCGGATCTTGCGGGGTTCGGCTAGCTTGGTGCCGCGGGCGATGGCCACCGGGTAGTAGGAGTCGGTCAACTCGACCGGGTGATCGTCGAAGAACATCACGCGGTGGCGGACGATCACCGGCTCGCCAGGTTCGACGCCGAGCATGTCGGCGACCATTGCCGGGGCGGCCACCTCGTCGACGCCCAGCAGCTTCTGTGTGCCCGAACCGCCGTGCTCGGCCGCCTCGGCGACCCACGGGTCACCGCGGTGGCCGCTCACGTACGGCATCGACACGCTCGTCCACGGTCTCGTATCGGCCATCGCTCACCTCTCATGGTCGATCGTGTTCCATACCTGCCGACCATATCCGTATGGCCAGAGGGTGTCCTTGGTCTCGGATCAAGGTCGTGGACCTTTAGCACGTGCTGCCGGACGATCTCTGCGCCGGAGCAGTGTCGGTCGGTCCTGCACTCGCACTCTGAGAAGTCGCTGTAGGCGAGTGCGGGGGCCGGTCGGGGTGGTGGCTGTTCACCCCGACCGGCCATGTGGTGCCGCGTTCGTGTGTGATGGTTCCGGAATTCCGTGGTAATTCCGGGGGCTCTAACCGTCACACGACGCGGGAGTCGTTGTCAGGCTGTGCGGTTGGTTGACGTGTCGAGTTCGCTGTTGGCGTGGATGGCTTGGGCTTCGTCGAGTTCGGTGAGGGCCTTGTGGGCCATGGTGATGAAACGGCGGAGGCTGCCGCCTTCGATGGTGAAGGTGACTTCGTCCGCGGTCGTACCGAAGGTGCATTCGACGTCGTCGATGTTGGTGATCTTGTAGGCCATGCCGCACCCGGCGCCGACGATGACCTGGACGTCGATGTTCGGGCGTCCCATAGATACCCCAGTCTCTTGGTGGAGTGCCGAGGATCAGACCGCTGGGGCGGGGGTGCGGGTGGCGTCGAGCTTGGCGACGGCCTCGCCGGCCTCGGTGATGAGGCGGTGGAGGCCGTCGCGGGTGAAGGTGAGGTGGAGGGACCCGTCGAAGACGAGGGTGGCGGTCTCGGTGCTGACCAGTTCGTGGGTGCAGTCGCCGGTGGTGTTGATGTCGGCGTAGACGTCGACACGGGGGTTGAGCATGATGGAGCCTTTCGTGAGGGGTGTGTTGATATCGGTTGGGTTGACCACGGTCCTCGTGGACGGCTAGCCGAGCTGTTGAGCCTTCGGTTCGGTGAGGGCGGCGGCGACAATCTGGTGGAGCCAGGTGAGTGCTTCGGTTCCGGTCAGTATTTCCGCGCGCTGTTCGTCGTAGTTGGTGACGACGGGGTGAGCTATGACGGTGAGGTTGAGCGTGTAGTCGTGGGAGTGGCCCAGGATGGAGATTTCCCCGGCGTCGTTGTCGTTGTCTCGTCTGATGTTGATGTTGGGTCGCCAGAGCGTCTTGTGCCAGTGCAGGACGGCTGCGGCCACCGTTGCGAGTTCGTCGGTCTCGACGCGCACCTGTACGGAATCCTGTTCGCTGTGCGTGCCCACCGACAGGCGGATTTCTTCAGGGGTCGGCAATCCATAGGTGACGAGGTGGACGCCGAGGTCCCTCATCATAGCGACGCCCCGTTGTGTGATAGCGGTCGTGGCCATGTCAGGTCCTTACGATTTCGATGGATTGCCCTAGGCTGCGATCTTCCATTCCCCGGGTGTTCGGCTACGCCGACGCGAGTTCGAGCTGTTGCCGGCGATTCTCGTATCCGAACGTGATTTGCTTCCGAGTTGATGCTGGCACTCGACGAACCGACTGTTGCCCTGCCTTCAACGAATACTCCACAAGGGTGCGAGGCGCGCTTCGGCTAGCCTCCAGCGATCGCGTGGCGGCTCGTGCGAGCGATCAGACGATCCCTGTAACTCAAGAGGAGAAATTGTGGAGACAACAACGCTAGGACCGCTGGAACCCAGGATGCATCGAGGTTCGTGGGAGATGTGGGCGCGGTGGGGTGGTGTTGCCGTCCGGGTGTGGCTGTGGTGGTTGAGCGGGCATGGCGGTTCGGGAGCATTGGATTGGGTGGTTGACGATCAGGGGTGGATCTTGGTGAGAGTCTTGCTGGTGGTCGTTGAGCTGTCCGGAGTGATGCCGAGCAGGCGTTCGGCGTCGGTGAGGAGGTCGCCGAGGTCTTGGAGGTTGTCGATCCATTCTTCGAGGCGGCGTTGCAGGTGGCGGATGCCGCGGCTGTCGATGTTGAGGTTCCGGAGGTCATGCAGTGTGAGTGGCGTGTAGGCGGGTACGGGCGTAGGCGCGCGTTTGCTCGATGGGATGGGTGGGGGCTGCCTGCCGTGGAGGACGGCGTCGAGGTGGGTGGGGGCGAGGCCGAGAGCGGTGGACACGGCTTCCAGGGTGCGGGGGCTTCGGAGGCGTTGGACGAGGTTGTGCTGGAGTTCGCGGATGACGAGCTTGGACACTCGGGAGCGGTCGACGAGTTGGGTTTGACTGATGTCGAGGAACTCCATGCGGCGGTTGATGGTCCTGGCCACCGCGTTCCAGTCCTGTCTGCTCATTTACCACCTCTGGCGCTCGACGCGCTGCGGACCGGCTCCGAGTTGCGCTGGTGAACCGGGAGAGTTGAAGCGGGGATTTAGCCGCGGTTGCCCGACATGATTACTCTTCGGGACCATCGGCGATCAGCGTTGGCCCGGCTCTGACCACAGCATCGGGTGCAGGTCGGCCGGTATCAGCTCGTGCAGCCCGACCCCCGCGGCGTGGATGCGCGCGGCGGCATCCATGAAACGAGGACATGGCCACGGGTCCGCCCGGCACAATGGGCACGCCGCAGGCTGCCCGGCCACGGGCAGGTGAGCGCTGAGTTGGTCCACCGCGGAGGCGGCCTGTCCGAGGGCACTGTCCTCGGCGACGATCGTCGCTAGAGTATCGCGTTTGCCGTCGCTCATCGCCGACCACCGCCACACGGTGGTCGAGCAGTTCTTCGGGGGGATTCATAGGTCATCGGACTGCTACCTCCTCGTGGGCGTTGGTCCAGTTGGTGTCGACGTAGGTAGTCCGACATACATCCGGTGCTGAACGCGACGTCACAAGTGTGGAGGAGATGTTGCCCGATTGCTGTAGCTGATTACTGGTCAACTCAGCGGTCAAGTTGGTGGTCAATTTGTGGATCTGCTTGCACGAAGCGACGAGAATGCTGTAAAGGGTCAAAGATGCAGTGACTATGGCGGCGGTTCCGTAGGCGATACAAGGCGCTACACCGCATGCAAGCGGCTGGCGCCGCGCGCGACCCTGGACGCTCGAAACAAGCATGATCTTGGACGGGCAGAGGCGCAACCCGTGGTGCCGGATAACGTGCGTGGCTGGGCCCGTCGCGATCCCCGACTACTGGGCCTGATGCCGGGCTGTCAGGACGGGGATGGCGGCGATCTTCTCGGCCGTGAGGTCATCCCACACCAGGCCGCGCGGCCTGCGGCGATCGGGGCAGTGGATCACCTCGTCGGGAGTCACGATGTAGTCGACCGAGAAATCGTGCTCGGTCTCCGGGATGTCTTCCTCTACGACCTGGAGCGAGTGCACGGGTGCGACGATCACGGTCTTCTCCGTGACCAGACCGGCTTCGATGAGAAGCGCCACTTCGAGGTCGGAGTACCCGGCACCCTTGCCGATGCGTGCGCCTGAAGAGTTCACGGCCACGCTGCCGCACACCACTACATCGACCGGCCGCATGTCCTCGACGCCGACCTGCCGCGCCAGCCGGGCCGCCCCCCTCTTCTCTGCCGCCTCCTCCAGGGGAACCGTCAGCTTCTCGGGGTCAATGAGGTAGAACGGCTGGAGGCTGGCCATCCTCGGCACCGCCATGTAGAGCAACTTGCCGTCCCGCAGCGCGCGCACGCGAACGGCAAGCTGCGCCCAGTCGGGGTTCGACTTGACCGTGACGGCCCGCTGCCACACGTCCAACTCGGCCAGCAGTTCAGCAGTGGCCTCCGTCCCGTAGAAGCCGGGGATCTTCCCGTACGAGTCCGCCGGAGCGCCGCCGCCGTCGATGAGACGACGCCACACCCGGTCCCGAACCGCCTGCTTGGCCTCGTCAATGGTTGTCACGCGCCACCCGTTCAGATCGCCGCCATCATGGCGAGGAGCCGTTCGTTGATCTCTTCCGCCCACGGCTCATGCCGCCACTGCCGCAGCTCACGGCCCGCGGAGAAGACTACGTTGAGCCCGCCGCCTCCACGTGTCCGCTCGACCACGTCGATGGTGCGATGCATAGTAGCGGCCGCCTCGTCCAGCTTCCGTTGGCGGATGAGGGCGAGCGTGAGGTTGCCAAGCGCGATGGCCTGACTTTTCTGTTTGGTCGCCAGGGCCGCGACGGTCGTGCGCAGGATCGGCTCGGCGCGCTTTGGCTGGCCGAGGAACAAGTAGCACGATCCCGCGAGACGGTTGTACTCGTTAACGGTGAAGTACGGGGCGGCCACATCATCTGGGCCGACCCTGTCGAACTGAGACTCCGCCTGCTTCAAGGCCGACTCGCAGTCCGTGAGGTGGTTGGTCATGGCGTGTGCCTCGGCGACGTGGAGCAACGACAGGCCAGTGAGGGCGGGGCTGTCGAACCGGGCGATCGTTGCCGCTTGCTCCGCTAACTCCCTGCCCCTATCGGGTTTCTTCGCCCCATACAGGGCGATGAAACCCTTGCGGAGAACGGCATACGCCTCCGTTGCGACGTCCCGACTGTGTCGCGCCGCGGCCACCGCTTCGTCAAGGTAGGTGAGTGGTGCACGGTGATCGCGGCGTTGGCTGGCGTCCCAGACCAACTGGCTCATCAGCGTCGCCGAGTCCGCTTCCACCTCGTAGAGCGCCCTTTTTACCCGCGGATCAGTTGCTCGTTCTCGAAGAAACTGCACCTGAACGTGTACTCTACCGACTGGTCCCGTGAGGCTTGTGGACGATGCATGATCGTAGAACTCGCCGAGTTGCCGTACGCGTTCATGAAGGTGGGCCGCAACTACCAAGTCGGTCGACGCAGGATTGCGAAGAACGAAGCCCAGTCGTTCGCTCGGCTGCTTGGCGGCCGTGGCTGCGTTGTGCCGCCTGTCCTTGAACAGCCCGATCTCGGATGGACTTTCGACCCCGAGGACCTGGCACAACGCGTTGCGCGTGTGCTCAGCGGGCCACGTCGTCTCGCCTCTGACAATCTTGCCGACGGAATGCTCGTTCATCGCAATAAGTTTGTCGGTGGCCTTGAAGACCAGCCGATTGGCCTCCTCGGCGACCTCAGCCCGGCTGATGGGCCTGGGCCTTCCGCTGGGCGATGGCGTGCGCTTCATCGCTGCCTCGAACGCTACGTTTCTCTCGCCCATGCCCACCTCCTCACGGGCTGGTGAAACCGTGTCACCAGAACAGGTGGGTGCGTTCTCCGGCGCAGAATCGGCGCGCGGCGACGAACAGGCGGAGGTAGAGCTGGTCGAGCTTGAGGTAGTTGGGCACGAGGTCTGCGGTGGTGAGGGTGATTTCGCCGTGCTCGCGGCCGGTGTCGGTGCGGGTGGTGTAGTGGGCGGGTGCGGTGTCTGTGTCGCCGCTGGCGAGTGCGATGGCGTCCACCAGGGCGATGTCCACGAGGCCGGATACCTCGGTGTCGGACAGTGGGATCTCGTCGAGCGCCAGGTCCAGGGGGAGCAGGTGCCAGTGTTGGAACTCGCGCTCGACGTAGTCGGGGGCCAGGGTCACGGCTGTCTGCCGCAGGCCGATGGGGTGAAGGTCGCTGTAGCTGATGGGCAGGCCGAGTTCCTCGTGAATCTCGCGTACGCCCTCGGGGATGGTTTCGCCTGCGTGGTAGTGGCCACCGACGGTGATGTCGGCGTAGTCGGGCCGGTCGAAGACGTATCGGCCGGGTGTCTTCTTCTGCAGGACCACCCGCTTGGTGGTGGGGTTGATCGCGAGTGCGGAGAACGTGCGGTGCCAGAGACCCTGAACGTGGGCGGTCTTCTTGTCCTCGGTGCCGATGTGCTCGTATCGGTCGTTGAAGATGTCGATCAGGGGCACGGTCGTCCTTCGCGGTGGACGGCGGCTTCGGTGTCGAGCCGCCAGTAGGTCTGGAGGGCATCAAAGTACCGGCGTGGTTCACCGACGGTGACCCAGCGTCCCGTGATGCGGTGAACGCGCACGTCGGCGGTGCGCGCCAGGTTACCGACGGCCACGCCGAGGTCGACCTCGCCGCGGGCGCGGTCGGTCGGGACGAGCAGGTCGAGGATCGACGGTCGCAAGATAAGGCGGGACACGACCGCGAGAGGTTCGGTGACGGTGGCGGGGTCGGGTCGCTGGCGGATGCCGATCACTCGGTCGGAGCCAGCGGAGTGGGTGTCGACCACGCCGAACGAGGCGATGTCGGCGTGGTCGACGAGTCGAGCCGCGATCACCGCCTCGGCTCCCCCATCGATCATGGCGCGCATCTCGGCAAGGTCGTGCCCACCCAGCAGCACGTCATCACCAAATGCCACGCCGAACGAGTCCTCCTCGGCGAGCCTGTCTCGAAGGGTGAGTAGCGGCGCACCGTTGCCGTAGCCGTGTCCAAGGTCTTCAACAACCGCCTCGACCACAACGCCGTCCTTGCGTAGCACGTCCAGATAGGCGGACACGACAAGGTCATCCGGTCGGGTGACAACGAGGGTGGTTGTGGCCCCGGCTCCGATGCATTCGGTGATGACGTGATCGAGGGCGGGTCGATACCCGATCGGCAGCATCTCCTTGGGGATGACCATGCTGAACGGTCTGAACCTGGTCGCGTGGCCAGCCGCCGTGACCACCACTGTCCATCGTGGCTGTGTCACTCAAGTCCCCCTGTCATGTCGAGCACGGCGCGAGCGAGGTCGCCGATCGGGTTGTGGACGCCGAGGCTCACTTCAACGCAAGGCACGGTGGTCGCAATGTGCCTGATGGTGGTGCCTGCCTGTTCGCGGAGTTGGTCATCGGTGCTGTGGCGTGGAACCACCCAAGGCCGGACCCAGAACTCATCGCGCGGGGTGAAGCAGTTCGCTGCGACGACCTCAAGGGCTTCACGCAGCGGCAGCCGCCGCGTACGGGCAGGCTCGGCGGTGTCGGTCAATCGGGGAACCACAATCAGGCGCAGTACCGACCGCGAGGTGAGGCGAGCACCGAACGCCTCGGCAAACTCGCGGGCGGTGAACGCGTGCTTCACCGTCGCGCCGAAGTCCGCGGGCAGCATGTCCAAGCCGTCGTGCACGAGGTGTTCCAGTTCGGGAAACGCCTGGATCGTGCCGCGCGCGGTCGGCACGGGCAACGGCACAGCGACCATGTGGTCTCCGCTGTGGAGTACGAGGCGATCGTTGGACAGCAGGGCCGCGCCGGGCGTGCGCAGGAGTGTGGCCGTGGTGGTGGTCTTGCCAGCGCCGCGGGGGCCGCAGATCATCACACCAGCGCCGTCGAGGTCCACGCCCGCTGCGTGGAAGATGACGCCGCCTGCGTCCTCGTAGGTGCGCAGCATCGCCTCACGGACGAGTCTGATCGGGTACCGGTGGGGGCGTGCGGTGCCGCTGTGGGTGAACAGTTCGATGTCGCGCCCCTGTACGGCAACTGCGTACGCGCCGGGTTGGGACTCGACGTTGTCCGCGGCGACGAGGTAGCGGCGCTCTCCGTTCGGCTGCGGGGCCTCTCGCAGGAAGAGACCTGGGACCGGTTCGATGACGCTCGCGGTTGTCGAGCGAGTGACGGTTTCGGCGATCTGGTGGAACGCCGTGTCGTCGGTGTGCACGTCGATGGTGAACGCGTCGAGGTCGAGTTCGCCCGGCGGCGTTGTCAGGAACTCCGAGAGGTGGGCGCGCTGCACCGGTAGCCATGACGAGGGTGCGGTGATCGCGAACGCCACATCACCCACATGGCAGTTCCACGTGGACAGTCCAGCCACGGAATTGGGAGTCGAGATCATGTCAGGACTCGCCCCTCAAGAGTCGGTTGACCTGCCGAACGCGGTCTACGCGTGCTGCCTCGGGAAGGTCCCGAAACGCCCGCACTGAGGTCAAGGCGAAGTAGTCGTCCACGCTGGTCTGCTCGACATCGCCGTTCAGCGCGCGCAGGGCCACGATGGCTCGTGATCGGAACCACGATGCGGGGAACACGTCGGTCGAATGGTCGATTCCCGGTGATAGCTGCCGTTCCAGGTCCGCACGCCGGTCGGATGCGAGGTTGGCCTCGGCGTGCAGCAAGGCCCTGGTGGCGTAACCGATCAGGGCATCGAGGATGACCGGTGTCTCGAAGCACAAGGCGGAGAACAGCACGTCGAACAGGCTCGATGCTTCCGGACGTCGGCTTGGGATCAGTGGCGGCAACACGTCGACTAGGACTACACCGTCGGCGTTGAGGCAGAAGTTGGCCAAGTTGGTGTCTACACGGGCGTCCGTGCCGTCCAACGCGCGTACCCACCCGGCGACCTCGATGACCGCGTCGACAAAGCGCGATGGATCGACCCGAGCATGATCGAGCAACACAGGGCCGGGCACCCAGCGATGACGCACCGTCAACGGTCGGTCGGATATCACCTCCAGCCCGTCCGGCAAGATGACCGCGGCTGCTCGCAGGGTGGAAAGGTAGGTGATCATCCCGGCAATACCGAGGTCTTGTGCGGCTGCCACCGACGGGACTCCCGCTGGATGCCGTCCAGCCAAGATCTTGATCACATCGTCTCCGTCGCGGCGATGTGCGGCAAACTCGCCGTGGCTGGTCATGTCATGGTCCGATCGCGGAGGAATGCGTTGGCGTCGGTCACCATCGCGCGGAACTCGGCGAGCAGGTCCAGCCCGAGTGCACTGGCCAAGGCGTCGGCGGCTGTAACCGCTGTGGCACTTGCCGCCGGGATCGTCGGCAGCGTTCCCGTGGGTTGGTGACGATAGCCATCGTGCATCATCGCGGCTTCAGCGAGCCGCCCGGCGGCGATCAGCAGACGCAGGAACCGCTCGACCTCACCGATGTGTCCCTCGGTCTGAGACGTGGGGAGAGCAGTGGGCACCGTGTCGGCCAGTGTGGGCACGCTGAGGCTGGCCAACAGTACGTCAGCCAGCTCATCGCCCGTGTTGGTGATCGGGCGCTGCGGATCATCGAGGTCGGTGGTGTCGGTTCCCCATCGACGCAGCAGGCACAGAGCGAGGTGCCCGACCTGGACCGTCATCTCGGCGGCAGCCGTCGTAGCCGACCACGGCATCGGCGCAGTATTAGCGAACCCGGTTCGTAGCCTGCGTACCTCCACCAGCACCTCGGCCAGGTCCTCGGGAGTCACCGCGCATCACCGAGGATCAGCGGTACTGCTCCGGCGGTTCCACTGTTCCAGTACGGGTCATCGTGCTGGCGGGTGACGCGGACACGGACGCCGAGGTCTTGGGTCAACGCGGCGACGACGTTGGTCGGGAGTGCCTGGTGAACTTCAACCTCACCGCGGGTTTGGTCGAAGGTGAACGGCGCGGGGTGGCCACGTCGGTTCAGGGCTGTGTCAATCATCGTCTCCGTCAGGTGGGGTCGACGAAGGACATCGGCTTCGCAGCGACGCCGCTGTTGGGTGGGGCACTGGTTTCGCAACGTGCATACCTCGCTGCCGAACACGCCGAACCGATCGGTGGTTCCCAGCACGTACGCCAACGCGCAGGAGTTGGTGTGGAACAGCGGATAGCCAGGGTGACGCTGGTGGGTGGCGTGGATGAACTCCCAGAACTCGCGGGGGTAGACGCCTTCGGCTTCGGTGACGCCCGGCGTCGTCGCCAGCTCCGGCCACAGGCCCGCCAGCCGCGGCAACGCGTCGGGTTCGACCTTCAGGCCAGCCGCGACGGTGCAGTGCGCGTACTCCGCAGCCCAGGCGAGCACCGTCTCCATCGTCGCTTCCGTTGCCGACTCGGGAAACGCAGGCCGCCAGTAGTGCACGATTGGCACTCCAGCCTGGGCCAGCCGAGGGAAGTTGGCCTTCAACTCGTCATGCCGGATGCCGTGTTCGACATCGCGGCCCAAGCCGGAGTAGCTCACGTACACGATCAGCCGAAGCCCTGCCTTCCGGGCTTTGACAACCGCATCCAGGGTGTCGTCGGGGATGGCGCACTTGGTGATCAGTACGACCGGGTTGGGAACCTGGCACTGGACCAGCACGTCCAGCAACTCAACCAGGTGCGCGCGAGACGCAGGCAGTGCCATCACGTCCGTCCAGGTGTAGAGCGCAATCGGGCGATCTGGCTCGTAGAACGGTGACGACGCGAGGAGATCCGCTGTCTCGGCGGGGCTGGCCAACTGCTCGGGGCGCACCGCGGTCTGCCCCCGTTCGTTCAGGAAGCAGTACGAACAGACCTTCGGGCAACCTTGCACGGGGTTCACCGCGATCCAGGTGGCGTGCTGATCCACAACCTCGGTCCACGTGCGACGTGGATGAACGACCCGTCGGGTTCCAAGTCCGGGGCGTGCGTTCATGTCACCCACCGACCGACCTTGCGTCGTCTGCACCACATGACCGCTTCTCCGCTCGCTGCATCGGCCCGCGTGCGGCCGATCGGGCTCGGTGCGTCAAGAAGACCGAACATGATCGCCTACCTGCGGTTCGTGGTCCGTCCAACACGCGTGCCAGCGTGGGGTGCCACAGTCGTAGGCTAGCCTGTATATATACAGGCAGCTATACGCCAACCAGGTGGCCCTGCGACTGTATGACATGGTCGGTGCGAGACTGTGCGCGATCTGACTGGCATACGGGAGGGCACCAGTGGCCGACCATCGCGCGGACCCGTCCGCGTTGCGCTTCCTGATCGGGCACGATCTCAAGGCGACCCGCGAGCGGGTGAACCGGAAGCAGACCGAGGCCGCGAACGTGCTCGGCTGTAGCCAGGCGAAGATCAACTACCTGGAGAGCGGGAAGACTCAGCAGAAGCCCGATGAGGTCACCGCGCTGCTTCGGTCATACGGCGCCGATGTTGAACATGTTGACCGCATGGCTTCGTTGGCAGGACGGGCCGACCAGGGCACCTGGTGGGCACCGTTCAGCGACGTGCTGCCCAACTGGTTCAAGACTTTCGTCGGTCTTGAGGGCCTAGCCGCCACCGAGTTCTCCTACGAGTCGATGCTGTTGCCTGGCCAACTCCAAACACCCGACTACGCCGCTGCGCTGCTGGTGGGCAACCTCCGCGTTCCACCGATGGACGCCCCGCACGTCGTCCGAGCGCGAATGGCTCGACAACGGCTAACCGACGAGGCCAACCCGCTGCGACTGCGAACCGTCATCGAGCAGTACGTCCTTGAGCGTGTTGTCGGCGGCCCGCGGGTCATGCGAGGACAACTGGAGCATCTGCTCGTGCTGATGGAGCGCGGCAACGTCGAACTTCACGTCATGCCGGTTGACGTCACTGTCCATGACGGTCTCGACGGAGACTTCCTGCTACTGGACTTCGACGAGGCCCAGAGCATCGGCTACATCGAATACCCCACTGGGGCGATCTACATCCAAGATCAAGACCAGGTCGGGGCCTACGTGCTGTCCGCGGACCGGTTGTGCGCCACCGCGTTGTCGGAGTCCGACTCCGCCGCGGCCATCGCCGCACGCATCGAGGCCCTGGCAACCAACTCGGAGGACTGACATGGCTCTTATCGACGGTCTCGCATGGCGGACCTCCACTCGCAGCAGCAACGGCGAGAACTGCGTCGAAGTCGCCCCAGCGCACAACGGCGTGGTCATTCGACACAGCAAGCACCGCTCTGGCGGCACAATCACGTTCCCCTACGAAGTCTGGCCCGACTTCCTCCGCGAGGCGGAAGGTGGGTCAAAGAGTGCGAATGGAGTGGCCACTATCAGCAAAGCCGGTGACGACACGGTCGTCACGTCCCTCGCAAGCGAGACCGAGCTACGCTTCGATGCGGACGAATGGTCCGCCTTCGTCGCTGGAGTCGTCGATGGCGAGTTCGCCCTGACTTCCCCTTCGCCAGACTCAACGGGTTACGGCCTCGTCAGGCCATGAGAATCGAGCCCAGCGCACCTATGGCAAGTGCCGGGCCGAGCGCTATATGACCTCGTCGATCCACTTTCCGCAGCAGCAGACAACACATCCCGTATACGGAGCTGATGATCAGGCCAAGAAAGATGCCGCGGGCAGCCGCTGCCCAGCTCGTCCAGCCGAGACCAAGGACTAGCAGCGTCGCCAGACGTATGTCGCCACCGCCGACGAAACCTGGGGCGATCAAGTAGATGGCGGTGAGTAGAACCAGGGAGATAGCTGCGGCCGCCAAGGCGTGGAGCAGGCCACTGAGCTGACTGCCGACCACGGCGATGACAACGAGCATGACCGTGGTCGTGATGGCCGCCACGAGGATGGGCTTAGTGGGAAGCCGGTGGTTGCGCAGATCAACGAATATGAGCGGGACGACGAACGCCGCCAGAGCCGAGTAGATGAGCAGAGCGGAGCTTGACCCGAGGCGCGTAGCGAGCAGGGTGAACGTCGCTGTCGACCAAATGACCTGCTTCCAATGTCCGCGCAAAGCGGTGGTCTCGGCGTGATCCAACAACCGCACAAGTGCCGCGGCCGGCACGGCCAGCACCGCTCCGATCAACGCCCACGATCCGATAAAGATCCAGTTCGCCACCGTGTCTCTCCGGTCTTCGCTGTCACTCGAACGGTTGAAATCGGATTCTCCATACGAGCGCCCGCCAGTCAATAGCTCCGAGTATTGTCACGCTGTGTGGAGTTGACCTAGATAGACATCCTCTCGGTAGGCCAATCGGGTTATGTTTGAGGCTTAGTGGCATTGCGTCATCGGTGACTCCACCTTGGAGACGTTGATGTCTCCTGGGTGAGTGGCTGTAGAACTCGGAGGACGATGCTGGTGAGCCCGTTAGGGGCGAACTGACTCTCACCCTGGGGGTTCTTATGTCTCCGAAGACGATCCCGGCCGTTGCTGGCGTGGCGGTGGTGGTGCTGACGGCGGGGTGCGGTGGCTCGTCTGCCGGTCCGCCGCCGACCTCGGCCAGACAGCCGACAAGTTCGACACCGAGCGCCGCGGTAGCGACGACCACTGAGTCGGCGGACGAGCGCGATGGACGTGCTGCCTCGGACACCTATCTCGGCATGTGGCGGGCGATGGCGCAGGCCGGATTGACCTCGGACTGGCAGTCCGTGGAGCTGGCGAAGTATGCCAAGGGCGAGGCGTTGAACACGATCACTCGGAGTCTGTACCGGGATCACGCGAGCCAGGTGGTGACCAAGGGTACGCCGAAGAACGATCCACGAGTCACGAGTCTCCAGGGCAATACCGCGATGATCGGGGACTGTGGTGACAGCACGAACTGGTTGAAGTACAAGACGACAGGTGAGTTGAAAGACAACGTGCCGGGTGGTCGTCAGGCGATCACCGCGGAGGTAGTTCGCCAAGAGGACGGGTCATGGAGGGTGACCCGGTTCGCCATCCAGGCGGTGGGGACATGTTGAGGCTGGTGGGCATCGCAGCCGGACTAGCTGCGGCGGTGCTGACAATCACTGCTCCGGCGGCTATGGCGGATGGTGGCTGGGGTGGCGCGGAATGCGGCGACCTACCAGAGGCCGGGTGCGATGTGGGCGCAGGGAATGGTGGGGGACATAACGAAGGTAGCGTTCACCTCCCCGGGAGCGGTGGGAGTGGTGATTCTGCGGTCGGTCCGGACAATTCGGCGTGTCGGTGGGACAAGGTCGACGACTACTCGGAGCCGGGGCAGCCGACCACGGGCGGTGGTTGGTACCTGCTGACTTGCTTACCGGACTTCCAGGACGGTCCGTTCTGGGTGGCGGATGCCGCTCCCGCGCCGGTGTCGCCACAGGTGTTGGCGGAGACGGCGCGGAATCGGTTGTCGTTGCCGCGGCCGTCGATCTTGGCGAGTCCGGCGCAGAACCAGCTTGTGAACCTGCCGACGTGGTTGTGGGTGGACCGTGGCGCTTGGGTGCCGGTGTCGGTGACCGCGTCGGTGCCGGGGGTGTCGGTGACCGCGACTGCGCGGCCGACGGCGGTGACCTGGTCGATGGGTGACGGGGCGACGGTCACGTGCAACGGGCCCGGTGACCCGCTGCTCGGTGGTGATCCGCGGGCGGCGTCGCCGACGTGTGGGCATACCTTTCGGCGGGCGAATGAGCGATATCCGGTGACCGCGACGATTCATTGGTCGGTGTCGTGGGCGGGTGCCGGAGCGGGTGGGACGTTTCCCGAGTTGACCACGTCGACCACGACGGCGTTCCGTGTGGTGGAGATCCAGGCTCTCGGCTCGCGCTGATCAATCCTGTGTAGACGTTTCAATCTCATTCTTCTTGCTGGGTGCGCTGTTTCTCCGAATGCGTGCCGGGGCGGAGCTGTGCCTGAAGGAGGGCATCGGGTGGCAACTGTGACATCGCGGTCGGCCGCGGACGAGAGATCCGGTCCGCGTGGCTGGTCGAGCACCGGGCGGGCGGGACGCGCGGCGACGGGTTCGCGGGTCAATGGGGCTGTGCGGCGGCGTGCGCCGTATCTGTTGCTCGGGGTTCTGTTGGTGGTGGCGTGCGCGGGTGCGGGGGTCTATGTGGCCACGCAGGCGGGCAACCGGGTCACGGTGTTGGCGTTGGCGCGGGCGGTGACGGTCGGCCAGGTGCTTGCGGGGCAGGATCTGCGGCAGGTCAGCATCTCCGTCGACAGTGGACTGGACGTAGTGACCGCGTCGGAGTCGACCACGGTGGTGGGGACGACGATGGCCTACCCGGCGCCCGCGGGGACGCTGCTCAGCAGAGGGCTTCTCGGCGTCGCAGAGGTTCCTGCCGCGGGGTCGGCGATCACCGCGGTGGGGTTGAAGGACGGTCAGTTCCCGCCGTCGCTGACACCTGGCACGCACGTCCTGGTGCTCATCAGCCCACCAGCCTCCACCGGGACTTCGACGGCGTCGGTAGCGGCGCCGCGCACGGTTCGTGCGGTGGTGACCGATGTCCAGGCGCGGCAGAGCGAGCAGACCACGGTGATGTCGCTGGAGCTGCCGGAGGCCGGTGCCCGTGAGTTGGCGGGTGCGTCCGCGGCGCAGGTGTCGGTGGTCGCGGTCGGGGGTGGTCGGTGATGTTGGTCGTGGTCTGTTCGGTCAAGGGTTCCCCGGGGGCGACGACCCTGTCGGTGGCGTTGGGCGCGCGGTGGACCGGCCCGGAGGAGCCGGTCGTGGTCGAGGCCGATCCGGGGGGCGGGGATCTGCTGGCGCGGTGGCGGCTGGAGGAGAACCCGGGGCTCAAGTCGCTGGCCGCGGCGGCGCGGCGCGACAGCGATCCCGGTCTGTTGGCCCAGCACGTCCAGGTGTTGCCGGGTGGGTTGCGGGTGGTGGCGGGGCCGGTCGGCGCGGAGCAGGCCCGGTCGGCGTTGGCGGTGTTGGCGGGTGGGTCGTCGTCAGTGGTGCGTGCCTCGGCGGAGGTGGCGGGGCAGGTGGTGATCTGCGATGTCGGGCGGATCGACGCCCAGTCCCCGGCACTGCCGCTGCTGCGCACCGCCGAGGTGACCGTCCTGCTGGCGCGGGCGCGCGACGACGAGCTGGCGCACGTCGCGCAGAAGCTCGACACCGTGGCGAAGTGGACACCGCACCCCGCTCTGGTGCTGGTCGGCGAGGGCTATCCAACCAGGGAAGTGGAGCGCGAGCTGGGGGTCGACGTGCTCGCCCGGCTGCCTCATGACCCTCGCGGTGCCGCGGTGCTGGGCGGGCAGCCGGGGCGCCGCTCTCCGTCGCGGTCCGCGCTGGGCAAGGCCGCCGCGTCCTTGGCGGACCTCCTGCGCGCCCAAGCCCCCGCCTCGCAGGACGACCTGCCCGCTGATCTCCCCGCTCCCGATGTCCACCTGAACGGAACCCGCCCATGACCGAAACCACCACCTTCACGCGAGCAGGCATCGAGCCGGGCAGCGAGGTCGAGGCCATCGGCCGGATGCGGGAGTCGCTGCGCCTGGCCGTGGCGGCGCAGCTCGGTGACCGGGTCAGCGCAGACGACGCAGCCGGGCGAACGCCCATGACCCCGCCTGAGCGCCGCGCGCTCGCCGCTGTGCTGGTGCAGGAGGCCGCGGACGCCTATGCCAACGGCGAGCTGGAGCGCGGCGGCACGCTGCTGTCTCCCGAGGTCGAGGCCCGGGTCACCGCCGCGGTGGTGGATGACCTGGTGGGGATGGGTGGTCTTCAGCCGCTGTTGGATGACGAGTCGATCGAGAACATCAACGTCAACGGGGACCGGGTGTTCGTCCGCTACGCCGACGGCCGCCGCGCCCGACTGGCACCGGTGGTTCCGACCGACAGCGATCTGATCGACCTGATCCGGGACCTTGCCGCCCGCTCGGGGATGGAGGAGCGCCGGTTCGACCGTGGCTCGCCGATCGTGAACTTCCGGCTCCCCGACGGTGCCCGTGTCTCCGCCGTGATGTCGGTGACCGAGCGGCCGTCGGTGTCGATCCGGCGGCACCGCTACAGCACGGTCACTCTGGCCGAGCTGCGCGAGATGGGCACCCTGGACGTGGCGCTGGAGTCGTTCTTCGCCGCCGCGGTCCGGGCGCGGCGCAACATCCTGGTCGCCGGCGGCACGGCGATCGGGAAGACGACGATGCTGCGCGGCTTGGCGTCGGCGATCCCGCCCGAGGAGCGGTTGATCACGATCGAGGATGTCGCCGAACTCGGGTTCGGCGACGACGAACACGCCCACCCC
Organism: Actinokineospora inagensis DSM 44258; assembly: GCF_000482865.1. GTDB lineage: Bacteria > Actinomycetota > Actinomycetes > Mycobacteriales > Pseudonocardiaceae > Actinokineospora > Actinokineospora inagensis. The sequence goes on along the minus strand of NZ_AXWW01000037.1, from coordinate 57,682 downwards.
GACGTGGTCGCGTTGCAGGCGCGCGAGGCGAACATCGAGGGCCAGGGCGCGGTGAGCCTGGCCGATCTGGTGTGGCAGGCGCTGCGGATGTCGCCGGACCGGGTGATCGTCGGCGAGGTCCGCGGACGCGAGGTCATCCCGCTGACCAACGCCATGAGCCAGGGCAACGACGGCTCGATGGGCACCATCCACGCCAGTAGCAGCAAGGGCGTGTTCACCAAGCTCGCCGCCTACGCCGTGCAGTCCCCGGAGCGGCTGGACATCCACCAGACCAACATCCTCATCGCCTCCGCCCTGCACCTGGTGGTGTTCCTGGACAAGCCCCGCGGCGAACCCCACCGCCGGGTCGTGTCCTCCATCCGCGAAGTCGTCGACGCCGAGGGCTCCCAGGTCGTCTCGAACGAGATCTGGCGGCCCGGCAGCGACCGCCGCGCGGTCCCCGGTGCCCCGATCCGCACCGAGACCATGGAGCTGTTGGTGGACGCCGGGTTCGAGCCGGATCTGCTCGACAACCCGGACGGGTGGTGGCAGCCATGACCGCCACCACCGCACTACTCGCGCTGCTCGGCGTCGGCACCGCCGCGGGTGTGTTGCTGATCATCGCCGGGGCCCGCGGCGTCACAACTGCGGACACCCCTTCCAAGGCCCAGCTCTGGATCGCGAGCCTGCGCCGGCACGGCCACGCTCGCCTGCTCGCCGCCGCGGTGCTGGCCGGGCTGGTCGCGGGAATGGTCACCGGGTGGCTGGTCGGCGGGGTGTTGACCGCGCTGGCTGTGGCCGGGTTGCCGCAGGTGCTCGGCGGCACCCGCGGGCACGACCGGGCCTTGGCGCGGATCGAGGGGATCGCGTCGTGGACGGAGATGCTGCGCGATGTCATCGCCGCCGCGGCCGGGCTGGAGCAAGCCATCCTCGCCACCGCCGCCACCGCCCCGGAAGCCATCCGCGCCGAGATCGAGGACCTGGCGAAGCGGCTGGACCGCGGTGACCGGCTCGGCCCCTCCCTGCGGCTGCTGGCCGATGACCTGGCCGACCCGACCGCGGACCTGGTGCTCGCCGCGCTCGTGCTCGCCGCCGACCACCAGGCCCGCCAGCTCGCCGAACTCCTCGGCGAACTCGCCGCCGAGGCTCGGGAGCAGGCCGCGATGCGGATGCGCGTGGAAGCCGGGCGTGCGCGCACCAGGACCAGCGTGCGGGTCATCCTGATCACCACCCTCGCCTTCGCCGGTGGCCTGGTGGTGTTCAACCGCTCCTACCTGGAGCCCTACGACACCGCGTTCGGCCAGCTCATGCTGCTGCTCGTCGGTGCCCTGTTCGCCGTGTCGTTCGTCTGGCTCGGGCGCATCGCCCGGCTCCGCCCCGCCGCGCGGGTCCTCACTGGTCTCACCCAACTCCCGACCGGTGCGACGGAGGCCCAACCATGATCACCGGACTCCTCCTCGGCGCCGGACTCGGCACAGGGCTGTGGGCTCTTGTCGCCTGGATCGCGCCACCGCGGCCCGGACTGCACGCGACGCTGACCGCGATCACCGCCGGACCCGCCCCGGTACCGCTGCTGACCGCGGACTCCGCGGGCTGGAGCCTGCGCATCGGCAAGCCGTTCGTCCGCCCGTTGGCCTCGCTCGGCCTGCCGACACCGCGGCTGCGGCGGGATCTCGCGGTGATCGGCAAGTCCCCGCAGCACCACCTCGCCGAGATGGCCGTCTACGGCATCGCCGGCCTGGTCCTTCCCACCCTCGCCCAAGCGCTACTGCTGGTCGCCGACATCCCGATGCCGTGGCAGATGCCCGCCCTGGCCGGACTCATCCTCGGCATCGTCGGACTCCTCGTCCCCGACCTCACCGTCCGGCAGGAGGCCGCCCGTCGCCGCGACGCGTTCCGGCACTCGCTGGGCGCCTACCTCAACCTGCTGCGCGTCCTGCTCGCCGGTGGCGCGGGTGTCGACGGCGCGCTCACCGACGCGGTCAAGGTCGGCAACGGATGGGCGTTCGCGCAGATCCGGCGCGCGTTGACCACCGCCGCTGCGACCCGCACCACACCGTGGGCCCGTCTCGGGCAGCTCGGCACGGAACTCGACGTCTCCGAGCTGTCCGAACTGGCCGCTTCGCTGTCGCTGGCGGGTACCGAAGGCGCTCGGGTCCGCGCGTCCCTGGCCGCCAAGGCCAGCGGGATGCGCACTCGGGAACTCACCCACGCCGAAGGGGAGGCCCAGTCCGCGACCGAACGCATGAGCCTGCCCGTCCTGATCCTGTTCCTCGGATTCCTGATCTTCCTCGGATTCCCCGCCATGTCCCGCGTCCTCATCGGACTCTGAACCCACCAAGAGAGAACCCATGAACTCCAACCTGATCGTCCTCATCGCCCGAATCCGCGCCAACTGGCAGCGCCTACGCGAGGACGAGAACGGCTACAGCACCGAAACCGTCCTCGTCACCGCTCTGCTCGTGGTCCTGGCCCTCGCCGTGCTCGCCATCATCGCCACGAAAGTGACCGAGAAGGCGAACGGCATCACGATGTGACCCCGCCCATGACCACAACCCCAACCCACACTCTGCGGGCACGTCTGCGGCGACTCGCTCGGGATGACCGCGGCGCGGTCTCGGTAGAACTCGTGATGGCGACGCCGGTGCTGATCCTGTTGCTGCTCACGGTGATCCAGTTCGGCCTGTACTTGCACGCCTGCCACGTCGCGCAAAGCGCTGCGGCGCAGGGGCTCTCGGCGGCTCGCGTGTCGGGCGGCACGGCCGAGTCCGGTTCTACCGAGACGCGGCGCGCGCTTGATCTTCTCGGCGGCGGTGTCCTCGGCGGAACCACGATCACGTCCACGCGGACCGCCGCAGACGTGTCGGTCGCGATCACCGGTACAGCCGTGCAGGTGGTGCCCTTCCTGGCCCTGACCGTGCACGCCGAGGCCCACGGCCCGGTCGAGGTCTTCCGAGGAGGCGGCTGATGCACGTCCTGCTGAGATCACGGTGGCAGCGGTTGCGGCTCGACGAGCGCGGATCGGCCGCAGCGGAACTGACCTTGTTCACCCCGGTGGCCGTGATGCTGGTGCTGTTCGTCGTGTTCTGCGGACGGCTGGCCGCCTCCGAGATGCGGGTGACCGACGCCGCGCACCAGGCCGCACGCTCCGCCTCCATCTCCCGCACACCAGGCCAAGCCGACCAGAACGCCCGCACCACCGCCGCGACCGCGCTCGCCCAAGCCGGGGTGACCTGCCAGAACCTCACGGTCGCCACCGACACCCAGGGCCTGCGCCCCGGCGCCGCGGTCACCGTCACCGTCTCGTGCACCGTCGGCCTGTCCGACCTCGGACTCCTCGGCGTGCCCGGCAACCGCACGGTCACCGCCACCTACACCTCCACCATCGACACCTACCGCGGAACCTGACCATGCCCCCACCCGCCACCCTCCGCAGGCTGGCCGCCAACGCCCGCCGGTTGCGCCACGACGACCGCGGGCGCGTCACCGCGTTCGCCGTGGTCATGGTCAATGCCTGCCTGTTCGTCGCCGGACTAGTCCTCGACGGCGGCATCGCCCTCACCGCCAAGGTCGACGCCCTCGGCCAAGCCCAGGAAGCCGCCCGCGCCGGAGCCCAACAGGTCGACCTCGGTGCCTACCGCGGCGGCGTCCTGCGCCTGGACCCGGGCAGGGCCGATCAAGCCGCCCGCACCTTCCTCGCCACCGCAGGCCACAGCGGCACGGTGACCGTCGCCGGGAACCGGGTCACCGTGACCGTCACGATCACCCGCCCCACCCAACTGCTCGGTCTCCTCGGCGTCGGATCGGTCACCGCGACCGCGACCGGCACCGCCGAGGCCGAACGCGGCGTCACCCGCGCCGACCCGTGAACCACGAGGCACCCATGACCAACCGGATGTCCGCTCTCGCTCGCAGCGTCGCCGCCGCCGAGGTGCTCGCACTGGTCCTCGGTGGCCTGCCCTGGGCGCTGGCCCACTACATCGGCTGGCCCCTGCCCACCCGGGTCCCGACCTGGAACGACATCACCGGGACCCTGTTGGCCCCGATGAGCACCGGCCTCGTCCTGGACATCCTCGCCTGCCTCGCCTGGTGGATCTGGGCCCTGTTCACCCTCGACGTCCTGCGCGCCGCCCGGGACGTGCTCCGCGGACTGTCGTTGCCCGACCTCCCACCCGCGGGCCCGATGCGCGCCGCCGCGGTCGTGCTGGTCGGCAGCCTCCTGGTGCCCCTGTTCGCCACCCGCACGCCCGCAGCACCCACGCACGTCGCCCTCACCGCCTTGGCGACCCCCGCGACCTCGATCAGCGCCGCGGCCACCCCCATCCAGCCGGCGCCCGCCACGCCGGTCCCGCTGGTCGCGCCGCCGCCGGGCATGGTGGCCATCGCCGACACCGTGCGCCTCCCGCAACACGGTGTGCACGACAGCCTCTGGCGCGTCGCCGACCGCCTCCTGGGCGACGGCAACCGCTGGCCCGAACTGCTCACCACCAACCGCGGCGTCCGCCAAGCCGACGGCCGCGCCCTCACCAACCCCGGCGTGATCCGACCCGGCTGGATCATCACCGCCTTCATCCCCGCCCACGAGCCGGCCAACCAGCCCCAGGCAACGCCAGTGGACCCGCCGCCCCTTGTCCCCAAGCAACCGGTGCCCGCGCCGACGACACCCCACACACCGTCCACACCTCCGGCGCCAGTGACCACAGAGTCCACCCACGCCCGACCCACCCCCACCCCCAACGCGCCCGCGACAACTCCGCGCGCGCCTGCGGACCTCGAATCCTCGGAGTCGACTGAACCTGTCGGCACCCTGACCACCGGCGCCTACGTCAGCCTGGGGTTGATCGCCGCGATCAGCACGCTGGTGGTGGCGCTCCGGATGTCTCGTCGACGCCGGTACCGGCCCGGCAGCGGGGACCGCTCGGACCTCGCCCGCCCCATCGCCCCGGTCGTCCGCGCGATGCGCACCCACCACGATCTGGCCCCAGGGCCGGACGCCGCCGAGGCCCAGGTCGGCCTGCTGCCCGCGGTTCCCGACGAGTCCGCACCGTCAACGGCGATGCTCGTGCCGACAGCCCGAACGGCACCGCCAGGCCGCAGCCTGGACCTCACCATCGACCTCGCGCGAACCCGCGGCATCGGCCTGACCGGGCCGGGCGCGGCGGCGACCGCACGAGCGATGCTCCTGCACCTGCTCGCCCAGCACCGCGGTCGCGCCACGAGGGTCCTGATCCCCGAGCCCGACCTGGCCCTGCTCGGCCTCCCGCCCGCCGCGGCACCTGCCTCGCTGTGCGTGCTGCCGACCCTGGACGACGTCCTCGACGAAGCCGAGACCGAACTGCTGACCCGCACCCACCAGCACCCCGGCGACCGCGCTGACCTCCCGCCGCTGGTCCTGCTCGCCACCCCGGCACCGCACACCGAGCGGCGCGCGCAGAACATCATCGACCTCGGTTCCACCGTGGGGATCGCGGCCATCCTCATCGGCCACTGGCGCCCCGGCATCACCCTGCGCGTCCACTCCGACGGCACCGTGGGCGCCACCAGCGCAGGCCCCGCCACCACGCTCACCGGCACCCGGCTCTACCACCTTGACTCCACTGACACCGCCGCCCTCCTCCAGCTCCTCGCCGAAGCAGCCGACGAACTCGACGACACCGAGGAACCCGACCACCTCACCGAGAAGCCCGCCACCGAGACAAGGCCGCCATCCGAACCCATCTCTTACGACACTCCGCCACCGCTGGTGGCTCTCCCCGAACACCAGCAGCGCGACGCCGTTGTGGCCCAATGGCGGCTCGCCGTGCTGGGCAACACCGACCTACGCCTGCATACCGCTGGCGACGAACTCGTCCCGGCGATCAGCCCCAAGCACCGCGAAATCCTCGCCTACCTCGCCATCCACCCCGACGGCGTGCGCCGCGACGTCCTCAACGACGCCCTGTGGCCCGACGCTCCCCGCGCCCGCCCGTTCAACGCCCTACACAACGCCGTGTCCACCTTGCGTAAACGCCTGGTCGAAGCCAGCGACGACCAGCTCGGCCAGCTCGTGCTCACCGACGACGGCCGCTACCGACTCGACCCCGCCCTCGTCCACATCGACTACCACCAGCTCCGACACGCGCTGGCCCACCCCGAGCCCGACACCGACCTCGCCGCTCTCTACCGCGGCGACCTCGCCCACGACATCAGCACCGACTGGATCGAGCCCATCCGCGAACGCCTCCGCCGCGACGTCCTCGACGCCCTCAGCAGGCGCGCACTCCACCACGCAGACCAGCCCCACACCGCCCTGGCCACCCTCGAACAAGCCCGCACACTCGACCCGGTCAACGAAGCCCTGTACTGCCAGATCGCCCGCCTCCAGGCCACCCTCGGCCAACACGACGCCGTCGCCCGCACCTTCGCCCTGCTACGCACCACACTCGCCGACATCGACCAACGCCCCAGCCCCGACACGCTCAACCTGATGCGGTTCCTCCAGCAACGCCGCGCCCAACCCGACGCAGAGGCAAGCTGACCGACTACCCGAGTTGAGTCAGCGGGCTTCGCTGCCGTCGTCGACGAGCCCCCGACGCTGCCGATACCGCGTCCGCGCCTCGGCGATCACCTCGTCGTGCCGGACCGCCCATCCGGCCAGCGCGCTCAACTCGGACAGCAGGTCGTCCCCGGCCCGCGTCAGCTCGTAGGACACCGACCGCGGGAACGTCCGCTGCACCTCGTGGCGGACGATCAACCCGTTCTCCACCATCCGCAGCAACGTCCGTGCCAAGCTCCGCGGCTGGATGACCGCCTTCCGCCCCGACCACGGATCGAACGGCGCATCCGCCTGAATACGCTTCAACAACACCGAATAGTTGAGCCGACCTGGCTTGAGTGCGACAAGAACATCACTCAGCCAATCGTATTCGAGGATATGCTTGAGGTCTCTCGACCTGCGCAGAATATCCATATCCCCCATCGTCATCTCTCTCACTCCGTGATCAATAAACGCCCAGCCGTATCGACTGGTCGACCGCTCGCGGGCGTGACGGCATCAATATCGACATCTCCTCTCGGCTCCGGTTTCGGAGGTTGCGAGATGCATCCTCACCGGGCGTGGCCGTCAACATACTATGGATAATGATCCTTTTCGAGAACAATTCTCTACTTGCGTAGACGCTCGATCTCCCTGAGTGACAGGAGCGGTGGGATCTCAGCAGAACGTGACCGAGTCGATCCGGGCAGTTGTCGACGCACCCCCTCCCCTCGCACCTACGCTCGCGGCTCCCCCCACTAGGCAGGGGGAGGCCGCAAGTCGTGTCCCCGCTGGTGAGAGGCGTCCCGAGTCCTCCTGCATGTCGGCCAACTCGGCAGCAAGCCAGCATGGTGCAAGTCGGCTAGGCAGTGCATGACCGGTCCCCGCCGTCCCCGGCGTGGCTTGCTGCCTGGCTGCCGAAGTCGTCCGCATGGGGTTTCTCGACAATTCTGCCGAGAAACCCATGCGGACGGCGCGCCGCGGGCGCGGCGCGCTTCATGAATGTTGGCGCCTGGCGCCGCCGCTCCACAATGCCGCGCAATTGCCTCCGCCAGCCTCCGACCTTCACGCCGCCTGCGCAACGACAGCCGGGCCGGTCGATCTTGGCAGTTTCTTCGCGTCAGATAAGGAAACAGCCAGCACGGCCCGCAAGTAACAGCTAAGTAACGGCGGCAGCGAAGGTCTTGCGATGTGTAGACCTACAGGGTGTACTTATACGTGTATCCACAACAGAAACTAGGCAACACTCCGAGCGGGAAGGCGAAAGACCGGGGCGCAACGTCCCCGTGAGCCTTTCCGGGCGGTTGATCGCCTCTTCGATGTTCAGGTGATGCAAAGTCCCGCATAGCGCGGGCAGCGGCTTGGGCCGTGCGGACAGCAGCGAAACCGTGCAGAGCAGCGTGAAGAACGACGCGTAGCCAAACGCGCATTCCTAGTCTGGGATGTATAGTACCTGCGCTTGCAGCTTCACTACGTAAAGCTCTTGCTATAGAGCGGAGTAGCGCGCATAAACGCATACCTACTACAGGTGTGTCCCAAGATAACTCCATGGTGGTCTAGCACCGACAGACGTCGCGATGCGTGGGCGTTCGGGGTTGTCTCAGGCGGTTGCCGACATTGGGCATTCGATGCTGAGGGCTTCGCTCTCACGTGCCTATAGCACGCCACACCCTTACGGGCATAGTTCCCTGCATTGCGCGCTAGACACAACGTCACTTCTTTATCTCTTGATTCGTGCACTTCTGAGTGCGCGTGGTCATACACGGTCTTCCCTTGTGGGTGACCGTGTGTGGCCACGCCTGCTTAGGCGAACACATGCGTATACGGGTCTGGCCTGATGCCAGACCGGCAGGCACGCCGAGTCTTGGCTGCCTGCCGTTGTCTGGGGCGCGTTCTGGCCCCTAGCTTGCGTTGGCGAGGCCGGTAGCGGGTTGCCGCCCACTACCGGCCTCTTGGCACCACGGGAGTAAGCCCGCTATGCCTACGTTAACTCTACCCTTTGCCCCGCCCGTGCCCGTAGTCCAGTGCGACGGGTGCGGTGTTGAGACCGGTCGCACCACCGTCACGGTGGACGGCAGTGAAGTCTGTGCCGGTTGCCTCACCGGCTATGAAAAGTGCGACCGATGCGGTGAATACGCATCGTCGCTGACTGAGACGGACATTAGCCGTTCGGTCTGCGATGAGTGCGCGTACGGCATGTCGACATGCGTCGAATGTGACACGCTCTCCGAAGACTCGCGATCAACCGACAGTGGTGGCGAGGTGTGCGACCCGTGCAGTGATGCGTACTGGTCGTGCGAGAACTGCTACGTCCTCACCCGGAATGGCGACTACTGCGAGTCGTGCGAGCCGGAGCAGGCGGACGGTGGGTCCGACTACGTCCACTGCTACGACTACCGTCCGGCGCCGGAGTTTCACGGCACCGGACCGCTGTACCTCGGGGTCGAACTGGAGATCAACACTCCGGATCTTGGCTACTGTGCCGAGACAGCGACTGATCATCTCGGGTCGGTGGGCTACCTCAAGGAAGACTGCTCGATCGGTCGCGGCTTTGAGATCGTGACTCACCCGATGTCCTACGACTGGGCCATGGGCCACTTTCCATGGGGCATGTTGGACGAACTGGCCGCACTGGGTGCAAGCGGTGACGGGAACGGGCTGCACGTCCACGTCAGCCGCGCCGCGTTCGACGAACCGGCCCACGTGTTCCGGTGGCTGAAACTGATCTACCGCAACCAAACCGAGGTCATCGGCATCGCGCGCCGCGAGTCCAACCAGTGGGCGCCCTTCTCACCCGAGGGACGGCGATACGCCAAGCACGCGGCCAAGGGCGGCAAATGCACCAACAGGTACCAGGCGATCAACGTGCAGAACGAACACACCTTCGAGCTGCGCATCTTCGCCGGCACGGTCAACAAAACCGAGGTGAAAGCCGCGCTGGCACTGGCAGCCGCGTCGGTCGAGTACACCCGCGCCCTTGCCGTCCGGGACATCGTGGACGGCAAGGGGTGGGAGTGGGAGACCTTCGCCGCATGGGTTGCCGGACAGGGCATCTACCCGGATCTCGCGTCGGAGATGGAGGCCCTGGCGTGTGCCTGCTGACGTTCTTCCCGGAAGGGGTCCAACCCGACGTCGCCGCACTGGCACGCGGAGCGCAAGCGAACGAGGATGGGCACGGCTACGCCATCGTCACAGCCGACCGGCACCTGATCGTGCGGCACGGGATGAACCCCGATGCACTGATCGGCGAGTTCCAAAGCGACCGGGCACAACATCCCGGCGGTCCGGCGCTGTTCCACTCCCGCCTGTCGACCGGGGGCACGAGAGGTACCCGTAACTGCCACCCGTTCCCCCTGGGGAACGACCCCCGCACGGTGTTGGCGCACAACGGGGTTCTTCCGTCGGAGCTGTGGCCGCGGGGCCGTGACGGGCGGTGCGATACCCGGATCGCGGCGGAGGACTTCCTACCTCGCCAACCGTTCGGTTCGTTGACGACCCGGCAGGGGCGAACGGCGTTCCAACGGTGGCTAGGCGCGTCCAACAAGGTCGTGATCCTGACCGTGAACCCCCGATACCGCAGGTCCGCCTACATCCTCGGTGAGGACAGCGGGACGTGGGATGGCGGCATCTGGTACTCGAACGGCAGCTATCAGGCGGAACCGGACTCGGACCACCCGTTCCTGTTGGATGGCCAGTGCACAGGATGCCTTGAACTCGACACCGTCGACTTCGTGACCGGCTTCTGCCGGGTCTGCGGAACCTGTATGGACTGCGAAGAATTGGACGGCCACTGCGTGTGCTATCTCCCCGTTGGCTGGGCGACCAGCTCCGACGATGTGGGCGGCCAAGCGTGGGAGACCTTCGACCAGCCGCCATCCCTCTTCGATTGAGCCGCCCACTAGCCAGTCCTCATAGGACGTCCGTTCTTCTCTCACAGTGTTGTATTCGTGTGCCGGACGTCCCGTGCGCGGGGCGTCCGGCACGCCGCTCGAAAGAAAGTCGCAAGTATGGATATCCAGCGCGTCAACATTCTCCGTGGCCACACCAGCCCGGACACCGCATACCTGGTCGACGACTACCCCTACGGACGCACGTTGCGGTGCCAGATCCGTTACTGGGTCGAGAACGGGAAGAGAGGCAAGCATCGGAGGCTGCAACGCTTCATGTCGCAGACCACCGACCCCCAACGGGACTACCTGTATTGGAACAACCCGAAAGCCAGCACGTACACCGAGCTGGTGGTCATGTTCCTGAACTCCGAGGAACACGTCCGGTCGTTCCACGTGTCCGAGCACATCACGCCGGTCGCTGACGCCCGGTTCCGGCTCATGGGCTTGTACGACCAACTCGATGAGGGCACGCGGGCGCGGTATGACCTGCTGCTGCGCAGAGCGCAGGGCTACCTGGCGCCGTGGGACCGATTCGAGGCGACGCTCACCGCGCTCGCCTCACACATCACCAGACACGGCACGGCCCCACTGTTCGACGGCCCGGTCTGGACGGATGACACCGGACAGCGGCACCACGTAGGGGAATCCCCCGTCGTGTACCTCATGCTCGCCCACCAGCGAGCGGAGGAGACTCCGTGAGCGCGTCCGGTCGCGACGCGGGGCCGGTCGAGCCCACCGTGGTGCGGGTCGGGGACCTGGTGTTCCTTGACGCGTACCTGGTCGGTCTCGTGCCTGCCAAGGTGACCGGCTACACGGCTCACGGCAACATCGAGATCACGATCACCGCCACCCGACGTCGCCACCAGCACGGCGATGAAACGACCTCCGGGCCGAACTACTGCGTGCCACGCGCGCATGTCCGATGGCGCGACGGTCGGCACGAGGTTTTCGGGCGCTGGCGGTTCGACGGGCTACCGCGCGAGTTTCAACCCTCCTGGCCCGACTGACACGGGTCCCACCTCCGCGGCTTGGCCCCCGGGTGTCGAACACCGGGGTCAGGCCGCGGACCTGACCCGACACGTTCCGGGCTCGTCCGCGTCAGTGCACGTGGTCGACCAACTACACAGCAAGAAGAAGATCATGACTACCTCTGCCGTCCCGCCTATCCCTGAGCCCTTGCGACAGCTCCCCACCGTGGGCGGGCTGGTGGTTCCCTGGGTTACGCCCCGCACAGCCGATGGGCGATTCCTGTTCGGATCGGTCGATCGCGACCGCGTGGACCACGCCCTACACGGACGGCTGTGCGGGGTCTGCGGCCTGCCGCTGGAACACCGCGCGGTGCTGATGATGCGCATGTCCGACGTGGTCCGCCAGTGCTCCAGTGAACCCGCCCTGCACCCCTGGTGCGCGGCCTACACCATCCAAGCCTGCCCCATGATCAACGGCCGCCTGACCACTACCGCTCGTCCGCGCCCCGGCTGGACACCAACATGGTGTCCGCCCCCGACGCGGCGGCTCGCCACGGCGCCGCCGCGGAACCGTGGTTCGCGGTGTGGATCGCCGGATACCGAGTGATCACCGACCACGGGAACCTCGCCGCCTCCTACGCGGGCACGACACCCCTGCGGTTCCGGCCCATCACCTGGCGATTCCCGCCGATGCTCTAGCCGCTGAACCACAACGACATCACCGCGGAGAGCGGCATGACCTGTACTCGAACACCCGCCAGCCGCTGCTACCCGAGGTTCTACGTCTGGTCCTACGGGATGGGCGCCGAGTCGACAGTTATGGTGACACTTCACTGCTGTCGCAGAAGTCCCTAGCCAACGCCAGGTTCGGCGTGTTCGGCGTGTTTAGATCCTGGAGGATCTCGACTTTGCTCATGTACAAGACGTCACCGGTGAGAGCTCTCGACGTGCCTGGGCTCGGCGGTGACGAAGCCCAAGTGCTCCGTCGTGCCGGTGTAGGCGACGGGCTGCCGTTCCTGCTCGGCCCCGACGGCTCGTACGACCTGGAGTTGAACCGGTTCGTGCGCGAGTTGGATGGGTGGGGTGTGCGCTCGGAGCACACGAGGGAGGCGTACGCGCGTGATCTGATGCTGTTCGGCCGCTTTCTCCATGAGCACCGTGGTGGACGGTCCATCAGGGACGCAAGCCAGGACGATCTGCGCGCCTACAAGCGGGCGCGTCGGCGGACGAAGGGTTTCACGGTGTCCGCGTCGACCTGGAACAGGTTCATCGCGGCGCTGGACAAGTGGGTCAAGTGGGCGATGCACGAGGAGCTGATCGAGGCCCAGCCGTTCCGCATGGTGGAGAAGACGGTGTTGACGCCCCGCGGGTTGGTACGGGTGCTGTTCAATGCCGAGCGCGAGGTCGAGGACAGCGCCGGGCCGGTGCGGTTCCTGGCCTACGAGGACTACCTGGCGTGGCGGGACGTCGGGTTGCGTGGCCAACTACCCGACGGCTCGCCGGACCCGAGTTGGCGCGGTCGGCACGGCGAACGCAACGCGGTGTTCGCCGACCTGTTGGTCTGCACCGGGATGCGGCTGAGGGAGGCGTCGAGCCTGCTGGTCACCGAGGTGCCGCCGCTGGCGCAGCGGCGGCTGACCGGAGACCTGAACCTGCCCGCGACGATCACCAAGCGCAGCCGGCCGAGGACGGTGTTCGTGTCACGGCGCGTGCTGCGCGACCTGCACCACTACGTCGACATCGAACGCGACGAGCTGGTCGAGCGCCGCCGGGCAGCAGGGGCTTACGGGTGTGCGGACGACTGGATGGGAGTTCGCTCCGCCGGCAAGACTGCACTGACCCTCGTCGAGGATGGCCGCTCGCGGCCGTACTCGCGGGTGACGATCGAGGAACGGCAGCGACTGTGCCGGGTTGGCGATGACGGTCTGGGTGGTCCTTTGTGGCTATGGCTTGGTGAGGACGGTCTGCCGCTGTCGCGGTCGACCTGGCAGGCGGTGTTTCGACGAGCCAACGAACGGTGCGCCCGGTTCGGCCTTGACCTGGTGGTCCATCCCCACGCCCTGCGTCACACCTTCGCCGTGCACATGCTCGGGCTGCTGCTGCGCCAGACCGTCCGCGCGTTGCGCATGGAGCCCGGCGAGACCCTGATGAGCCAGCAGGTGAAACGTCTGCTGGTCGGCGACCCGCTGCGCAAGTTGCAGCTACTGCTCGGCCATCGCCAGCGCGAGACGGTCTTCGTCTACCTCGACGTCCTGGACGAGGCGCAGGAGATCGTGCTGTCCGCGCTGCGCGAATGGGATGAACAAGCCGAGGCGCTGAGCAGGGTCCGGCTTTCCGACGGTGCTGCCGCGTGAGCCGCATCGAGGGAGCCGGCTCCGGTCGCCGTGGCCGCTGGGCGTCCTTCCCGACCGAGGAGCAGATGCCCGCGCCACCCGCTCCTGTCCCGGACATCGGTCCGCTGGTGCTCCGGCTGCACCTGGATGGCGACGACCGCACGTTCGACATGTCCGCGTGGCCGTGCCCGCGGCTGACCCGCCAGCTCGCCGAGACGCTGCGCACGGTGGCCGCCGACGGACCCGGATCGAGTTACCAGGCGTTCAAGGTGAACCTGTTCTCGGTGCGGAAGTTCGTGCGGTTCATCGCCGGAGCCGAATCGCAGAACGCCACCGAGGTCGAGTTCAGTGACCTGGAGGCCGAGCACATCGACGCTTTCGAGCAGGCGTTGCTCGCCGAGTACGGATCGGACAGCGACCAGCCGCGCATCAGTATCGGCGTGGTGGTCCGGCTGCTCCGCGTGGCGTTCGACGCCAGCCCCACGACGTTCGATCCCGACCTGGCTATCAGGCTGAGGTTCCTCGGACGGGAAACCCGTGCCCGTCAGATCAGACCCTTGGATGCCTACCCGCAGAACGTCTTCCAGGCGATCCGCAACGCGGCGCTGGCGGATGTCCGCGCGATCGCGCGCCGGATACAGGATGGCGAAGCTCGTGCCGCCACGGGCCAGGACCCGAACGTCGGCGGTTGGGACGTGATCGAGAACGTGCTGTGGCACATCGCCCGTCACGGGCCCGTCACGATGCAGTTCCTGCGCCCCATGGTCGGCAAGAGACTGGGCAACGGGCGCCCGCTCAACGCGGCGCTCCTCCTCACCCGCGAGGACAACGTCGTGTTCCTGATCCTGCTCATCTGCATGACCGGGCTTGAGCCGGAATGCGCCAAGCGGTTGCAGGCCGACTGCCTGACCAACCCCGCCCGCGGGTTCGTGAGCATCAACTACGTCAAACGACGAGCACACGGGCGCCGGATCTCCAAATCCACGCGGGTCAGCGATGGCGGTGCCCTGCACCATCCCGGCGGCCTGATCCGACTGGCGCTGCGGCTCACCGCGCGAGCCCGCGAGTTCAGTGGCAGCACCGATCTGTGGGTCGACTACGGAGACAAGGGCCTGCGCGACTCCTTCCCGCTCGGCGGGCAAGGGCCGTGGGGTCACGTGGACAACTGGCAGAAACGACACGGCATCGACCAGATGACCGACACCGACGGCACCCTGGTACGGCTGGATCTGCGGCGGCTGCGCAAGACCTACAAGTCCCAGCAATACCTCAAAGCCACCGGTGTGCTCGCCGACTTCACCCAGGGCCACACCACCGACGTCGCCGCCCAGCACTACGCCAACATCCCCGCCCACGACGAGGTGCACGACCAGGCCGTGGAGAACGGCCTGCGCGAAGCGCTGGATGTCGCGCTGCCGCCGCCGGTGGTACTCGACGAGGACGGCACCCGCCTCGATGCCGGCGGAGAGGACTTGCCGCCCGAGCAGGTGCAGGCGCTGCTGTCGCGCGAGAGCGACGTGTTCCTGGCCTCCTGCCGCGACTTCTACGACTCGCCCTTCGGGGCGAAGGGCAAGCCGTGCCCGGTGTCGCTGTGGGGCTGCCTGGAGTGCCCGAACGCGGTGTTCACCACCCGGCATCTGCCGCAGGTGCTGACCTTCCTGGACTTCATCGAGCGTCAGCGGGAGGAGTACCCCGTCGCCGAGTGGAACGTGCGCTACGGCCTGGCCTGGGACCGGATCGTGCGCGGCATCCGGGCCAAGTTCCGAGACGAGCAGATCACCACCGCGCAAACGATCGCCGAAAGCGGCGGGGCACGGTTGCTGCTGCCGCCCGAGTTCTGGGAGGCCGTCGCGTGACCCGCGCCCCCGCACCACGCCCGTCCGCCGCGCCGGAGCCCTCGGCCGATCCCTGGGTGCTGCCCGAGTCCCTGACCACCGAGACAACCGGCCGAGGCCCCCGGTTCAGCGACGACATCTGGGACTTCCGGCCGTTCGCGCCGCGCAGCAACGGCTACCTCCGGCTGGACTTCACCGAGTTACCCGACGAGATCGCGACGCTCACGGCCAAGGAGTTCATCTACTCCCGCATCCATCGCGTGGTCCCGCTGTCCTACGGATCGCGGACCGCCCGGCCGATGAAGATCACCAACACCTACAAGGACTTCATCATCGTGCGTCAACTGTTCGCCGAGCTCGGCAAGCAGGGCGTGACGCGCTTGGCGCAGGCCCGCCAATCCCACCTGGACGCGACCGCACGCGCCTGGGGTGAGACCTGTGTGCCGAACACGCTGGCCGTCCGGATCGGCGTCATCCAGCACCTGGAGGCGCACAGCCCGCACCTGACCGCGGACCGCCTCACCGTCGTACCCTGGAAGGGACGCCCGGCCACCTAGGTCGCCGGGCGGGGACCGGACGAGGAGAACAGCACCCCGCGCATCCCCGAGCCGATCATGGCTCCACTGCTGCGCGCCGCCCTGTTCTACGTCCAGACCGCCAGCCGGGACCTCCTGGCCGCCCAACGGGAAATCGCAGACCTGGAACAGGCCCGAGCAGGCGGCCGGTGCTGGCACGGCGAGGCCGTCACCAAGATCGAGGCGTTCCTGGACCGCCGCCGCCAGCAGGGACGGGGCGTTCCCGCACTGCCGCCGTATTGCCTGGCTCAGCGCCCGACCGCGCCGGTTGTCGACGGCGTCGTGCAAGCCCCGAACGCCGCACTCGTCGCCCTGATGAGCGGAACCAACAGCTTCCAGGGACATCCGACACGACTGATGGAGCAGGCCGGCGCCGAGCTCGGCTACGAAGAGGGTGGCCTGGACACACCGATCTCGACGTGGCCGGACACCGGGCGGCCCTGGCGAGGGCGGCTGAACCACCGCAGCCTGCATGACGAGTTGCACCACCTGCGCACCGCCTGCTGGGTGCTGGTGGCGTACTTGTCAGGACTTCGGGACATGGAGGTCCTGGAGCTGGCGCGGGACTG
Source organism: Actinokineospora inagensis DSM 44258 (assembly GCF_000482865.1). Taxonomy (GTDB): domain Bacteria; phylum Actinomycetota; class Actinomycetes; order Mycobacteriales; family Pseudonocardiaceae; genus Actinokineospora; species Actinokineospora inagensis. The sequence continues at coordinate 41,019 of NZ_AXWW01000037.1, read as the reverse complement.
CGCGGTCACCACCACCGCTGTGGACGGCCGGACCCGTCACAAGCTGCGCGGCCGGGTCTTCAAGGGCCGCAAGCTCACCGGTGACGAGGCCGAGTGGGTCGTGCTCGACCACGTTCACGAGGCGATCGACGTCCTGCTGCAGATCAACGACGACCCCACGCATCTATTCGGCTACCGGCTCTGGCCCACCAGCAAGCCACGGCTGGCGAACAAGCTCACCGAGCGCCTCGGTGGTTTCCGAGACCACGTCAACGACCTGTTCGGCACCCACTCGTCCGGCGGGGTGGCCGAAGCGTTCATCCCCGCCGACGGGGATCAGCAGTGGGTGTTCACCACCAGGCAGTTCCGGCGAAGTCTGGCCTGGCATATCGCACACCAGCCCTTCGGTGTGGTCGCCGGTGCCCGGCAGTACCACCACGCCAAGGTGACCATGTTCGAGGGCTATGCCGGAACCTCAGCCTCCGGGTTCGCCGCCGAGGTCGCCGCCGAGGAGGCGGTCGCCATGCTCGACTACGTGGAGGATCTCTACCGGGATTGGAACACCGGCGCCCAGTCCGGCGGTGGGGCCGCCGAGCGGATCAACGCCGAATTCCAGCGCATCCGACGCGAACTGGGTGACCTGGCCGGCGTCGTGTCCGACGAGCTGCGGCTGCGGACGATGTTGCGCCACCTCACCAAGACGCTGCATCCCGGCGTGCTCAACGACTGCTTCTTCAACGCGGCGACCGCGGTCTGCGTCAAGCGCGCCAAGATCGTCGGCCAGCCCGTTCCGCAGCACAACATGTGCCTGCGCTGTCCGAACGCCCGACGGTCCACAGTGCACCGTCCCCGGCTGGCCGCCGCCCGCGATCAGGCCCTGGATCTCCAGTCGTCCTGCGAGAAGGCCGGTCCGGTCCCGAAACTCCAGCAGGTCGCACTCACCGGCTACATCACCGAGCTCGACCAGCTCATCGGTGATCTCGACAGCGAGGAGGCGCAGGCGTGACCCGCGCCGCCACCCAAGCCCGCCTGGAGCAGGCGCTGACCCGGCTGCTCGCCGGCCAGCCGACCGCGTCCGACGGCGAGCTGACGGTCTCCAACCTCTGCCGGGAAGCCGGAGTGGGCCGTGACTCGTTCTACCGCTCGCCCCCGGAGTTCAAGGACGCCGTTGTTGCGGCACAAGCGAACCGAGAAGCCCAGCAACCTGAACTCGTCGCGCTGCGCGAGGAGATCGCCGCCCTCAAGCGGGAACGCAAACAGGCTGCCAGCGACCACGCCGCGACCGCGCGGGAACTGGAGGAGACGAACAGGGTCTACGCCAACCAGATCCAGGTCCTTGCCCTGCGCAACTCGGAGTTGGAGGATCAGGCCCGGCAACTCCACCGCCGGCTGGCCGACGCCGATCCCGATGTGATCCCACTGCCCGACCGTTCCTGACCACATCGACAGAACGATCACCACATCAACTCGTGCGAGGAGACCCGCAGCGAGTCGATGGACCAGCGCTCGAATCTTCGTTGCGCTGCCCCTGTTCGTGGCAGCGGCTCGGCAACCCCCGGGGCCGAGAAGGTCAACCACGGACCGCAGCGAATCGTGTCAGTGACAACACGGTGTGCTCGTCAGGGAGCCTGCCAGCGGGGAATGGTCGTCGCGTCCCCGCCGTCACAGAGGGACGCCCTGGCCAGTGGTAACACCTCCTCGTGGCTAGGGTGGCGGGAGAAACCCGGCCAAGTGATGAGCGGAGCGACGCGGTGGGCGAGGTGAGCGCGGTGGCGCGGGTGACAGCCCGCGCGCTGACCGCGTGTGCCGTGCTGCTCGGGCTCGTGTTCATGCACAGTCTCGGCCCGGCAATGGGCACCGGCTGCTCCGGCGGTACCGCCCCGATGAACCCGGCCGCCGCACCAGCGGCCGGGCACCAGGCACTGATGGCCGAGACCACCTCGACCGCGCCTGGTCCCGCTCTCCTGGCGACGACGCCCCACCTGGGCGGGCACGGCGCGGTGTGTGTCTCCACACCCCCGCGGGGCGAGCTGGCCGCCCCAGCGGCGCCCTCTGCCACCGCGTTGACGGAACCGATCGTCCTCGGACAATCCAACCTGGGGATGCCGCGAGTGGGCGGCGCGGTACCCCGTGCCGGTCCCGCCCTGCTGATCAGCCTGTGCGTGTCTCGGACGTGACAGGGACTCGGTGACCCGGCCTTCTCCGGCCGGGCAACCACGACGTCCCCCGTTCACTGCGCGCGTCTGTTGCGCGCCGTCCGAGAGAGCACTGATCTGATGCACACGTCATCACCCCTGCGCGTTCGCCGCGCGATCACCACGACCACCCTCGCAGCCGTCGTCGGCCTGGCCGCGGTCGCCTGCGGCAGCGACTCGTCCACCGGGATGTCCGGCATGGACCACGGCTCGACAAACCCCTCCACCTCCGCCAGCCAGCACTCCATGCCCGGAATGCCTGGCATGGACGGCGACATGCCGACCGGAGATGGGCTGACCGCCTCAGCGTCCGGCTTCCGCTTCGCTCCCAGCGTGTCGTCGCTGCCCGCGAACCAGGCGGCGTCGGTGCGGTTCCAGATCCAGGGCGCCGACGGCAAGCCGGTGACCGCCTTCGAGTCGGATCAGACGAAGCTGATGCACTTCTACCTCGTCCGGTCGGACCTGACCGGCTTCCAGCACATCCACCCGGAGATGGCCGCGGACGGCACCTGGACCGCGCCGGTCGCGCCGCTGCAAGCCGGTACCTACCGGGCCTACACGTCGTTCATCACCAAGGACAGCACGGGCAAGGCGGTGCCGCTGGTGCTCAGCGAGCAGATCACCGTGCCCGGGTCAGCCTCGACACAGCCTGTGCCAGCGGCATCGACCACCACCCAGGTCGACGGCTACACCCTGACGCTGTCCGGTGACGTCAAGAGCGGCATGGCCGGCACATTGACCGTGGCGGTGTCCCAGGGCGGGAAGCCGGTCACCGACCTGCAGCCCTACCTGGACACCTACGCGCACCTGACCGCCTTCCACGAGGGCGATCTCGCCTTCGCCCACCTGCACCCGCAAGGCACGGTCAACGGGGATCACGGCGGCCCGACGCTGTCCTTCCACGCCGAACTTCCGAGGGCGGGGAACTGGCGGTTGTTCGTGCAGTTCCAGACCGGGGGCACCCTGCGCACCGCGACGGTCACCCTGACCGCCTGAGCATCGGGGGCGGCCCGGCGCCGGGAGAATCCACCCCGTGTCTCCGTATCCGGCGCTGGGTCGGCCCGATCAGTCGCTCACTGGTGACGGGCCAGGGTGTCGTGTGCTTCCTGTGCTCCGTCGCCGGGTTCGGTGTGCACGATCGCGGCGGTCAGTCGCGGCACGGTGTGCACCAGGCGATGCTCGACCTCATGGGCGAGATGGTGCGCCCGGTCCACGGTCAGTGCGGCGTCGACGGTGACGGCGAGTTCGGCGCGCAGGCTGTGCCCGATCCACCGCATCCGGACCTGCCCCGCGCCCAGCACGCCGTCGACCTCACCGGCCGTGCGCTCGACGAGGTCGACGGTGGCGGGGTCGACGGCGTCCATCAGGCGCCGGAACACCTCCTTCGCGGCGTCGCGCAGCACGAACAGGATCGCCACCGTGATCCCCAATCCGATGATCGGGTCGGCGAGCGGGAACCCGAGCGCGACCCCGGCGGCACCCAGGACCACCGCGAGCGAGGTGAACCCGTCGGTGCGGGCGTGCAGGCCATCGGCAACCAGCGCGGCCGAGCCGATCTCGCGCCCGACAGTGATCCGATAGCGGGCGACGATCTCGTTGCCCGCGAACCCGATCACCCCGGCCGCGGCGACCACCCAGAGATGGCTCACCGGTTGCGGATTGATCAGGCGCAGCACCGATTCGTACCCGGCGAACGCGGCCGACCCGGCGATGATCAGGACCACGACCACGCCGGCGAGGTCCTCGGCACGACCCAGGCCGTAGGTATAGCGCCGGGTCGCCACGCGGCGACCGAGGACGAACGCGATACCGATCGGCACGGCAGTCAGGGCGTCGGCGAAGTTGTGGATAGTGTCGCCCAGCAACGCCACCGAGCCGGTGAACACCACGATCACCAGCTGCGCGATCGCGGTGACGAACAACGCGGCGAACGACCAGATCAGCGTGCGTGTGCCGCGTTTGCTGGTCTCCAGGGCGGTGTCGAGCCGATCGGCGCTGTCGTGGCTGTGCGGGGTGACCGCATGCCGCACATGCCTCCACACCGACGCCAGCACACCCGACCGGCCGGTATGACCGTGTCCGTGCGCGTGGCCATGACCGTGGCCGTGGTGCTCGGCGTGGTCGTGCTGCTCGGTCATGAATGTCCCTACCTCGTGCTCACGTGACGGCGCCGACAAACACGACAGCCAACGACCAGGCTAGCATCGTATCTGCGTAGGCATGCAGATACGTAGTCAGCAGGGCAAGCAGGTATGCTCGCTGACATGCACACGTCGCTGCCGGAGTTCGACATGCCCGGAGACGAACAGGTCCACCTCGCGGCCGAATCGTTCCGGCTGCTGGCCGACCCGACCCGCATCAAGGTCCTTTGGGCGCTGCTGCAAGGGGAATCCTCGGTCGCGTGTCTGGCCGAGCTCGCGGGCGCTGCCCCGACCGCGGTCAGCCAGCATCTCGCGAAACTCCGGCTCGCCGGCCTGGTCAAAGGCCGCCGCGAGGGCACCTTCGTCTACTACTCCGCCGCGAACAACCACGTGCGGACACTGCTGGCGCAGGCGCTGTTCCACGCCGACCACATCGACCGCGACATCCCCTCCGAGCATGCCGCGGCGCAGGCCCTGCCGCACCGCCCGACCGGGACCTGAGTCGTGACCGGTCTGCCTTGGCTGGATCTGCTCATCGGGATCGCCGTCGCCTTGTTGCTCACATGGCTGGTCCTCGTGGCCGTGCTGGCCATCATTCGGCCCCGCGACGGCCTGCTGCGTGAAGCGCTACGGATCTTGCCCGACGTGCTGCGCCTGATCCACCAGCTCGCCGGAGACAAGACCCTGCCGCGTGGTGTCCGGCTCCGATTCGGGCTGCTACTGGCTTACCTGGCGATGCCCATCGACCTGATTCCTGACTTCATCCCCGTGCTCGGCTACGCCGACGACGCCATCATCGTCACCGCCGTCCTGCGCGGCGTCGTCCGCCGAGCCGGACTCGACGCCGTCCACGCACACTGGCCCGGCACCGATGACGGCTTCACCGCCCTGGTCAGACTCACCGGCTTGGCCCGGCCCGTCGACTCCGAATAATCGCGACTACCCGGCGGCGCTGGCCGCACTGCGACACCGACTCAACTGCGACAGCTTGACTGTTTACATAACAACAGCGGGACTCCTGCGGATGCTCACCGATCCCACCGCGCGACCCGACACGATCGCGCCGGACTTCTCGAACCTGATCGTCGTGATCGCCCAAACCGGGGACGAGTGGAGCACCACGGGCAGGCTCGTGCAGCACTACATCCTGCCGTTGCTGCGCCGTCGCCACGTCCGCCTGGTCGAGGTCGCCCGCAGCGGCCCCAGGAAGGCGGACGGTGTCGCAGTTCTCCAGGACACCCGCCAGCCCTACCGGCTGCACCTTGATGGGTTCTACAAGCTCTCGCGCGAGAACCGCGTCACCGGCACCATGCCTCAGCTCGGAGGGGTTCGGAAATGCAGCCAGAAGGCCAAGGGCTCCCCGCTGGACGCGTGGCGCGCCCGCGAGTTCGGCGACCAGCCCTACCTCCACGCCATCGGGTTCAACGCCGATGAAGGCGCCAGGATCACGCGCGATGCCGCGTACTCCATGGGCGGACAGCGCATCCCGACTTATCCGATTCACGAGTGGGGATGGACCCGACAGGACTGTGTCGACTACCTCCTGCGAGAGCTGGGGGTGGTGTGGCCGAAGAGTTGCTGCCGCCATTGCCCGTACGCGGGCAACCGACTCGGCTGGCCCGAACAACGTGCCCGGTTCGCCGCGCTGCCCGCGGAAGCGGCGCAGCACGTCATCGACGAGTACGTGTGCCTGGCCCTCAACCCGCGGTCGGGCCTGTTCGGCCCCGGCAAGTCGCTCATCACGCGGCTCCGCCGCGACCAGGTGACAGAGCCCATCACCCTTGCTGTCGCGCGAATGAAGACGATGCCGTGGGCGATCTACCGCGTGCGCCGCCTCTACCACGCTCCCGCGAATGCGATCCGGTCCGTCGACCGGGTTCTGTTCGCGGGACACTGCACCATCCACACCGAACTGGCTGAGATCGGCCGACTCGCGGGTATCGCGTTGACCAGGAACGAACAGATCGCCGGAGCACCCGTCCGTGACGGTGATCGCGACATCCACCCGCGCCTCTGGCTGCGCAGACGCAGCGAGAGCACCTTCCCCACCTTGGAGGAGTTCTACACCGTCGCTCCCGCCCTAGCGCAGGACAAGGAGCTGCCCACCTTCGCCGCCACGTGGGCCAACCACACCGACCCCGTCCTCGCGCGGCTGGAACACCGCGCGGACGTGGCCATCACCGCCGTACATCAAGCCCGCCATACCGCGGCCTGAAACACCCAGCAAGGAACCGACCATGACCGTTCTCGACGACCTACGCGCCCGCCTGTTTCTCCTCCGGGCTGCCGAACCACCGGCGCCTGCCCTTCACCAGTACGTTGCCGTTCACGGAGTGGTCGAAACGGTCGAACACATCTGGGATCGCAGCGCCCCCGCCGCGGTCCTCAACGAGATCACCCGCCCGGCAGCGCAGATAGGCGACGACCTACGCGCACTCGACGCGGGCACGGCACGCGTCATTACCCCCGAGGACAACGACTGGCCCACCGGTCGCCTGACCTCCTTGCCAGGTGGCGGCGCCCCGCTGGCCCTCTGGATGCGCGGCGACGCATCCCTTGCCGCACTCACCCACCACGCCGTCACCATCACCGGCGCCCGCGCCGCCTCCTCCTACGGGGAGACGATCGCGGCGGAGATGAGCTACGACCTCGCCGAAGCAGGGGTGACCGTGATCAGCGGCGGCGGGTTCGGTGTGGACGCCGCCGCCCACCGCGGCGCCCTCGCAGCCCACGGGCCGACCATCGTCGTCCTGGCCCACGGGGTCGACCAGACCTACCCCTCCGCACACGCCCAGTTGTTCCAGTCCGTGATCGACAACGGCGGGCTACTGGTCAGCGAGTACCCGCTCGGTGCGCGACCATCTCGCGTCCGACTCCACACCCGGTGCCGACTGCTGGCCGCCCTCACCGCGGCGACCGTGATCGTCGAAGCGGGCCAGCGCAGCGGTGCCTTCGCCGTCGTCCGAGCCGCCACCCAGTTCGGCCGCCGGGCCTACGGCGTGCCCGGCCCCATCAACTCGGCCACGTCGGTAGGCGTCCACGAGCTGCTGCGCACCGGCGCCGCAACCCTGGCCAGCTCCGTCGAACACATCAACTACCAGGACGGACTCCGATGACCAACCCCCACCACTTCCACACCGCGCTAGCAGCGCTCGACCTGCCCGCCGCATGGCGGATGGACGTGACGATCCGCCCACGGCGCCGCACTGCGGCAATCCAAATCCACCCCGGAGGCACCGTCGTCATCCTGGTCCCACCGACGGCCGAACCGGACGACATCGCCCGGTTCGTCGACCGGCACCGCCACCGGATCTCCGAGCACGTCGACACAGCCACGCGTCTCGCTCCCAACCACGCGGTGAAGGACTTCATCGACGGAGAGGAGTTCAACCTACTCGGGCGCAGCTACCGACTCCGTCTCGTCACAACGCCGCCCCCGGGCGTCGACCAGCTCCCGGCGATCACCGCGGATGGTGTCCTGTACGCGCGGACGCAGCGCCCGGAGCTGGTGCGTCGCGCGGTCATCGGCCTGTACCGGCAGGTCGGACTCGCGTGGCTGCGTCGCGAGGGTCGTCGCTACGAGGTCAACGGCCGGATCATCGGCCTCAGCTACGCCGTCCGCGACCTCGGACGCCGTCGCTGGGGCATCTACACCTCGTCCTCCGTCCACACCACCACTCTGCACTGGGCGGCATTCGGCCTGCCGACCAGGCTGATCGAGTACGTGCTGGTCCACGAGCAAGCCCACGCCACCCAGCCCGCAGGCACGGCCCACGGGCGCCCATGGCAACGACGGATGAGCCTGTGGATGCCCGACTGGCAACTGCGCCAGTCTGAGCTGGAGGAGGTGGGCCGCCACGCGTGGCTCGGCAACTGGAACCGCAGGTCATAAGCCATACGGACTGCCCATCCAGGCGGGTCTCGGGCCGAACGAGATAGCATCGGACTGGTTCGGCACGAGGCCCGCCACGTGTGGAACGGGAGTGTTGTCGTCAACGGCATGGTTCGACACGGTGTGAGGGATGCATGACCAGCTCTGCGAACGACCCCGACGAGCACGAGCTGACCAAGGACCAGCACCTCGTACTGCTCGAAACGAGCGCAGCCGAGATCAAGACGCTCCTGGACCGGTTGGACAGGATCCGCAAGAAGGAAGCAGCGCTTCAGGCTGAGCGGGTTGAGATCCACGCTGACCTCAAGGAGGCACGCGACTTGCGGTACAAGCGTCTGACCGCAGCTCTCGACGCCAAGATTCCCAAGTCCCACGCAGCCAGCCGATTGGGCATGGACCGCACCAATCTCTACAAGCTGCTCGAAGGCAAAGACACCTAAGCGAACGCAGCTACGGCGACCTCTGCGCACCTCACCGTTCGCGGTGGCACTGGCCTGGTTCGCGATGGTGAAGCCTATCACCAGCTTGACCGGGCCCGTTGCTAGTCGTTCTAATGAGCGTAATTCGGCCTTCTCGGCTTGATCGACGGCTATCATGTCCCCATGAGCGAGTTGGAGCACCCCGCCGACACTGGTGCCCTTGTCGCGGGCCTAGAACGGTTCGAGAATGCGTTGCTGGCGAACATTGAGGCAGTAGGACTTCCTACCAACGGTGTTCTCGTGGAGATGACTCAGCGTCGGCGAGTTCTCGCCAACCTGGACGGCGCCTTGGATCGACTGGGCGATGCAGAACGTGCGCGCTCCTACTACATCAGCAAAATGATCGCCGTCGCTGCTGCTGGCCTATTCGACGCAGCACTCAATTATCTGTGGGACGAGACGATCGCAGAGCTTCGACGGCGAGTTGCCGACTACGATCTGTCCTACTTTTTCGATGTGGCTGTCCCCGCGCCGGAGAAGCGCAAGCATCTGAGCAATGCCCACGACCTTGCCTTGGTTCAGGATATCGACCTGCTGCGTGCAGCTCGCGACATTGGGCTGCTCAGCGACATCGGTCACGCACAATTGGATGGCGTGCGCTACATGCGCAACCACGCTAGTGCCGCGCATCCGAACCAGGCCGAAATATCTGGATTGCAACTCGTCACTTGGCTGGAGACCTGCATTCTCCAGGTCATCACCCTCCCGCTTGACACCGTGACTGCCGAAACCGGGAAGTTGCTGCGAAACATCAAGCAGCAACGTCTCAGCGCAGACGAAGTGGCGGCCACCTCGGCGTTCTTCGACCAGCTTCCAGGCGACCGAGCACACGCCCTGGCGGCCGGACTGTTCGGCATTTACACCAACCCATCGACTACGCCCGATATCGCCGACAATGTCCGAACGCTATGGCCTGAACTATGGCCGTACATGTCTGATGACACTCGATACGGCTTTGGAGTGCGCATCGGTCGTTTCGTCGCGAATGCGGACCTCGCGCAGTCTGCACGGGGTCGTCAACTGTTCGACTTGGTGGACGGTGCTTCCTATCTGCCCGAGCCGGTACGTGCAGCCGAAATCGACATGGCACTAGGCGCATTGTTGGAGGCGCATCACGGCTGGAACAACTTCTCCACCGAACCTGGACCGGCTCGACAGCTAGAGGCGTTGGTTGGCGACCTAGGACTGGTCCCCCTTCCCGTGTCGACAAAGTATGCAAAGGCGCTGGTTGAAGTATTTCTCAGCAACGGAAGCGGCGTATCGTGGGAGGCGGACCCAATCTACCGGCGACTGCTGGAGCGGCTGGATACCCGTCAGGCTCGTTTAGCGTTGCGAGCCTTCACCGATCAGACCATCTCCAGTCGGCTACAGACAACCGTCGCCCAAGGGAAATGGCAGGAACTACTCACTCTGCTTGAGCCAAAGTTGACTCGGCGTGAAGACCGCGACTTGTTTGATGCTGTGAGAGAGTTCCCTGGGCGTCCCCATGAGCTACGGTCGAACGTCCGAATCATGCAGATGGCCAACCCGCCGCAAGTCAGGCCGAAGCCGTAGAAGACAAGTGCTCTTAGCGTCTGACATTTTGCGGTTCAGTCGACGTCGTCCTGTCGATCACTCAATCACGTGCGGTGTTGGCCGATGGCCTTGGCGCCTGCGGTCGAGTAGCGCCAGCATAGTCGTCTCCTCGCCAGCGATACGGAGCAGTTTTGATCTTCTGCCCGAAGTCTGGCGCGTGGATCATCTGGCCGTTGCCGATGTAGAGGCCGACGTGGTGGATGCGGCTGGGGGTGCCGTAGAAAACGAGGTCGCCGGGGATGAGGGGTTCTCCGTCGGGGACGCGAGGGCCTGCGCGGTACTGAGTGGCGGCGGTTCTGGGCAGGGTGATCCCGGCGGAGGCGTAGGCGGCGGTGGTGAGACCCGAGCAGTCGAATCCAGCGTCGCCTGCGTCTGGTCCGTTGCCGCCCCATTGGTAGGGCAGGCCGAGCTGGCCAGTGGCGTAGTTGATGGCCTGTTGGGCGGCGGAAGCTGGTGAGGTGTCGGCTCCGCGGCCGATGGTGCTGGAGTAGGTCTGGGCTTGGGCGAGGACTTGGGCGACGTACCAGTCTGCGTGGTTGTAGGAGTAGATGGCGGCGTTGAGGTCGCCGCGGTTGATGCCGTTGTCGCAGAGCAGGTGGGCGGCGGCGAAGACGGCGTCGTGGGGGTTGTAGCGGGAGGGTGGTGTGGCGCCGCCTGGGGGCAGGGTGTAGCGGGCAGTGACGCTGCTGAAGGTGGCTTGGAGGAACTGCATCGGGCCGCCCGCACCCTTGTTGTTCTCTTCTCCTTCTCGCACGCCGGGCAGTCGGCTGCGGCCGTGGTCGGTTTCGATCTTGCCGATCGCGGCAAGGATGCTCCAGCTCAGCCCAGGGCAGGTGGGGGCGGCGGCGAGGTAGAGGTCGAGGTAGTCGGACGGGATGTCGACGATGGCTTGCTGGTTGGGCTGGTCGTCGCCGCCGAACAGGGCGGTGACCAGGCCGTTGCCGATGGCGCCGATGATCGCGGGGATGGCGATGACGGCTGCGGCCCCGATAAGCGCCAACCTCAAGCAGCACTCCAGTGTTGGCGGTCTTGGCCGTCCGGTGGGGTGGGCGGTGGGCTGTCGAGTCGTGACCGAGCCGGGTTCGGTACCGCGGTGGTCAGCCGGTGCACCAGGTCGGCGGCGGGAGTCCGGCGGGGCCACCGACTGGCGAACTCTGCGAGCCGGACTCGCCTGCTGGAGCCGACGGTGGCGGGCAGGGGGAGCCACCGGTCGGCGGCGGGGTCGTCGCTGGTGGCTGGTTGCTGCGGTGAACTGGTGGCCATCGGGACGAGTTCGGGCCGGGGCAGGGTGGCGTGGGCGTCGGCGAGTGCGCGCCGGACGGTGGCTTCACGTTGTGCGGTGGGCAGCCAGAGCAGCAGCGGGGTGATGATGCCGGTGCTGACCGCGAGGCGGTGGTAGTCGTGGAGTTTGGCGGCCAGGATGCGGTGGGCCTCGGTGCCGAAGTCGAACTCGACGAAGAACTCGACCTCCGTGCCGTGTTCGGCCCAGCGGCCGTAGCCGTCGGGGCGGACGATGTCTCCCCACAGCCGCCTGCATCGGGTCTCGGACCACCAGGCGGTGAGCAGGCCGGTGTCGGCGTTGGTACGGCCGGCGTTGCTGAGGCTGGTGAAGAAGCCGTTACAGCCGACGGTGTGCGCCAGGCGCAGGGAGTGGGCGATGCCGATCGCGGCATCGTGGCGGTAGCCCAGTTCCTTGGGATCGAGGCCGTGTTCGTAGGCGAGCGCGGCGGCTCCGGCGATGTCGAGCACGTAGTGCATCGGCGCCGACCCGGTTGTGACGAACGGCTGGAACCGGTCAAGCACACGCCACTGGTAGAGCTTGCGGAGCCGCTCGTTGGCAGTGCGGCGGGCAGCGGTGCTCCAGGCCAACTCGACGATCTGGTGGGTGGTGAGGACCTTGTGCTCCCACAACATGTGGGTCAGCCACCGGTCGCGGAGGGTGAGGTGTCTAGCCAATCGGGCGTGATGTTCGCCGCTGGTCGCGGTTCGGGGTGTCGGTCGTTGAAGCATGTGGCCACGCAGAGCGCGTTGGGGCGTGGCGTTGGTGATCAAGGTTCCTCCGTATAGACGTTGCGGACAAGGGCAGGAAGATTCCACGGACTCGGCGATCGCGCACCAGACATCCGCCTAGCAGGGGCTGTCGGGGGCATATGCCAGACTTGCGACATGTCCGAAACGGAAGTGGATGTGTACAGGCTTCTGGATGCAGGCAAATCCTGGGCCTGCCCTAGATGCGGACGTAGAACGAAGCAGTATCCAGCAATGTCGCATGCCAGAAGCGAACAGATCAAAGATTTCCCACATATCTGTTCAGACTGTAGTGACGATGAAGACTTTCAGAGGTGGATCGAGGGAACGCCCCCGACTGCGGTCAAGGACTGGCCGATCCGTCGTCAGCTTGGTTCGATACGGGCCTCAAGGACGAGGGGAATCAGGCTTGGGCAGGGACCTGACGACTCCGATGGAACCAAACCCATGCGCATCGGCGTCTACTGGGACGGAAAGTTAGAGGAATGGCTGTCCACTATTCTAGAAGTAGATCCAGACCACCCTCGCGCGACAACAGACTTCCAAGCATGGTCATTTCCGACCCGTCGACTACTGGACGAGTACTTGAAATCAATCGCCGGCCGCCCAGAAAGTGATGTCCGAAATATACTTCGACATCTCCTTTTCGACGTCAGCACGTTCGGGTTTGACGAGGACCTCTTAATGGAGTTGACGAAGGATTGGAACAAATTTGAAGAACTCCAAGAGAGGTCCGAGTATTTCCGGCGACTTTCAAACCTGATAAGACCCAACACGCGCGCCCATGCTGGCGTCCGGTGGATAATCGACCTGCTCCCAGAAGCGCCGTCTCGCGCCGCCTCCGTTGCGGAGTCTTACGTGCGAGCACACGAAGGCCGTCTACCACAAGGGCGAGTCGAGGGGTTGTTGGATGCCGTGGCAGTCATCAACGCGTATTACATCGGCAACTGTGCGACGCCATGGCGCGAGGCTCTATTCGGCATCACTCCGCGACAGTTCGAATGCTTGGTCGCCAGACTCTACTCCTCGATGGGCTTTGAAGTTGTTTTGACGCCGCCAAGCCGTGACGGCGGACGAGATATTGAGGCAGAAAAGGCGATACCTGGCGGTAAGCAAAACTTGCTCATCGAATGCAAGCAGTACAGCGGCAAGGTTGCAGTCAGAGAGGCGCGAGCCCTATTGGGAGTCGTGTCCAACGAAGGCGCCACGGGTGGCGTGCTCATCACAACCGGACGCGGCACGAGAGGTGTTCACGTCCTGGCCCAGGAGAACGCTCGATTCGACTTTGTAGACGGCTCTGGGCTGGCAGTACTTCTGAATGAACATCTCGGCCCACAATGGACACAACGTCTTGACTGGCTGACGCGACCGCTATGAACTGCTTGACGCGAGCGCCAAGGCACGACCGCCCTGGGCAATTTTCCTACGCAACACGGCGTGGGTCGTTGATGTTCTGAGGTGTGTTGGCTGGCGGTACAGGCTGTAGGTTGCTCCTGTTGGCAACGGCGCGGATGGCATGGGCTCGCTTGGGAATGGCGGGCGGCAACTTCTCGGTGATGGCGGTGAAGGTGGGGGTTTCGGCGCCGTTGACGACTAGGCGGGCGGCGATGTGGAAGGCGTCGAGGTGGGACAGGTCGTGGTCACCGAGTCGTGGGGTGGTGTGCCGGGCGAGGGTGCGGGCATCTTCTGGGGAGGCGTTGAAGATGATTTTGGAGCGGGCGTTGGTGCTGATGCCTTCTTCGAGGTCGCGGGTGAGTTGGTTGAGGTATTGGTGGGCGATGGTGAAGCCGAGTCGGTAGCCGCGGGCTTCGGCGAGCATGTCTTCGAGGCTGTAGGGGAGGTTGAGGAAGTTGTGGCACTCGTCGATGTAGATGCTCGCGTCGCGGCGTTGGTGTTGGGGTAGGCGGGCGCGGCGGGTGGCGGCTTGCCAGGTGTGGGCGACGATGATGGAGCCGATGAGGCAGGCGGTTTCGATGCCGAGTGCGTCTTTGCCGATGCGGACCAGGCAGATGCCGCCGTCGAGAACGTGGTCGAAGTCGACTGTGGATTGTCCCTGGGCGATGGCGGCGCGGACGAACGGGCGTAGTAGCAGGCCGCGGAGTTTGTTCATCAACGGGGCGATGATTTGTGCTCGGTAGGATTCGGAGAGGCTGTCGTACCACTGCCAGAATCCGGCGAGGACGGGGTCGTCGATTTGGGCGATGGCGCGGGCCCGGGTGGACTCGACAGTGAGCAGACCAGGCAGGTCGATGAGTCCGGGGGTGCCGGGCATGGCGGTGAGGGTGAGCAGTCCGGAGCGCAGGATGTCCTCGGTGCGAGGTCCCCACGACGAGCTGTAGATGCGGCTGAAGATGGACACGAGGTTGTCGACGGTGCGCTCCCGGTCGGCGCCCTGGAGCGGATTGATCACCGGCGGGCGCGAACGGGAGTCGGCGTCGAACAGGGTCACCTTCGACCCGAGGTGTTCGGGCAGCCGGGCGAGGACGTCGTTGACCAGGTCGCCTTTGGGGTCGATGACGACCACTCCGCGGCCTGCCTCGGCGTCGGCGAGGATCATCCGGGCCATCAGCTCGGACTTGCCGGAGCCGGTGGCGCCGAGGATGTGGACGTGGTGGCGGGCGTCGGCGACGTGCAGGCCGACAGGCCGGGAGTGCCCAGAGTCGCTGCGACCGATCGGCTTGATCAGCTCCCCGGTGGTGGGGATACCGGGCGGCGGGGGCACAGCGCGTGCTCCGGCGCGTTGCAGGCCGGGGGTGGCGTCGTCTGTGGGTAGGTGGGCGAGCGCGGCCAGCTCGGGCACCGACAGCAGGTCGCCGCGGTTCATCCGGCGGGCGGCGAGGGTGGTGGAGGGGTGGGTGAGGCGGGCGCGGCGGTAGCGGTTGTGGCCGCTATAGGCGGCGAACGCCGAGGCGATGGCGTGCGCTCGCCCTGCCGTCACCTCTCGGGCGGCGGTGACGGCGTCGGGGTCGTGGGCGGTGGTGGTGACGGCGTAGCGGACACGGGTTTCCCATTGGGCGCCGCGGAGTTTGTCGACGATCGCCCGGTCCTGCGCGCCGAACTCCAGCCGCGATTGCGCGTCCACGATGCTTGTCGACCGGGCGCCCGGATGGCGCCGGGCGCCTGGGGTGATCAGGTCCAGGACTCTGCGCGCTCGGCTGGTGGAGCGGCCAGGGTGCAGTCGGCGAGCCTGGACACGAGCTCGGGTGACCCGTCGACCGGCGACCGGGCGGGCCAGGATCTGCACGCACGCCTGCTCACCAGGTGCCATACCGACCGGGGCGCCCAGCAGCGCGCGGATCGGGTCCACCGGGTGATCGACCCGCAACGGCAAGCCCTCGTGTCGGGCGAGGCGCAGCTCGCCGCCCGCGGCGATGGTCTCGGTGCCGTGGGTGAGCGGCGGGTTCGCGGGGGTGGTGGAGGTGTGGGCGCCGGGCCAGGCCGCTTCGATCGCGCGCTCGACCATGCCGGGCGGGATGACACCGGGTACCCAGACGCGGATGTCGACCTGGTCGGCGCGGAAGCGGTACTCGAACGCGAGGTGTGGTTGCCCGCGCAGTGCCCTGCGCCAGCCGGGGCGGATGAGGCCGAGGAGGTTGGACCACAGGGCGGTCGCGCCGTGCGGGTCGACCACGGGTGGCGCGAGGATGGTGATCACCCGGGCGTCGGCGACCAGGCGTTGGTGGAACCGCTCGCGCATCCGCCGTCGGACCGCGACCAGGATGGTGACCGCGATGACCAACGCGGGACCGGCGATCGGCCCCCATACCACCGCCCACGCCCGCAGGTGGGCCAGCACGAGCTGCATAGCGCCGAACGGGTCGCGCAGGTAGCGCCCCAGCCAGGAGTTCACGCGGCCTCCCGCTCGGTGCTCTCGGTGGGGACGATCCGCAGGTGTCCCGTGCCTGATTCGGCTTGCCACTCGCTGAACCTGCGTCGGTTCATGCGGTTCACGGCAGCGGGAATGCGGTTTGCCGGGATGCCGACCAGTCGCGGCCCTTGGACCGCGTGCAGGTCGGATGAACTCTGGGAGTGCCACCCGGCGTCGGTGATGGCGGCTTCGTCGGGGAAGACGTCGGCGACCCTGTCCACCGCGGGGTCGATCGCGGCGTCCTGGGTGCCGCCGAGGGAGTACACCCATCGCAGGTTCGGGGGCGGGTCGGGTTCGACGAGCCTGCGGAATCGGTCGACCTCCTTGGTGTAGGTGTAGAAAGTCACCGCGGGCCTGGCGCGGCAGACGCGCAGCCAGGCGGCGAGGTAATGGTCGGAGAAGAAGTCGCCCGAGTCGTGGATACGCACCCACGCGCCCGCGGCGAAGCGCAAGTGGCCGAGTTCGGCAATCATCCGGGCTTCCCACCCGGTCAGGTCATCGAGCACCAGCGACAGGTTGGCTTGGTGGCGGGCGCGGACGACCGGCCAGGTGTAGGTGCCGTGGCGGGCGTAGCAGACCTGCCGGCACACCCCGGCGGACGGGCAGGTGTTGTAGGTGCGCCCGTCGGGTAGCCGCCCGGCCCAGGCGGGCAGGGTCCAGTTGTGCACGCCGACGGCGCGCAGGCGGCGGTTCTGGGTGAGTAACCGTGGTGGGGCGGCGTCGTGTGGCAAGGAGTCTCCCGGGAGTGAGCAAGCAGAGTGGAGTGAAGGAGCCTGGTGTCAGGCGGCGTCGAGTTCGACGTCGTCGGCGACGTCGATGTACTCGGACTCCGCATCGCCGTCGGTGAACGCGGCGAGCTGCGCGGGGTCGGTGGTGATCAGGTAGTCCTCTGTGGGTGATGCGAGTGACTGGAACGCGACTCGTTGCAGGCCGGCGGAGAGCAAGCCTTGGCCGCGGTCGGCGGCGAGGAGGAACTGGCGTTCGCCTTTGCTGAGGTTGAAGACCTCGGCGATCTCGTCGATGGCCTGTGGCGCTTGGCGGAGCAGGACGGTGGTCGCGGCGTTGGCGATCACGGCTTTACCCAGCGGGGAGCGGAGGAAGTCGAGGATGTCCTGTGTGGCCAGAAGCAGACCGGCCCAGCGTTTCCGGGCGGCTTTGGCCATCTGGTAGAGGAATCGGGCGCCCGCCTCGGTGGCCATGAGCAACCACGTCTCGTCGACCACAACCAGGCGGGGCTTGCGGATGGCAGGGTTGGACACCTGCCGCCACACCGTGTCCAGCGTCAGCAGAGTCCCGATCGGCTTCAGCTCCTCGGGCAGATCCCGCAAGGAGTGCACGACCAGGTGCCCTTCCGGGCGGGTGGTGGTCGGCCCAGCGAAGAGGCCGGAGAACGCGCCCTCGGTGAACGGGGCCAGCCGCGCCGCCAGCTCGTGCGCCCCCGGCTCGGTTCTGGAGGCAAGGGCGGCGGCGAGGTCGGCGAGCAGGGGCGCTTGGCGCGTCCAGGTGCGGGGGTCCGCGGTGATCCCGGCCTGCTGGTAGGTGGCCGCGACCGCTCGGTCCAGCGCGGCGCGCTCGGACGCGGACAGTTCCTCGCCGAACAGCACGGCCAGCACGGTGTGTAGGAACAGGCTCCGGCGCAGCAGTGCATCCCGGGGCGCGGTGCGCCTGCCGTCGGCGCGGGTGTGGATGGGCAGATCAAGCGGGTTGACATGTACCCCCTCGGCGCCGAGGTGCACGTAGGTGCCGCCGACGGCGTGGGCCAAGCGGGCGTACTCGTCCTCGGGGTCGATCACGTGGATCTCGACGCCGCGGTAGAGCGAGCGCAGGATCTCCAGCTTGGTCAGGTAGCTCTTGCCCGCGCCGGATCGGCCGAGAACGACGCCGTTGTGGTTGTCCAAGGCCCACCGGTCGTGGTGGACCAGTCCCGAGGAGCCGAGGTTGTAGCCGTAGAGCACCCCCGCAGGTGCGGCGACCGAGGTCGGGTCCGGCGGCGGGAGATCGGGCGACGTGAACGGGAAGGACGCGCTGAGCGCGGCGGTGTCGAAGGTGCGCTTCATGCCCACCAGGTCCAGGCCCATGGGCAGGCAGGTGACCCAGCCCTGGACGCTGCGGTAGGTGGTCGGCTTGGCGTCGAGCAGCAGGGACGCGGCCAGCGAGCGGACCGCGGCGACCTCGGTGGCGAGGGCTTGTTCGGTGGCGGCGTGCACGGTCAGGTAGAGCCCGAGCCGGAACAACCGCCCCTCACCGCGCGCGACTCGGTGGGACAGGTCGTGGGCGTCCTCGGTCGCGGCTTCCACGTAGGGGTCGAGCAGTCTGCCCTTGTCCGCGGTGTGCCGTCGGCCGGACTCCAGCTTGGCCAGTTGCTTACGCAGGCGGGTCGCGGCGGTGGCGGGGTCGATCGGGTCGATGTGCAGGCTCACGTCGACTCGGCCCGGGTAGGTCAGCAGCGGGGAGAGCCATCCGGCGTGGACTTCGCGGGGGTAGCCGGTGATGGCGAAGCTCGCTACGAAGTCACCACCCCCGACCTCTAGGTGCCGGGGACCGACCGAGATGGCGTCCGGGGTGAACGCACTCGCACTGCTGGCAGGCTGCTGTCTGGTGGTGTTGCCGTGTCGCTTAGCCATGGCCGTACTTCCCCTCGTAGTCGCCGTGCGCCTGGTGCTCGTCGTGGTCGTCCCAGTCGCTGCCCGCGGCGGTGGTGATGACCTCGTCGGCCCCGGCGAGGCCGCTGGAGGGTGGGAGTAGCGAGTCCGGGTTGAGCGCAGCGGAGAGCACGCTGGTGGCCTGCCCCGCGTCCAGCACCGTCACCGTGATCCCCGCCGGAGTGAGCAGTTCCGCGGCCTCGGCCAACCGGCGAGCCAACCGCGTCTCGGCGGCGCGGCGCACCGCGTCGTCCTGTTCGGACTGCTGCGCCAAACGCTTGCGCCGCCTGGCGCCGAGGACGGCCAGCACGGACCGGCCGTCGGTGTCGGCCTGGGCGAGGGTGCCGAGGGGTTCGCGCAGCACCAGGAGGATCTGCCTGCGCAGCAGGTCGGTAGTCGCGGACAGGTGGGCGAGGTAGTCGGCATGTTCGCGGGCGGCGGCCTCCAGCGACGGGTGCGGCAACGCACCCGCCCGCTCGTGCAGCTCGCTGATCTGTCCGGACAGGTCCAGGCGTTCAGCGCGGATGAGGATCTGCACGGGGGCAGTGAGGCTGTGCAGGTAGCGGCCGAACGTGGCCACGAGAGCTTCCTGCTCGGTGCCGGTGCGGAGGCTGAAGTTCACCGATCCGCACACCGCCACCACGGCCAACCCGTCCCGACCCAGGTCGATGACCCCGGTATCGGTCACCGCCTCGGCCGGTAGCCGCAGCGGCGCGGGCGACACCGCGGGCACGGCGTCGTCCCCCTGGGACGCGGTCACCCACTCCGGTGCCGGGCGCACCCCCTCGGGGGCGGCGACCCGGCGGGATGGGCTCATCCGCTGCCGGATCGCGGCCAGAACGAACGCGTCCATGCCGATGCCGTCCCGACGACCGAGGGCCAGCAGCGCCGCGGCCCCGGCGACCGGGATGGCGAACGCCAGGAAGATCGGCAGCGGCAACCACGACCTGGTGGCCCCATAGGAGACGTACAGCAAGAGGCCGGGCACGGTCAGCAGCAGGAGTTGGCGGGCGGTGAACGGTCCGAGGACCTTGTCCGCCATCTCGACATCAGCGGGGATACGCACGACCTGGCTCATGTGGGTTCACCTCCAGTGGGGCGAGACGACGTCGGGGACGCGGGCTTGGGTGCCGGGTGCGTTGGCGGCGGGGTGGGTGCGACGGACGTGGGTGAACTGAAGGTGGGTGGCGGGGGTGCCTGCCGGTTCCGGGGCGCGGGCTTGGGTGCCCGTACTGCTGGCTTGGCTGGTGGGGGTGTGCTCCGGGCTGCGGTTACCGCAGGTATGGCAGGTGCCGGTCGGCTCCGCGGGGCCGCGGGCGTGGGCGGCTGTGCTGGAGGCTTGGTCGACTGGGGCGTACGTCGGGCCGTGGTTGCCGCAGGTCGTGCCGGTGCGACGGGGGCCTGGCGGATGGGCTTCGAGTTGGGCGGTGCAGGTGCCGCGGCCCATGGGGGCGCCGGGGTGACGGGAGGCGTGGCCGGGTTCCTGCGTGCGGCGACTCGGCGAGCCGGGCGGGTGGGATCGACGGGGGAATGGGACAGGCGTGCCTGGCCGCCCGGGGACTGGAACAGCACCGGGGCCGCCTCGGCGGTGTGGCCGCGGCGCTCACGCCCGTGATCGGGGACGGCGGTGCTGAACCGGGTCACAGCGGGTGCGCCGTCGGCCTTGACCGGGCGAGGCACGACCGGGGGCTGCTCTGGCCGGAACCGGGTCGGGGTGGCCGGTCGGTTCGCGCGGCGGGCGATGTCGGGGGGAACCTCGGCGCTGAACCCGGCCGGTTTCGGCGTGGTGGTGGGCGGGGACAGGGGTGTGCTGGTGGTGGGGTCGTCGGGGGTGGCGGGGCGGAAGGTGAGCACGGCGTCGTCCTGGTGCGGGGTCCACGCGGCGTGGTCGCGGGTCGGGGTCTGGGGGCTGGATTGCAGGAACCGCGGCTGCGCGGGCGCGGTGTGTCGACCAGCGCGGCGGCGTTCCCGGGCCTGCTGCGCGGTCAACCGCGCACCAAGTCGTTCGATCGGGTCCCGGCGCGGCCGGGCTGTACCTCTGGCGGGACTGGTCCGCGCGGAGCCCGATTGCTGGGGTCTGCCGTAGCCGACCGGCGTGCGTCCACCTCGACCCGGTCGCCCGCCGGCAGAGCTGCCGCCGCGGAGCAGGCCGAAGGCTTTGCCCATGACGTAAGCGCGGGCCAGGCTGCCGAGCATCGACCGACCGCCACCGCCGCGGGCGGGGCGCAGGCACCAGAACGGGATGCGGAACAGCACGTAGAACAGCGCCAGGCAGACCAGGATGTTGACCAACCCGCTCGCCGTCGGCCCGAACACGGTGAACCCGCCCGGGGCGAGGAACACACGCAGGCCGGTGACCAGGGTGAAGCTCTGCCCGATCTGGATGGCCAGGCATCCGGCGAAGGCTTTCCACCAGGTACGCGGGACGCTCTCGGTCTGTGGGAGAGCGTGGAGCATGTGGGCGAGCGGGGCCGAGGCGATGAGCATGATCGTGATCGCGACCCGCACCGCGTAGGTCACCAGCAGCGCGATCAAGATCCCGGCCAGGACCATCCCGAGCAGGATGATCCACAACCCGCCGGTGAGACTGTTGATGACCAACGTCTTCAACGTCCCGGCGGCCGAGCCCGGGTCGACACCGCCGTCAAGGATCGCGACAGCGAGACCGTTGGCGATGTCGATGGCCTTGGTCGCCAGGAACAGCGACAACGCGCCCATCAGGAAACCGACCGCCATCCGCGGCGCGATCTCCTTGATGGAGTATCGGGTTTGGACGGTCTGGTAGCTCATGACGATGATGCCGCCGATGAGCACCAGGACCACGTAGCAGGCAAGCAGGATTTCCCATGACTGCGCCCACAGCTCCCCGACCCGAGGAATCGACGACGGCGTCGGCGTGGACAACAACGTCTGACCTAGAAGGTCGAACAACGGGTTCAATGCCGTGGTGACGATTCCGCGGAAGAACCCGTCGATCGCCTCACTGATACACGCGCCGATATCGGTAATGCCACAGTCATCGCTGGGCTGCTCGCCGGTGCCGGGTTGTCCCGGCTGATTCGGACCACTCGGCGCGGTGGTCGCGGTGGGATCGGGAATGCAGTCCTGGCCGATGCACGGCGGGCGGGTCGTGGTGCTCGGTGCCGGTGGCTGAACACAATCCACCGACGGCAGCGGCAGGTCCGGGGAACAAGTCGGCAGCGGCTGCAACATGCAGGTCGGGGTCCACGGATTGCACGGGTCGGGCGCGGTGGTGGGACCACCGGGCTGCGCGACCGCGGCCAGACTCACCGCGGGTGTCGACGAGGCGGCGGTGCCCTGCCCGGCGGAGAACAGCAAGATCGTTGCCAGGGCCAGGGGAACGATCACGAGCAGCGCCGTCCACCGCAGTCTGCGGGTGCCTGCGTGACCTCGCAGTGCCTGTGTCAGATGTCGACCGCGGGCGGGTCCGCGGGGCGTGAGCATCGTCCGCGCGCCGGGTGCAACGCTCGGGGCGTTGTCGGGATCGGCCATCGTCAGAGCCCCACGATGGTCTTCAGCGCCTCGACCACCAACGGCGCCAGCGCCGCGAGCCCGTAGCCGAGACCGGCAGCCTTGAAGCAGTCCTTGGCCTTCTCGTGCTCGCCCGGGTCGCCCCCGGCCATGCTCCGCCGGACACCGCCGAGAGTCAGGAACACCGTGGCGATACCGCCCAAGATCCCAATGAGCCAGTTGCGGATGTTATTGAGCACATCGGTGAAGCTCGCCGCCAACGCGATGTCCACCGTCTCGGCGTGCGCGACACCGGGAGCCAGCAGAACGAGCAGAGCGAGCGCGACGACCGCGACACGGGCGAGGCGACGGCACTTCACGGTCGGTCGACCACTGTCCTGAGTGGATCTTGGGCTCGTGGTGGAGTGGGTGTTGGCGGGGTTGGTCAGGCGCATCGGGGGACCTCCGGCGAGTCGATGGAGCGCGGACTTTCGCCGCGGCCCTGAACTCCGGATTTCGGGTCGTTTTTGGACAGCCCGGGTCCAACTTTTTCGACCGACCTGCCCTCGCTGCCGGTCACCACGCGTGACAGTGGGGCGGGGTGCGGAGGTTCGTCTCCGGCCGTGTCGGTGGGATCCTGCTTCGGCTCGGTGGTGGTCCGGGTGAGGACCAGGTCGGCGACCGGGTCGGCGGAGTCGGTGGCGACGGTGGTCTCGCGCAGGTACTCGGCGAGGCGGTGTTCGGCGCGGCTGCGGAACTTGTAGGCGGCCCACTCGCCGACCCCGCGCTCGCGCGCCCAGTCCACGATCGGGATCTCGTCGAGCCGGGTCGCACCGATCACCTCGGCTTCGAGCCGGATCAGAACCCCGGCCTCGACCACGCGAGCGAGAACCAGATCCGGGTGTCCCCACGGCGGGGTCGGCGGGCGTGAACCGCGCCCGGCGGGGACCGGGGTCGGACGGTCCAGCGCCTCCCGCAGAGCGCGGTGCCCAGCGCGGTAGGCGGCCCACCGAAGCCGGACCATGATCCGCGGCTGAGTCAGGTCCACACCCGCCAACGCGGACAGGAAGCCGCGCAACACCTCCGCGTGGATCTCACTCGGGTCACCCGCGAAACGAGCGGACAGGGTCGCGGCCACCGACGTCAGCGCGGGCAGCGCGACCCCCGTGGCGACCACCGTCCACGTGCCGCCCTCACGGCGCGCGCGGCCCGCCAGGTACATCCACATCGCGTCCCGGGTGGACTGCGGGCAGTGCCGCGCCAGCAGCAGGTCCCGCAGCTCGTCCACCGGCACCAGCCGCCCCGGCAGCCCACGGAACCCACGGCAGTCCACCGACACCGGGCCGGGTCCGGCGGTCAACGCGGCGAATGTCTCACGGGCGATATCGAGTGAATTGCGCTCACCCGAGCGCCGCCGAAAACCGGGTCGAGAGTCTGACACCAGAGGCTCCTTGCGTCGAAGAGGAAGTCAACGACGCCAGCAAGCCACGGCCACTACTAGCAAACAGCTAGCCGACAACCACCAATCGCATAGCAGACGCTTAGCGCCCGACTAGCAGACGACCAGTCCCGCCACCGCAGACCACCAGGCAAGATCACCCCACCACCGAGGGCAGCACCGCCCAGCCACCCCGACTAGCACCGCTGACCAGCGGCGCTAGTAGCTCGCTAGTCGACTCATGCGCAGTCGAACTGCCCACTAGCACGCTGTCCAACCAGGCGCGTCAAGATCGTTCGTCCACGTCCTAAAGAATCTTGAGATTGTCCCGGCGCGGTCGGCCGGTCCGGGAGTTCGCTAAGCACTACTTGGGCGGGTCAAAGTGTCCCGTGGTTGAAATAGTTCAAGATTTTCGTGGCTGCCGTGTCCAAAACCGGCGGTGATTCCGGAGTTCAGGGGCGTTCACCTACCCCACCGCAGAGGAATCCTCATGGCCGCCTTGTCCGACAACGAACACCCCCGGCGTCGCCGCCGCACACCGGCCGAAGGCCGACACCGAGCCGACCACCGAAACCGCGCCCTTCCCGATCCTCCCGGGCTGCGGCGACCGGAACACCGACGCCGCGTCCGCGGCCGTGCGCCCCGCCCAGCGACCGTCTGGCCCTGCGCCTCCAGCCCGACCCAACCCGCCGCCGCGGGTGATCTCGGGCGGCTGGCGCCGTGGCTGCTGACCGCCACCGCCAAGATCGTCACCACCTACACCACACCCGGCCAAAGGGTCCTGCTCGTCGGCGCCGTCGACCTGTTCGACCCCACCGGCCAGGCCCACCTCGGCGTCCCACGCCCGGCCCGCCCGAGCCCGTTGTCGGGCCTGACCGAAGCCGCCTGGATCGTCCTCCGACTCGGCCGCGGCACCCGGACCCACCTCATCGGACCAACCTCTGCCGACCTCACCAAGTCGCCGGAGACGTCGACCCGCCACAGCGTTGCTGGCTCGCGTCGGGCCTCTGCCGGGGATGGCCCGAGCGAGTCCGAGTTCGGACCCGGACCGAGTGCTGCGGACCTCCCCCGTACCGGCGGGGGTAACTCGACTCGGACCGCCGACGAGCCTCGGACCGAACGCCCCGGAGATCAGACCGACAGGTCCGTCGACCGCTACGACCTGATCATCACCACGGTCCCGCCCAGCGCCACCGACTGGCTGCGACCCGCCGACTGGGCGCCCATGCTGACCCCGACCGGCACCCTCGCCGTCCTCACCCACAGTCACAGACACGGCGGGCGACTCATCGACCCCGCCACCACGGTCATCCCCCAGACCATCCGCGCCGGACTACTCCTCCTGGACCGTGTCGTACTCCTGACCACCACCCCACGACGCGCCCCCGCACGCCGCGGCCACCGGCCCGGGACCCTCGACCCGGCTGGCCCCGCCGACACCACCGAACACGCCGACCTCCTCGTGTTCACCACGACCGACACTGGCGAGGCCCGATGACCACGAACCCCCTCGACCCATCCGACCACCAGGCCCCCGGCGGCGGCTCGGTTTGGCTCACCGGACAGATCGACCTCACTACCCAACTCACCGACGGCGGCTACCACCCCAGCACCGCCACCGACCCCGACCTCATCCCGCCCGCCATCGCCGCGGAGATCATCACCCGCTACACCTGGCCCGGCGAACTCGTCCTCGACCCCGACTGCGGCGCAGGCACCACCCTCGTCGAAGCCCTCCACCACCAACGCCCCGCCCTCGGCCTCACCAGAAACCGCCGTTGGTGGCGACTCGCCCGCACCAACATCACCGCCGCCAAGCACGCAGGCGCCTGGTCCGACGGCGGCGTCCTCGACCAACCTGCCACCGCCCTCACCCACATCCGTGCCACGGGCACCCGCGGCACCGCCACCCTCGCCATCACCGCCCTCCGCAACCCCACACGACCGGACGCCGTCACCGACCTCACCACCACGCTCAACCACACCCGTGCAGTCCTGCACCCCGGCGGCCACATCGCCGTCGTCGCCACACCCACCCGCAACGACCGCGGCGAACTCGTCGACCTCGCCACCGCCATCCTCGACGCCGGACGCACCACGGGGTTGGTCCCCGTTCACCACGCCATCGCCCTCACCGCCGCGCTCCACCACGACCGCGTCCACACCCGTGCCACCCTCACCGAACGACGCCGAGTCCGCGCGCACCCCAGCGGTCGACCGATCGCATTGGTAGCTCACCGCCACGTACTGATCTTCCGCCCCGCTCATGTGGCTGTACTTGCGTGTGCCGCTCGCGATGTCCGCGATGGTGGCGGGCCAGCGATCGGGGCTGCGCGATCCCGCCGAAGTGGACTGCGAAGCGGACGACTCGCTGAGCCGATCACCGAAAGTGCCGCCGCATGAGTGTCCTGGCACCGGCACCGTTGCAGCTACGGATCGTCCCGGTCAGCTTTCGGGAGGCGACTGCCTTCATCGCGGCACATCACCGTCACCACAGGCCGCCGCGGGGCATGAAGTTCGCCGTCGGAGTGGAGCGTGTAGGCAAGCTTGTCGGAGTGGCCACCGTGGGAAGGCCCGTCGCCCGGTTGCTCGACGACGACAGCACCGTCGAGGTCACCAGGACCTGCACTCTCGGCCACCACGGTGCCAACTCCAAGCTGTACGGCGCCTGCTGGCGTGCGGCCCGCGCCATGGGCTATCACCGCATGATCACCTACACCCAGCACGGCGAGACCGGGGCAAGTCTCCGTGCTGCTGGACTGATCGCCGTCGACGAACTGCGCCCCCGCTCAGGGTGGTCCACTCCGGGCAGACCGCGACAAGACCGAGGTGTCGACGGGATCGCGAGGGTGCGCTGGGAGATCCGCGCGGGGGATTACACAGTAGCCGCCTGAGGGAAGACCGGCGGCAAGGTCCTGGGGTTTGCGCTGCACGGTAAACAGATGGTACAGCTGGCAATCCGGCCATCACGATGACGGATTCCCGTACAGGCGCAGCCCTTTTCAGATGCTTCACCGACGAGGGCGAGTCAGTCATGTCCACACCACCGGAAGGCAGTGCCGATAGCGATGCCTGCGCGTGTCCGTCCACACAGAAGGGAGAGCAGTCCACGGGATACGAACTCGTGAGCAGTGTCGACGAGTTGGCCAAGGCAGTTCGCGCACTCGTGGCGAGATCACCGGTGTCAGCGGAGGAACTTCTCACAGCCGATCAGGTCGGGGACTTATTCCACATGTCACCACGGACGTTGCGAGATCTCGCCGCCTCTGGACAGATCCCTCATCGCCGGATCGGCAAGCACTACAGATTCAGTCGCGACGACATCGCGGCGATCATCCGGTTCGCGGAGCAAGCACAAAAGTCCGCATCACCTAGAGCGGGAACGACAAGGAAGGGAGGTCTCCCATGGCGTATGGCGAGTTAATCGGCAAAACATGGAGATCGCGGTACAAGCGCCCCGACGGCACCTGGGGCAGCCAGTCCGGCTTCTCCTCCGAGAAGGCAGCGCTGGACTACGGCGACGAGCAAGAGGCGTTGATCCGGCGGAACATGTGGATCGACCCGCGTGAGGCCGAGACGCCGTTCGGTGTGTTCGCGGAGGGGTACCTGGCCGCGATCAAGCCTCGGCTCGCCGAGGGCACGGCGGCGAAGTACCGGTCGCATCTCGATACCCATCTGATCCCGCAGTGGGGCGATTGGCCGTTGATCGGCATCTTCAACAGCTACGTCGAGATCGAGAAGTGGGTTTCGGAGCTGCACGAGGAGTACGCCCAGACCACGGTGTCGTCGATCTTCGCCACGTTCTCGACCTTCATGAAGGCGGCGGTCAAGGAGCGGATCATCCCCGCCAGTCCGTGCAGCGGGGTGCGGGTGTCCTCGGGTGACTACGAGCTGGAGCGGTTCGTCGCCTCGCCGGTGCAGGCGCTGCGGGCGGCGATGCGGCTGTATGAGGCCGGCCTCGGTGTCGGCGGGTTCACGCTCTGCCTGCTCGACGTCTACACCGGCGCCCGGTGGGGCGAGTTGGCCGGACAGCAGCGGCACGAGTACGACGACCAGAGCAAGGAGATCAGTGTTCAGGCGCCGCTGAAGGAGGTCGGCGGGACGCTGAAGAAGCACGGCACGGCGTTGGTCGACGTCCCGCCGCCGCAACCGGCCAGGCGTCGCCGCGGGCTCTCCGCCCGCAAGGGCAGGACGAAGACACCGGCCGGAATGCGATCGGTGCAGTTGCCGCCGAGTATCGCGGTGTTCTACGAACTGCTGCTCGACAGCAACCGTCGCGCGTTCGCCTTCGCCACTCCCGAAGGGCACCCGTGGCGGCGGTCCAACTTCCGCCAGCGCTTCTGGCGCAGGGCCTGGGACGGCGTGAACCCCGACGCTCCGACCGCGGAGAATCACGTTCCCGCGATCCTGCCGTGGTTCACCTTCCACGAAGGTCGCCACACCCACGCCACCTGGCTGACCGAGGACGGTGTTCCCGAGGTCGCTCGCCGAGCCAGGTTGGGGCAGAAGATGAAGGGCATCGGCCGCACCTACGACCACGTGACCGAGGTCATGCGCAAGCAGATCCTCGACGCGCTGGAGGCGCGATGGGAGTCGAGCCTGATCGCGTTGACGACCGCCGAGCGGTCACAGTTGGTGACGTGGTTCCCGCACCTGAAGCCGGTGTTCACCAGGCTGGAGATCGAATACCGCGACGGTAAGAATCCCGCCGTCTCCCAATCGTCTCCATTTGATCACTGAAGCCCCGCCCTCCGAGGTGGAGGACGGGGCTTGTGACCAGTGTATATAACTGGTGGGCGATACTGGGATTGAACCAGTGACCCCTACCGTGTCAAGGTAGTGCTCTCCCACTGAGCTAATCGCCCGAGGCGGAGGCGGGAATCGAACCCGCGTACA
This sequence comes from Actinokineospora inagensis DSM 44258, assembly GCF_000482865.1. Lineage (GTDB taxonomy): Bacteria > Actinomycetota > Actinomycetes > Mycobacteriales > Pseudonocardiaceae > Actinokineospora > Actinokineospora inagensis. The sequence continues at coordinate 12,415 of NZ_AXWW01000037.1, read as the reverse complement.
GGGCTTTGCAGGCCCTTGCCTAAGCCACTCGGCCACTCCGCCGGATCCCGAGGGGTGGCCCCGGGGGGCCGGCGCAGAGGCCGAACCGCTTCCGAGCGGACGACGGGATTCGAACCCGCGACCCTCACCTTGGCAAGGTGATGCGCTACCAGCTGCGCTACGTCCGCACGCCACCGAGAGCTCCCAGGCCTTCAGGTTGTCCCCCGTGGTGTGAGCAGAACTCTATCGGACGGCCGAACCGGGTTCCAAATCGGGGGGTGCGGTTCGGCGTTCGCTCAGGTCAGGTCAGTGGAGATCAGGTGGGTGAGGGCCTCGTCGACGTCGACCCAGAGGTGTTCATTGCCGGGGACGACCACGTCATAGGTGCGGTCGAGGAAGTCCGCGAGTTCCTGGGCGGAGGCCTCGAACACGGCGTGGCCGGACGGGGAGCTGAGCTCGATCACCACGACCTCGGGGTCGTCGACGGCCGGGCGGATGCGGACGTCGCCGTCGCCCGCCTCGGCGATGAGGCCGTCGGCGAGCAGGTCGCGGGCGAACACCCACTCGACCCAACCGGCGCGCCCGGTGCGGAAGGCCGCGACCACCGCGTACGGATCACGGGTGTCGTAGCGCAGTTCGACCTTCACCGGGACCGCGGGGGTCCTCGGTGCCAAGAGGTCGAACACCGCGGTCGACCGCAGCGTGACGTGATCGTTTCGCATCGTCGCTACCCTTCTTCTCCCCTCCCAGCCAAACGACTGAGTCCCTTCTATGTGACGGCACCACGCACCAAGCGGGACGCGGAACAGGCGTACATCACCCGTCCGGTGCACCACTCCTGTGCGGAGGGCTGTCTCACCACTGCGCAGAGTGATGATTCTACGTAGGGCTTCTCCATACTGGCTGGTTTTCGGCCGCCGTGGTAGCGCCCTGAGCACGAATGTTCCTTCCCTGTTTTCCACGCCCGTGGCAATGCCGCGCTGACCTGCGGAGGTGACCCAGGACTGTGGTGTGACCCACCCTTCCCGCAGGTCACAGGTGAGTCAAGACGCTTGATCGTGCCGCACGAACGGCCCAACGGCAGAATGGGAAACAGTCTGCGAGAGGTGGTGACAGCGTGACCGAAGGGACCCGTGAGAAAGGCGCCATGCGCCCCGAATGGGCTAACCGCAACCCCACGACCCGAACCGTCTGGCGCGCCGGTGTCGGCGTCGTCGGTGGACTCGTGCTGGTCGCGGGGGTCGTCTTGATCCCATACCCCGGCCCCGGCTGGCTCATCGTCTTCGCGGGCCTCGCCATCCTCGCCGCCGAGTTCGCCTGGGCCCACCGCGCCCTCACCTACGCCCGCACCAAATACAACGCCTGGACCGACTGGCTCAAACACCAACCCCTCGCCGTCCGCCTCCTCGTCCTCGCCGCTACCGCCGCCGTCGTCCTGGCCACCCTCTGGCTCCTCAACACCTTCTCCCTGGTCGGCGGCTGGTTCGGCGTGCACTGGCCGTGGCTGGGGTCCCCCCTTTTCACCTGACCAAGACCATCCTGTACTCTTCCCCTGTCGATGTGGCCCACGGCCACACCGGGCGATTAGCTCAGCGGGAGAGCACTTCGTTCACACCGAAGGGGTCACTGGTTCGATCCCAGTATCGCCCACTGGTTATATTTGCAGGTCAGCGCCCTGCCAACGGATCACGTTGGTGGGGCGTTGATCGTTTCGGGGAGCACGTGGGGAGCAGCGTGATCTGACCCCAACGCGCATACCGAAGAGGTCAGGCCGTCTTCGTTGGTACAGCGTCGTTTCCGGGTCACCCCCAGTCCACACCCTGCTCCCGGCAATGATCCAAAGTGATCAACATGTGTTTGACCAGGCGATTCGTGATATGGCTGTGGTCGTCGTCGATGTCGCGGCGGCGGCCGTGGATGAGCCGGGCCAGGCGGGGACGCGGTGTTGATCAGCCACGACGGGCTCGACTTCATCATGACAACGGCTCACTGGGGGCGACACTGCTGGCACGTCGACCGTGGTCGACACCTCGCAATCCGGCCATCGCCACCTTCGGTAGGTCTAGGTTCACCAGGACGCGGCCGAAGGATGGAACGAGAACGGCGTGCCCCTAGGCCATCGACTCGACCTCTCTTAGTCACTCATTGCGATCTATTGGTGACTCGAATCTCGAGCCAGCACTTTGGTCTTGGTGTCGGTGTCGTGTCCGACTTCATGCCGGTCGTCTTCTCGACGGGTCCTTCAACGGGGGACTGGTCAAGTACGAGTAGAACGACCACCTCAACCGCCCTCCGCGTGGAGTTGGCGGACACCCACGTCGTATCCAGGACGTAATCCGGGATCGCTGGTGTCACGTTGATCGCCGATGTCGCCGCACACGGCAGGCCCACGGTGTTCGCTACCCGCGAATATCGTTCGCTGAGGCGTGGTTGAGGGGCACCGGGAGACATTCAGCAACGTAGTCATGACGCTAGCGAGGTCGGACGGCCGCAAATCGTCAAGGAGTTAGAGGCTGTGGTCTTCGAACTGCTCGGTGCGTTCAGCCGGTTCGAGAAGACGGTCGACATTGCCGGTCGGCTCGCGGACCGGGGGCCGCTGACAATCGCGCACGGCCTGCTGGCGACGCTGGAGCCGCCGGTGGACTCGTCCAACGCCGCCCGGCAGGTGCGGTCGAACCGCTTTGAGCCACCGACGTTCAAGTTCGACCAGAACGGGGACAAGACCCACCGCTCCGCCGATCACGGCTTGGACGAGTACGGGCCGTTCGACTCGGCGCGGCCTCACTGCTGTCACCGTCCTCGACCCGCAGCACGCCAACTTGACAGGTGCCCTGCTCGGAACGGGCGGCCTCGCCGCGTCCTACCTCGCCCTCGCAACCGGTGGACTCGGCGCCGGAGACTTCAAACTCGCTGACGTCCTAGACCTCGCGCTGGGGTGGTACGGCTGGACGGCGGTTTGACTGTTGCACTCCTTGGTTGGCTTATCGCGGCGGCTGTCCGGGGTGTACTCCGCTTGGCGAAATGTGCCTACCGAGCCTCACCGATACCTCTGGGGCCTTACCTCGGTGCAGGAGCGATGGTCGCGATCTTGCTCAGCGCTGGTTAAAGAGTTGCAGCCCTCCCATGCAGCGCTGTAGCCCCCGCCGCTTCGACGCTGCTGGAGATCGCGTAGAGGTCTGTCGGACTTTCTGACCGTAGCGGCTCGGCTGGTAGCGTCGGCGGGGTGTCGCACGGCAGTGAGGGCGAAGCCAGTGAGACTGCTGCTCGCCTTGCTGGTGAGGTCCGCAGGCTTCGCAAAGCAGCCGGGCTGAGCCAGCCGCAGCTTGCCCAGCGTGTCGGGTACACCCGCCAGTATGTGTCGCTGGCTGAGCGACCGCAGAGGAACCTGCCCTCTGTCGATCTTGTTCGTGCGCTGGACGCGGCTCTGGGCGCCGGCGGTGAGTTGATCAGGCTCCGTGAGCTGGCGAAGCAGGACCAGACCCAGCGGCGTGCGCGGCTGGTTGGGTACATCGCTTCGGAACCCAGGCGTGGTTCATCGATGCCCCGGCTGGCAGGGCGCTCGTCAGGTTCGGTGGCCGAGCTGTGCGAGGCGTTGACCAGTTACGCGACATCCCCGGCTCAGCGACAGGGTGACGATCGTGATCCACCCACTTTGGGGGCGGTGAAGCACGACCTGAAAGCTGCGTTCGACGCTTACCAGCAGTCGCGTTTTACCGTCGCGGCAGGTAGAGCTTTGGTCGTGCTCGGCGACGCGCAACGAGCCGTTCATGAGGCGTCGATTTCGGGGCGATCCGCGGCTCAGGGTGTGCTGGCGTTGTCGTACCAGGTGGCGGCTTCGGTGCTGACGAAGACGCAAGATCCGGACTTGGCGTGGATAGCCGCTGAACGCGGTTTGAACGCTGCCGAGCAGGCCGACGACCCTGTGATCAGGGGGTCGCTGATGCGCTCGGTGGCCTTCGCGATGTTGTCGAACGGGCGCTTCGAGGCCGCGATGCGGGTCATCGAGTCTGGCGCGCGAGGTGTGGAAGGCGAGCTGGCCCGCGGCAGTGCGGCGGTGTCCGTGTACGGGATGTTGTTCCTCGCCGGGTCCATGGCGGCAGCACGCTTTGGTGACGGTGTCCGGACCACTGGCTACCTGGACGAAGCCGCCCAGGCCGCGCGACGGCTCGGGCGCGATGGCAACGATCTCTGGACGGCGTTCGGACCGACGAACGTGGCCATCCACCGGGTCAACACAGCGGCGGAACTGGGTGATCTCCAGACAGTTCTCAGCACGAGACTGCCGATCGACACCGCGAACGTGCCGGTCGAGCGCCGCGTGCGGTATCTGCTGGACTTCGCCCGTGCGCAGAGTTTGACCGGCAGAGGCGATGACGCGCTCGGCACGCTCCTGGGCGCGGAGCGAATGGCTCCCGAACACGTACGCAAGCACCACGTAGCCAGAAGGGTTGTCATGACGTTGGTCCAGAACTCGCCGGGGAAGCCTGGGGTGCAGCTCGACAAGCTCGCGCAGCGAGTCGACATCACCGGGATGGCGTGATGGGCAGCCCAGCAGACAAGTTCGCCACACCCCGACTCGCTGCGGGCGCGTTGTTCGTCAACGCCGACAAGATCCTGCTGGTGCGCAAGACGTACGGGAATCGGTGGGACATCCCGGGTGGCTACGTCGACATCGGTGAATCGCCCGCTGATGCGTGTGAGCGCGAGGTCCGCGAGGAGCTGGGGCTGACCAGATCGATCCAACGCCTCCTGGTCCACGACTGGGCGCCGAACGGGGCAGAAGGCGACAAGATCCTCTACGTGTTCGACTGCGGCGGCCTCGGCGAGGACGAGCAACGCATCCAGCTCGACCAGGTCGAGCTGGACAAGGTCGAGTGGGTCGCGGTCTCCCGCCTCGGCGACTTCGTGATCCCGAGGCTGGAGCGCCGCTTGACCGAGGCGTTCCAGGCTCACGGCGGAGTCGCACCTGTGTACCTCGAACATGGCCAGCCGCGCACCGGCCGGTAGCCGGCCTGCCTGATCGTCGGTAGGGGGCAAATAGTCGATGCTGTCCACGCTCATTTGACTGTTTGCCCCCTGACCGAGCCCCGGTGAGCCCTGTTCAGATGGCACTCAACGCAAGGTTGCGTGCCAGAGGAGCAGGAGGCTTCCGTGACGATCTCCACCAGCCAGGACTCGGACGGACAGACCGACCTCGTACGGAACCCGCTGCCCATCCTGAGTACGACGCAGCAGGCGGGGCTGCGGCCGGAGTTGCTGGAGGTCGTCGAGTACCGCAAGAGCGGGTTGAGCCTGAATCACGTGGTCGGGTGCCCGTTGGACTGCGGGTACTGCGTGCGGCATCTGTTCGGCAACTACGAGATGAAGGTGCCCCGCGCGTTGATGGCTGACGCCGACGCGGTCGATCTGCTGGTCGGTCACCGGTTCTTCGAGCCGCACGTCACGCCGGTGCAGGTGTTCAACCGGGCGACCGACCCGATGTTGCCGCGGGTCAAACCGCACACGTTCAACACTCTGCGGCTGCTGGACGAGCGCGGGTTGACCAACCACGTTCTGGTGATCACCCGGTGGCGGGTCACGCCTGAGGACTGCGCCGTGCTCAACTCGTTCGGGCATCTCAAGGTCACCCTGCTGGTCACCCGGTCGGGAATCACCGACGACCGGATCGAGCCGGTCGACTCCGATATCGCCGCGGCGTCGTTGCAGACGGCGTTCGAGCACGCTGAGCGATACCGAGTGGTGTTGTACTGGCGGCCGATCGTGCCTGGTCTCAACGACGCCGATCACCACATCCGGTCGGCGCTGGAGTTGAGTAGACACGCACACGCGACGGTGTTCACCGGTCTGTTCTTCAAGGACCAGATCCGCGACTACTACCGCGCCCACGGTCTGCCCGAACCCTACGAGGACCAGGCCCGCCGCAAAATCTTCCCCCGCGACCTGGAACGACGCATCCTCGCAGCGGCGGCCACACGGGGACACGGGTCGCCGCTGTTCCGCAAGACCAGTTGCGCGGTCACCTACGCCCACGGCCTGGCGGACTACAACGGCCACTTCGGCATCCGCGAGCTATGCGACATCTGCCCCGCCGCCCAACTCCAGCGGTGCTCGACCGCGTGGTCTCCGCCAGCGGTCGGGCGGGTCGCGCCGATGGCTGAGGCACTGGGCGGCAGGCTGGTGGAGATCACCGATCGCGCGGTGGTGGTCGACGGGCTGGACGAACAGCGCCGGTACCGGATGCAGCACCACCTCGGCTACCAGGTCCACGACCTCACGAAGCCCCACCACCGGCATCAGCACGGACGGGCCGACATCGGTTGGCCCAGCAACCAGTAGGAAGGCGTCTCCTCATGATCCCCGCGGCATTGGCTGGTCGGCGGCTGGCGGTGGTCGACGTGGAGGGCAACGGCGGACAGCCGCCGGAGATCGTGGAGATCGCCATCCTGCACCTCGACCAGCCCGTGAAACCCGAGCACGTCACCACCTGGTTGATTCGCCCGCAATCTCCGATCACCCCGTTGGTCACCCGCAAGGTGCACGGCATCAGCAATGCCGACGTCACCGACTGCCCGACGTGGTCCCAGGTAGCCGACCAGGTCACCGAAGCCCTCTCCGACCGGGTGTTGATCGCGCACAACGCATCGGTCGAACACCGCGTTCTGTCCGCTCACCTGCCGACCTGGCAACCCTCCCTGGTATTGGACACGCTTCGACTGGCCAAGCACCTCCGACCCGGATCGACCAGCGGCTACGGCCTTGACCGGCTCATCGACGACGTCCAACTCGACACGCACCAGTACCCCGGCCAGCGGCACCGCGCCGGATACGACACCTGGATGACCGCACAACTGCTGTTCACCCTCGTCAGTCACGCCGACCTCGACTGGCCCGAACTGGTGCGAGTCGCCGCGATGCCCGGATTCGAGCGACAGGAGGAAGGATTGTGGTGACCGTCGAACGCCCGGTCACCGTGGCGGTGCTCGGCACGCACTCCACCGGCAAATCCACCTTCCTCGCCCGCCTCGCCCACGAACTGCGCCGCCAGGACATCCAGGTCGCTACCGTCGCCGACCTCGGAGAACAGGCCCAGCGAATCGGGCTACCGATCCTGTTCAACCACACCTACGCCTCCACCCTCTGGATCATCACCCGCGGCATCAGCAACGAGCTGGAGGCGTGGTTGCACGCTGACGTCGTCCTGGTAGACCGCGCCGTGCCCGACGCACTCGGCTACTACCGAGCGGCGTTGGCCTATCGACACGAGCGGCCCGATCCCGCCGCGTTGTCGTCTCTGGAGCCTCTGGTCGAGGCACACAGCCTGCACTACGACCTGATGCTGCGCACCACCCTGGACCCCGAGATCCCGATAGGTGACAACAAAGAACGGGACTCCAACAGCGACTTCCGCGTGCTGGCCGACCACTACGTCAACCGCGTACTCCACGAGATGCGCCTGCCCCACGAACTGCTCCCCGCCGACGGCCACGATCACGCTCTGGCTCGCACGGTCGCGTTCACCACCGCACGCCTGTCCGGCTTACAGGTGGGACCGTGACCGGCAGGCGGGAAAGCCGAGTGGTCATAGTCGCGGTCGACAGCCCAATGGGCCAAGTTGTCCGCGGGATCGACGATCTCGCCGCACATCTGCCCGCTGCGAGCACTCCTCGGACATGTCCATTGTGTCTTGCCGAGGTATGGCCATGCGCCAGATTCCACGACGCGGCCAGCCAAGTACAGGCCGCCGGCGTCCGCCTCGCAGTGCTCATTCCCCCGGACTTGCATCCCCTCCTCTGGCCGCAAAGTTAGACACGAAACCAATCCCTGAAAGAGCAACAGGTGAACACACTCCCAGACGACAACCTCGACGAGCGCGCGGATGAGTTCCGCGACGGTCTGATCGACAAGCTGAAGGCGCAGGGGATGATCACCCTGCCGGTGGTGGAACAAGCGTTCCGCGCGGTGCCGCGGCACCGGTTCGTGCCCGAGGGCACGCCGCTGGAGGTCGCCTACAACGCTGATGACTCGGTGGCGATCAAGCGCGACTCCGACGGCGTGATCATCTCTTCCACGAGCGCGCCATTCATCCAAGCCCGGATGATCGAGCAGGCCCGGCTCGGGCGGGACATGACCGTGCTGGAGATCGGTTCAGGTGGCTACAACGCCGCCCTGCTCGCCGAGGTCACCGGTCCGGGCGGCCGGGTGATCAGCGTCGACATCGACTCCGACGTGGTCGAGCGCGCTCGTGCGGCACTGGAGGCCACCGGTTACGACGACCGGGTCGTTGTGCTGCACGCCGACGCCGAACGGCCAATGGTCGGGCTGGACGAGCCGTTCGACACGATCCTCGTGACCGTCGGTGCTTGGGACTTCGCCCCTGCCTGGCTGGAGCAGTTGGCGCCAACGGGCACGATCGTGCTCCCGCTGCGGATGAACGGGATCAGTCGGTCGATCGCCTTCCGGCGCGAAGGTGATCACCTGGTCAGCACCTCGTCGGAGGTGTGCGGGTTCGTCACCATGCAAGGCGCTGGCGCGGTGGACGAGCGCGTGTTCCTGCTGCCGGACGGCAAGGGACACAACGTCAAGCTGCGATTCGACGACGGAGAGCCGCCACAGGACATGAGCCAGCTCGACGGCGTCCTGGCCACCGAACGAACCGAGGTGTGGTCGCAGGTCACCATCAGCCACGGGGTGTCCTTCGCCGACATGTACCTGTGGTTCGCCGGATTCCTGCCCGGCTTCTGCAAGATCGCCGTCGACGAGGGCACCGAGATGGCCGCCGACCGCAAGAACTGGTTCCCCTTCGGCGTCGTCCGCGGCGACTCCTTCGCCTACCTCGCCATCCGCCGCCTCGACAGTGGCGTCGAGTTCGGCGCCCGCGCCTACGGGCCGAACGGCACCGAAGTCGCCGCGGCGATGGTCGAACAGATCCAGGCTTGGGACCGGCTCGCTCGCGGCGGCCCGGAACCCACCTACGCCTACTGGCCGCACGGCGTTACCCGCCCCGTGGCCAGCGACGACACGGCCGTGCTGGAGAAGACCCACGGCCTGCTCACGATCACCTGGCCGACACCCGACCAGGCAACCCCACGAGAGGTGAACCGATGACCGTCCTGATCCTCGACCGACCCGCCGCCCCGCTCGGCCTCGACCTTGCCCAACCCCTTGTCGACGACGCCCCGGTCATCGACGACACGGAGTTCGAGCTGGACATGCGCGTCGTGGAGTCCGCTACCCGTCTGGTGATCACCACCTGCGACACCAGCGATGGGTGCGGCAACACCTGCAGCACCAGCGCCTGCAGCACGAACTCGGCCGACCCGTTCTAGCCCCCTGACCCCGCCGTTGGCGCCCGGCACCACGCGGGCGCCAACGGCGGTCCCACCAGCCGAGCGGAGAGGAGCGAACGATGCGCTACCGGCACACCGGCGTTGTCCTGGTCCGCGCCACCACCTACCCCGGAGACCTCGACCCGCCACCAGACCTGGACCTGTCCGACCCGACAGCAATCGAGCGCGGACGCACCTGGCTCGCCGCAGTCTGGGCTCGCTCCGAAGTCCGAGACGCCCTGCGCTTGGCGAGCCCGGCTTTGACGGCCCGGCTTGACCAGATTCTCCAAGGCCCCAGTTCGCCCAAGCAGGTCCGGCGGGCCGTGACGTCCATGGCCTCGTACCTGCTCCGCTGGCAACGCCGCGCTACCCCGTTCGGTCTGTTCGCGGGAGTCGGCACAGCCTCTATCGGTCCGGCCGTTGCCAAGGTCGGGGTCGAACACCGCGTCGAACTGCGAGCAGACGCCGAGTGGGTCCTCAATCAGGTCGAGCAGCTTGAACAACACCCGGCGCTACGCGACCGCCTCACAGTGGTCGCCGACAACACCCGCTTCGTTCGCAGTGGCCGCGTGATTACCCACAAGCGCGCCCCAATCGGCGCCAGCTCGCCTGGTGCCCTGCGGGAATCCTCGGTGCGTCTGACACAGCCCGTGGGGTTCGCCCTCGCCGCGGCAGGTACACCGATCGGCTTAGAAACGCTCGTCGACGAGGTGAGTGCGCGGTTCCCTACGGCCTCTTTGGAGAAGGTGCGCACGCTGCTTCATGGGCTGATAGACACCGGCCTGCTGATCACCAGTCTCCGAGCACCGATGACCGCCGTTGACAGCCTGACCCACCTGGTTCAGGTACTTCGCACAGCAGGCGCGGACTCTGGCCTGGGCGAGATCCATGAGTTGCTACGGAGCCACAACGAACAGAACTGCGCTGGGCTGCGTGCGCAACTCGCCGACAGGATGGTGGCGCGGACGCCTGGGCCTGTACTGGCGGTCGATGTGGCACTCGACGCGCGAGTTGTCATCCCCGCGACGGTGCTGACTGAAGCCGCCTCAGCCGCCAGCGTCCTCGTGCGCACCACAACACAGCCGTTCGGATCTGCATCCTGGCTCGATTACCACGCACGCTTCCGCGCTCGCTACGGCCCTGGCGCGCTGGTTCCCGTTCTCGAACTGGTCTCCGATGCCGGGCTGGGCTACCCATCCGGATACCTCGGTGCACCACGAGCCAGACCGGCTTGGCGAACCCTCACCGAGCGCGACGCCGCCCTACTTGCCCTGATCCAACAGGCCACTCTCACCGGCGCGGACGAAGTCGTCCTGAGCGAAGCCGACGTCAACACGCTGACCGTTGGCGACCACACCACCGCAGTTCCCCCTGAACGGGTCGAACTCGGAGTCGCGATCCATGCTCCTTCCACTGAGGCGATCAACCGCGGTGACTTTCAACTCCGCGTCACCGCCGCACCTCGCGCCCACACCAGCATGGCCGGTCGCTTCGCTCACCTTCTCGACAAGGAAGACCGCGCCCGGCTGGCAGCCACCTACACCACCGACGACGCGTTGGCCGTGCACCTGTCCTTTCCACCCCGACGCCCCCACAACGAGAACGTCACCCGCGTCGCGCCACAACTCCCGACCGTCCTGCACCTCACCGAGCATCCTGCCGCAGCAGTCGCGACGGTCAGCATCAACGAGCTGGCGGTCACTGCGGACGACGACCAGCTGTACCTGGTCCACCAAACCACCGGCCGCCGCGTGGCTCCCCAGATCACGCACGCCCTCGACACCACCGCGCAGACGCCGCCGTTAGCCAGGTTCCTCGCCGAAGTCGCCAACGCCCGCACCGCGGTCTTCCGCAGCTTCGACCTCGGCGCCGCCCGGACCCTGCCCTACGTTCCGCGCATCCGCTACCGGCGCACAGTGCTCGCCTCCGCCCGCTGGCTACTCACCCCCAGGGATCTCACCGACACCACATTGCAGGCATGGCAACACCGTTGGCGCGTGCCGAACCGCGTCGTGCTGGTCGATGGCGAACTTCGCCTGCCACTGAACCTCGACCACGCACTCGACCGCTCACTACTACAGGGCCGACTAGACCGAGCCGACCGCGTCGAACTGCACGAAGACGGCCCGCCCAACAGCGACGGTTGGATCGGGCGACCCGCCGAACTGCTGATCCCACTCACTGCCACCAACCCGGTCCCGCGCCCACTGCCAAGCACTACCGCTCCGGCCGCGGTCCTTACGCCTGGTGGCTCGACGCTCGTTCAAGTCCGCATCACCGGCAACCCTGCGCGATTCGACGAGATCCTGACCACCCACTTACCGGCCTTCGCCACGAGCCTCGGCGAGTTGGTCGACCACTGGTGGGTTCGGCGACACCGCGACATGATCCGTCTCGACGCTGATCACCACCTGGCCGTGCTCCTGCGCCTCGCCGACCCTGGCCAGTTCAGCGTCGTCACCACTCGTGTCGCCGAGTTCGCGTCCGAGCTGGAGCGCAACGGGCTACCAGGCCAACTCACCTTGACCTCAACACCGCAGCATCCGGCCCGCTATGGCGACGGTCCTGCTGCAACTGCGGCCGAGAGAGTCTTCGCCGCGGACACCGCTGCCGCCCTGGCCCAGATCGCATCAGCTAGGGACTCCGATATCCCCGCCCAGGCCCTCGCGGCAGTCTCGATGGCGGACATGGCCGCATACTTCGCGGCAGATCGTCAGGTCGGATACCGCTCGTTGCTCCGCTGCCTACCCCAAGCGAGCGGCCGGGTCTGCTGCACGAGTAGGTGACAGTGGTAGTCACGCAGCCTGGCTGGCTGGCGTGGTCATGATTGCTTCGTATTCGACGGGGGTCAACCTGCCGAGGGCGGTCTGGCGTCTGCGGCGGTGGTAGGTGCGTTCGATCCAGGTCACGATCGCGATCCGCAGTTCATCGCGGGCAGGCCAGGTGTGCCGGTCGAGAACATTGTTCTGCAGCAACGCGAAGAAGCTCTCCATCGCGGCGTTGTCTCCGGCGGCGCCGACCCGGCCCATGGAGCCGGTCAGGCCGTGGCGAGCGAGCGAGCGGACGAATTTTCTTGATCGGAATTGCGATCCGCGGTCGGTGTGCACTAT